>CAWJHV010000022.1:0-56378 GCA_963842795.1 uncultured Solirubrobacterales bacterium | reverse complement strand
CCTCCTCGTCGAGGATCTCGGTGCCGACCTCCTCGGCCTTGGCGAGCTTCGTGCCCGGGCTGTCGCCGGCGACCAGGTAGTCGGTGTTCTTCGAGACCGAGCCGGTGACCTTGCCGCCGGCGGCGCGGATCAGCCGCGTCGCCTCGTCGCGGGAGAGGTTGGGCATGGTGCCGGTGAGGACGAAGGTCTTCTCGCTCAGCGGTCCCTCCTCGGCGGCGCGCTCGGCCGCCGAGAGCTCGAAGCGAAGCCCGCGCTCGCGCAGGCGCTCGATCAGCGCGACCATGGCCTCGTCGGAGAGCTCCTCGCGCAGCGACTCGGCCAGCACCGGGCCGATGCCCTCGGCTTCGGCGATCTGCTCGGGCTCGGCCGCGGCCAGCTTCTCCATCGAGCCGAAGTGCTCGGCGAGGGAGTTGGCGTTCACGTAGCCGATCCCCGGCAGCCCGAGGGCGTAGAGGACGCGCCCGAACGGGCTCTGCTTGGAGCGCTCGATCTCGCCGATCAGCGCGTTCGCCGAGGTCTCGCCGAACCCCTCGAGGGCGGCGATCGTCTCCGCCTGCAGGTCGTAGATCGAGGCGGGGTCGGTGAGCAGGCCCTCGTCGAGGAAGCGATAGAGGTTCTTCTCGCCCAGCCCCTCGATGTCCATCGCGCCCCGAAAATGCTTGACGAGCTGGAAGTTCTGCCCCGGGCAGCCGCGGCGGTTGGGGCAGATCGTCCAGACGCCGTCCTCGGGCTTCACCGTCGGCGTCTTGCAAATCGGGCACTTCTTCGGCGGCTTCGCCTTGCGCAGCCGCTTGCCCTCGCGGCGCTGGATCAGCGGTGCGATCACCTGCGGGATCACGTCGCCGGCCCGGGTGACCACGACCTCATCGCCCTGCCGCACGTCCTTCTTCGCCAGGTCCTCCTCGTTGTGGAGGGTCGCGGTCGAGACCGTGACCCCGCCGACGTGAACCGGCTCGAGCTCCGCGAACGGCAGCAGGCGCCCCGTGCGGCCGACGTTCCAGACGATCCGGTTGAGCGTGGTCGTAGCCGTGATCGGGGGGAACTTCCAGGCCACTGCCCAGCGCGGCTCGCGGCCGGTGACCCCGAGCTCGCGCCACAGCGGGATCTGGTCGACCTTGACCACGACCCCGTCGATCTCGAAGTCGAGCGACTCGCGGCGCTCCTCCCACCAGAGGCAGCGCTCGACCACGTCGTCGACGTTCTCGTGCTCGGAGATGTCGCCGTTGACCGCGAAGCCGCGGTCGCGCATCCACTCGAGCTCGTCCGAGTGGCTGGCGAACTCGATCCCGCGGCGGCCGCCGATCCCGTAGCTCCACATCGACAGCGGCCGCGAGGCGGTCACCGAGACGTCGAGGTTGCGAACCGTGCCGGCGGTCGCGTTGCGCGGGTTGGCGAAGGTCGAGAGGCCCTCGGAGGCGCGCTGCTCGTTGAGCTCGGCGAAGCCCGAGCGCGGGAAGTAGATCTCGCCGCGCACCTCGATCAGCTCCGGCGCGTCGTCGATCGTGTGCGGGATCGCCTTGATCGTCTTCAGGTTCGGGGTCACGTCCTCGCCGATCACCCCGTCGCCGCGGGTCGCGCCACGAACGAACTCGCCGTTTTCGTACAGAAGCGAGATCGCGATCCCGTCGATCTTCGGCTCGGCGATGAAGCGAAGCTCTTCCGGTGAGATGTCGAGCCGCTTCAGCCGGTTGTGCAGCCGCGTCTCCCAGGCGCGGAACTCGTCGGCGCCGCGGGCGTTGCCGAGCGACAGCATCTGCTCGACGTGACGAACCTGGGGGAAGCGGTCGGTGGCGCGGCCGCTGACCCGCTGGGTCGGGGAGTCCGGGGTGATGAGCTCCGGGTGCTCGGCCTCGAGCGCCCGCAGCTCGCGCAGCAGGTCGTCGTACTCGTCGTCGCCAAGCGTCGGATCGTCGAGCTCGTAGTAGAGGTGATCGGCCTCGACGATCAGCCGGCGAAGCTCGGCGGCGCGTTCGGCGGGCGTGCTCATCAGCCCGCGGCGATCCCGAGCCCGGCCCCGAGCTCCTCGAGGTCCCAGCCGCCAAGCCGCTCGACCTCACCGTGGTCGGTGAGATCGAAGTGGATCGGCGTGATCGCCACCCGGCCCGCGGCGACCGCGTTCAGATCTGTCCCGTCCTCGTCCTCGTGCGAGGGCTCGAAGCCGTAGATCTTGTAGCGCCGGCGGTTGCCGTCGCCCTCCTCGACCAGCTTGAGCTCGTCGTCGTAGAGGCGCTTGCCCAGCCGGGCGATCTCGATCCCGCTCGGCTCGCCGGCGGGGCAGTTGATGTTGATCAGCGTCGAGGGCGAGAGCCCGGTGTCGATCACCCTGCGGACGACCTCGCGCGCCACGCCGGCCGAGTAGGTGAAGTCGAACTCGCGCCCCGCGTAGCCCATGCCGCCGATGCCGGCCTGCTGCGACACCGCGACCGCGGGGATCCCGAGGATGATCCCCTCGAAGGCCGCGGCCACGGTGCCCGAGTAGGTGACGTCGTCGCCCAGGTTGGACCCGTGGTTGATCCCCGAGACGATCAGGTCGGGCCGCCCGCCGAGCAGCCCGAGGTCGGCGAAGCGGACGCAATCGACGGGCGTGCCCTCGGTCGCGAACCCCGTGGTGCCGTCGTCGAAGTCGACCTCCTCGACCCAGATCGGCGAGCGGGTGGTGATGCTGCGGGCGGTGCCGCTGCGGTTGGTGTGCGGGGCGATCACCCTGACCTCTACAGAGTCGAGCTCGCCGAGCGCGCGCCGCAGCTCGTGGAGCCCGCGGGCGCCGATTCCGTCGTCGTTTGTCAGCAGGACGAGCATCTGAGCAGAGAGTCGATCGGCCGCCGACTTTACCGACGCCAATAACGTCAATCCCGATGCAGATCTCGATCGTCGTCCCGACCCGAGACCGCCCGGCCGCCCTGGCCCGCTGCCTCGCCGCGATCGGCGGCGAGCACGAGGTCGTGGTCGTCGACGACGGCTCCCGCGACCGCGCCGCGCTCGCCCGGGCGCTCGACGGTGCGCCCGCCGCTCGGATCGTTCGGGCGGGCGGCCACGGGCCCGCGACCGCCCGCAACCTGGGCGCCCGCGCGGCCGGGGGTGAGGTGGTCTGCTTCGTCGACGACGACTGCGAGCCCGTGTCGGGATGGGCCGCGGCGCTCGCGCGGCGGGCGGCGCAGGCGGGTGCCGCCGCCGGGGCGACGGTGGCGCCGGCGGGCGCGCCGGCCGCGGTGCGCGCCTCGCAGGCGATCGTCGCCGGGCTCACGCTCGCCTCGCTCGACCCGGCCCGCCGGCTCGGGTTCGCCCCGAGCTGCAACCTGGCGCTCGCCCGCGAGGCCCTCGAGTTGCTGCCGTTCGACGAGTCGTTCCCCGCCGCCGCCGGCGAGGATCGCGACTGGAGCGCCCGGGCGGGCGGCGCCGGGCTGAGCCCCGTCTACGTTCCGGAGGCGGTGGTCGTGCACCGCCAGGAGCTCGACATGGCCGCCTTCGCGCGCCAGCAGTACCGGTACGGGCGCGGGGCGGCGCGATACCGGGCGGCGGCGGCGGGGCGAGGGCTCGCGCGGCCCGGCTTCTACGCGGGCCTGGTGCGCCGGGGATTCGGGGAGGGTGCGGCAGTCGGGGCGCTGGTCGTGGTCGCCCAGGCCGCCACCGCGGCGGGAGTGGCCGCCGAGAGGTTGGCGGGGCTGGGTAAGGGGGGCGAGGGACGCTGAGCCACGCCGCGGCCGGGGCGGCTGACGCGGCCCGGCGGGCCGAGTCGCGCATTGACCCCGCTATACGGGGAAAAGACGCGGCTCGAGGCCGACGGCGCCTCGAGTCCGGGCGATCCGCCGAGCCTGACTCCCCCCTTTACCCAGCCCTACCCCGCCGGCGCAGCAGCGGCTCCCCGGGTAGGTCACGACGGTCCGCGCCGCACACCTCGCACACCGTCGCGGCCACGTCGACCAGGCGCGCCGGCCGCGTCAACCGCGCGTGGGCCGACGCCCCGGGCGCCACCACCGCCCACGCATCGCCCGGCGTGTGGTTGCCCGAGCGGCCGGAGCCGCTGCCCGCCCGCCGGACCTCGCCGAAGCGGGGCGAGTGGACCGAGGCGAGAGCTGTCGCCGGGCGCTCGGACCAGCGGACGACGAGGTCGGGGAGCCGGGCGGCGTGGGCGCCGGAGTAGAGGTCGGGGGCGCGAACGACCCCCGCGACCGCCGGGGCGCCGTCGTGGTCGGTGAAGGTCGCGAGGCCGGCCGCGATCTCGTCGATCAGCCCGTCCGCCTCGCCCGGGCCGACGATCCCGTCGCGCTCGCGCCCGCGGAGGTTGAGCCGCACGTAGCCCTGGTTGTCGGCCGGATGGGCGAAGGCCCGCGTGGTCGCCCAGTCGAGGCCGCGGAGCTCGAGCCGGGCGGTGAGCGCGAGCGCGGCGCGGTCGGGCAGCGCGCCGGCGATCGCGCCGCGCAGCCGCGTGGGCATCGCCGCACGCAGGCGCCAGATCGCCCCGGCGCCGTTCTGGTCCACCGGCCCGCCGGCGAGCACCAGGGCGAGCATCCGCGGCAGCAGGTCAGCCCGGCTGGTGTTCACGTCCATGCCGACGGCCGAGGCGGCGATCACGTCGGCGCCGGGCGGCAGCGCGGCGAGCACGCGGCCGAGAGCGGCGTCCACGGCCGCGTAGACGTCGTGGAGCGCGGTCTCGAGGGTTGCCCGGGCGGCTGGATCGAGCTCGGCCTGATCGAGCTGCGAGAGGTCCCAGAACTGGTGTCCGGCGAGGTGCGCGGCGCTGAACGTGAGCCAGGCGAGGTCGAACGACTCGCGCGCCAGGAGCTCCTCGGCGAGCGCCGCGATCCGGCCCGGCGCGGCGACCAGCTTCTCGCGCAGCGCGAGCAGGTCGCGGGCCCGCGGCCGGCCGAAGATCTCGGTCGCCTGCGGGCCGCGCCCGTGGCGGCGTGCGAAGCGGCGGCCGGCGTCCTCCGGCCACGACCACCGCGGGAGCACGACCCGGTCGGAGAAGCCCCAGCCGCAGACGAGCGTGCCCTCCGCGCGGCGCGGCGGCCGGCTCTCGTACGGGTCGATCGCCAGCGTGCGCAGGCCGGATTCGCCGAGCCGCTCCCAGACCGGCGGCGGGGCCTCGAACGCGGTCGCGTAGCGCGCCCGCTGCTCGGCGGCCGACCACTGGAAGGGGTAGAAGATCCCGTGGTCGCCGAGCTCGACACCGCTGTAGAGGGTGTGGAAGGCGCCCGCGGCGAAGTCCTCGGCGGGCGTCGCGAGCTTCAGCCGCCGACCGCCCTCGAGCAGCCCGGCGAGGTTCGGGAGCCGGCCGGCCGCGAGCAGGCGCTCGAGCACGGCGACGCTCGCGGCGTCGAACTGGAGCACGCAGATCACGTCGCCGGCCGCGGCTCCGCCATCATGCGCGCCTCGTCGATCAGCCTCATCACCCGGGCGCCGTCGGCGGCGCTCGCCAGCAGCCCCGGGCTCTCGCCTCGCACGGCGCGGGCGAACGCCGCGAGCTGGTCGCGCAGCGACTCGACCAGCGGATGAGCGCGTCCGGGGAGGCGGCTGGTGAGCGCCGCCACGGGCCCGCCCGCCCCGACCGAAGCGAGGGGCCTGCCGCCCTCGCCGCGGGCGCGCACACGCTCCCGATGGGGGCGATCGTTCGCGCACCGGATCCGGGCCGTTCCCCGCCGGGTCTCGAGCTCGACCTCGGCCCGGGCGCCGGAGACCCGCGCCGAGGTCACCCGGGCGGCGTCGGCGCGCGAGAGCACCAGCGCCAGGTCGACGAGGTGCGGGCCGATGTCGGTGAGCACGTCCTCGTCGACGGTCAGGGGGCGCCACGAGCGGCGCCGGTAGTCGAGCTCGAGCTCGAGGTCGAGCGGCCCCTCGGTCGGCAGGCGGGCGAGCAGCCGGGCGCCGTGCAGGAAGCGGCGGTTGAAGCCGACCCACGGAGCCGGCCGGAGCGCCGCGAGCTGCTCGGCGCCGGCGCCGGCGAGCGCCGGCGGCTTCTCGACCAGCGCCGGCAACCCGGCGCCGGCCGCCAGCTGTGCCTGGCGCAGGTGCTCGACCGGGGGGCTGGCGATCACCAGCGCCTCGACCTCGGACGCCGCGAGCAGCTCGCCGGCGCCGGCGTGGCTGCTGGGCCGCGACCCGCGGGCGGCCGCCATCGAGGCGATCCGCTCCCGGCGACCGGCGACCGGATCGGCGACCGCGGCGAGCACGATCCCGTCGGCCCTGGCGAGCGCCGGGACGTAGCCGAGCTCGGCGAGGCGCCCGCAGCCGACGAGCCCGACCCGCAGCGGAGCCGGGGTCACCGCCGCCCCCGGGGCTCGCCCGCGACCGCGTGGGCGAGCGCGCCGGCGATCGCGGCGCAGGCCGCGGTCAGGTGGTGGACGAGGTGCAGCGGGACGCCCGCGAGCGCCAGGGCCGGGCCACCGCGGCGCCCGAGCAGGGCGTAGAAGCGCAGGTTGAGGGCGACCATCGCCCCGACAGCCGCGAGCGCCGCTGCCGGGCGGCGGGCGATTCCCGCGAGCGCCGCCGCGACCGCCGCGAGGGCGCTGAGGCGGTGGCGCCACCCTAGGTTGAGCGTGTCGGAGAACGCCCCCGCCTCGAGCTGCAGCCGCATCCAGGGGATCCCGCGGCGCCGCAGGTCGGCGCTCACCATCGAGCCCAGCGACCAGCGCTTCAGGTGGGTCCCGCGAACGCCCGGGTCGAGCGCGATCGCGGCGCCGGAGTCGCGCAGCCGCATGCCGAGCTCGATGTCCTCGACCGACGGCAGGGCGAAGCGCTCGGCGTCGAAGCCGCCGGCCGCGACGAACGCCGGGCGGCGGACGGCGCCGAGCCCGGCCCAGAAGGTCTGCGCCGGCCCGGCGGCGCCGGCGTGGACGTGGTGGTGGAGCAGGTTGCGAAACCGCGAGACCACCCCGGGCGCGGCCGGGGCGTCGTCGTAGGCGCCGAAGGCGGCCGCGAGCCCGGGGTCGGCGGCGAACAGCGCCCGCAGGCGCGCGAGCGCCTCGGGCGCGACCGCGACGTCCGCGTCGACGAACGCGACCAGCTCGCTGCGCGCCTGGATGGCACCCGCGTTGCGGGCCGCGGCGGGCCCGGACCCGGGCGGATCGGTGACCACGATCAGCTCGTCGGGAGGCTCGCTCGAATCGGCCAGGGCCTCGAGGCAGCGCGCCAGCGTCGGCGGGCGATCGGTCGCGGGGACGATCACCGCGAGGGTCGGTGGGCGGGAGTTAGGCATACCTAATTAGAATCCCAACCTCTGAGGTCGGAGTTCGAGAACGGCAAGGCTAGACGCAGGCGCCCCCACCTGGTGCTCGGGGCCGGGCCGGCCGGGCTGACGGCCGGCTACCTGCTGGCGCGGCGCGGCGAGCCGGTGACCGTGCTCGAGGCCGCGCCGGCGGTCGGGGGCCTGGCGCGGACCGAGGTGCGCGACGGGTACCGCTTCGACCTCGGCGGCCATCGCTTCTACACCAAGAGCCCCGAGGTCGAGTCGCTGTGGCTGGAGCTGCTCGGGCCGGAGCTGCTGCTGCGCCGCCGCCTCTCGCGGATCTACTGGCGCGGGCGGCTGATCGACTACCCGCTGCGGATCGACGACGTGATGCGCAAGGTCGGCCCGGTTGAGGTCGTCCGCAGCGGAGCCTCCTACGCGGCCGCGCGCCTGCGGCCCCGACCGCCGGCCGAGACCTTCGAGGAGTGGGTCTCGCAGCGCTTCGGGCGGCGGCTGTTCGAGCTCTTCTTCCGCTCCTATACCGAGAAGGTCTGGGGCGTCTCCACCTCCGAGATCAGGGCCGAGTGGGCGGCGCAGAGGATCCGCGGGCTGTCGCTGTGGAAGGCGGCGCGATCGGCGGTCGGCGCCGGCGGCGACGAGGTCCGGACGCTGATCGAGGAGTTCCACTACCCCCGCCTCGGCCCGGGCCAGATGTGGGAGCGGATGGCCGCCGACATGGTCGCCGCCGGCGGCCGCCTCACCCTCGACGCCCCGGTGACCTCGATCCGCCTGCTGCCCGATCGCACGATCGAGGTGACGGCCGGCGGCGAGCGGCGGAGTACGGACCACGTCATCTCCTCCCTGCCCCTGCGCACGCTCGCCGCCATCGTCGAGCCCCGGCCGCCCGGCGAGGTGCTCGAGGCCGCCGCGGGCCTGCGCTATCGCGACTTCATCTGCGTCGCCCTGGTGCTGGACGGCCCCGAGCCGTTCCCGGACAACTGGATCTACGTCCACGACCCCGGGGTCCGCGTCGGCAGGATCCAGAACTTCCGCGCCTGGAGCCCCGACCTCGTGCCCGAGCCCGGGCGCAGCTGCCTCGGCCTCGAGTACTTCTGCTTCGAGGGCGACGAGCTCTGGTCGGCGTCCGACGACGAGCTCGTCGCCCGCGCCGCCGAGGAGCTCGGGCGCCTCGGCCTCGCCGGGAGCGCCCCCGGTCGCCGGGCATGTGGTCCGCGTCCCGCGCGCCTACCCGATCTACGACTCCGGCTACGAGCGGCGCCTGGGGTCGCTGCGGGGTTGGCTCGACGGGCTCGACGGGCTCGTGCAGGTGGGTCGCAACGGCCTTCACCGTTACAACAACTCCGACCACTCGATGCTGACGGCGATGCGGGCGGTCGAGAACCTCTGCGACGGGCGCGGGCACGATATCTGGGCGGTGAACGCGGATGACGCCTACCTCGAGGAGGGCGAGCTCGCCGAGTCGCCGTATCGCGACGCTCCCGCGACCCCGGCGATGGCGCGGCCGCTCGCGGCCGAGGTCGCGGCGCCGCAGGAGACCTCGTAGGCCGACCACTCGCCAAGCCGCCCGATCGGCGTCGCGCCCGCCTCGATCGCCCGCGTCGCCGGGTCCGGATCGTCGTCGTTGACGATCGCCGTGCCCTCCGGCGGCGAGGTCAGAAAGCGGGAGTGGATCGCGGCGATCGGCAGCTCGAGCCGCCAGGCGAGCGCCGTCTCGCTGAGGAAGTCGGTCGAGCTCACGGGAGCGCACCCGACGATTCGCCGGGCGCCGACGCGTTCGACCAGCCGGTCGAGGCGATCGATCCGGTCGCCGTACTCGGCGGCGCTCCCGAGCTCGCCGGGGATCCGCGACGCGCGGACGGCACCCTGCGCGACGAGCGCGGCGATCACGACCCCCGCGAGGGCGATCGCCGCCGCATGGCGGGGCCGCGCGCGGCTGATCGCGTCCACCGACCGTGCAACGCCGACGCCGCCGAGCACGCAGACGACCGCGGCCGCCGGTGCCGCGAACCGCGGCAGGCCCGCGTACCCGGCCGCGGCGAGCACGGCGACGATCGCGATCCAGGCGAGCGCCCCGGCGGCCGGCACGAGGATGTCCCGCTCCCGGTGCCGGCGCGCGCCGACGACGGCGATCGCCGCCGCGAGCCAGAGCGCGACCAGCGGCAGCTCCAGCGAGCGGCCGAGCGATTCGATTCCCTCGTGCACCGGCGTCCCACTCGCCTCGCGCGCGCGGTCGGCCCCGGTCAGCAGGTCGCCCGAGCCGAGCAGGTCCGGGACCAGCCAGAGCGCCGGCAGGGCGACCGCGCCCGCGACGAGCCGGCCTCGCAGGCGCGGCTCGCGCCTCCACGCCCAGACGCCGTAGGCGGCCAGCAGCGGCCAGACCTCGGGTCGCAGCAGCGCGGCTGCGAAGCCGAGCCCGAGCGCCTGGCCGGTGCGGCGCGAGAGCCCGCGATCGACCGCCCCGAGGACGAGCGCGACCAGCAACGGCTCCGAGAGCCCGCCGGCGAATTGCCGGGTCCAGGACGTGAACGGGTCGAGCAGCAGGACGAGGCCGAGCGCGGCGATCGCACCCGCGATTGCCCGCACGACCCGGCCCCGGCCGGACTCGGGGGCGACCGCCGACCACGATCCCGCCCGCGACGGAATGGCCAGGCGCCACGCGAGGCGGAAGGCGAGCGCGACCGCCGCCAGCCAGCCCGCGCGGGCGATTGCGAGCCAGAGGGCCGGGGCGGCGTCGCCGGCCGGCGCGAGCAGCGCGGCGACCAGCACCGGCAACGGCTTCCACGACGGTCCCGCACCGGTGTCGAGGTCGAAGCCGGCCGCCTCACGGCCCCAGACGAGCCACGCCCACGGGTCGTAGAAGGGCGCGAAGGGAGCCAGCAGCGAGGCTGCGGCAAGCGCGCCGATGGCGAGTGGCACTGCGATCCGGGGGCCGGGCACTCCGTAAGATTAGGCTTCCCTAACTCGGCGGGCGGAGCCCCGTCGCAAATTCGATGCGAGTTCACCGAATCCAGCTGATCCCGATCCTCGTCGCCGCCGCGGCGCTCGCCCTCGGCGCCTGCAGCGCGACCTCAGAGGACTCCGGCGGCGGCCCGTCAGAGCCCTCGACAGAGGGGATCACGCTCTACTCGGGACGGATTCCCGCCGCGATCGGCGGCGCCGTCGATATGTACGAGGCCCAGGCCGACCGCGACGTCCAGGTCCGCTACGGCGAGACCGGCGACCTCGCCGCGACCCTGGTCGAGGAGGGCGACAACTCCCCCGCCGACGTCTTCTTCGCCCAGGAGCCGGGCGCGATCGGCGCGGTCGCCGACCGCGGCCTGCTGGCGAAGCTGCCGCAGGACATCCTCGACCGGGTGCCGCCGCAGTACCGCGACCCGGACGGGCGCTGGGTCGGCGTCACCGGCCGCGCCAGGGTGATCGCGTACGGGCCGGACGTGAAGAGGTCCGAGCTGCCGGACTCGCCGTTCGGCTTCACCGACCCGACGTGGAACGGGCGCGTTGGCTGGTCGCCCGCCTCGGACTCGCTGCAGCAGTACGTGACCGCAATGCGGCTGCGATACGGCGACGCCGTCGCGCAGGAGTGGGTCAGGGAAATGGTGAACAACGACACCCAGGAGTACCCCGACAACGTCTCGATCCGCGACGCGATCGCCAACGGCGAGATCGACGTCGGCCTGATCAACCACTACTACGTGGCCCAAGCCGTCGCCGCCGAGGGTCCCGACTATCCGGTGAAGGTTTACTTCCCGCCGGAGGGCCTCGGCTCGCTGCTGCTCCTGACCAGCGTCGGCGTGCTCGAGTCGTCCGACCGCAAGGACGAGGCGTTCGCTTTCATCCGCAGCCTGCTCTCGAAGAAGGGGCAGACGTTCTTCACCTCGAGCTCGAAGGAGTACCCGCTCGCCAAGGGCGTGCCGGCGGATCCGTCGCTGACCGTGCCGCTGTCGAAGATCCCGCCCTCGCCCGGGAACCTCTCCGACATCGGCGCGACTCAGGCGACGATCCAGCTGATGCAGGACGCCGGGGCGCTCTGATGAGCGCGGCGACCGGCGAGGCGGTCGCCGCCGGGCCCGACCGACCGCGGCTCCCGGTGCCCGGCATCCTCGGCCGCAGGCGCCCACCGCTGGCGCTCCTCGGGCTCGGGCTGATCGTCGGCGCCGCCGTCATCCTGCCGGCGGCCTATCTGGTCATCGTCTTCGCCGGCGACTTCGGCCACGCCTGGGAGACCGCGACCTCGTCGCGCACGCTCCACATCCTCGTCAACACGCTCGGCCTCGCCGCCGCGGTGACCGCGACCTCGATCGCGATCGCGCTCCCGGTCGGCTGGCTCACCGTGCGCACCGATCTCCCCGCCCGGCGCCTGTGGGCGACGCTGTGCACGCTGCCGCTGGTGATCCCGACCTACGTCGGGGCCTACCTGTTCGTCTCCGCGCTCGGCCCCAACGGCCTGCTCCAGGACGCTCTCGGCGTGGACCACCTGCCGTCCATCTACGGCTTCTGGGGCGCCTGGATCGTGCTCACGCTGTTCACCTACCCGCTCGCCCTGCTGCCGGTGCGCGCGACCCTGAAACGGATCGACCCACAGCTCGAGGATGCCGCTCGCGCGATGGGACGCGGCCCGTTCGAGACCTTCCGCACCGTGGTCATGCCGCAGCTGTGGCCGGCGCTCGCCGTCGGCGGACTGCTGGTCGCGCTGTTCGTGATGAGCGACTTCGGCGCCGTGTCGATCATGCGCTTCGACGCCTTCACGCGCGAGATCTACCTCTCGTACAAGTCGAGCTTCGACCGCAGCGCCACGGCCGGGCTCGGGATGGTTCTCGTCTGCGTGATGTTGGTCCTGCTGTGGATCAACTCGCGGTTTCGCAACGCGCGCGCCGTGCACCGGCTCGGGCCCGGCGCGGCGCGCCCCCCGCAGCCCTACGGGCTCGGTCGGTGGCGCTGGCCGGCACTCGGCTTCTGCTCGGCGCTGGTGCTGATCGCCCTCGTGCTCCCGGTCGGCGTGCTCCTCTACTGGGCGACCAAGGGGATCTACTCGGGCAGCATGTCGTCCGACCTCGCGCTCGGCCTCGCCGCGAACTCGCTGATGACCGGGGTCGGGGCGGCGATCGCAGGCGGGCTCGCCGCGCTCGTGGTCGCCCTGCTCGTCGGCCGCTTCCCGAGCGCGGTGACGCGGACGATCGAGCGCGTCGGACACGCCGGGTATGCCCTTCCCGGGATCATCGTCGCGCTCGCGCTCGTGTTCTTCGCGACCCGCGCGGTGCCGGTCGTCTACCAGACGCTGGCGCTGCTGATCTTCGCCCTCACCGTGCACTATCTGCCGCTCGCGATCGGGCCGATCGGCGCCTCCCTGGCACAGGTCTCGCCCCGGGTCGAGGAGGCGGCGCGGGGGCTCGGCAGACGGCCGATGGAGGTCTTCCGGACGATCACGGCGCCGCTGGTGCGGGGCGGGATCATGGCCGGCGCGGCGCTCGTCTTCCTGCACGCGATCAAGGAGCTTCCGGCTACGCTGATCCTCGCTCCGATCGGCTTCAGGACCTTGGCGACCGAGATCTGGAACCAGACGACGTACGGCTTCTACGAGGCGAGCGCGATCCCCTCGCTGATCCTGCTCCTGGTGGCGGCGGTGCCGCTGTACCTGCTCTCCGAACGGGGCTCGGTGCAGGCGTGAGCGCGACCGCGACAGCGGCCCCCCTGCGCCTCTCCGGCCTGCGCAAGCACTACGGCTCGACCCGCGCCGTCGACGGAGTCGAGCTCGAGGTCGAGGCCGGGTCGATCTGCGCCCTCCTCGGCCCGTCGGGATGCGGGAAGACGACCACGCTGCGGTTGATCGCCGGCCTCGAGCGCCCCGACGCGGGCGAGATCGCGATCGGCGAGCGCACCCTCTGCGGCCCGGGCGAGTTCGTCTCCCCCGAGCAGCGCCGGATCGGCATGGTCTTCCAGGACTACGCCCTGTTCCCCCATCTCGACGTCGCCGGCAACGTCGGCTACGGCCTCGGCCGCAAGCCCGACCGCGAGCGCGTCGCCGCGGTGCTGGAGCTCGTCGGGCTCGATGCGGAGGCGAAGCGCCCGGTGCACGAGCTGTCGGGCGGCCAGCAGCAGCGCGTCGCCCTTGCCCGGGCGCTCGCGCCCACGCCGGAGCTGATCCTCATGGACGAGCCGTTCTCCAACCTCGACGCGGGCCTGCGCGACCGCCTGCGCCAGGAGGTCCGCGAGATCCTCGCCCGCGCCCGGGTCACCGCGCTCTTCGTCACCCACGACCAGGCCGAGGCGCTGAGCATCGCCGAGACCGTCGCCGTGATGCGCGACGGCGTGATCGAGCAGGTCGGCACGCCGGAGGAGATCTACTCGCGCCCGGCGTCGCGTTGGGTCGCGACGTTCCTCGGCGAGGTCGAGGTCGTCCCCGGCGAGTCCGCGGGCGGGCGGGTGAGCTGCGAGCTCGGCTCGTTCTCGGCCGACCAGGAGGTCGACGGGCCGGTCGACGTGCTGCTGCGCCCGGAGTCGATCGCGATCGGGATCAGCGGTCCCGATGGCGCCGCGAGCGCCGAGGTCGTCGGCCGGCGCTTCTTCGGCCACGACCAGCTGGTCGAGCTGCGCCTCGGCTCGGGGAAGACGATCCGCTCGCGCCGGCTCGGGTTCCCGGCCTGGCACGAGGGCGACCGCGTCCGGGCCTGGGTGGACGGCCCCACCGACGTGCTCCCGCGCGAGGGCTGAGCCCCGCTCTCACGCCCCCTCGGCCCGGCGCAGGAACCCGCGCGGGTTGCAGCTGAAGAGGAACTTCTCGCGGCTGCGGTCGATCTCGAACGGGGCGCCCTCGGCGAGGTAGGCGTCGACCGCCTCCATCGGCCCCGGCCCCCAGTGCCGCGCGACCGGGTGGCCGTTGACGTTCGTGTCCTCCACGATCAGATAGCCGCCGGGCCCGACCAGCGGCCCGTAGGCGCGCAGCTCGGCGAGCACGTGCTCGCGCGAGTGGTCGGAGTCGAGGATCACGAGCACGCCGGCGGCCGCCGCGGCGCGCTCGCGCAGGCGGGCGACGAGCGCCGGGTCGACCGAGGAGGAGACCACGTACTCGATCCGCTCGTGCTCCGGGAGCCCGTCGCGCGGGCGCACGTCGACGCTCACCACCGTGCCGTGGCCGATCGCATCGCAGACCGTGGCCAGATAGAGCGCGCTGCCGCCCTCGAACGTCCCGGTCTCGATGATCAGCTCCGGCCGCAGGGCGGTGACGATCTCCTGGTAGACCCAGAGGTCCTGCGGGGCCTTGAGCGCCCTCGAGCCGAGCCAGCTCGAGTCCTCCCAGGCACGGTCTCCCTCGTAGTAGGCGCGGTGGAAGAGGTTGACCGCCAGCGCCCTGCCCGCTCGGGTGCGCATGACCCGCCCGGCGAGGATCGAAGGCATCCGGAGCGCCCGCGGCGGCTGGTCTCGAAAAGGCTGCTCGGCCACGCTCAGTCCTCGTAGCGGACGCGCTCGAGGTAGAGGCCGTGCGGCGCCGCGGTCTCGCCCGCGGCGTCGCGGGGCGCGCCGGTGAGCAGGGCCCGGAAGTCGTCGAGCCCGCGACGGCCGTTGCCGACCTCGAGCATGGTCCCGACGAGGACGCGGACCTGGTTGCGCATGAACGACCGCGCTTCGACCCGCAGCGCGAGCAGCTCGGCGCGCTCCTGCTCCCAGGCACAGGTGTCGACCGTGCGCTCGAACAGCGTGTGCTCGGTCTGGGTCGGGGTGAACGCGGTGAAGTCGTGGTGGCCGACGACCGCGGCGGCGGCCGCTTCGAGCAGCTCTCGATCGAGGGCGTGGCGCCACCAGAGCGCGCGCCGCTCCTCGAACGGGTCGCGGACCGTGGACGTGAGCACCCGGTAGCGGTAGATCCGCGCCGTCGCCGAGCGCCGGGCGTCGAAGCCGTCGGGGGCCGGGGATGCCTCCAGCACCGCGAGGTCCCGGGGCAGGACGGCGTTGAGTCGCTCCGCGGGCCGGTCGGGAAGCTCGCGGGGGTGCTCGAAGCTCGCCACCTGGCCGGTGGCGTGCACGCCGGCGTCCGTGCGCCCCGCGACCGTGAGCTCGATCAGGTCGCCGAGGATCCGCTCGAGCGCGGACTCGAGCTCTCCCTGCACCGTGCGCTGCCCGGGCTGCGCCGACCAGCCCGCGAAGCGCGAGCCGTCGTAAGCGATCAGCAGGCGGACGGTCGGCACCGCCCGAGCCTAGTCGGAGGCGGGAGACCTAGACGAGCTCGAGGAAGACCATCTCGGTCGAGTCCGACCGACGCGGCCCGAGCTTGACGATCCTGGTGTAGCCGCCCGGCCGCTCGGCGTAGCGCGGGGCGACCTCCTCGAACAGCTTGTGGACCAGGAACTTGTCCTGGCCGAGCTCCGAGAGCGCCTGGCGCCGCGCGTGCAGATCGCCGCGCTTGGCGAGCGTGATCAGCTTCTCCAGCTTCGGCTTCACGGCCTTCGCCTTCGCCTGCGAGGTCGTGATCCGCTCGTGCTCGATCACGTCGCGGCACAGGTTGCGCATCAGCGCCCGCCGGTGGGCGCTGTCGCGGCTGAGCTTGTTGCGCTGCTTGCCGTGGCGCATGGCCTACTCGTCGCGGAGGTTCAGCCCGAGCGCATGAAGCGCTTCCATGACCTCTTCGGTGCTGCGCTTGCCGAAGTTCGGGATCGCGTTCAGCTCCGACTCCGAGCGCTGGACGAGGTCGCCGACCGTCTGGATCCCCGCCCGCTTGAGGCAGTTGTAGGCGCGGACGCCGATCTCCAGTTCCTCGATCAGGCGGTCGTCGCCCTCGGTCGCGCCGGCAACCGGAGCGAAGGCGCCGTCGCCGTCGACGGCGATCGCCTCACGGGCGGTCAGCTCCTCGACCCGGTCGGCGTCGGTGAAGATCGCCATCGTCTTGATCAGGATCTCGGCCGCCTCGCGCACCGCCGAGCCCGGCTCGATCGAGCCGTCGGTCTCGACCTCGAGCGTGAGCTTGTCGAAGTCGGTGCGCTGCCCGACGCGGGCGGAGTCGACCTCGTAGGAGGCACGCCGGATCGGCGAAAAGATCGAGTCGATCGGGATCACGCCGATCGGCTGATCCTCGGTCTTGTTCTCCTCCGCCGGCGAGTAGCCGCGGCCCCGGCCGATGGTCAGGTAGAGCTCGAGCTTGGTCCGCTTCTCCAGCGTCGCGATCGGCGCGTCGGGGTTGAGGATCTCGACCCCGGCGGGGAGGTCGATGTCCTTGGCCTTGACCTCGCCCGGGCCGGTGGCGACCAGCGGGGCCTCGACCTCGTCGGCGTCGGTGTGCATGCGAATGACGATGTCCTTGAGGTTGAGGACGATGTCGGTGACGTCCTCCTTGACCCCGGGGACGGTCGAGAACTCGTGCGCGACGCCCTCGATGCGGACGCTCTTGATCGCGGCGCCGCCGAGCGAGGAGAGCAGTACCCGCCGCAGCGAGTTCCCGTACGTGTAGCCGAAGCCCTTGTCGAGCGGCTCGACGACGAACGTACCGCGGGTGTCGTTCGCGTCCTCGCTGGAGATCTTCGGAATCTGAAATTCGGGCAGGGTGGTCATTGCTTCCTCACTTGGGGTCGTTACGGGGTGAGCGCTACTTCGAGTAGAGCTCAACGATGAGCTGCTCCTGGATCGGCGCGGCGATCTCGCTGCGCTCCGGCAGCCTCAGCACCTTCGCCGTCAGGGCATCGTGGTCCGCCTGCAGCCACGGGGGGACCACGGCCGTGAGCTCGGTCGCCTGCCGAACCACGTCGGCGGCGCTCGAGTCCGGCTTGATCGTGATCACGTCGTCGGGACGGACCTGATAGCTGGGGATGTCCACGCGGCGGCCGTTGATCACCCAGTGGCCGTGGTTGATCAGCTGCCGCGCCTGGCGCCGCGAAGCGGCGAAGCCGAGGCGGACCAGGACGTTGTCGAAGCGCCGCTCGAGCATCCGCAGCAAGTTGTCGCCGGTGACGCCCTCCTGGCGCGAAGCCTTGTCGTAATAGCCGGCGAACTGGCGCTCGAGCACGCCGTAGAACCGCCGCGCCTTCTGCTTCTCGCGCAGCTGGTTGCGGTACTCGGAGGCGCGAACGCGGCCGCGGCCGTGCTCGCCGGGCGGATAGGAGCGCCGCTCGACGCCGCACTTCTCGGTCAGGCAGCGCTCGCCCTTGAGGAACAGCTTCTGCCCCTCGCGGCGGCACTGCTTGCACTGGGGTCCGGTGTCGCGGGCCATTACGGGCGCCTCCGCTTCTTCGGCCGGCAGCCGTTGTGGGCCTGGGGGCTGACGTCCTTGACCGTGGTCACCTGAAGCCCGGCGGCCTGGAGCGAGCGGATCGCCGTGTCGCGGCCGGACCCGGCGCCCTTCGCGTGCACCTCGACCCGCTCGACGCCGTGCTCCATCCCCTTGCGGGCGGCCGCGTCGGCGGTCACCTGGGCGGCGAAGGGCGTCGACTTGCGCGAGCCCTTGAAGCCGGCCGAGCCGGCGGACTCCCAGCAGACGACGTTGCCCTCGGGGTCGGTGATCGTGACGATCGTGTTGTTGAAGCTGGTCTTCACGTGAGCGATTCCGTAGGGAACGTTCTTCTTCACTCGCCGGCGCGCCCGGCCCTTGCCCTTCTTTGGTTGCGGCACGACTCAGCGACTCACTTCTTCGCCGGCGGCTTTTTCTTGCCGGCGATGCTCATCCGCCGCGGGCCCTTGCGGCCGCGGGCATTGGTCTTCGTGCGCTGTCCGCGGGTGGGCAGACCGCGCCGGTGGCGCTGGCCGCGGTATGAGCCGATCTCGGAGAGGCGCTTGACGTTCTGCGAGCGCTCGCGGCGCAGGTCGCCCTCGACCTCGAGGTCCTCGACCGCGTCACGGAGCTTGACCGTCTCCTCCTCGGTGAGGTCCTTTACGTAGGTGTTCGGGTCGACGCCGACCTTCTCGATCACCTGATTGGCGGTCGAACGCCCGACTCCGTGGACGTACGTGAGCCCGATCTCGATTCGCTTATTGAGAGGGAGGTTGACTCCCGCGATCCGTGCCACTAATTCACCTCAGCCCTGCCGCTGCTTGTGCCGGGGGTTCGAGCAGATCACGAACACGACGCCGCGCCGCCGGACAACCCGGCAACGCTCACACATCGGCTTAACGGACGCTCGTACCTTCATCGGCCCTTTCCGGGGTCGTATCGATCATCTTCCTGAGAAGTCCCGCGAGCCCCAGGAGTCGGGCTGCAGGCGCACCAAACCGGCCCAAAGGCCGACCGGGAATATTAGCAAGCGGACCGTTCAACGGCCGATTTCGACCTTCTTCGATCTCGCCCGGCCGCAGATCCCGACCCGGTCGCTGGAGGTGCGCTCGACGGCGGCGTAGTAGGTGCCGGCTGCACTGCGCGCCTTCACGTCCCAGCGCCCGTCGGCGCCGCTTCGTGTCTCGGCCACGACCCGATCCGGGCCGCGCCACCTGCGCAGGACCTCGACCTGCTCGCGCGAGGAGCAGTGCTTGTCCCGCGAGCGCACCCGACCGGACCACCGCCCGTCGTGGAGCTTGAGGGTCAGCTTGCGTTTGTTCTTCGGGCAGCCGCGATGCCCGCGGGCGTATCGCAGCCTGCACCGGTCCTTTGCATCGCCGAACCCGTCAGCGTCGGCGTCTGCCGGGCCCTGGTCGACCCGGAACCGCGCGATCACGAGCTTGTCGCCCGACCACCCCGCGGCGACGATCCGGCCGCCGGCGTCGATCGTGACGTCGAGCGCGGCGTCGTCCTTGCCCGCTGTGTCGGCAAGCGCCAGGGGCGGCGCACCGCTGCCGAACTGCGGGTCGCGAGCCCCATCGGCCTCCAGCCGGCCGACGGCCATGTCCACCGGCTCGTAGCCGAACCGGACGGAGCCGCCGACGTAGCCGGCGCCGACGATCCGCGACTCACCATCGAGCGCCATCCCGTCCGCGGGGAGGCCTCCGCGAGTGAAGGTCGGGTCGAGGCTCGCGTCCTCGAGCAACCGGAAGACCGCCCCGGTGCCGCCGAGCGCGACCAGGCGCCCGGCCGAGTCAAGCGCCACGTCGGCACCGCCGTGCGTGTTCTCCGAGATCACCGCACGGCCGCCGCCGTTGTAGGTCGGGTCGAGGTCGCCGTCGGGCTCGTAGCGGGCGACGGCCGTGGTGTAGCCGTTGAAGCTGTTCCCGTCGAACCCCGCTGCGAGCAGGCGCCCGTCCCCGTACAGCGCCAGCGATCCGACCGCCGAGTACTCGTCCACGAACGCGGTGGTCTGCAGTCCGTCGCCCGAGAACGCGGGGTCGAGCGCCCCGTCGGCGGCGAAGCTCGCAAGCGCGAACGAGCATGTCGCCGGGGCGGTGCAGGTCCGTCCGCCGAGGTACAGCCCGCCGTCCGGCCGCAGCGCGAGGGCGGCAGTCTGCTCGTCGGCGCCGAGGTTCGCGGTCGCGATCCCGTCGCCGGCGAACGACGTGTCGGGCACCCCGTCGGCGAGCAGGCGGAGGGCGTGCATGTCGCCGCCGCCCGAGGCCCCGACGACGATCCCGTCGCCGGCCGTGATCGCAACCCCGGCGGTGCTCGCGGGCGCGCCGAGCTCGACCGTCGCCCGCCCGTCGCCGGAGAAGCTTGGGTCGAGCTCGCCGTCCGGCGTCAGCCGCACGACCGCGATCGCCGCCCGCTTCGGCGGCCCGAGGAAGAAGCCGTGATCGCCGCTGACGCCCGCGGCGACGATGCGGCCCTGGTCGTCGATGGCGACGTCGGTGGCGCGGGCGCTCGGGTCACCGAACGCCGTCCGCAGATAGCCGTGGCGCGCGAAGGTCGGGTCGAGGTCTCCGGGCTGCGCCTGCGCGGCGGGAGCGGCGCCAACCGTCGCGAAGAGGGCCACGCCAAGCGCCAGACGCAAACGGCCCCGGAGGCGGTCAGGCATCCGTGGTCACCCCGGGCGAACGACGAGCGATGCAACGGCCGACATCGGGCTCCGTGTGACGGGGCATCTTCGCGAACAGAACGGCGTCCACGAACCGCTCGTCGCTCCACCATGCGCCGGCGGCGTCGGACGTGACGCGATCGACCATCCGGGTGCGGCGCTTACCGACCTTGAACACCTTCACCCGCTCGTGCGCGACGCAGGGACTCAGCGTGCGCCGGATCTCGCCGGACACCCGGTGCCCCTGCGCGACGATCGTGACCCTGCGCGCGACCCGCGGACAGCCTCCGGCGGCCTGAGCGGCGACCTCCGGGCAGCGATCCTGGGCGTCCGGCACCCCGTCGCCATCCGTATCCGCCCTCGCGAGCGCGCCCGGCGGGGCCACCGCGGCCGCCACCGCGAGCAGGACGCAGAGGAGCATGAGCGGCCGGATCATCTACCTACAGAACCCGCCGATCACCGGGAGGTTCCGCCCTCAGTCCAGGTGCCAGGGGGTGAGGATGCGGGGGCCCTCCTCGGTCACCGCGACGGTGAACTCGAAATGGGCCGCCAGCGAGCCGTCGGCCGAGTACACGGCCCAGTTGTCGTCCCCGAGACGGACGTCGGGGCCGCCGGCGTTGACCATCGGCTCGATCGCCAGCACCATCCCGGGCTCGAGCTCGGGTCCCCGCCCTGGCTCGCCGTAGTTGGGGACCTGGGGGTCCTCGTGCATGTCGCGGCCGACCCCGTGACCGACGAGCGAGCGGATGATCGACAGATGGCCCTGCTCGACCCGCTTCTGGACCGCGTGGGAGACGTCGCCGAGGTGGTTGCCGGGCCGGACCTGCTCGACCGCGCAGAACAGGGCCGCCTTGGTCGTCTCGAGCAGCTGGCGCGTGGCGGGCAGGACCTCCCCGACGCCGACCGTGATCGCGGCGTCGGCGACCCAGCCGTTGAAGGTGACGCCGACGTCGAGCGAGATGATGTCGCCGCGGCGAAGCTCGTAGGGCCCGGGGATCCCATGGACGACCATCGAGTTCGGCGAGGCGCAGATCGATCCCGGGAAGCCGCGGTAGCCGAGGAACGAGGGCTCGGCTCCCTGCGAGGCGATGAAGCGCTGCGCCGTGAGGTCGAGCTGGTCGGTGGTCACGCCGGGGCGAACCTTCGAGCGCAGCATCTGCAGGCAGCGGGCCTGAATCGCGCCCGCCGCCGCCATCTGGTCGATCTGCTGGGGCGTCTTGATGATGATCCCGCCGCGGTACATCAGACAGGCGCCTCGACATCGGCGCGGCTCGGCTCCACTTCGTTCCGCCTCACTGGCTAGGCCTCCTCCTCCATCTTCAATGTTGCGACCAGCGCCCGGATCCGATCGGTGACCTCCTCGGGCGGCTGGTTTCCGTCGACGCGCTTGAGTATGCCGCGAGACTCGTAGTAGTCGATCAGCGGCTCGGTCTTCTCGCGATATTGCGCGAGCCGGTTGCGGATCACCTCCGGCCGGTCGTCGTCGCGGACGCCGAGCTCCTCGCCGCAGACGTCGCACACCCCCTCCTTCTCCGGCGGGTCGAACTCGACGTGGAAGATGTGGCCATTGGGACAGGTCCGGCGGCCCCCGAGCCGGCGCACGACCTCCTCCTCGGGCACCACGATCAGGATGGCCGCCGAGAGCGTGCGGCCGAGCTCGCCGAGCTTCTTGGCGAGCGCCTCGGCCTGCGGCTCGGTGCGCGGGAAGCCGTCGAGGATGAACCCGTCCTCGGCCTCGCGCTCGTGGATCCGCTCGGCGATCACGCCGACCATCACGTCGTCGGGAACGAGGTCGCCGCGGTCCATGTAGTCCTTGGCCTTCCCGCCGACCTCGCTGCCGTCGCGGACCGCCGCCCGGAGGATGTCGCCGGTGGCGTAGTAGGGCAGGTGGAGGTCCTCCTGCAGGCGCTCGCCCTGGGTCCCCTTGCCGGACCCGGGCGGGCCGAGGAGGATGAGATTGAGCTCCGACATTCGGGGGAGCCTAGAGGTTGCGCCGATCGCAGCGAGGGGCGGATCGAGCGTGTCCCGGGCGGCTACGCGCCGAGTAGGCGAACAATCGTTGCGAGCACCCAGCGGGGCTCCCGCTCCAGCTGTCGCCAGGTGAACGGCACCGCATTGCAGCCGGCCAGACGAAGCTCCGCCAGCTTGCGCCGATCGCGTTCGTAGGCCTCACGGTCGTTGTGGAACTCGAATCCGTCGAGCTCGACCACCAGCCTCGCCGCCGGCCAATAGGCGTCGACCAGCCACCCTTCGACGAGAACGTTGAGGAGCGGCGGCGGGACGTCGTTTCGCTCCAGCAGCTCGACGAACCGCCGCTCGAACTCGGACTCGGCGTTGGCCAGCCGGGTCGGGTCGTAGGCGAGCAGGGCGGCCAGTGAGGCCGACCCGGGATGGCCGTTGCAGCGGCCGAGGAGCTCCTCGAACGACCTCACGTCCAGCGTTCCCGCCCGTTCCGCCGCCGCGTACATCCTTCGCAGGCGTTGCGCGTCGACGAAGGCGGCGTGGTCGAGCATCGTCCGGGCCAGCGAGGTGACCGCGATGCCGTCGACCACCACGAGATCGGCGGCGGTCGCCGCCCGCATCCGGTGCGTCCGAATGCCGCGCCGCGAGCGCACGTTTCGCCCGGGGACCGTCACGTCGACGTCGGGCCTGCGCTCGCCGGCGAGGCTGTGCACGATCCCGGCATCGCGGTGGCTGAGGCCGGCGTCGTCGCCGACGGCGAGAAGCGCACCGCGCCAGCGCCCGCGCAGGCTCGGGTGGCGGCGGCCGACGACGAACACGCCGCGGAACAGCGGGTACACGCGGCGGTCCGCGCACCGCACGCGCAACGCCTTCTCCGAGATCCCCAGGGCCCGCAGCTGGCGCAGCGCGACCACGCCGTCCTGACCCTCGGCGAGCTCCGCGATCCGAGCGTCGACCTCGCTCACAGCCCCCGACCTCGGGGGGTGGTTGCACTTGGACCCCCGTATGGGGAGGGAACGTCGACCACCGTCGGCACGGGGCCGATTCTGGGCGGCGCGAGCGCGCGGATGGCGCGGACGCGGTGGCGAGAGGCGCACCGAAGTGCGCCGACCTCGCGACTACTTCAGGAAGCCCTCGTAGTTGCGCATCATCAGCTGCGCCTCGAGCTGCTTGACCGTGTCGAGCGCGACGCCGACGACGATCAGGATCGAGGTGCCGCCGAAGAAGAAGTTGGCCGAGGTCTGGTTGATCAGGATCGTCGGCAGGGCCGCGACCGCCCCCAGGTAGAGGGCGCCGGGGAAGGTGAGCCTGGAGAGGATCCGGTCCAGGTACTCGGCGGTAGGTCGCCCGGGCCGGACGCCGGGGATGAACCCGCCGTACTTCTTCAGGTTGTCGGCCTGGTCGACGGGATTGAAGGTGACCGCGGTGTAGAAGTAGGTGAAGATGACGATGAAGAAGACCTCGCCGACCACGTAGGCCCAGCTCGAGGGGCTGAAGAAGGCGGCGAAGTCGAGTGCGGCAGGCGTGTTCAGGAGCTGGCCGATCGTCGGCGGGAAGGCCATGATCGAGGCGGCGAAGATCACCGGGATCACCCCGGCCATGTTCACCCGCAGCGGCAGGTAGGTCGAGCCGCCCGTGGTCATCCTGCGGCCGACCACCCGTTTGGCGTACTGGACCGGGATCCGGCGCTGGCCCTCCTGGACGAAGACGATCCCGACGATCACCGCCAGGGCGATGAACGGCATCATCACCACGAACACCTGGTCGGGGTTGTTCCACCACGAGGACAGGCCCGGGAAGATCCCGGAGGCGATCGAGGCGAAGATCATGAGACTGATCCCGTTGCCGACGCCGCGCTGGGTGATCAGCTCGCCGAGCCACATCAGCAGCACGGTGCCGGCGGTGAGCGAGATCACGATCAGGAACACCTTCGAGAAGGTGAGGTCGCCGACGACGCTCTCGCCGGCGCTGTTCTGGAAGCTCTCGAAGAGGAAGACGTAGCCGACCGACTGCCCGAACGCGAGGCCGACGGTGAGGTAGCGCGTGTACTGGGTGATCTTCTGCTGGCCGACCTCGCCCTCCTTCTGCAGGCGCTCCAGCGCCGGCACGACCACGGTCAGCAGCTGGAGGATGATCGAGGCCGTGATGTAGGGCATGATCCCCAGCGCGAACAGCGACAGTCGCTGCAGCGAGCCGCCCGAGAACAGGTTGAGGAAGCCGAGGACGTTGTTGCCGGTGAAGTTGTCCTCGATCGAGTCGAGCGTGTCGATGTCGATCCCCGGCGCCGGGATGTAGGCCCCGAGCCGGTAGAGCGCCAGCATCGACAGGGTGAAGAAGATCTTCCGGCGGATCTCCGGGACCGCGAAGGCGTTGGCGATCGTCTGGAGCACTAGCTATCGATAACTTCGCAGGCGCCGCCCGCGGCCTCGATCTTCTCCTTCGCCGTGGCGCTGAACCCGTGTGCGCGGACGGTGAGCTTCTTCGAGAGCTCGCCGCGGCCGAGCACCTTGATCGGGTCCCGGCGCTTCGCCAAGCCGGCCGCGCGCAGGCTCTCGGGCGTCACCTCCGCCCCGGCGTCGAAGCGCGACTCCAGGTCCGAGAGGTTGACCGGCTGATTGTGCGTGCGGAAGCGCTCGAACGGCATCGAAGTCTTCTTGTTCGGGCCGCGGAGCTTTCGCATCCGCATGTGGATCGGGTTCTGCCCGCCCTCGTACCCGGCCCGGGACTTGGAGCCGGCGCGCGCGCCGGCGCCCTTGTGGCCGCGGCCGGCCGTCTTCCCCGTGCCCGAGCCCTTGCCGCGGCCGAGCCGCTTGCGCGGGTGGCGCGAGCCGGGCTTCGGGCGGATCGAGTGCAGCCCGATCTCCTCCGGTTCGAGGCGCGCCATCAGTCCTTGACCTCGTCGACCAGGTGGGAGACCTTGTCGAGCGCTCCGCGCAGCTGCGGCGTGTCGTCCAGCGTCGACTCGCGGCCGATGCGGCCGAGCTTGAGCGACGCGAGCGTTCCCCGCTGCTTCGGGCTCGCTCCGTTCGCGGAGCGCACCTGGCGCAGCTTGACCTCAGCCATCGGAAGGCTCCTCGGCCGCAGGCGCCTCCTCGCTCGGGGCCTCGGCGCTCTCGGCGGCCACGGCGACCGGTGTCACCGGCTCGTCGCCCGCTGCTGGCTCGTCGCCGGCCTCCGCGGCGGCGCTGGCCTTCTCTGCGGCCTCCTGGAGGTCGAGGCCGAGCACCTGCTTGACGGAGAGCCCGCGAAGCTTGGCCACCTCCTCGGGGCGGCGCAGGCCGGTGAGGCCCTCCATCGTCGCCTTGACGAGGTTGATCGGGTTCTGGGTGCCGATCGACTTCGTCAGCACGTCGCGGACCCCGCCGAGCTCGAGCACCGCGCGCACGCCGCCGCCGGCGATCACGCCGGTACCGGGGCTGGCCGGGCGCAGGACGACGTGTCCCGAGCCGAAGCGGCCGATCGTGCGGTGCGGAAGCGTCTGCCCGTACTTCGGGATCCGGATCAGGCTCTTGCGCGCGTTCTCGACCGCCTTCTGGATCGCCAGCGGGACCTCGCGGGCCTTGCCGTAGCCGATCCCGACGACGGAGTCCTCGTCGCCGACGGCGACCAGGGCCGTGAACGAGAACCGGCGTCCGCCCTTGACGACCTTGGCGACGCGGTTGATCTCGATCACGCGCTCCTGCAGGTCGAGCCCCTGGGGGCTCACGGTCTCAATCTCGTGGTTGCTCTTCATCTCAGTCGCTCAAGGTAGCGAGTCAAAACTCCAGGCCGCCCTCGCGGGCGCCCTCGGCGAGCGCGCGGACCCTGCCGTGGTAGCGATAACCGCCGCGGTCGAAGACGCACGTGGTCACCCCGGCCGCCTTCGCCCGCTCGGCTACGAGCTCGCCGACCCGCTTGGCCTGGTCCATCGGCCCGAGCTCGCGCAGCTCGGGCTCGATCCAGGACACGGCGGCCACGGTCTTGCCGCCGCGGTCGTCGATCAGCTGCGCGAACACGCCGCGGTTGGAGCGGAAGACTGAGAGCCGGGGCCGCTCGGCGGTCCCCGACACCTTCGACCGCACCCGCTTGCGGCGGCGCAGGCGCTGCTGGGGTTTCGTCGTGACGCTCATGCCTATGCCCTCTTTCCGACCTTGCGGCGGACGTGCTCGCCCACGTAGCGAATCCCCTTGCCCTTGTAGGGCTCCGGCGGCCGCACGCGGCGAATCTGCGAGGCGATCTCGCCGACCAGCTGCTTGTCGATCCCGCGCACGATCACCTGGGTCGGCTGCGGGACCTCGAACTCGATCCCCTCCGGCGCCTGGATCGTGACCGGATGCGAGTAGCCGACGCTGAGCTCCAGCGCCTTGCCGGCGAGCTTTGCCCGATAGCCGACGCCCTGGATCTCCAGCCGCTTCTCGAACCCGTTGGTGACGCCTTCGACCATGTTCGCGACCAGGCTCCTGGTGAGCCCGTGCACGGCGCGATCGGTGCCGCGGTCGGTGGGCCGGGTGACGACCAGGGTCCCGTCCTCCTGGGCGATCTCCATCCGCGTCGAGACCGGCTGCTCGAGCTCGCCGCGGGGACCGTTGATGGTCACGCGGCCGGGCCCGAGGCTGACGCTGACGCCCTCGGGGACAGGAATTGGCTTCTTTCCGATGCGGCTCATGAGCTACCAGACGTACGCGACGACCTCGCCGCCGACGCCCTTGGCGCGCGCCTCGTGCCCGGTCATCACCCCGGACGAGGTGCTGACGATCGAGGTGCCCATCCCGCCCTGAACGCGGGGCACCTGCGCGTGGGCGACGTAGCGGCGGCGCCCGGGACGGGACACGCGGCGCATGCCGCTGATCACCGGCCGGCGGTCCTCCGTGTACTTGAGCTGGATCCGGATCACCTCGCCGATCGCGGTCGGCTCGACCTCGAACGAGGTGATGTAGCCCTGCTCGCGCAGGATCCGGCTGAGCTCCTTCTTCAACCGCGACGCGGGCACCTCGACGGAGGTGTGGTCGGCGGCGAGCGCGTTGCGCACGCGGGTCAGGTAATCGGAAATCGGGTCGGTCAGCATGGGATCGCTTGGTTTACCAGCTCGACTTGCTCATGCCGGGCACGTAGCCGTTGTGAGCAGCCTCGCGGAGGCAGATTCGGCAGAGGCCGAACTTGCGGTAGTAGGCGCGGGACCGGCCGCAGCGGCGGCAACGGTTGTACCCGCGGGTCTTGTACTTGGGCACCCGCTTCTGGGCGACCTTCTGTGACGTCTTCGCCATTCGGTTCAGTCCTCGGAACTTTCGTTGCTTGAAGTGTCCTGGTCGGTCGCGGCGGCCTCGCCGTCCTCGCCCTCCTCGCCCTCCTCGGGCCGCTGGGGCTTGGCGTAGGCGTCGGGGTTCTCCTCCTTGAGCTGCTCGAGCGCCGCCTGCTCGGCCTCGGCCCGTAGCCGGGCCTCCTGGTGGCGGCGCTCCTCCTCCTCCTCGGCGGCGGTGTCGACCGACCCCGGGCGGCCCTCCTGGGCGAACGGCATCCCCAGCCCGAGCAGGAGCTCGAAGCCCTCCTCGTCGGTCGCGGCCGTGGTCGTGATCGCGATGTCGAGGCCTCGCACCTCGTCGATCGAGTCGTAGTCGATCTCGGGGAAGATCAGCTGCTCGCGAACGCCGAGCGAGTAATTGCCGCGGCCGTCGAAGGCACGCGGGTTGAGGCCGCGGAAGTCGCGGATACGCGGGATCGAGATCGAGATCAGGCGGTCGAGGAACTCCCACATGCGGGCGCCGCGCAGGGTGACCGAGACGCCGACCGGCATCCCTTCGCGAAGCTTGAAGTTGGCGATCGACCTGCGCGCCCGGCGGACGTTCGGGTGCTGCCCGGCAATCGTCGCCAGCTGCTCGGTCGCGGCCTCGAGGATCGGCGTCGCCTGCTTCGCGTCGCCGACGCCCATGTTGAGCGTGATCTTGGCCAGGCGCGGCACCTGCATCCGGCTCGAGTAACCGAACTTCTCCGTCAGCTGCCCGACGATCTCGTTCTCGTAGACCTCGCGCAGCCGCGGGGGCGGCGCTGCCTGCTGTGCGTCTGGGGTCGTCGTCGCTTCCATCTTCTGGCCTTACTCGAGGACCTTGCCGGTGCGCTTCGAGTACCGCGCGCGGCCGCCGTCGTCGCCGACGCGAACGCCCACCCGGGTCGGCTGGTTGTCGGTGGGGTCGAGGAGCATGACGTTCGAGACGTCGATCGGGCCCTCGTGGTCGATGATGCCGCTCGACTGCGCCTTCTGCGTGTCCTTCACCGAACGCGGCTTCGTGTGACGCTTGTGGATGTTGAGGCCCTCGACGTAGACACGGCGGCGCCCCGGCTCCGTGCGCAGCACGCGGCCGGTCTTGCCCTTGTCCTTGCCGGCGATCACGACGACGTTGTCGTCCTTGCGGACGTGCATGGCCTTGCCCATCAGAGGACCTCCGGAGCCAGCGAGACGATCTTCATGAAGTTGCGCTCGCGCAGCTCGCGCGCCACCGGCCCGAAGATCCGGGTGCCGCGGGGGTTGTTCTGCGGGTCGATCAGCACCGCCGCGTTCTCGTCGAAGGCGATGTAGGTGCCGTCCGCGCGTCCGAGCTGCTTGCGGGTGCGCACGACCACGGCCTGCACGACCTCGCCCTTGCGGACGCCGCCGTGCGGGGTGGCGTGCTTGACGGTCGCCGTGATCACGTCGCCGACGCCGGCGTAGCGGCGGTGAGAGCCGCCCTTCACGCGGATGCAGAGGATCTCCCGGGCGCCCGAGTTGTCGGCGACCTTGAGCCGCGACTCCTGCTGGATCATCTCGCCTTCTCCAGGACCTCGACGAGGCGCCACCGCTTGGTCTTCGACATCGGGCGGGCCTCGATCACGCGGACGACATCGCCCGCGTTCGCCGCGTTCGACTCGTCGTGGGCGTGGATCGTCGCCGAGCGCCGGACAACCTTCTCGTAGACGGGGTGGCGGCGGACGACCTCGATCCTGACCGTGATCGTCTTGTCGGCCTTGCTCGAGATGACCGTGCCCTGGCGCACCTTCTTCGACCCGGGCTCGCGGTCGGCCGGCGGGGTGCCCTGCCCCGCCTCGTGCTTGGAGCGCGCCCGGGCGCGCGCGCGCCGCCGGGCCGCGGCGGCCTTGGCCCGGCGCTCAGCTCGCTCGCCCGCGCGATCCTCGGGGCCCCGCTCGGGCCTCGCCTCGCCGGCGTGCCGCGAGCGCTCCAGCTTGCGCCGCTGCTTCGGGGTCAGCTGCTCCTCCGGCTCGGTGTCCTCGCCCGGCGCCGCGGCGGCAGGCTTCGCGGGCTCGGGGGCGGGCGCCTCCTCGGCGGGCTCCTCGGTCGCGGGCTCCTCGGCGGGCGCCTCGGCCTGCTCGGCCGGCGCCTCCGCCGCAGGGGCGTCCTCGGGCGCCGGCTCGGTGGCGGGCGCCTCGTCCGCTGTCTGCTCGTTCTTCTCTTCCTCGATCACTTCAGTTCCTTGTCGATGTCGATACCGCGCTCGCGGGCCACCGTCATCAGCCTCGCCAGGTCGCGCCGCGAGGCGCCGAGGCCGGCCGTGTTCTCGAGCTCGCCGGTGGCATGGCGAAACCTGAGGTTGAAGGTCTCCTGGCGCGCGCCCTTGATCTGCTCGACCAGATCCTGGTCGCCGAGCGCATGCGCATCGCCGGCCTTCACTGTCCGACTCCCTCGCGGCTGACGAACTTGGTCCGGATCGGGAGCTTGTGGCCGGCGAGGCGCATCGCCTCCTTGGCGAGCTCCTCGTCGACGCCGGCGAGCTCGAACATCACCTTGCCCGGCTTGACCACGGCCACCCAGCCCTCGGGGTTGCCCTTCCCGGATCCCTGCCGGGTCTCGGCGGGCTTCTTCGTGTACGGCTTGTCGGGATAGATGTTGATCCAGACCTTGCCGCCGCGCTTGATCTTGCGCGTCATCGCCACACGAGCAGCCTCGATCTGGCGGTTGGTGATCCACCCGCGATCGAGCGCTTTGAGGCCGTACTCGCCGAAGGTCACGTTGGCGCCGCCCTTGGTGTTGCCGCGGCGCTTGCCGCGCATCTGCTTGCGGTGCTTGACCCGCTTCGGCATCAACATCAGCTGTCGCCCTCCGGCGGGGTCGGGCTCGCGGAGTCGGCCGCGTCGCCGCCCTGCGGCGGCGCCGGCTCGGCCGGTGCCTCGGCCGCGGGCGGAGGCGGCGCGGGCGGGGCCGGCTGCTGCTGCGGCGGCGCCTGCGCGGGCGCGGCGGGTGCAGCGGGCGGAGCCTGCGCGGGCGCGGGCTCGGCCGCCGGCGCCGCGGGAGCCGGGGTGGTCTGCTCGGCGGGAGGCGCCTGCTGCGGTGCGGGAGGCGCCGGCGCGGCCTGCTCGGCCGGGGGTGCCTGCCGCGGCGGCGCAGGGGGCCTGGAGGTCTGCTGCTGCGGGGCCGCCGGCGCGGCGCGCCCGCCCGACTGCTGGCCGCGCCCGTCGCCGCCGGGACGCCCGCCTCGGCGTTGACCGCCGCGCTGCTGGCCTCCGCGCTCTCCGCCGCGGCGGCGGAACGAGCGCGGCGCCAGGTCCTCTTCGTCGCCGCCGGCGCGGAAGCCCTCGGGCATCACCTCGCCCTTGTTGATCCAGCACTTGACGCCGATCCGGCCGGTGGTCGTCTTGGCCTCGACGAAGCCGTAGTCGATGTCGGCCCGCAGCGTGTGCAGCGGCACCCGCCCGTCCGAGTAGCCCTCGGTCCGCGCCATCTCCGCGCCGCCGAGCCGGCCCGAGACCTGGACCTTGACGCCCTTGGCGCCGGAGCGCATCGCGGAGGTCAGGGCGCGCTTCATCGCGCGGCGGAATGCGACCCGGTTCTGGAGCTGCTCGGCGATCGACTGGGCGACCAGCTTCGCGTCGAGCTCGGGGCGCTTGATCTCGCGGATGTTCACCTTCACCGGCTTGCCGGTGATCCGGTGCAGGTCGCGGCGCAGCGCGTCCACCTCGGCGCCCGACTTGCCGATCACGATCCCGGGGCGGGCCGTGTGGATGTCGACGGTGATCTCGCCGCGCTGCTTGACGATGTTGATGTCCGAGAGCCCCGCGTGGGAGAGCTTCTGCTCGATGTGGTCGCGGATCGCCATGTCCTCGAGCAGCAGGTCGGCGAAGTTGCGCTCGTCGAACCAGTTCGACTTCCAGTCGTGGATGTAGCCGACGCGGAAGCCCTCGGGGTGAATCTTCTGTCCCATGTGCCTGCGCTTCTCCTAGGCGTCCGTGGTCGGGGTCAGGGCCACCGAGAGGTGGCTCGTCTTCTTGTCGATCCGGGTCGCGCGGCCACGCGCCCGGGCGCGCCAGCGCTTCAGGGTCGGGCCCTCGTCGACGCGCACGTCGGTGATCCGCAGGTCGTCGGCGACGAGCTCGTGGTTGGCCTCCGCGTTCGCGGCAGCCGAGTCGAGCAGCCGCGCCAGGTCGCGGGCGGCGCCGCGCGACGAGAAGGCCAGCAGCGTGCGGGCCTCGTCGACGGGCATGCCGCGGATCTGATCGGCGACCAGGCGCGCCTTGCGCGGGGCCACGCGGACGTAGCGCGCCTTCGCGCGCACGACCGGTACCTGCGAGGCGTCAGCCGAGCCGCGCCGCTGTTGAGGCGCCTTGTTCGGATCGCTGTCGGCGGACTTCGCCACTAGCGCTCCTTGCCCCCGTGGCCGCGGAAGCTGCGGGTCGGGGCGAACTCGCCCAGCTTGTGACCCACCATGGACTCGGAGACGAACACGGGCACGTGCTTGCGCCCGTCGTGGACGGCGATCGTGTGCCCGACCATCTCCGGGAACACGGTCGAGGTCCGCGACCAGGTCTTGATCATGTGCTTCTGGTTCTGCTCGTTCATCTGCGCGATGCGCTGCATCAGGCGCTCCTCGACGAACGGGCCCTTCTTCGAAGATCTACTCATCGCTGCCTCGTCTTCTTGCCGCGGCGTCGGCCGCGGATGATCATCGCGTCGGAGCGCTTGCCCTTCTTGCGGGTGCGGTATCCGAGCGTCGGCTTGCCCCACGGGGTCACCGGGTGGCCGCCGGGGGTCTTGTGCGCCTCGCCGCCGCCGTGCGGGTGGTCGACCGGGTTCATGGCGATCCCTCGCGTCTGCGGGCGCTTGCCCTTGTGCCGGTTGCGCCCAGCCTTGCCTACCTTGACGTTCTGGTGCTCGGAGTTCGAGAGCGTGCCGACGGTGGCGCGGCAGTCGGCGCGCACCATCCGCATCTCCGACGAGGGCAGCCGCAGGGTGACCATCGCGCCCTCCTTGGCGACCACCTGGATCGCCGAGCCCGCCGAGCGGCCGAGCTTGCCGCCCTGGCCGGGGATGAGCTCGACGTTGTGGACCACGGTCCCGGTCGGGATCGAGCGCAGCGGGAGCGCGTTGCCGGGGCGGATGTCGGCGTCCGGGCCCGACTCGAGCCGGTCGCCGGGCTTCACGCCCTGGGGAGCGAGGACATAGCTCTTCGCCCCGTCGACGTAGTTGAGCAGGGCGATGTAGCAGGTCCGGTTGGGGTCGTACTCGATCGTCGCCACCTTGCCGGCCACGCCGTCCTTGCGGCGCTTGAAGTCGATGTCGCGGTACCGGCGCTTGGCCCCGCCGCCGCGATGGCGCGAGGTCACCCGCCCGCGCGAGTTGCGCCCGCCGCTCTGGTTCTTGCCCTTGGTGAGCGCCTTGAGCGGACGGTCGCCCGTCAGCTCCTCGCGCTTCTGGTAGGTCGCGAAGCGGCGCCCCGGGCTCGTCGGCTTTGTCTTGCGCATGGCCATTACTCAGCCACCGCCGCGCCCTCGAAGAGCTCGATCCGGTCGCCCGGCGCGAGCTGGACGATCGCCTTCTTCCAAGATCGGGTGGTGCCGCGATGCATGCCGCGGCGCTTGGGCTTCGAGCGCACCTTGAGCGTCCGCACCTCGACCACGCCGACGCCGAAGATCTCCTCCACCGCGCGGCGGATCTGGGTCTTGTGCGCCCGGTCGTCGACGCGGAACGTGTACTTGCCGTCGGCCATCAGCGCGTAGCTCTTCTCGCTCACGACCGGCTCGATGATCACCTGGCGCGCATCCACGATCAGCTCGCCTCCGACTCGGTCTTGGGCGTCCGCGAGACCTCGGCGACGCGCGCCTCGAGCGTCTCGAGCGCGGTCTCGGTGACGATCAGCGAGGCATGGCCGATTACGTCGACGACGCCGGCCGAGCCGACCGGGAGCACGTCCACGCCGGGGATGTTGCGAAAGCTCTTCACCACGCCCGCCTCCTCCGGATCGCAGAGGACGAGGGTCGGGCCCTTGGGGGCCCACTTCGCGAGCGCCTCCGCGGCCTGCTTGGTCGACGGCGCCTCGTAGGCGCCCCCGTCGATCGCGGCGACGCTGTCGCGCGCGGCGTGCACGGAAAAGGCCGAGCGCAGCGCCCGCCGGCGGGCCTTGCGGTTGACCTTGAAGGTGTGGCTGCGGGGCTTGGGCCCGAACGCGGCGCCGCCGCCGCGCCGATGAGGGACGCTGAGCGCGCCGGCGCGGGCGCGGCCGGTGCCCTTCTGCTTCCACGCCTTCGCGGTCGTCATCGAGACCTCGCCGCGGCCGAGGCTCGAAGCCGTCCCGCGGCGGCGGGCCGCGAGATCGGCCCGCGCGGCCTCGTGGACGAGGCTCTCGTGGAACTGCTCGCCGAAGACCGCGGCCGGCAGGTCGGTCTTCGCCTGCTTGCCGAGCGTGGTCGCCTTCAGGTCAGCCATCGCTGCAGACCTCCACCGTGCCGCCCTTGGGGCCGGGGACGGCGCCCCGGAGCAGGAGCAGGTTGCGCTCGACGTCGACCTGAAATACCTGCAGGCCGCGCTGGGTGACCCGCTTGCCGCCCATGCGGCCGGGCATCTTGACGCCCTTGAACACCCGCGCCGGGTCGGCGCTGGCGCCGACCGAGCCCGGGGCGCGGACGTTGTGGGAGCCGTGGGAGACCGGTCCGCGGCTGAAGTTGTGGCGCTTGACCGTGCCCTGAAAGCCCTTGCCGATCGCGGTCGCCGAGACCTTCACCCGCTGGCCGGGCTCGAACTGCTCGACCGTGAGCTGCTCTCCGATCTGCGCCTCGGGCGCCTCGTCGCGAAACTCGCCCAGCGCCTTCGACGGCGGCGCCCCGGCCTTCTTCAGGTGGCCCAGCTGCGGCTTGTTGAGCTTGCGCTCGTCGATCTCGATCGCCGCAACCTGCACCGCGGCGTAGCCGTCGCGGTCGGGGATCCGGACGGCCGTGACCGTGTTCGGGGTCGCCTCGACGACGGTCACAGGGACGCGGGTGCCGTCCTCGGTGAACACCTGGGTCATGCCGACCTTCCTGCCGATGATCGCTGCCATGCCCGGCCGCTCCTCAAATCTTGATCTCGATGTCGACGCCGGCCGGGAGCGCGTCGAGACGCTGGAGGCTGTCGATCGTCTTCGGGGTCGGCTGGTGGATGTCGATCAGCCGCTTGTGGGTGCGGATCTCGAAGTGCTCGCGCGAGTCCTTGTCCTTGAACGGCGACTTGATCACGCAGTAGATGTTGCGCTCCGTCGGCAGCGGGACCGGGCCGGCGACGGTGGCGCCGGTGCGGGTCGCCGTATCGACGATCTCGCGCGCGGCGCGATCGATCGCGTCGTGGTCGTAGGCCTTGAGCCGGATCCGGATTTTGTTTGTCGCGAGTGTCGCCACTGAGTTCTTTTCTTCGTCCGGTCGTCGTTGAGGGCGCAAAAAGGGCGCCGCCCCGTGGTTTTGGGGGCGCCGCCCCGGTCGTATCGGTTACCTGCGTACTAGGGGCCGACCCTCGGCCGGCCCCTCAAACGGGTCGCTACTCGACTGACTTCGGCAACGACCCCCGAGCCTACGGTGCGTCCGCCCTCGCGGATCGCGAACCGAAGGCCCTGGTCCATCGCGATCGGGTTGATCAGCTCGATCGTCATCTCGACGTTGTCGCCGGGCATCACCATCTCCGTGCCCTCGGGCAGGTTGGCGACGCCGGTGACGTCGGTCGTGCGGAAGTAGAACTGCGGGCGGTAGCCCGAGAAGAACGGCGTGTGACGGCCGCCCTCCTCCTTCTTCAGGCAGTAGACCTCCGACTTGAACTTCGTGTGCGGGGTGATCGACCCCGGCTTCGCGAGCACCTGGCCGCGCTGGATCTCCTCGCGCTTGGTACCGCGCAGCAGGCAGCCGGCGTTGTCGCCCGCCTGCCCCTGGTCGAGGTCCTTGTGGAACATCTGCACCCCGGTGACCACCGTCTTCTGGGTGGGCGTGATGCCGACGATCTCGACGTCGTCGCCGGTGTGGACGATGCCCTGCTCGATCCGGCCGGTGGCGACGGTGCCGCGACCGGTGATCGTCATGATGTCCTCGACCGGCATCAGGAAGGGCTTGTCGAGGTCGCGCACGGGCTCGGGGATGTAGGTGTCGAGCGCGTCGGCGAGCTCGAGGATCGACTTCTTGCCCTCCTCGTCGCCCTCGAGCGCCTTCAGCGCCGAGCCCTTGATGATCGGCGTCTCGTCGCCGGGGAAGTCGTACTCGTTGAGCAGGTCCTTGACCTCCTCCTCGACGAGCTCGACGAGCTCCTCGTCGTCGACCATGTCGACCTTGTTGAGGTAGACGACGACGTACGGGACGTTCACCTGGCGGGCGAGCAGGATGTGCTCGCGCGTCTGCGGCATCGGCCCGTCGGCCGCCGAGACGACCAGGATCGCGCCGTCCATCTGCGCGGCGCCGGTGATCATGTTCTTGACGTAGTCGGCGTGGCCCGGGCAGTCGACGTGGGCGTAGTGGCGCTTCTCGGTCTCGTACTCGACGTGCGAGGTGGCGATCGTGATCCCGCGCTCCTTCTCCTCGGGCGCGTTGTCGATCGACTCGAACGACCGCTCCTCGGCACCGCCCTGCTCGGCGAGCACCTTGGTGATCGCCGCGGTCAGCGTGGTCTTGCCGTGGTCGATGTGACCGATCGTGCCGACGTTGACGTGCGGCTTACTGCGGTCGAACTTTTCCGCCATCTCGTTCCTTTAGCTCCTTATCGGTCTTTTCTGCAGTCTTGGTCTGTCTCCGGGCAACCCCGGAAGGATTACAAATCTCCGCTCGCCGCCTAGGCTCCTGCCCCGACCGGCTCCGCCGTGGTCGACTCGATGATCTGCTCGGAGATGCTCTGCGGCACCTCTTCGTAGCGCTCGAACTGCATCGTGTACGTGGCGCGGCCCTGGGTCGAGGAGCGGACGTCGGTCGCGTAACCGAACATCTCGCCGAGCGGCACGAAGGCGTGCACGGCGAGCGCGTTGCCGCGCGGCTCCTGGCCCTGGACCTTGCCGCGGCGGCGCGAGAGGTCGCCGATCACGTCCCCGAGGAACTCCTCCGGGGTGACCACCTCGACCGACATCACGGGCTCGAGCAGGACCGGCTTCGCCCGCCGGGCGCCCTCCTGGACCGCCATCGAGCCGGCGATCTTGAAGGCCATCTCCGAGGAGTCGACGTCGTGGTAGGAGCCGTCGACGAGCTCGACCCGGACGTCGACCATCGGGTAGCCGGCCTTGACACCGGACCCGAGCGCCTCCTCGATCCCCTGCTCGACCGCGGGGATGAACTCGGTCGGGATCGTGCCGCCCTTGATCTTGTTGATGAAGTCGAAGCCCTCCTCGGGCGCCGGCTCGAGGTTGATCACGACGTGGCCGTACTGGCCGCGGCCGCCGGTCTGGCGGACGAAGCGGCCCTGAGACCTTCTCGACCCGCTCGCGGATCGTCTCGCGATAGGCGACCTGCGGGCGGCCGACGTTGGCGTCGACGTTGAACTCGCGCAGCAGCCGGTCGACGATCACCTCGAGGTGGAGCTCGCCCATGCCGTGGATCAGCGTCTGGCCGGTCTCCTCGTCGGACTCGATCCGGAAGGTCGGGTCCTCCTCCGCGAGCCGGGCCAGCGACGCGGAGAGCTTCTCCTGGTCGGCCTTGGTCTTCGGCTCGATCGCGACCGCGATCACCGGCTCGGGGAAGACGATGTTCTCGAGCAGCACCGGCGCGTCGGGGGCCGACAGCGTGTCGCCGGTGGAGGTCTGCTTGAGACCGACGCCGGCGACGATGTCACCCGCGTAGCGCCTCCTCGATCTCCTCGCGGTGGTTGGCGTGCATCATCAGCAGCCGGCCGATGCGCTCGGTCTTGCCGTTGGTCGCGTTGAGGACCCGGCTGCCGGCGGCGAGCTTGCCCGAGTAGACGCGGAAGTAGGTGAGCTTGCCGACGAACGGGTCGGACATGACCTTGAACGCGAGGGCCGCGAAGGGCTCCGAGTCGTCGGGCTTGCGGATCACCTCGTCGCCGTGCTCGCCGGTGCCCTTGGCGGTCGTCTCGTAGCCGATCATCGGCGGAACCTCGAGCGGCGAGGGCAGCAGCTCGACGATCGCGTCGAGCAACGGCTGCACGCCCTTGTTCTTGAACGCCGAGCCGCACAGAACCGGCGTCACCTTGAGGTCGAGGGTCGCCCGGTGCAGCGACTTCGCGATCCGCTCGTGGGGGATCTCCTCCTCGTTGAGGTAGGCCTCCATGAGCTCGTCGTCGTAGTCGGCGCAGGCCTCGATCAGATGCGTGCGCGCCTCGTGGGCGGCGTCGGCGAGCTCCGCCGGGATCTCCTCGTAGGAGAACTCGGTGCCGAGCTCGTCCTTCCACACCAGCGCCTTGTTCTCGATCAGGTCGACGACGCCCACGAAGCCGTCCTCGGCCCCGATCGGGAGCTGGATCGGCAGCGGATGGGCGCCGAGGCGGTCGCGCATGGTCTCGACGGCGCGCTCGAAGTCGGCGCCGACGCGGTCCATCTTGTTGATGAACGCGATCCGCGGGACGCGGTACTTGTCGGCCTGGCGCCAGACGGTCTCCGACTGCGGCTCGACCCCGGCGACAGAGTCGAAGACGGCGATCGCACCGTCGAGGACCCGCAGCGAGCGCTCGACCTCGACCGTGAAGTCGACGTGTCCGGGGGTGTCGAGGATGTTGATCCGGTGGCCGTCCCACTCGCACGCGGTGGCGGCGGAGGTGATCGTGATCCCGCGCTCCTGCTCCTGCTCCATCCAGTCCATGACCGCAGCGCCCTCGTGGACCTCGCCGAGCTTGTGGGTACGGCCGGTGTAGAAGAGGATGCGCTCGGTCGTCGTCGTCTTACCGGCGTCGATGTGCGCCATGATCCCGATGTTGCGGGTCTTCTCTAGGGGGAAGGTGCGGGGCATGTGTTTCTTAGAGTCCGGTTCTGGTTGCTGTAGTTTTCGACTGGCGGACGATTCCCACGTCCCAAGGAGGAGAACCAGGCAGGAAGCGGTCTCAGCGCACAAAAAAGGCCCCTGCGGGCCCAGCGCTCAGATCGCCATTTAGCCCGGAAACGCCCCTATGTCGTGCGGCTCTCCATGGAAGGAATCTTCGCCGCGAGCCGCGCTCGGCGCGGGCCGCGGGCGACGCATGACTATAGCAGAGGCATGAGGGGCTCCCGGACGCTCAGATGGGCCTGAAAGACCGGATCTCGAACTGGCGGGAGGGGGAGTCGGAGGCGCGCGAGAAGCGGCGGGAGAAGCGTCGCCGGCGCGCCCGCGAGGACGCCGCGGCGGCCGAGCAGAAGGCGCTCGCCGGCCGGGGTGCCAAGGCGACCGACACGTCCTCCACCGAGCGCTCGCCGGAGGCGAAGAAGTCCTCCTCGCGCAAGCCGGTCGCGTCCTCTCGGGCGTCCAAGGCCGAGGGGAAGGCCGCCGCCAAGCCGGCGGACAAGGCCACGGCCAAGCAATCGTCGGGCAAGGCCGCCGCCAAGGGGAAGCGGCCCACCGCGTCGCGCCGGCGCACCGCGGCTACCGACGCGCGCCGGCTCGGCACCGGGGTCGCCTCGGTCGGAGTCGAGGTCGCGAAGCTGGCGCGGGAGATGCTGGTGATCCCGCTGCAGCTCTGGCTCGCGGCCGCCGAGTTCGTGGGCAGGGCGGTGCTGTGGGTCTGGCTGCGGGTGGTGCGCCCGGCGCTGCGCGCCATCGGACGCCTCTCGCTGCGCTGCCTGCACTTCGCCGAGCGCCACGTGACCCCGGCGCGGGCCGTCGCCGCGACCGTCGCTCGTCGCGATCGCCGCGCTCGGAGCCTCGCAGTGGCTCGACTACCGCTCGATCAGCGTCGGCGCCGACGCCTACTCGGGCGCGGTCGGGATCGTCGCCCCGCCGCCGGAGGTCAACACCGAGATCGCCGGCCACGCCCACTCGCTGGGCGATGCTGCCGCTGGCGCTGGTGGCGCTCGTCGCGCTGGTCGCTCGCGCTCACCGGCCGCCGGCGCGCGGCGATGGCCGCTGGTCGGCGTCGGGATCGTCGTGATCGCGATCAGCCTCGTCGTCGACGCACCCAAGGGACTCGACGAGGGCCAGACCGCGATCGCCTACGAGGGCGCCAGCGCCAGCCTGCTCGAGGGCTTCTGGATGCAGATCGCGACCGGGGCGGTGCTGATCGCCTGCGGGCTGATGCTGCCGCTGCTACCTGCGCCCGGCTCCGGCCGGCGCGGCCTCGCGACAGCCGACCGGGCCCACGCCCGCCGCCGTGATCGCGAGCCGCACCAAGGATGCTCGGGCGGGTGCGGGTGCCGCGGCCGAGGTTCGGGCGAGGCGGTGCGCCGAAGCGCAGGGTCGCGGGTGGCGGAGCCGCCGGGCGCAAGCCCGCCGGCGGGGCGAGCAAGCGCAAGCCCGCCGGGACCGCGGCGCCGAAACGCAAGGTGGCGGGCGACGGTGCGGAGGGCAAGATCCAGGGAGCCGGGACGTACGAGCCCGCACCCGACCACCGGCTGCTGCCCGCTGGCCGTGATCGCAGCCGCGATCTGCCTGTTCGCCTCGGAGCTGATGACCGTCTTCGACTTCACCCCGCCGGGCGCCGAGCCGCTCTGCACCCAGGGCGGCGCGCGACCGGCACGGCAACGCGCTGATGGTGCTCGCCGTGTTCGCGGTCGTCGCGCTCGCGATCGCCGTGTTCGCGGGCTCGAAGCCGGCCGCGATCGCGGTCGCGGCCTGCGGCGGGGTGGCCCTGCTGATCTTCCTGATCGGCGACCTGCGGGTCGCCAACGCGCAGGGGTCGCTGAACGAGGGCTGCGGCGCGCTCGCCGACTCGTTCATCGACGCCAAGGCGGTGCCGCAGGGCGGGTTCTTCCTCGAGCTGGTCGGCTCGCTGGCGCTCACAGTCACCGGGATCGCGCTGGCGACGATGACCCCCGAGCAGCTGCGGGCGCTGCGGCCGCCGAAGCGCGAGCGGCCGACCGAGCCGCGGCGCACGGAACCGCCCGAGGCCGCCGACGCCGCCCGGCGCCTCGCACGCGACCGCCGCCGGCGAGGACAAGGGCCGCCTCAGCCGCCTCGCCCGCCGCCCCCGGACCCGTCAGCGCGGCTAGCGCGCGCGCGGCCCGCTACGGCGACTACCAGCGGTAGTGGGCGAAGGCCTTGTTGGCCTGCGCCATGCGGTAGATGTCGTCCTTGCGCTTCCAGGCGCCGCCCTGCTGGGAGAGCGAGTCGAGGATCTCGTTCGCGAGGCGCTCGGCCATCGACTTCTCGCGGCGGTTGCGGGCGAAGCTGACCAGCCAGCGGACGGCGAGCGTGCGGGCGCGGCGGGGCGGGACCTCGACCGGGACCTGGTAGGTGGCGCCGCCGACCCGGCGCGAGCGGACCTCGAGCACCGGGGTGAGCTCCTTGATCGAGTCCTCGAGCACCTCGACCGGAGCCCGGCCGCTGCGCTCGCCGACGATCGCCAGGGCGTCGTAGGTGATCTGCTCGGCGGTCGCCTTCTTGCCGTCCGTGCATCACCTTGTTGACGACCTGCTGGACCAGCCGGCTCCGGTGAACGGAGTCGGCCTCGATCGGACGGATGGCGGCGCGGGCGCGGCGGGGCATCGAAGCTCGGCTGCTAGCGCTTGACGCCGTACATCGAGCGGGACTGCTTGCGGTCCGAGACGCCGGAGGCGTCGAGGGTGCCGCGGATCACCTTGTAGCGGACGCCCGGCAGGTCCTTGACCCGGCCGCCGCGGACGAGGACGACGGAGTGCTCCTGCAGGTTGTGCCCCTCGCCGGGGATGTAGCAGGTGACCTCCATGCCGTTGGTGAGCCGCACGCGGGCGACCTTGCGCAGGGCCGAGTTCGGCTTCTTCGGGGTCGCCGTGTAGACGCGCGTGCAGACGCCGCGCCGCTGCGGGGCGGCGATCCGGCGCTTGCGCCCCTGGCCGGACTTGAGGCCCGGGGTGGCCACCTTCTTCTGCGGCGGCTTGCGCCCCTTTCGGATCAGCTGATTGGTGCTTGGCACGGCGGCGGAAGATAGCAGGGCGATGGCCGGATGAAGCCTCGCTACGCTCCGGCGGTGGCCGATGAACGACCCGTTCTCGCCGTCGACGTCGACGGCGTGATCAGCCTCTTCGGCTTCGACGGGCGCGCTGGAGCAGTTCGCCGGGCAGCTTCCATCTGATCGACGGGATGGCGCACTGCATCTCCGATCGCGCCGGGCCCGCAGCTGCTGCGCCTCAACGACGTCTACGAGCTGATCTGGGCGACCGGCTGGGAGGACCGCGCCAACGACCACCTGCCGCTGCTCCTCGGCCTGCCCGGGCGAGCTGCCGTGCCTGCGCTTCGACGGCCGGGCCCGGTTCGGCACCGCGCACTGGAAGCTCGAGGCGCTCGAGCGCTACTCCGGCGACCGGGCGCTGGCGTGGGTCGACGACTCGCTCGACGAGAGCTGCCACGCAGTGGGCGGCCGGGCGCGCGCGCGCCGACCCTGCTCGTGCCGACCGAGTCGCACATCGGGATCACCGAGGAGCACACCGAGACGCTGCTGGCCTGGGCGCGCGCGGGATACACTCGCGCGAGGGACCGACGGGGTCCCAGCCGCCCCCGGCGGGCTAGGTACGCGAGACGAGAGGCCGCGTGGACGGGTTCCTGCCGATCTTCTTCCTGATGGTGGTCCTGAAGATCCCCGTCGGGCTGCTGCTCTACATCGTCTGGTGGGCCTTCCGGGCCGAGACCCAGCCCGAGGAGGCGCCGCCGGACGCGCGAGGATCACCGCTTCCGCCGCTTCCGCCGCGAGCCGAAGCGCCCCGCGGCCCGCGCCGCGGCGACCACGGGCCCGACGCGCTGCCGCTGCCCGACTGCCCGCCCGGCGGCCGCACGCGGGTGGCGCCGGCGCCCGGCGCCGGTGCGCGCGCGGGCGCGCTGAGCCGGCCCGCTGGCCTAGCGCCCGAGCGCCTGCTCGAGGTCGGCGATCAGGTCCTCGGCGGCCTCGATCCCGCACGAGAGCCGCACCAGGTCGGCCGGCACCGCCGCCGCCGAGTCCTCGACCGACTGGTGGGTCATCGCCTGCGGGACCTCGATCAGCGACTCGACCCCGCCGAGCGACTCGGCGAGCGAGAAGATCTCGCGTCCGGGAGGCGAGCGCGGCGGCGTCGGGATGGCGGAAGGAGACCATGCCGCAGAAGCCGGGCCAGCGCACGTCCTCGACCCCGGGCTGCGAGCGCAGCCACTCGCTCACCGCGCCGCCCGTTCTCGGTGTGGCGGGCGACCCGCAGCGCCAGGGTGCGGATGCCCGCGGTGGACGAGGAAGCAGTCGAACGGCGCCGGGCACGGCGCCGACCGCGTTCTGGACGAAGCGGATCCGCTCGTGCAGCTCGCTCGTCGGCGGTGATCGCGGCGCCGCCGACGACGTCGGAGTGGCCGCCGAGGTACTTGGTGGTCGAGTGCACGACCGCGGTCGCGCCGAGCTCGAGCGGGCGCTGGACGACCGGGGTCGCGAAGGTGTTGTCGACGACCACGGTCCGGCCCTCGGCCGCCTCGACCACGGCGCGCGATGTCGACCTCGTTGAGCAGCGGGTTGGTCGGCGTCTCGACCCAGATCAGCCGCGTCTCGGGACGCAGCGCGGCCGCGCAGCGCGTCGAGGTCGCGTCTGGTCGACGAGGTCGTAGGCGAGGCCGAAGCGGGCGAGCACCTTGTCGACCAGCCGGTAGGTGCCGCCGTAGAGGTCGAGCGGCAGGATCAGGTGGTCGCCGGCGTCGAGCGCCGCGGTCAGCAGCGGCGTGGGTGGCCGCCATCCCGCTCGCGAACGCGGCCCCGTGGCCGCCCTCGAGCTCGCCCAGGGCGCGCTCGAGCGCCGCGCGGGTCGGGTTCGCCGAGCGCGAGTAGTCGTAGTCCTCGACGAACTCGCCCGGCGCGGGCTGGACGAAGGTCGAGGTCTGGTGGATCGGCGGGATCACCGAGCCGTAGGTCGGGTCGGGCTCGAGGCCGGCGTGGACGACCCTGGTGTCGATGCTGCGGCGTCCGGACTCACTGGTTGAGCGCCTCGATCAGGTCGACCGAGGCGAGGATGCCGAGCGCGCGGCCGTCCTCGACGATGACCACCGGCTTGCGCTCGCCGAGGATGCATGTGGATCGCGTCGCTGGCCGGGCTCTCGGCGGCGAGCTCGGGCAGCGGCGGCTCGATCACCTCGGTCACGGGCTCGCCGAGGATCCCGGGCTGGTCGGCGGACGCCATCAGCAGGCCGCGCTCGCTCACCGTGCCCATGAACGCGCGGCCGTCCTCGCCCGAGACCACCGGGACCTGGGAGACGCCGTGCTCGCGCATCAGCTCGAGCGCCTGACCGACCTGGTCGTGGCTGCCGACGGTGAGCATCGGGCGGTCGACGCCGCGCGACGCGGATCACCTCGCCGACCGTGAGCGCGCCGCCGTCGCCGAGGTAGCCGTGCTCGCGCATCCAGGAGTCGTTGAAGACCTTGGAGACGTACGGGCGGCCGCCGTCGGGGATGATCGTCGCGACGAGCGCGTCGGGGTCGTCGAGCTCGCGCGCGACCTCGACCGCGGCGACGAGCGCGGTGCCGGTCGAGCCGCCGGCGAACAGGCCCTCGCGGGCGACCAGGCGGCGGGCCATCAGGAACGAGTCGCTGGTCGCGAGACCCTGACGTAGCGGTCGACGATCTCGGGGTCGAAGGTCTCGGGCCAGAAGTCCTCGCCGATCCCCTCGACCCGGTACGGATGGACCGGCCCGCCGGAGTAGATCGAGCCCTCGGGGTCGGCGCCGATCACCTCGATCGCACGGGCTCTGCTCCTTGAGGTAGCGGCCGACGCCGGTGACCGTGCCGCCGGTGCCGAGGGCGACCACGAAGTGGGTCAGCCGGCCGCCGGTCTGGCGCCAGAGCTCGGGCCCGGTCGATGCGGTAGTGGGCCTCGGGGTTGGCCTGGTTGAAGTACTGGTTGGGCTGGAAGGCGCCGTCGATCTCCTCGGTCAGCCGGTCGGCGACCCGGTAGTAGGACTGCGGCGAGTCGGGCTCGACCGCGGTCGGGCAGACGACGACCTCGGCGCCGAAGGCGCGCAGGGTGTCGATCTTCTCCCGGCTCATCTTGTCGGGCATCACCGCGATCACCTGGTAGCCGCGCAGGGCGGCCGCCATCGCCAGCCCGAGGCCGGTGTTGCCCGAGGTCGGCTCGACCAGCGTCCCGCCCGGCCGCAGCAGCGCCGTCGCGCTCGGCGGCGTCGATCATCGCCACCGCCGGGCGGTCCTTGATCGAGCCGCCGGGGTTCATGAACTCGACCTTGGCGACCAGCGGCGTGCGCAGCTCGGGGGCGAGGCGCGAGAGGCGCACGACGCGGCGTCTCGCCGATCAGGTCGAGGACCGAGTCGTGGATCTCGCTGCCCGCCTGAGGCCGCGTGCCCACGGCTGGAGCTTATGCGCAGTGGCCCGTGACGCCGGGTCGACATCACACACGCTGCCTATGTAACACTTAGCGATGTAATGGTCATGCGGGTCGAAGAGCGGCCCCCGAGCGGGTCCGGACAGCGAGCTGATCGGCGCCGCGCCCGCCTCGCCCGCCGGCCCGCTCGACGCCGACGGAGCTCGACGGCCTGCGCCCGCCGCCGACGATCCCCCTGCCGCGCACGGTCCAGATCCTGCGCTTCAACCAGCGCCAGATCGAGTTCGTCTTCGGTGCCCGGCGCCGGCTCGGCGACGTCTTCCGCATGCGGGGCACCGTCGGCGGCGACCCGGTGATCACCGGCCACCCCGACCACGTCCGCTCGCTGTTCACCGCCAAGCCCGAGCAGGCGCCGTCGCTCACCGGCGAGTCGCCGCTGCGGCCGATCGTCGGGCCCGAACTCGGTGCTGACCGCGATCGGGCCGCGCCACATGCGCCAGCGCAAGCTGCTGCTGCCGCCGTTTCACGGCGACGCGATCGACCGCTACACGCGCATGATCGCCGACCGCCGCCGAGCGCGAGATCGACGCGCTGGCCGCTGGGCACGCCGTTCGCGCTCGCCCCGCGTATGCAGGCGATCACGCTCGACGTGATCATGTCCGGGATCTTCGGGATCGAGGGGCGGCCCCGACCCGGCACCGCCGAGCACTGGCTGCGCCAGGCCGTCAAGCGCCTCGTCGCCGCCTCGACCTGGCCCGTCGCCCAGCTCGCCGAGCTCATGAACGTCGGCCGCGACGAGCCCGTGGGCGCGACCAAGGCCGGGCTGATGCTGCTCGACATGCCGACCTACGCGGTGATCGCCCAGCGCCGGCGCGCCGCCGACCTCGACCAGCGCCGCGACATCCTCTCGCTGCTGCTGCTCGCGCGCACCGAGGACGGCGAGGCGCTCACCGACCGCGAGCTCCGCGACGAGCTGCTCACCCTGGTGCTCGCCGGCCACGAGACGACCGCGAACTCGCTCGCCTGGGCGTGGGAGCGGCTGGTGCGAGCCCCGGAGCCCTACGAGCGCCTGCGCGAGGCGGTGCGCTCGGACGAGGAGGCCGAGGAGGAGGTCGAGCGGGTGATCTGGGAGGCGATGCGGTCGCCGCCCGGTGATCCCGGTCATCGGCCGCCGGGTGATGGTCCCGTGGCGGCTCGGCGAGTATCGCGTCGACGGCCGACAGCCCGGTCGCGATGAGCATCCTGCTCGCTCCACCACCGCGAGGACGTCTACCCGCGCCCGTTCGAGTTCCTGCCCGAGCGCTGGCAGGGCCACAAGCCCGGCACCTACGAGTGGATCCCCTTCGGCGGCGGCATCCGCCGCTGCCTCGGGGCCGCCCTGGCGATGGCCGAGCAGCGCGTCGTGCTCACCGAGATGGCGCGGCGGCTCGACCTCGAGGCCGACGACGCCGAGCCCGAGCACGCCGTGCACCGCAACGTCACCATGATCCCGAGCCGCGGCGGGCGGCGGGTCGTGGGTGCGCGCGCTGACCGAGGGCGTAGCGCGGCCAGCTGCAGGCGGGAGGGTCGGCTGGTCGAGCCACGGCGAGGTCGTCGACGGCGTCGGGCGTGCGTGACCTGCTGCCACGTGTAGCGGCACGACCCGGTAGCCGGCGCGGCGCAGGATCGAGCTCGCGGTGGCGGTCCTCCTCGTTGGCGACCGGGGTTGGCGTGGGTGGCGTGCCCGTCGAGCTCGACGACGAGGCGTGCGATCGCGCCACAGAGCGTCGACCTTGAAGCCCTCGACGTAGCGCGTTCAGCTCGGGGATCGGCAGGCCGGCGCGCTCGACCAGGAACAGGAACTCCGCCTCGAAGTCGTTCTCGGCGCCGGCGAGCTCCGGGAGATGGATCGCGAGCGCGCGGCGGAGGGCGGTCGAGCCGCGCCGGCCGCGGCCGAGCTCCGCCTCGATCGCGGCGGGGTCGAGGAGCTTGCGGTGATCGGCCTCGGCGAGCGCCTTGCGAAGCGTCCTGAAGTCGACGATGGCAGCGAGGTCGAGCAGGGTCCGAGCCACGGGCGTCACGGGGAGGCGGCGGACGAAGAAGCGCTGGAGGTCGCCGCGGCGGCGGTGGCACTTCAGACCCCTCGACTCGAGCGCGGGCGGTGCGGGCTCGTCACGTGGATGACCGTCGGCATCGGCATCGAGCAGCCGCCACCACCAAGCCGGCCGTCGTGTGGCTGAGCGCGGCGCCGCGGCCCGCCGCGGAAGAGCGCGGCGACCAGGCGACCCTCCGTCTGGAGCGGTGGATGACCGACCGCGTAAACGGCTGGGTAGAGGGGGTAGAGATAGCCGCGCGCCGACCAGCCTGCGCGACGGCGCCTTCGCCGTAGCCGAGCGCGCTGCAGCTGCGCCAGCGATACGACCCCCCACTGCCGCGCCGCCACCCGCCCGATCCGTTCTGTGGCAGATCGAGTTCCGACTGTCGGAACCGGATTGCCGCAGTTCGGGCACGGGGCCGAGAATGCCCGCCGAACGCGCACGCGTGGCACGCGGTTCGCGCCGAAACACACGCGGCGGCGTGGCGGGATGGGCACGCGCCCCGCCCCCCTACCCAGCCAAGCCCCGGCCGGCGCCCTCGCTGACCAAAACGCGCCGGGTCACAACAAGCAAACGGCCGGGGCGCTCGCCCCGGCCGCTTGAACCTTCAGTGTCTGGCTGAGCTCTCTACGAGGTCTCGGCGCCGTCGCCCGTGCCGGTCTCGATCTCCTGGGCGAGCTCCTCGAGCTCCTCGGCGAACGAGGGGCCGAAGCCCTCGAGCTCGGTGACCTCGTCGCCGTCCTCGGCGAGCCCGAGCTCGGCCGCGAGCTCCTCCTCGTCGAGCAGGTCCTCCTCCGGGCGCTGCGCCGGCTCCACGGGCTCGATCTCGAGCGTGCGGTAGTGGCGCAGGCCGGTGGCGGCCGGGATCAGCTTGCCGATGATCACGTTCTCCTTCAGGCCGACGAGCTTGTCGCGCTTGCCCTCCAGAGCCGCATCGGTGAGCACCTTGGTCGTCTCCTGGAACGAGGCGGCCGAGAGGAACGACTCCGTCGCCAGCGAGGCCTTGGTGATCCCGAGGATCACCTCCTCGCCCTTGGCCGGGGTGCCGCCGTCGTCCTTGACCTTCTTGTTCAGGACCTTGAGCTTGTGGCGGTCCTCGAGCGCGCCGGGCAGCAGCGTGGTCGAGCCCTTGGCGTCGATCCGCACCCGCTTCATCATCTGGCGGACGATGAGCTCGATGTGCTTGTCGTTGATGTCGACGCCCTGGGCCTTGTAGACCCGCTGGACCTCGGCCACGAGGTAGACCTCGGTCTCGGTGCGGTCGCGGATCCGCAGCAGGTCGGCCGGGTACAGCGAGCCCTCCTCGAGCTGCGTCCCCGCCTCGACCCGCTGGCCGTGCTTGACCAGCAGCCGAGCCCGGGGCTGGAGCTTGTACGCGTGCTCCTCGCCCTTCGCGTCGGTGATCGTGACCCGGATCTCCTTGTCGGTCTCCTCGATCGCCACCTTGCCCTCGACCTCGGCCATCTCGGCCATGCCCTTCGGCTTGCGAGCCTCGAACAGCTCGACCACGCGGGGCAGGCCCTGGGTGATGTCGAGGCCGGCGACGCCGCCGGTGTGGAAGGTCCGCATGGTCAGCTGCGTGCCCGGCTCGCCGATCGACTGGGCGGCGATGATCCCGACCGCGTCGCCGAGCTCGACCATCGAGCCGGTCGCCAGCGCGCGCCCGTAACAGGCCTGGCAGACGCCGCTCTCGAGCTCGCACTTGAGCACCGAGCGCACCGGGACCGTGACCTCCTCGTCGCCGAACGCCTCGGCGATCTCCTCGAGCTCGGGCAGGTCGATCTCCTGGCCGCGCTTGAGCAGCTCGCGACCGCGCTTGGTCGCGAACTTCTTCGCCGTGATCCGGCCGATCAGGTTCGGGTTCAGGCTTGCCCTCGTCGTTGCGCAGCGGCGACTCGACGAAGTCCTTCGTCTTGCAGTCGTCGGCGCGGATGATCACGTCCTGGGCGACGTCGACCAGGCGCCGGGTGAGATAGCCCGAGTCCGCGGTGCGCAGCGCGGTGTCGGCGAGGCCCTTGCGGGCGCCGTGGGTGGAGATGAAGTACTCGAGCACCGACAGGCCCTCCATGAAGTTGGCCTTGATCGGGCGCTCGATGATCTCGCCCTTCGGATTCGCCATCAGGCCGCGCATTCCGGCGAGCTGGCGGATCTGCTTGAACGATCCGCGCGCTCCGGAGTTGGCCATCATGTAGATCGGGTTGAGCTCGTCGAGGTTGTCCTCCATCGCCTTGGCGACCTCGTCGGTCGCCCGGTCCCAGAGCACGCGGAGCTGCTCCTTGCGGTCCTCCTCGGAGAGCAGGCCGTCGTCGTACTGGGCCTCGATCTCGACCACCTGCTTCTCGTAGCCGTCGAGGATCTCCTCCTTGTTCGGAGGCGAGACGACGTTGTTCTTCGAGATCGAGATCCCGGCCTGGGTCGAGAAGTGGAACCCGAGCTCCTTGAACGCATCCAGCGCCTGTGCGATCGCGGGCGCGCCGTAGGCCTCGATCAGGTTGAAGACGATCGCGTTGATCTCACGCTTCTTCAGCGCGTAGTTCACGAAGTCGTACTTCTCCGGATCCCAGTCATCCCCAAGCGCCGCGGCGATCGCCCGCTGCGACCCGGTCGTTGAAGATGATCCGCCCGACCGTGGTCAGGAAGTGCTCGTGACCGGGCTGGCGGTACTCGGCCTTGTCGTGGAGCTTCACGATCCCGTTCTCGTACGCGAGCTCGGCCTCCTGGGCGGAGCGATAGATGTGCGGGCGGCTGCCGTTCGGCGACTTCGCCGACTTCAGCGCCTCGTCCTCCTTCGCCAGCTCCTCCGCGTCCGGGCCGTAGGTGAGGTAGTAGATCCCGAGGACCATGTCCTGCGACGGGGTCGCCAGCGGCGTGCCGCTGGCCGGCGAGAGGATGTTGTTCGACGACAGCATCAGCAGCCGCGCCTCGGCCTGCGACTCGGCCGACAGCGGCACGTGGACCGCCATCTGGTCGCCGTCGAAGTCGGCGTTGAACGCGTGGCACACCAGCGGGTGGACCTGGATCGCCTTGCCCTCGATCAGCACCGGCTCGAAGGCCTGGATGCCGAGGCGGTGAAGCGTCGGCGCGCGGTTGAGCAGCACCGGGTGCTCCGCGATGACCTCCTCGAGCACGTCCCAGACCTCCGGGATCATCGAGTCGACCATCTTCTTGGCCGCCTTGATGTTCTGGACGGCCTTGCGCTCGACCAGCCGGGCCATGATGAACGGCTTGAACAGCTCCAGCGCCATCAGCTTCGGCAGCCCGCACTGGTGCAGCTTCAGCGACGGCCCGGAGACGATCACCGAGCGGCCGGAGTAGTCGACGCGCTTGCCGAGCAGGTTCTGGCGGAAGCGCCCCTGCTTGCCCTTGAGCATGTCGGAGAGCGACTTCAGCGCCCGGTTGCCGGGACCGGTGACCGGACGGCCGCGGCGGCCGTTGTCGAACAGCGCGTCGACGGCCTCCTGAAGCATCCGCTTCTCGTTGTTGACGATGATCTCCGGCGCGCCCAGGTCGAGCAGGCGCTTGAGCCGGTTGTTGCGGTTGATCACCCGCCGGTAGAGGTCGTTGAGGTCCGAGGTCGCGAACCGGCCACCGTCGAGCTGCACCATCGGGCGCAGCTCCGGCGGGATCACCGGCACGCAGTCGAGCACCATCCACTCCGGCCTGTTGGTGGAGTTGAGGAAGGCGGAGGCGACCTTGAGCCGCTTCACCGCACGGGCCTGCTTCTGGCCCTTGGAGGTGTTGATCGTCTGCTCGAGCTCCTCGCACTCGGCCTCGAGGTCGATCTGCTCGAGCAGGTCGCGGATCGACTCGGCGCCCATCCCACCGCGGAAGTACTCGCCCCAGCCGAACGGCGAGCCGAACCGGTCCTTGAGCTCGCGGAAGACGGCCTCGTCGTTGATCACGTCCTTGACCTTCATCTCGGCGAAGATCCGCCAGACCTCCTCCATGCGCTCGATCGCGTCGTCGAGGTAGGCCTCGGTGTCGGATTCGATCTCCGACTCGATCTCGTTCTCGTACGCTAGCTCTTCCTCCTTCGCTGAGCGTTATATGTGCAATCTTTTGCCGTTCGCGTCTTCGCCGACTTGAGCTTCTCGTCGAGCTTCGCGAGCTCCTCCGCATCTGGCCCGTAGGTGAGGTAGTAGATCCCCAGCACCATGTCCTGCGACGGCGTCGCCAGCGGCGTGCCGCTGGCCGGCGAGAGGATGTTGTTCGACGACAGCATCAGCAGTCGCGCCTCGGCCTGCGACTCGGCCGAGAGCGGCACGTGGACCGCCATCTGGTCGCCGTCGAAGTCGGCGTTGAAGGCGTGGCAGACCAGCGGGTGGACCTGGATCGCCTTGCCCTCGATCAGCACCGGCTCGAACGCCTGGATGCCGAGCCGGTGCAGGGTCGGCGCGCGGTTGAGCAGCACCGGGTGCTCGGCGATGACCTCCTCGAGCACGTCCCAGACCTCCGGGATCATCGAGTCGACCATCTTCTTGGCCGCCTTGATGTTCTGGACGGCCTTGCGCTCGACCAGCCGGGCCATGATGAACGGCTTGAACAGCTCCAGCGCCATCAGCTTCGGCAGCCCGCACTGGTGCAGCTTCAGCGACGGCCCGGAGACGATCACCGAGCGGCCCGAGTAGTCGACGCGCTTGCCGAGCAGGTTCTGGCGGAAGCGCCCCTGCTTGCCCTTGAGCATGTCGGAGAGCGACTTCAGCGCCCGGTTGCCGGGCCCGGTCACCGGCCGGCCGCGGCGGCCGTTGTCGAACAGCGCGTCGACGGCCTCCTGCAGCATCCGCTTCTCGTTGTTGACGATGATCTCCGGCGCGCCGAGGTCGAGCAGGCGCTTGAGCCGGTTGTTGCGGTTGATCACCCGCCGGTAGAGGTCGTTGAGGTCGGAGGTCGCGAACCGGCCACCGTCGAGCTGCACCATCGGGCGCAGCTCCGGCGGGATCACCGGCACGCAGTCGAGCACCATCCACTCGGGCCTGTTGGCGGAGTTCAGGAACGCCGAGGCGACCTTGAGCCGCTTCACCGCGCGGGCCTGCTTCTGGCCCTTGGAGGTGTTGATCGTCTGCTCGAGCTCCTCGCACTCGGCCTCGAGGTCGACCTGCTCGAGCAGGTCGCGGATCGACTCCGCGCCCATGCCGCCGCGGAAGTACTCGCCCCAGCCGAACGGCGAGCCGAAGCGGTCCTTGAGCTCGCGGAAGACGGCCTCGTCGTTGATCACGTCCTTGACCTTCATCTCGGTGAAGATCCGCCAGACCTCCTCCATGCGCTCGATCGCGTCGTCGAGGTAGGCCTCGGTGTCGGAGATCTCCGACTCGACCAGCTTCTTGGTCTCCTTGAGCAGCTTCGTCCGCTCGGCGTCGTCGAGCTTCTTCGGGTTGACCCCGACGCCCTCGGCCCAGAGCTCGTCCTCGCCGTCGAACTTCGACTGGTCGCCCTCGCCCTCGATCCAGGCGGTGCGGCGCTCGAGCGACTCGCGCAGCTCCTGCGTGCGCTGCTCCTTGTCGGCCGTGTAGCCGTCGAGGACCTTCTTGACTTCCTTCTCGAGCTTGTCCATGTCCTTCGTCCGGGCCTCCTCGTCGATCCAGGTGACGATCGAGGCGGCGAAGTAGAGGACCTTCTCCAGCTCCTTCGGAGCCATGTCGATCAGGTAGCCGATCCGCGAGGGAACGCCCTTGAAGAACCAGATGTGGGAGACGGGCGCGGCCAGGTCGATGTGGCCCATGCGCTCGCGGCGGACCTTCGAGCGGGTGACCTCGACGCCGCAGCGCTCGCAGACGATGCCCTTGTAGCGGACCCGCTTGTACTTGCCGCAGTAGCACTCCCAGTCCTTGGTCGGACCGAAGATGCGCTCGCAGAAGAGCCCGTCCTTCTCGGGCTTCAGCGTCCGGTAGTTGATCGTCTCCGGCTTCGTGACCTCGCCGTGGCTCCAGCTCCGGATCTTCTTCGAAGAGGCGAGGCCGATCTCGATTGCATCGAAATTATTGATGTCCATATGGGTTCCCGCTACTCCTTCGCCTCGGCCGCTGTCTCTGCTTCCTTCGCTTCCGCGCCGTTGGTCGTGCCGGACTCGCCCTCGGCGACCACCTGCTCTTCCTTCTCGTCGGCGGCGCCGTCGGCGTCGGGCCGCCGTCGGCCCGCACGCCCGAGAGGTCGATGCCGAGCTCCTCGGCGGCGCGCAGGAGCTCGTCGTCCTCCTCGCCGAGCTCGACCTCGCCGTCGTCGGCGACCAGGTTGGCGTCCAGCGCCAGGCTCTGGATCTCCTTCAGCAGGACCTTGAACGACTCCGGCACCGAGGGCTCGGGGATGTTCTCGGACTTGACGATCGACTCGTAGGCCTTGACCCGGCCGACGGTGTCGTCGGACTTGACCGTGAGCATCTCCTGCAGCGTGTAGGCGGCGCCGTATGCCTCCAGCGCCCAGACCTCCATCTCGCCGAAGCGCTGGCCGCCGAACTGCGCCTTGCCGCCCAGCGGCTGCTGGGTGACGAGCGAGTAGGGGCCTGTCGAACGGGCGTGGATCTTGTCGTCGACCAGGTGGAGCAGCTTGAGGATGTACATGTGACCGATCGTCACCTTGCCCTCGTACGGCTCACCGGTGCGCCCGTTGTAGAGCTGCACCGAGCCCATCGCCCGGCTGCCCGGGCGCGCGCTCATGTCGATCCCGAGGTCGATGCCGCGGGACTCGTTCTCCTTCGACCACTCGACCAGCGCCTCGTCGACGTCCTCGACGGTCGCCCCGTCGAAGACCGACGTGGCGACGTTCATCCGGGTGTTGCCGTCGGCCTTGAGCGTCCTTGTAGGCGTCGGAGCCGTCGTCGTACCAGCCGTTGGCCGCGACCCAGCCGAGATGCGTCTCGAGGATCTGGCCGATGTTCATCCGGCTCGGCACGCCGAGCGGGTTGAGGATCACGTCGACGGGGGTGCCGTCCTCGAGGAACGGCATGTCCTCCTCGGGCACGATCTTCGAGATCACGCCCTTGTTGCCGTGACGGCCGGCGAGCTTGTCGCCCTCGGCGATCTTGCGCTTCGTGGCGACGAAGACGCGCACCAGGCTGTTGACGCCCGGGGGCGAGGTCGTCGCCGGCGTCGCGGTCGAAGGTGACCACGTCGATGACCACGCCGCCCTCGCCGTGCGGGACCTTGAGCGAGGTGTCGCGGACCTCGCGCGCCTTCTCCTTGAAGATCGCGCGGATCAGCTTCTCCTCGGCGGTCAGCTCGGTCTCGCCCTTCGGCGTCACCTTGCCGACCAGCAGGTCGCCCGAGACGACCTCGGCGCCGACGCGGACGATGCCGCGCTCGTCGAGGTTGCGCAGGCTCTCCTCGGAGCGGTTCGGGATGTCGCGGGTGATCTCCTCGTCGCCGAGCTTCGTCGTCCGGGCGTCGATCTCGTACTCCTCGATGTGGATCGAGGTGAGCTCGTCGTCCTTGAACAGCCGCGAGCGAGAGGATGATCGCGTCCTCGAAGTTGTAGCCCTCCCAGGACATGAAGGCGACCAGGCAGTTCTTGCCCAGCGCGATCTCGCCGCCGGCGGTCGAGGAGCCGTCGGCGAGCACGTCGCCCGCCTTCACCTTCTCGCCCGACGTCGACGGTCGGGGTCTGGTGGATGATCGTGCCCTGGTTCGAGCGCATGAACTTGCTGAGCTCGTACTCGTCCTTCTTCTGGCCGTGGCTGACGACGATCCGCTCGGCGTCGACGTAGGTGACCTCGCCGTCGTTGTCGGCCAGGATGACGTCCCCGCTGTCGACCGCGGCGCGGCGCTCCATGCCGGTGCCGATCAGCGGCGCCTCGGGCTTGAGCAGGGGCACAGCCTGGCGCTGCATGTTCGAGCCCATCAGCGCGCGGTTGGCGTCGTCGTGCTCGAGGAACGGGATCAGCGCCGTCGCCACCGACCAGATCTGGGTCGGGGAGACGTCCATCAGGTCGACTTCCTTCGGCGGGACGACGACGTACTCGCCGTCGCGTGAGCGGCACTGGACCTGCGGGCCCTTGAGCTTGCTCGTCTTCTCGTCGATCTCGCGCGTTCGCCTGGGCGATCACGTGGTCCTCTTCCTGGGTCGCGTCCAGGTGGACGACCTCGTCGGTGACCACGCCGTCCTTGACCACCCGGTAGGGGGTCGTGACGAAGCCGTGCTCGGAGACCTGCGCGTAGGAGGAGAGCGAGCCGATCAGGCCGATGTTCGGACCCTCGGGGGTCTCGATCGGGCACATCCGCCCGTAGTGGGTCGGGTGCACGTCGCGGACCTCGATCGGGGCGCGCTCGCGGGTGAGGCCGCCGGCGCCGAGCGCCGAGAGGCGGCGCCGGTGCGTGAGCCCGTCGAGCGAGTTCGTCTGACTCATGAACTGCGACAGCTGCGAGGAGCCGAAGAACTCCTTCAGCGCCGCGACCACGGGCCGGATGTTGATGATCGTCTGCGGCGTGATCGCGTCGGCGTCCTCGGTGGTGAGGCGCTCGCGGACGACGCGCTCCATCCGGTAGAGGCCGACCCGGAACGCGTCCTGGATCAGCTCGCCGACCGTGCGCAGGCGCCGGTTGCCGAAGTGCTCGTACTCGTCGAGGTGGTCCGAGATCGGATCGCGCGGATAGGTGATCGCCTCCGCGGCGTAGTCCTTGATCGGGTTCTCCTCGTCGATCTCCTCCGGCACGCCGAGCAGCTTCGGCAGCGAGGTCAGCTCCTTGATCAGGGCGACGATGTCGTCCTTGGTCAGGGTCCGGTTGTCGAGGTCGACGTCGAGGTCGAGCCGGGCGTTGAGCTTGTAGCGGCCGACCCGGGTCAGGTCGTAGCGCTTCGAATCGAAGAAGAGCTGCTCGAGCAGCGCCTTGGCGGCGTCCACCGAGGGCGGCTCACCGGGCCGCTGCTTCTTGAACAGCTCGATCAGCGCGCCCTCCTCCGTGCGGGTGGGCTCGGTGTCGGCCTCGATCGTGTGCCGGATGTAGACCGAGTTGTCGAACAGGCCGAGGATCTCCTCGTCGGTGACGAAGCCCATCGCGCGCAGCAGCACGGTGACCGGCAGCTTGCGCTTGCGGTCGATGCGCGCGTAGACGCGGCCCTTCTTGTCGATCTCCAGCTCCAGCCAGGAGCCGCGCGCCGGCATCAGGTTCGCGATGAAGACCTGCTTCTCGCGGTCCTTGGGCTCCATCACGTAGGCGCCCGGCGAGCGCACGAGCTGGGTGACGACGACGCGCTCGGTGCCGTTGATGATGAAGGTGCCGCGATCGGTCATCCACGGGAAATCGCCCATGAACACCGTCTGCTCGCGGATCTCGCCCGTCTCGCGGTTCTGGAACGCGACGGTGACGTTCAGCGGACGCGAGTAGGTGATGTCCTTCTCGCGGCACTCCGCGATCGTGTGGGTCGGCTCGTCGAACTTGAAATCGCCGAAGACGATCGCAAGGTTCCCCGTGTAGTCCTCGATCGGGGAGATGTCGTTGATCGTCTCCCGAAGCAGCCCGCTCTTCGGGTTCGTCAGCGCCTCGAACGAGCGACGCTGGATATCGATCAGATGTGGGACTTCAAGGGGCTGTGGTAGACGGGAGAAACTCCTGCGGGTAACCGGGGCAGCGTTGGATCTGGCCAACTGGGCGACTCCTCAGATGGTCGAATGGGACGAATCCGGCGCGAGAGATTCGGGCGGCAAAAGGGCTCAACGGCGCGCGACGCACAAATATACCAAAGCTGGGACGCCAGTCCAAATTTGGCGTCCCGGCCCGGCTCACGGGGCCCCCGGATCTCGGG
>CAWJHV010000021.1:0-39186 GCA_963842795.1 uncultured Solirubrobacterales bacterium | reverse complement strand
GACCTCGCGAAGCCAGCCGAGCGCGCTCGTCGCGATGATCATCCGTGGCGCGGAGGCGGAGTCGCCACAGCTCAACGTCCCCGCGTTCCTGTCGGACCAGGCGCTGGCGCCGTACCCGACCATCGACCAGACCTGCCTCGACCAGCTCGGCCAGCCGGACTCATACGGAGGCATCCGCCGTCGGAGATGCAGCGCTACGGCTCCGACCTGACCCCGCTGCTCGACGTCCTCAGAGAGAACATCCCGGCCACCACGACGAAGGCCCCGATCCTGATCCTCCAGGGCACCGCCGACGACACGGTCTTCCCCTTCACCACCGACTGCGCTCAACGACGAACTCGTCGCCCTGGGCGACCAGGTCACCTACTCCAAGTACGAGGGCGTCGACCACGTCGGGATCACCTCGGCGGCGGAGGATGAGGCGCTGGCGTTCATGGAGGAGCGGCTGCCGCCGGGTGAGGCCGACGGGGCTCAATCGGGAGTGAGGTCGCCGCGACGGCCGTGGTGCTGACTCGTCTCGTCTGCCACAAGGATTAAGTTGCTCGGCCCGCGTCAGGAACCGGCCGCGGCGTCGCGACTCCCGAGGTATGAAGACGTGTCCGACCGAGAGTTCAACTGCTTGAGCGAGAGCGAGCTGCAGAAGCTCAGCTCCGATGAGCTCATCAACTACATCCGCAAGGCCACCGACGCCGGCCGCGCCGACTGCGCGCAGATCGGCGCTGGCGATCCTCTGCTGCCGCCACTTCGACGACGTCGTGCGGCGGGTCGCGCTGCGCGTGCCGGCCGAGCAGGTCGAAGACCAGGCGATGACCGTGATCCTGGCGGCGATCAAGTCGGCCTTCGACGGCACCTCGATCGGCGAGTTCAGGGTCTGGCTCAACCGGATCATCGCCCGCCGCGGGATCGCCGACTTCCATCGCGACCGCGAGGACGACCCGCAGGTCGGCCCGCTGCCGACCGAGCACCAGGGCGACGAGGAGGTCTGGGGCGAGGAGCCCGCCGACGAGACGAAACCGGCCGCGTGGTCGTACAGTCGGTGATCGACGAGTGCCTCGAGGAGCTCAGCGACGCGCACCGCGACGTGGTCGAGCTCAACGTGTTCGAGGACCTCGACGCCAGCGACACCGCCGAGCGCGTCAACGAGACCCACCCGGACCTCGACCCGCCGATGAGCCAGCCAACGTCCACAAGATCGTCAGCCGCTTTCGCAGAGTGCGTGCCGCGAAAGCTCGCCGACCGCAGACTGAGATGGCCGACGACGTCAAGAAGCTGCTGTCCGACTACATCGCCGAGCACCGCGCCGGCGGCAAGGCCGACCCGCTCGACTACCTCGACCGCGCCGGCGCGCCGACCGCGCCGAGCTCGCGGAGCTGATCGACGGCTACCTGGCGCGCTCGCCCGGGCGCGAGTGGGACGCCGAGGCCTACAAGGGCTCGGCCGCCGAGCGGGTCGCCGACAGCGTCGGCCGCTCGCTGCACGGCGCTCGGGGCTTGTGGCCGGCGATCCTGCCGCGCCTGCGCCACCAGGCGCCGCTGACCCGCGGCAGGTGGTCGAGCGGCTGAGCGCGGCGCTCGGCGCGCGGTGGCGCGAGGCCAAGGTCGGCGGCTACTACCACGAGATGGAGCACGGCGACGCTCGACTCGCGGCGGGTCTCGAGCCGGTGCTGGCGGCGCTCGGCGAGATCTACGGGACGACGGCCGAGAAGCTGCGCGAGATCGGCGAGCCGCTGGGCTCCGGCGCGCCGGCGGCGGGCGGAGCCCCGGCCCCGGCGATGGCGCGCAAGGCGTTGCCCGACCCGGCCTACGTCGACGTCCGAGGACCGCGCAGGAGCTCAGATCCGAGCCGGGGGCGCCGGCGGAGGAGAGAGACGAGATCGACGAGATGTTCACGGGCGGCCCTTAGCGGGCCGTCCGTTGTCTTTGAGGTCAGGCGTCAGTCGCGTGCCAGCTGGAGCCGACCTCGCATCCATGACCTTCAAGCCGCCACCCGCCCCTTCCTGCTGTTCCGATTCGCCCTTCGCGAGGGCGACTTCGCCTCGCCGAGCTGATCGCCCGAGTGCTCTGGCGCGGGCGCGGCGACCGCCGGAGAGGGCATTCACCGCGCGACTAGGATCGCGGCGACATGGAGGAGATCGAGCGCCGAGCCGAGGCGATCCTCGCCGAGCTCCCCGACTACATCTGGGACGGCGACCGCCCGCCGATCCCGGTCGAGGAGATCGCCGACAGCCACTTCGGCCTCCACGTCCGCGACGTGGCGCCCGACGAGATGTGCGAGGCGCCGGGCTGCCCGTCGATCGGCGCGGACGAAACGCTCAGCGGCCTCCTGCTCCCCTCCCTCGGCCAGATCTGGGTCAACGCCGACGAGGCGGTCCAGTGGCCGCCGCGGCGGCGCTTCACGATCGCCCACGAGCTCGGCCACCACGTCCTGCACCGGACCGGCCAGCAGGCGCTGTTCTGCCGCAAGGCGGTCGTCGACCCGGAGGACAAGCCGGCGACGACCCGCCCGCCGATCCCGGTCACCGAGCAGGAGGCGAACGCGTTCGCGGCCGCGCTGCTGATGCCGGCGCGGCTGGTCGAGCACTACTACCGCGAGACCGAGGGCGACTTCGAGCAGCTCTGCCTGGTGTTCAAGTCGAGCGGGGCGGCGATGGGGCGGCGGCTGCACGCGGTGATCTGAAGGCTAAACGTCGGTCAGGCGCACAGGTTGTGCCACGAGCCGCAGTGGCCGATCAACGACCGTGCACAGTTCGGCGCCACGGGCGATCCTCGCCACTCGCCGCACTTTCAGGCCGGGATCAGCCGGTACTTGCCCACCCTGCGAGCGTCCCCTCGTGAGGATGCTGGATATTGTCTTGACATGCAAGACGCCCTTGCGCCATTGAAACAGCAAATCCGGTCGATGCGCGACAGTCACCCGGATCTCGATGACGAGGATCGCTTTATTGTCTCGGTCTCGGCGCCTTGCGTCAATTCATCCACATGTAGCGGAGGCTGCTCGACCGGCCGCTCAAGGGAGAAGGGGATCGACGCACTGCAGATTGACGATACGCCTCTCGTCCGTCACCGTCGACAAGGCAAGAACCCGGGCCAGAAGACTGCCGCGAGAAGAGGGATGACGTCATGGGCTTCGCGCGCCTTGCGACGGCTGGACCTGTATCAGATTCAGAGTTCGAGCCTTTCGCCGAGCAGCTAGAACCGACGGCCGCGCGCAAAGCCAAGGCGGCAAACGGGAGCGCCTGCGAACCGTGGATATCGGCTTGACTTGCACGACGTCACCTCGGGTGTGTGCAGCACGCCGCTGGCCGACGAGGCTTCCAAGGTCGTCAGGGGCGTCCGCCTGGATGGTGAACGTCCCGCCCGGTTGAGCGTATTCGATTGGAACGCGATTCTTCTCTTGCTTCAGGAGTACCTCGCGGGTGTGGCACCTCCGGTTCCCTATCTCGACTTGCCAATCGAAGGACGCTCAATCGTCGATCTTTACGACCGAAGCGGCGGAAATCGATTCTTGGATCTTCCCGATGTTGGGTTCGGATGTGGGCGAATTGGTCAGCAATCGTGCTGGCACTCCTTTGTTTGCCCGCAACATTCGAGGCCACCTCGGCAACGTCAAGATCAACAAAGAAATTCGGAGACCATCAAGAAGCAGCCCTCTGAGTTTCTCTACCTCAACAACGGCATCACCATCATCTGTGACGATGCGCAGGAGGAAAAGTCGGAAGGTCGGGCGGCGCTTCACGTCACCAATCCTCAGATTATTAACGGGCAGCAAACGACTTACGCACTTGCCAATGGCGGCCGGCAGGCCAAGAAAGCAAGGGTGTTCGTCCGAGTCATCAAGGTGCCCCGCTCGGCTGGTGAAGCGGGGGCTAGCCACTACGAACACGCACTGGTCGACAAGGTGGCCGCACAAACTCTCAGACAACGGTGAAACCCGCCGACCTCAGGTCGAACGATCATCGCCAAGTCGAACTGCAGCGCGAATTCCACAAGCTCCGGTGCTTCTATGTCCTAAGCGTGGCGACACGGGCGACAAGCCGGGATCGGCGGTGCAGCAGGTCATCAAGATGGAGGACGTGGCCAAGGCGGTCGTAGGCTGTGAGGACGCCTCTTTCACACGCAACGAGGGCATGCAAGCGCTCTTCGAGGGGCAAAAGTACAAGAGCATTTTCAACCATACCCCCGAGCACCTGCTGAGCTGCTGGTGGCTCGCAGAAGATCCTGAAGGAGGAGGCCAAGGAAACGGGAATACGCCTGGTCCGTGGGGTGGTCCTGCAGCATCTTTGGACCCCGAGAGCTCTATTCCCACCAGCAGAAACGTGCGTTCAATGAACTATGCGGGCGTCGTCCCTCCGACCCGGACATCAAGCACCTCGTGAAGGCCTGGGGCACCTACTTCGTGCCTCATTCGGTATTACATGCTGAACCGCGGATCGGGAGACGACAGGCAGGAGGTCTCGGCGTTCTTCAAGAGGAGAACGGTATATGTCGAGTTCGCCAAGTTCCTTCGATCCGCGAAGGGCAGAAGTATAGGACAGCCTACAAAGACAGCCTGAAGCAATTCGACTCTGCTCTGCGGGGCTAGATCCAGCTCGGTGGTCCGTTTCCAGGAGAGAGCCCGGCGCGCCGCGGTGAAGTCCCTCGGCTAGGAAAACAGAACCTGATCCGGGTTGCTCAGCTCGGTCAGGCCGCCGAAGGTCGCCTGGATGTCGTCCAGCAGTTCCCTAAGCGGTGGCCGACCCCGGCGATGCAGCTCCTCGGCCAGCGCGGTGGCGAGGTCCAGGCCGTTCACGAGCAGCACCGGTAGTTCGGTCCTGTATCACCTCGAACTGCGTCGACCGGCTGAAGTAGCTGGTCGTGACGTAGACCCCGACCCAGCCTCGCCGGAGGCGGGCCACGGCGCGGGCTACGTGCGTGCCGCCCGTTGCCGTGTCGAGCTTCTCGCACTTTGCCTGCCCGAGCACGACCAGCTTGACGGAACCAAAGCCCGAGCCGAGGTCGAGGCGGCCGACGAAGTCGAAGCGCGGTCCCCGGTGGCCCTGGTGACTCCTATGCGTGTAGGTCCCCGTCCGCCCGAGAATCCGGTCCGCATCCATGCGGCGACGGCCTCAAACTCGGCCTGCCTGCCCTTAGGTGTCGTAACCTCGCGCAGCAATCGGGCGGGCGGCGTTCCCGATGCCGGCCGTTGGGCCTCGCGGCCCACGAGCGAGCGCCTCGCGACGTATCGGCGGACCCGCGAGATGCTCGTCTCGCCATCCTCTACCGATGTACGCCACGAGCGAGGAGCCAGCCCGAGTGCGTCCTCAACCGAAATCTCGGGATCCCGTCGGGCGTCGATCGAGGCCCAGTCCAATAGCTCGTCTTCCTCGGCCACGCTGATTACGACGAGGTCCCAGGCGAAGTTCGCGAAATAGCTGTCGGCCCCGAACTGGGTGACCAGTTCGCAGGCTCTGACCAACAGACCGCCCTCGAACCTGACGAATCCCTTCCGGCGGCGTTCGTGTCGGGACGCTTCGAAATGCCACAACCGGGCAGGCCTTTGCCCGCTCATCCGGCGTTGGCGCTTGGTGACCACTCCAGACGTTTCTCAGGACCGCGTTGCCGGGCGCCTGCTCCGGGGCCTGACCGGGCACTTTGTTGTCGCCGAAGTATCGGATGTGACCGTTGTCGACGTCGTAGTAGTCCTGCCAGGGAGTCCCCGGGCTCCCCAGCCGATGTGGACTCGATCGGGTTAGCACTACGGGAAGCCGGGTTCCTTCGGGAGCAGCGACCTGCGCGGGCGCGTCGATCCCCTTCTCCATCTGCACTGCTGTCGCGTGCGAGGCGCTGGTCACCCAGAAGAAGTTGCGGTGGTCCCCGATGAGTTCGGTCCGCGGTTCTCTTACCCGCGGATAGCGAAGTACCTCGCCCATCTGGATGTGGGTTCTGCGAAGCGGCATGTCAGCGAACGGTGCGGGGCAAAGCGCCCTGGTCAGGTGAGGATTGGGATCGCTTGGACATTGTTAGGAGCCGCAGGCATCCAGCCCGCCTACGACCGGACTAGTCTCATCAATATCCCATGAGCGGTCGACGTGCAGAGCCTCAGCTGCCGATTCCGGCCGAGGCGCCGCCCTCCTCCGAGCACGCAACCCTGACCATGCGGGCCAACAAGCGCGCCCACACCGAGCCGGAACGCGCGCTCCGATCAGAGCTCCATCGTCGCGGCCTTCGCTTTCGAGTTGATCTCCCCGTGGATGTCTCGGCGCCGGGCCGTCGGCCCCGGCCCGATGTCGTCTTCTCGCGCCAGTGTGTGGCGGTCTTCATCGATGGCTGTTTCTGGCACGCATGTCCAGAACACGGTTCTCTGCCTGTCGCGAACCGCGCCTTCTGGAAGCGAAAACTCGATGGCAACCGCACCCGGGACCGACGCACCGATGCGCTCCTCGCCGAGGCGGGCTGGCGGGTCGTGCGCGTGTGGGAGCACGAGGGGATCGGAGACGCTGCCGATCGAGTCGAGTCTGCGCTGAACGAGACGGTCGCCCCGGGCGCGCCCGCCAACGGAACGCGCTAGAACCCGAACCGGTCCCTGACGCCAGCCTTCATCCGCTCCATACGGAGCGCGGAACGGAACTCAGATCCGAACGCTGGATAGCCATGAACTCCCCGGGTTCCAGCGGCCGGTGTCCGAGGGCCTGGAGCACCGCATTACCGCCCGACTGATGCGAGAGCACGATCAGCCCTCCGAGGGGATCGCCAGCGTGCGCGTCCTGACGCACCCGGCGCACCGGATCGCCCTCCGTCTTTGCGATTGTCCGAAGCGCGTCACGCGGGATCGGGGTGTACGGCACCTCCTGGAACAGCCGGGTGACCCGCCGCTGGATCGTCGGCTCGGACATCGCCGCATGGCGGACTGCGGGGTTCATCGCAAAAACGAAGTTCGCGGGAAGCAGCGTCGGAGGGACGAGAAGTCGCATCGCCGCTCGACCAGCTGGAGTGAGGCCGCCCTTCTTATCCCGCTGCCCGCCAGTGCCGGGCCATTTCACATGCTCCGAGACGCACCGCACCAGTCCCACCTGGAACTCATTGAGTTTTCTGAGACCGCCGATGCACAGGGCGATCTCGCCCCTCGATTCCGGTGGGATCATCCAAGCCGAGGTCATCGACCACTTGACGTCGACGGGTTCTCCCCGGATTTCCAGATCACGCTGCGGCCCACGCTCGAACTCGAGCGCGGACCGGAGAACGATTTCGAGTTTCGTTCCAACGTAGGTCTTCTCTGTCTTCTCCAGCTCGACGAAGTCGAATCGACCCGTCCGAGGGCCATCGAGGACCTCATCGATTGCCCGTCTTGTCAGCTCACCGAACGTCTCCGCGACGGGGTCGGCGCGTGCGAGCAGCTCCTCGGCGACGGCGTCAATGCCACGGTCCGCCTCTACGCCCCCGCCGCGGTTGGACACGGTCGCGCTCTTGACCATGCGCTCAATCTAGACATCGTCCTGAATTCCGCGCGCCCCGTTTGGCGCAGTGGGCGTTAGGCCGCCAGGCTCTCAGGCGATTCGCGGATGCGGCCGAGCTCGTCGGCGATCTCAGCCGCGATGCACGCCGCAAGTCAGCGGAGGCGGCACCGCGTTGCCGATCTGCTTGCGACGCTGGTCATCGCCTGATGCTCGGGAAGCACGAAGTCGTCATCGGGAAGCTCATGCAGCGCGCCGCCTCGCGGACGGTGATCGGCCGATGCGCAGTGGGTGCAGATAGCGGCCCTTCTCGGGCTTGTAGAACTCGGTGCGGATCGTGTAGCGCGGGCCGGTCCCACCACAGCCGGCCGAAGACGTCGGTTGTCCCGGTCGGCTTCTCCCGCCAGCAGCGCGGCACCAGATCGCCGAGCCCCGCGCGGTCGAGGTTCCGCTGCATCGCGAACCGGTCGCCGCCGTCCCGCGGCACCGCCTTGTAGCGGCGCACGCTCTCGGGCGCGGGGTTTCGGCGTCCGATGCCAGCGCTCGCCGTCGGGCCGCAGCGGCAGCCCCGCGACCGCCTCACGGAAGGTGACCCATGGCTCGCGGCCCACGTGACATCGGCGTCCGCGGGGTCGGCATGCGTCGGCGCAGGCCAGGGCGGCGGCCCCGTCGCGGACACCGATCACGATCGCGCGCCGCCGGCGCTGCGGAACGCCGTAGTCCGCGGCGTTCAGGATGTCGCCCTCGACTCGAAAGCCGAGCTCATCCGGCGCCTCGCCGCTTGAACTCCGCGTACTCGGCCGAGCGCAACGAGCTCGGGCACGTTCTCCATCACGAACGCCTGGGCTCGGCCTGCTCGAGCGCCCGCAGGTACTCGCGCCACAGGCCGCGCCGCTCGAAGCCGACCGCGTCGCGGTTCAGCGGCGAGAACCCCTGGCACGGCGGTCCGCCGATCACCACGTCGGCCTGCGGGAACGCGCCGACGTCCTCGATCAGGCCTCGGCGACGTGGTCGCCGAAGTTCAGCCGGTAGGTCTCGGCGGCATCGCGGTCCGCCTCGACCGCGAAGACCGAGCGAAAGCGCCCGGTGTCCTCGAACCCGCGGGTCATCCCGCCGCATCCGGCGAAGAGGTCGATCAGGGTCAGAGCTCGCATCTGACCCACCTTAGGATGCACAGCGGCGTCATCCGCGAGGCGGCCAACTTCCGGGCCAAGTCTGAGCTGCCGGTGCTCCGAACTCATAGCAGCAAACTACGACGAGCCGTCCTACCGAACGTTGGAAGATCGAGCTACTGCGTGCCGGCTTCCTAACGAGCCTGTTCAAGCAACTTCAGGCGTCGGTCAAGCCAAACGCAACGCCAGCGACGACTAGAAGCGTCAAAGCACCGACGGCGAGCTTCGCCACGTCGAGGCTGTTCCAAATGCTCGCGTAACCTTATTGCCAGCCCGAGACGTCACGCCAGCACAGCCTTCCGCGGATACACCACCTCAGGATCCGTCAACACATTCACCAGCGCCGGCTTCCCGCTCGCAAACGCCCGCTCCAGCGCCGGCTGCAGCTCGCTCGGATGCCGCACCAGCTCCCCGTGCCCGCCGAGCGCCTTCACGACCTCGTCGTAGCGCGTCGCCGGCCGCAGCGACGCCGCCACCTCGTACCCGTACAGGAACCGCATCGGGTGGTACTCGAGCGCCCAGATCCCGTTGTTGCCGATGATCCCGACGACCGGGAGGCCGTGGCGGACCATCGTGTCGAACTCGAGGCCGGAGAAGCCGAAGGCGCCGTCGCCGAGCAGGCAGACGACCTGGCGGTCGGGGAAGGCGGTCTTGGCGCCGATCGCCTGGCCGGGGCCGGCGCCGAGGCAGCCGTAGGGGCCGGGGTCCATCCAGCAGCCGGGCTCGTAGGTGTTGACGACGCGGCCGGCGTAGGAGACGAAGTCGCCGCCGTCGCCGATCACGATCGCGTCGCGGTCGAGCATCTGGGCGAGCTCGCCGTAGATCCGCAGCGGGTGCAGCGGGGCGCGGTCGTCGGCGAGCTCGTCGGCCTCGCCGGCGCGCTTTTCGTCCTCGGTTGAGCGCAGCGACTCGACCCACGAGCGGGTGCGGTCGCGCGAGGCGCCGGCGCTGACCGCCGCGACCCGCAGCGCCGCCAGCGTCACCCCGATCGCGCCGACGAGCTCGAAGTCGGGCTTGCGGTTCGCGGTCAGCTCGTTCGGCGCCTCGTCCATCCAGATCAGCTTCGTCTCCTCGCCGAAGCTGTTGCCGAAGCCGAGGCGGAAGTCGAGCGGGACGCCGACGACGACGGCGACGTCGGCCTCCTTCAGCCCCTGGCCGCGGGCGCGCGAGAAGCAGAGGTCGTGGTCGGCGGGCAGGCACCCCCGGCCCATGCCGTTGAGGAAGACCGGGATCCCGAGCTCCTCGGCGAGCTGCTGCAGCTCGCCCTCGCCGTGCGACCAGTAGACGCCGGTGCCGGCCATGATCACCGGGCGCTCGGCGCCGGCGAGCGCCGCGGCGGCCTCCTCCACCCCGTCGGCCTCGGTCGGCGCGAAGGTCGGCTTCGGCTCCGGCTCGCCCTCGCCCTCCATGAAGACGACGTCGAGCGGGTAGTCGACGTAGGTCGGGCCGGTGGGGCCGCGAAGCGCGGTGTCGATCGCGCGCGAGGTCGCGGCGGCGATCTCGCCGGTCTCCTTGACCGTCTCGGCCGACTTGGTCACCGGCGAGACGAACGGCAGGTGGTCGATCTCCTGGAGCGAGCCCGAGCCCCAGCGCATCTCCGGCGCGCGGCCGCCGAGCACCACCAGCGGCGAGCGGTTGAACTTCGCCCCGGCCATCGCGCTCATCCCGTTGGTCACCCCGGGCCCGGCGGTCAGCGCCGCGACGCCGGGCTTGCGCGTCGCCTTCGCGTAGCCCTCGGCCGCCCACGCCGCCGACTGCTCGTGGCGGGTGTCGATGATGTCGATCCCCTCGGCGACGCAGCCGTCGTAGATCGAGAACAGGTGCCCGCCCGAGAGGGTGAAGAGCTTCGAGACGCCGCGGTCGGCGAGCGCGCGGGCGACGAGCTTGCCGCCGTGGACGGGGCCGTCCTCCGGCGCCGCATCGCCGCCCTCGGCGCGGGCGCTCTCCTCGGTCGTCGCCATGCGGTGCCGAGCCTATCGGCCGCCGCTCGCCAGCCGCCCCACCGAGCCGCAACCACCCCTCGCTACCTTCGACCCATGCAGACCCGCCAGCTCGCTCACACCGGTGTCCAGGTAAGCCCGCTCTGTCTCGGGGCGATGATGTTCGGCGCCTGGGGGGAGCCGGATCACGCGGAGTCGATCCGGATCATCCATGCGGCGCTCGACGCGGGGATCAACTTCATCGACACCGCCGACGTCTACTCGCGCGGCGAGTCGGAGGAGATCGTCGGCAAGGCGCTGGAGACCAAGCGCGACCAGGTCTTCCTGGCGACGAAGGTGCACGGGAAGATGGACGACGACGATCCGAACCAGTTCGGCAACTCGCGGCGGTGGATCGTCCAGGAGGTCGAGAACTCGCTTCGCCGCCTGCGCACCGACTGGATCGACCTCTACCAGATCCACCGCCCCGAGCTCGACACCGACATCGACGAGACCCTCGGCGCGCTCACCGACCTCGTCCGCGCCGGCAAGGTCCGCTACATCGGCTCCTCGACCTTCCCGCCCTCGGCCGTGGTCGAGGCGCAGTGGGTGGCCGAGAAGCGCGGCCGCGAGCGGTTCGTGACCGAGCAGCCGCCGTACTCGATCCTCGTCCGCGCGATCGAGCGCGACCTCCTCCCCACCTGCGAGCGCTACGGGATGGGCGTGCTCCCCTGGAGCCCGCTCGCCGGCGGCTGGCTCACCGGCCGCTACCGCAAGGACCGGGAGGTGCCCGAGTCGCGCCGCTCGGTGATGGTCCCCGGCCGCTACGACATGTCGATCCCGGGGAACCAGGCGAAGCTCGAGGCCGCCGACGCGCTGGCGGAGCTCGCCGAGGAGGCAGGCCTCTCGCTGATCGAGATGTCGCTCGCCTTCCTGCTCGAGCACCCGGCGGTGACCGCGCCGATCATCGGCCCGCGGACGATGGAGCAGCTCGAGTCGCAGCTCTCGGCCGCGGAGATCCGGCTCTCGCAGGACGTGCTCGACCGGATCGATGAGATCGTCCCGCCGGGAGTGACGCTCAACCCGGTCGACGACGGCTGGACGCCGCCGGCGATTGCGGATGCGCGGCTGCGGCGGCGGAGTCTGCAGGGGCTGTAGGTCCGGACTGATAGCCCGGAGGTCGTGGGTTCGAATCCCACCCTCGCGCCTAGTTATGGGGCCGAACTTCTCCGATACTAGGTTGTCATAGCCTTGACAGGAATCTAGGAATATCCTAGGATCCCCCCGTCAACCAAGGGAGAGACTATGGCAGCTAGGCGTCTTGAACAATTTGAATTTGAGCCTTGGAGTCCAAGCGGCGGTACGACTGGGCGGACTGGACCGATGGGGGCGTCTGGGAGATCACCCGAGGCGAGGATTACGACGTGCCTTCGGAGAACATGCGGGTCAATCTCGGTACGAAGGCCAGGCAGATCGGCGGGAAGGTGCGTTCGTCCATCTTCCGGACGGACGGCCGCGAGGGTCTGCGCTTCCAGTTCTACGGGCCGCCGACCGAGTCGGCGGCCAATGAGGACGAAGAACCGCCGAAGCCCACGACCGTCAACCTGGAGACGGAGTGGCACGCGGAGATGATCGACATCCACGCCCAGGCAAAGGCGATTGGATACAACGCCTCACGCTTCATCCAGATGGTCAACGAGCACGGCGGGCTCGCGACGGCGAAGCAGCTCATCAACTCCGACACGCCGAGCGACGGCTTCACGGAATTGTGGGAGCGCAAGCGCCTTGACATTGCGGTCGAAGCGCGCGCCCTGAAGCCGAAGTTTCGCGACCTGTTCACAGCGGCCGAGTTGACGAAGAGTCGTAAGCGCCTCGCGGAGTACGAGTGGTCGCAGTCCCCGCCGTGGAAGCCACCTGCCTAACTCAGCCCGGAGCGCCCAGCGGGCCTCATGGAAGGCCGTTCCACGCAGACGCCACGGTACGTGGCCTCGCCACCGGTAGGTATCGGATGCGTGAAGGACTCGCGCTCACCGAGGCCCACCCGCTTGGTCACCGGACTGAGGATCCAGTGCATAGGTACTGCCGAAGGCGAGCACGCAAGGAAGCAGCCGATATGGCCGGCAACGATGGCGCCCTCGCTCCCGCTCAACGAGGCCCAGCCGCCGAATTCTATGGCATCAAATATGTTCAGGGAGACGCCTAGATGACCGACCTACGCGTCGTCTCCTGGAACCTCCGCGCCTACTTTGGCAGCTCGACTGTTGAGGGCCTCGCCGGTTTGCTCAAGAAGCATCGCCCCGACATTGTCCTGTTGCAGGAGTGTCGGCCGAGGCGGTTTTACGAAGTGTGCGAACTCGTCGGCGTGGAAGGATTGCACTCACACAACGTCAAAGGCGATCACATATCGCCGCGCAAGCACTTTCCTCCGGACGGCGTCGGCATCGCGGTCCGACCGTCACTACGGGCGTCTGATTTTCGTCGCATTAGCCCGAGGGCGTTTCGGCCAGCCGTCGTCCATAAACGTATCCCTGACACGACGCCGATTGGCTGGGCGGATCTGCCAACTCGACTTCGACGTCGCTACTCGGCGCGGGCACTTCTGGCCAGCGTTCAAGTGGGTGGGCGTTCGATTACCGTCGCCTCGTTCCACGCCACGCCGGGCACAGGAATGGTCGAGGGCACGCGAGTCAGCGAGTGGAAGCCGTTCTTCCACGGTGCCGCCGCCCTCGAACTCGAGCAACTCCGAGGACCTTTCGTGTTCGCGATCGACGCCAACGAGCCTCACACCGAAACCGCCGAGGAGGTCATCTTCCACTGGAAGCACGGGCGCCCTGGGTTGGTGAAGATGCAAGCGCTGCTTGGTCTTAAGCCCAAGCACAGGGCGCGCGACCTGATGCGCGCGGCCGTACGGAGCGGACGCCCGCCGGCGTCCAAGACCTGCCTGGCAAAGACCCACAAGGTGGGGAGTGAATGGCGCCGCTTCGACTCGATCTGGGCGACGGACGACCTAGGGGTCAGGGACCTCGAGGTGGTCTACAACCCAGCGTTGAGTGCGGGGTCCGACCATGCGTTGCTGGTCGCCGATCTGACTCTGTAGTCGCTCGCCGGCCCCCGGAGCCGTGCTTCTACTTCTTCTGTGTGGCCGACCGGCCGTTGTCCGGACCGTCGGCCGTTGCTCTTGTCGAGTTCGACGCAAAGTTGCCGTGCCATGCGCTCGTCGTTCGCTGCTTCGTCGGCGCTTGGTACTGGCATGAGGACGACCACAACCCCTTGCGAAGAGACTACCGCCGGGGCGTCCCCGAACTACCTGCGGACCAGCGCGAGGTAATGGACGCCTTTCGCGGCCACGAGAACGAGGACTTGTTCGAGCTTCCGGGAGGTACGCGGATCCACCAAATTTTGGACCTGGCGGCTCAAGGAGCCGCCGCCCGACGAACCCGCGCGGGCGACTCGGGTTCCTGGAGCGTGTCGAGGGCGGCCGGCGGGTCGGTTACCGGCTGACACGCGCCGGCGACGGCATCGCGATGACGCTTAGTACGGCGACGCGGCTCGACCAACAACTGACCTCTAGATTGGGGAGCCGAATCAACGATGGCCAGCTCGCCCTTCCTGACGTTCGCCGAGCGTCACGACCTCGACTACGCCGAGCACGTCGCCCAAGGCGCAACCGGGAGGTTCCCGCTCCCGCGCGGTGAGACCAGCGAGCTCGTCGGCGGGGCGCTCCCAGGGGGATGCGAGGGCATCGTCGCCCGCCTGCGACGCAACGTCGACGAGGGCGACGGGCGCGGACGAGCTCACGCTCTTCGCGACCCGGATTCCGGAAAGCGTCGACTTCGCACGGTTCATCACCTGCTTCGAGGCGGGCTTTCGCGGCGTCCTCTCGCGGGCGATCGGCGCAGAGGGGCTCGGGTGGATCCGGGAGTTCACGTTCGAGAGCATCGAGTTCAACCGCCGCTACCGGATCGCCATGCTGCGAACCGGCAAGGAGACTCGTCTGCGAGAGCTCTTCTCGCCGGTCTTCGTCGATTGGATGGCCGACACCGCGCCCGAGGGCCTTTGCTTCGATCTCGTCTCCGGGGTCCTGACCGTCACCCTCGCCGGCGAGTCGGTGAACGAGGTCGGCCACATCGAACGGGCCTGCGAGCTGGGGGCCCATATCGCGGAGCGGATCCGGTCCGAGGCGCTCGAGGGCCCGGGACTGGAAGACGGGATCGACCCCGCGGTCGAGGCCGCGTATGCCGCGGCCGAGACGGAGTACGCCGAGCGCATCGAGCGGGCCGGGTTCCGCTCACCCCCCACCGACGTCGGCGCAGCGCTGACGCGGCTCGGCCCGGTGATCAAGAGGGAGAAGGGGTTCCTGCGCCGCCTCTTCGGGTCGAACAAGAGCACCGAGGCGACGATGGTGGCGCTGACAGCGGTGCTGCGGTCGTACGCGGCGCGCACGGGGCTCGAGGTCCGCCAGCCCGAGGCGCTCAACGATCTCCTTCCGCTTCTCGACCACTTCCCGATGCCGGTGATGCGCCAGCTGTCGATGCACGGCGAGCTTCCGGGAACGAGCGTGCCGGGCGCTTTGGTTGCGTTCTTCGACCTGGCGGAGGTCGGCTCGGGCGACAAGCTGAACTACCGGCCGGCGGTCGAGATCGAGATTGGCGACGGACACCGTGGTTTTGCCCATGTCCTGCCGCGGGATGGGCGCAGCCAGACCCACAGCGCGATCGGCGGCTTCAGCGTCGCCCTCGGCGACGGGACCCGTCGGGAGACCGAACCCACGCGGCTCAGGCGCGAGCAGGCCGAGGCGTTCGCCGAGTCGCTCGGCGGCCGCTTCGACGTGGTCTTCGATGGCGGGTCCGATCCGCCTCCGGTCGGCGAGGCGTCGCGGGCGTGGCTCGCAAGTGGCGCCGGCGACGCGTTGGTGCTCGAGGGCGGCAAGCTGACGCTCGTCGGCGCGGCGCTCCCGGTCACTGCGTGGTCGTTCGAGACGCTGGACGAGTTCCGCGCGTCGCTCGTGCCGGCGATCGCCGAATTGACGTCAGCCTGAGGCGGGGTGGCATACGCCGGTGCAGATAAGCTGCCCAGTGGTATGACCAGTTCGCGGACGTTCATCACCGACGTCGACTTTGCCTTGACCGCCGACAGGGACGACCGCTCGATCCGGGGTGCGACCCTCGTCATCGAGGGGGATCGGATCGTCGGCATCGGCCCGGCGGAGGAACTGGCTGGAGAGCTCCGACCGGGTCCGGACGACAACGTCATCGACGGCTCCGGGTTCGGGCTCGTGCCTGGATTCGTGGACACGCACGTGCACCTGTCCGAGACGCTGTCACGGGGGGTGTTTCCCGACAATCTGGCCACCCGTGCCTGGGTCTTTCACTGGGCGAAGCCCTTCTACGCGCACGTCAACGACGAGGACGAGCGGATCAGCGTTCTGCTCGGGACAGCCGAGATGCTGCGCTGCGGGACCACGTGCTTTCTTGACATGGGGGCGCAGCACGATCCGGGCGTAACGGCCCGTGCCGCCGCTGAGGTCGGAATTCGCGGCATCGTCGCGCGCCACGCCGCCGACACCCCGCCGGAGGAGCTCCCGCGCGGCTGGTCCGAGGAGATGGTCGCCAGCCATTTCTTTGCCGATGCGCGAAGCGCGCTCGAGACCCTGGAGCAGTGCGTTCACGACTGGAACGGCTACGCCGATGGTCGCATTCGCTGCTGGGTCAACATCGAGGGCAAGGAGCCGTGCTCACTCGAGCTGCACCTGGGCGCCCGGCAACTCGCCGAGCGGCTCGGGGTGGGAACGACGTACCACATCGCCTCGTCGATCGAGGAGGCGCGTGTCAGCGAGCGAAAACACGGCTGCTGGCCGATCAGCCGCATCGCAGAACACGGAGGGCTCGGCTCCAACCTGGTCCTCGCGCATGCGGTCGCGACAACTGAGCTCGAGCTGCCACTGATCGCCGCGGCCGAGACGAGCGTTGCCTTCTGCCCGTCGACCTCGCTGAAGCTCGCCAAGGGCGCAACCGCCATCGGGCGCTATCCGGAGATGCGCCAGGCGGGGATCGACGTCGGCCTCGGCACCGACGGCGTCTCGGCGGCCGGGAACATGAACCTGATGCGACAGCTCTACCTCGCGGCCGGCCTCTTCAAGGACGCGCGCCTCGATGCCGAGGCGCTGATGGCCGGCGATGCGTTCCGGATGGCGACGATCGAGGGCGCCCGTGCGCTTGGGTGGGACGACGAGATCGGCTCGCTCGAAATCGGAAAGCAGGCGGATTTCGTGCTCTTCGACCTCTCGCACGCCGAGTGGGTGCCGTTCGGAGACCCGCTACAGACGCTCGTCTGGTCGGCAAGCTCGGCGAGCATCGCCGAGACCTGGGTCGCGGGGCGGCGCGTCTACGCCGACGGTCGCGTTGCCGGGATCGACGAGGATGCGGTCCGCGCCGAGGCTCGGGTTCGCGCCGCGGACCTGGTCAAGCGGGCGGGGCTCCGCGCCGCCGACGTCCCAGTGACGACGACGCTCTACGACTGAATACCCGCGGCCTCGAAGCGCTCGATCCGCTCCCTGATCCCGCCCCATTGGCTGCGCCCGACGGTGATCGGGGCGCGACGTCCCAGCCCGCGGGCCCAGACCGCTCGGAGCCCAAGCGATTCGGCGCGCCCGAGGTCGACGCTGCCGGGAGGCGCGGCGAGATCCATCACCAGCGCTCCCGCCGGGAGCGCGTTCAGCACCCCCTCGCCGACGACCTGCGCCGGGACTGCCGAGCAGAGGATCGAGAGTCGAGGTGCGAGCGCCGGCAGTTCAGAAAGCGTGAGGGCTTGGGCACCGGCCGCCTCGGCTGCGGCGCGTTGCTCGGGATTGCGGGCGGCCACGTGGACGTTCGCTCCGAGTGCGACCAGCGTGCGCGCCAGCTGGCCGCCGATGGTGCCGAAGCCGACGACTGCCACCTCGGCGGCGTGGATCGTGACCTCGGTGTTGCGCACGATCTCGGCGATCGCCCCCTCGACGATCGCCGGCGCTCGCAGCAGCATCAGCGTGCGGTCGTCCTCGTACTCGCAGAGCTCGACGCCGGACGCCTCCGCCGCCACGCGTAGTTCGTCGTTGGCGGCGCCGAGGATCACACAAGTCCCCGGCGCCAGCTCGCCAACCAGTGCCGCATCAGCGAGGATCGGGTCGGGGGCCGCGGGGGCGAAGAGGCTGCCGTCGGCGGCGATGCCGGGAATGGGAAGCAGAACGTAATTGGCGTTGCGCGTGGCCTCCGCGGCGCTCCCGGCCTCCTCCACCCCGCCGATCCCGTCGTGGGGCAACGGGAACCCGAAGGCGCTGACCCTCGCGCCGGTCTCGGCCGCCAGCCGGGCGATCTCCGCCTCTCGTTCGTCGCCGCCGATCACGGCGATCCTGAGTTCGCTCCAATTCATTGCGGGCCTGAGTCCACCGCAGCGCCCGAATGCACGAGCGCGAGGAGCTCGTCACGGTCGAGGCCCTCGATGCCCATGCGCTGCGCTGTCCGCCCCTCGCTCACCGGATCAAAATCGCAGATCGTGCGACCGACCTCCAGCAACGCCCTTGCAAACGGGACGTCGACGCCTGCGATCTTGGCCAGGGCGTCGAAGGGGACGAGCCCGAATCCGAAGTCCTCACGGTAGTAGCGGTGCTCCAGTGAGTCGGGCGCCCGGATCGTTCGGTTCTGCTCGCCTTGGGAGAGGGCGGCCAGCCAGTCGCCGCGTGCCGCACCGCCGGCGTCGACGGTTCCGATCGCGGCCATCTCATCGAGCAGCGACGGCTGGTCGTGGCCGAACGCCGCGGCGACGGCGAGCCGCTCCTCGTCGAGGCGGCGGATCGCCTTGACGACCGCGGGGGTCGTGCCCTCGCCGTAGAAGCGGAAGTCGCCGTTCGTGGCTTCGATCCAGGCGGAGGCGAGAATCGCCCCGGGCGGATGCAGGACCAGGTTGACGTTGGCCAGCCCGGTCGCGATCGTGTCCGTCGCCGGGGTGATCGCGGCAAACAGCGCCTGTGCCAGCCCGAGCGCGCGCTCCCCACCTGGGTGGGCCGCTCCCCAGAGCCGGCCCGCCCGCCCCGTCACCGACACGCGCCCGTCGCGGATGCGGGCGACGTGGGTTGCGGTCGAGAGCTCCGCCAGCTCCAGCCGCGCGCCTTCGCGGGCGAGCGTGTTCGTGAAGTGAAGCGTTCCGCCGACGCCTCCGGGGTTGAGGATCACGGGCGCGCTTGCGCCCGCGCGAGCGAGCGCCACCGCCAGGTCCTCGTGAGCGATCGCCGGCAGGCAGACCAGCGCTGCATCGGCGCCTTGAAGTACGTCCGAGAGCTGATCGCTCACCGCGGCCAGCTCGGTGCTGCCGCTGCCGAGCACGCCGTCGTGGGGAACCCCGCCCGCCTCGATCAGCGGCTCGAGAGTCGAGCGCGATCGCCCCCAGAGCCGTACCTCGTGCCCGGCGAGGGCCAGCTCGGCGGCCGCGGCCCAGCCGATTGCGCCGGCTCCGAGGACGGCGACCCTCATGGGGTCGAGTAGTGCCGGAGTTTCTCTGAGTCGACCTCGATCCCGAGCCCAGGCCCGTCGGGAACGAGCACGCAGCCATCCTCGAAGCGAAACGACTCGCCCACGATGTCATCGAGGTAGTAGACGCCCGCGACCTCGGGGCCGGATCCACCTGCCACCGTCGTCACCGGGCAGACGCTCGGCAGGGTCGCCGACTCGAGCGCCGCACCAAGCTGCAGGTTCGCCGCGTTGCCGATTCCCATCTCGATGGAGCCGCCGATGTCGCTGTAGATGCCGAGCGAGCTCGCCAGCTCGGCCTGCTCGCGGGCGCGGTGCAGGCCACCTGGCTTGGTCACGTAACAGGAAAAGCAGGCCGCCGCCCCGAGCTCGTGGAGCTCGACGATGTCCTCGCGCGTCCACGCCGACTCGTCGGCCATCATCGGCACGTCGATCTGCTTCGCCACCTCGGCAAGTTCTGCGAAGCCCGCGACGGGCTGCTCGCAGAGCAGCAGTCCGTGCGCGGCCTGGCGGCGCGTGACCTCCACCGCTTCGGCGACCGTCGCGTAGCCCTCGTTGCCATCGACGCGGATCTTGACGGCGTCGCCGAGGCGCTCCCGCAAGCCTCGGACGAGCTCGACGTCGCGGTCGCCGTCGAGGCCGGTCTTGCACTTGATCGTCTTGGCGCCCTCGGCGACCGCCTGCTCGGCCTCCTCGAGGCAGCGCTCGTTCTCCATGATGCCAAGCGAGTGCGCGAGCTCGATGCGATCGCGCCGGCGGCCGCCCAGCAGGGTGGAGACCGGTACCCCCTGGACCTTGCCGGCGAGATCGTGAGCGGCGACGTCGAGGGCTGCTTTGGCGTACGGGTGGCCCTTGACCACCTTGTCCATGTGAGCATGCATGACTTCGATCTCGGCCGGGTCGAGTCCGTCGACGGCGGGCAGCAGGTAGTCCTCGAGCATGTGACGGACGGTCTGCGGCGTCTCGCCGTAGTAGCGCATCGCCGGCCCGCCCCAGGTCGCAATGGCCGGCGCCTCGCCCCAGCCGCTGAGGCCATCGTCGGTGTCGAGGCGCAGGATCGCGTGCCGGCCGATCGGCGTTTCCGTCTTGCTCGCCCAGCTGTGCTCCCGCCGGGTGGGCAGGGAGACGTAGAAAACCTCGCCGCCGCTGATTCGCACCCTAGGCCTCGATCCGCAGCAGGCCGTCGGCGCGGGTCAGCGGCTCGCAGCCGTGGGCGGTGATCAGTACCTCGTCCTCGATCTGGACGCCGAAGCGGCCCTCGAGCATCGTCATCGGCTCGATGCACAGGACCATGCCATCCTCGAGCCCTCGCGACGTTGCCGCGTTGATGAACGGGTCCTCGTGCAGAGTGACGCCGAGCCCGTGGCCGACGAAGTGGTAGGCGGGAAGGCCGGCGTCACGCATCGCGTGCTGGTAGATCTCGAAGACGTCCGAGCCGCGAGCCCCCGGCCGCAGCGCTTCGAGGGTGCGGTGGTGAACCGACGCGAGCAGGTCGTGGATTCGCCCCAGCTCCTCGTCGGGCTCGCCGACGACGGCCGTGCGCGCGACGTCCGAGTAGTAGTTGCCCGCGGTGCCGATGATGTCGATGCGAACGACGTCGCCGGGCCCCAGCTCGCGGTCGGTGGCGGGAGCGTTCGGATGCGCGGAGCGCGGGCCGGAGCCGACGACGAGCATGTCGAGCCGCTCACCGCCCGCGGCGGCATAGCGCTCCTCGATCAACGAAGCGAGGTCGCGCTCGGTGTCGCCGGGGCCGACGAGCGCGACGCACTCGCTCGCGATTCGCTCCGCCGCTCCGCCGATCTGCCGGATGGCTTCGATCTCGGCGGGCGTCTTCAGCACACGGGTTTCGGCGAGCAGCGCGTCGGCGGACTCGAGCTTCGCCTCTGGCACAGCTGCGCTGAGGCGTGCATAGGCATCGTGAGACAGGTAGGAGGTCTCCACTCCGATGCGCCCCGAGTTGAGCCCGCGACGCTCGAGCGACCCGGCGATCACGTCGATCGGGTGCTCCAGGAACTCCTGATAGGCCGTGACCGTGTCCACGCAGGCACGTTCGCGAAGCAGCGCCGCGTCGACGCTGACGACGATCACCTCGGTCTCTCCCTCGGTTGGGATCACGCACGCGGCGAGTCGGGAGCGCACGGTGCGCATCGACGGGGCGATGGCCCCGGCCGCATAGGTCAGGTTCTCCGGCGACATCGCGACGAGTGCCTCGAGCCCGGCCTCGGCCGCGGCCTCGCGCAGCTTGGCCTGGACCTGGCCGGCGGCCGCGACCCTGTGATCAGTTGTCAGCGTGGCCGCCGCTTCCACCGCCGGCCGGCTCGTAGAGCTCGACTTGGTTTTGGTCGGGATCAGCGAGGTAGACGGAGATCCCGTAGGCGCTCGCCGCGGGCTCGCGCAGGATCTCGACTCCCGCTTCCTTGGCCCGTTCGGTCAGCGCGTGGACGCCCTCGACCTCGAAGGCAAGGTGCTCAACCGGGCCCTGGCCCTCGGGGCGGCCGTCCGTCAGCCCCAACCCCTGCTCCGTGACGATCAGGGGACGGCCATCCCGGAAGGGTTCGCGCTTGCGGACGGTGAAGCCGAGGGTCTCGAGATAGAAGCGCTCCGCGCGCTCGAGGTCGCTGACCTGGAGCAGCAGGTGCCCGAGCCCGCGCACGGGGGACGGGCCGGTGGCTTCGAGCCAGGCGAGCACCTCGTCGCAGCGGGCGAGCTCACAGAGGTACTGCGCCCAGACCTGCTCGGCGAAGCGTCCCCAGTCCGGATCGATCGCGCCGATGCAGTCGGTGACGGCGATCTGGTCGTAGTCGCGCAGGTAGGCCTCGCGCAGCGTCGTCTCGACACAGGCGTTCGCGGTTGCGCCGGCGACGATCAGCGAATCGATGCCGAGCATCCCCAGCAGCAGATCGAGGCGGGTCTCATAGAAACAGCCGTAACGGTGCTTGCGGATCACGAGCTGGGGGTCGTCGGCGAGCTCGGCCAGCTCGTCGACCAGCTCGGCGTCCCAGGTGCCCGCCCGGGCGGCGAGCCGGGCCCGCTTTGCCGTGTGGGGAGTGAGGCGCTTGGCGGCTCGCCGCGCGTCGGCGAGGTGATGCTCCTGAATCGTCCAGACCACCGGCAGCCCGTGCTCGCGGCATGCTTCGGCGAGGCGGCGGATCTTCGGGATCGTGGCCTGCACCCCTTCGAGATCGACGCCCGACTTGCCGAGGGTCCCGTCGGAGTGACACCAGGCGTTTTGCATGTCGATTACGAGCAGGGCGGTGGAGCGAGGGCTGAGCGCCTCGATGGTCATGAGTCGTTGCGGTCGACCCCGAGCACGCCGCCGAGGCCCCAGTTCTCCTTCGGGACCTCCTGGAGGACGACGTGGAGGTGGTCGGGCTTGGCGCCCGCATGCTCGACCATCGCTTCGGTCACCGCCGCGACCAGCGCTCGCTTCTGTTCGAGGCTGCGGCCCTCCCAGAGCTGGATCGTGACGACGGGCATGCCTAGCTCTCGTCCTCCTCGAGGAACTCGCCGATCGCGGTGCGCACGCCCTCGACGTGCTTTGCCGCCGCGGCGCGGGCCGCGGCCGGGTCGCCGGCCGTGATCGCGGCGACGATCGCGTCGTGCTCGGCCGCCGACTGCGCCGGGCGACCCTCGGGCGCCAGCGTCACGTGGCGCGATTCGGCCATGTAGGCGTGCAGCTCGCCGAGCAGGTCGGCAAGCAGGGGGCTGCCGCTGGCGTCAGCGATCGCGTCGTGGAAGACAACGTCGCAGCCGGCCAGGTGCTCGAGGCTCGAGCCACCGTCCTCCGTGCTCGCCCGGAACTGCTCCTGCGCCTCGCCGATCTCCGCGAGCCCTTTGATGTCGCCTCGGGCCGCCGCGGATTCGGCGGCGAGCTCGTCGAGCGCGCCGCGTATCCGCAACAGGTCGAACACCTCGTCGCGATGGACGGAGAGCCAGCCGCGGAAGGAACTGGCGTAGGCGTCGTTTCGATCAGCGGCGACGAAGCTGCCGCGCCCGTGGAAGACCTCGACCATGCCGACGGCCTCGAGCGCCCGGATCGCCTCTCGGACGCTGACCCGGCTGACGCCGAGCATCTCGACGAACTGTCGCTCGGAGGGGAGCTTGTCGCCAGGCGCGAACTCGCCCTCTTCGATCGCGCGCTGGATCCGTACCCGCACCTGCTCCGTGGTCGCGGTCTTGCGGATTCCGGTCAGCCGGGTTCGGCGGGTCCCAGGGGCAGAGCGGGTGTCGTTCTCGGTGGTGGCCACACGATTCCTGTTGACGCCCCAACGCGGACTATGGCAAGATATCAGACCTCTTACCAGTTGAGAGCGGTCTGGCCCCGCGAGAACGACTGGGAAAGAGCACGAGTTTTGAGATTCCAGCTCCCAGCGGCCCCACCGATGGTGTTGACCCACGCCGGGAGTTCCGAACGGGAACGGTCAGAGCCGAGAGCCGCGGGCGCGGCCGCCGCGACGGCCCATGGGGACTCGCGCCCGTCGATCGATTTCCGCGAGATCAGCAAGGCCTACGCGACCGACGACGGTCCGGTGGAGGCCGTCTCGGGGATCAGCACGAAGGTCGAGCACGGAGAGTTCGTGACCCTGCTCGGCCCGAGCGGCTGCGGCAAGACGACGCTGCTGATGATGGCCGCCGGGATCATCGGGCCGACCGGTGGTGGCGTCTGGGTGGGCGGCGAGCCGGTCCGCGCACCGCTGACCGAGGTCGGAATCGTCTTTCAGGACGCGACGCTGCTGCCCTGGCGGACGGTGCTCGACAACGTGATGCTTCAGGCGGAGATTCGCCGCCTGCCCAAGGACGAGTTCCGCGAGCGGGCAATCCACCTCCTCGAGCTGACCGGGCTCGGGGGCTTCGAGGGCAAGTACCCGCACGAGCTCTCTGGCGGGATGAAGCAGCGTGTCAGCATCGTGCGGGCGCTGATCCATGACCCGCCGCTGCTGCTGATGGACGAGCCGTTCGGCGCGCTCGACGCAATCACGCGCGAGCAGATGAACGTAGATCTGCAGGCGATGTGCGCGTCGGGAAGCCAGACGGTTCTGTTCGTCACCCACAGCGTCTCCGAGGCAATCTTCCTCTCCGACCGGGTGCTGGTGATGTCGCCGCGCCCGGCGACGATCGACAAGGAGATCAGCGTCGACTTCCCGCGACCGCGACGGCTCGACGAGCGCGAGGCGCCCGAGTTCGGCCGCCTGATCAGCGAGGTGCGGGAAGTGTTCCTGTCACGGGGAGTGCTGAGGCAATGAACGTCCGAGCCGAACCGGCCGGGATCGCACCCGCCGAGGCCGCCGGCCCCGGGCTTGCGCGGCGGCTCTGGCGAGCCTCGCGCCCGACGCTCGAGGTCTTCCTGATGTTCCTGGCCTTGACGGCGCTCGCGCAGCTGATCCTGACTCTCGCCGACGTGCGCGAGTTCCTCGTGCCGAAACCGACCACGGTCGCCGAGTCGATCGCCGACAACTCCCAGATCCTGATCGAGAACGGCTGGGTGACGCTGCAGGAGATCCTGATCGGATTCGCGGCGGCTGCGCTCGGGGGCTTCTCGATCGCCGTGTTGCTGGTCTACGTGCCGGCCGTCGGGCGCTTCGTCTACCCGCTGATCGTCGCCTCGCAGACGATTCCGAAGATTGCGATCGCCCCGCTGCTGGTCGTCTGGTTCGGCTTCGGGTTGCTGCCGAAGATCGTGTGCGTCTTCCTGATCGCCTTCTTCCCGGTGGTGATCTCGAGCGCCGTCGGCCTGCGCTCGGTCGACCCGAACATGCTGCACCTGGTGCGCTCGATGGGGGCCAGCAGCTTCGAGGCCTTCTACAAGGTGCGGCTGATCAACGCAGTTCCGCAGATCTACAGCGGACTGAAGATCGCGATCACGCTGTCTGTCATCGGCGCGATCGTCGGCGAGTTCGTCGGCGCCGACTCCGGCCTCGGCTATCTGCTGTTGATCGCCAACGGACAGCTCGATACGCCGCTGATGTTCGCGGTGATCGTCGTGCTGTCCGGGATGGGGATCGCGCTGTTCGCGATCGTCAGCGCGCTGGAGAAGATCACCCCTGGGCACGCCCGGGATCGGAACGACGGAGAGCTTGTCAGTGCGACGTACTAGTTGTCATCGATCGGAGGGGAAGCAAGCATGAACACACGTCCACCTGAGCCGCGCGCAGTCCGCTGGCGTCTCGGCTTGATCGCGGTGTTGTCGATCGTGGCGGTCGTCGCCGTGGGCGCCGGTTGCGGCTCTGACGATGACGGTGACGACGGAGGGAGCGCCAGCGGAGGCGTCGAGACCACCGACGTCAGCCTCCGGCTCGACTGGGTCGCGCAGGGTTACCAAGCCCCGTTCTACGCGGCTCTCGGCGAGGGCTACTACGAGGACGAGGGCCTCGACGTCGAGATCCTGGACGGCCGGGGTACGAGCGCAACGATCAAGCTGGTCGCCAACGGCTCCGACGATTTCGGTTTCGGACAGCTGAGTGAAATGGCGACCGCGGTCGCCGATCAGGACATCCCGCTGCACGCGGTGGCCGGCGTCTTTCAGCAGATGCCGGACGCGATCTTCGTGCGCGACGGCACCGGGATCACGGAGCCCGCCGATCTGGTCGGCAAGAGCGTCGTCAGCTCACCGGCAGACTCCTCGCGCGAGTTCTTCCCGGCGCTGGCGAGCGCCAACGACTTCAGCGCCGATGAGGTCGACTTTCTCGATGTCGGCTCGGAGTCGAAGACCCGCACGTTCGTAGCCGGTGAGGGCGACGCGATGCTCAACTTCGGGAGCGACGAGTTCGCCGTCGAGGACGCGGGGGTGAACGTCGAGCTGCTCCGCTATGCCGACTACGGCATCAACGTGATCAGTCAGGGCGTATTCACGAGCGACGACTTCCTCGAGAGCAATCCCGAGACGGTCGGCGCCTTCGTGCGGGCTTCGATGAAGGGCCTGCAGTTCGCGATCGACAATCCCGAGGAGGCCGTTGCTTACAACGAGCAGTACCGGCCGGGCGCGGAGAAGCCTGAGCAGGCGCTCGCCGAACTCGAGGTCTCTCTGCCGCTGATCGACCCGCCGGGAGACAAGGACGATCCGCTTGGCTTCATGCCCGAGGAGGAGTGGACCAAGAGCCTCGAGTTACTGAACTCGGTTGGCACTCTCGAAACCATTCCGGAGGCCGGCGAGGTCTACACGAACGAGTTCGTGGAAGAGGGCTAGGGCGCTGGAGGGACAACCTGAGAGCGGAGGCACACCCCACCCTCGTGAGGGTGGGGTCGTGCTCCCGCCTCGCGGCCACACGGCCTTCGAGCTTCGCGCCGGGGAGCAGCTCGAGATCACTGATCTCGAGGGACAGCAATGTTGCGACCTGCTCTGCTTTTCCGCTGCCGATCCGCGCGAGCGGGTCTCGACCCACGCTACGGCCATGCGCAACCGCTCGATCTATCTGACCGCCGGCCACGCGGTCTATTCACATGCCCAGCAACCGCTCCTGGAGGTCGTCGCCGACAGCGTGGGTCCGGGCGGCCACGATCTGCTCGCGGGCATGTGCAGCGAGGCCTCGACTCAGCTCAAGTTCGGCGTCACGGGTGCCGCCAACTGCACCGACAACATGCGGGCGGCACTGGCGCCTTTCGGAGTGGACCCCACGCGGCTGGCCGATTCCCTCAACCTGTTCATGCGCGTGCCGGTGGCAGCCGATGGATCGCTGCAAATTGAAGAGCCGATCTCGAAGGCGGGCGACAGCATCACCCTCATGGCCGTTCGCGACTGCCTGATCGCGATCTCCAACTGTCCCCAGGAGTGGGGCACCACCAACGCCCGGCATCTGACCAGCATCGGACTCCGGGTCAGCGGACCAGTGGCAGCGGACTAGCGTCGGGCATGCTAGAGCTCGACCGTGCAGTCGAACGGGTAGAGCGGCGGCTCCAGGTGGCAGTCCGAACTCGAGAACGAGATCCGGATCGACTCCTTCGTCTTCCCCGCGTCGTTCTTTGCGACGACCTTCAGGGTCACCGCGCTGGTCGCCTGGAGCGACGTCTTCATCACGCTGAGGAGGTCCCTGCGGCCCTTGTCGTGGTCCGGAATCCAGGGATGCCCGAAGTGGTTGTCGTCGATCGGCTTGTACTCGCGGCCCTTTGCCTTGCCCGTGTCACCGCCGTACTTGGCCTTGAACCTCAGCGACTCGATCCGGCGACCGAAGACCTCGACGTTCGTCGCCGGGCCCTGCTCGCCGCTCTGCTTGAAGAAGTGGACCTCGGCGACCTTGGGCGCGCGCTTGGCGGCGGAGGCGCCTTGATCCGATGCGAGCGCCTGGGACGCCGCGATCGACACGACGAACACCGCTGCGAACGCGAGGCCCGCGCGGGGCCGGAGCGATGTCTTTGGCGGGAGGCGGAGGGCGGTTCTCATCGGGGCTCGCCTTTCAGTAGCTCGCGTCGGCTTTCTCAAACGAAAAGCTAACGCGAACCCCGGCGGTGGACAAGCCGCCCCTCAGTCGACGAGCAGCACGGCCTTCCCGCTCACCCGCCGCTCGAGCAGCGCCTCGATCGCACCGTCGGCCTCGGTCCAGCTCGCGGTCAGCGAGATCCCCGTGTCGAGCCGCCCGGCGACGATCTCGTCGGCGAGCGCCCGCAGGTCGCGGCTGGTGTCGCGGCCCGAGACCTCGTTGAAGACCATGAACGAGTGCACGGACACGAGCTTCTGGCGGTAGAAGGAGGGGACGTCGAAGGTCGCCGGCTCGTCGGAGGAGTTTCCGAAGGAAACGAGCGTGCCGAAGGACTCGAGCCGCTGCATCCCCGCGGCGAGGCTGGCGCCGCCCGCGGATTCGAGGATCAGGTCCCAGCGCTCGTCTCCGTCGGGGTCGATCGACGTGATGAGCTCGTCGGTGCCGAGCTCGCTCAGGCCCTCGCCGCGACTCTCATCGCGGACGACCCCGGTCACGTGGGCGCCGGCGCGGCTCGCGATCTGGACCGCGAACCGGCCGACACCGCCGGCGGCGCCGGTGACGAGCACGCGCCTGCCGTAGAGGTTGCCGCCGTAGCTCAGCGTCCAAAGCGCGGTCAGGCCCGCCACCGGCAGGGTCGAGGCGTCCTCGAACGACGCCTCGTCGGGCAGCTCTGCAAGTTGATTCGCCGGCACCGCGGCGAGCTCGGCCCAGGCGCCGGTCTGGCCGAGGATCCCGACCACCCGGGCTCCGGCGGCAGGGCCGCTGCCGTCGGCGGCCTGCTCGCGGACCACGCCGGCGACGTCCCAGCCGGTCACCTCGCCCTCGGGGCGCCTCGGCAAGGCTCGGAGCTCGCCGCGGTTGAGCGAGAACGCCTTGACCTCGACCAGCGCCTCGTTCGGCGCCGGGGTAGGGTCGGCGACGTCGCGAAGGCTGGCCCCCCGTGGCGCGGAGCGGTCGGGGACCAGCGCCCGCATCAGGCGCAGGCGCCGCAGCCGACCGCGTCGGCGAGCGAGTCGAACACGACCAGGCGGCGGAAGGGGACCGAGCGCCGGGTGGTGGTGGGCGCGGCGGAGGTCGCGGGAGCGCTGGGCGCGGGCGGCGTCGCCTCGGGCCGAAGCGGCGCTCGGGGCGCCGCGGGAGGGGCGGGGATTACGGACATTCGTGCTTCCTCTCGAAGTGGATACGTCGAAGTACGAGACCCATCGTACAACAGTTATCCGATGATCGTCGTACAATCAGGCTGGCGATGACCCGCACATTGGATCACCCCGCCTCCGACACCCTCGAGCTGACCGACGTCCTACACGCGCTCTCCGACCCCGTCCGCCTCGAGATCGTCCACAACCTCGCCGACGGCGGCGGCTGCGAGCGTCGCTGCGGCGAGTTCTCGGTGCCGGTCTCGAAGTCGACCCTCACCCATCACTTCCGCGTCCTGCGCGAGACCGGGGTGATCGAGCAGGTCCCGTCGGGGACGGCGAAGGTCAACCGCCTCCGGCGCGAGGACCTGGACTCGCGGTTCCCGGGCCTGCTGGACTCGGTGCTGCGCTCGAGCTCGACCTGAGCCCGCCGAACACCGCCAGCAGCACGCTCCAGACGACGAAGATCCCGAACGCGCCGGCGATCAGGATCCATAAGGTCGTGCTCGCGCCGACCACCCCGATCGCCACGAGCACGACGGTCACCGCCGCCCAGGCGCCGACGAACAGCACCACCAGGCTGAACGCCCGCCTCGCGGCCGGGTCGTCGCCCCAGATCGCCAGCACGGGCCAGCGCACCAGCGCCAGCACCCAGCCGATCACGACGCCGACCCACTTGTAGATGCCGGCGAGCCGGTGGGCGGGGTCGGACGCCAGCCCGCGGGCCATGTTGCGGACCACCTCGGAGGAGCCGACGACGAGGCTGGTGCGCGTCTGCATCGGGACGTCGGCGAGCGTCTCGGCGCCGACCGCGTACTCCTGCTCGAGGTAGCGGCGGTAGTTCTCGCCCGCCTCCGGCAGCTCCTCGGCGGTGATCTCGCGCTGCACGCTCTGGATCTGCTCCTCGACCTCGGCCTGGTCGGCGTCGGACCCCGCGAGCATCATGCGGACGACGGTCTCGGCCGCGTCGAGGCGGCCCCAGAGGATGTCGTTGACGCGCCACTCCTTCTGCAAGAAGCCGCCGAAGTGGAAGACCGCGTCGCCGGCGACCTTGTTCGCCGCCGGGACCGAGATGTACTGGGCGTCGCGGGGGCTGACCCGGGCGAGCCTGATCGCGTCGCGCGCGGGGATCCCGAGCCGGGGGTCGACCGGGAGCAGGAACTGGTCCCAGAGCCAGTAGCCGGCGTAGGCGGTGGTGAGGCTCGGCGCGGTCTCCGCGAGCGCCACCGGCAGCAGCCGGTCGAGCTCGGCGCAGGTCGCGAGGAGCTCGGACTCCGCAGTCGTGGGGTCGGGCAGCTCGGCGATCAGCCGCTCGCGCAGCATCGGGACGAGCTCGGCGACCCGCCGGCTCAATTCGGCTTCGTCGAGGTCGCGCAGCCCGGCGAGCGACTCGGCGAGCTCGCCGCGGTGAAGGGACGCCCAGACAGCAGCCCCGAGCCGGTCGAACTCCGCCCACAGGCGCTGCATCAGGGGCCGAACCCCTTCCGGCGGCCGCTCGGCGGCGGCGAGCCGGCGGCTCGACCGCTTGATCAGGTGGTAGATCCGGCGGCGCTCGAACGAGACGTCCGGCAGCTCGGCCGCCGGCGCGGCGTGTGCGAGCGCCTCGGCGACGACCTTCGCCTTCGCCTCCTCGAGCGCGGCCGCCTCGGCGATCGCGAAGCCGAGGTCGTCGTAGAGCTGCGCCCGGCGCGCGGCCTGGTAGGCGCCCATGATCGGCGCCTCGTCGATCGTCGTGTACCAGCCCTCCGGAAGGGTCGAGACCCGCGCGTCGAGCTCGTCGAGCAGGTCGCCCTCGCGCCGGGCCCGCGCCCGGTGGGCGTTGAGCCGGTCGAGGTCGGCGGCGATGCTCTGGTACCGCGGGATCCCGAAGAGCGCCTTGGAGACGACCTCGTCGACCTCGGGTTGGGTGACGGGCGGCTGGCCGAAGTGCTCGGGGTCGGGCTCGACGCTCACCAGCCAGCGGTCGACGGGCATGTCGGCGGCGCGGCCGATGATCGTCTCCACCGACTCGGTGAACGGCTTGTTGTTGAGGATGCCGCCGTCGGCGAACCAGGTCTCGGCCGGCTCGTCGGGCCGGTAGAGCTTCTCCTCGATGTCCGCGCGGGCGATCCGCCGCGGCTCGAACGCGAACGGGAAGGCGCTGGTCGCCCGGGCGATCGCGGCAAGGGTCGGGTTGTGGCCGGCGTCGAAGTCGGAGCGGTCGTAGCCGAGCTCGAGCGCCTGCGGGTTGTAGCCGCGCTCGCGCTGCTGGAGGTGAAACGACTTGCGGTAGTCGGCGGACTCGATCGTGCGGCGCAGGTCGGTGGGGAACTCGCGGATCCACGGCCGCAGCCGGGTCGAGGGGATGAAGAGGTCGAAGGCGCGCACCAGGGGGCGGCCGTCGGCGCTCGCGTCCATGTCGCCGAGGCCCTCGGCGAGCACCTGCTCGAACACGTCCGTGCGCAGCAGCGATCGCGGGTGGCGCTCGGTGCGCGGACGCAGGAGCTCGGTGAAGTCCGCGCGGTCGACCCAGATCCCGCGCACCGCGCGCAGGTTGGCCCCGGTGGTGAGCGCCTTCGCCAGCAGGATCCCGTTGATCCCGCCGGCCGAGGTCCCGGAGACGATGTCGACGGTCGCGCTCGCCCGGGCCTTGTCGAGCAGCTTCGAGTACGCGTTCTCCTCCACCCGCTGGCTCGCCCGGACCAGGCGCCAGAACTCGTACACGACCCCGTAGATGTAGATCGCGAGCGAGACCCCGCCGTAGAGGACGAGGCCGAAGCGCACCTCCCTGGTCCGCTCGGCGGAGTCGGGCGCTGCCTCGGGCTGGGCGCCGAGCTCGAGGCCGGGTGTCGGTGGGTCGGCGATCGCCGCTCAACGATGAGGCCGGCGAAGGACGGAATCACGGCCGTTTCGGGGACCATGCGGCCTCCCGTCGATGTCGCCACCTCCCCCCTCCTCCCGCCGGATCCTGTTCGCCGCCTCGCTCGGCTTCTTCGTCGTCATCCTCGACGTGACGATCGTCAACGTCGCCCTGCCGTCGATCGGCGACGACCTCGGGGCGAGCCTCGGCGAGCTGCAGTGGGTGGTCGACGGCTACGTGGTCGCCTTCGCCGCCCTGCTGCTCTCAAGCGGCGCGCTCGGCGACCGGATCGGGGTCGCGCGCGGCTACTCGGCCGGGATGATCCTGTTCACGATCGCCTCGGTCGCCTGCGGCGCCGCGCCGTCGCTGCCGGTGCTGCTCGCCGCGCGCGTGCTCCAGGGCGTCGGCGCCGCGCTGCTGTTGCCGAACTCGCTCGCCCTGGTCCGGCTCGCCTACGACGACCCCGGGGCGCGGGCGAAGGCGATCGCCGCCTGGGCCGCGGTCGGCGGGGTCGCGCTCGCCGCCGGCCCGGTGCTCGGCGGGGTGCTCACCGAGGCCGTCGACTGGCGGGCGATCTTCTTCGTCAACGTCCCGGTCGGGATCGTCGCGGTGCTCGCGACCACGCGCGCGCCCCGCTCGCCCCGCCACCGCACGCCGATCGACCTCCCCGGCCAGGCGGCGGCGATCGTCGCCATCGGCGGGCTCACCTTCGCCGTGATCGAGGCGGGCGAGCGCGGGGTCGGCGACCCGGTGGCGCTCGGCGCCCTGGCGATCGCGATCGCCGCCGGCGTCGCGTTCGTCTCGATCGAGCGCCGCTCGACCCATCCGGCGGTCCCGTTCGACCTCTTCCGCTCGCCGATGGTCGCGACGGCGATCGTCGCCGGGCCTGCTGTTCAACTTCGCCTTCTACGGCCAGGTGTTCGTCCTCAGCCTCTACTTCCAGGAGGTGCTCGGCCACTCGGCGCTGATCGCCGGGCTGATGTTCCTGCCGCTGACGGCGCTGATCACCGGGGTCAACGTCGGCGCCGGCGCGCTCACCAGCCGGCTCGGGCCGCGCCCGCCGCTGATCGCCGGCGAGCTCGTGCTGATCGCCGGCCTGCTGGTGATGCTCGCCCTCGACGCCTCCACCTCGACCGCGCTGATCCTCGTCCTGCTGGTGCCGATGGGGATCGGCGGCGGGCTCTCGATCCCGCCGCTCACCGCCGCCCTGCTCGAGGCGCTGCCGGCCGAGCGGGCGGGGCTCGCCTCGGGGGTCTTCAACGCCGCGCGCCAGTTCGGCGGCGGGCTCGGGGTCGCCGTCTTCGGCGGCCTGGTCGCGAGCGGGTTCGTCGCCGGGATGCACGTGGCGCTGGTGCTCGGCGCGATCGGGGTCGCGGTGGCGCTGGTGCTCACCGTCGCCTACGTGCACCCGGCCTCCGCGCCCGACGCCGCGGCGCTCGGGGCCTAGCACGCCTCCGGAGCGTTGGTTGGCGCATTGAGCACATGGTGTGTGCTCAACTCGACAACCGCTGGCCGTCTCTGGCTTCGCGGGGCGCTACGAACGTCGGGGGCTTATTGGAGAATTGGCGTCCATGGACAAGAGCTTCTCCTGTGAGCTGACGACCGAGAAGAGTCCCAAGGCCGTACTGGGAGCGTCGCTCAAGACGTTGACCGAGCCTCTACATGACTGGGGCTACCGGCTCACGACTCAATCAGAGGCGGCGGTCACGTACGAGAGGACATATCGGCCCTGGTACGCGTGGGTCTTCGGGATCCTGTTTATCCCGGTTCTGGTCGGGATCGCGATCCTGATCTTCGTGACGGAGACCTCGATGATCACGATCCTGATCGAGGAGAGGAAGGCCGACACCCGCGTCCTCATCCGCGGTACTGCGCCGCGCCGGGTCCGTGAGGCCTTCGAGACCATGCCAGCTCTGACTCCGGCGAGCGCTTGGAAAACGGCCAGGGGCGCGGCGCCGGCAACGCGCCGGCGCCACGCCGCAGCCCACTACGCCGAGGCTGGGGCGAGCGCCTCGCGAGCGCGACGCCGCGCCGGCCTCGGCAGCAGCCGCGTCAGCGCCACGATCTCGACCGCGAACGCCGCCATCTGCCAGAGGCTGACGCCGAACGCGTGGGCGATGCCCTGGTCGGCGGCGCCGAAGTAGATCACCCCGGTGATCGCGACCCCGAGCGCGAAGCCGACCTGCTGCGTGGTCGAGAGCATCCCCGAGGCGGCCCCGGCGCGCGCCGGGTCGATCCCGCCGAGGACGAGCTGCTGGATCGGGGTGAAGCTGAGCCCGATCCCGGCGCCGACGAGGGCCAGCCCGGGCACGAGCGCCAGCAGCGAGCCGCCGACGCCGATCGAGCCGACCGCCACGGCGAGCGCCACCAGCCCCGCGGCCAGGGTGAGGCCGCCGAGCGCGACCACCGAGCGCCCGTGGCGCTCGACCAGCTTCGGCGCCGGTCCCGAGGTGAGCACGTAGGCGAGCGCGAGGATCGTGAACACGAGCCCGGCCTCGAGCGGGTTCAGGCCCCGCCCCTGCTGGAGGTAGAGCGCCAGGTAGACGAAGAACGCCGCCTGCACGCTCGCCAGCGCGAGCTGGGTCGCGAGCCCGGCGGAGAAGGTCCGCTCGCCGAACAGGCGCAGGTCGAGCAGCGGCGCCTTGCCCTGCCGTCCGAGCCGCGCCTGCCAGGCGACGAACGCGCCCAGCACCAGCGGCGCGGCGGCGAGCGAGATCCACGTCCACACGGGCCAGCCGTGCTCGCGGCCCTGGATCAGCGGCAGCAGCACCGCGACCAGCCCGGCGGCGAGCACCAGCGCGCTGCCGGGGTTGATCCGCGAGCGGCCGCGCTCGCCCTCGGGAGCCCGCGACTCGGGCACCAGCCGCGGGGCGGCGATCAGGGCCGCGAGCCCGAACGGGACGTTGATGAGGAAGCACCCGCGCCAGCCGAGGCCGAGGAAGTCGGTCTGCACCAGCGCGCCGCCGATCAGCTGGCCGCCGATCGCGCCGAGGCCGAGCACCATGCCGTAGATCGCCAGCGCCCGGGCGTGGTCGTCGCCCCGGTAGGTGACGGCGATCGTCGACAGCACCTGCGGCATCAGGATCGCCGCCGAGGCGCCCTGGGCGACGCGGGCGATCACCAGCGCGGTCGGGCTCGGCGCCAGCCCGCAGGCGAGCGAGGTGAGCGTGAACAGGCCGAGCCCGACCGAGTAGACGAGCCGGCGGCCGAAGAGGTCGCCGAGCCGGCCCGCGGTGATGAGCAGGGCGGCGAAGGCGAGCCCGTAGCCGGCGATGACCCACTCGAGCGAGCTCTCGCTCGCGCCGAGATCGGTCGCGATCGCCGGGAGCGCGACGTTGACGATGAAGAAGTCGAGCACGACCATGAAGGCGCCCGCGAGCAGCACGGGGAGCGCCGACCAGCGGCTCGGGTCGGAGGTTGACCGGACGGTGGGGAGCGGCGCGGCGAGGGCGCCTGTGTCTGAGGTAGCCATGCGGCCACGATCCGCTCAGCGCGGCCGCGCGGCAATTACCCGGGAGGTAAGTGTGCGCGACACCACACGTCGCCGAGGGCGACCGCCCGGCGAGTCCCTACCACCTCGCTCACGCGCGCGATGCGGAAGGGCTGCTGCTTTGCATGGCACGAGCACTTCTGCATTCACGTCACGCGGAGGGAGAAGCGAGGTAGCCACGACGCGTCGACGGCGCTTCTCGCCCCTCGCACCTTGGGCGATCGGACGTGGTATGACGACACTCGGCCCCCCGAGAACGATTAGAACCACGAGCTGCCTCGTAGTAAGCCAGCCCCCCGTGGCACCGGGCCCCGATCTTGAACACCGCTACTCGTCTATCGCTTGCACGGCATCGACGGCTTGCGAGATAAAGTCTTCGGAGAAGGCCTCTGCCGCGTGGACGTCCTCCGGAGTCACGGTGTCGAGGAACTCGACGACCAGCGATCGCGTCTGTTCTGGATCGGCCAGCGCCTCACGACTGGTGTTAGCTAGCGTCACTACGGCCTCCGCGACCTGACGTGGGGTCAGTTTGACGCTCCCGCCCAGGAACGAGAACTCGCTAATCCGGTGGTAGAAGAGCCCCAGGAAGAACAGGGCGGCGCCAAGCCCGAGCAACGACACCGTCAGCGTGTCCGAGCGATCAGGCGGGTCGCCTGAATCCGTTGTCACGGTCTGGTCGCGCTGTTTTTCCTTCGATTCAGTCGCGCTCGATGATTGACCGTCTTGGGCCCCTCGGCCTTCTGCGTCTGTCTGACCCGTAGTGCTGACCTTGGTCGTGCCAGTGGTGGACGTGGTGGCGTTGACGGATTTGCCGCCGGCGAACCAGAGAGCAAGTGCCCCGCCTATCAGGGCACCAGCCGGCGACCATCATCACTATCTGCCCAGGGCCTACTCGCTCGCCACGGGATCCGTCCTTCACAGACGTATTCCCTTCGGAGTCGTTGTCTTCGTTGTTGGCGTCAACTGGCTGCCGCCTAGGCGGCCTCGGCTTTGATTGGTGAATCGGCTCCCATTCGGGACCTAGAGGGCCTGACATCGCAACGAGCAGTTGGAAGATGCGCACGTCACCTTTGCTTCGACCCTATCCGGCATCCAGCAGGGGTTCAAGCCGCGAGAGCAGGCGGCAGGTCGGGCCGCAAGCGCCGTGCGAGGCCTTGAACCTCGGCGTAGATCAACCTCCCTGAGGTTCCGGCACAGAGTGCCACACACGACGTACCGCGCCACCTTGGTTGAGACCGCAATCTGCGACCCCAGGCCGACCATCCCGCGACGGCCAGGCCTCGGAAGTTCGGCCCCTTGGTCTCAAGCGTGCTCCTCCTATGCGCGATGAGGAGCACTGGCCCGGAAAGCACGCGCGCGGAAGAGTGACGACGCGGATCTAGTGTGACGTCCGACCCCGAAAGGGAGCCTGCTCAGCGAGTCCCAGAATCAGCTCACACCGAAACTCACGGACAGCTCAACGGAATAGGTTCGGCGTCGTCGACGAGCGGAGATCCAGTCGATTCCGGCCCCGCAGTTACCCACGTCTACGTCGCCATCCTGGGCGTCGAGTTGACCCTGAAACCGGCATCCACACATTCGAGCATGGAGACGACGCTGAGTAGTGTCGCGGGTCATGCAGCACGATGGCTACGTCCTGATCGAGAGTCGCAACGGGTCGTACACGCTCCACGACGACCGTTGCAGCTACCTCCTCCTCAAGACGAAGAACTTCCGCGGATCGATCGACCGACCACGCCGGTGGGCGCAGGCAAGACGACGGTTGGAGGAGTGGGCAGAGGGCCGGACCGGATCGAAACCGTCCGAGCACCGCTGCGCCGGGACACGGCCGCGATAGGTCCGTGAGGTCGATACCGAGCAGTTCGACGCGTTCGTCAAGCTGATCAAGGCCGACGGCTACCGAGCCGAGTACGTCGCGCCGTATCGCCCCGACTACGTAATGACGAACCACTACCTCGAGATCGACGGCTGGTGCTACTGGTTCATCTATCCGAACATGCTCAATCGGGAGCGGGCCGAGCATCGGAAGCACGAGCCGCCCACCTAGGCGACTCAGCCGCGCGAGGCGACGTAGTCAGTTGGTAAACAGACCGCCGGCGTCCTCGTTGCACTCGATGCTGGGCGGCTCCTCGCCGGGGTGGGCGAGAAACTCGTACTCCGGCTCCTTGAAGCCCCGCATGTCCATCGCCAGCGCCGGCCTCGGCTGCCCGCCCTTTCCGTAGAGGTAGCCCGAGTCGCGTGAGCGGCTGCCGTGTTGGGCGACGCCGATCAGGTGCATGCACTGATCGAACGTCTCGAACTCCTCCACCGGCTCGCCGAGGTCGGTGACGTCCTCGAGGAAGGAGTCGAGGTCCTGCTGAAGGTCCTCCAGGCGGTCGCCGGCCGCCGTGTCTCGATCGAGGGCGGGCTGCGGAGTCGGGGCCACCGGTCGATCGACGGACTCCCCGGGCTCGTCGTTGCACCGCTGGAAGCCCGGCTCCGAGCTCGGCGGTGGCGGTGGCTGTGTCGGTGGTTGGTACGACTCATCGCCGCCGCGAGCTCGAAGGTGAACGCGAGAGAGCTCGCCGCCCAAGAACATGTAGTCGGGGTCGTCCCACTCGCTGCGGTCGATGGCCAGGGCCGGCTTGTAGGCGCGCACGCCTCCCTTGTCCGCATAGATGTAGCCGTAGCGTCCCTCGGGGTCTCCGTACTCGGTCACGGGCACCCAGGAAAGGCACGATTCGAACTCGTCGAACTGCTCCGACATCCGTTCCAACCGGGCCTCTCGCCGCTCAAGGTCTCCGAATCGCCGCTCGAGCGCGCCGAGGCTCGCGGGGTCCTTGTGCGCGCGCGGACGCCGCAGCTTCGCCGGGTCGGCCGTGCCCGGCGTCCCAGGCGTCCCGGGTTTGGTCGGCTCGGTTCCCAGGCCCCGGCAGCCCTCGCGGTCCGAGAACTGCAACAGGACCAGATTGGGGCGGCGGCTCTCGTAGTCGAAGCCGAGGGCGGGCCGACGGTCGAGGCCGGTTCCGTCGCGCTCGTCGTAGAGGAAGCCAAACCGGTGGTCGGCGTCTCCGTACTCGCTCACCGGCACCTCCGAGATGCACTTCGTCCATCGTCGCCAGCGTTTCGCCGGGCGCTCCATGCGCTTGATCATCCGTTCGCTGCGGTCGAGGAGGCGCACCAGCGCCGTGGTATCCGACCGCCGCCCGGCGGCCGGGGTGGCCGACTCCCGCTCGACCGCGCCCGCGTCGCATCCGGCGCCCTGTGGCCGGCTGACGCCACGCTGGTCGGCGGTGACCGGCGCCAGCGGATCGATTCCAAACTGCTCGAGGTGCTGCTCGCCCTCGAGCGAGTAGCCGAACGGGACGAAATTGCACGCGCTCGCGGGGATCCAGTCCACGACGGGACTGCCCGGCTCCGGCATCCGCGTCTCCCCGATGCCGCCGTAGTCGCCCAGGTGGACGGAGAGCATCGGATTCGTGAAGACCACGTCGGTCGGGCCGTTGATGCCGCAGGAGCCGTCGGCGACGAAGTTGTAGCCGAACGACTGCGGGCGCGAGACTCGGCAGCTGGACCCGATCGGCTGTATCTGGCCGCCGACGGGCTCCGGATCAGGCGGGCCGATCACCGAGCCGAAGGCCTTGAGACGCGATCCCGCACCCACGTCTGCGCCGACCGGGGCGACGTTGTCGGCCACGGTCGAGTTGACCAGGCCGAGGACCCCTGCAGCGAGGACCCCGCCCCCCTCACCCTCGGCGTAGTTGTGGCTGATCGTCGAGTTGGTCACGAACGTATCGCTGCGAGACCAGATCCCCCCGCCCACGTGCGCGAACGCGGCGTTGCGGGCGATGGTCGAGCCGATCACGGTCACGTCGGCCTCGCCCGAGATCGCCCCTCCGCGATCGTCGGCGCGGTTGCCGTTCACCGTCGAGTTGATGATCGTGACGTCGCCCTCCAAGGTGAAGATCGCACCGCCCGGGCCGTCGGCGGTGTTCCCGTCGACGGTCGAATCGATCACCGTGACGTCGCCGTCCTCGTCGGTGTAGATCGCGCCGCCGTCGCCGTCGGTCGTGTTCCCGTCGACGTGCGAGCCGACGACGAGGATGTCTCCCGTGGAGCCGAGCGCGCCGCCTGACCCGTCGACGAGGTTGTTGCTGATGATCGAGTCATAGACCTCGATTCCGCCGCGTCGGGCGTAGACGCCGCCGCCGTCGTCGTTCGCGAGGTTGCCGGTGATCACCGAGCGGATGATCGTCGCGCGGCGCTGGGAGAAGATCGCCCCGCCCGGCTCCTCGGCGAGGTTCTCCGTC
>CAWJHV010000020.1:0-66120 GCA_963842795.1 uncultured Solirubrobacterales bacterium | reverse complement strand
GCTGGGCTTAAGCCGCTCGCCTAACCTTCCCGGGCCATGCACGGACGCCGGCTTCAGCTCGACCTCTTCGCCTTCGCGCTCGGCGCCCTGGCGCTGCTGACCTTCGGCTTCTTCTACGCCCGCAACGGGGCCGCTGTGATCATGTGCTCGCTCTGCCTCGGCGGCCTGCTGTTCGCCCGCTTCGTCGGCTTCTCGAATCGTGCCCTGGTGCCCGCCGCGGTGGGACTCGTCGTCCTGCTCTGGGTCCTGTGGGTCGATCCGCCGCCGCTCACCACCCACGAGACCAGCGCCCTCGCGCACGGGACCGGCGGGCTGCTCGTCGGCTGGGCGGTGTCCGAGTTCCTGCGCGGGCGAGCTGCGTGGCCGATGTGGGCGATCGGCGCCATCGCCGTCGTCTTCGGGCTCACGGTGCTGTGGGAGCTGGCCGAGTTCGTTGGCGACCGAGCCTTCGACACCGCCCTGATTCCGAGGAGATCCGACTCGGCCCTCGACATCACCTTCGGCACCCTCGGCGGGATAGTCGGCACCTGCCTCGCGGCCATGGTGCCTTCCCCACGCCGCTCCGGATAGCGTCCCCGGCATGGCATCTCTCGACGGGCGCGTGATCGCGATCGCCGGCGCCGCGGGCGGGCTCGGCCCGGCCGTCGCCGCGCGGCTCGCCGGGGCCGGCGCCTCGCTGGCGCTCACGGACCGCGACCAGGGGCGCCTCGACGCGCTCGTTGCCGACCTCGGCCTCGACGCCGGCCGGGTCGACGCACGGGTCGTCGACCTGCTCGACGAGAGGGCCGCGGCCGAGTGGGCGTCGACGCTCGAAGAGCGCTTCGGCCGCGTCGACGGCCTCCTCCACCTGGTCGGCGGCTGGAAGGGGGGCGAGCCCCTGGCGACCGCGCCACTCGCCGATTACGAGTGGCTGCACGACCTGCTCGTACGCACGGTAATCCACACCACCCGCGCCTTCTGTGACCGGCTCGCGGCGAGCGAGAACGGGCGCTTCGTGCTCGTCTCCTCATCCCAGGCCCAGGCGCCGTCGGGCACCAACGCCTCCTACGCTGCGACCAAGGCGGCCGCGGAGTCGTGGACCCTGGCGCTCGCCGACACCTTCCGCGAGGCGGGCTCGGCGGCGACCGCCAACGTCCTCGTGATCAACGCGATCCTGACCCCGAAGATGCGCGCCGACAACCCCGACAAGCCGTTCCGCACCTTCACCTCCGTCGAGGAGATCGCCGCGGCGCTCGAGTTCCTCTGCTCCGACGCGGCTCGCAAGATGAACGGCAAGCGCCTGCCGCTGTATCCGTGAGCGAGTCCTCCCGGGCACCGGCGCCGGACTGCGACTTCGCCTCCGACAACCACGCCGGCGCCCATCCAGAGGTGCTCGAGGCGATCGCCGCGGCCAACGCCGGCCACGCCGGCTCCTACGGCGCCGATCCGTGGACCGCCCGCGCCGAGGCGCGGATCGCCGAGCTGTTCGGCGCCGCGCGGGCCTTCCTCGTCTTCAACGGCACCGGCGCCAACGTCGCCTCGATTGCCGCGCTCACCCGCCCGTACGAGGCCGTCGTGTGCACCCACACCGCCCACATGCACGTCGACGAGTGCGGCGCTCCCGAGCGTCTCGTGGGCGTGAAGCTGCTCCCGATCGCCACCGAGCACGGCAAGCTCGCCCCCGGCGACCTCGGCCGCTGGGAGGACAAGCGCGGCGACGAGCACCACGTCCAGCCCCGCCTCGTCTCGATCACGCAGTCGACCGAGCTCGGCACCGTCTACTCCACCGACGAGGTCTCCGCGCTCGCCGCCGCCGCCCACGCGCTCGGCATGCTCCTGCACGTCGACGGCGCCCGGCTGGCCAACGCCGCCGCGGCGCTCGATGCCTCGTTTGCCGAGCTGACCACCGAGGCCGGCGTCGACGTCGTCTCCTTCGGGGGAACCAAGAACGGCCTCGTCTTCGGCGAGGCGGTGGTCTTCTGCAACCCCGAGCTCGGGACCGAGTTCGCCTTCGTCCGCAAGCAGCTCGGCCAGCTCGCCTCGAAGATGCGCTTCGTCTCCGCCCAGTTCGAGGCCCTGCTCGCCGGCGACCTGTGGCTGCGAAGCGCCCGTCACGCGAACGCGATGGCGGCGCGCCTCAATCGCGCGGTGAGCGAGATCGACGGGGTCGAGATCAGCCACCCGGTGGAGGCGAACGCGGTCTTCGCCCGCCTGCCGCGGGCGGCGATCGAGCGCCTGCTCACCGAGCTCCCGGGCGAGCACCCGTTCTACATCTGGGACGACGAGCGCGACGAGGTCCGCTGGATGTGCGCCTGGGACACCGGCGAGGCCGACGTCGACGCCTTCGCCGAACGGGTGCGGGTGGCGGTCGCGGAGGCCTAGACCCGTTCGCGGCTGCGGGTCAGCCGCTTGCCCTGGGCCCGCTTGCGCGCGTTCACCAGCTCACCGGCGCAGGCGAGCAGCGCGTCGAGCGACTCGCAGGAGGACGCCCGGAGTGCGACCACGCCGGCGCTCGAGGAGGCGTGATAGCCGCGATCGTCGCGGTCGGCGGCCGCCATCGCCGCGGTGATGTCGTGATGCAGGTCGTCGGCGGGCTCGGTGCTCGAGGGACGGAAGAGCGCGAACTCGTCGCCGTCGAGGCGGCCGATCACGTCGCCGTCGCGCGAGACCGTGCGCAGCGCCGCCGCGACGTCGCGAAGCACCTGGGAGCCGGCGTCGTGGCCGTGGTCGTGGTTGACCCGCTGAAGCTGATCGACGTCGATGACGGCCACGGCGCACTCGCCGTCGCCGGCCGCCGCCTGGTTGAAGCAGGTGTTGGCGCGCTCGAAGAAGCCGCGGCGATTGTTGATTCCGGTGAGCTCGTCGATGAGCAGGAGCCGGCTCAGGCGCAGGTTCTCGAGCGCTACCGAGGTCGCGTCGGCGAGCGAGTGCAGGAGCGAGAGCTCGGTCTCGCCCGGCCGGTGGCTGTTCGACCAGTAGCAGCCGATCGCGCCGATCGGCTCGCGCGCGCGGATCGGGATGATCGCCAGGCTCTTGACGAAGGTCGAGGCGTAGTTCTCGCGATCGACGCGCTCGTCGGCGTGGACGTCCTCGATCACCGCGGGGGTCCGCTGGCGGATCGCCCAGCCGGCGATCGAACCGTCGAGGGGCAGCCGGCGGTCCTTGAGCAGCGGCGCGATCGAGTCCTCGGCGACGTAGTCGACGCTCTCCGCGTCGACCATGATCAGGTTCGCCGCCGCGGCGCCGGTCATCCGGCGCGCCGCCGACGGGACGATGGCTTCGATCTCGGCGAGCTTCGGCACCCCGGCGAGCTCCTGGATCGTCGCGATCAGGATTTCGGTCGGGCTCTCCGCCTCGTCTGCGACCGGGGGCACTGCGGCAAGTGGTTCCACGGTTAATTCTTCGGTTCGTGGCCCGCGCCCCTTTAGCCGACGTCGCCCAGCCGCCCTCCCGCCGGGCCGCTGCGCGGCGATAGCCTGCCCGCGATGACCGCCGCGAGCACACCCGGGATCCGCGAGCGGCTCGAGTCGGCGGTCGCCGCGGGGCTGATCCGGCTGCCACCGGCGGCGGCGCGATTGCTGGCCGGTCGCCCGATGCGGCTCGACGGTCAGCAGCTCGACGTCCAAGTGCAGCTCGCCCTCCGACTCGAGCGTTTCGTCGGCGGCTCGGAGCTGCTTCCGGTCGACGAGGCGCGCGCGCGTCGCCGCCATGACGCCAGGGTCTTTCACGGCGCGACGATCGAGGTCGGTGCCGTCCGCAACCTCGAGCTGCCCGGACTGGCCGGTCCCATCGGCGCCCGCCTGTACGAGCCCGCCGCTCCGCCGCGCCCGGCGCCTCTCGTCGTCTACTACCACGGCGGCGGCCACGTGATCGGCGATCTCGATACCCACGACCAGCCGTGCAGGTTCCTGGCGCGCGAGATCCCGGCGCTGGTGCTCGCCGTCGACTACCGGCTCGCCCCCGAGCACCGCTTCCCGGCCGCGGTCGAGGATTCGCTCGCGGCCTTTCGGTGGGCGCACGGGCAGGCCGCCGACCTCGGCGCCGACCCCGACCGCGTGGCGGTCGCGGGCGACAGCGCCGGTGGCAACCTCGCCGCCGTGGTCGCCAACCTCACGGCCGCCGCCGGTGGGCCCGCGCCCGCCTTTCAGGCCCTGCTCTATCCGGTCGCCGACTACTCGGCCAAGCGGCGCTCGTACGAGCTCTTCGGCGAGGGGTTCTTCCTCACCCGCGAGGAGATGGACTGGTTTCGCGAGAACTACTTCTCCTCCGAGGACGAGCAGTCGGACCCGCGCGCCTCGCCGATCCTGGCCCCGGATCTGGCGGGCGTCGCCCCGGCCCACGTGGTCACCGCGGGCTTCGATCCGCTTCGCGACGAGGGCGAGGAGTACGCGGCCCGGCTCCGCGACGCCGGCGTCGCCGTCACGGTGCGCCGGGAGAGCGACCTCGTGCACGGTTTCGTCAACGCCGTCGGCCTCGGCGGACGTGCGCGCCAGGCGACGGCCGCGCTTGCCGACGCGCTGCGCGCCGGCCTGGCGCCCGCGGGCGCGCGCCCCGGAAGGGCAGCGGCTACGCTCCTCGACGCGCCCGGATAGCTCAGTTGGTAGAGCACCTCCATGGTAAGGAGGGGGTCACGAGTTCGAGTCTCGTTCCGGGCTTCTCGCCGACCTTCCCCAACGGCTTCTGACCCCGTGACCGCGCCAGACGGCCGCGAGAGCACCGCGCACGATCCGCCACTCGCGATCTTCGGTCCGGTTCCTCAAGTTTGGCTGCCTCGCGTGGGGCGGCCCAGCCGCGCAGATCGCGATGATCTCGAAGGAGTGTGTCGAGGAAGAGCGTTGGGTCTCGGCGGAGACGTTCAAGAAGACCCTCGCCGTCTACCAGGTGCTACCCGGCCCGGAAGCGCACGAGCTGTGCGTCTATTTCGGGCGGCTGCGAGGGGGGAAGCTCGGCGGGTTCCTTGCGGGCCTCGGGTTCATGCTGCCCGGCTTCCTCCTGATGCTCGGACTGTCGATTCTCTACGTCGAGGCGAACCTCGCGGGGCATCTCGATGAGGTCTTCTACGGGCTAAAGGCGGCGGTCGGGGCGATCGTCGCCCGGGCCTTGGTTCGCCTGAGCCGCAACTTCATCACCGACGTTCCGCTCGCGCTGATCGCCGTCGCCGGTTTCGCGCTGACCCTCTTCGCCGACGCCGGCTTCGTCGTGGTGCTGGTCGGCGCAGGACTTCTATACGAGCTGTGGACGAACGCACGGTCCTGGATCGGCCAGACGCACTCTCTCTCGCTCGGCCTTCCCGCGGTGCTGGTCGTCCTGGCCGGAGCGATCACCGTCTCGCTCACCGCTGAGATCTTCTGGGAGGGCTTGAAGGCGGGCCTCGTGACCTTCGGTGGAGCCTTCACGGTGATCCCGTATCTGAACGACGTGGCGGTCGAGGGAAAGCACTGGCTCACCGAGAGCCAATTCGTGGACGGCCTCGCGATGGGGGGCATTCTTCCGGCCCCGCTGATCATCTTCTCGACGTTTGTCGGCTACATCGCGGGTGGACTCGTCGGTGCGCTCGTCATGACGCTCGGCATCTTCATCCCTGCGTTCGTCTTCCCGGTCTTCTTTCACCGCCAGCTCGTGGGCATCGCCGAGAACGAACGCCTGCACCCGTTCCTGCTGGGCGTGGCGGCCGGTGTGATCGGGCTGATCGCAGCCGTCACGGTCGACATCGTGGACACGAGCGTTGTCGATGTTCCGACGGCGATGCTCGCCATCGGCGGATTCCTGATCTTGAACCGATGGCATGGCAAGTTGACGGTTCTCTACGTCGTGCTCGGATGCGGGCTGATCGGGGCCGTACTCCAACTCACGATCGTCTGATCTCCCCCTCGACCCAGCTCGTGGCTCGTGTCGGCGTCGAGGCGAGGTCAGCGCGACTCCCGGGATCGTGACCGCGGACCAGCTGATAGGCCAGGGCCCCGAGACCTGCGCCGGCCACGGGTCCGACGATGTAGATCCACAGGTCGCCGAAGGTCGCGCCGACCAGGGCCGGGCCGATCGAGCGGGCCGGGTTCATCGAGGCGCCGGTGACCGGACCGCCGAACAGCGCGTCCAGGCCGACCGTGCCTCCAATGGCGATCGCAGCCGCCGCCCCGACTGCGCGGGTGTCGGTCGCGACGGCCATGATCACGAACATCAGCAGGGCCGTCAGGATCGCCTCGTAGACCAGGGCGCTGCCGGTGCCCACGCTGGGAACGGTGGCCCCCAGGTCGGCCGGCTGGTCCGGCCAGACGGCGAGCAGGACCAGAGCGCCGGCGATGGCTCCGGCCAGCTGGGCGGCGATGTAGGCCACCGCCTCCCGGGCCGGGAAGTGCCGGGTCAAGGCGAAGGCCAGGGTCACGGCCGGATTGATGTGGGCGCCGGAGAGGTGGCCGGTTGCGTAGACCATGACCATGATCACCAGCCCGAAGGCCAGAGCGATGCCGACCGTGCCGAGGGCCTGGTCGTAGACGGAGTCGGCGACGATGGCTCCGCAGCCGGCGAACACAAGGGCGAAGGTCGCCACGCCCTCCGCCAGGGCCCGCCGGGCCAGGTCGGGTCGGCCCAAGACCTACTCCTCGGTGAGCTGCGTCACGAGTCGCTCGACCCGAACCTGGATCTCGTCGCGGATCCCGCGCACGGTCTCGATGTCCTTGCCGGCCGGATCCTCCAGCTCCCAGTCCTCGTAGCGCTTGCCGGGATAGATCGGGCAGGCGTCTCCGCAACCCATCGTGATCACGGCGTCCGCGGCCCGGACGAACTCGTCCGTGAGCGGCTTCGGGAACTCCTGCGAGAGATCGATCCCGACCTCCCGCATCGCCTCGACCGCGACCGGGTTGATCTCCTCGGCCGGGTCCGAGCCCGCGGTGCGGACATGCACGCGCCCTTCGGCGAGCCTGTTCAAGAGCCCTGCCGCCATCTGGCTGCGGCCGGCGTTGTGCACGCAGACGAAGAGCACCTCGGGCGTGGCTTCGTTCACGATCCGGACGCTAGCGGATTACATAGACATATGTAAATAGATGTGCTTCAATGCGGTCCATGGCCGTGGAGCTGGAGCTGGCACCGAAGACCAAGCGCCCGGTCGGCGAGCCCTGCTGTGAGCCGGTCGTCTATCCCGACATCGAGCGGGCCCACGCCGAGCGGATGGCCGAGGTCGCGAAGGCGCTGGGTGATCCGGTCCGCATGCAGCTGGTCGATGTCCTGCGCAAGCACGCCGGCACGGTCTGCGTGTGCGAGCTGGTGCCGCTGTTCGACCTCTCCCAGCCGACCGTCTCGCACCACCTGAAGAAGCTGCGCGATGCCGGCATCGTGGGCTCCGAGCGCCGGGGTCTGTGGGCCTACTACTACGTCAAGCCCGAAGCGATGAAGGAGATCTCCACGTGGCTGAGCTAGAGACGACCGATCGGGCGCGAGCCGTCCCCGAGGACCCGGATGAGCTGCGCGACGCGGTCCGAGATCGTTATGCGAAGGCGGCGGTGGCCGCCGGCGGTTGTTCGACCACCTGCTGCGGTGACTCGGCCGAGATCACCGAGGAGCAGCGTGAGCTGTTCGGCTCCGGCCTCTATGACTCCGAGGACCGCGAGGCCCTGCCCGAGGCGGCCCAGCTCGCCAGCCTCGGTTGCGGCAACCCGACCGCGGTCGCGGCTCTGAACGAGGGCGAGACGGTGCTCGATCTCGGGTCCGGCGGCGGGATCGACGTACTGCTCTCGGCCCGCCGCGTCGGTTCGACCGGCAAGGCCTACGGCCTCGACATGACCGATGAGATGCTCGAGCTGGCCCGGCGCAACCAGGCCGAGGCGGGCGTCGAGAACGTCGAGTTCCTCGAGGGAGCGATCGAGGACGTGCCGCTGCCCGACGACGCCGTCGACGTGATCATCTCCAACTGCGTCATCAACCTCTCGGGCGACAAGCCGGCCGTCTTTCGCGAAGCGGCCAGGGTGCTGCGTCCGGGCGGACGGTTCGCGGTCAGCGACGTGGTCGCCGACGAGGACATGGACGAGGCGACGCGGGCCGACATGGAGCAGTGGACCGGCTGCATCGCCGGGGCCCTGACCCGGGCCGACTACCAGGCACAGCTCGAGGCGGCCGGGTTCGAGGCGGTCGAAGTCCAGGAGACGCATCGTGTCCACGAGCACGCGGCCTCGGCCATCATCCGGGCCCGCGTGCCGGCCCGATGACCCAGGCCGAGATCCAGCTCTACGGCCCGCAGACGCTCTACCGGCGTTGGGAGGACTCCCAGTGGAGCCCGTTCGCCGTCGACCTCGAGCGCGATCGGGCCCAGTGGGCCGAGCTCGCCGGCGAGGACCGCGATCTCATCTACTGGGTCCTGTCGTCGCTGATGGTGGCCGAGGAGCGGATCACGACCAAGTTCTCCGGCCTGGTCGGGGCCTACGGCAGCGAGGAGGAGGCGACCTTCCTCTCCACCCAGCAGGTCGACGAGGCTCGGCACATGCAGTTCTACGCCCGCTTCCAGGACGAGGTGGTCGGCTCTCCGGCCGAGATCGGCGCCCACGTCGAGCGGGCGCGCGAGCAGCTCTCCCCGGCCTTTCGCCGCATCTTCGACGAGGCCCTGGTCGAGGCCCACGAGCGGTTGGTGGCCTCACCGGAGGACCTGGCCGCCAAGGTTCGCTTCGTGACCATCTACCACCTGATCCTCGAGGCGACGCTGGGCCTGACCTCGTTTCGTTTCGTCACCGCCTACCTCGAGCGCGAGGACCTGCTGCCGGGCTTCGTCGAGGGCTACTCGAAGATCCACCACGACGAGACCCGCCACATCGGCTACGGCGTCTGGTTCCTGCGCGAGACCGTCCGTGAGCGCCCGGAGATGGGAGACGCCGTCCGCGAAGCCCTGCGCGAGCTGTTGCCGGCCGTGGCCGAGGCCCTGACTCCGCCGGAGCGCGACCGCGATACCGACTGGGATGCGCTGGGCGCCAACTCCGCCGACATCCGCGAGTTCGCTCTCGGCGGGCTCCGGCGCCGCCTGGACATCATCGGCGTGCCGCTCGACAGCCTCTAGGGAGCGCCCTCCGGTTCGCGTGGTTCGAATCGCGCCCGGCGGGGTAGGGGGGCTCCGCACGCCGTTCCGACCGATCACCTGGGGGTCAGGCAAGGATGTCCCGCCGTTCGATCGCACCCGTCGCCGCTCTGGTTGCGCTCGGCCTCGCCGCCGGTACCGCGACCGTAGCGACCGCAGGCTCTGGGAGCCACGGCTCGAAGCCGGCGACGAAGGTCAAGGGCCACTACAACGGCAAGAACGCCGCCGGCCGCTCGATCAGCTTCGACGTCGTCGGCTCGAAGAGGAAGCCGGCCGTCGAGAACTTCGCCGTCGACGTCGACACGGAGTGCTGGAACGACTTCAACCACGACGGTCAAAGCGACCGGCTGGTCGCCCACATCACGGGCTTCGGCGCCAACCTGAAGAAGAACGGCAGCTTCGAGATCTACTACGCCCCCGACGACGACACCGAGTTCCAGTTCACCGGCAAGCTCGCGAAGGGCAAGGCCAAGGTCGACGTGATTGTCGGCGGGACTTTCAACCCCGACGGGACCCCGAGCCTCGTCGGCCCGTACCAGTGCGACAGCTGGGGCGCCAAGTACTCCGCGCGCGCCAAGCGCTAGCTCCGCCCGGGCGCGGAAACAGCCGGTAGGGCGCCCGTCAATCGGGGCGGCCCCGCGAATCGGCTAGGGGCCATCCACTAGACGTCCACCCCCCGAGGGCTACCTCAAGCTACTCCAAATCGGTTACGAAGAAACGGCCATGAACCGCTTCACCATCACACTCGCCGCCGCTGTCACCTCTCTATCCCTGGTCGCGGGCTCCGCGCTCGCCTCGGCCCCGGCCGACTCGGCCGCCAAGGCCTCGAAGGGCGCAAAAAAGCGAACGCCCAAGCTCAAGGGCCATTACGCCGGCACCAACGCCGGCGGCCTCCCGATCAGCTTCGACGTCGCCGGCTCGAAGACGAAGCCTACGGTCGAGAACTTCGCCGTCGACGTCAACACCGAGTGCTGGAGCGACACCGACAACGACGGCGAGAGCGACACCCTCGTCGCCCACATCACCGGCTTCGGCGCCAAGGTGAAGAAGGACGGCAGCTTCGACATCTACTACGCGCCCGACGACGACACCGAGTTCGAGTTCAACGGCGTCATCAGCAAGGGCAAGGCCAAGGTCGACGTGATCGTCGGCGGGACCTTCGATCCCGACGGCACCCCGAGCCTCGTCGGAGCCCTCCAGTGCGACAGCTGGGGCGAGGCCTACAACGCCAAGCGCGACTAGTTCCGGAAACGGCGTGGGCGAGGTGATGGAGATGAAGCGGCCAGGCAAGGCAGCGGGCATGGCGATCGCGACCGTCGCGGTCGCCGCCACGCTTGCCGCCGGCGCGCCCGCGAACGCCGCGAGCGCCCCGACGCCCGGCACCTACAAGGGCAAGCTGCGCGGCGGCACCGTGAGCCTGAAGGTGAAGCCGAACATGAAGGGCCGGCTCACCTACGCGCTGAAGTCGAAGTGCGGCCGCGCCCACGGGACGATCTCGCTGAAGGTCAAGCGCAACCGCTTCCACAGCACCGGCCGGCGTGCGGCCGACCGCGCCAACGGCCGGTTCGTCTCCGGGGGCAAGAAGGTCCGGGGCATCCTGACGCGACGCACCGACCCCCGCAAGCGCGCCGGGCAGAGCTGCAAGGCCGGCGCGCGGCGCTTCACCGCCAGCCTCTCCTCGGGCTCGGGCGGAGGCGGCTCGTCGCTGCTCGATTCCGACTACGGCCACTACGCCGGCGCGAACGCGACAGGCCGGCCGGTCAGCTTCGACCTCGTCCGCCAGGCAGGCGACCCGGTGATCGAGAACTTCGCCGTCGACGTCGACACCGAGTGCTGGGGCGACTACGACAACAACGGGCAGTCCGACACGCTGCTCGTCCACGTCACCGGCTTCGGCGACACGGTCAACGACGACGGCACCTTCGACATCTACTTCGCCCCCGACGACGACACCGAGTTCGAGTTCACCGGCCAGATCTCCGGCGGCCAGGTGGCGGTCGACGTGACCGTTGGCGGGCACTTCGACTCGAACGGGACCCCGAACCTCGTCGGCGCCTACGAGTGCGACAGCTGGGGCGACACCTACAACGCAGTCGGGTCCGGCTGAACCGAAGCGTCGGGCCGGCGACCGTCGTCGGGCGCCGCGGTCGCGATCAGGTCCGGCCAGGGAAGGTCGGCGTCGCGGGCGGGCTCGGCCTTGCCCGCGATCCCCCGCGCGTCCGACCCGGACTCCCGCACGGCGCCCGTCTGGCGCTTGATCCGGATCTCCTCGGCGATCTGCCTGATCGCCGTGCCGTCGGTCGGCACCCTGACCATGAACCGCTCGGTCGGACAGGTGAGCACGACGTCCGGGCTCTCGCGCTCGAGGATCTCGCGCGGCATCGTGCTCGTGTGCACGAACACCAGCCGGCGGAAGGACTCCTTCAGGAACGTCAGCAGATGGACCGTGAACGACTCCCCGAAGACGGCCGCGGTCGGGCCGACGCCATCGTCGCGTTCGAAGACGATCGTCCGCCCGTGGTTGAAGACCCGGTTGTCGAAGACGATCTGCGCGTGCGGCGTCTTCGGACGGCCGCGCACGCTGTCCCCCTCGACCGGGTGCTGGAACTCCCTCCACACGATCTCGTCGTAGCCGATCACGTCCAGCTCGACGCCCGCGTCGCTCAGCTCACGACAGATCGTCTCGTAGGCGACGTGCGCGCCGACGTGCGTCCAATGCGTCCCGGTGACCGAGTAGACGGGCCGTTCGGCCTTGGCCTCGAGTAGCTCCGAAAGGGGGTAGATGACCGGGGCGTCGAGGCCGGCCGCCACCTCGAGGATCTGGTCGACCGGCCGTCGCGGGGCGAGCACGACCTCGTCCGGCAGGTACTCCGTGTAGACCGACTCCTTATCGGGCACGATCGTGCACAGCCAGGTGCAGCCGAGCTCGGCGGTCAGGTCGAGCCTCCCCTGAAACAGCGCCCGCCAGGCATCGAGCTGGCGCCGACGGAGGACGACGCGCCCGGTGTGCTGGCCGATCACGTCGTTGCTGTCGTTGTGCAGGAACAGCCACCCGTCCTTGCCCTCCAGGCGCTTGTCGGCCTCGCGCTCACCGGCCGCCTGCTGGCGACGGTGCCCGGCGAGGGCCTTTCGCGCCACCCGCCCCCGCCTGCGCGCGCGCTCTACCTCTCGATCCTGCCCGTTCGGCCCCGACATCGAGCGAGAGACTAGCCGACGGGATCGACCAGATCGGGCCAGGGCAGGCCGACTCCGGCGGCGGCTTCGCCCTTCCCCGGGATCCCGCTGAGGTACGGCCCGGGAGGCCGTACGACGTGCGCCTCGAGCTTGATCCGCACCTCCTCGGAGATCTGCCGCATCGCCGAGGAGTCGGATGGGACCCGGACCAGGAAGCGCTCGGTCGGGTAGCTGAGCACGACGTCCGGGCTCTCGTGCTCGAGGATCTCGCGCGGCATCGTGCTCGTGTGCACGAAGACCAGCCGGCGAAAGGACTCCTTGAGGAAGATCAGGAGGTGGGGCGCGAAGGACTCCCCGAAGACGACCGCGCGCGGCCCGACGCCGTCCTCGCGCTCGAAGACGAAGGTCCTGCCGTGGTTGAAGACGCGGTTGTCGAAGACCATGCGCGAGCGCTGCTCTCGCGGCCGGGCCCGCACGCTGGTGCCCTCGCGCGGATGCTCGAAGCTCCGCCAGGCGATCGAGTTCGCCGAGAGCGTCTGCACCTCGATGCCCCGGTCGCGCAGCTCGCGGCAGGTCGCCTCGTAGGCGACGAACGCCCCGCGATGGTTCCAATGCGTGCCGCTGCGCGAGTAGAGCGGCGGGTCGCCCTTGGCCGCCACCAGCTCGGCCAGCGGGTAGACGACCGGCGCGTCCACGCTCGCCGCCAGGTCGAGGAACTGGTGCACCGGCCGCCGCTTGGCGGGCTCCACCTCGGGCGGCAGGTACTCGGCGTAGACGCCCTCCTTGTCGGGCACGACCGTGCACAGCCAGGCGATCCCGAGCTCCTCGCTCAGCGCCACCCTCGCTTGCAGCACCGCCGACCATGCCCGCAGGTCGGCGTCGGAGAGCCGCACGCGACCGGCGTGCTGGCCGAGCACGTCGTTGCTGTCGTTGTGGATGAACAGCCAGCCCTCGCGCCCCTCGATCCGCTTGTCCAGGTCCGGGCCCTCTCGCCATTCCCGCAGGTGCTTGCGCAAGCGCCGGCGTTCCCCGGTCGCCCGGCGACGCGCGGCCTCTACCGCCGGATCGTGATCGCGAGCGTCGCTCAAGGGCTCACTCCGCCCTGCGCCACTGGATCCCGGACCCATCGATCCGTTCGATCGCGTCATCGATGCCCCGCCGGCGGCGGAATGCGTCTACCGCCTCCTTGCAGCCGGGCTCGGCGCCGTACCGGTCGACGATCACGAAGCCGCCGGGGCTGAGCCTGTCGTAGAGCGCGCTCAACGAGCCCAGCGTCTCGTCGTGTCCGGCCGAGTTCAGATGCAGGACGGCGATCCGTTCGATCGGCGCGGCGAGCAGGGTCTCGTCGAGTTCGACCGGCAGCAAGGTGACCTGGTCGTCGAGCAGGTCGAAGAGGTCGAAGGTGCGGGCGAGCCGCTCCTGGTCGCCGGGATCCGAGAACGGATCGGCGACCCAAACCGTGCGGTCGGTGACCTCCCGGGCGGCGAGGACGCCGCGCATCAGAATCGCCGTCCCGCCGCGATTGACCCCGCATTGCACGAGATCGCCCGGAACGGCTTCGACGATCGCGGTGGAGACGCATCGCTTGATTCGATTCAGGCGCGCCTGCCCGGTGTTAGTCAGAGCGAATCCTGGATCATCGGCCCGCAGAGGGCGGCCCGCGCGGCGCGCCTGCAGCACCTCGCGGTACCGGTCCGGGATCCGGGCGCGGACCTGCTTCGCGGCGGGCGCCTCGAGGGTCTCGCCGCGCTCGATCGCGTCGAGGGCCACGAGGTACGCCGCCTCCGCCTGGAGGCCGGTCAGGTTCAGAAGCGTCTTGGTCAGCAGCCCGAGGTAGCGCCGACGTTGTACCGAAGCGCGATCGCGTTCTGCCGACGGCTCGGCGCTCGCCGAGGCTCCGAGCGAGGCGCGGGCCTGGGGCGCGACCGTCCCGAGATAGACGGGTTGCACATCGGGGGCCGCCGGCTCCCGGCCGGTGAGGCGCTCGTACTCCTCGCGGAACTCGGTCCGCCTGACCACCGGGCTGTTCGTCGCCACGCCTCCATGGATCTGGTGGAAGGTGCCCTCGCCGAGGAGGATGATCAGCCGGCTGTCGGGGAGCTCGCACGCGCGAGCGAAGGTGTCCGTGTTCACGAACCCACCGCCGGGAGTGATGAAGCGCTCGTCGAACCCCCCGAGCTCCTCCCACAGCTCGGCCGGCATGAAAAGGGCGTTGCTCTCCTTCGGCGGCGAGAACCACCCCTCGCTCGACGATCCGGCGAAGACCGAGACGTCGAACAGCCGGTAGCCGTCGCCGGTCCAGTCGACGCCGTCCAGCAACGCGTCCTCCGCGTCGCGGTCGTAGCCCGCCTTGATCGCGCGCCGCTGCAGGTCGGGCCCCAGATGAAACCCGACCGTCGCGACCACGGGCCGGGGGTGCAGGTCCGCGGCGAGCAGGGCGTAGCGGAGAACTCCCGGCGTCGCCAGGCGAGCCCCGTCGATCATCACCCCGATCAGTGGCGCCGTGGCGGCCGCGATGCCCCGATTGATCGCGCTTGCGGGAGAGGGCAGGGCATCGTCGATGCGCAACCACCGGATGCGGGCCCCGAGGGCCTCGCACTCCTCGCGGTCCGGCGGTTCGGCGGAGCCGTTGTCGACGACGATCAGCTCGTAATCGCTCGCATCGACACCGCGCTGCATCGGCGGCGATAGCGACCGGATCGTGCGCGGGAGCTCTCGCCGCATGTCGTAGGCGACCAGTACGAGTGACAGCTTCGGACCCGCGACCTCCGGGCCGTTCACGGCTGTCGCCCCGTGCTCGATCGCATCGAGGCGCAGCGTAGAGCGAGTCTTCGAGCCAGTACCTTGCGGCCTCTTGAGCGACGAGACCGATCCCGCTGCGCTCGCGCCGGGTGACCCGCACTACATGGCGTACGTCGGGCCGCCCGGCCAATACGACGTGATGGGCGCGACCCAGTTCAGCCTCCTGTTCGCGCTCGGTCTGCGCTCGAGCCACCGGGTGCTCGACTTCGGCTGCGGATCGCTGCGCGCGGGTCGCCTGCTGCTCGTCTATCTCGACCCCGAGCGCTATTTCGGAGTCGAGCCGAACCGGTGGCTGATCGATGACGCGATCGCCAATCAGCTCGGCGAGGACCTGGTCCGGATCAAGCGGCCGAGCTTCGACCACGGGGACCGATTCGAGGTCGATGGCTTCGGGGTCGAGTTCGATTTCATCCTCGCGCAGTCGATCTTCTCTCACGCGGGCCCCGAAGCGATCGGGACGGCCCTGCGGAGCTTCAAACGCGCGCTGCGCCCGGACGGGCTGATCGCGCTGACGTTCAAGGAGGGCGATGAGGACTACGCCGGAGAGGCCCCCTGGGTCTATCCGAACGAGGTCTTCTACCGACGCGCGACGATCGAGGGCTTCGCCGAGCGCGCGGAGCTCGCCATCGCCCGGATCCCGTGGTTTCACCCGCGCCAGACCTGGTACCTCCTCGCCGCCGATCCCGCGCGGCTGCCGTCCAGGCCGGAGAGGCGGTTCCTGCGCGGCGCGGTGCTCGACCCGGAGTTCGCCGCGAGCTACGCCGCCGGAGGCGCTCGCCGGGCGCCGGAGCCGGCGGCGACCGCCGACCTCGCTTCGCTCGCCCCGATCGTCGTCGGCGGGATCGGAGGCTCGGGCACGCGGGCCGTCACCCGCATCCTGCGCACGGGCGGCGCCTATCTCGGCTCGAGGCTCAACCACGCGGAGGACGCGCTCGACCTGGGCGAGTACAACGCGCGCTGGATCCGCCGCTGGCTGACCCATCCGCGTGGGTCCGACGGTCCGATGCGCACCGAGCTCGCGGGCGTGCTCCATCAGCATCTGAGCGGCATGGAGGAGCCGGGACCCTGGGGGTGGAAGGTGCCGAAGTCCATCCTCCTGCTCCCCTTCCTCGATGGGGCGATGCCGCAGCTTCGATTCGTCCACGTGATCCGCGACGGCCGCGACATGGCCTTCTCCGAAAATCAGACCCATCTCCGCAAGCACGGCGACGCGATCCTCGGCGACACCGGTGCGGTCGAGCCGCGACGTTCGATCGCGCTCTGGGCCGAGATCAACGAGCGGGCCGCCACCTACGCGGAGGAGCACCTCGGCGATCGCTACCTGCGGGTGCGGTTCGAAGACCTCTGTGCGGACCCCGAGACGGTCGCGGCTCGGATCCTCGATTTCGGCGGCCTCGACGCGGACGCGCGGAAGTGCGCGGCCGAGGTCGAGCCGCCCGCGTCGATCGGGCGCTGGCGAGCCCGGGACGCGGCATTGATCGCGGAGCTGGAGGAGGTTGCCGGTCCCGCGCTGAGGCGATTCGGGTACCTCTCGCCGGCCGCCGCCCCCCAGCGTTGACCTTCGATCCGCGCCTGCTGGATCCGATCGTGGTCGGGGCGACCGGCGGTTCCGGGACACGGGCCATCGCACGAATCATGCGAACCGCCGGCGTGCACATCGGGTCGGATCTCAACGACGCGCTCGACGACCTGCAGATCGCGGACTTCCACAATCGCTGGATCAACCGCTGGCTGACCGAGCGCCGAGCTTGCGAGGACGCGATGAAGGCGGAGTTCCTTGAGCTGCTGCGCGAGCACCTGCGCGCCGTCGGGCCCGGCGAGCGGTGGGGATGGAAGTGCCCGACCAGCATCTACCTGCTCCCGTTCTTCAACCGGGTCCTGCCCCGTTACCGCTTCGTCCACTTGATTCGCGACGGGCGGGATATGGCGATCTCGCGAAATCAGAACCAGCTGCTCAAGCACGGGGATTCGTTTCTGGGGAACACCGGAGCTCGGGGCCCCCGCCGCTCGATCACGCTCTGGTCGCGGGTCAACGAGGCGGCCGCTGATTTCGGCGCCCGGAGGTTGGGCGATCGTTATCTGCGCGTTCGGTTCGAGGATCTCTGCGGCGAACCGGCCGACGCCGTGGCCGGGATCCTGGCGTTCATGGAGCTCGAGGCCGATCTCCAGCGTTGCGTCGACCAGGTCGAGCCCCCGGACTCGCTCGGTCGCTGGCGAGCTGAGAACGCCGCGCGGCTCGCCCGGCTCGAGGACGTCGCCGGGCCGTCCCTGAGGCGGTTCGGCTACCTCGCGAGCGAGCGTCCGGTGAGCGACGCGTAGAGCCGCTCCGTCTCGGCCAGCAGACGGGTGACGCGTTCGCGCTCCTGCTCGGGCGCCGCGGAGATCAGCTCGGGGGCGACTGTCGAGGCGTGCACGAGCTCGGGGGCGTAGAACTCGTCGGCCGCGTCCGCTGACAGCTGGACCCGGTCGCCGACCGCCGGGCGGAGGAGCTCGATCGCGTCCCGGAGCTGGATCGCGAAACCCTCGGGCCCGCTGTCGAAGCTGAGCAGCGGAAACGGGTCGGCGCGGTGGCGGTCGAGGACGATGCGGTTGTAGAGCCGCCACAACCGCAGTCCCCGTGCTGTGCTCATCGGCGAGCGCGTGGCGAGCGAGCTGACCACCCGGGCGGGGTGTCGGAAGATCCCGACCGGCAGGATCTGCGCGCCCGCCTGCTCCCAGAACCCGAACGTGAGCACGGTGCGCGGGTCCTTGAACATCCAGACCGGGCTCGCGCGCGAGAAGCGCGCGACGAGCTCGTCGCGGCGAAGAGCCTGGTCGTCGGTCCACGCGAGCTCGCCCGGGGGGTCGTCCCACGCCCCACCACTGCTCGCGAGGACGTCGTCGTTGAGCGCTCGGATCTCGAGGTTCTCCCGGTTCCCGCGCCGGTTGTGTGTGGCCGTCTCGACCACTTCGCCCGCGTAGAGACCGGCATGCTGGAGCGCACCCGCCAGGGCGCTGGTGCCGCTGCGGTGCATTCCGAGCACGCAGACGACCTGGACGCGATCGGGACGATGAGTCGACACCGCCATTCAATGATCGCCGAAGATGCGCCCCGCATGCGGGTCCTGCACCTCTACCCGTTCGTACCCGGCGGGCGTCACGGTGGCACCCTGAGGTTGCGGGCGGCGCTCGCCGGCACGGAGAGGGTGGGGGAGCCGGAGCTGCACTTCTTCGATCCGGATCGCAGCGCGTGGCAGGGGCCGGCCGAGCTCGATCTCGATCCGCCGTCGACCCACGCCCCGCCGTCCGGCACGGGTCTGAAGCGGCGCCTCTTCCCGTCGACCCTCTGGGAGTCGGGCCGCGCCGCCCGCCAGGCCGCCCGGGGGTACGTCGAGCGGCTCGGCCCCGACTCCGAGGCGACGGTTGTGCTCCACACCACCTATCTGGCGCCGTTGCTCGCGGGGCTGCCGGTCGCGCCCCGACGCGCGCTGGTCGACGCGTACGACCTGGTGTGGCGCGCGCACGCCAACGACGCTCTCTCGGGAGCCCCGGGGCAGCGCGCTGTGCGCTCCGCGTATGCCGCGACCGTGAGACCGCGCGAGTTGCGGGCGTTGCGGCGCGCCGACGGGATCCTGGTGGCCGGCCGGGAGGACTGGGAGCTGCTTCGCGGAGAGGCCTCCGCGGTCGACTGGGTGCCGACGCCAACCCCCGTGGAGGCGGTCGAGCCGCGAGCTGCCGATCCTGGGCGCCTGCGTCTCGGCCTGCTCGGCAACTTCGCCCATCAATCGACCCGTGCCGGCGCCGAGCTGCTGGTCGGCTCGAAGCTCGGGGCCGACCCCGCGGTCGAGATCGTGCTCGCGGGCCTGCAGTCCGAGGCCCTGGTGGGCTCGGCACGGGTGACGATCCGCGGCGCGGTCGATCGGGTCGAGAGCTTCTACGCCGAGGTCGACTGCGTCGTCGCGCCGGTGCTGGGGGGGAGCGGGATGAAGGTGAAGCTCGCCGAGGCGGTGCTCGCCGGGCGCCCGGTCCTGACCACTCCGCTGGGCGCCACCGGCTATCCGGACAGCCTGAGCCGCTTCTTCGCCCTCGCCGAGCCGGATGCGTTCGACGCAGCCGCGGCGCTCCGCGCGATCGCCGAGTTCGATCGCGACGCGGCCCGAGCGGCCTTCGAGCGCGAGCTCGGCTGGGATCGCGTGCTCGACCTCTACGCGTCCGCCGCGGGCCGAGGGCGGGGCCGGGTAGCCGCGACGGCCGGCGAGGTTTCGCCGCCTCGCCAGGTGGGCAGTAGCATCACGGTCCGGATTAATGAGCAGGGTGCTTAGACATGCAAGGGGGCGGAGGCGGGCGTACCTGCTCGCCGGACTCGCCTGCCTGGCGACCACCTTCGTCGCGCTCACGACCGCGCTCGCGGCGGGCACCGCCGACCTGGGCGTGAGTCAGACCGACGACCCGGACCCGGTCCAGACCGGCGAGCTGCTCGTCTTCTCGACCACCCTCGCCAACCAGGGGCCTGACGCCGCGCCCCGCGTGCGGCTGGTCGACAAGCTGGCCTCGAACGTCGACTTCGTCGGCGTCAACTCGCCGCAGGGCGACTGCACGCAGCAGGCTCGGCGGGTGCTGTGCGAGTTCGGCGAGCTCGCGAGCGGGGCCTCGTCGACGGTCGTCGTCCGGGTGCGACCGACGAAGGAGGGGCACGTCACCAACACCGTCACCGTGCGCAGCGGGGCCACCGATCCCCGTCCTGAGAACAACTCCGAGACCGATCGCACGACGGTCGACAACCCGGAGCCCACGATCTGCGCTAAGCGCAACGCGACCATCGTCGGCACCGACGGCGACGACACGCTCACCGGCACGGACGGAAACGACGTGATCGCCGGGCTCAGCGGAAACGACGCGATCGTTTCCGGCGGCGGGAACGACGTCGTCTGCGGCTCGGGCGGCGACGACGCGATCAAGGGCAAGCGCGGCGACGACGAGGTGCGTGGCGGCGGCGGCAACGACGCGATCAAGGGTGGCGACGGCGGCGACGTGGTCCAGGGCAAGGGCGGCGACGACGCGCTTCGCGGCGGTCGCGGAGCGGACCTGATCAAGGGCGGCGGCGGCTCGGACACCTGTAGCGGGGGCTCGGGCAAGGACTCCCTGCACAGCTGCTGAGCGGGCGGTGCCGCTCCCCCGAACGACCGCGAGTCTCTCGCTCGTGGTCCTGGCCGGGCTCCTGCTGCTCGGCGCCGGGAGCTCCGCCGCCGGCGATGCGAAGCGCGATCGGTGCGGCCGGATCACGATCCGCTCCGCCGATCAGCAGAAGCTGTTGAACCGCGGCAGGCTGAAGCTCACGATCCGGCGCTGCCGGCACACGCGGGCCGTGTCCCTGCGGGCCTCCTCGGCAACCGTCGGAGAGCGGACCCGCCGGATCGCGTCCGCCGATCGGCGCCTCGGCGCGCCGGTGCAGCGCGTCTCGCTGCCGCTGACCCGGTCGGGCAAGCGTTCGGTCCGCAAGTGCCGTGAGCAGCGAATCACCGTCCGCGGCGTTTTCGGCACCCCCCGCCGGGGGCGGGCGAGGGACCGCGCCCGGCTGCGGCTCTCCGCCGGTTGCCTGCCCGGCGAGCGGCCGCCGAACGTGCTCGTGATCCTCACCGACGACCAGCGGGTCGACGGATCGCTGCCGGTGATGCCCAATACCGAGCGCGAGTTCGCCGACGGCGGGGTGCAGTACACCAACGCCTTCGCGACTACGCCTCTCTGCTGCCCGTCGCGGGCCTCGATCTACTCGGGCAAGTACCCCCACAACCACGGCATCAGGAAGAACGGCGGGCTGGCCTTCGACGCCTCTGAGACCTGGCAGCGATACCTGCACGACGCCGGGTACTTCACGGGGCTGTTCGGCAAGTACTTCTTCGACGTCCTCCCGACCCAGGCTCCGTACTTCGATCGGTCGGCGACGATCGCGGGCGGGAGCCCGGAGGACGGGCGGGTGGAGGCCACGTACGCGGAGTCCTTCCTCGAGCAGGCCGAGACCGAGGACTCGCGGCCCTGGGCGCTCGTCCTGGCGACCAACCAGCCGCACTCGCCCTGGAACGGCACGCCCGCCGCCTTCCGGCCCCTGCCGCCGTGGACCGAGCCGCCGTCGTTCCTCGAACCGGACCTCGGCGACAAGCACCCCGCGGTGGCTACGGAGGCGGCCCGGTTCGTCAACCGCGGCGACGACTGGCCGGTCGAGGTCCGCGACGGCCAGCGGACGGAGCTCGAGTTGGTCGACGAGATGGTCGGCAGCGTGATGGGCAACCTCGACCGCCTCGACGAGCGCCGCGAGACGCTGGCGATCTTCGTCTCCGACAACGGCTACCTCTGGGGCGAGCACGGCCTCTACCACAAGCTCTGGCCGTACCTGGAGAGCGTGCGGGTGCCGATGTTCGCGAGCTGGCCGGGCCGGCTTCCCGAGGGTGCCGTCGACGACAGGATCGTGGCCAACATCGACATCGCGCCGACGATCATGCAGGCGGCGGGCGTCACGCCGTCCTACACGGTCGACGGCCGGTCGCTGCTCTCGGGCTACGACCGGCCGTGGCTGCTGCTCGAGGGCGCGATCGGCCAAGCCGAGCGGGTGCCCGACTGGACCGCGCTGGTCGACCACCACCAGCAGTACATCCAATGGGGCGACGGGTTCGTCGAGCGCTACTCGCTCGACGCCGACCCCTACGAGCTCCAGGCCTCGAACGTTCCCGATCCCGAGCTCCGCGCCCGGTTGGCGGGCGCGGTCACCTGCGCCGGGGCCGGCTGCCCGTAGCCCTAGGCCCGGGCCGGTCCGTCGAGCCGCTCCAGCACCCGCCGCCACCGCGGCGCCGCGGCGTGGCCTGTGAACCGCCGGCGCACGGTCTCGAGCGCGCGCGAGTGCTCCGCGGCATCCAGGGGCCGGGCACCCGAGCGCGCCCAGTCCGAGAGGGCCTCGGCGAGCGCGGCGACATCGCGGGGGACGACGGTGACCGCCTCCGGGAAGAGCGGCGCGAGGTCGTCGACCCCGCCGCCCGGGAAGGCGAGCACCCGGGCGCCGCTGGCGACGCCCTCCAGGATCACGTTGCCGAACGGCTCCGGCCGCAGCGAGGGCACGACGACGAGCGCGGCTCGCCGCAACAGCGGGCGCGGGTCGGGCTCGAACCTGAGCAGGCGCCAGCCGTTGGCCTCGCAACGGCGCCCGAGCTCGACCGCGGCGCGGTGAAAGGGGCTGTCGCCGCCCTCGGCCCCGGCGAAGGTCAGCGACGGCGGCCTCGCGCTTGCGGCGAAGGCTCCCTCGTAGGCGTCCGCGAGCGCCAGGTGTCCCTTCCACGCGTTCAGCCGGCCGAGGAAGAGGACCCCCTCCCGCTCGCCGGTCGCGTCCTCGGAGAGCCATTCGCTTTCGAGCCAGTTCGGACAGACCTCGACCGGCGTCTGATTCCCGGCGAGCTCGCGCCAGCGCGCCGCCACCCCTTCGGAGACGGCGACGACCGCGTCGACCCGTTGCCGGTGCATGGCGCACAGCGCGCGATGGCGTCGCGACGCCGGATCGAGCCATTCGCGCAGGACCAGCACCCGGGGCCGGCCATCGCCGCGACGGCGGGCGACGGCGGAGGTGTTGTAGATCGTCAGCTCGGCGTCGCTACGCGGCCGGCCGAGCAGCCCGCCGGGCCCGCTGAGGCCGCGACTCGAGGCGATCGCAACCGGGGCCTCGGTCAGGGTCAGCTGCCGCTCGGCCGCGAGCCGTCCCAGGCCCCGGTCGGGCCGGGCCTCCGGCACCGCGAGGCTGGTCCGGTGACCGAGCTGCTCGAGCAGGGCCGCCAGCCGGATCGCCGAACGGTCCGAGCCGAACATCTCGCGGCTCGAGCAGACGATCTCGACCCTCAAGCAGCGACCGTCTCCAGGACGGGAGTCGACGCCTCCTCGCCGGCGAGATCCCCGAGCACGGCCAGGTACCGATCGCAGACCTCCGACCACTGATAGCGCTCGGCGACTCGGGTCCGGCCCAGGCCGGAGAGCTCCGAGCGCAGCTCCCGGGAGCCGAGCACGTCGCCGAGCCGACCGGCGAGCTCGTCCGCGGTCTCGTAGTAGAGGCCGTTGCCCGCGCCGATCACCTCGCGGTTGAAGACGGCGTCGTAGGCGACCACCGGCGCCCCCGCTCCGAGCGCCTGGAGCAGGGCCGGATTGGTGCCACCGACGGAGTGGCCGTGCACGTACACGAGGCAGTGGCGAAAGAGCTGGGCGAGCAGCCGCTGGTTGGCGACGTGGCCCAGCATGCGGACGTTGTCGCGTTCCTCCGCGATCCCCGCGATCTGCACGTGGAGCTTGGACCCGTAGCCCGAGCCGACGAGCACGTGCGGGAATCGTGCGCCCTCGCCGAGCCGCTCGAGCGCATCGAGCGTGAGGGTGACGTTGTTCTCCGGCACCAGCCTGGCGACCGTGAGCGTGTACCGCCCGGGGTGGATCCCGAGCGCGACCAGCTCGTCGTCGGCATCGTCGTCGTCGATCACCCCTCCGTATGGGATGTAATCGGGTCGCACGCCGTACTTGTCGTGCCAGACGTCGCCGATCGCGCGCGAATCGGCGATCAGCCGCGTCGCGCGCCGGGCGGCGAGCGCCGAGCCGGCCTTGAACGCCGTGCGCCCGAGGCGATTCCACTTGTCGCGCTCCCACTCGAGGCCGTCGACGTTGAGCGCCACGGGGACGTCCGCCCATCCGATCAGGGGCAGCCAGAAGCCGTTCGCGGTGTTGAGGACCAGCGCCACGTCGAGGTCCCGCCGGCGGACGTCCCAGGAGGAGGTGAGCCCGTAGCTGAGCGTCGAGAGGTGGTAGTCGTCGATCCCGCGGGTGCGCAGGCAGTGCGCCCCGTCGACCGACCACTCGCGCTCGCCGTTGGGGCTCTCGCGGCAGTAGACGACGAGCTCGTGGCCGGCCTCGACGGCCCGGGGCACGAACTCGCGGACGAAGGTCTCAAACCCCCCGTAGGTGCTCGGGTAGCCGCGGCTGCCGATTACCCCGATCCTCATCGCGGCCCTGCGCCCCCGGTAACGAGGGCGCGGGCGGCGGCTCGGCTGGGGCGGTTGCCGGCGATCCAGTACCGCAGCTCGCGCAACAGCGCCGCCGCCCGGAACGCCGGTGCGCGCAGCCGGCCGTGCCGCCTGCGGTAGAGGCGCAGCTTGTTGACGGCGAGCAGGCTCCAGAGCCGCGGGTCGGACCGCGAGTCGCCGCCCAGGTGGGTGACCGCGGCGCTTGGCGCGAGCGCGGTCAGAAAGCCCCGCTCTCGCGCCCGAAGCGCGTACTCGGTGTCCTCGGAGTAGAGAAAGAACGACTCGTCCCACTCGCCGCATCTCTCGAGGCACTCCCGGGAGATCATCAGCGCCGATCCCGAGGCCCAATCGGCAACCGTCGGCTGCTCGTAGGCCGCGGGGTCGAGGATCGCCTCGCCCCAGCCCCGGCGCCCGGCGCGACGGGCGCCGAACAGCGCCTCGGCCAGGCTCCTTGCGACGGAGGGCTCGTGCCGGAGCGCCGGCAGCAGCTCCCCGCGCCCATCGGTCGTCCGCGGCGCCGCGATCCCGACCGACGACCCGAGCCTGCTCTGCAGCGATCGGGCCGCGCCCGGCTCGAGCCGCACGTCGGGATTGAGCAGGAGCGCGTCGCTGTGCCGATCGATGCCTGCGAGGCCGCGGTTGACCCCCGCGGCGAAACCGAGGTTGCCGCCCATCTCGATCACCCTAACGCGCGGGACGAGCTCCCGGGCGAGCGGGACGGTCTGGTCCGACGACCCGTTGTCGACGAGTTGCATGGCCCAGTCGATCCCTTCCATCCCCGCTTCGAGTGATGTGAGCAGGCCTCTGAGAACCCGCTCGCTGTTGAACGTGACGACGATTACGCCAACTGCTCGCCCAGTGTAGGGATGCATCACCGAGACCAACCGCCGAACGCCGTCAACGACTTGGTCATGCCCAGGACCCGTTCCCGGTAGATGCCGGCCCCCGGGAACAGCTCGCGGAGCTCGGAGGTGCCGAGGAGGCGGATCTCGGTGACCGCCCGCAGCGCCTGATCGCGCTCGGGGAGCGCCTCGTGGTAGCCGAGAGCGAACCGCCGCACGAGTGCGACCCGCGCCGCGAGCGGCAGGAACTGGAATCCCGGGAAGAAGAAGTGCGGCTCGATCGGAAACCAGCGATTCGGCGTCTGGACGAAATATCGAGCCCCGACCCGCCTCACCTCGGCCGCCATCCGTTGCTGATCGGCCCGGTTTCCGAGGTGCTCGATCACCGAGTTCGAGAACACGACGTCGAACTCGCCGTCGTCGAGCCCTGACATGTCGCGAGCGTCGCCGGTGATCAGCGGCAGCTCGTTCGCCGGGGCGCTCTCCGAGCCAAGGTTGAGCAGCGCCACCTCGAGTCCGGGGTCGGCCAAGGCGCCCATCTGGCGCCAGTAATCCTCCTTGCCGCCGACGTCGAGGATCCGCAGCGGGCGGGGCAGGGGCTCGAGCAGCGACTGGAAGAACTGGAAGCGCTGGCGGCGAAACCGGTTCGCGAGCGAATCCGGACGTCTGTTGTCGGCGGGCCGGAATATGCGCCTCACGTCGCTTATGATGGCCTCGTGGAGGGAAATTTGAAGCTGAACGGCGGAGTTGCGACGGAGCCCCGTCGCGGGACCGCCAACGGCACGCGGTCGACCGACAGCGAGCGTCCGCAGCGCATCGCGGCCGCGGCGCTCGATCTGATCCGGTCCGGCGAGCGCTCGCTGCGCGTGCTCCAGCTGGGCGGCGCCGACGCTCCGCTCGCGCCGCTCTGCGCCGACGACGAGGTCGCCGAGGCCGAGGTCGAGGGCGCCGAGGCGGGATCGACTGCGGAGCGCTTCGACTGCGCCGTGAGCGTGGACCGGCTCTGGCGGCTCTCCGGCTCGGAGCGCACCGAGCATCTCGAGGCGCTCCGGGCGAGCGCACGGATCGTGCTCGTCGAAGCGCCGCTCAACGGCGACTCGGTGCTCGAGGACGCGGGCCGCTTCTTCGAGGAGCTCGGGGATTGGACCGCGTTGGTCAGCGAGGAGCGGCTGGCCGAGCTGCACGCGCTGAGCGCTCTCGAAGAGGTCGAGGAGCCCGGCGACGCGATCAGGACCCTCGCGCGGGCTCTCGACAACCTCACGCGCACTGCCGAGAACACCGATCGCGCGGTGCTCGTGTCGGTGACCGACGAGTCGGCTCCGGGCTTCGACCTCGAGTCCCTCCGACGTCGCGACTCCGGAGGCTCGGCCACGAGCCCCACGGCCCTGCTCGCCGGCGCGCTTCCGGTCGCGCTCGAGATGCAGCGCGCGGGCAACCGGTCCGCGGTGGCGGAGCGCCGCGCGCAGGAGCTTGAGCTGACGCTCGCGCGGCGCGCCGCGCGGCTCGACGACCTCGCCTCCAAGCTCGCCGAGGCGACTCGACTCGCCTCCGACGAACGGCGCTTGCGCCGCAGGGCGGAGCGCGAGCTCGAGGTCGCGAAGGGTACCCGTGGGTACCGCCTCGGCCTGCGGATCTATCGCATCAGGACGAGAATCCGGGCAGGCGCGCGCTCATTCGCCGCGGCAGTGGTTTCGCCGCTGCGGAGGGTCAAGCGTAGGCTGCGCGAGCGCGCGGTCCGTTAGCCCGCTCGACGTGGCCGAGATCGACTACGAGGTCTTCTGCCTGTGGCAGGACACGGGTCCGGCCGAGCTCGCGAACATGCGCGAGCAGGTGGCGACGCTCGAGCGGCGGCCGACGATCAGCCTGCTTCTCCCGGCCGGCGATCTCGATGAGATCTGGCTCCGCGACGGGCTCTCGTCCCTGCAGCGCCAGGTCTATCCCGATTGGGAGGTGTGCCTCTGCCAGCGAGGGACGCGCGCGCGAATCGCGGACCTGGTGCCCACCGACGAGGGGAGGGCGCGGCGAGTTCGCACGATCACCACGCCGGCCGAGGCGCCGTCGACGGCGCAGGCCATCGAGGCGACCCTCGAGGCGACGACGGGCGAGTACGTCGCGGTCCTCGGAGAGGGCGACGAGCTGGCGCCGGAGGCCCTGTTCCGGGTGGTGGAGAGGCTGCAGCGAGGCGAGGCCGACATCCTCTACACGGACGAGGACCGGATCGACCACCTGGGGCGGCGCTCGCGGCCGATCTTCAAGCCCGGGTGGTCGCCGGACCTGTTGCTGACCCGTCCGTACCTGGGCAGGCTCTGCGTCATCCGCCGCGAGCTTCTTCTCGATCGACCGGGAGGCTCGGCGGAGGGGCTCGGGCGAATGGCCGAGTACGGGGCCATGCTGCGCGCCGCCGAGCGCGCGGCGGTGGTCGCCCATATTCCCGGGATCCTCCACCACCGCCGGGCGGCGCTCACGACCGCGCCGACCGACGCGGTCGCACCGCCGAACGACGATCCCGACCTCGCGGAGGCGGTTCAGCGCGCGCTCGCGCGCAGGGGCGAGGCCGGTCGGGTGCGCGTCGTCCCCGGGCGCTCGACGGCGCGGGTGATTCGCGAGCTCGATCCGCGACCGCCGGTGAGCATCATCGTGCAGACGAGCCGTCGCGGAGGGAGTCCGGGGCTGCTTCGCCAGCTCAGCCAGGGCAGCGGGGCGCACGAGGTGATCGCCGTGAGTCGCGAGCCGATACCCCGTCTCGGGGTCGAGGTGATCGCGGACCGATCGCCGGCGCGAGGTGCGAACCGCGCCGCCGAGCGGGCGACCGGCGACGTCCTCGTCTTCGTCGACGGTCACGGTTCGATCCAGGGGTCCGCGGGCTCCGGTTGGCTGGCCGAGCTCGTCTCCCATGCTGTGCGCAGCGACGTGGGCGCCGTCAGCGGCAGGTTGATGAACACCGACGGGACGGTTCGCCACGGCGGAACCGCGGTCGATCTCGAGGGCTTGGGCCAGCCGGCTCACCACCCGCTCGAGCCCGACGACGCCGACCTGCTCATGCTCCGTGACGTGCTCAACCCCGGCGCCGCGAGCGAGGAGCTGATGGCCGTCGAGTCGAAGCGGTTTCACGCCGTCGGCGGCTTCGACGCCGACCATCTCTCGAGCCGTTTTCTCGGCCTCGACCTGGCGTTCCGGCTCGAGGACCGCGGCTGGCGGGCCGTCTACACGCCGTACTCGGTCTTCGCCTGCCGCGAGCAGCGCGCCGAGCCCACGCCCGAGGAGCTCGCCCACATGTGGCGTCGCTGGTCGCCGCGGCTCTCGAAGCTGACCGCCGAGCGCTGGCCGCCCGTCGATCGCCGACATCGCCGGCCGGCGGTGACGCCGCCATCGGAGGGCGTTGCGATGCCGCCGACCGGGGGCCTGCGGTGAGAATCCTGCTCACCACCCATCAGTTCTTCCCGCGCCACTACGCGGGCACGGAGGTGGCGGCTCGCGACGCCGGCCTCGAGCTGCTGCGGCGGGGCCACGAGGTCCACGTGCTGACCGTGGATCCGGATTCGAGCAGCCCCTCCGGCGAGATCCATTCGATCGACTACGACTATCGAGGGCTGCGGGTGCACGCGCTCCACCTTCCGCGCCGCAAGGTCGGCGCGGAGGCGCTGCGCGCCGAGTATCGCAACGAGCAGGTCGCGGACTGGATCAAGGGATTCGCGGCCGGCCTGGAGCCCGACGTGGTCCACATGTTCCACATCGGCCGGCTCTCGGGGCTGGCGATCGACGTCTTCCGCGAGCTCGGCGTGCCGCTGATCTTCACCTCGACCGACTTCTGGTCGTTCTGCTTCAGGGGGATCCTGATGAAGCCGAGCGGCGAGCTGTCCACGGGGCCGGACGAGATCTCGTCGAACTGCCTCGAGTGTCGCCGGATCGAGCGCTGGTCCGGAATCGGAGAGCCGCCTTCGAAGCCCAAGCGCCGGCAGGCCTTCTACCGCCGGATCGCCGAGCGCGCCCTCGCGCCCGAGGCCGACGGCGAGCGGCAGGCCGCGATGATCAGGACGATCCTCGGCCGGGCCGAGTTCCTGCGCCAGCGATTCGAGCGCGTCGACGCGATCCTCGCTCCGACCCAGCTGATGAGCGACATGCTGGTCGCCAACGGCATGCCCGCCGACCGGATCCGGGTCTCGCCCTACAGCATCGACCTCTCGGCGTTCGAGGCGGTGCGGTCGCAGCACAGCCACTCGACCAACGGCGTGCGCTTCGGCTACATCGGGACGATCAACAAGCCGAAGGGCGTCCACGTCCTGCTCGAGGCCTTTCGCCGGCTCGAGCCCGAGGTCCCGGCGACGCTCGAGATCGTCGGCGACCCGCGCCGTGATGCCGACTACTTCGACCACCTCTGCTCGCTGGCCGCCGGCGACCCGCGGATCCGCTTTGCCGGCGGGATCCCGAACGAGCGCGTTCCCGAGCGCCTCACCCATATCGACGTGCAGATCGTGCCCTCGACCTGGTACGAGAACGCTCCCCTCACGATCTACTCGGCGCAGGCGGCCGGGGTGCCGGTGATCGCCTCGAATCTCGGCGGGATGAGAGAGGTCGTGGGCGACGAGGAGAACGGGCTCCTGTTCGAGCCCGGGGACGTCGACGGGCTCGCCTCACGGCTGCGGACGATGATCGACCGCCCGCAGCTGATCGACGAGCTGGGCTCACGCGCCCGGCGCCCGCGCTCGGTGGTCGACGGGGTCGACGAGCTGCTGGAGATCTACGAGAGTGTTGGGGCCGGACGCGGGCTGAACGGCGCCGGAGCCGGGAGCGCGGCGGCCGCCCAGACGAGACGGAACCGACGAGACAAAGCAACGCGAGGAGGGCTCAGAGATGGCGGACGAGTCGGAGGGCCGCAGGCGAGGCTCACACTCACCCCAGGCGGAGCGCACGCGCGGACGCGCGCTGCTCGGACGCGGCGCCAAGCGCGAGCAGCGCGCGGCGGCCGCGCGGAGGGCCGCCGCAGCCCCGGATGTCTTCTTCATCGTCGGGCGGGCGAAGTCGGGCACGACCTGGCTCACCCGTACGCTCGATGCCCATCCGGAGATCCTCTGCCGGGGCGAGGGGCGGTTGTTCGGCCGCGAGTACGTCCTCCCGGGCGCCGAGACGCCGACGATCCCGGCTCGCCCGCTGGCCGGCGCCCTGTCCTCGAGCGAGGCGCTGCGGTCCTGGCTCGACCGCTCGGTGTGGACCCGCGACGGCGACACGGACGAGCAGCTCGCCGAGGCGACGCTGGTGCTCACCGATCACTTCCTCGCCCGCGCGCTGGAGCCGACGGGCAAGCGGATCATCGGGGACAAGACGCCGTTCCTGAGCCCGGACATCGTCGCCGAGATCGCCGGCATCCATCCGCGGGCCAGGGTCCTCCACGTGATCAGGGACGGCCGGGACGTCGCGATCTCCGCCAAGCACCACGTCTGGAACCGGTCAACCGCCGCCGGTGGCATACACGACCTCGAGGCGCACGAGCAGTCGACCAGGGACGCCTATCGCGAGGACCGGGAGGCGTTCGTGCGCGAGGGCCAGAGCATCTTCACCCCGGACTGGCTCGCGGGCACCGCGGCGGAGTGGGTCGAGATGACGCGCCGAGCGCGTGAGGACGGCCGCGCCCTGCTCGGCGATCGCTACCTCGAGCTTCGCTACGAGGACATGAAGAGCGACCCCGTGCGCTGCGTGACCGGGGCGTTCGAGTTCCTCGGGGCCGATGCGAGTCCCGACCGGGTCCGGGCATGCGTCGAGCGGGCGAGCTTCGAGCGGGCGACCAAGGGGCGCAAGCCGGGTGAGGAGCGTCCGACAGAGTTCCTGCGCAAGGGGATCTCCGGCGAGTGGCGCGAGGTGTTCACCGAGACTGACCGGCAGGTGTTCAAGGAGGCCGCCGGCGAGTTCCTCATCGAGCTCGGCTACGAGCGCGACGAGGCCTGGTGAGCCGTACCGCGGTCCGCTAACGCGCGGTCAGGCGGAGCGCAGCGCCGCCGAGGCCGAGGTAGTCCAGAGCCAGGTCGACTCGATCCCCTCCCGCAGCGGGGTCGAGGGAGCCCAGCCGGTGGACCTCTCGAAGAGGCTCGAGTCGAGCCCGGTCGCGGGCACGTCCACGCCCCGGGCGTCGCGGCGGGCGAGCTCGGGAGTGCGCCCCGAGACCTCCTCGAGCAGCTCCAGCACCTCGCTCAGCGGTGTCGCCACGCCGCTGCCGATGTTGTAGGCGCCCGGCTCGCAGCGGTCGGCCGCGGCGGCCGCGGCGGCCGCGGCGTCGGCGGCGTAGACGAAATCCCGCCGGGTCTCGGGATCGCCGATCAGCTGCAGCGGCTCGTCCAGCGCCAGTGACTCGCACCAGGCGGCGATCACGCCCTGCTCGCCGCGGACGCGCTCGCCGGGGCCGTAGACGTTCGCGTATCTGAGCGCCACCGTCTCGAGCTCCTGGGTGCTTCGGAAGAGCGAGGCGTAGGTCTCGATCGCCAGCGAGGTCGAGCCATGCGCGGAGATCGGCTCGAGCGGGTGCGTCTCGGGCGTCGGCAGGACCCGGGCCGGCCCGTAGACCGTGCCGCCGGAGGAGGCGACGACGACCCGCCTGACGCCGCAGTTCGCGGACGCCTCGAGCACGCTGACCGCGGGCAGCAGCCACTCACCGATCGAGCTCAGGCAGCTGCCGGCGGACCGCGCCGGGGTGCTGTAGCCGACGAAGCAGTAGACGACGTCCGCGTCGGCGAGCGTCGCCGACACCTGGTCCTCGGGGGGCACCGTGCCCTCGACGAGCTCGATCTCGAGGCCACGGCTGCGCTCGGCGCGAAGCCAGCCGCTGAACGAGCGGCTGAACACGGTCACTCTCCGTCCCGCGGCCGCGAGGGCACAGGCCGTGTGCCCGCCCAGCAGGCCCCCGCCGACGACGACGCATCGTTCAGGCGACAACGGCCGTCCGCCGCCCGAGCCGCTCGTAGAGCTCGAGGAACTCGTCGACGCTGTCGGTGACCGACCGCCCCTCGGTCGTGCCCGCGGCCAGCCGGCCGAGCAGCTCGGGCTCCTCCGCCAGCCGGGTCAACCGGTTGGCGAGCGCGGCCGAGTCCCCGCGCGGGAACAGCAGCCCGTTGCGCTCGTGGACGACGATCTCCGAGAGCCCGCCGAGGTCGGTCGCGACGAGCGGCACGCCGGCGGCAAGGGCTGAGTAGACGACCAAGGGAGCGTTCTCATACCAGATCGAGGGCACGACGAGGACGTCGATCTGCTCCAGCTCCTCGGCCATGCGCTCGTTTGCGAACCGTCCCACGAGGTTGATTCGGGGGTGGCCGTCGATCTGGGCCAGGATCGAGGCGCTGTAGTCGGGGAAGTCGTCGAGGCTGCCGCAGATCCGCAGGGTGACCTCGGAGCGGTCGGGGATCCCGTGGAAGGCATCGATCAGGACGTGCAGCCCCTTGTGCTCGGCGATCGTCCCGATGAAGCCGACCCTCAGGGGCCGGTCGCGATTGGCCGCGGCCTCCAGGCGCCGCTCGCGCACGGGCCCGAATTCGTTCGCGCGCATGCCGTACGGGGACAGGCGGACGCGGTCGGGGTCGAAGCCGTTCTCGATCAGCAGGTCGTAGGTCAGGCGCGTCGGGGCGAGGATCGCGTCCACCTGCGAGACCCGCTCGTGCAGCGCCCGCGTCCTGGCGAGCACGACCCGCGAGAGCATCACCTTCTTCAGCTCCTCGGGGCGCTGCGCGCGGGCCTTGCGCGCGACCCGCCGGAAGTACCGACGGCGGCCGATCGCCGTCGGCAGCAGCCGCGGGGGGAACCACTGGTCGACCTCGCGGCACTCGAGGCAGTTGGAGCCGTCCGGCCCTCGGCAGAGCTCGCCGCTCGGCTTGGTCAGGTTCCCCCGCACGCAGAAGGTCCAGAAGTCCGTCGCCGTCAGCACCAGCGGAACCCCGAGCGCGCGCAGCGGGTCGAGCACCGAGGCCGAGAGGTGGAGCAGGTGGAAGGCGTGCACGACCTCGGGCTGCAGCCGCTCGACGTAGCGGCCGACCAGCTCGGCCGCGGCCGGATTGAGGTACTCCCACTCCAGGCGCTCGTACTCGGAGTCGGCCTCGGGCAGCCGCAGCAAGTGCACGCGCAGCCCGGCGTGCTCGTACTCCTCGACCACCGGGGTCGCCGGCCGGTCCCGGGGCGAGGGATCCGCGGTGAGCACGTGGACCTCGTGCCCCCGGCGTGCGAGCTCGACCCCGGTGTCGCGCGCGAGCACCTCGGTCCCGCTCGCATAGCGGGGGAAGAACTGATGGCAGACCAGCAGGATCCGCACGATCTAGGCCGCCCTCAACGTGAGCCCGCAATCGATCCGCTCGACCCGGAGGTCGGGGCGCAGGATCGCCCGGGGCCCGGCCTCGACCCGCCCCGGCGGGTCCGCGCCGGGATCGGTGGAGGAGCGGTCGTAGGCGCCGATCAGGGAGAGCTCGGGCGTCCAGCTGCGGGCGAAATGGGCGAGCTCGGCGTCGGTTGCCGGCAGGGCGCCGGGCACCTGCACGGCGATCGACGGGCTGTAGACGTTGCGCAGCCCGGCGCGCGACGCTCTCAGGGCGAGGTCGAGATCGAACAGCGACGACGGGAGGTTGTCGGCGTCGAAGCCCGACAGCGACTCGAAGACCGACCGCCTGATGACCATCGGAGCCGCGCAGACCGCGATCGGGTTGCAGACGCGATCGGCCAGCGGCGGGCGGGTCTCGGGATCGAGCCAGAGCTCGGAGAGGGGGCCGAGGCTCGGCCTCAGCCCCGCCTGCAACCAGCGCCCCTCGGGGTCTCGAACCTGGCCTCCGACCGCGGCCACCCCGTCGCGGTCCGCGAGCGCCACCAGCTCGGCCAGCCACCCGGGGGCGCTCGGCGACGACGCGACGGCGCGCCCGTCGACGAACAGCAGCAGCTCGCCTTCGGCGCGAGCGGCGGCCGCGTTGGCGGCGGCTGCGGGCGAGCTCTCGGCGCCGTCGAGCCCCGGGTCCCCGGCGTCGACGATCTCGCGCACGGCCCCGGGCTCGATCGCGATCGGCGGTCCGCCCGCCGGCGCGGGAGGGAGCACGATCGCCGAGACCCGCTCGCCGCCGGCGGCTGCGGCCGGACGCCGGCGCGACGGCGCCTCGCCATCGATGGGCCCGCGGGCGGCGGCTCGCGGCCGGCGTCTGCGGTGATATGCGCATCGCGGCAGGTGCACGACCGCGGCCCCCTGGTCGGCGAGGCGCCGGATCAGCCCGGGCTCCGCCGCGGGGTCGGGGTCCTGCGCACCCTCGGCCAGCGCGCGGGCCAGGGCCTCGCGCCGGATCACGGTCATGCCGCCCACATATCCCTCGGCCGGCGCCAGGTCCGGGCACCAGTAGGGCTTGGCCAGCGCGCGATCGTGACGATCGAACTCGTCGATTCGGTCCTCGTCCGTGTAGACCACGTCCGCGGGGACCGTCTGCAGCAGCTCGACCGCGCGGAAGACCGCGTCAGGGGCGAGTCGATCCGCGTGTCCGACGAAGGTGACGAAGTCGCCCTCGGCGTGCTCGAACGCCCGCCGGCGAAGCGCGCTCGGCGAGGGCTCGTCGTCGGCGACGACGATCTCCACCCGGCCGGGGCTCGGCCGCGGCGAGGCGAGACCGCGGGCGTTGACCTTGCCGCGAGCGGAGGCTGCGACGACCAGCTCCACCCGCGGGTAGGACTGCGCGAGCACGGACCCGACCGTCGCCTTCGCCCAGATCTCGTCGAGCTCCTCGATCGCCACCAGGACGCTGACCCGCGGGCGAAACGCGAACGACTGCGACCGGCGGGCGATCGACGCGCCGGCGCCCGCTCCCGGGGCGTTGGCGGCGATCCACGCCTCGAGGTCGTCCGGGCCCGCCGCGGTCTCAGGCATCGCCGGATCTGCGCGACCACCTGGCCCGCAACGTGCGCCCGGCGTGGACGATGTTGTAGCTGACCACGAGGATCGGCCACGCGCGCGACGCTCGCCAGCCCGCGACGCGGCGGCGGAGCACCTCGTGCTCCTCCCGCTCGGCCCGCAACGTGTTCACGGCCTGGGCGAGCTTCGACGCCAGCTCCGCGTTCTCCGCCTCCGCCCGGGCGAGCTCGTCGCTCAAGTGCGAAGCCCGCACGATCGCCGCGTCGAGCCGGTGTCCAGCCGCCTCGGCGACGGCGGCCTGCGCGAGGCAGACGCTCAGCAGGGCGAGCCGCTCGTCGCCGGGCGCCGTCGGCTGCCCGGAGTCGGAGAGTGGCTCGGTGCGCAGGGCCAGGAGCACGCCGGCGACGACCATGACCCTGTCGCCCAGGCCGGAGAAGTAGCTCTCGATCGCGGCCGCAGGGCGGGCCTCGGTCTCGGCCGTGACACCGTTCGCGGCCGCCGTCAGGATGACCCCGGTCTCGGCGACCCGGCGCAGCTCCTCGAGCGCGCCGTTGCCGGTGCCCGGCGAGGGCCGATCACCCACGACGAAGCCGTAGGACCCCGCGTCGAGCTCTCGCAGGTGCTCGAGCGCGGCAACCGACGTCACCGTGACGCCGCGCTCGGCGAACCAGCCCTCCAGGTCCGATTGGGCCTCGCCCACGACCAGCACCCCGGCGTCGGTGATCACGCCGCAGGAGTGCAGCACTTCGGCGACGAAGCGAAGGTTCTGGCTCTGCAAGTGCTGTGCCTCCCGCGTCTGAGTCCTCGAGGCCCCGCGTCAGCCTCGGCGGGCGGCCACCCGACCCTTGAGGCGTGAATCGTAGACAACGCCGGTGCTGGACAGCCCAACGCCGGCGTCAGGCAGCGCCTATCCTGTCCGGCCGTGAGCGCCAGCCAGCCAGCGATCGAGGTCGTGGGCCTTCGAAAGGCCTTCCGGGTCCCGAAGGACCGTCCGAAGGGGTCGACCCGAACCCCGCTCTTTCACCGCAGCTTCCGGCGGGTTCAGCTCTTCGACGGCATCGACTTCGAGGTCGCCAAGGGAGAGTTCTTCGGCATCGTCGGCCGCAACGGCTCCGGCAAGACCACCCTGCTGCGGGTGATCGCGGGCATCTACAGCGTCGATCAGGGGCGGGTCACGGTCAACGGCCGAATCGCCCCGGTGCTCGGCCTCGGGGTCGGCTTTGATCCCGAGCTGCCAACCCGCGAGAACGCCGTCATCAACAGCGTCATGCTCGGTCTCAGCCCCGCCGAGGCCCGCGCCCGCACCGACCAGATCGTCGACTTCGCCGAGCTCGAGGGCCACAGCGAGGCGAAGCTCAAGCACCTGTCCTCGGGGATGAAGGTGCGCCTGGCGTTCTCGACCATGATCGCCGCGGACCCCGACGTGCTGCTGATCGACGAGGTGCTGACCGTCGGCGACCGCGGGTTCCAGGAGAAATGCGCCGAGGCGATGGTCGGCCTGCGAAAGCGCGGCAAGACGATCGTCCTGGTGACCCATTCGATGTCTGCGGTCGAGGAGCTCTGCAGCCGGGCGATGCTGATCGACTCGGGCAAGGTCGCCCGCATCGGCGATCCCGGCGAGATCGCGGCCGCGTATCTGGAGGTCAATCTCGACGGGGAGGAGATCACCGCCGAGACCGCGGAGGAGCTCGGTTCGGAGCGCGTGAGCATCACCGGCGCCTGGCTCTGCGACGCGGACAGCCGCCGGCGCGCCTCGGTCGAGCCCGACGAGACGCTCGAGATCGCCGCGGCGCTGAAGGTCGCGAGGCCGGTCCCGCGGCCCACGTTGCAGGTCAAGGTCAGCACCGACCGCGATCGCGGCGTGTTCAGCCTGCCGGCGATCCCGATTCTCGGCGATGACCCGGAGGTCAAGCTGGAGCCCGGCGACGACCCCGAGCTCCGGCTGCGGATCGAGAACCGGCTCAAGCCGGGCCGCTACGTGGCCGACCTCCAGATCATGAGGGCCGGGCGCAGGGTCGAGCGCCTGCCCGCGTCGCGCTCGGTCGAGATCCCGTTCGAGGTCTCGGGAGCCGGCGTGCAGGGGCGGGGCTCGATCGCCATGCGACACGAGCTCAGCGTCCAGGCCGGGTCGGGATACGTCCCGCCGTTCGCCGAGCAGCTCGACCGGGCGGTGGAGAGCGTTCTCCTGCCCGCCCGCAACGCATGAGCGACGCCGGGACCCTCGCCCCGCCGGTCGGTCTCGGGCGACCCTCGTCCTCGCGGCGCGAGAACCGCCGGCGCTTTCGCTACGTGGTCTGGATCGCCGCCGTCGCCACCTTCAAGCGCCGCTACGCCGGGACGATCCTCGGCTACGCATGGACGATCCTCCAACCGCTGGCGCTGTTCGCCGTCCTCTACGCCGTCTTCACCCAGGTGATCCGCTTCGGGGGTCAGATCCCCCACTACGAGGTGATGCTGCTCATCAACATCGTCTTCTTCTACTTCTTCCGCGAGGCGGGGGCGACGGCGATGCGGTCGTTCGTCGCGCGAAAGCAGATCATCTCGAACGTCCGCGTCCCGCCCCTGGCGATGCCGCTCTCCGCGACCCTCGCGGCCGGCTTCGTCTTCCTCCTCAACTTCTTCGTCGCCCTCGTCTGGGGCGTGGCGTCGGGGGTGTACCCGCAGATCGGCTGGCTCGGGATCCCGATCCTGATCGCGTACATGTGCGTCGTGGTCACCTCGATCGGCGTCTTTCTCGCCTGCGCCTACGTCCGGGTCAGGGACGTGGCCCAGGTCTGGCGACCGATGGTCAGGCTCCTCTTCTACGTCAGCGGCGCGATCTTCCCGTTCTCGATGATCCCGAGCGAGCTCTTTCGCACGCTCGCCGCGATCAACCCGCTGTCGCCCCTCTTCGTCCAGATCCGCGTCTGGATCATCGACCCCGCCGCGCCCACATGGCCGGAATCCGCCGGCTCGACCTTCGCGACCATGCTCCCGTTCCTGGTCCTCGCCGCCACCTGCGTCGCCGCGGTGATCCTGTACCGGTTCACGCGGACCGCGATCGCCGAGAGCATCTGAGCGCACCGGTGGAGGGCCGTGTCGCCAGCCCGGGAGAGCTGCAGCGAAAGCTCGCCGGTGTCCGGCGCCGTCTGCGCGACCGGGAACGCGAGCTCGAGCAGGCCGGCGAGCAGCTGGCGGAGGCGCAGGCGAAGCTCGAGTCGACCGAGACCGCGCTCTCGGAGGCGCGCGAGGAGCGCGCGGCCGAGCGCCGCGAGCTCGCCTCGGCTCGCTCCTCGCTGCAGGCGGCCGAGCGGCGCCTGAACGCCGCCGAGCCGACGGTCTTCTACGTCGTCGGGCACGCGAAGTCGGGGACGACGTGGTTGATGCGACTGCTCGACGCCCACCCGGAGATCATGTGCAAGGGCGAGGGGCGGATCTTCGGCCGCCGTTACAAGCGTCCGGACGTCAAGCGGATGGACGCGCCCACGTTCCAGCCGAGCTCGCTGTACCGGGCGCTGCTCGACGCCGATTACCTCAACTTCTGGATCAAGCGCTCGGTCTGGACCCGCGACGGCGATCCCGACGAGAACCTCCGCGGGCTGACCAGGGCGGCGATCCATCACCTCCTCGGCCAGCGTCTGGCGACGACGAAGAAGCGGATCGTCGGCGACAAGACGCCGTTTCTCAGCGACGAGATCATCGCCGAGATCGCGTCGATCGACCCGGGTGCCAAGGTGGTCCACATCATCAGGGACGGCCGCGACGTCGCCGTCTCCGGAATCCACCACCTGTGGCAGCGCGAGCTGGATCTGGGTGGCGGCAAGGACATCCGGGACGAGGAAACGCGCACCCGCGACCGCTACCGCGCCGATCCAAAGGCGCTGCTCGAGTCCGGCGACGGCATCTTCACGGCACAGCGGATGCGGGAGATGGCCATCGACTGGCGCCGGAAGGTCGGCGCCGCGCGCGAGCAGGCCGGCGCCCTGCTGGGCGAGGAGAACTACGTCGAGGTCCGCTACGAGGAGCTGCTCGAGCACCCGATCGCCGAGCTCAGAGCCGTGTTGCGGTTCCTGGGCGCCGACGCCGGTGCCGCGGTCGGGCGGCGCTGCGTCTCGGCCGCGGCGTTCAAGCGCTGGACGAAGGGACGCAGGCGAGGGCAGGAGGACTCGACCTCGCTGCTGCGCAAGGGCGTCGCCGGCGACTGGAAGCGCGTCTTCACCGCCGAGGACCGGCGGATATTCGACCGCCACGCGGGCGAGCTCCTGGTCGACCTCGGTTACGAGTCCGACCGGGACTGGGTCTGAGGTTCAGCCCGAGGAATCCTCGGGCGCCTCGATCGGCTGGCGCGGGTTGGTCCGCACGGCGTCGACGATCCCGTACTCCGGCGCGCCCTTGGGCAGCTCGGCGATCTCCTTCGGCAGCGTCGGCGGGACTCCCTTCTCGCTCTCCCGCGCCGCGATCACCGTGACGTAGGAGATCGGCGTGTCGATGCCGAAGAACGCGTAGCTCGCGCCGCCGGTGAGATCGACCGGGGTCGGTTCGCCGCCGCGCTCCAGCAGCGCCGCGACGAGGGTGTTCTCGGCCCGCTCGCAAACCTCTTTGTCGGTTCCGCCCCCGAGCCCGAAACGACGATATGCGACCTCGAGAAAGGCCTCGCAGTCGTTGTCGGCCATCGCCTTGGCGCCCTTGTCGGCAACCTGCTCGAACTCCTTCGCCAGCTTGCCCTCGGTCCCGGGCTCGGCGGAGAACGGGTCGATCAGGTCCACGTGCAGCAGGCCGTCGGAGTCGCGGACGAGGATGACGTTGAGGGTTCCCTGGCCGCGCTCGAAGGCGATCACCCCGCCGAGCTTTCCGTACTCCGCGGTGCCGACGACCTCGAGCCCGTCGAGGCGCTTCAGGACCTCACATCGCTGATCGGTCGTCAGGCCCGGCCGGCCGAGCGGGTTGAGCTCGTTGATCTTCTTGCAATCGCCGGAGTCGAGCACCCCCTCGATCCGCTTGACCGCCTCGTCGATCGTCTCCTCGACCGGCGGATTTCCCATCAGCGCGACCTCGCCATCGGACCCCGAGCCGCCTGACGGCGTCTCGCCGTTGCCCGCGCCGCCCGCCGCCGTCGACGAGGTCTGCTCGTCGTCGCCGCCGCACGCTCCGATCGACACCGCCAGCGCGGCGGCGAAAAGCGCGAAGGCCGCCCGCAGCGGCCGCTTGGATCTCAGGAGTCTCACCGTCTGCATGATCAATCGTCCGGACGTTCAGCCGCGATCCTTCCAGCCCGCCAGATCCCTACCCGCTCGATCCGCCATCCATGGTCGAGGGGCCGAAGGTATACAGATCGGGCACGGATCGCGTGGCCGCCGGCCGGCCGGCGTGACGCCCGCGCCGGGGCGCTCGTCCTCGATCCGACTCGATGCCTGCGATCGGCTAGCTTTCGCCCCCCGCACACCGTCCGACGAAGGAGAAGCCCCCATGGAAAACGGATCCACGACCAGCCAGACGCAGGCTGAGGCGCTGGCGATCACCGATCGCAACCTGCGCCGCCTCGTTCGGCACGTCAAGGAGGCGAACCCGAAGCCTGACGAGGATCTCGACAAGACCCTGAGAAGGGCCCAGCGCCAGCTCCGCGCCAACCGGGAGCTGCTCGGCGACGAGCCTGCGCCCGGCGACGAGCCTGCGGCCGGGGGAGAGGGCGACGCCGCATAGACGGCCGGACTCCCCCACCCGCACAAGCAGACGATTCAGAGCAGATGTCGAGCCGGCCCATGCCCAGCGAACCGCAGTCACCCGAGTCGAAGCTCGAGCGACCGCAGCTGGAGACGCGGATCGCCGAGCTCGGTCCCTGGCACCACAACATCGAGCTGGCGCCCGGCTTCTCCACCTATCCCGGGATCGGCGACGGGCGGCGGAAGCGATTTCACCACTTCATGGAGCAGATCTGGCCGAACGGCCTCGAGGGCAGGAGCTTCGTCGACGCCGCCTGCAACGCCGGCGCGTACTGCTTCTGGGCGAAGGAGATCGGGGCGGGCGAGACCTTCGGCTTCGACGTTCGCGAGCACTGGATCAACCAGGCCGACTTCGTGCTCGAAAACCGGGAGCGGGACACCGACGGAATGTCGTTCCGGGCGATGGACCTCTACGACCTGCCGAGCATCGGGGACCGCAAGTTCGACATCTCGTGGTTCTCCGGGATCTTCTACCACCTGCCGGATCCCGTCACGGGGCTGAAGCTGGTTGCCGACCGGACGAACGAGGTCCTGGTCCTCTCCACCGGCACCCTGACCCCGGGCGGCGTGGAGCCCGCGGACGGGTGCCTCTATTCGTCGCGCGAGGGGGTCGAGAGCCCGATGTCCGGCGTGTACTACCTCAACTGGTATCCGTCCGGGCCCAAGGTCCTGACCAACATCCTCAACTGGCTGGGCTTCGAGGAGGTGCGCCTGTTGACGTGGATCAAGAGGGTCCGCAAGGAGGATCGGCCCGACGATCGCAACGGCCGCCTGAGCATGGTCGCAAGCCGCAAGAAGGGCATGTTGGGCGGGATCAAGGAAGGTGAGCCGATGAAGCAGCGTCGCCGGCCGCGAAGGCCGGTGCAGAGGCCCGCCGCAGAGGGGGCGGACTGAGCAGGATGGGCACAGTCCGACAGAGCAATAGCCATAGGACCAACTCCTAGGAGGTACTCATGGAGAGTGGAGTGAGTGAAGTGACGACGCAAACGCCCAAGGAGGCGCTCGGGCAGACGGATCGAAGCCTGCGGAGGATCCTGCGCCAGCTGAAGGATTCCGACTTCGCTCCGAGCGAGGGGTTCGAGATGGAGATCAGGCGCGCCCAGCGGCAGCTCCGGATCAACAAGGAGCTGCTCGACGACGAGCGCTCCGAGGAGAGCGGCGAGCAGGGCTGACCGCCAGAATTCGCGGCGGCGGTTCGGACGCCCGCCGGACACGGCGAGCGCCATAGCCGGGAGGACCGATCGACAGCGACAACAACCGAGCGCCGCGGATCGTGCTGCATATCGGATACCCGAAGACGGGTACCACCAGCCTGCAGCGGTTTCTGGATCGCAATCGGGAGCCGCTGCGAGAGCAGGGGATCCTCTATCCGTCCCCGAGCCCGCAGCACAACCTGGCCTGGTCGCTGCCGCCCGGCTACCGCTTCGACCCGGAGTCGCTCACCTTCGAGGGGCTCGCCGACGAGATCCGGCGGAGCGAGGCGGACGTGGTGCTGCTCTCGAGCGAGGAATTCGTCCATCGCGCGAATCAGAACGCGGCGGCGAGGAGGGTCCGCACGTTCGCCGACGGGCTCGGCGCGCCGGTCGACGCGATCGTGTTCGTCCGGCCGCAGCACGCCTACATCAACTCCCTCTATACGCAGCGGGCGAAGTTCCTCAACTCGCCCGGCATCTTCTCCGAGTTCGTCGATGGCGCGGTCCGCCTGCCGCTGATCGACTACTCGCGCAGGCTCACCGCCTGGGGCGACATCCGGAACATGCGCCTGATCCCGGTGCCGTTCACGGGCACCCGGCTGAAGCCCAGCCTCGAGAGCGTGTTCTTCTCCGCCGCCGGGATCGGCGACCGGGTCGGCGGGCTGCTCGACCAGGATCCGGGAGATCGGATCAACACGAGCCCCGGTCCGCTCACGGTCGAGGTCTACCGCAGGCTGTTCACTCACCTCGACGACCGGGGCCAATGCGCCGGCCTCGACCGGGAGCAGCGGAGCACCCTGTCCCACATCGTGCTCCGGCTCGCCGGCAGGCGGATGCCCTGGGACACGACGCCGTTCAACGGCCTCGACAACGATCTCCGCGAAAAGATCGATCGGCATTTCCGCGAATCCAACAAGGGCTTCGCCGAGAAGTACTGGGGGACCGACTGGTACGAGGTCTTCGCCGACGAGTACCGGCGCGACCTGGCCTCGAACGACTTCGAGCGCGCCGGCGCAGAGGCGCGGGATCGGCGGGCGGTCAATACCGTCACGCGGCTGGCGATCGAGCGCGCGACGCAGCTGCTCGACCCGGACTCGCCCGCGGATTCGCCCGCGCCGTCGCCGACCGCCGCCTGACGCTCAGAGCCCGAGCTCGACCAGCCGCTGCTCGACCAGGTCGAGGTCCAGGGCCCAGGGCTCGCGGCTCATCCGGCTGTCCGTCCCCTGGGCGCCCTTGACCGACGCGAACGACTGCCGCCGCAGCACAGCGATCGCGGACTGCCCGTGGACGTCGTAGGTCTCGGGTCGTAGCTCGAGCGTGGCGGCGCCCGGCTTCGAGAACACGACCCCGTGCAGGGCCGAGCCGGCCTGGCCGACCGCGACCTCGGTCTCGGCGAAGAGGCGGACCTGGTCGATGAACGGCATCTTCTCGGGCGAGACGCCCTCGAGCCCGCGGCCGAGCAGCAGCGCGTCGAGCTCCGCGGCGTTGGTCAGCCGGCGCTTCTCGTCCTGGTCCTCTCCTCGCAGGATGCAGATCCGCCGGCCTCCGGCAGCGGGCGCGCCGTCACCGAGCGCGGTGGCGGCGATCCGGTCGAACACGTGCGCGACGCTGGGATGAAACGCCGGTTCGCGCACGACCCAGGGCACGCACAGCTCGCCGACGCGCATCCGCAGGTCGCGCCGATGCGAGAACCGCTCGATCCGCCGCGGCCGGCCGCTGAAGACCTCGACCATGGGCGGCACCCAATCGGGCGCGTGGGACGGCAGCAGCAGGGGCCAGTCCTCATGCCCCCCGAACTCGTCCAGGAGGGCGAGCCCGGGAAGGAAGTCGAGCAGGTGGTGGCCGTACTTCTCGACCCCCGGCCCGGAGATCAGGATGCCGCGGTCGATCGGCTCGCCGGGGTGCTCCCATTCCGCGCGGCCCTCCGGGCCGATCAGCAGGTCGCGCTCCAGCGCCGGTGACAGCCGCCGCGGGTTCAGCCGGGTCGACTCGTCCCTGACGAACCGGCCGTCCTCCGCGAGCACCATCCCGGGGGCGACGAGGTAGACGTCGCGCAGGATCGTGTAACCGGGGCTGTGGGCCTCCTTCGTCGGCAGCGCGTCGTAGTCGTCCGGGCGCCAGATGCGGTCCTCCTTGCGCAGCAGGTGCACCGCGGGGACCTGCGCCGGCTCGGCGAAGGCGACCCGCTCCGCGCCGGGGAGCTGATCGCCGTCGACGTACTGCTCGGCGGTCCAGAAGTCGGACTCGCGCAGCTTCGTGTCGTAAAGGGACGGCATGCGCCTAAAGCCCGACGAAGCCGCCCCGGGCGGAGATCTCGCGCACTGGCGGCCATCATATGCCAGCGCTCGCGAAGGCCGCGTTCTTGCTTGACTTACGGCCGGTCAAGCGGACGAACGGAGGCAGGTTGGCGTCGAAGGACAAGCGGGCGGAGCTGCGCAGGAAGCGCAGGCGGCGTGAGACCAACGCGCTCACCAAGCACCTCACCGAGCAGGAGGTGGCCGAGCTCGGGCTCAATCACAAGACGGGCTCGGACCACTACCGGGCCTTCGTCGGGCGGCCGCAGAACTACGATCTCGGCGGCGCGGTCCAGTTCGAGTTCCTCTTCGATCTCGGGATGCGCGAATACCACCGGATGCTCGATATCGGCTGCGGGAGCCTGCGGCTCGGCCGCCACATCCTCCCGTGGTTGATGCCCGGCCGCTACTACGGGCTCGAGCCGAACCGGAAGATCGTCTACGAGGGGCTGATGCAGCACTTCGGCAGCGGCGAGGAGGGGGAGATCGTCCGCTGCAAGCGGCCGAGCTTCACCCACAACACGGATTTCGACTTCAGCTTCGTCGGCGAGCCCGTCGATTTCATGATGGCCCACTCGATCGCCTCCCACAGCGGCGTGAAGGAGATCCGCAAGCTGTTCGAGGCCGTGGCCTCGGTCAGCCACGACGACACCGTGGCGGTCGTGACCTACTGCCGGTGCACCTCCGACTCCGATCGGAACACCGAGGACGGCTGGTTCTATCCCGGCGTCGTCAACTACACCGACGACTACGTCGCCGAGCTGGCCACCGAGGTCGGGCTCAAGGCCGCCCGGACGATCTGGCCTCCCGGAAACCACCGGCGGGGCGGACAGACGTCGCTGAGCCAGACCCCGCTGATCCTCACGAAGCAGGTCTGGAAGCCGACGCCGGCACATTTCCAGTACGGGCGGCGACACAATCCGCCGGTGCAGTTGAACTGACCGCCCCGAGACCGCGGGGCGCCGCGACGATCTCCCTATGATCGCAGCGTGCCCCCAGGTCGCGGCTCGGACGCGGACGACCGAGGGCGGAGGGGACCTTATGCGTCGGATGGTTCTTCACATCGGGTATCCGAAGACAGGATCCAGCTCCCTGCAGCGGTTCCTGTTCAAGAATCGGGAAAGCCTCGCCGAGCTCGGCGTGCTCTATCCGATGGCGGAATCGGACGTGCGCGTGGCCCAGCACAACATCGCGTGGTCGCTGTCGACCGGCTACCGCTTCGATCCTTCCTCGCTGACCTTCGACAGCGTCGCGGACCTGTTTCGCGAAAGCGAGCAGGAGGTCGTCGTGATCTCGAGCGAGGACTTCATCCAGCGACCGGATCCGGAGGCGGCGGTGCAGAGGGTGCGCCAGTTCGCCACGGAGGCCGAGGTGGCGGTGGACGTCATCGTGTTCGTGCGGCCGCAGTACGCGTACATCAACTCGCTCTACACACAGAGGGCGAAGTTCTTCAACGAGCCGCGGCAATTCCGCGAGTTCGCCGACAAGGCCGTCAACCTGCCGCTGGTCGACTACTCGGCCCACCTGCGCGAGTGGGACCAGGGCGCCGGCATGCGCCTGATCCCGATCCCGTTCACCGCCGACCGGCTCCAGCCGAATCTGGAGACGGCGTTCTGCGAGGCGGCCGAGCTCACCGACCGCCTGGGAGAGCTGCTCGCAAGCGCCGAGCGCGACCGCATGAACCCGGCCCCGGGGCCGTTGACGGTCGAGGTCTGCCGGCGGCTCGCTCAGCATCTGGTGCGCGCTCGCGGCGGGGCTCGCGGCATCGACCCCGCGGTGCACGGCGCGCTCTCGCGCTACGTGCTGCGCATGGCCACGCGGATGACCGGCGCGACCGCCGCGCCGTTCAACGGCCTCGACAACGACCTCCGGGACCGGATCGACGAGCGGTTCGCCGAATCCAACGAGGTCTTCGCGCGCCGCTACTGGGACGCGTCGTGGCGAGAGGTCTTCGCGAAGGACTACGAACGCGATCTGATCCCGAACGAGTTCGATCGCGCGAGCGCCGAGCCGCGGGACCGGCGGGCCGTGCGCGCGGCCACCCGCCGCGCGGTCGAACGGGCGAACACGGTGCTCGACGGGCGCCCGGGGAAGCGCGAGGACCGGCGTGCCGCCCGTTCGCGCGGAGCGTCCGCGTAGCGGCGCGTGCCGCGGGCCGCGCCTTGGCTACCCTGCCCCGCGTGAAGACCCTGGTCACCGGCGGCGCCGGGTTCATCGGCTCCCATCTGGTCGACCGGCTGATCGATGCCGGCGACGAGGTGAGCGTGATCGACGACCTCTCCACGGGCGCCCTCGCGAACATCGAGCCCGCGATCGAGCGCGGGGTCCGGTTCGTGCGCGGCGACATCCGCGACCGGGCCCAGGTGACCGAGCTGTTCGCCGACGCACCCGAGCGGATCTTCCACCTCGCCGCGCAGATGGACGTCCGCGTGTCGGTCGCCGACCCGATCTACGACGGCGAGGTCAACGTGCTCGGGACGATCAACCTGCTCGAGGCGGCACGCGACGCCGGCTCGCGATTCGTCTTCGCGTCCACCGGCGGCGCGATCTACGGCGAGGGGCACGGCCGTGAGCTGCCGTTCGTCGAGGACGCGGTCCTGCGCCCCGATTCCCCGTACGGCCAGAGCAAGCTGGCGGGCGAGGGCTACTGCTCGGTCTACCGGCGCCTGCACGGCGTCGACACGGTCACGCTCCGGCTCGGGAACGTCTACGGGCCGCGCCAGAACCCCCGGGGCGAGGCCGGCGTGATCGCGATGTTCTGCGGGAGGCTGGTCGAGCAGCGGCCGCTGACCGTCTACGGGGACGGCTCGCAGACGCGTGACTACATCTACGTCGACGACGTCGTCGACGGGTTCCTGGCCGGCGCCGGCGCCAAGCGGGCGGGGCCGTACAACGTCGGCACCGGCGCGCAGACGAGCGTGCTCGAACTGGCCTCGTCGCTGTCGGAGATCTTCGACTTCCCGGAGGACCCCGTGCACGCGCCCGAGCGGGTGGGCGAGATCCTCAACACGTCGATCAGCCCGGTGAAGGCGGAGGCCGAGCTCGGCTGGCGGGCGGCGGTCGGGATCGAGGACGGGCTGGCGCGCACGGCCGCCTGGGTCCGCGACGAGGCGACCCGGCAGGGCCAGGCGGCGCGCTGAGCGGCCGTTAGGGGGGTGGAGCGGGCGCCGGGACCGTGGCCGTGGCCGGCGGCGGGATCGTCGGGCTGAGCCGGTCGACCGGAAACGCCCCGCGGCGCGGCAGCCAGCGGCGGGTCTCCCGCTCCTGGGCCGGCTGAGCCGCCAGCATGTGCTTCCACGCGAGCGCGCGCAGCAGCCTGCCCTCGGCGCCGAGGGTCTCCGAGTCGCCGGCCAGGCCGCGCAGCTGGCGCCCCGCGAGCCAGGCGGCCGAGGTCGCGGAGCGCTCGGCCCGGATCAGCCGCCCGAGCGCGGCGCTGCGAGCCGGCGAGAGCTCCGCCCGGCAGCGGGTGAGCAACAGCCGCGCCATCAGCGAGATCCGGCAGTACTCCTGGAAGTAGGTCGTGCGCCAGTGCTCGTAGAAGTAGTCGGGATCGCCGCGGAAGTGCCGTAGCCGGACAGGCAGCGATCGGGCGCCGTTCGCCCACGCCTGGGCGCGCTCGTGACCGAGGAGCGCCGCGTCGTGCTGGACGTAGTCGTAGAGCGGCTGGTCGACGTAGGCGATCGGCCCCAGCGCCAGGCCCACGGTCGCCAGCCAGTGATCGTGAAAGAGGCCGCCGGAGGAGTAGGGGAACGGCAGCGCCCGTTCGACCACCTCGCGCCTGAACAGGGCCGCCGATCCCGAGACCGTGTTCGCGAGCAGCAGGGAGACGAAGTTGTCGTTGTTGTTGGGGCGCTGGCTCCAGTACGTCTCCGAGAGCACCTCGCCCGACGGGGTCACGATCCGGGCGTCGCTGTAGACGACCGTCGCCTCCCCGATCCGGCTCAGCAGCAGCTCGAGCTTCTCGGGGTCCCAGCGGTCATCCTGGTCGGCGAAGGCGACGAACTCGGTTTCGGGGGCCAGGCGCAGCGCCCGCTCGAAGTTGTGGAAGAACCCCCGCCTCGGAGCGGCGCTGGAGACGAGGAAGCGCGAGTCGCCGCCGACCAGCCGCTCGATCGCGGCGAGCGTCTGCGGCTCGGAGTCGTCGTCGCTGATGACGCAGATCCAGTCCTCGTTCGTCTGCGCCCGGATCGAGTCGATCTGGCGCTCGAGCAGGTCGATCGGAGGCTCGTAGGTGGCCATGCAGATCGCGATCCGGGCCGGTCGCGAGTCGCCGGCGGTCGGTCCGGCCGTGTCCGTCGGGCCGGGCTCGAGCTCGATCGAGCCCACCGGCACGCGCCGCTTCGATCCGTCGTCGAGCGATGCCGTCAGCTCCAGCGCGACCGTTCGCCGGCGCTCGGCGGCGGGAAGCGGCACGATTCCCCAGAAGCCGCTGCGGAAGGCATTCGGGCCCGCGGTCGCCGAGACGTCGGGACGCGGCATCGAGTGGGCCATCGCCGCCGTCGCCCGGCCGTCGAGGACGAGGTCGAGGCCGGCCGTCGGCCGGCCGTCGCCACAGCGACACGAGCCGGAGACGAAGACCAGGTTGGGGCGATCGGCAAGCGCGCGGGCGGGCAGGGGCGTGTCGAGCCTCGCCACCAGTCCGGTGCCGGCGTCCTCAGCAGTCATTTGCCCCGCCCGCGCTCGATCGCCCCCGGGAGGCTACCGTCGCCCCGGGCGCGGACGAGCGCCCGGGGGCGCGATCGGCGGGGCCTCTCGGGCGCCTTTGCGTCACCCGCCGCCTGGCTTGCACGTGCCACCGGGGACCGGTAGGTTGATTCCAGCGAGTTCGGCGCGCTCGGGGGTGAGCGCGATCGCGATTCAGACGCGACGCCGCCTCCGGCGTCGCGCGCCTAGGCCAAGCGGCCGACAGGGAGCGTTTCTGAGCCCACACAGAGGTAACACGCACGGGGAAGTCGTCCGCTCGGGCGCTTGGCCGCGCCGTGGACAGGATCCCCGGCTCCAGCCGGCCGCAGAAGGACGCTGATGGATCCGACCGAGCAGTCGCGCGGCGCGCGCGCCGACTACCAGGTTGCCGACCGGGTCGATCTCGGGGGCCTGGGTCGCGCCCGCAGGGTCGCCGACCCTCCACGCGAGATCTTCCCCCCGATCCCCCGGCCGACGATCGCCGGGGTCGAGCACGGGCCCGCCGAGGGCGGCGCGGGCCGGGCCACTCACGCCAGGCGCACCTTTGCGGGCGACTCGCGCGGCTTCGTGCTCCGGCGCCGGCTCGCGCTCAGCGATCTGCTCGGCCTCACCCTCGCCGCCGCGGCGGCGGTCGGGATCGCCACAGCGATCGGACGCCCTGCGGTCGGTGTCGGGACCGTGATCGCGTTCGCGATCTCGCTGCCCCTGTGGCTGCTGATCGCCAACACCGTCGGCCTCTACCACCTCTCCGACCGCCGCCTCGGCCCCTCGGCCGCTGACGAGATCGGCCCGATCATCTTCGCCCTGGCGCTGTGGAGCTGGTGCCTGCTGCTGCTCGTGGCGCTGCTCGATCCCCAGGCGCCCGAGCTGGCGCTCTGCGCGATCCTCTGGGTCGCCGGCTTCGGCGCCGTCCTCGGCCTGCGGGCGCTCACGCGCGCGGTCGCAAGGCGCCGTCCTTGGTACGAGCAGCGGGTCGCGATCCTCGGCAGCCCGGTGGACGTGCGCAGAGTGGTTCGGCGGCTCGACCGCCATCCGGAGCTCGGCCTGCGGGTGGCTTGCGTAGGGGAGCTCTCGAGCGATCCGCTGCGGACCCGCGAGGGCGCCGACATCATGGACTTCGTCGCCGGCTCGGAGATCAACCGGGTGATCGTTGCCAGCTTTCCCGGCGACCTCGAGGAGCGCAGCAGCCTGATTCGGGCGCTGAGCAAGCTCCGGGTCCACATCGACGTGGTCTCGGCCGACGCCGACGCGATCCCGCCCCACGGGATGCTCCACTACATGGAGGGGCTCCCCGTGCTGACGATCGCCGCGGTCCGCGAGCCTCGTAGCCAGGCGCTGTTCAAGCGCGGGTTCGACGTCGTCGCCGCCGGCACGGGCCTGATCCTGCTCTCTCCGCTGCTCGCCTACTGCGCGATCCGGGTTCGCCTCGAATCGGCCGGCCCGGCGCTGTTCAAGCAGGTCCGGGTGGGCAAGAACGGCAATCCGTTCGAAGTGCTGAAGTTCAGGACCATGGTGGCCGACGCCGAGCATCAGAAGCACGAGATGGCGACGATGAACCTGCACGCGATCGGCGACACCCCGGGCATGTTCAAGGTTGCCAACGATCCGCGGACCACGCGCTTCGGCGCGTGGCTGCGCAGATGGTCGATCGACGAGCTCCCGCAGCTGGTCAACGTGCTCAAGGGGGACATGAGCCTGGTCGGCCCGCGCCCGCTGATCCCCGAGGAGGCGAGTCTCGTGCGCGGGCACCACGAGGCGCGCCTGACGGCGCGTCCGGGTATCACCGGGCCATGGCAGACGCTCGGGCGCAGCGACATCGGCTTCGAGGACATGGTCAAGCTCGACTACGCCTACGTCATGAACCCGTCGTTCGCCGAGGACATGAAGTTGCTCGTGCGGACGGTCCACGCGGTTCTGGGACAGCGAGGCGCGTACTGAGCTCGGGCGCCGCTAGCCGCCCGACCGCGTGATGAGCCCCGACTCGCAGGACTTCGTCGCCGTCTATGACGAGCACGTCTGGGATGTCTACGGCTTCCTCGGCTACCGCCTCGCCTCCAAGGACGAGGTCGAGGACCTGGTCCAGGCGACGTTCGAGCGCGCCCTGAAGGCGTGGGGCCGGTTCGACCCCGAACGCGCGAGCGCCCGCACCTGGCTGCTCGCCATCGCCCAGAACCTGCTTATCGACCACTTCCGGCGCAACGCCCGAAACCAGGAGGAGCCGCTCGCCGACGGAGAGCTGGCCGACATCCAGCTCGGCCAGTTCGACACACTCGACGAGAGGCTCGGGCTGTCGCCGGAGCTCGAGGCCGCGCTCGACGGGCTCAACGAGCGCGAGCGCGAGCTGATCGCGCTGCGCTACGGCGGCGATCTCAACGGCCCCGAGATCTCGGAGATCACCGGGCTCTCGCTCGCGAACGTGCAGCAGATCCTCTCCCGGTCGCTGCGCCGGATGCGCGCCGAGCTCGAGCCGGGCCGCCCGGCCCGCGCCGTCAGCGACTGAGGCCGCGCCCGCGGCGGGCGTCTGCCCTCAGCTCGCGAGCGGTCCGGCGCCGGCGATCCCGACCGCGACCACGGCCAGCAGCGCCGTGCCCGACATCGCGTGCGCGGCGATCAGCAGCCGCAGGCGGCGCGGCGCCGCCGGATGGAGACGGACGCCGGCGAGCAGCTGACTGCGCAGCTCGGCCCGGAATCCCGCCCGCGGGATCGGCCGTTCGGTTCGCAGGCGCTCGGCGACGCCGTCGAGGTCGGGATCGATGTCGTTCATCTCGTGCTCCTGCTCATGGTTGAAAGATCGGTGATCTCGGGTTCAGCCGGCGCGCGTGCCGGTATGCGGCGACCGCCGGGTCGACGTTGCCCACCCGGGCCTCGAGCCGCGAGAGGATGAGCCAGTTGCGCCAGTTGGCCGCCTCGTCGCCGGTCGCCTCGCGGGCGGCGGCGACGGCGCCGTCGAAGTTGCCGGCGCGCTCGAGGATCAGCGCCTGCTGCAGGCTCGGGGTCGCCGCGTAGGGCTGGATGTTCTTGGCGGTCGTCGCGGCGTTGAGCGCCTCGTCGAGCTGTGCCGAGTCGACCAGCTCCTCGCTGTCGCGGATCGAGGAGGCGCCGGCGAGCGGGATCGCGATCACGACCAGAGCCGCGACCGAGAGCCCGACGAGTCCGAGGCGGAGTCCGCCGCGGCGCCCCTCGGGACGCTCGGGCGAGGCCCCGGAGGCAGCGATCACGGCCGCCAGCAGCAGGAAGCTGATCGGCAGCACCGGGATCTCCCAGACCCAGTCGATGCCGGCCGCGAAGGCGAACGCGACGCAGCCCGCGGTTGCCGCGGCGAGCAGCGCCCGCCGCTCCGCGGCCGCCCGCCGCGCCTGGACGATCCCCCAGCCGAGGATCGCCAGGATGAGGCCGGCGATCAGGAGCAGGCCGGGGATCCCGAGCTCGCCCAGCGTCTCGAAATAGAGCGAGTGGGCGTCGCGTACGAAGCCCGTGCGGGTGCCCTCCCGGGCCCACCAGAACTCGAACGTGCCCGGCCCGATCCCGGTCAGGGGCTCGCTCGACGCGGCATCGACCATCGAGGACCAGTACTGGTAGCGGCCGTTGCCGCCCGCGCTCTCGAACCGTTGCGCGGTGTCGCCCGGCCCACCCGGGTCCTTGAAGCTGTCCCAGCCGTCGGCGATCTTCCCGGGGGCGCCGAACGCGAGCGCGCCGACCACGACCACGATCGCGACCACGCCCGCCGCGGTCAGCGCCGCGGGGCGCGGGATCGACGGCATCCGGTAGAGCTCGTGGCGCTCGGCCAGCGCGATCGCGGCGCCGATCAGCCCGACGCCGGCGCAGGTGACGAGCGCCACGGCGAGCATCTCCGAGGCCTGCGAGTCCGCAACCGCGTTGGTGAGCCCGTCGGCGAGGGCACCGCGCTGACCGGCGGCGGCGATCGCGAGGGCGCTGCCGATCCCCGCCACGAGCGCGATCGGCAGGAGCTGGAGGCGGCGGGGATAGAGGGCGACGAGGACGATCAGGGCGACGGCGATCTCGGCACCGCCGCCGCGCGAGAGCGTGTAGTAGGCGGCGAGGCCCATCGCGGGCAGGGCGGCGGCGGCGAGCGCCCTCCCGACCACGTGGCGCGCCGAGGCCGCGATCCAGAGCACGATCGGGAACCCGATCGCGATCAGGGCCGCGAGCCCGTTCCAGTAGTCGAGCGGGTAGTTGAGCCGCAGGCCCTGGGGGAGGACGCGGCCGGCCTCGTTGGCGGGGAACCACTCCGGATGCACCCGCGAGAGCAGCGCCAGGACGCTGACCAGGGCGATCGCGGCGCCGACTGCGATCACCGTCCGGCGCACCGTCTCGCCCCGCTGGGCAGAGACCGCGAGCACGAAGACGCCGAGGTAGGCGGCGACCCGGCCGGCCTCCGAGGCGCTGCGCTCTGCGGAATCCGACCAGCTGATCCCGAGCGTGGTCCAGAGCGCGAAGGCGCCGAGCAGGGCGAGCATCGTCCAGCCGGCCGCCGAGATCCGGGCCGCCGGGAGCACGCCGACGGCGGCGCCGAAGAGCACCACCCACCAGATCGCGACCCCGATCTCGCCGCGGACGATCGGGTCGTAGCCCCCGCCCTTCATCGCGAGGTAGAAGACGAGCAGGAACGGGAGCGCGTAGCCGGCGATCGCAGGCCCGTGGCGCCGGATGGCGTCGGTGGCCGTGTCGCGCGGGTGGTCGACCGCCGCGGTTCCGGCCGGGCGGGCACTCTGCGCTCGGACGTCCATGCGCTCTCTATTACGCAGAAACCGCGCTCTTACTGACGTTCGGGCCGGAGACGAAATTTCCTGTCAGTTCGCGCCTCGGCGGAGCGTATGAGAAGGCATGCGCAGGGTAATGATCGTTTCCGCGGTCCTGGCCTCGCTCGCGGCTGCCCCGGTGGTCGCGCAGGCCCAGAGCCCCGGATCAGGAGTAGACCAATACACAGAGAACATCCCCGGCGGCGGTAGCTCCGGCGGTGGCGGCGGCGGTGGCGGCAATGGCCACGGCGGCGGCTCCGGCGGCGGTGGCGGCGGCGGCGGGTCCGGAGGCGCGACCGAACCGAGCGGCGGCTCCGGTGGCGGCGGCGGCGAGGCTCTCACGCCCGCGGTCACCGAGGAGCTCGACGCCCAGGGCGCCGACGGCGCCGCGACCGCGGCTGCCGCCGAGGCGACCGCGCCGCAGGGCGGCCAGTCCGGTTCGAGCGGCGGCGGCAACGCCGGCGGCTCGCAGGGCTCCGGCTCGGGCTCCGGCTCCAGCTCCGGCAGCGGTGCCGGCGGCGGTGGCGCGGGCGCCGACGCCAACCTGAGCGCCGACGACGGCGGCGGCGGCCTCGGCGGCGTGGTCGACGAGATCCTCGGGCGCAACTCCTCGAGCTCGGACGGTTTGGGCGTCGCCCTGCCGATCATCCTGCTCGCGACGGCGCTCGGCGCGATCGTGTTCTTCGTCCTCGTCCGGCGGCGCGGACCTCAAGAGCCCGGCGGCGCGTGAGCAACCCGGTATCGGTTGCGGCGCCGACCCGCTCGGGTCGCGCCGGTCGGCGCGGATCGCGTCTGCTCGCGGCGCTGGTGGCGGCCGTCGCGGCCTCGGCGGCGCTGGCGCCGGCCCAGTCGGACGCGAGGCCCGGCCTGGCGACCGGGTTCGCCGACCCGCTCTACCTGCACTCCGACAGCGAGGTGCGCAACGCCGCATTTCAGAAGACGGCCGCGAGCGGGTCGCAGATCGTGCGCCTCAACCTCCTCTGGCGATCGATCGCTCCGGTCCAGCCCCTCGACCCGCGCAACCCCGCCGACCCCGCCTACTCGTTCGGCGTCTACGACGCGGCGATTCGTGACGCGGTCGCCCACGGGCTGCAGCCGCTGATCACGATCTACCGGGCCCCGATCTGGGCCGAGGGCGCCGGGCGTCCGTCCGGCACCCCGGCGGGCAGTTGGCGACCCCGCCCGGACGCGATCGCGGACTTCGCGCAGGCGCTCGCCACCCGCTACTCGGGCTCCTTCTCCGACGCGACCGGCGTCCTGCCCCGGGTGCGCCTGTTCCAGCTCTGGAACGAGCCGAACCTGACCACGTACCTGAATCCCCAGTACGAGAACGGCGCGCAGGCGAGCCCCGCGATCTACCGCGACATGCTGAACGCGTTCTACGGCGCGGTGAAGGCCGTCAACCCCGACAACGTCGTGATCACGGCGGGGACCGCCCCGTACGGCGACCCGCCCGGCGGGGTCCGGACCCGGCCGCTGTCCTTCTGGCGCGAGGTCCTCTGCGTGAACGCCGAGGAGAAGCCGAAGCCGATCGCCTGTCCGGTGAAGGCGAACTTCGACGTCCTCGCCCACCACCCGATCAACACCTCGGGCGGGCCGCAGACCAGCGCGATCAACCCGGACGACATCTCGACCCCGGACCTCGGGAAGCTGCGGACCGTCCTCCGCGCCTCCGAGCGCGCCGGCCTTACCGGGACGCCCGGCCCGCACGAGCTCTGGGTGACCGAGATCTGGTGGGAGAGCAATCCGCCCGACGGGTTCGAGGGCGTTGCGCCCAAGCGCCAGGCGCGATGGCTCGAGCAGGCGCTGTACCTGCTCTGGCGCGACGGCGCCCGGGTGGTGATCAATCTCCAGGTGCGCGACGCGCCCTACGACAAGGCAAACCCGTTCTCCGACGATGCCACCGGGATCTTCTTCAACGACGGCTCGCCGAAGCCGTCGGCCACCGCCTGGAGGTTCCCGTTCGTGTCCTCGAAGAAGGGCAAGAAGAAGCTGATCGTGTGGGGCCGGGCTCCGGTCGCGGGCCGGATAAAGGTCCAGCGACACCACGCGGGCCGGTGGAAGAAGGTAGGTTCTGTGAAGGCAAACGCTGGACAGGTCTTCCAGGAGACGCTGCGGCTGCCAAAGAACGCGAAGCTGCGAGCACGAGTGGGAGGCGAACAAAGTCTTGTCTGGGGCGGGGCGTGATGCCCGCGGTGCCCCGTGTCAGCCGCTGTGCCGGCTGGGCGTATTAGCTACCGAACGGCGTTTGTCGTTTAGATCAGGTCGAAAGGAGACCGTTCAGAGATGAGAAGAAAGGTCGCAGCCGCATCCGGGGTGCTCCTCGGATCGCTGGTTCTGGCGTCGACGGCGAATGCAGCGGTGACCCCGATCCCGCATTCGGACTACTACCAGTACTACTACAACGACTGTCCGAATCTCACGTTCGCAGGAGGTGTCGCGCTCCAGGGCGACGATGCCAACGACGTGATTACGGGTACCCCCTTCAACGACTTGCTCCGCGGGGGCGGCGGCAACGACTCGATCAGCGGTCTTCCCGGGGACGACTGCATCAACGGTCAGAACGGCAACGACGACATGACCGGTGCCGAGGGCAACGACGTGATCCTCGGTGAGGACGGCAACGACAATGCCGACGCCGGTCCCGGCAACGACACCGCCACGATGGGCAACGAGGCCGATACCGCTGTCGGCGGCTCGGGCAACGACTCGATCACGGGCGACGCCGGCGCCGACGACATCCAGGGCAACGAGGACAACGACCTGCTCAAGGGCTTCGGTGACAACGACAAGGTCACCGGCAACGAGGGCAACGACCGCGTCCAGGGCTCTGGCGGCAACGACAAGGTCAAGGGCGCCGAGGGCAAGGACAAGGTCCGCGGCGGCACCGGCAACGACAAGGTCAACGGCGATGCCGGCAAGGATCAGGTCCAGAGCCAGGGCGGCAAGGACAAGATCAAGGGCGGCTCCGGCAAGGACAACATCCGCGCCGGCGGCGGCAACGACAAGGTCAACGCCGTGGACGGCGACAAGGACAAGGTCAAGTGCGGCCTCGGAAACGACGTGGCGAAGGTCGACAAGATCGACGTCGTCGCTCCGGACTGCAACAAGGTCAAGGTGAAGAAGGCCGGCTGACCCAGCCGCTCCTTTCGCACCACCCGGAATTGAAGCGACGGCCGCGCTCAGCGCGGTCGTCGCTCTTTCGTCGGGGGCCCGTATCGGCGGGCGGGGGGCGACGAACGGCTCGCGAGGCGCGCTATCCTTGCGCCGTCCCTCGTGCCGCGCCGTTGGTAGGCGCGACGGAGGTCTTTTTTCTGTCGGGACCCGATTCCCCGACGCCAAGAGCGGCATGTAAGGGCGCCGCAAGGAATTTCAGATATGAGGAGCTTTAGCTCCGAAAGCCGCATGTAAGGGCGCCGTAGGCGCCCGCAAGGTATTGATAAGGGAGCACATGGCTCGCGGAGACGTTCGAATCGCCGTAACCCTCGCCTGCGAGGACTGCAAGCGGCGCAACTACCAGACCAACAAGTCGCGGCGCAACACGCCGGACCGGATCGAGATGCGCAAGTACTGCCGCTGGTGCGGGCACCACACTCCACACAAGGAGACGCGCTAGTGGCGGCGCTCGCCGTCACGGCGTGGGTCGGCTGACCGGTGGCCAAGACCCGAGCACAGCGCAAGGCCGAGCAGCGGCGGCGCCAGGCGCAGCAGCAGGGCCGCTCAGGCAGCGAGCTCGCCGAGGAGTCGCGCGCTCAGCACGACACCCAGGTGGGCGAGAGCGCCGACGTGATCGAGGCCGAGCTGGCGGAGCACGGCGCCGACCTCGACGAGCTGAAGGGCAGGCCCTCGGCCGAGGCCCCGCCCGCCCCGGCGCCCTCACGCGCGGACGTGGGCGCTCCCGAGACCCTTCCCGCGGCCGCTCCGGAGACCGAGCCGGAGCCCGCCCCCGGCGACAGGATCAGCCGCCGCGCCCGTCGCCAGGAGGATCGCGATCGAAAGCAGCGCGCCAAGGAGTCCGAGAAGCGGCGGGCGCCCCGCGAGGCGCCGACCGAGCGCCAGCGCGGCGGGGTGATCGGGTTCTTCATCTCATGCTGGGCGGAGCTCAAGCGCGTTCAGTGGCCCGACCGCGACACTTTGATCCAGGCGTCGGCGATCACGCTCGTGTTCATCACGATCATGGCCGCCTACCTCGGGGTCCTGGACGCCATCTTCAACTGGCTCGTGCAGCGCCTCCTCTGAGCGCCCCGCCGCGAGCCTCAATCCGAAAGCGATTTGACGTGAAATGTTCCGCTGGTACGTGATCAACACCTACTCCGGGCACGAGAACAAGGTCAAGGCCAATCTCGAGCACCGGGTCGAGACGATGAGCGCCCGCGCCCGCGTGCGCCAGGTCGTCGTCCCCACCGAGCAGGTCACCGAGCTCAAGGACGGCCAGCGGGTCCAGATCGAGAAGCGGACGATGCCCGGCTACGTGCTGGTCAACATGGAGATGACCGACGACGCCTGGAACCTGGTCAAGAACACCCCCGGGGTCACCGGCTTCGTCGGCTCCCGCAACAAGCCGATCCCGCTCTCCCAGCCCGAGGTCGACCGGCTCATGCACCGCGAGACCGCCGAGCGCCCGCGCACGCACGCACAGTTCGAGGTCGGTGAGTCGGTGAAGGTGATCTCCGGGCCGTTGTCGGACTTCTCCGGCGAGATCGCCGAGATCAACGAGGATGCGGCAAAGCTCAAGGTGCTGGTTTCGATCTTCGGTCGCGAGACCCCGGTCGAGGTCGGCTACGACCAGGTGAAGAAGATCTAGCGACCCGGGCGCAACCGGTGGACCGCACCGGTGTTTCGGGAAGTGGATGACCCCGGCGATCTCCTTTCGGGCGCGCACTGCGCTCACGCTCGTGGCGGTGGCGATCCTCGTGACCGTGGGAGCCGCGACCGCCGCCGCGCGCGTGGCTCCGGTGAACACCGTCTCGCCGACGATCTCCGGCAAGCCGCGGGTCGGACAGACCCTGTCCGCGAGCCAGGGTGAGTGGCAGGGCGCGCCGACCTCGTTCTTCTACCAGTGGCTCCGCTGCGACGAGAGCGGCGACTCCTGCGCCGCGATCGACGCCGCCACCCAGCCGACCTACGTGCTGGCGGGCGCCGACGTCGGCAACCGGATCCGGGTCGAGGTAGTGGCGGAGAACGCCGACGGCGCCTCGCCCGCGGCCCGGAGCGCCGCCACCAGGGCGATCCGGATCCCGGCCCCGACCTCGACCGCGAAACCGCAGGTCAGCGGCGACGCCCAGGAGGGCCAGACGCTGAGCGCGACGACCGGAACCTGGACCGGCTCGCCTGACTCCTTCGCGTACCAGTGGAAGCGGTGCCTCGGCGGCCATTGCACCGCGATCCCCGGCGCGACGGCCTCCACCTACGTGCTCTCCGGGGCGGAGGTCGGCACCAGGGCCCGCGTCCGGGTCACGGCGTCCAACGATGGTGGCACGGGTTCCGCCCAGTCGCGCTCGACGGCGACGGTGCGGTCATCGACCGCCGGCTTCAAGCTCGGCCCGCCGAAGCACGACCGCAAGCGCGGCCTGGCGCGCTTTCGGGTCGAGGTCCCGTCTGCCGGTCTGCTGACCCTCGAGCGCACGGCCAAGGTGCGCCCGGATCAGCGCCGGGCGCTCGGCGCCGGAACCGTGAAGCTGACCGTCAAGCCGCGCCGCGGTGCGCTCAAGCGGCTCCATCGGCGGGGCAAGGTGAGGGTGCGGATCAGGGTCGGATTCGCCCCGGACACGGGCACGCCGATCAGTCGGGACCGGCACATCATCCTGAAGAGCTAGGGCTCGTCGCGGCTCGGGCTCCGCGCCGGGGCGCCGATCGCGTTCGGGGCGTGAGGGGTGCGGGCGATCGCAATCGCGAAGACGATCATCCGCGCCCCGGTCGCGTACCGCAGTCCCTCCGGCTGGGGGAAGTGCTCGGGGACCCGGTCGAGGATCGCGGCGACCTCGGCGTAGAGCTCGGCCTCGGGGGCGTCCTCGACCGCGCACGCGAGCCGCGCCAGCGCCACCTGCTCGGACGGGTCCTGCTCGGCAACGGCGACGCCGACCGCGGCCACCAGGTGCGAGACGACCCGCGCGAGCAGCGGGTCGAGGGCCTCCGGCTCCGCCGCGGCGGGCCCCGGCGGCGAGAGCAGCTCGGCGCCCTCGAGAACGCGCAGCATCTGCTCTCCGGCCACGCTGCGCAGCGCCTCGTCGCCGAGGCCGGCCTCGACCGCGTAGCGCAGGTGCATGACCACCGACTGGAGCGGGTGCGCGTAGGGCGAGTCGCTCGCCCAGACGATCTGGCCCGGGGGCACGAGCCGGAAGAGCGCGTACATGTCGGCCGGGTTCCACCACGACGTGTCGATCAGCAGGTTCGGATGTGCCGGCATCTCCCGCCACAGCCAGGCGAGGTCCGAGACCGCTGCGTGGGCCAGGATCAGGCGCGCGTCGGCGAACTCGCTCGCGAGCTCGAGCGAGTGGCGGCCGAGCGCGGGGATGCCCCGCCCGGCGTGGATCATCACCGGGAGCCGGCGCTCGTCGGCGATCGCGACGAGGTCGCGGACCGCGGGCTGGTCGAGGGCGAAGCCCTCGGCCCGCGGGTGGAGCTTGATCCCGCGCGCGCCGGCGTCCAGCGCCCGTTCGGCCTCGGCCACGGCGCCGTCGTGCGGGTCGACGCGGCAATAGGGGACGAGGACGCCGCCAGACTCGGCGGCGGCCGCGATCACGAAGTCGTTCGCCTCGCGGTAGCCGGCGGGCTCGTGCATCGCGAAGACGGCGGCGCGCGAGCCGGCACGGGCGAGGCCGGCGACCAGCTCGGCGGGCGTCTGCCTGTAGCCGTCCGGGTCGTTCTGGCCGACGTGCGTATGGGCGTCGAAGAGCTCGAACGACCCGTGGGCGGCGACCAGCGCCCGCCACCAGGGGACGGCGAGGTCGTCGACCGGGTCGGAGCGCGGTGGGCTCATCCGGCGACCGCCGCCGCCATTCGTTCGACGATCCGCTCGAGCAGTGCGGGCGAGGTGGCGTAGTTGAGCCGCGCGAAGCCCTCGCCGCCCGGACCGAACTGCGGTCCCGGGCTGAGCGCGACCCGGCCGCGCTCGAGGAAGGTCGCCGCGGGATCGTCGCCGAGCCCGAGCTCGCGGCAGTCGAGCCAGGCGAGGTACCCGGCGGCGGGCTCGGTATAGCCGACCGTTGGCAGGCGCTCGGCGAGCAGCTCCGCGAGCAGGCGCCGGTTGGCGTCGAGCCGCGCGTTGACGGCGTCGAGCCACTCGTCGCCGTCGCGGAAGGCGACGGCCGTGGCGAGCGCCCCGAGATGGCCGCAGTGGCGGGCGATCTCCGGCAGCCTGGCGACCTCGGAGCGGGCCGGGTCGCCGGCCGTGATCGCCACGGCGCATTTCAGCCCGGCGAGGTTGAAGGCCTTCGAGGCCGAGGTGAGCACGATTCCCCGCGCGGCGGCATCCGTGTTGAGGCCGAGAAACCCGACGTGCTCGGCGCCGGGCAGGACCATCGGCGCGTGGATCTCGTCGGCCAGGACCCAGCCGTCGTGCGCGGCGGCGATCCGCGCCACCCGCTCGAGCTCGTCCCGCCCGAGGACTCCGCCGGTGGGGTTGTGGGGGTTGCAGAGGAAGAGCACCCGCGCTCCGGCGGCGAAGGCGCGGTCGATGCCCTCGACGTCGAGCTCGCGCCCGCCCACCAGCCCGACCTCGACCACCCGTCGTCCGGCCTGCTCGATCAGGCTGAAGAACGGGTGGTAGACGGGCGGGTTGACGATCACCCCGTCCCCGGGCGCGGTCAGCACCCGGACGAGCTCCGCCAACCCGGCCACGACGTCGTTGAGCGGCGTGACCTGGGCCGGGTCGACCTCGAACCCGAGCCGCCGCCCGCAGAACCCGGCGACCGCGTCGCCGAGGCCGGCCGCGTCGGGGTTCGCATAGCCGAGGTCGTCGAGCTCCACCGCCCGGGCGAGCGCCGCCCGCACGGGCGCCGCGACCGGGAAGTCCATCTCGGCGACCCATGCCGGCAGCACATCGGGCTCGTACCACGTCCACTTCGCGCTCCGCCGCTCCCGCAGCCGGTCGAGGTCGAGGTCGATCAGATGCGCGTCGGTGCTCAAGCCGTTGAACCTAGCGCGGCGGGCCGCCAAGGCCGCGACTGGCGCATAACGCTGAACCATTCAGCGAAATGCGCCAGTGGCGTTCCGCGCGGCCCGCCGCCGCGAGCCTCGCGGTGATCTCGGGGCGCCCCCCAGGCCGCCCGCCGGCCTCGTGCGCGTCCCCGATCCGCCTCTGTATCCTCGGCCGCCGCTATGGCGAAGAAGGTCCTCACCCTGATCAAGCTCCAGATCCCGGCGGGCGCGGCGAACCCGGCGCCGCCGGTAGGCCCTGCGCTCGGCCAGCACGGGGTCAACATCATGGAGTTCTGCAAGGCGTTCAACTCGCGCACGCAGGCCGACGCCGGGACGATCATCCCGGTCGAGATCACGGTCTACGAGGACCGCTCGTTCGACTTCATCACCAAGACGCCGCCGGCGGCGGTGCTGATCCGCGAGGCGCTCGGGATCGAGAAGGGCTCCGGCGAGCCCAACCGCGAGAAGGTGGGCACGCTCAGCGCCGCCCAATGCCGCGAGATCGCCGAGCGCAAGATGCCGGACCTGAACGCCAACGACCTCGACGCGGCCTCGAAGATCATCGCCGGCACCGCGCGCTCGATGGGCGTCCTGGTCGAAGGGGTGGACGCCTGATGGCCCGCCACCGCGGCAAGCGCTACCGGGAGGCGATCGGCGAGGTCGATCGCACCCACGCCTACACGCCCGCCGAGGCGGTCTCGCTCGTCAAGCAGACGGCGACCGCCAAGTTCGACCAGACGATCGAGGTCCACATGCGCCTCGGGGTCAACGTCCGCCACGCCGAGGAGCAGCTGCGCGGAACGCTCGCGCTTCCCAACGGCCTCGGCAAGTCGATCAGCGTCGCCGTTTTCGCCGAGGGCGACGCGGCGCGGGCCGCGAACGAGGCCGGCGCGGACTTCGTCGGCGCGCAGGAGCTCGCCGACCGGGTCTCCGACGGCTGGACAGACTTCGACGTCGCGATCGCGACCCCGGCGCTGATGGGCCCGGTGGTGTCGAAGCTCGGGCGGGTGCTGGGCCCGCAGGGCAAGATGCCGAACCCGAAGGTGGGCACGGTCACGGACGACGTCGGCAAGGCGGTCGAGGAGGCGAAGGCCGGCAAGGTCGAGTACCGCACCGACCGCCAGGGGATCATCCACCTGACGATCGGCAAGGCGAGCTTCGACGAGCGCTCGCTGCTCGAGAACTACGCCGCGATCGTCGACGAGATCGTCCGGGCGAAGCCGGCCGCCGCCAAGGGCCGCTACCTGCTCTCGATCACCCTCGCGACCTCGATGGGTCCGGGCGTCCGGGTCGACGCCTCGCGCACCCGCGAGTCCGAGATCCTCGCCGACCTGCCCTCGGGCAACGGCGCCGAGGCCTCGGACGCCGAGGCCACCGCCGAGCCCGCGACCGCCTAGCTCGAGCTTCCTTCAGGGCCTCCCAGCGTCTGGTCGAGCCAGGCGCGGACCTGCCCGTGGTGCGGCTCCCAGGCGCGCCAGGCGTCCTCGGCCCAGTCTCGGACCAGCGCGAGGTGCGCGGGGGCGTCCTCGGCCGCGAGCACGTCGGCCGCCCTGATCCGCCCCTCGAACGAAGGCGGATCGAGTCGTCGAAACGTCGGCCGCCCGACGATCCGCTTGTGCAGCGCCGGGCCCCGCGCCGGGTCGGCGCCCCGCTCGATCACCGCACACAGGGTCATCAGGTGCAGGCCGACCGACTGGACCGCCCGCCGCTCGCCGCCGCCGGGGTGCTGGACGGCGTAGGCGTCGACGGTCAGCTGGTGGAGGCGAAAGCGCTCCGGATCGCCGAACTCACGCGCGAGGGCCTCGCCGCAGCGGGCCCAGCACGCCGGCGAGGAGGCGATGTAGGCGTGAGTGGGACCGGCCTCGCGGGGGAGGACGATCCCGCAGCCGGGGCAGGCCTCGCCCGCGTCACGGCCGGTGGCGCTCATGCGGCGAAGTCTCGCGCACCGTGTGCCGTGAGCGGGGGGCGGAAGCACGGCGCCGTACGCACGATCGCCTCCGCGGGCCGCCGCCTCCCTGCGAGCGGTGTCTCGCTCCCGATATTCGGGAGCGAGACCCCTTTCGATCCGCCGCGCGCGGCGGCGTGCGGGGTCGGCGCGGACGGTCTCCATGCCGCCGTCGTGTGCGCCCCGGAGCGCGCGCGATCAGTCCGGCTCGCCGTCGATCTCGGCCCCGAAGCCGGCGGTCACCCGCTTCGGCAGCTTGCGCTCCTCGACCACGCGGTCGACGAGCCCGTACTCGACCGCCTCGGCGGCGCTGAAGAAGCGGTCGCGCTCGGCGTCGGCGTGGATGCGCTCGACGGTCTGGCCTGTGTGACGCGCGTAGATCTCCTCCATCCGCCGGCGCAGCTCGAGCACCTCGCGGGCGTGGATCTCGATGTCGGTGGTCTGGCCCTGGAAGCCGCCGCTCGGCTGGTGGATGAGGATGCGCCCGTTGGGGAGGGACATGCGCTTGCCCTCGGTGCCGCCGGCGAGGATCAGCGAGCCGCCCGACATCGCGATCCCGAAGCAGACCGTCTGCACGTCGGGGCCGACGAAACGCATCGCGTCGTAGATCGCCAGCGCCGCGCTCAGCGAGCCGCCGGGCGAGTTGATGTAGATGAAGATGTCCTTGTCGGGGTCGTCGGACTCCAGGTGCATGAGCTGGGCGACGACCAGGTTCGCGATCTCGTCGTCGATCTGCTGGCCGAGGAAGATGATCCGCTCGCCGAGCAGCCTGGAGTAGATGTCGAACGAGCGCTCGCCGCGGGCCGTCTGCTCGATCACCATCGGAATCAGGGGCATCGCTTCCCTCCTCGGGATTGACCCCCTGTAGGGGGCGTCGATAGTGCAACTGAAGGGTTGCACTATATAGCAACCTCCTGGTTGCGCTAGGATCCCGGACATGGATCAGGCCGAGAGCGAGCTGCTCGTCCCCGCCACCCCCGAGGAAGCCTGGGACGCGATCACCGATCCCGAGCGCCTGGGCGAGTGGCTCGGCGAGAACGCAGAGGTCGAGCTCCGCCCGGGAGGCGAGCTGCGGATCGAGTTCGCCGACGGCGAGCGCAGCGGCTTCGTCGAGGAGGTGGACGAGCCGCGGCGCCTGGTCTTCTGGTGGAGCGAGGCCGAGCAGGAATCCAGCCGGGTCGAGATCGAGCTCGAGCCGGAGCCCGAGGGCACCCTGGTGCGTGTGGTCGAGTCGCGGCCGCTGCGCGACCTGGATCCGGCCGACGCGCGCTCGCCCGAGCTCTGCGCCGTCGGCTGATGGCCGCCGACCAGGTGTTCGCGGCGCTCTCCGACGCGACCCGCCGCGAGGTGCTCGAGCTGATCGGCTCGCGCGGCGAGGCCTCCGCAACCCAGCTCGCCCGCGAGCTCCCGGTGAGCCGGCAGGCGATCAACAAGCATCTGCTCAGCCTCGCCGGCGCCGACCTGGTCGCCGACCGGCGCGCCGGCCGCGAGGTCCTCTACCACCTGACCCCGGCGCCGATGGCCGAGGCGATGACCTGGATGGCCGAGGTCGGCGGCGAGTGGGACACGCGCCTCGCCGCGCTCCGACGCCACCTCGCCGAGCGGCGGGTTTCCTCCGCGTAGGGGCGGAGGCCGACGCACGCCGGCGCGGCGCCGGCGATCCGCTACCATCGCGCCTCCACAGACCCGCCCGAGACCGTCGGCGGGGTCCGCGAAAGCGAGCGGGCCCGGAAGACCGGCGCAGGTGAGGATCGAAAGCACGAGCTTCTCGAGCCTGCCTGCGCGCAGGCTCTTTTTCGTTCCGGCGGACGACCAGAAGAGACTTCAGATGGACAGAGCGCAGAAGGAAGCAGCGGTCGCGGAGCTCACCGACGACCTCAAGGGCGCGGACGCGATCTTCGCCATCGACTACCGCGGGATCAGCGTCACCGGTGCCGCCGACCTGCGGCGCAACCTCACCGAGGCCGACGCGGTCTTCAAGGTGGTCAAGAACCGCCTCGCCAAGCGCGCCGCCGAGGGCGCCGGCAGCGAGGGCCTCGACGATCTGCTCGTCGGCCCGACCGCGCTGACGCTGATCAACGGCGACGCGGTGATCGCCGCGAAGGCGATCTCGACCTTCTCCCGCGAGCACGGGGTGCTCGTCTACAAGGGCGGTTTCATGGACGGCGAGGCGCTCGATCCCGAGAGCTTCGCCGCGATCGCCAGGCTGCCCGGCCTCGACGTGCTCCACGGTCAGCTCGTGGGCCTGGCGGCGAGCCCGCTCACCGGCCTGGTGGCCGGCCTCTCGAACATGATCTCCGGACTCGGCCGCCAGCTCGCCCAGATCGCCGAGCAGGGCCTGGTCACGGGCGAGCCCCCGGCCGCCGAGGAAGCTCCCGCGGAGGAGCCCGCGGCCGAGGAGAAGCCCGCGGCAGAGGAGCCCGCCGAGGAGGAGCCTGCGGCCGAGGACCCCGCGGCCGAGGAGGAGACCCCGGCCGAGGAGAAGCCCGCGGCCGAGGAGCCTGCAGCCGAGGAGGAGCCCGCAGCCGAGGAGCCCGCCGACGAGCAGGAGCCCGCGGCCGAGGAGCCGGCGGCCGAGACTTCAGACGAAGAGCAGGCGGAGGGCGACGATCAGGCGCCCGCCGACGAAGCTGACAACGAGACCGAGGAGCAGTCCTCCGAGGAAGTCGAAGCCGAAGGCGAGACCTC
>CAWJHV010000019.1:0-24473 GCA_963842795.1 uncultured Solirubrobacterales bacterium | reverse complement strand
AGCCCGCCGGCGACCACGACCAGCACGTCGTCCACCAGCCGCCACCGGGCCAGCACCTCGCCGTCCGATGTGATCCGCCCGGCGAGGTCGCCGCCCGGCGATCCGTGCACGTCCATCCGCCGAAAGCCCGCGGCCCGAAGGCCGGCGACGAGCCCGGCCGCGAGGCTGCGCTCCAGGCCCGGCGGCGGGTCGCCGCGCAGGCGACCGGCGAAGCGGATCGCCGGCCGGCAGGCGAGGAGCGCGGGTGGGGGGCAGCTGCGCTCGAGCGAGATGACGACGAATGAGAACGGGGCGAGCAGATCGCGCTCCGGATCGATCCCGGCTTGGACGAGCGCCGCCGATCCCCGTCCGCAGCGCCGGCGCGAGCTCGGGGTAGGACGCGCCGAGATCAAGCGTCGGGAGCGTCCGCGCCGGATCCTGCGCCGAGACCCGCACCGCAACGTCCGAATCGAGCGCGCTCGCCACCCAGGGCCTGCCTCCGGCCGCACCGTCCCCCCGCCGGCCCCCGCCAACGCCAGCGCCCCCGCGAACACCGCCAGGATGCCGAGCAGCGCGCGCCACGCTTCGCCGCGCCTCTACGGCGCCAGCACGACCTTGGTCGCCTCGCGCCGGTCGAACAGCTCGTAGGCCTTCGGCGCCTCGTCGAGGCTCATCCGGTGGCTGATCAGCTCGGCCGGGTGCAGCTCGCCGGCGGCGATCATCGCCAGCAGCAGCTCGCGGTCGTTGATCGGGTCGCCCATGGCGAAGCGCAGCGAGAGCTCGGCCTCGAACATCCGGCCCGCGTCGAGCGGGTAGTCGGGCTCGAAGTGGGCGCCGACGACGCAGACGGTGCCGCGGCCGCGCGCGAGGGCGAAGGCGGCGTCGAGGGCGGGCTTCGCCCCGGCCGCCTCGATCACGACGTCTGCCCCGAGGCCGCCGGTGGCGTCGGCGACCGCGTCCGCCGCGGCGTCCGGGTCGACCGCCTCGGCCCCGAGCCCGGCGGCGAGCTCGCGGCGGGCCTCGATCCCGTCGACCGCGATCACCCGGCGCGCGACCCGGCGCGCGAGCAGGATCGCCATCAGTCCCACGGTCCCGCAGCCGAGCACGGCGACGACGTCGCCGACGTCGACCCCGCCGCGGCGCACCGCGGAGAGCCCGGTCGGGAGCATGTCGGCGACGAACACGGCGTCGTCGTCGGCGACCTCGTCGGGGATCGGCCACAGCGAGCGGTCGGCGTTCGGCGCCCGGACGAGCTCCGCCTGGCCGCCGTCGAGCCGCTCGTAGACGCCGCTGTAGCCGAACAGCGCCCGGTTCTCGCACTGCATCGGACGGCCGGCGCGGCAGTGGCCGCAGCTGCCGTCGGAGATCATGCTCGCGTTCACCACCCGCTGGCCGGGTCGCACCCCGCGGACGCCGTCGCCGACCTCGCGCACGACCCCGACCCACTCGTGTCCGGGGATCGTCCCGGGCTCGAACCCGGGCGTGAGGCCGTGGTAGGGGAAGAGGTCGGCGCCGCAGATCGCCGTCTTCGTCACCTCGACGATCGCGTCGGTCGGCTCTTCGAGCCGGGGCTCGGGCGCCTCGTCGAGCTCGAGTTGCTCGGCCCCCTGGATCCTGACCACCCTCATCTCGCCACCGCCCTCATGCCGGCTGCTCGAGCTCGACCAGGTACCCGTCGGGGTCGACGGCGAAGCAGCGCGCGCCGCCCCACGGCGGCGAGAACGGCTCCGCCAGGAACTCGACCCCGGCGGCCCGCAGGTCCTCGTAGGCGCCGGCGCAGTCGGTGACCTCGAGCACGAGCGCGACCTGGAGCCGCGAGCGGTCCTCGGGGGCGATCATCGCCACCCCGGGGCGGTCCTCGGCCTCGTGGCCCTGCTCGGCGAACGAGAGCCGGGTCCCGGCCAGCGCCATGGTCGCGTACGGGGGATCGTCGTAGGCTGCCTCGAGCTCGAACCCGAGCCGGTCGCGGTAGAAGGCCACCGACGCCTCGACGTCGGCGACCGCGAGGATCGCGCCGGCCCGGGTGGTCGCCGGGATCGCCATCAGTGGCGGGTGTGGCCGCCGTCGACGGCGATCATCTGCCCGGTGACCCAGGCCGCCTCCTCGGAGCAGAGGAAGGCGACGGTCGGGGCGATGTCGGCCGACTCGCCTCGGCGCGGGATCGCCTGCAGGCTCTGGACGAAGTCGAACGCCTCCTTGTGCGGGCTGTCGAGCACGCCCTCGGTCGCCGTCAGGCCCGGGGCGACGGCGTTGACGGTGATCCCGCTCCCGCCGAGCTCGGTCGCCAGCGCCCGGGTGAAGCCCCAGACGCCGCCCTTCGCGGCGACGTAGGCGGCCATGTTCGGCGTCCCCGCGAGCACCGTGTTCGAGGCGATGTTGACGATCCGCCCGTAGCCCGCGTCGCGCATCGGCCCCCAGGCCGCGCGTGAGCACAGATAGACGCCGGTGAGGTTGGTGTCGATGATCTTCCGCCAGTGCTCGAGGTCGACCTCCTCCCAGGGGATGAAGGGGACGATCGCCGCGTTGTTGACCAGCGCGTCGATCCGGCCGTGCGCGTCGACCACCCCCGCGACCATCGCCCCGACCGAGTCCTCGGAGGAGATGTCGACCTCGACCGCCTGCCCGCGCTCGAGCTTCGCCGCCGCCTGCTCGGCGCCCTCGGCGTTGAGGTCGGCGACCACCACCGTCGCCCCCTCGGCGTCGAGCTTCTCGGCGATCGCCTGGCCGATCCCCTGCGCGGCGCCGGTGACGACCGCGACGCGATCCTTGAGCTTCATCTCTGCTGCCTCCTCGCTTTCGGTCCTAGTAGTGGTCGGGCGCGTGCTTGTAGGACTCCCACGCCTCCATGTCGTGGGTGAAGAAGACCTCCGCGCCGAGCCGTTGCGCGAGGTGCTTGACCTTGCGCAGCGAGACGTAGTTGGCGGTCGGGTCGTTGTGGAAGCCGGAGATCAGCTCCTTCTCCCAGGTCTCCCGGGTGTAGGTGACGTCGGCCGGGAACAGCATCGGCGCGCTGCCCCTCGCGCTCGAGCAGGAGCGAGTAGTGGCCGACCGTGTGACCGGGCGTGCGCAGGAGCCGGATGCCGTCGGCGAAGTCGAACTCCTCGCCCTCCAGCCAGCGATAGGCCGAGTCCGGGCGGTGAAACACCTTGTCGGCGTAGCCGAGGCGCTCGAACGGCTCCGGCACGAGGCAGTGGCGAAGGTCCTCCTTGGCGACCCAGGTCACCGCGTCGGGCAGGTGGCGCTGGCCGCCGACGTGATCGAAGTGAAGGTGCGAGTTGATCACCGCGGTCACATCGGCGGGCGCGAAGCCGCAGCGCTCGAGCTGGGCCGGGATCGTCTGCTCGTCGGTCTGCTCGGGCTGCTCGAAGGCGAGGAACTCCTCCACGGTTCCCTTGTCGAAGCCCGAGTCGAACAGGAAGAGCCCGTCGGTGTGCTCGATCAGCACGCTGTAGACCGGGAAGCGGACCGGGTTGCCGCTGTCGATGTTCCACATGATGTGCGAGCGGTCGATCACCAGCGACCCGGAGTCGAGGAAGCGGACGCGTTCTACACCCATCTCGTTCGCCTCCTCAGACGTCCTGGCCGTCGAGCGTCTTGCGGACCGCGACCAGCGCCGCGGCGCGCTTCGCCGGCAGCTCGGCGAGCTCGTCCTCGGAGTAGTCGAAGAGCCCGCCGCCGGTCTTGATCCCGAGCTTGCCCTCGCCGGTCAGCCTGGTCACCGTCTCCGAGACCCCGGGCTCGGTCGAGAGGTCGGAGTTGAGGTAGCCGGCGACGCTCTCGTAGATGTCGAGCCCGGCGACGTCGAGCAGCTGCATCGGCGGGATCACCGCGAGCTTGTAGCCGATCCCCCACTTGACGTTCAGGTCGAGCTGCTCGGCGTCGATCACGCCCTCGTCGACCAGCGCCAGGCACTCGCGCATGATCGCGTAGAGGACGCGGTTCTCGACGAAGCCGGGGACCTCCTTCTTCAGCAGGCAGGGGTAGTAGCCGATCCGCTCGATCAGCGCCTGGGCGGTGGCGATCGTCTCCTCGCTCGTGCGCTCGCCGGGGATCACCTCGATCATCGGGATCAGCTGCGGCGGGTTCGACCAGTGCATGCCGATCACGCGCTCGGGGTGCGCGAGCTTCTCGGCCATCTTCGTGATCGGGATCCCGGAGGTGTTCGAGGCGATCACCGCATCGTCGGCGAGCATCCCCTCCCACTCGGCCAGCGCCTCCTGCTTCAGCTCGAGCTTCTCCGGGATCGCCTCGAGCACCACCTCGGCCCCCTCGAGCGCCGCCGCGAGGTCGGTCTCGAACCGCAGCGCGCCGCCGTCGCCGGCCTCGCCGCCGAGGCGCTCGAGCACCCCGCGGGCCATCTCGGCCATCTTCTTCGCCCGCTCGAGCGCCTCCTCGCGAGACGTCGTAGAGCGCCACGTCGATCCCGGCCCGTTCGAGCACCGCGCCCATCCCCGGCCCCATCGTCCCGGTGCCGATCACCGCCGCCCGGCTGATCTCGCTCATCTCTCGCTCTGCCTCCTTCGATTCTGCTGGATCCGCCGCCACACCCGCTCGGGCGTGAACGGAAGCTCGTTCATCGGCACCCCGGCGTCGGCGAGCGCGGTCGCGATCGCCGCCGGCGTCGCCGCCTGCGCCCCTTCCCCGCAGCCCTTCGCCCCGTAGGGGCCGGGCCCGTCGGCGTTCTCGACGATGATCCCGGTCATCTGCGCCGGCATGTCCTCGATCCGGGGCACCCGGTAGTCGAGCAGGGTGTCGTTGGTGAGCACCCCGCCATCGAAGACCATCTCCTCGAACAGCGCGTTGCCGACCCCCTGGAGCACCGCCCCCTCGTCCTGGCGCTCGACCAGCAGCGGGTTGATCGCCTTGCCGACGTCGGCGATCGTCGCCATCCGCTCGACGCTGACGCGGCCGGTCTCGGGGTCGACGCCGACCTCGGCGGCGGCGATGCAGATCTCCCAGAACACCGGGCCCTCCGCGTAGGAGCCCTTGCCCTGCTCGGGCCGGACCTCGCCCTCGCCGACGACCTCGCCGCCGACGAAGCCGAAGCGCTCGGCGATCAGCTCGGGGTAGGCCGCCCGCTCGCCGGGGCCGCTGACGACCCCGTCGGCGACCTCCAGCGAGGCCCGCTCGGCGCCCCAGGCAGCCGCCGCGGTCTCCAGCAGGCGCTCGCGCAGGTCGGCCGCCGCCCGCTGCACGGCGAGCCCGGCGAGCGTCGTCGAGCGGCTCGCCCCGGTCGAGCGGTCATACGGGGTGAAGCGCGTGTCGGCGCCCTGGACCGTGATCCCGTCGACGTCGATCGCCAGCTCCTGGGCGGCGATCTGGGCCATCACCGTGCGCGCCCCCTGGCCCATCTCGGTGGTCCCGACGTTGACCTCGACGCTGCCGTCGGCCTCCATCCGCACGCTCGCCCGCGAGACCGGGTGGGCGCCGGCGGCGAGCAGCCCGACGGCGACCCCGCGCCCGCTCCACTCGCGCTTCGGCTCATCCCAGCCGATCGCGGCCGCCGCCTTCTCGACGTCGCCGACCAGGTCGGCGTCGAGCGGCTTGCCGGTGCCGTCCGGGCGCACCGGCTGGCCCGGGCGCAGCAGGTTGCGCCGCCGGATCTCGAGCGGATCGATCCCGGCGCGGCGGGCGAGCTCGTCGACCTGCATCTCGCCGATCCACTGCAGGTGCGCGGCGCCGAAGGCGCGGTAGGAGCCCGCGGGCGAGGTGTTGGTGTAGACGCAGCTGGCGTCGACGTGGACCGCGTCCCAGGCGTAGGGGCCGGGCGCGGCATCGCCGGCGGTGGCGCAGACGCGCGGGCCGTTGTCGGCGTAGGCGCCGGTGTCGAGCCACAGCCGCACGCTGCGCGAGACGAGCTTGCCGTCGGCGTTCGCGGTGGTCCGCATCCGGCAGCGCATCCCGTGGCGGCGGGTGGTCACCATCGACTCGTCGACGCGGTTCTGGATCCGCACCGGCCGCCCCGCCTTCCAGGCCAGCGCCGCGGTCACCGGCTCGATCTTCGTGTAGCTCTTCGAGCCGAAGCCGCCGCCGAGGTAGGGGACGATCACCCGCACGCGCCCGAGCGGCAGCTTGAACAGGTCGGCGAGCTCGGCGCGGACCAGGAACGGGTGCTGGCAGGAGGCCCAGAGGGTGAGCTCGTCGCCCGCGAACTCGGCGACCACGGTGTGGGTCTCCATCGCGTACTGATAGACGGCGGGGAACTCGTACTCGCCCTCGACCGTGAGCGCGGCCTCCGCCTCGGCGAGCTCGACCGAGCCGGCGTCGAGGCGGTAGCGGTAGCAGACGTTGCCCTCGCGCTCGGCGAGCGTGCCGAGCCCGTGGAAGAGCCCCGGGCGCAGCTCGCCCTCGTGCAGGAGCGGCGCGTCGTCCGCGATCGCCTCCTCGACGGTGCCGACCACCGGCAGCTCCTCGTAGTCGACGACGATCTCGCGCAGCGCCGCCTCGGCGATCGCCTCGTCCTCGGCGGCGACCGCGGCCACCGGCTCGCCGGCGAAGCGCACCAGCTCGGTGGCGAGGATCGGGCGGTCCTTGATCGCGTGGCCCCAGTAGGGGCTGAACTCGCCGAGCTCGGAGCCGAGCAGAACCGCGACCACGCCCGGCATCGCCTCGGCGCCCGAGACGTCGATCGAGGTGATCCGCGCGTGCGGGACCGGTGAGCGCAGGACCTTGCCGTGCACCATCCGCGGCACGTTGATGTCGCCGGCGAACTGGGCCTGGCCGCGGACCTTCGGGCCCGCGTCCTTGCGCCCCTCCGAGCGCCCGACCCGGTCGGTGGCAGTCGCTGGGGGAGCGGTGGTGGGCGGGGTGCTCATCGCGCCAGCGCCTCGGCGGCCTCGACGATCGACTTGTAGCCGGTGCAGCGGCAGACGTTGCCGTCGAGCCCGGCGATCACGTCGTCGCGGTCGCGGAGCTCGCCGGCGTCGCGCAGCGCCTTCAGGGTGAGCATGAAGCCGGGGGTGCAGAAGCCGCACTGAAGCGCCGCGCGCTCGGTGAACTCGCGCTCGAACTCGGCGAACTCCGCGCTCTCGGCGAAGCCCTCGATCGTCAGCACCTCGCGCCCGTCCGCGTCGCAGGTCAGGAACGTGCACGAGCTCACCGGCTCGCCGTCGACGAGCACGGTGCAGGTCCCGCACACCTGGACGTCGCAGGAGCGCTTCGCCCCGGTGAGGCCGAGGCGCTCGCGCAGGGTGTCGAGCAGCAGCTCCTGCGCCGGCACGTGCAGCTCTCGCGGGGTGCCGTTGACGGTGATCCGCGTCGCGACCTCCGCCACCGCCTAGGCCTCCATCCCCTCGTCGAGCCCGCGCCGGCGCAGGTCGCGGATCCAGGCCTCCCAGTACTCGTCGACGAGCCCGTCGTTGTACTTGCGCCGGTGCAGGTCGTCGATCAGCGTCGCGTCGATCGGCCGCGGGTTGCCGAGCCGCGTGGCGATCGACTGCAGCATCACCGCCCGCTCGAGGGTCACCGCGGCGAGCACCATCCACGGCAGGTCGCGCTCGGCGACCAGCACACCGTGGTTTCGCAGCAGCACGACCGAGCGCTCGCCGAGGGCCTCGCCGACCTCCGCGCCCTGCTCGGGCTCGGTGATCAGGTCGGGGCTGCCGTCGTAGACGGCGACGCCGCGGTCGAACATCAGCGCGTCGTGGGTCAGGTGCAGGAGCTCGGCGTCGGTGGCCCCGAACGCGGTCGCGTACGGCGGGTGGCCGTGGACGATCGCGCCGACGTCGTCGCGGCGCCGGTAGACCTCGGTGTGGAGGACGGCCTCGAGGTGCATCTCGTCCGAGGCGTCGCGCGGGTCGGTGCCGAGCTCGAACTCGATCACGTCGGCGGCCGTGACCTCGGCGAGCGTCACCCCGCGCCGCTTGATCCAGATCCGGTCCGCCCGCCCGCGATCGCGGGCGCTGACGTGGCCGAGGGTCAGGTCCTGATAGCCCTCGCCGGCGAGGATCCGGCAGGCCCAGGCGACCCGCTCCTGGACGTCGTTTCCGGGTTCGGCCGGGCCGCCCTGCGCGCCGGTCCCCGCCTCCGGGATCGCCATCCTCAGCGCCGCTCGGTGGGCGGATAGTCCGGGTGGGGGAAGCCGAAGACCATCACCACGTCGGCGTCGGAGTCGTTGACGACCGCGTGCCAGGTCCCGGGCGGGATGTGAAGCGCGTCCCCGGCGGCGAAGCGGACCTCGCCCTCGTCGGTGTCGAGCCGCCCGGAGCCGCTGACCACGTAGGCGACCTCGTCGGTCTCGTGCGAGACGCTGGCGGTCGCGCTGTCGGGCTTGAACACCGAGTAGCCGATCGAGGCGGCGGGGCCGTCGACCCGCTCGCCGGTGACCAGCATCCGGCTCCAGCTCCCTCCCGGGAGCTCGATCGGCTCGACGCTCTCGAGCGCCACGACGCTGATGCCGGCGCTCACAGCGCCCACTCCCCGTCCTTGACGATCCAGGTGCCGTCGTCGACGATCTGCAGGCTGGCCTCGAGGATCACCCCGTCGAGGTGCAGCCGGCAGACGTTCTGGCCGCCCGGATAGGCGAGGTGGTTGTCGCCGAGCGCGAAGTGCACCGTGCCCACCCGGCCCTTCTCCGAGGGCGTGCCGAACGGCGCCACCTCCGAGACGCCGAAGGCGAACTCGCCGGCGACGTCGGCGTTCTCGACCCCGTCGATCAGCTCGCGCAGGCGGCGCGCGTCGTCGCCGCCCTCGATCGAGGTCGCGCGGCCGTTCTCCATCTTCCAGGTGATCGGCTCGGTGACCTGGCCCGGAAGGCCGATCCCGAGCATCACGCCGTCGACCACGATCGTGCCCTCGGTGCGGTCCTCGACCGCGGCGAACGCGACCTCGGCCCACAGCGGCAGCGGGCCCATCATCTGGCCGCGGCGCTTGATCGAGGTCACCTCGAGCGACGGCCGGCCCTCGATCGAGACCCGGACGTCGGTCCCCGCGGGCGAGGTGACGTGGCACTCCTTCTTGCCCTCGAGCGCCGCCATCGCGTCCTTGGCGCGCTTGATCGCCCCGTGGATCATGTCGACCGTCAGGCCCCACTCGCCCATCCCCGGCTCGACCGAGCAGATCTTCGCGTTCGCCTCGCACGACTGCTTCACCGCCGGCACGTGGGCGAAGCGGTTCGCCCACTCGAGGTTGGTGACGATGATGATCTCGTCCGAGTTCACCATCGCCTCGTGCAGGTTGCGCGGCGGGATCATCGGGAAGTTCGTGTCGGCGCGGCCGCGGCGCACCTGCGCCTCGTTGTCCATGATCACCGGCCAGGCGCCGCGGTCGAGCGCGACCGAGGCGAGGGCGTCGGCCTCGCCGCGGTGCTCGTTGTCGCAGATGATCGTCACGACGTCGTCCTCCTCGACGCTCATGCAGACGTCGACGACCAGCTCTGCGTCCTTGCGGATCTCTTCAGCGGTGGGCATGCTCGATCACCTCGCGATCTCGTGTTCGAAGGCGGGCAGGACCTGCTCGGCGAAGCGCTCGACCTGGCCGAACTGGTCGAGGTCGCCGAAGCGGCAGATGAAATGGGTGACGCCGCGGTCGGCGAACTCCCGCAGCCATTCGGCGATCTGATCGGGCGTCCCCACGGGACCCCAGTTCGAGAGGTCCATCGCCTGCGACAGCTCCGGGTAGTACTTGGAGATGTAGCCGTCGAACGCCGACTTGGCCTCCGCCTCGGAGTCGGCGATGTTCATGGTCACCTGGTAGGCGACCTCGTAGTCGGCGAAGTCGCGGTCGAGCTCCTTCGCCGCCTCCTCGAGGTAGCCGATCTGCTCGGTCAGCTCCTCGGGGTGCTCGGCGCGGCAGCAGGTCATCCAGCCGTCCCCGTAGCGGATGATCCGCCGGCAGGCGCGCTTCATGATCCGCGATCATCCGCTCGTCGGAGGAGTCGTCGATCAGGCGCGGGTTCGAGACGACCCAGATCGGCGGCGGCTCCTGCAGCGGGCCCGAGCGGCGCCATCTCGGTGCCCGGAGTGAAAGGCGACGTCCGTCGTAGTCGAAGTAGTCGCCGTGGAAGGTGACCTTGCCCTCCGTCCACAGCGTGCGGACGACCTCGAGCACCTCCTCGAGCACGTAGCCGCGCTTCTTGAACGGCAGCCCGAGCGCCTCGAACTCGCGCGCGACGCCCTTCTCGGGGTTGCCCATGCAGGGGCCGAGGATCGTGCGGCCGCCCGAGATCACGTCGAGGGTCGCCCACTCGAGCGCCAGGTAGAGCGGGTTTCGGGTCGCGGCGACGAGGCAGGCGGTGCCGAGCTTGACCCGCTCGGTTCGCTGCGAGATCGCCGAGAGCAGCGCGATCGGGTCGTAGCGGGGCTTGGAGAAGAGGCTGTCGCCGACCCAGACCGAGGCGAAGCCGAGCTCCTCGACCCTGGTCGAGAGGTCGAGCAGGTCCGTGAGCGTGTAGTCGGGCGCGATCAGCGGCTCGCGGTTGTTGAGGTTGACTCCGAACTGCAGCTGTCCGTGGAGTTGTCGTCGTTGGCGCTCAGCGCTCTCTCCCTTCGCTCGTGGTTGACGGTGCGGTCACCGCCGCGTGCTCTCGGATCCGCCTCACGCCCACGATCCGGGGGAGACGGAGAGGGAGATCGATTGTGCCCCCAACGTTGGCTGCCGATAGCCCGCCGAAATGGCCACGGCCCTCCCTTCACAGGGACTGTGCCGTCCCTATTGATCGAGAAGATCCATCAGGTCTGAACGCTCCTGTGTTTCGGGGACGTCGATTTCGCCGTCCACGATGCTCGTCCTTCATCTCCTCGAGCTCATCCCAGGTCGCGTCGTCGATGTTGTCTGTCTGGAGGAGAGCAATTCCTCCGTTCTCCAGATTGAGGTCATACGCCTCCTCGCCGAACGTGCCTTCGTTGACGGCATCAACGGCGCCCTTGAAGACGGGTTCGAAGTCGTAGAGGACCGATGTGAGGATGATGCCACTGTCATCGTTGGCCGTCTTGTCGCCGATGAAATCGATGAAGCGGACACCGTCGGCGCTTTCCACGGCTTGGATCATCCCGAATGAGGCGCCATCGCCGAGGCCGAAGACGATGTCGGCGCCGTCCGCGATGACGGTTTCGGTCACGCGCTTGCCACCGGCCGTGTCGGCGTAAGCCGCCGGCCCGATCTGAGCGAACTTGATCTCGATGTCGGGGTCCTCCGCGCGCGCGCCGGCGACGAAACCACCCATCGCCTTGTTGAAATCGAAGTTGTCGGCTGCGGTGACGATTCCCAACGTCCCGGACTCGGTCTCCTTGGCGGCGAGCACGCCCGCGAGGTACGCACCCTGTTGAGCGCTCGTTTCGGCGTCTGCGACGAGCTCAGGCGTGGTCGCCTCGGGATCGTTCCAAACGACGAACGGCGTGCCGGTGGCGGCCGCGACCTCCGAGCCGCCGACGGCGTATCCGCTCGCCTGAGCAATGACCAGCTCGGCTCCGCTCGTCGGCGAGCTCACGCAGGGTCGCGTTGATGGTCTCGTAGCCGGAGCCGTCGGCGACCTCGAGCTCGGTGCCCTCGCTCCTCGGCAACCGCGGTGGCAGCCTCGACCGCACGCTGGTTCCAGCCCTGGTCGTTCGCGGTCTCCGGCGTTGCAATCGCGAAGCTGGCGATCCCGGAGCTCTCATCGCTGCCGGACCCTCGTCGTCGTCGCTGCCGCATCCCATCGCCAGCAGTCCGCACACAAGCGCAGCAAGCGCCCCGATGCCGATGGCTTTCTCCACCAACTACTGCGCATGCCGAAGCTCCCTCCAGTCGAGCTGCTCCCGCCCGGCGGCGGTGCATCGGTGCGCCATGGTACACTATCTGTCGACAGTTGGCAGCCGACACTCGTCAGTCAATCAGCTAGCCGTCCCCAGGCGAGATCGATGACAGACAGCGAAAGCTCGGCTGCCCGCACACCGCGACACACGACGGCCTCGTCGCAAACCAGCCGTCTCGAGCACGTCTGGACCCCCCTCGAGATCGGGCCCACGCGCGTCAAGCACCGCGTCATGTACACGGCGCAAACGCTGCTATACGGTGAGAACCACCTTCTGAGCGATCGTCACATCGCCTTCTACCGCGAGCGTGCGAAGGGTGGCACGGCCCTGATGGTCACCGAGCAGCAGGCCGGCCACCCGCTCAGCAAGGGTTCGTTCTACCCGGGTTGCACGGCCCACGACAAGCGGGCCGTGCCGATGTTCGCACGGCTCGCCGACGCCGTGCACGAGTACGGAGCCAAGCAGTTCGTCCAGCTGTTCGGTGCCGGGGTGCATGACAAGGGGACCATGGTCTTCGACGAGTGGCATCCCCTCTGGGCACCGTCGCGGGTCACGTCGATCGTGCACCGGGAGGTGCCCATGGTCATGGGGCCGGACGAGATCGCCGACGTTGCGCGCGCCTTCGGCGAGTCGGCCTTGAACGTGAAGGTCGCAGGCCTCGATGGCGTTGAGATACACGGTGCTCACAGCTATCTGATCGGCCAGTTCCTGAGTCCCGCGTACAACAAGCGCGACGACGCCTACGGCGGGAGTGTCCGAAACCGCTGTCGCTTTGCGATCGAGGTCGCGGAGGCCGTACGAGGGCAGGTCGGCGGTGACATCACCGTGGGTATCCGCCTGTCCTATGACGAATTCATGGGGTCCTCAGGCATCACCGGCGAGCAGACCGAGGAAACCGTCGCGCTCCTCCTGGAGACCGGCTTGTTCGACTACTTCAGCATCTCCTGCGCCGGCTACCACACGCTGCACCGCACTGCTCCTCCGATGCACTATCCGGAGGCGTTTCTCGAGGACGCGGGTAAGCGGATCAAGAACGTCGTTGGAACGAAGAGCAAGGTCTTCTTGATCGGCCGGGTCCTGGATGTGGAACGGGCCGATCGCCTCGTAGCGGATGGCGCCACCGACATGGTGGGCATGACCCGGGCGCAACTTGCGGATCCGTTCCTCGTCCAAAAGGCCCGAGAGGATCGAGCAGGGGACACGGTGCGGTGCATCGGAGCCAACATCTGCGTGGCTCACGCCTTCGATCAGCGTCCGTCGCCTTGCGTGATGAACCCGGCGGCAGGGCGGGAGAACCAGCTCGGTAGCGACACGCTCAAGCGTGTGAGCGACAATGGGGCCCGCCGGATTCTGGTCGTCGGCGGAGGCCCTGCCGGCATGCGCCTCGCAGCCACCGCCGCCGCGCGGGGCCACGTAGTGAGGCTCGCTGAAGCGGATCCCGAGCTCGGAGGCCATATCTCGCTGATGGCCCGTCTCCCGACTCGGGCCGGATGGCTCGACGCCATCGAGAACCTGGCGCGGCCTGTCGAGCGATCCGGCGTGGAGGTGCTCGTCGGCGAGCGCATCACGCAAACGTCCGCCGAGGTCCTGGACGCGGACGTGGTCGTGTGCGCGACCGGGTCGGAGTTCGTGAAAACGGGGATTTTCAGCCCCTATCACCCGGACCGGGATCGGATCCCCGGGGCGGAACGCGACTTCGTCTGGGATGCCGGCTCGGCGACGTTGGCGATGCTCGACGATCCGACGTCCTTGGGCTCCTCCGTCCTGATCTACGACGAGACGGGCACCTATCTGCCGCTGGGACTGGCGGAGCTGTGCGCGCAGGCCGGATCGACCGTCGAGGTCATGACGCCCCATCGAGCTGTGGGTGAGGACGCGATTCGCTCGATGGATTGGGAGCACATAGCGCCTCGCCTGGCGGACCACGGGGTGACCCTGACCGCGCAGCACACCATCGACGAAATCGGTGCCGGCCGCGCGTCGGTACGCGGGGTCTACGGCGGTCCCGGCTCAGCGCGAGAAGCGGACGCGATCGTGCTCAGCTACCCGAAGGTCCCGCGGGATCGGATCATGGCCGAGCTCGAAGACCGCATCAGCTCCTCACAACGGTCCGCGGAGCTGCTGCTGCTCGGCGATGCGCTGGCTCCGCGCCGTCTCGAGGCCGTCATCTACGAAGCCGAAATGCTGGCGCGGGACCTATGACGATCGGGCTGAGGAGCCCAAGTCGTGGCGGATAGGGCGCTCGAGGATCTGGTCGCGATCGTCACCGGCGCAGGCTCTGGAATCGGGCGTGGCATCGCCGAGGGCTTTGTTCATGCGGGAGCAAGGGTTGCGATCGTCGACCGTGAGGGAGACCGAGCCGAAGCGGTCGCGGCCGCGATCTCGGGGGAACCCGGGAGAGCCTTCGCGCATCCCGCCGATGTGACGAATGAAGACCAGGTGGAGCAGCTCGCGAGCCGGGTCGTCTCCGAGCACGGCAGGATCGACATCCTCGTCAACAACGCGGGCGTGGCGAGTGCCAGCCCGGTCGCGGAAGTGTCGCTGCAGACCTGGGAAGAGACCCTCAGGGTCAACCTGACGAGCATGTTTCTCACGAGTCGCGCCGTCCTACCGGCGATGAGGAGTCAGCGGTCGGGGCGAATCATCAACATCGGGTCGCAGCTGGCGACGCGCGGCGCAGCGGCGATGTCCGCCTACTGCGCGGCCAAGGCGGGCGTTCACGGGTTCACCAAGGCACTTGCTCGAGAGGTGATCTCGGATGGCATCACCGTGAATGCGATCGCGCCCGGGCTGACCGAGACTCCCGCCGTTGCCGACATGCCGGAAGACGTGCTGGCCGCGATCAAGGCGGAGATTCCGATCGGTAGAGCCGCGACGGTTGACGAGGTCGTGCCTACCGCGATTCTGCTCGCATCGAAGGCGGGGGGGTACTACGTCGGGGCCGTGATGAACGTGTCCGGCGGCCACGTAATGGACTAGGGCTCGCCAGCCGGGGACTGGTGAGGAATCAACGAAGGGAGACGTAGATGATCACGGTCGGTGAAGCGGTAGGTCGTGGCGGTCGGCTGGGGCAGGTTCGATCCGTGAGCGGGTCGTACGACCACGAGGTCCGAATCCCCGGACAGAAGAGCGAGGGCGTCACCCCGGAGGAGTTTCTCGCCGGGGCGTGGGCAGCGTGCTTCGGCATGACGCTCATCGGCCGCGCACGCGGCAAGGGCCTTGATGCCTCGGCTGCCGAGTTCAGCGCCTCGGTCGCGCTCGAGTCCGCGGACGGGACCTACACGATCGTCGAAGCGACGATGGCGGTCGAGTGCGATTCGATCGAGCCCGAAGCCCTGGCTGCATTGATCGCGGAGAGCGACGTTCACTGCCCGGTGTCGAAGGTGTTTCAGACCGGGATCCCCAAGCGGGTGGTCGAGTCCAAGGCGACCTCCGGTGTCTAAGGGCCCCCCATACCGCTACTCACCGATCGTCGAGCGCGAGCCGCTTCGTTGGCCCGACGACGCTCGCGTCGCGTTCTACCTCGGATTGAACGTGGAGCACTTTGCCGTCGACCGACCGAGTACGAGCATCTTTCAGGGCACGGCGCATCTGGTGCCCGACGCGTACAACTACGGGTGGCGGGATTACGGTGTGCGGGTCGGCATCTGGCGCATGATGGAGCTGCTCGACGAGCTTGCGCTTTGCCCGAGTGCGTTCGTGAACGCGGAGGTCTGTCGGCACTACCCGCAGATCATCGCGGAGGGCACGAAACGCAGCTGGAGCTGGGTGGCGCACGGCCACGACAACTCGACGTTCCATGCGGAGTTCGAGTCTGAGGAGAGCGAGCGCTCTGCGCTCGAGGAGATCTTCGCCACCCTCGAAGAGGCCACGGGCGCGCGGCCACAGGGGTGGCTGGGCCCGGCATTGACGGAGACCTTCGCCACGCCGCGGTTGCTGGCGGAGTTGGGGGCGTCGTACGTGCTGGATTGGTGCAGCGACGACCAGCCGTTTCCGTTGACCGTCGACGGGGACCTCAGGATGATCTCGGTTCCGTACACCGTGGAGCTGAACGACATCCCGCTCTTCCTGCTCAAGGGGTACACGGGTCCGGACTTCTGCAGGCTCGTCGTCGACTCGTTGGACCAGCTCTATCGGGATGGCCAGCAGGGCGGGCGAGTGATGTGCGTCGCGGTGCATCCGTTCCTGATCAATCAGCCCGGCTACCACCGCTACCTCGAGGAAGCGCTCCGATATGTCACCAACCATGAAGGCGTCTGGCTGACGACCAGCGACGCGATCGCGGCGCACTATTACGAGCACTACTACGCCAATGCCGACCGGCTGGGTGGAGGCGGCGCCCAAGATCCCGCTCCCCAGTGACGACCGTCGAAGAGTGCCTGGAGCGGATCGCGGAACGCGAGGAGGCGGTGCACGCGTGGGCGTTTCTGGACCCCGACGACGCGCTTGACCAAGCGCGTCGACGGGAGATGTCCACGTCCCGCGGGCCGCTGCACGGCGTGCCGGTCGGCGTGAAGGACATCTTCGACACGGCCGACATGCCGACGGAGTACGGCTCGGCGATCTACCGGGGCAATCGCCCGGATCGTGATGCGGCGGTAGTTGCCCGGCTCCGTACGGCCGGCGCCGTAATTCTCGGGAAGACCGCGACAACCGAGTTCGCCGCGCTGCGCCGACCGAGACGCGGAACCCACGCGCTCTCGCGCATTCCCCGGGTGGTTCATCAAGTGGATCCGCCGCGGCGGTGGCCGACGGGATGGTCCCGCTTGCGCTTGGAACGCAGACCGTTGGCTCGACGGTGAGACCGGCCTCCTACTGCGGGGTGGTGGGCTTCAAGCCGAGCTTCGGCGCCGTGCCCTTCCGAGGAGCCAAGCCCCTAAGCCCCAGTCAGGACACCGTCGGGTTGTTCGCGCGTGACGTGGAAGGTGTCGAGCTCTTGATGCGAGGCCTCGGCGTCGAGACCGCCGCGGCGGCCGATCCTGTCTGGTCGGGCAGCGGCGCCCCACGATCGCGTTGATGCGGAATCCCTGGTGGGCGGAGGCATCGGGTGACGCGCGCCGGTCCGTTGAGGAGGCGATGGATCTGGCGGCCGCAGCGGGCGCTCGGATCACCGAGATCCCGTTTCCTGACGGCTGTGAGGCGATGGTGGAACTCCAGATCGCGATCAGCGAGTTCGAAACCGCGCGGTCGCTGCGAGCTGAATATTCGAGTCATCGTGGGGAGCTCAGCGATGCTCTGGTTGCGTTGATCGAACGCGGTCAAGAGGTGTCGCCGGAGGCACACCGCAGCGCGCTCGCGGCGCGCGGCGATTGCTCCAAGTTGCTCGAAGCGGCGATCGGAAGCGTCGACGCAGTCGCAACGCTCGCGGCATCCGGAGAGGCACCGGCGGGACTCCGCTCGACCGGAGACCCGATCCTGGCGAGGCCATGGACGCTGGTCGGCTGGCCCGCGATCTCAGTCCCTGGCATGCACGGCAGCGGCGGCCTGCCGATCGGGGTCCAACTCGTCGCACCGCATGGTCGCGATGCCGGGGTTCTCGGCGCGGCGCGCTGGCTGCAGGAAGCGCTCAGGCCGGCTCAGTGACCACTGGGTGCTCGCTCGTTTCCTCGACCCGTTGCGGGACCTCGATGTGGTCGGCGAGCAGGTGCACCGCACGTCGACGTCGCCCGCCTCGACCGCCTCGAGGATCGCCGCGTGCTCGGCGATCGACTTCTCGAGGCTGCCGCGCAGCGCGAGCGATCGCGCCAGGTAGCGACCGATCTGGTCGATCAACAGGCGGTACATCTCGCGAAGCTTCTGATTGCCGGAGGCGATGACGAAGACCTCGTGAAAGCTCGCGTTGGCGTCGAAGAAGGCGTTCACCTCGTCACGCCGAGCGTGCTCGACCATCTGCTCGTGCAGCTCGGCAGGCGGGCGAGGTCCGTGGCCTGCAAACGCGGCACCGCCAGTCGGATCGCGAGCGTCTCCAGCGCCTCGCGCACCTGGTAGGAGTCGATGAACTCCTCGGCAGTGAGCTCGGTGACGATCGCGCCGCGGCGAGGGGTGATCGTCACCAACCCCTCGCTGGCGAGCCGCCCGAGCGCCTCGCGGACCGGGCCCCGGCTGACGCCGAACGAGCGTGCCAGCGCGACCTCGCAGAGCGCGGTGCCGGGGGCAGTTCGCCGGAGAGGATGTCCTCGCGGAGCTGATCGCGCACCTGCTCCCAGAGCGTCCGGTTGTCGAGCCGCGGCTTCGCGCCTGACTCGCCGGTGTGTCTCTAAGGGAGTGGTCCATGCAGCGGCCCCCGCCTTTCGCCCCGCCAACGGCAGTGAACTGTCGGTTGTCGACAGTCAGCAAATAAGACTATCATCGCCCCTCGTGATCGCGCAACGGTTGACCGGGACGCATGCTTGCACCCCGCCGGGCGGGGCTGCGTGATCGTCGACCCGCACATGCACGTCGGCGAGTTCCCGCTCTTCGACGTCGCCATGGACGAGGCGGGGCTGGTCGCGCTGTTCGAGGAGTTCGACTACGACGCCGGGATCGTCTTTCACCCCGACAACGCGCTCACCCGCGGGATCGTCGAGCGGGTGCCGAACGCGTGGGCGCTGTACTGGGCCAACCCTCGCCAGCCCGGCTACGCGGAGGAGGCGGCCGAGTTCCTCGACCATCCGAAGTTCCTCGGCGTGAAGATGCACCCGCTGCTCGACGGCTACCACCCCAACGATCCGAGCGTCCACCCGGTCGCCGAGCTGCTGGTCGAGCGCGGGATGCCGGTGCTGGTCCACTGCGGGCATCCGATCTTCACGCTGCCGTGGAGCATCGAGGAGCTCGCGGTTGAGTTCCCCGAGCTCAAGCTCGTGCTCGGCCACATGGGCCATGGAAACATCGTCTACATCAACGGATCGATCGACGTCGCCGCCCGCAACCCGAACGTCTACCTCGAGACCTCCGGGATGCCGATGCATTCGAAGATCCGCACCGCGTATGAGAGGGTCGGAGCGGACCGCGTGATGTACGGCTCCGACGCGCCCTTCCACGACCCCGGTGTCGAGCTGCGAAAGGTCGAGGTCAGCGGCCTCGACGAGCAGGCACGGCGCCGGGTGCTTGGGCTGAACGCCCGCAGGCTTTTCTTCGGCAGTGACGACGCGCCGGTCTCGGCGTCCCCGGAAACCCACCAAGCACGAGGAGAGGGACATGGAAGCTGAGCGAATCGGACTTCGACGCGGCCGCGGTGGCCGAGGCGGACGCCGGCGCTGCTCGCGATGGCGCGTGGCCCTGCTCGGCACTGGTTTATCGCCGGTTGCGGCAGCGACGACGACAGCGACAGCAGCGACTCGGGCGACTCGGGCAGCGCCCCGATCTCCAGTTCGCGATCGTCGCTCCCGAGAAGGGCAACGACTACGGCTGGAACCAGCAGGGTGTCGAGGCGGCCGAGAAGGTCGCGAGCGACCTCGGGATCGACGTCGAGGTCGCCGACAACTCCGGCTACGAGGACATCTCGCCGGTCCTGCGCGAGCTCGTCGACCAGCGGCGGCCGAGTTCATCGTCGCCCAGGCCTCCGGCTACAACACCACCGCGCCCGACGTCGCGGCGCAGACCGGCGTCCCGGAGCTCGTCTGGGACAACCCGGAGGCGAACGTGCCGGAGACCTCGGCCAACGCCGGCACGGCGAGCCAGGAGGGCGCCTACCTCGCCGGCGTGCTCGCCGCGAAGACGAGCGAGAGCGGCAACCTCGGGATCGTGATCTCCGCCGACGACACGAACTGGAACAAGCAGGCCGGCGGCTTCGTCGCCGGGGCCCGCTCGGAGAACCCGAACGTCGAGATCGAGCTCGCCCAGATCGGCCAGGCCGGCTACGCGGACACCGCGGGCGGCAAGCGCGTCACCGAGGCGGTGATCGCCGACGGCGCCGACGTCGTCTTCGGCATGGGCGACGGCTCCTCGTTCGGGATGCTGCAGGCGGTCGAGGCGGCCGACGGGGTCACGTTCATCGACGTGATCGGCGACAAGACGGCGATCGACGACCAGGGCGTGCTGCTCTCGTCGGTGCTGTGGAGCTTCGACGGCCTCTATCAGGACGCGATCGACGACATCGGCGCCGGCACGTTCGGCGAGGAGGGCTACGAGCTCGACCTCGAGAACGGCGGCATCTCGCTGCTGCGGACCGACCACATCGACGATGCAGACCTGGAGCGAGCTCGAGGACACCCAGCAGCAGATCATCGACGGCGACATCAAGGTGCCGCTGACCGAGGACAAGTCGCAGGTCGAGGACCTGATCGCACAGGGCTGAGTGGCATACGGGCTGCCGGCCGGGGCCCCGCGCCCCGGCCGGCCGGAGATTTGGACGTGGCAGCCGAGAACGAGAACAAGGCAGGGACGCAGGGACCGCCGCTGTGCGAGCTGCGCGGGATCACCAAGGCGTTCCCGGGCGTGCTCGCCAACGACGGCATCGACCTCGACGCTGCGCGCGGGCGAGGTCCACGCGCTGCTCGGCGAGAACGGCGCCGGCAAGTCGACGCTGATCAACATCCTCTCCGGGATGTACCGGCCCGACGCGGGCGAGATCCGCTTCGAGGGCGAGCCAGGTCGAGATCGATTCGCCGCGCGCGGCGATCGAGCTCGGGATCGGCACCGTCTACCAGCACCTGACCCTGGTCCCGACGCTGAGCGTGCTCGAGAACCTGATGCTCGGCTCGCACGGTGGCAGCGGCAGGCTCGACCTCGGCGGCGCGCGCGAGCGCTTCGCCGAGCTCGCGGGGCTGCTCGGCGTCGACTTCGACGCCGGACGCGCGCGCCGGCGGGCTGGCGCTCGGCCAGCAGCAGCAGGTCGAGATCATGAAGGCGCTCTGGCGCCAGGGCTCGCGGGTGCTGATCCTCGACGAGCCGACCTCGATGCTCACCCCGCAGGGCTACGAGGAGCTGCGCGAGGTGCTCGAGCAACCTGACCGCCGAGGGGCTGGCGGTCGTCCTGATCACCCACAAGCTGCACGAGGCGATCGAGCTCGGCGACCGGGTGACCGTGCTGCGCGCCGGGCGCGTGGTCGGCTCGCTCGCGCCGGACGACCTTCGCGGGCGCTCGCGAGCAGGAGCTCTCGGCGCGGATCGTCGAGATGATGTTCGGCGAGGAGGCGTCGGAGCTCGCCGACGCGGTCGAGGTCGAGGCCGCCGCCGGCCCGGCGCAAGCTGCCACAGCGCGAGCTCGGCGAGGTCGCGCTCGCGGCTCCGCGGGCTGACGCTCGCCGGCGACGACGAGAGCGGTCGGGCTGCGCGACGTCGGCGCTCGAGGTGCGGGCCGGCGAGATCGTCGGGGTCGCCGGCGTCGACGGCAACGGCCAGCGCGAGCTGGCCGAGCTGATCGCCGGCCAGCGCAGCCCGCGCGCCGGCGAGGTGCTGCTGTTCGGCGAGGACGTGACCCGGCTCGGGGTCGGCGAGCGCGAGCGCCGCGGCCTGCGCTACGTCACCGACGACCGGATCGGCGAGGGCATCGTCGCCGACCTCGACGTGGCGATGAACGCGGTCCTCAAGCGGATCGGCCAGCAAGCCGTTCTGGCGCGCCGGCACCGAGCGCCGCGACGAGATCGACCGCTTCGCCGAGGGGCTGGTCGAGCGGCTACGACGTCCGCACCCCCGACGTCCACACGCGGGTCGCGACCCTCTCCGGCGGCAACGTGCAGAAGCTGCTGCTGGCGCGCGAGCTCGCCGGCGAGCCGCGGGTGGCGGTGTTCAACAAGCCGACCCACGGGCTCGACGTGCGCACGGCGGAGTTCGTCCGCGAGCAGATCCGCGAGGCGGCGGCCGGCGGGCTGGCGGCGCTCGTGATCTCGACCGAGATCGAGGAGCTGGTCGACCTCTGCGACCGGATCGTCGTGATGTCGCGCGGCGAGCTCACCGGCGAGGTCGAGAACGGCCCCGGGGTCGGAGGAGCGCGTCGGCGCGCTGATGGTGGCGCGCGCGGGCGAGCGGCTCGATGACCGCCCGCGCGGCCCGGCTGGCGGAGGCGATCCTGACGGCCGCGGTGCCGATCGCCCTCGCGTTGGTCGTCATGGGGATCCTGCTCGCGCGGCTCGGGCGCGACCCGTTCACGTTCTACGCCGACATGTTCCAGCGCGGCCTGATCGAGTGGGAGGGCTTTCAGGAGAGCATCATCCGCAGCGTCGCCGCTGCTGCTGATCGCGGCCGGCCTGATCGTCGCCTTCCGCGCCAACCTCTGGAACCTCGGCGGCGACGGCCAGTTCCTGCTCGGCGCCGCGTTCACCGCGGGCTTCGCCCCGTCGCTGCTCGAGTCGCTCGGGGTCTGGCCGATGCTGCTGATCACGATGGCGATCGCGCGCGATCGCCGGCGGCGCCTGGACGCTCATCCCGGCGGTGCTGCGGGGCCGCTACGGGGTCAACGAGATCATCACCACGCTGATGATGTCGTTCATCGGCATCGGGGTCGCGAACGTGCTGGTCAAGGGGCCGTTCCAGAACCGACGTCGGCGGCGTCGCGCGCACCGACGTCGTGCCCTTCGACGAGCGCCTGCCGCTGCTCTTCGACACCCGGATCCACCTCGGCTTCGTGATCGGCGTCGTCGCCCTGCTCGCGGTGCACGTGCTGATGACGCGCACCTCGCTCGGGCTGCGGCTGCGGATCCTCGGCGCGAGCCCACGCGCGGCGCTGCACGCCGGGCTGCAACCCGTGCGGCTGACCGTCATCGCGTTCTTCGATCAGCGGCGCCCTGATCGGGCTCTCGGGCTCGGTCGAGATCCTCGGCGTCCAGGGCTCGTTTCGCGCCGACTTCAATCCCGCCTACGGCCTGCTGGTGATCCCGCTCGTCTTCCTCGCGCGGCTGAACGCGATCGGCTCGCTGGTGCTGGTGATCCTCTTCTCCGTGATCCAGATCGGCGGCGAGTCCGCGGCCCGCGAGCAGGAGATCACCAACGACGTCCTCCTGCGTGCTGGTCGGGCTGATCCTGCTGTTCATGGCGCTGACCGAGTACGTGCGCGCCCGCCGCGGGCTCGGGATGCGCTTCGTGCCCCCCGAGCTCGCCGAGCGCGTGCGCCCGCGGGCGACGGCGGCGGCGCGTCGAGCGCCGGCGGGGCGAGCCGACCGGCCGGCGGTCGGGGCGGGGGAGGTGGGCTCGCGATGAGCGACCTGCTGAGCGAGGAGTTCCTCACCGCGCTGCTCTCGGGCGGCCTGGTGGCGGCGATGCCGCTGCTGTTCGCGAGCCTCGGCGAGCTCGTCTCCGAGCAGGCCGGCGTGCTCAACGTCGGGCTCGAGGGCTACATGCTCTTCGGCGCCTTCCTCGCCTTCGTCGTCGCCTACAACACCGGCTCGGAGTGGCTCGGCCTGCTTGCCGGGATCGTCGGCGGGGCGGTCGGCTCGCTGCTGATGGTCGTCTTCTCGGTGCGGATGCGGCTCGACCAGATCGTGATCGGGATCGCGATCATCCTGCTCGCCGAGGGCGCCACCAGCCTGATCTTCGACGCCAGCTACGCCGAGTCGCGCCCGCGGCTCGGGCCGCCGTCCGAGCTCGCGATCCCGGTGCTGAAGGAGATCCCGATCCTCGGCGACGAGCGTCTTCAGCCAGCACGCGATCGTCTACCTCGGGATCGCGCTGGCCTTCGTCGTCGGCTGGGTCGCTGCGGCGGACCTCGGCCGGGCTCAGCATCAGGGCCGCCGGCGAGCGCCCCGAGGCGCTCGACGCGGCCGGCGTCAGCGTCACCGCGACCCGCACCTGGGCGACCCTGTGCGCGGGCGGGCTCGCCGGGCTCGGCGGCGGCTATCTGGCGATCGTCGGCGCCGGCAGCTTCACCCCCTTCATCACCCAGGGCGCGGGCTTCATCGCGATCGTGATCGCGATGCTCTCCCGCGGCACGGCGCCGTGGACGATCGTCGGCGCGGTGCTGTTCGGGATGTCGCTCTCGATCGCCACCGCCCTGCAGCTGATCGGGGTCGACATCCAGACCGACTACGTGCAGATGCTGCCGTTCATCGCCGTGATCGTGGTCCTGGTGCTGTTCGCGCGGCGCTCGTACCTCCCGTCGGCGCTGGCGCTGCCCTACGTGCGCGGGGAGAAGTGAGATGAGGATCGAGCGCGACTTCGAGGTCCCCGCCGCGGCGCCGGAGACCTACGCGCTGCTGATCGACCTCGAGCGGGTCGCCGCCTGCATCCCCGGGGGCGAGGTCGGCCCGCGCGAGGACGACGGCTCGCACCCGGCGGAGATCACGGTCAGGCTCGGGCCGATGCGGATGAACTACCAGGGCAAGGTGCGGATCGACGAGCACGACGACGACGCCCGCCGCGCCGTGCTCGCGACCGACCTGCGCGAGCGCGGCGGCCAGGGGGCGGCGAAGGCGACGATGACGATGGCGGTTTTCGCGGACGAGGGCGGCTCGCGGGTCGAGACGGTGACCGACGTCAGGCTCACCGGCCGCGCCGCGCAGATGGGGCGGGGGATAGTCGACGACGTCGCCGCCCGGATGGTCGCCGAGATGGCTGACTGCCTCGCCGCCCGGCTCGGGCCCGCCGAGGACGGCGGCGAGGGCGGACGATGACCGACGCGGAGGTGCTCGCCGCGGTCGCCGGCCAACGCCCGGAGATCGAGGCCGCGATCGAGTTCGTCCACGCCCACCCCGAGCTCGCCCACGAGGAGGTCGAGTGCTCGGCCTTCCTCGCCGGCCAGCTCGAGCGCGCCGGCTACCGGGTCGAGGTCGGCGTCGGCGGGATGGAGACCGCGTTTCGCGCCCGGCTCGAGGGCCGGGGCGACGGGCGCGCGGTCGGCATCGTCGACCTCTA
>CAWJHV010000018.1:0-248114 GCA_963842795.1 uncultured Solirubrobacterales bacterium | reverse complement strand
CCTGCTCGTCGGTGTACGCGACGCGCTCGGCCTCGTGGCGAGCCGCCGCCGCCTCCTCGTCGGTGGGACCGCCGCGGCGCCGACGAGGTAGCCGCCGGCGCCGACCGCGACGGCGAGCAGGACCGCCGCGAGCATCGTCCAACCCCGGATCCGCACGCGATCAGCGTAAAGAACGGGGTGCGCCCCTAGCCTCGGATGGAGTCCGATGTCGCTGATTGATTTCCCGCCAGGCGAGCGGTAGCCGCCATGCCTGAGCCAGTCAAGAGCGGCACGCGCTACATGCCGGGGCTCGACGGGCTGCGGGCGGTCGCTGTGCTCGGCGTGCTCGCCTACCACCTCGGCGCCGACTGGATCCCCGGCGGCCTGCTCGGCGTCGGCGTCTTCTTCACGCTCAGCGGCTACCTGATCACCGACCTCCTGCTGGCCCAGGTCGCAGCGCGGCGGCGATCAAGCTGAAGTCGTTCTGGCTCGCCCGCGCCCGCCGCCTGCTGCCGGCGCTGTTCGTGATGCTGATCGTGGTCATGGCCTGGGTGACCGTGATCGGCCCGCACCAGCCCCCGGACTTCCGCGCAGCCGGCGGCGTAGCGCGCTCTTCTACGTCAACAACTGGTGGCTGATCTTCCGCGACGTCTCCTACTTCGCGCAGTTCGAGGCGCCGGGGCCGCTCAACCACCTCTGGTCGCTGTCGATCGAGGAGCAGTTCTACATCGTCTGGCCGTTCCTGCTGATGCTCGGGCTCGACGCTCGTCCCCGAGGCGCGGGCGACTCGGCGCGTGCGCCCGCGTCTCGCCCTGGCGACGCTCGGGCTGGCGCTCGCCTCGGGCGTCCTGATGGCCTCCTCTACCACCCGAAGCTCGACCCCTCGCGCGTCTACTACGGAACCGACACGCGGGCGCTCGGAGCTGCTGATCGGCGCCGCGCTGGCGATGATCTGGCCGAGCCGCATGCTGCGCGCGGACGATCCCGCGGCGGGCGCGCGCGGCTGATCGACGGCGCCGGGGTCGTCGGCCTCGCTCGTGATCGCGCTGATGTTCTGGCGCTCGGCGAGTTCTCACCGTTCCTCTACCGCGGCGGATTCCTCCTGCTCTCGCTCGCGACCGCGCTGGTCGTCGCGGCGGCGGCGCACCCGGCCGCCGGCTCGGGCCGGTGCTCGGCTGGGGCCCGATGCGCTGGATCGGCGAGCGCTCCTACGGCATCTACCTCTGGCACTTCCCGATCATCGTTCTGACCACGCCGGCGGGCGCCAGAGCCCCGACCTCCTTCGCGCCGCTGCTGCAGATCGCTGCGACGTTGGCCATCGCCGCGCTCTCGTGGCGCTTCATCGAGGACCCGATCCGCCACGGAGCGCTGCGGCGCCTGCGCGCGGCCGCAGCGGGTGAGCCGCGCCGGCGCCGCCGTGATCGGCCTCTGCGGGCTGGCTGGTCGCCGCCGCGCTCGCCGGCGTCGCCGGTGTCGGCGACGGTAAGGACGCCACGGCGGCGCCCGGCAACCTGACCGTCGCCGAGACCGTCGACCGAGCTCGGCCGCCGGCGCGGAGGACGCGGACCGGACCTCGTGCGACGTCGGTCGTCCACATCGGCGACTCGACCTCGGAGGGCCTCGTCTCCGCGAGCTATCTGCCCGAACCCGAGGCAGCGGATCAGCTCGAAGCTACGGCCAGGTCGGCGCCGATACCCAGCACCTCGAGATCTCGGGCGCGCGGTCGATCTACGAGACCTTCGAGGGGCAGGCGAACGCCTACGACGTCGCCAAGGCGTGGCAGGACCGTGGCTTCGACGGCTGCTGGGTGCTCGCCCTGGGGACGAACGAGGCCGCGAACGTCGCCGCAGGCTCGAACTACGGCTTCGACCGAGCGGATCGACCGCATGATGCAGGTCGCGGACGGGGATCCGGTGCTGTGGGTCAACACCAAGTCGCTGCTCACCGACGGCCCCTACGCGGAGGCGAACATGGAGCCCTGGGACGCAGGCGCTGCTCGACGCCTGCGCCGAGTACCCGAACATGCGGATCTACGACTGGGCCTCCGATGTCAAGGACAGCTGGTTCATCGACGACGGCCTCCACTTCACGACCCCGGGCTACGCCGCCCGGGCGAGGCTGATCGCAAGCGCGCTCCTGGACGCGTTCCCCGCTTCGGCCCCGCTCGACACGCCGGCGGGCGACTGCCTCATCCACCCGCCGAACAAGCTCCCCGACGAGCCGAAGTCGAAGTCGGGCCACGGCGCGGCCCGGCCTAGATGCCTGGTCAGCCTGTGTGGCGGAAGAAGGCCCAGCGGTCGTAGAGGCCGAGGGCGGCGGCGAGCGAGTCGCCGGCAATCCGCGATTTGCCGCCACTGCCGACGAGGATCGCCGTCACGATTCGCGGCGAGTCGCCGCGCTTGGTGACCTCGATCCGGCGCACGTGCCCGTCGGCGTAGGGGGCCAGCCGCGAGTCGATCTCCGCGTCGCCGAACCGCAGCTTCCATCGATGCAGGGGGGAGAGGTCGTCGTAGGGGTCCTTGACGCTCTCCAGATACGGGACCCGTGGCCCGCCGAGGAACCGCGACTCCGTGCGCCCGCCCGAGGCAGAGAAGTAGGTCGTCTGCGCGACCTCGCCGCGGTAGGTCGCGACCTCGCCGCGGGTCGAGGCGACGGCGCGGTCGGTGCGGCGCGCCTCGACCCGAGTCCCCTTGTAGAGCTGATTGCGGGTGTCCGGATAGACGTCGAAGGCGCGACCCCCGACGTCGGTCGACAGCGCGATCGAGCGGCAGGCGACCGCGAACGCCTTCAGCGTCTCGCGCGGCCATGCCTCCGGGATCTCGGCGGGCACGGAGCCGCGGGCGTAGTCGTCGACCTCGACCGCGTTGACGACCAGCAGCGAGCCGTCACGGGCGAGGAAGTCGAGCGCGCCGCGGTAGGCGCCGAGCCCGCCGACTTGGAGCGGCCGCCGTCCGGAGGCGCGTAGGTGCGAACCGCAGCGCTCAAGGGTCGAGCCGTCGGCCGCCGCCAGGCTCACCGAGGATCCTGCCCGCGCGGCGACGTAGGTGCGGGCCGGCCTCAGCCGCCGGCCGCAAGCGCGGACTGCGCCACTGAATCGGGCCGAGCCAGAGGTCGAGTCGAGCAACACGCGGACCCGGCGTTCGGAGTCGGTCCGCTCAATCCGCAGGTGGCGGAAGTAGTGGTCGATGATCTCCCGGTAGCCGGCGCCATGCTTGCCGTACCCGTAGGCGCCATAGGCGCTCATTCCCACCCCGTGGCCGAAGCCGGCGCCGCGGACGAGCCACGATCCCGAGGCCGTCGCCGGAACGCCGGCGAGCGCCGCGGCGAGCGCCACCGCGGCCACCGCCAGACGAGCTCTGCTTCGTTTCGACGCCACGGGCCTCCGATCTTTCGTGGCGAAACCCTCGGATCCGCTTTCCGATGCGGTCAGGCGCGCCCCGCACGACGCTAATACTTTGCTAACATTCCCGCCGACCTGCTGAATCACTCACCACCAAGCGGTGAGGAGCGGGGGACCCAAGTGTTGGGGCGAGTCGCGGCCACCGCCGCGTAGCGCAAGCTCTTTTGCGCGAGCCCGTCAGCTAACCCCGTAAGCGAGCGAAAGAGCGGAGAACGTAAGCGTGCACTTTCAGACTCATTCGGCGCGGCTGATCGCGACGCTGATCGTCGGCGCAGCACTGACCCTCGTCCTGGGCGCCACGAGCGCCCTCGCCGGACCCGGCTCCGGCGGCGTCGGCTACGGCTCCGGAAACGAGGCTCGGGCCGGCGGCTCGGGTGGCAAGGACAACCTAACCCCGTCGAAGTACGACCGCCTCTGGGAGCGGGTCTCGCCGGCGGACCGCGAGTGGGCCCGCAAGGTGAGCTGGTGTGAGTCCGGTCGCGACCCGAACGCGCTCGGCCTCGGCGGCGAATACCGCGGCGCCTTCATGTTCACTCGGGACGCTTGGAAGACCTCGCCGAAGACGCCCGGCGGCGATCCGATCGACTACTCGTACCGGACCCAGGCCGTGGTGGCGGTGGCGCTGAAGCAGCGCGACGGCACCGGCCCCTGGCCGGTCTGCGGCTGAGCTTCCCCACCGGGCGCTAGCTTCCCCGGCGTGCGGGCGCCAGCGCCAGAACATCGCCGTGCGATCGTCGCGACCGCGGCGGTCGCGATCGTCGTCGCCGTCGGAGTCGGTGGCTACTTGATCGGCAGGTCATCGGGCGAGGACCTCGACGCGGCGCGGGCGGCCGGCAGCCGGGAGGGCAAGGTCGCGGCCGCTCGCGACGGGCGCGAGGACGGCTACGCACAGGGCCTGCGGCTGGGCCGCAAGCGCGGTTACGAGGCCGCGTTCCCCGAGGCCTATCGGGCGGCCTACGCGCGGCAGTTCCGGGCCGCCGAGGTCCAAGCTCCGACCCGGATCGCGGTCCCTGAGTCGGCGAACGGGCCCTGATCAGCGGTCTGCGCCCGGACGGCTCGATCGTCCGGCGCGCTCGAGCGTCCAGCGGACCGCCGCCGGTGCGAGCAGGATCATCGCGAACACGCGCAGGCGTCTGGACAGCGACGATGAAGGTCGTGTTGGCCCCGGCGCCGAAGGCGACCGCGAGCACGGCGTAGAGCCCTCCCGGGGTCGTTGCCAGATAGGAGTCGAGCAGCGAGGCCGAGGTCAGTGCGTTGAGCAGCGACGGCGAGACCGAAGCAGCCGACGAGCAGGCCGGCGATCGCCAGCAGCACCGGGCCGGTGAGCCGGCCGAGCAGCCGCACCGTCGACCTGGTGAACCGCAGCCCGACCTGCAGCCCGATGAGCGCGAACGCCACCTGGCTGACGAGGTCGGGGACGGCGAAGTCCCCGACGGCACCGCTGAGGACGAAGATCCCGGTGAGCGACCATCGGGCCCAGCAGGGCGCCCGCGGTCACCTTCGCCCGCATCGCGACCAGCGCGCCCGACGCCCGCGAACGCGGCGGTCAGCAGCCAGTCGGACGGGTCCCCGAGGACGCCCACCGACGGCACCGCCCCCGCGGCGTCCGCGCCGTGGGCGCCGAAGAAGATCGCGATCCCGAGCGGTGTCAGCAGGACGACGATCAACACCCGCAGGTACTGCATGAAGGCGACGAGCCGGTCGTCGGCGCCGAGGTCGCCCGACATGCCGACGATCCCCGACGCGCCGCCGGCGATCATCCCCAGCGCCGCGGTCGGGGCATCGAGCGGCGTCGTCCGCGCCAGGATCGCCCCGGCGATCAGGCACAGCCCGAGCGTCGCGGCCGAGATCAGGAGCACCGGCAGCCAGGACCCGGCGAGGGCCCGCAGCGCCTCCGCCTGCAGGTAGGCGCCCAGCGAGACCCCGGCCACCGCCTGGGCCGAGCGGAACACGCGCTCGTCCACGCTGACCGTGCCGGGTCGCGCCAGCGCGATCGCAAGCCCGACCAGCAGCGCCGCGAACAGGTACGAGGACGGCAGGCCGACGAGGTCGAGGAGCAGCCCGCCCGCGACCACGGCGGCGCCGACCGCGAGCCAGATCCCCGCCCGTACGCACGGGCGGGAGGCTAGTGCGGCGCCGCGCCTACTCGCGGGGCTTGTAGCGGTGGTGGAGCATCAGGTCGTTGCCGTCGGGGTCGGTGAAGAACGCCATGTGGCAGACGCCGGTGTCGAAGACATCGCCGACGAACTCGACGCCCTTGGCCTCGAGCTCGGAGCGGGCGGCGGCGACGTCGTCGACGTGGATCGCGGGGTGGGCGTTCTTCTGCGGCGCGAACTCGCCGCCGAACTTCGCCGGCTCCCAGATGGCGAAGCACGTGTCGCCGATCCAGAACTCGTAGTCGCCCTTCTCGTCGGGCCGCAGCCCGAGCGTGTCGATGTAGAAGGCGCGGCTGCGGTCCGCGTCGGTCGAGGGCACCCCGACGAAATCGAGCTTGTCCATGGTGTGGTCTCCTTGGTAGGGGTTGTCTCGGTCAGCTCTCGGGCGGGACGAACTGCGCCGCCTGGAACATCGCGCCCTGCGGGTCGCGGATCACGGTGAACCGCACCCACGGCGCGTCCATCGGCTCGACCAGCAGGGTGGCGCCGAGCTCCTGCGCGCGCGCCGCAGTCGCGTCGGCGTCGGCGATCGCGAACGAGGTCCCCCAGTGCGGCGGGGCCTCGGGCGGGAACTGCTCGTCGGTCATCTCCATCAGCCAGCCCACCGCGTCGGGGAAGCCCTCGGGGGCGCCCATCTCCTCCGCCCGGGCGAGCGTGCCGGGGTTGATCCGGTCGAGGAACTCGCCGTAGCCGGGCCGCCGCCAGAAGCGCAGGCCCTCGTCGCCGTCGGCGCCGCGCTCCGAGGTCACCCAGCCGAACATCTCGCGGTAGAAGGCGATCGCGCTGTCGGGGTCGCGGCTCGCGAGGTCGTTGAAGCTCCAGGTGTTCGGCTCGTTGACGAGCTGGGCACCCGCGGTCGCCCCCGCCTCCCAGACGCAGAAGACCGCCCCCTCGCGGTCGGCGAGCACCGCCATCCGCCCGGCGTCGCCGACGTCCATCGGGTCCATCACCACCTTGCCGCCCGCCTGCCCGGCGTGGGCCGCCGCGTCGTCGGCGCTCTCGACCGCGACGTACGTGTTCCAGGCGGTCGGGCTCGCGTCGTCGGGCATCTTCGTGCCGACGCCGCAGACATCGAGGTCCCGCACGCGGGCGACGAAGTAGCGCAGGTCGCCGCCGTCCGGCGTGCGCTCGTCGAACTCCCATCCGAACAGGCCGCCGTAGAAGTCCTTCGCCGCCTCGACGTCCGGCTGATCGGTGTCGACCCAGCACGGCACCCCGGCCGGGTACGTCTCACGCGTGGCGTTCATCCGCTGCTCCCTTCGTTGGTTCGCGGTCACCCTATTTCGTATTTAGGTCAGCTTCTGTCCTAAATATCCGGGATCATCGGAATCGTGAACGAGACCTCCAGCCGCCTGCTCGAGCTGCTCTCCCTGCTGCAGGCGCGGCGCGACTGGCCGGGCGGCGAGCTCGCCGAGCGCCTCGACGTGTCGCGCCGGACCGTCCGCCGCGACGTCGAGCGCCTGCGGGAGCTCGGCTATCCGGTCGACTCGCTCACCGGCCCGGCCGGCGGCTACCGCCTCGCCGCCGGGGCGGCGATGCCGCCCCTGCTGCTCGACGACGAGGAGGCGATCGCGATCGCCGTCGGCCTGCGGACCGCGGCGCGCGCCTCGGTCGACGGGATCGAGGAGACCTCGCTGCGGGCGCTGGTGAAGCTCGAGCAGGTGCTGCCGGCCCAGCTGCGCCGCCGCGTCCGGGCGCTGGGCGCGGTCAGCGTCGGCGTCCCCGAGGGCGGGCCGACGGTCGATCCGCAGAGCCTCAGCCTGCTCGCCGCCGCGTGCCGCGACGCGGAGCGCGTCCGGTTCGCCTACCAGGGCCGCGAGGGTGGCGAGACCCGCCGCGAGGCCGAGCCGCACTCGCTGGTCAACCTCGGCCGCCGCTGGTACCTGCTCGCCTGGGACCTCCGGCGCGAGGACTGGCGCACGTTCCGGGTCGACCGCCTCTCGCGGCCGGCGGCGACCGGGGTGCGTTTCCAGCCCCGCGACCTCCCGGGGCGGGACGCCGCGGCCTACGTGGCCGAGAGGATCTCCACGGCCCTCAACCGCTACGAGGCGAGGGTGACGGTGCACGCCCCGGCGGCGGAGCTCCGCAAGCGCGTCCCCGCGCGGGCGGCGACCGTGGAGCCGATCGACGACAGCACGTGCGAGCTGCGCGCCGGCGACTACGACCTCGACTGGCTCGCGCTGCGGATCGCGATGCTCGACGTCGACTTCGAGGTCCACGAGCCGCCGGAGCTGGTCGAGCGCCTGCAGGAGCTGGTGCGACGGGTCGGCCGCGCGGTGGCCTGAGCCGCGACAAAGTGGTCTGAGCGCGGCAAGCCCCCGCTCGCCGCCGCGAGGGTGATGTTTCGGACGCATAGCGTCCAGTACGTCACTCTCGTCAGCTCGGGTCGCGAGCGTGCGCGGTCTGGCGAGGGTCGCGGCGCAGCTGCGCATGAGATCGGACACACGCGCCCGCCTCGCCACCCGCGTCACCCCTTCACTGCCAAGCATCCGCGTCCGGCCCGCCGCGCACGCGCGGCCCGCGCGCCGCCGCCGCCGTCCGTCCGTCGCGCCTGCTGGCATGGGGGTGCAGGCGGAGCGAGAGGAGACCGGGATGCGGAAGCGGATCAGAGATCGTTTGACCTACGCCAACGTCGTCGCGTCGCTGGCGCTGTTCGCGGCGCTCGGAGGCAGCGCCTACGCGGTCCAGCAGGCGAGCGTCGGCACCAATGCGCTCAAGGACGGCGCCGTGACCACCCAGAAGCTCCACCGCCACGCGGTCACCGGCAAGAAGCTCGACACCAACGCGGTCGCGGCGCGGGCCGTGCGGGCCGGGGCGATCGGCTCGACCGAGCTCGGCAGCGGGGCGGTCAACGCCGCCGCGCTCGCCAACGCGGCCGTGACCGCGGCGAAGCTGCAGGACGGCGCGGTGACCGGCGGCGCGCTCGCCGACGACGCCGTCACCCGGACGAAGCTGCGCGCCCAGGCCGTCACCGCACCGAAGATCGCCGACGGCGCGGTCAGCGACCGCAAGCTCGGCCGACGGCGCGGTGACGTCGACGAAGCTCGGCGCCGCTGATCGAGATCAGTCAGGACAGCCCCACGATCACCGACGGCAACCCGATGACCGCGACGGCAATCTGCCCCGACGGCACCGTGGTGGTCAGCGGGGGCGGCTTCGACGACACGTTCGAGTTGGAGCTCACCACGTCGATCCGGTTCGGCAACGGCTGGCGGGTCCAGTCCCTCAACGACACCGGGGTGGACCAGACGATCACGGCCCGCGCCTACTGCCTGTCCGCGGCGCCCGCGCCATAGAGGGCGGCACTGATTCACTAGCGGGACCGTGCGCGTCGCGCTCTTCATCACCTGCTTCAACGACACGCTCTTCCCACGCACCGGGCAGGCGGTCGTCGAGTTGCTCGAGCGGCTCGGACACGAGGTCGAGTTCCCCGAGGAGCAGACCTGCTGCGGGCAGATGCACGCGAACAGCGGCTACCAGCTCGAGGCGATCCCGCTGGCGCGGCGGTTCGTCGACACGTTCGCCGGCGCCGAGACGGTGGTCAGCCCGTCGGCGTCGTGCGTGGCGATGGTGCGCGACCAGTACCCGCGCCTCGCCGAGCTCGCCGGCGACCCCGGGCTGGCGCGGGAGGTCGAGGAGATCGGCGGGCGGGTGTTCGAGCTCAGCGAGCTGCTCGTCGACCGGCTCGGGGTCGAGGACGTCGGCGCCGTCTTCCCGCACCGGGTGACCTTCCATCCCACCTGTCACTCGGCGCGCCTGCTCGAGGTCGGCGACCGCCCGCTGCGGCTGCTCCGCGCGGTGCGCGGGATCGAGCTCGTCGACCTCCCGCAGGCCGAGGAGTGCTGCGGCTTCGGGGGCACCTTCGCGGTCAAGAACGCGGAGGTGTCCTCGGCGATGCTGAGCGACAAGCTGCGCGGCGTGCTCGACACCGGGGCCGAGGTCTGCGTCGCCGCCGACAACTCCTGCCTCATGCACATCGGCGGCGGGCTCAGCCGCGGGCGCACCGGGGTGCGGACGGCGCACCTCGCCGAGGTCTTGGCGGAGCACGCGAGCGAGCTGAGCCGCGGAGCCGGCGTTCGCCGCGGCCGCCGCGGTCGCCCTCGACGACGCCCAGCTGCGGCGCAACCTCGGCAAGGCGACCGCCACGATCCGCGCCAAGCGCGCTTCGGTCGTGGGGAGCTGCCGGACTGGCAGGAGCTCCGCGACGCGGGGGCGGCGATCAAGGCGCGGGCCCTGGCGACCCTGCCCGAGCAGCTGGAGCGGCTCGAGGCCTCGGTCGCCGCCGCCGGAGGGACCGTCCACTGGGCCCGGGACGCGGCCGAGGCGAACGGGATCGTCGCCGGGATCGCCCGCGACCACGGGTTCGACGAGGTGGTCAAGGTGAAGTCGATCGCCACCGACGAGATCGGCCTCAACGACGCGCTCGAGCAGGCGGGCGTGGTGGCGCTGGAGACGGACCTCGCCGAGCTCATCGTCCAGCTCGCCGACGACCGTCCCTCGCACATCCTCGTGCCCGCGATCCATCGCAACCGCGAGGAGATCCGCGAGCTGTTCGCGGGCACGATCGCCCGCGGCGAGGCGCTCGGCTCGGAGCCGACGGAGCTCGCCGAGACCGCGCGGCGGTACCTGCGGGCGAAGTTCCTCTCGGCGCGGATGGGGGTCAGCGGGGCCAACTTCGCGGTCGCCGAGACCGGCGCGGTGTGCGTGGTCGAGTCGGAGGGCAACGGCCGCTTCTGCACGACGCTGCCGGAGGTGCTGGTGACCGTGATGGGGATCGAGAAGGTGATCGCCGAGTGGCGCGACCTCGAGGTGATGCTGCAGCTGCTGCCGCGCTCCTCGACCGGCGAGCGGATGAACCCGTACACGTCGCTGTGGACCGGGGTGAGCGCCGACGACGGGCCGCGCGAGTTCCACCTCGTGCTGCTCGACAACGGGCGCACCGAGGTGCTTGCCGACGAGATCGGCAGGCAGGCGCTGCGCTGCATCCGCTGCTCGGCGTGCCTGAACTCGTGCCCCGTGTACTCGCGCACCGGGGGCCACGCCTACGGCTCGGTCTACCCGGGCCCGATCGGCGCGATCCTCACCCCGCAGCTCGAGGGCCTCGAGCGATCCGCCGACCTCCCGTGGGCCTCGAGCCTGTGCGGCGCGTGCTACGAGGTCTGCCCGGTGAAGATCGACATCCCGTCGGTGCTCATCCACCTCCGCGGCCGCGTCGTGCGCGAGCGCCCCGACGAGGGGCGGGCCGAGAGGGCGGTGATGCGCGCGGTGGCGCGCACCTTCGAGTCGCGACGGCGATACGAGTGGGCGCAGCGGATGGCCCGGCGGGGGCGGGGCCCGCTCACGCGCCTGCCGGTGGGGCCGCTCGGTCGCTGGACCGCGACCCGCGACCTCCCCGAGGTCCCGGCGCAGAGCTTTCGCGACTGGTGGAGGACGCGCCCGTGACGGCCCGCGACCAGATGCTCGACCGCATCCGCTCGGCGCTCGGGCCCGAGCCGACGGTCCCGGAGGTTCCGCGCGAGTACCGCCGGGCGGGTCTCGAGGCGGGCGGGTCGGCGGCGCTGGTCGAGCGCTTCTGCGAGCGCGTCGCCGCCTACCGGGCGACCGTTAAACGCGTCGCCTCCGAGGAGGAGCTGATCGCCGCGATCGCGGCCGCGTGCGAGGAGCGCGACAGCCGCCGGGTCGCGGCGGCCGCCGGGGCGGGATGGCGTCCGGAGGGGATCGAGGTCGTCACCGACGGCCCCGAGCGCGACGCCCGAGACCTCGACTCGGTCGACGCGGCGCTCACCGGATGCGCGGTCGCGATCGCGGAGACCGGGACGATCGCGCTCGACTGCGGCCCGCTTTGCGGGCGTCGCGCGCTCACCCTGGTGCCCGACCACCACGTCTGCGTGGTTCGCGCCGATCAGGTGGTCGCCTCGGTCCCCGACGCGATCGACGTCCTCGGGGCCGCCGCCCGGGAGCGCCGCCCGATCACCCTGGTCTCGGGGCCGTCGGCGACCTCGGACATCGAGCTCGAGCGGGTGGAGGGCGTCCACGGGCCGCGCCTGCTCGACGTGGTCGTGGTCGGCTAGCGTCCGCGGCGTGGCCGGCGAGTTCACCCCACTGCATCGCGGCGGCTCGGGTTCGCCGATGGTCTGCCTGCACGGCTTCACCGACACCTGGCGCACCTGGGAGCTGGTGCTGCCCGCGCTCGAGCGCGAGCACGACGTGCTCGCACCGACCCTCGCCGGCCACGCCGGCGGCCCGCCGATCGAGGGCGAGATCAACGACGCGGTGCTGGCCGACGCGGTCGAGCGGGCGATGGACGAGGCCGGATTCGAGACCGCGCACCTCGTCGGCAACTCGCTCGGCGGCTATCTCGCCCTGCAGCTCGCCGCCCGCGGCAGGGCGCGCACCGTGGTCGCGCTCGCCCCTGCGGGCGGCTGGGCCGAGGGCGACGAGTCCTACCGGGACGCGCTGACCTTCTTCACCACGATGCAGGAGCTCCTGCGCGCCGCGGTCCCGCACGCCGATGCGATCGTCGCGACGCCCGAGGGCCGGCGGCGCGCGTCCGAGTTCATCGCCACCAACTACGAGCACATACCGCCCGACCTGCTCAAGCACCAGATGCTCGGGGCCGCGAGCTGCGACGCGGTCGCCCCGCTGGTCGACTACGCCGGCCGTGAGGGCTGGAGCCTCGACGCCGAGGCGATCACCTGTCCCGTGCGGGTGATCTGGGGCACGGACGACCGTCTGCTGCACTGGCCAACCGCCGCCGCCCGCTTCCGCGACGACTGGGTGCCGAACGCCGAGTGGGTCGAGCTCGACGGGATCGGCCACTGCCCGCAGCTCGACGTCCCGCTCGAGACCGCGGAGCTGATCCTGGACTTCACTCGGGGCGCCGCTCAGCCGCCGACGGTCCGGTCGACGACGCCGCGAATCGCTTCCTGAAGCAGCTCGTCGCCGGGGACCTCGGTCGGGAAGTACCACCAGAAGCCGCCGCCGACGCTGTTCGGATAGCCGAGCGAAGCGGCGTAGTAGTGGGCGGCGAGCTCGCGGCGGGCCGCCGGCGGGCGGGCCTCGTCGAAGGCCCACCAGACGCGCGACGTATCCGCCGACCAGTAGTCGAGCTCGCCCAGCCCGATCCGCTGGCCTGGGAACTCGGCGCCGAGGGCCCTGAAGACCTGGTCGAAGGCGAGGCCCATCGGAGCGTCCTCGACGTACTGCGAGAGCAGGATCACGTCGATCCGATCGCGGAGCGCATCGGGGAGGTTCGCCCGCGCCCAGTTGAAGGTCGACCAGCGCGCGGCGTCGGTGCCGATCTGCCAGTAGAGGGTCACGACCACCTCCGCCTCCGGGCGCGCCTCGTTCACATAGGCGGCGGCGTCGGCGACCTTGTTCCTGATCCGGTCCCGTGCCGGAAGCAGCTGCGACGTGCACCGCCCGCCGGCCGTCGTCACGCTGTCGACCCAGCAACCGTTGACCTCGTTGCCGACCTCCCATGCGTCGACCTGCGGGAAGGCATCGACGTAGTCACGGAACCGTTCGAGGTACTCGCGCCGAGTGAACGAGTTGGCGAACGCCGAGTCGATCGGCTCGCCGAGGATCCGAAGCCCGGCCGCGTCGGCGTCTGCGACGGCATCCGCGTAATACGCGGGATCGCCGCCGTCGGCCGTCGGGTCGAAGACGAGCCGGACCCATCCGTGCGGTTGCGTGAGCTCGGCGGCGAGGGCGGGCCAGAGCGGATGCACATCGGGGTCGTCGACCGTGAGGCCGATCCAGGGACTCGCCGGCGTGCTGTGCGCGAAGGCGGGCCCGTACTCCGAGAGCAGGGCATCGTTCGCGCGGTGAACGGCGTCGAGCGCGCGCTGGCCGAAGCGGCCCCGGGCGCGGTCCGTGGACGAAGCTCGCGCGTGGGCGAGCTCGGAGGTCGCCTGGGCATAGGCGGCGTCGAAGGCCGCGGAGCGGACGTAGCCGGGGCGGGCGGCCAGCGCCCGGTCGAGCCTCCGCTTGGCGTCGATTGCCGCCTGCTGGTTGAAGACGACCGTGGCCGTGGAGGCAAAGCCACGGCCGCGGTTGTCCATGATCACGTTCGAGTAGCCCTGCGAGGCATCGGGCCAGGCCACGGAGAGGGCGACCGGGCGCCCCGGGAGGTCGAACCGGAGCGCCGAGCCCGTTCGGTAGAGCGGGTACTGGGCGACGTCCTGGAGGTCGGACGGTCGCACCAGGGCGTCGCTGTCCCAGCCGTTGCCGCCTCTCATCACCCTGCGTGCCTCGGCCGGCGTGAGCTCGGTCCCCTGGCCTCGCTGGTCGTAGAACTTGACCGTGACCGTGCCGGAGGACCTCGCGGTCGCGGGCGGGGCCGGCAGGACGGCCAGCGCGCCGACGAGCCCGATCACCGCGCAGCGAACTCTCGACCTCACCCCCGGGAAGGTACGCGGGCGGCATCGAGGTAGACCTCGACGAAGTGCCGGTAGCGGGCCGCGATCGCGGCGACCGCGCCGGGGCGGTCGAGCTCGCCCGCCAGGTGCGAGGCGATCGCGTCCCACCAGATCGTGCGCCCGATCGCGAAGCCCTCGAAGCCCGCGACCGGGGCGGCGACGCGGAGCCAGTGCTCGACCTTGGCGGGGTCCGCGCCGCGCCCGAGGATCAGGCAGCCGACGTCGTCGCGGCCGTCGCGGCGGCACGCGGCGGCGACCAGCTCGCATCCGGAGCGGTCCTCGATCCCCTCGAGCTTCCACACGGCCGGCTCGACGCCCGCGTCCTGGAGCTCGGTCACCGCGCGCCGCACCAGCTCCGGCCGCAGGTCCGCGTCGAAGCGGTCGCGGTCGCCGCCCGCGGCCCGCAGCTGCTCGGGCTCGGGCGGGACGAGGAGCTCGAAGAGGAGGTCGCGGTCGCGCTCGCGGAGCCAGTCCGAGAGCTCACGCAGGCGCTCGGCCTGGCGCCGGTTGAGCTCGCGGTCGCCGTCGGGGTTGAAGCGGACCAGCGCCTTCACGAGCTCGGGGTCGAAGCGCTCGATGTGGGCGCCGAAGCCCTCGCCGTACTCAAACTGGAACTCGGCCTGGCCCGAGCGCTCGCAGGCGACGGCGGCGACGACGCGCTCGCCCCGGGCGAGGTCGAGGACCTCGGCGCCGAACTGCTCGTCGACCAGCAGCCCGGCGGCGCCGTGGTCGAGCCTCGACCCGGCCGCGAGCAGCCCCTCGAAGATCAGGCGCTTGGCCGCGGCGATCCGGGCCGATTCCCGCTCGTCGGGCTCGCCCTCGATCCCGAACAGGCCCCGGATCGAGCGCCGGTGATCGAAGGCGAGCATGAACAGCGGTGCGTCGGCGCCGGCCCGGCTCGTGGTGCCCGACTGTGCTGAGCTCCTGGGCAAAGCGATCAAATTCAATCAGAAAGCTTGCATGAATATGGCGAAACGGTTAGGCTCGCGATCGCGTGTCGGCAGTCGAGGATGAGATCCGCGATCAGCCCCGGGCGTGGTCACTGGCGATCGACCTCGCGTCCGCGACGTCCGGCCTGCTCCCGGCCGGCGAGCGGGTGGCGGCGGTCGGCTGCGGCAGCTCCTGGCACGCGGCGAAGGCGCTCGCGGCGCTCCGCGAGCTCGCCGGGGCAGGGGAGACGGACGCCTTCGCCGCCTCGGAGGCGAGGCTCGCTCGCGGCTACGACCGCGTCGTCGCCATCTCCCGCTCCGGGGCGACCACCGAGATCCTGCGGGCGCTCGAGCTCGTCCGTCCCGGCACGCCGACGCGTCGCCCTCGTCGGCGATCCGACGAGCCCGGTCGCCGCGCGCTGCGACGTGGTCGTCGACCTGAGCTTCGCCGACGACCGCTCGGTGGTCCAGACGCGCTTCGTGACCACGGTCGTCTGCTTTGCGCGCGCCGCCCTCGGGCTCGCGCCCGCCGGACTGCTCGACGACGCCCGAGGCCGCGCTGTCCGAGCCCGCATCCCGCCGACCCCGCCTCGATCGAGCGCGCGGTGGTCCTCGGGCAGCGAGTGGCGGGTCGGTCTGGCCGACGCCGCGGCGCTCACCCTGCGGGAGACCGCGGGCCTGTGGGCCGAGTCCTACCCGGCGATGGAGTACCGCCACGGCCCGATCGCCACCGCGGGCCCGGGGGCGCTGGTGTGGCTGCTCGACCAGCCGCCGGACGGGCTCGCCGGCGAGGTCGAGGCGCACCGGCGCGACCGTCGTCTCGGCGAGCCTCGATCCGCTCGCGGAGCTGGTCCGGATCCAGCGCCTGGCGCTGGCCCTCGCGGAGCGCCGCGGGCTCGATCCCGACCGCCCGCCGCACCTCGAGCGGGCCGTGGTCCTCGACCTGGTCGAATCGGAGGCAGCCAATGAGGCGCGCCGAGCGGCTCGACGGGATCCTCGCCCGCCTGGCCGAGCGACGGCTCCGTCTCGGTCGCGCGAGCTGACCGAGTCCCTCGACGCCTCGCCGGCGACGGTCCGCCGCGACCTGAAGCTGCTCGAGCAGCAGAAGCTGCTCTCGCGCTCCCACGGCGGCGCCGTCCGCAACGGCCTCCTCTACGAGCTCCCGGTTCGCTACCGCGGCGGGCGGCAGGCCGAGGAGAAGCGCCGGATCGCCGACGCCGCGGTGGAGCGGATCGGCGACGCGCAGACGGTCGGGCTCACCGGCGGGACGACGACCACCGAGGTCGCCCGGCGGCTGCGCGGGCGCGAGCTGACCGTGGTCACGAACGCGATCAACATCGCCTCCGAGCTGGTGGTCAACGAGACGATCCGCCTCGTCGTCACCGGCGGCGTCGCGCGGCCCCAGTCCTACGAGCTGATCGGGCCGCTGGCCGACGCGCACGCTCGAGGGCCTCAACGTCGACCTGATGTTCCTCGGCGTCGACGGCGTCAACGCCGCCGGGGCCACGACCCACGACGAGATCGAGGCGCAGACCGACCGCAGGATGGTCGAGCGCGCGGCGCGGGTGATCGTCGTCGGCGACTCGTCGAAGATCGGCCGCTCGGCGCTCTCGCAGATCTGCCCGCTGGCCGAGATCGACGAGCTGATCACCGACGTCGACGCGCCCGCCGAGCAGGTCGAGACCCTGCGCGCCGCGGGCGTCGAGGTGGTCGAGGTCTGATGGCCGACGCTCGCTTCGCCGCCGTCGCCGTCAACCCGGCGATCGATCGGGTCGCCCGGATCGACGGCGAGCCGCCGCGGGATCGTGCGCGCGTCGGAGGTGCTCGAGACCCCGGGCGGCAAGGCCATCCACGCCGCCTGCGTCGCCGCCGAGCTCGGGGCGGAGGCGACCGTGGTCACGACCGCCGGGTCGCACAGCGGCGAGCTGCTGCTGGCGCTGCTGGCCGCCGAGGCCGTCGAGGTCGTGCAGCGTGCCGCGTCGCCGGCGCGACGCGCGGGACCTACACGCTGGTCGGCGCCGCCGGGCGGCGACCTGGTCGAGATCCACGAGCCCGGCGGCGGCCTGGAGGCCGCGGAGTGCGACGCGCTGGTCGCCGCCCTCGCGCGGCCTCGCGCCGGTCCCGGCCGTGATCGGGATCTGCGGCAGCCTGCCGCCGGGGCCCCGACCGACCTGCACGCGCGGCTGGTCGACGCCGCCCGCGGGCTGCGGCGCGTTCGTGATCCTCGACAGCTCGACGCCCGAGGCGCTCGCGGCCGGGCTCGCCGCGGGCCCGGACCTGGTCGCCCCCAACCTCGCCGAGGCGGCCGCGCGTCGCTCGGCGATCGACCCGGCGGCCGCCGACCCGGCCGCGATCGCCGAGGCGCTCAGGGATCGCGGCGCCGGCGCCGTCTGGCTCAGCCTCGGCGCCGAGGGCAGCGTGTTCGCCGACGGCGACGGCGCCGTCCGGGTGACCGCCCCGGCGCCCGAGCGGATCGTCAACGCGGTCGGTTGCGGCGACGCGCTGATCGGCGGCTTCGCCGCCGCCCTGCTCGCGCGCAGGGATCGGCGCTCGGCGATCGCCCTCGGCGCCGCCGCGGCGACGGACAAGCTCGCGCACCTGCACCCCGGGCGGGTCGAGCGCGCGGCGGTCGAGGCGCTCGTGCCCGCGGTCGAGTTCGACGCTCGTGGCGGCGGAGGCGGCCGCGTGCCGGTGAGCGGCGGACGCTTCGACCTGCGTCGTGGCCGGCGAGCTCAACCCCGACGCGATCCTGGTCGGGCGAGGCGATCGAGCCCGAGTACGGCCAGGTCGAGCGCCTCGTCGACGACGGCGCGCTCACGGTCGGCTCCTCGGGGGCGATCGTCGCCTGCGGCGCCGCCCGGCTCGGGATGCGGCGTCGCCTACGTCGGGGTCGTCGGCGACGACGCCGGCGGGCGCTTCATGCTCGACGAGCTCGCGCGCCCGCGGGATCGACGCCGAGCGCTGCCGCGTCGATCCGCGACCGCGCGACCGGGCTCAGCGTCGTGCTCAGCACGCGGGGCCGACCGCGCGATCCTGACCTCGGCCGGGGCGATGTCGAGCCTCGCCGCCGCCGACGTCGGCGACGAGACGCTGGCGCGCCGCCGAGCACCTGCACGTCTCGTCGCCCCACCTGCAGAGCGGGCTGCGCGACGGCGCTCGCCGAGCTCTTCGCGCGCGCCCACGCGGCCGGGCGCGACGACCTCGCTCGACCCCGGCTGGGACCCGGCCGAGCGATGGGCCCGACGGGCTCGACGACGCGCTCGCGGCGACCGACGTCTTCCTCCCGAACGCGGCCGAGGCCTGCGCGCCTCGCCGGCGTCGACGAGCCCGAGGCGGCGCTCGCCGCGCTCGCCGACGCGGATCGACGACCGTGGTCGTCAAGCTCGGCGCCCGAGGGCGCGATCGCGCGCCGCGGCGCCGAGTCCGCGCGCGCCGAGGCGCCGCCGGTCGACGGCGGTCGACGCCACCGGCGCCGGCGACAGCCTCGCCGCCGGCTTCCTCTGCGGCCTGGGCAGCGGGATGGCCGCTGGCCGAGGCGCTGCGCCTCGGCGTCGCCTGCGGCGTCGCTCTCGACCCGCGCGCTCGGCGGCGTCGACGCCCAGCCCGCGCTCGCGGAGGCGCTCGAGCTCGCCCGTGCCGGGCGATCGACCGAGGAGGTGCTGCGATGAGCGGCCCGCGCGATCGCTTCGTCGGCGCCGGGCAGCGTCGAGTTCACCGCGGATGCTGCTCGCCGACCTCCTCGGCTACCCCGAGCTGCGCGGGGCGACGCTCGTCGCTGCACGACATCGACCCGAGCGCCTCGAGACCGCCGAGGCAGGTCGCCGGGCGACGGCCGCGCAGCTCGGCGCCGCGCCCGCGATCGAGGCCCACCTCGACCGCCGCGCGCGCGCTCGACGGCGCCGACTACGTGATCAACATGATCCAGGTCGGCGGCCACGCGGCGACCGTGATCGACCACGAGATCCCGGCGCGCTACGGCCTGCGGCAGACGATCGGCGACACGCTCGGCGTCGGCGGCATCTTCCGCGCGCTGCGGACGATCCCGGTGATGGAGGGGATCGCCGCCGACATGGCCGAGCGTCTGCCCGGACGCCTGGCTGCTCAACTACACGAACCCGATGGCGATGCTCTGCTGGGCGACCTACGCGGGCACGCCGCAGCAGCGGATCGTCGGGCTCTGCCACTCGGTCCAGAACACCACCGCGCGAGCTCGCCGAGCTACGTCGGCGTGCCGTTCGAGGAGGTCACGTTCCTCGGCGCCGGGGTCAACCACCAGGCGTTGGATCCTGCGCTTCGAGCGCGACGGCGAGGACCTCTACCCGCTGCTCGACGAGGCGATCGAGCGCGACCCCGAGCTGCTGCGCCGCGTGCGGGTGCGAGATGTACCGGCGGCTCGGCTACTTCCCGACCGAGTCGAGCGAGCACTCGGCCGAGTACCTGCCGTGGCTGATGCGCGACGACGAGGCGATCGAGCGCTACCGGCTGCTGGTCGGCGACTACGTCGCGCCGCAGCCGCGGAGAACCTGCGAGGAGTACGAGCGCACACGCGAGCGCTGCTCGCCGCCGGCGAGCCGCTGCGAGATCGAGCCGAGCAACGAGTACGCGCCGCAGATCATCCACTCGATCGAGACCGGACCGCCGCGCGTGATCTACGGCAACGTCCGCAACACCGGGCTGATCGACGAACCTGCCCGGCGGACGCGTGCGTCGAGGTGCCGTGCCTGGTCGACGGCGACCGGCGTCCAGCCGACCTGCGGTCGGCGAGCTGCCGCCGCAGCTCGCGGCGCTCAACCGCACCTACCTGAACGTGTGCCGAGCTCACGGTGCGGGCGGCGCTCGAGGGCCGGCCCGAATACGTACGCCAGGCGGTGATGCTCGACCCCAACGCCGCGGCGACGCTCTCGCTGGACGCAGATCTGGGAGCTGTGCGACGAGCTCACCGCCGCCCACGGAGATGCCCTGCCCGAGAGCTTGCGGGCGGGACACATGAACACAAGGAGAGGAACGTGTCGAAACTGACGAGAACGTTCGCGGCGCTGCTGGCGCTGGCGGCCTCGATCTCGCTCGCCGCCTGCGGCGGAGGCGACGACTCGAGCAGCGACGACTCGTCCGCGAGCAGCGGCGAGCCGGTCGAGATCGAGTTCTGGCACGGCCAGACCGCAGGGGCCGGCCGAGCTGCCTGCAGACGATGATCGACGAGTTCAACCGCACCCACCCGGACGTCGTCGTCTCCAAGGACGCCGGCGGCGTCGAACTCCGACCGGATGCTGCAGAAGGTGACCGCCGGGCTGCAGGCCGACAACTACCCCGACATCGCCTACATCTACGGCTCCGACCTCGCCAACCTCGCCGACAGGCGACCAGCTCCTGGACCTGACCGACGCGATCGACACGGTCGACATCGACTGGGACCGGTTCGTCGACGCCGGCACGGAGGCGGCCACCGTCGACGACCAGCCGCGCGCGGTGCCGGCGTTCATCGACAACCTCGCGGTCGTCTACAACAAGAAGCTCTTCGACGACGCCGGCGTCCCGACTACCCGAGCGACGACTGGACCTGGGACGACTTCCTGCGCCACGGCGGCGGAGCTCAACGACCCCGACGCCGGGATCGCCGGCTTCGGCTGGCCCGGCACCGGCGACGAGGACACGACCTGGCGGATCTGGCCGCTGATCTGGCAGCAGGGCGGCGACATCGTCAGCGAGGACGGCACCAGCGTCGGCTTCGACGGCGACTCGCGGCGAGGCGGCGCTCGACGTCGTCGCCCGAGCTGGCCGGCGACGGCTCGGTCTACATCGACAGCACCGCCGGCTCGCGAGCGCATGCACCAGCTCTTCGCCGAGCGGCAAGATGGCGATGAACGTCGCCGGGCCCGTAACGCTGCCGGACTACGTCGACGCCAAGGTCGACTACGGCGTCGCGTCGATGCCGTCGTTCGGCGGCGAGCACACGACGATCGCCGGGCCCGACATCTGGGCCATCTTCGACAACGGCGAGCGAGCGCGTCGAAGGCCGCGCTCGTGTTCATGGACTGGTTCTCGACGAGCCCGAGCAGCAGCTGCGCGTGGATCAGCGAGGCCGGGCGCCTGCCCGCTGACCGAGGACGTCGACGAAGCCCCCGGCTACGCAGGACTACGTGAAGAGCCTGCCGGGCCTCGACAAGTTCATCGAGAACACCGAGCTCGCGCGGACCCGGCCGACGATCCCCGAGTACCCGCAGATCTCGCAGGCGATGGGCAAGGCGGTCGCCTCGGTGCTCTACGGCGAGGCCGAGCCGGCCGAGGCGCTGAGCGAGGCGGTCGACACCGTCGAACGCGAAGCTCGAGCGTGCCCGGTCTGAGTCGATGAGCGACGCGGAGCCGACCGCACCGCAACGGACGTTCGCCCAGCGGATCTTCGGGGAGACCCGACCGCCTGGGCGTTCGTCCTGCCGGCGGTCGTGATCATCGTCGGGCTCGCGGTCGTCCCGATCGGCTGGTCGCTGGTGCTGTCGTTCAACTCCGCCGACCTGATCTCGCCGGCGACAGTGGGTCGGGCTCTCGAACTACGAGGCGCTGTTCAACGACCCGGCGCTGCGCGACGCGATCGAGCACACGCTCGTCTACACCGGTCCTGTTCGTGCCCGCTCACCATCGTGCTCGGGCTGTTCCTGGCGATGGCGCTCAACCGCCGGATCCGCCTGATCGGCATCTACCGGACGGCGTTCCTGGCTGCCGTTCATCGCCTCGGTCGGCCGCCCAGGGGGTGCTGTTCTCGTTCATCTTCGACGAGCGCTTCGGCGTCGCCAACGCGTTGCTCGACGCGCTCGGGCTGCCGCGGCAGGGGTTCCTCGGCGACCCCGACCAGGCGCATGTTCGTGATCGTCCTGATCGGGATCTGGGGCGGGATCGGGTTCCCGCTGGTCATCTACCTCGCCGCGCTCCAGGACGTCCCGCGCGAGCTCGTCGACGCGGCCTCGGTCGACGGCGCCAGCCGCTGGGCGTCGCTGCGGCACGTGATCCTGCCCCAGCTGCTGCCGGTGACGATCTTCCTCGTCGTCTGGCAGACGCTGCTGTCGCTGCAGCTCTTCGACCTCGTCTACGCGACCACGCGGGGGGCCCGCTGGACTCGACCGGCGTGGTCGTCTACTACGTCTACAACCAGGCGTTCCAGCTCTTCAACGCCGGCTACGCGGCCGCGATCGCCTACGTCGTCGCGCTCTTCCTGATCGCTGCTCGTCGGCGCCCAGCTCGTCTACAACCGGCCGGCCGAGCGCGCGAACGCATCGAGACTCGGCCGCGGCTGCCGTTCAGCCCGTGGCACCTGGTCCTCGCCCCGGTGGCGATCCTCTTCGCGCTGCCGCTCGTCTGGATGGTGCTGAGCTCGTTCATGTCGAACGCCCAGATCAACCAGTTCCCGCCGACGATCATCCCCGACTCGCTGCACCTCGACGGCTGGAACACGGTCCTCGGCGACTCCGACTTCCCGCGCTGGTTCGCTCAACTCGACGATCGTCGCGCGCGTCACCGTGGTCTCGAACCTCGTCTTCTGCTCGCTCGCCGGCTACGCCTTCGCGCGGCTGCGGTTCCGCGGCTCGACCGCTGCTCTTCCTGCTGATCCTGCTGACCCTGATCATCCCGTTCCAGCTCACGATGATCCCGACCTTCATCGTCATGGACAAGCTCGGGCTCGTCGACACGCTCGGCGGCGCTGATCGTCCCGCAGCTGGTGCTCCCGCTCGGCGTCTTCCTGATGCGCCAGTTCTTCGTCAACCTGCCCGCGCGAGGTCGAGGAGGCGGCGCGGATCGACGGCTGCTCGCGCCTCGGCGTGCTGCTGCACGTCGCCCTGCCGCTGGCGAAGCCGGCGCTGGCGACGCTCGCCGCGCTCACGTTCCTGCTGATGTGGAACGACCTGCTCTGGCCGCTGATCGCGATCAACTCCGACGAGAACGCTCACCCTGCCGCTCGGCCTGACCACGTTCCAGGGCCAGCACACCCAGGACTGGGCGGCGGTCATGGCCGGCAACGTGATCACCGTGTTGCCGGTGCTGCTCGCCTTCCTGCTCGCCCAGCGCATCGTTCATCGCCTCGCTGACGTCGAGCGCGGTCAAGGGCTAGACGCCGATGCCCGGATCGAGGATCGAGCGGGTCACGAAGGTCTACGACGGCGACGTGCTGGCGGTCGACGACGTCTCGCTCGACGTCGCGGACGGCGAGTTCATGGTCCTGGTCGGTCCCTCGGGCTGCGGCAAGTCGACCCTGCTGCGGATGATCGCCGGGCTCGAGCGGGTGACCAAGGGCAGCGTGTGGATCGGCGACGACGACGTGACCACGCTCGAGCCGCCGCGACCGCGACATCGCGATGGTCTTCCAGAGCTACGCGCTCTACCCGCACAAGACCGTGCGCGAGAACCTCGCCTTCGGCCTGCGCCGCCGCAAGGTCGCCAAGCCGCGAGATCGCCGAGCGCGTGGATCGGATGGCGGCGATGCTCGGGCTCGGCGAGCTGATGGACCGCAAGCCCGCGGCGCTCTCGGGCGGCCAGCGCCAGCGGGTCGCGATGGGCCGGGCGCTGGTGCGCGAGCCGCGCGGCGTTCCTGATGGACGAGCCGCTCTCCAACCTCGACGCGAAGCTGCGCACGAGCATGCGCGGCGAGCTCGCCCGCCTGCACGAGCGGCTGCCGACGACCACGGTCTACGTCACCCACGACCAGGTCGAGGCGATGACGCTCGGCGCAGCGGGTCGCGGTGCTGCGCGACGGCGTGATCCAGCAATGCGACGTCCCGCAGCGGCTGTTCGACGCGCCCGGCGAACCTGTTCGTCGGCGCCTTCATCGGCTCCCCGGCGATGAACCTCGTCGAGGCTCGTCTGGAGGGCGATGCGGTCAGCTTCGGGACCACCGAGCTGCCGGCTCGCGGGCGCTGCCGGCGGCAGCGGGCGCGAGGTGGTGCTGGGGGTGCGGCCGACGAGCTTCGTGGTCGCCGGGCCCGGGGTGGACCCGGGCTGGGCGCGCCTGACGGTGGAGCTCGACGTCGTCGAGGAGCTGGGCTCGGAGTGCAACCTGCTGTTCACGGTCGACGCGCCGCGGATCGCCACGGAGGACGTCAAGGCGGCGATCGGCGGCGAGAGCGGGGCCGACGAGGGCCGCCTGCTGGCCGACGACCGCCGCGCCCGCTTCACCGCCCGGATCCAGGGCCGGCCGCCGGCGCAGGCGCGGGGCGTGGTCGAGCTCGCGATCGACCCCGTCGCAGGTGCACCTGTTCGATCGCGAGACCGGCGCTGCGCTACAACTCGAGCCACCGGTGGTGAAGGCGGCATGAGTTTGACCAGCAGGCGCGCGGTGGCGGCGGTCGCCGGAGTCGTCGCGCTCGGGGCGCTCCTCGTCGTGCTGCTCGCCGCCGGCGAGGGCAAGTCGCGTTGCCCCGGCGCGGGCCACGGTCCAACCGCCCCCGGTCGAACGCCGAGTTCGACTACCAGATCGGCGGCGACTATCCGCTGCCGGCGGGGGTCACGGTCGTCTCCCGCGACTGGTTCATCGGCGACCCGGCACCCGATCCCGCCTATTCGATCTGTTACGTCAACGCCTACCAGACGCAGGCGAACGAGGCCGGGGTGGACCGTCCCGGACGAGCACAACAACTGGCCCCGGAGCCTGGTGCTGAACGAGCTCGGAGACGACCCGCACTGGGGCGGCGAGTACCTGATCGACATCCGCAACGCGCGCAAGCGCGAGCGGGCGGCCGACTGGGTCGACCAGATGATCGAGGGCTGCGCGAGCAAGGGCTTCGATGCGGTCGAGTACGACAACCTCGACTCGTGGACCCGGTTCGACGGCACGCCGCTCGCGGACGACGTCCCGTTTGGCAAGCCCGAGGCGCTCGCCTACGCGAGGAAGCTCACCGGGCGCGCCCACCGCCTCGGCCTCGCGGTCGGCCAGAAGAACACGGCCGACATCACCCGCGCGCAGTCTGACCGCGTCGGGTTCGACTTCGCGATCGCCGAGGAGTGCTCTCGCTACAACGAGTGCAACCGCTACCGCAGCGTCCACGGCAACAGGGTGATCGAGATCGAGTACCGGCGCGAGGACTTCGACAAGGGGTGCCGGACCGTTGGCGACAAGATCTCCGTCGTCCTGCGCGACCGGCTGGTCACCAAGCCGGGATCGCCGCGGTACGTCTACGACTCCTGCTGAGTCGCTAGCCCCGCTCCCCCTGACGCGACTGGCCGAAAACGCTCAGTTATCCAACGTTTTCCGCCAGTCGGCGCTACGTCAGCGCCGGGCGTAGTCGCCCAGGCCCCCCTCGAGCAGCGCGAACGCGCGCTTTGCCTGGGCGCGCACCTCGCGCGGACCTGCACCGCGCCGGCCCCGGCGAGCGCGCGCCGGCGGACGTAGTCGATCAGCGCCCGGTGCGACCCCGAGCAGCGCGTTGGCGGCGGCCCGGGGCTCGGCCGCGTCAGGGTCCGCGCCCGTCTCCTGCGCGAGCAGCGCGGCCAGCGCCTCCTCGTAGCGGGCGAGCACCTGGCGCTCGCGCGCCAGCAGGGCGGGGCTCTCGGTGATCACGCGCGTGACCGACGCAGCTGCCGCGTCGCCTCCGCCTCCCCGTCGTCGCCCTTGATCGCGAGCACGCCCCGCTGCGGAGCAGGAACTCCCGGAACGCGGCGAGCGACGCGTCTCGCCGGGCTCGCGCTCGCGGACCGCGGCCAGCATCTCCTCCTCGAAGGCCTCCAGCCGGCTGTAGAAGAGGTCCTCCTTGGTCGGGAAGTAGTTGAAGACCGTCTTCGTCGGCGACGTCGGCCGCGCGCGCGACCTCGGCGACGGTCACCGCCTCGAAGCCACGCTCGGCGAACAGGCGCCGCGCGGCATCCGCGATCAGCTGTCGCGTCCGTTCCTTCTTGCGTTCGCGGAGTCCTGGTTCTGCGCTCATGCCGGCTCTTTGCTACAGTGACGAGAAGATTCTAGTGACTATAAGTTTCTAGTGGGAGCAAAGCAATGATTGGGTTTCGTGGGGGCAAGGGAATTGACAGTCTCTCCGATCGCGCCGACGCCGCCGCGGTCGCGGTGCCGTTCGCGGCGATCGTGCTGGCGATGCTGCCGGCGGTGCTCGACCAGACGATCCTGGCGACGGCTCTGCCGACGATCGCCGGGCGATCTCGGCAGCGTCACCGACGTCTCCTGGGTCGTCACCGCCTACGTCGTCGCCGCGGCGGCGACGACGCCGCTGTGGGGCAAGCTCGGCGATCGCCACGGGCGCAAGCTCCTGCTCGAGACTCTCGCTGGCGGTCTTCGTGGTCGCCTCCGCGCTGTGCGCCGCGGCGCAGGACATCACCCAGCTGATCGTCATGCGGCTGATCCAGGGAGCCGCCGCCGGCGGCCTGATGACCCTGGCGATGGCCGTGATCGGCGACCTCGTCGCCCCGCGGGAGCGCGGTCGCTACCAGGGCTACATCGCCGCGACCTTCGCCGTCGCCACGATCGTCGGCCCGCTGATCGGCGGCGTGCTGGTGCGAGAGCGCGAGCTGGCGCTGGGTCTTCCTCGTCAACCTGCCGCTCGGCGCCGTTGCCCTGGCCGGGCTCGCCCGGCGGCTGCCGGCGCCGGCGACCGAGCGCCCCGAACGGCCGCTCGACGTGCTCGGCGCCGGCCTGCTGGCCGCGGCGACCAGCGGCCTGCTGCTGACCTGCATCTGGGGCGGCGACCGCTACGCGCTGGGACTCGGCTCCGATCCTCGGCCTGATCGGCGCGACCGTGGCGCTCGGGCTCGCGCTGGTCGCCCACGAGCGCCGCGCCGCCGACCCGATCGTCCCCTTCCACCTGCTGCGCACCCGCGCGGTCGCGGTGGCGAGCGCGGCGCTCTTCCTCGGCACCGCGGCGCTGTTCGCGATCACGGTGTTCGTGCCGCTGTTCCTGCAGACGACCACGGGCGCGAGCCCGACCGAGGCCGGCCTGCTGCTGGTCCCGGCGATGCTCGGGATCACGGTCTCGACCACGCTCTCGGGGCGCAGCATCGCGCGCACCGGGCGCTACAAGCGCTTCCCGCTCGCCGGCCTCGCGCTGATGAGCGCGGCGCTGGCGCTGCTGGCGGTGCTCGCCGGCAACCCGTCGCAGCTCGCCACCGGGATCGGGCTGGCCGTCTTCGGGCTCGGCTTCGGGATGGTCACCCAGGTGCTGATCGTCGCCGTGCAGAACGGCGTCGACCGGCGCGAGCTCGGGATCGCCACCGCCACCACGGGCTTCTTCCGCGCCCTCGGCGGAGCGGTCGGCGCCGCGGTCCTCGGCGCGGTGTTCGCCGCGCAGGCGGGCGCCACGGCGTCGGACGCCGGCGGCTCGGGCCTGGGATCGGTGCTTCGCAGCGACGTGATCGACGGCGCTCAGGCGGTCTTCGCCGTCGCCGCGCCGCTGGCGCTGCTCGGGCTGCTCGCGTCCTGCTGCTCGAGGAGGTGCCGCTGCGCAAGGCCGGCGCTCCCGCGGGTGAGGCCGCTCGCTCGGGCGGCGAGCGCGCGCCCGGGCCCGACGGCCAGTCCGCGGAGCGCGAGCCGGCTCCGGGCGCGCGCGTCGCCCAGGAGGTGGGCTGATGCCGACCGCGGCCTCTACGACTGGCTCCTGTTCGGGCACATCGTCGCCGCCATGGCCTGGGTCGGTGGCGGGCTGCTGCTCGGCGTGCTCGTCGACCCAGGTCGTGCGCGGCGGCGAGGCCGAGGCGCGTCGCGCGCTTCGTCGGCAACCTGCGCCGGATCGGTCCGCTCGTCCTCGCGCCCTCGACGATCGCGGTGCTCGGGCTCGGGGTCTGGATGGTGCTCGACAGCGCCGCCTGGGACTTCGGGCAGTTCTGGGTCGCTGCTCGCGCTCGGCCTGTTCGCGGCGGCCTTCGTGGTCGGCGCCGCCCACCAGAGCCGGGCGGCGCTCGAGGCCGAGCGCGCGCGTCGCGCGACGGCGATCGATCCGAGCTGCGCCCTGCCGCCAGCTCGCGCGCTGGTCGTGGGGCTACTGGCTGATCGTCGCTGCTGCTCGTGGTGGCGGCCTGGGACATGGTCTTCAAGCCCGGCCTCTGAGCGGCTCAGCCGCCCAGCCCGGGGCCTGTGATCCGGCGGATCCCCGAGGGCGTGTGCACGAACACCTGCCAGCTGTGGAAGGCGAAGTACGCGTGGCGGTCGTGGCGCATGCGCCGGGTGTAACCGAGCACCGCGTTCACGTACGCGTCCGACGGGTTGTAGGCGAACAGCGCCCGGCTGTTGCTCTGCGGCGCCCCGGAGGCGTGCAGGTAATTGGCCGCCCCCATGATCGCGTCGCGCGGGTCGTCGATGTCGCCGCCCATGCCGTAGGCGTCCCAGGTCGAGGGGATGAACTGCATCGGGCCGCGGGCGCCCGCCGTGCTCTTGCTGCGCACCTTGCCGAAGGCCGACTCGACGAAGTTGACCGCGGCCAACACCTTCCAGGAGACGCCGAACCGCTTCTCGGCCTCGCGGTAGAAGCCCAGCAGCACGCCGGCCGGCAGCGCGGGCCCCGTGTCGATGTGGCGGGCGGCGACCGGCGTCGAGAGGTGGCTCAGCTCGCGCCGCGCACCCAGGGTGTCGCGCGCCTCGTCGGCGACCTCGCCGTCGAGGCGGTCGGCCACCGCCCCGGCGAGCCCCTCCCTCGATGTCAGCAGCACGTAGATGCGCTGCTGGTAGAGGGCGTGAAGCGTCACCCCGCGCGGCGCCTTCTCGCCAAGATCGCCCTCCTCTCCGCCAGCGCTCGATCGCGCGGTGAAGCGCGTCGTGCGTGTCGGTCAGCGCGTCGGCGAGCCGGGCCGGGTCGAGCGGGATCCCCTCGTCGGGATCGGGCGCCGTGCGCTCGGGAACTGCTCGCTCGGCCGTGGGCCACGGGTCATCGCCGGCGTCGGCGCCGCCCGACCCGCAGCCGAGCAGCGGGACCATGAGCAGCAGGACGATCGGGGCTGCTAGGCGGTAGCGCCGGAGCGGTCGCCGGACTTGCGCCTGCGGTAGGCGCGGTTCTTGATCTGGTTGCCGCACGTCTCCATCTTGCACCAGGTGCCGCTGCGGTTGCGGGAGCTGTCGTAGAAGGCCCAGCGGCACTCGTCGCTGGCGCAGACCTTGAGCCGCGGCCACTCGTCCTCGAGCTGAGCGGCGAAGACGATCCCGAGCATCTGCGAGATCACCTCGTCGACGGTGGCCGGCGGGGTGAGGTCGAGCCGGAGCTTCCCGTCCGCGCCGGCGACCAGCTCCACGGGATGCGCGGCGGCCAGGCGCGCGAGCCCGGGGGCCGCGGCGTCGGGGTCGCCGTCGAGGTTGGCATCGATCAGGTCGCGGATCACCGCGCGGCACTCGCGCAGGCCCTCGAGCTCGGACTCGCCGACCTTCACCGTGGGCGCGGCGAGGTCCGAGACGAGCAGCCACTCGCGGGCCGAGGCCGGATCGAGGAGCCGTTCCTCGCCGGTATCGAAGGCGAACGTGTTCGCCAGTCCCTGGACCGCGATCAGCGGCTCGGGGGCGACCTTGTCCTCGATCTGGCGCGCGAGCTCGGTGACGTCCACGCGAAGAAGAATAGCCCGTCATGACCGGCAAAACGACTTGACAGGTCAGCGTGACCGGTATAACGTAATAGAGAGTCACGCAAGAAAAGGAGGAAAGTCGTGCTGCCAGGAGCCCTATTCGTCGCCCGCCAGGTTCGCCCCGGTGCCGGGTCGTACAGGACGCCTCGCCGCTCCCACGAGCTGGAGGCCGGCGGCAAGCCGATCCGCCGCCTGCTGGCCGCGGTGGCGCACCGGCGGCGCGCCGGGACGCCCACCCCGACGCCGAGCAGGCCGGCAACCGAGCGCTCGGGCTGAGCCGACCCGACGCGGCGGGGCCGCGTCTCTGAGAGGATTCGCGAGCGCCGTCGCCCCGGGGCGGGGCGTGCCTTGGTGGTCCCGATCCCCGACAACGAGACGCCGCGCGGGGCCGTCCGGCGCTCCGATGAGGATCGCGTCGACGGATGAGGGTGCCTTCGATGCCACCTTCGATGGGGTCGCGGGGGCTGCTCGCCGCGCTGCTGAGCCTCGGCGTGCTGCTCGGCGGCTGCGGTGGCGACAGCTCCGAGGACTCGACCGGCGCCGAGGCCCCAACCGAGGAAACGACCAGCGCGGATGAGGGCACTCCGGCGACCGGCACGAAGGTCGTCAGGGGAGGGACGCTGACCTTCGCGCGGACCCTCGACGCCGAGGCGGGGCTGAATCCGATCGACGCCGCCAACAACGGCTCGATCTTCACCATCCAGCAGATCTTCGACCAGCTGGTCGAGGTCCAGGGCTCGGAGCTCGTCCCCGGGCTGGCGAAGTCCTGGGAGCACAGTCCGGACGGGCGCGAGTGGACCTTCCACCTGCGCGACGCGAGGTTCTCCAACGGCGACCCGGTGACGGCGCAGGACGTCAAGTTCTCGATCGACCGCTTCGCCGACCCGAACGTGAACGTCAACTACGCGACGCTCGGCGCGGCGATCGAGAGGGTCGACGCGGTCGACGGTCGCACGGTCAAGGTCACCCTCAACAGCGTCGACGGCGCATTCCTCGACGCGATGGCGATGTTCGCGGCTGCGATCGTGCCGAAGAAGGTCGTCGAGGAGATCGGCGACGAGCGCTTCGCCGAGCGCCCGGTCGGGTCGGGTCCCTTCAAGGTGGCCGAGTTCACGCACGGCGAGCGCACGGTGCTGAAGCGCAACCCGTACTACTGGCGGGAGGGCCAGCCCTATCTCGACGAGGTGGTGTTCGAGTTCGTGCCGCACGCGAACATGCGCACGCGAGACCTGAAGTCGGGGAAGGTCGACGTCGCGGACGGGATTCCCTACGAGCAGGTCGAGCCGCTGCGCGAGGTCGACGGGATCACGGTCGAGGTCGCCGACTCGCTGAAGTGGGACTCGGTGTTCCTCAACAACGCGCACGCGCCGCTGGACGAGGTCGAGGTCCGCCAGGCCCTCAACTACGCGACGCCCAAGGAGCAGATCCGCGACGCGATCCTGTTCGGAAACGCCAGGATCGCCAACAGCAACATCGCGCCGGTCAAGTACTGGGACGACTCCGTCAGGCCCTACCGCTACGACCTCGACAAGGCCAGGCGGCTGATCTCGGAGTCGAGCGTCCCGGACGGCTTCGAGCTGGAGCTCGAGATCCCGGCCGGCGACGTGGTCGAGAAGCACACGGCGCAGGTGCTCAAGCAGGAGTGGGGGCGGATCGGGGTCGACGTGAAGATCGTCCCCCGGGACTTCGGGACGATGTTCACCGAGTGGCTCGACGGCGAGGGGGGCGCGGCGGCGAGCTTCCCCGGCGACGCGGTCTCCAGCGACACGCTGTCCGACGACGAGGTCGCGGCGCTGACGTACGACGCCGATTCCGGCCTGCACGGGCTCGGGACCTTCTACGAGAACCCCAAACTGCTCCAGCTGCTCGCCGACGCCAAGGGCACGCTCGACGAGGACCAGCGCGCCAGGGTACTTCGCCGAGGTCCAGCAGATGGCAATGGACGACGCCCCCGCGGTGCCGCTCTTCTTCACCGAGTCGGTCACCGGCTACCGGGACGAGGTCATGAACTTCGAGACCTATCCGATCGGCTGGTGGCCCCTGCGCCAGGTCTGGCTCGCCGAGTAGCTCCGCGGCCTGCGAGGCTGGGGAGCGGTCAGTCGAGGAAGGAGATCGGATGGAACTGGACGGCAAGGTCGCGCTGGTCACGGGCGGCAGCGGCGGGATCGGCGCGGCGGTCGCGCGCAAGCTCCACGAGGCCGGGGCCGGGGTCGGGCTGCTCTCGCGGCGCGGTTCGGACCTGGGGCTCGATCGGGCGCTGGGGATCGCCTGCGACGTTCGTGATCGGGAGGCGCTGGGTGTCGCCGTGGACGCGGTGGTAGAGCGCTTCGGGCGGCTCGACATCGTCGTCGCGAACGCCGGCGTCGGCGCCTACGGGCCCTTCCTCGAGCTCGATCCGGAGCTGGTCGAGGAGATGATCGACGTCAACCTGAAGGGGACCCTCTACACCGCGGCCGCCGCGTTGCCGCACCTGATCGAGGCGGGGGAGGGCGACTTCGTCGCGCTCGCGAGCGTCGCCGGCCTGCGCGCGTTTCCCGGCGAGTCGGTCTACAACGCGTCGAAGTTCGGCCAGCTCGGCTTCACGCGCGCGCTCGACCACGAGCTGCGCGAGCACGGGGTGCGCGCGAGCTGCATCTGCCCGGGGGGCGTGAACACCGACTTCGCGATCGGCACCGGGCGCGAGGACGGAGATCCCGAGCTGGAGGGGATGCTGTCCGCCGACGAGGTCGCCGACGTGATCATGTTCACGGTCACCCGGCCACCCGGGATGCGGATCCTGACGACCAGCTTCCGGCCGATGATGGAGGGCTCGTGGGGCTGAAGGCCCCGCGAGCCGAGCCGCCTAGATGATCTAGACCCCGTGGTCCATGTCGGCCTGGATCTCGGCCGCGCTCAGCGAGCGGTCGTAGATCCGGACGTCGTCGATGAGGCCCTGCCAGCGCTCGAAGCCGCAGGCACCGCACCCCGACTGGCCGAAGATGAGGGCCTGGGTGTTCGGCGTCGGCGCGAGCGTCTCGCTCGACGTCCCGATCGCCGTCCCGTTCAGATAGAGGGTGTAGGTGTTGGCCGCGTTGTTGAAGACGCCCGCCAGATGTGACCACGCGTTCAGCGGCACGGCCGGCCCGCTGCTGGCGTGCTCGCGACAGCCGCCGTTGCCGAAGCCGCTGTTGACGTTGGTGTCGACCGTCTGCAGCCAGTAGCTGCAGCCCGAGGTCTCCTCCTTCATCAGGATCGTCTGGTAGCCGGAGAGGGCGGTCGGCTTGACCCACGCCTCGAGCGTGTAGCTCGAGTTCAGATTCAGCGAGGGCGCGTGCGGGATGCGCACGTTCCCCGACGTGCCGCTGAACTCCAGCCCGCCCCCGAACTTGCCGGTCGCGCTCCAGGTGGCGCCGGGCCCGTTGAGCGTCCCTTCGTTGCCGTTGCCCGAGGCGTCGGCGACCGTCGTGCCGGCGCCCTCCTCGAACCCCCAGGCTCCGACCAGGCCGGGCGGTAGCGGGGTGCTGTCGAAGGTCGCCGTGTAGCTCTGGGCGGTCTCCGGCACGGTGATCGTGTGCTGCTGGCCGCCGCCGTCGGACCAGGAATCGAACGTGTAGGAGTTCCCGCCCGCGGTCTGCGATCGCGCGTCGATCGTGTGGTGGAAGCCGGCCAGCGTGTCGAGCACGAACGGCGTCACCCTCGCGATTCCGTCGACGTAGATCGTCCGGCCGCTGGGCACCGCGCCGAAGCTCAGGTTCACCTTGTCGGGGAAGACGGTCACGGACCTCGTCGAGGTCAGGCCGTCGGAGTCCTCGACCGTGAGCGTGATCCGATAGCGGGTGTTGCCCTCGAAGTCGTGGCCCGAGGTGGGGATCGTGAAGCTGCCGCTGCGCTGGCCCGTGATCGGCGTCCCCGGGTGGACGTGGCCGTCGTGGAGAAAGTCGATGTTCCACGTGAAGGCGCTGTTCGGGAGCGAGCCGTCCTCGAGGTCGGTGCCGTCGCCGCTGAAGCTGATCAGGTCGCCGGCGTCGAACTCGATCCCGTCGGTGGGCGCGTCGATCGTCGCGGTGGGCACGTTGCCCGCGCTGATCGCGATCGGCGCCGAGACCGAGTTGTTGACGCCGTCCGAGATGGTCAGCCGGGCCTGGTACGGACCCGGGTTCGCGTAGGTGTGCGTCGGATTGGCGGCGGTGGAGGTCGTGCCGTCGCCGAAGTTCCACGAGTAGGTGAGCGGCTCGCCCTCCGGGTCGGTCGATCCGGCGCTCGAGAAGTGGACCTCGAGCGGCGTCGGCCCGGAGGCCGGGTTCGCCGTCGCCGCGACCACCGGGGGCTGGTTTGCGCTGATGTAGCTGATCCGCCTGATCTTGCTGACGCCGAAGGCGCCGCCGACGTCCGAGTAGCCGAGGTCGATGTAGTAGAGCGAGCCCTCGGGACCCTGGCCGAGGTCGACGATGTCCCCGTAGGGCCCGTCGACGCTGCCGTCGGCGGGCTCGAAGTCGAACTCGTCGGAGACCGAGCCGTCGGGAGCGAACCGCAGCCCCCTGATCCAGTTCTGGGTGTAGTCGGCGTAGAAGTAGGCGCCGTCGAACTGGCTCGGGAACTGGGTGCCGTGGTAGACGAAGCCGCCGGTGATCGAGGCGTCGCGGCCGTTGTGGGGGTATGAGAACAGCGGGCTCTCGCAGGGCGGCGAGCAGTCGCCCTCGCTGTCGGGCCAGCCGTAGTTGGCGCCCGCCTCGCCGATGTTGATCTCCTCCTCGGCGGTCGCGGGATTGTTGCCGCCGACGTCGGCGATGTAGTAGCGGCCGGTCGGGGCGTCGTAGTAGGAGCGGAACGGGTTGCGCAGCCCGCGGGCCCAGATCGAGTCGATGTGCGGTCCGGCGCCGTCGAAGAACGGGTTGTCGGTGGGCACGCTGCCGTCCGGGTTGATCCGGTGGACCTTGCCCCGCGGGCTGGTGAGGTCCTGCGAGACCGACGGGTCGAAGTGCTCGCCGGTCGTGAACAGGAGCTTGCCGTCGTTGTCGAAGTTGAGCGAGCCCCCGTGATGCTCGGCGTTCGCGTTCTGGGGATCCTCGTAGAGGACGAACTCGCTGCCGGGCACCGTTCCGGTCAGGGTCGGGTTGGCGGTAAACCGCGAGACGCGGTCGTGGTTGGGCGTGCCGAGCGTGTAGAAGACGTAGAAGAAGCGGTTCGAGTCGAAGTCGGGGTCGAGCGCGATGTCGTAGATGCCCTGCTGAACGCCGGCCGAGCCGACGTTGGAGAGCTGCAGGAACGGGGTCGGGTCGGGATCGGTGTAGGGCGGCGGGAGGACGAGGACGGTGCCCTCGAGCTCACCGACGAGCATGCGGCCGTCGGGCAGGAAGGTGAAGGTCGTCGGGAGGTCGAGCCCCGAGGCGAGGACCTCGTTCGTGAAGCCGGCGCTGTTGGAGACGTTGACGGTCACCGGGTGCGACGCGGCGCTGTTGCCGGCCGCATCCCGAGCCCTGACCTTCAGGATGTGGGCGCCGTCCTCGATGGAGTTGGAGTCCCAGCTCAGCGAGTACGGAGCCGTTCTGTCGGCTCCGCCGACGCGCTCTCCGTCGACCAGCAGCCAGACGTTCTGGACCCCGACGTCATCGCTGGCGTTCGCCGTCACCTGCAGCGTGTCCGAGACGGTTGCGCCGTCCGTCGGCCCGGTGATCGAGACCGTGGGCTTCGTGGTGTCGGGCAGCGGGTCGGGCTTGAACGCGACCATGTGCATGACCCAGCGCGAGCCGTCCTGGGTAGCGCTCGCGCTCGCCGCACCCGGGGCCGGGGCGAGGCGATCCTCCGTGCGCCCGCCGAAGTTCGTGCGCCGGGTGGTGAAGCCCGAGCCGGCGTGAGTCACCGTCTGGGTCGAGGCGCCGGCGCCGAAGATCAGGTCGTTTGCGCTCGTCGTCGTCGCCGAGCCGCTGTTCATCGCGCTGGTCGAGCCGATCGCGGCCGAGGAGCCGTCGAACGGGGCGGTCTCGTTCGACCCCCGAGTACTCGTGGGTGTAGATGCGGCCGAACGAGGTGATCGCGCTCGAGAACTTCGCCCGGACCGAGGTCGTGCCCCCGGCGACGTTCTTGGCGTAGAAGACCTGCGAGCTCCAAGCGTCGTTGTTCCAATGCACCGGCGGAGCGGCGCTGCTGAAGGCGTCACCCCTGGTGTCGGTGATCGTCACCGGCGAGGTGTTGTCCCAGACGGCGTAGACGACGATCAGGTTGCCGGCCGCCACGGGGCCCGTGAACGGCAGCCCGATCGTGGTGCCGGTGGTGACCTGCTTGGCGCGGCTCTGGACGTGCGTCGGGGTCGCCGCCTGGGCCTCCGCGGCGAAGAGCAACGCGCCCGCGGTTGCCAGGATCGCGAGCAGGGCATGGACAAGCCTGGGATGGGTCGAGGCGGCGGGTTGGGTCAAGCCACAATTCCAACGGTCGCACACGAACGGTTCTTGCGAGGTGGAGCGCCCGCGGGGTTGTCGCCTTAGACTCGGCCCGTCCACCGGAGAGCGGTCCAAGGAGGGTCCATGAGTCGGGTCAGCAACCACGTGCGCTCCAACGTCATCGGCTACGTCGCTGTGTTCATCGCCCTGAGCGGCACCGCCTACGCGGTCGACGGACCGCTCCCCGGCCAGGATCAGGTCGGCTCGGAGGACATCATCGACGGCGAGGTCTTCAGCGCCGACGTCCGCAACAACCAGATCTTCTCGAACGACGTCCGCGACGACACGCTGCCCAACGGCGGGCTCACCGGCACCGACATCGCGGATGAATCGCTCACCGGGTCCGACATCGGATTTGGCGCCGTCGAAAGCGCTGACATCTTCGACGGCTCAATCGCCGCCGCCGACCTCGCCACGGCCGCCGTCGGCCAGGACGAGATCGCCACGGACGCCGTCGGTCAGGACGAGATCGCCTCGTTCGGGGTCGGCGCGGCCGAGATCACCACGGACGCCGTCGGCACCAGCGAGATCCAAAACTCAGGAGTCGGCCAGAACGAGATCCAGACGAACGGGGTCGCAGGTGCCGAGATCGTCGACCAGTCGGTGCGCAGTGCAGATCTCAATGCCGCCGCGGTCGGCGCGGCGGATGTCGCCGCGATCGTCACGCGCACGAATACGGTGACCTCACCGGGCGACGGGTCCCTGATCAGCGTGACCGCCACCTGCAACGCCGGTGAGCGCCTGATCAGCGGCGGCGCGGACTGGACCCCCACTCGCTTCGACACGCACCTGATCGAGTCGCGGCGGAGCACGGCCAATTCCGGCAACGCCTGGTTTGTCGCCGGCGCGGTCGGGACCTCCGGACCCGGGTTCGCCGAGGATGAGGCGGACCTCACGGCCCAGGCGTACTGCCTGCCTCCCGGGACGTAGCCACGGCGCCCGGGCGCGACTGGTCGAAAACGTTGGACTATTGAGCGAAATGCGCCAGTCCGGTGAGAGGCTCGGGCCTCCGGCGGATGCCGGTTCGCCGCCAACCCCGAACGGAAACGATCAAATGAGACGACTGGCGAGAGCGCCGATACCTCGGCGGAGGCGCCCGCAGCGGGCACCATCGACATGAAGCTCGAGGTCGTGACATTGCCCGTCTCCGACGTCGATCGGGCAAAGCGCTTCTACCAGAGCCTCGGATGGCGCACGGACGCCGACCTCGTCCTCGGCGACGACGTCAGGGTGGTCCAGCTGACACCCACGCACTCGGGGTGCTCGATCGCATTCGGCAAGGGCCTCACCCAGGCCGCGCCCGGCTCCACTCAGGGCTTCGAGCTGGTCGTCGACGACATCGACGCTGCGCGGAAGGACCTGATCAGTCGCGGCGTCGAGGTCAGCGAGGTGTTCCACCGCGACGGCGGGGAGTTCCTTCCGGGCCCGGACCCGGAAGATCGCCCTTACCTCACCTTCGCCTCGTTCAGCGATCCAGACGGCAACGGCTGGCTGCTTCAGGAGGTCAAGGAGCGACCCCCGGGCCGGGAGTAGGACGCAGAACCCAGGATCCTGGGGGTGGTGCTGTCGGGTTCTAACGAGTAAACCTCGCCTGTGAGGGATTTTGACCCCGCGACGAGCTTCGGGTACGAGGTCTCGAAGCGCTACGACGCCGAGGAGACCAGAGGCGACGAGGCGGACACGGTCGCGTTCCTCGCCGGTCTGGCCGGCGATCGCGACGCCCTGGAGCTGGCGGTTGGCACCGGGCGCATCGCGCTGCCGCTGACGCGCGCGGGCGTACGCGTCGACGGAATCGAGCTGTCACAGGACATGGTCGACCGGATGCGCGAGAAGCCGGGAGGCAATGACGTCGAGGTGGTCGTCGGGGACATGTCGCGGGTCGCGACCGGACGCACCTACGGGCTCGTCTACCTGGTCTACAACACGATCGGCAACCTGCTCACGCAGGACGATCAGGTCCGGTGCTTTCAAAACGCCGCCCGGCATTTGTCCGGCGACGGCGTCTTCGTCCTCGAGTGCCGTGTGCCGGTCGCGCCGACCTGGCCGGGGCACGAGCGCGTCAGCGCTGAGCGCGTCGAGGTCGATCACGTGGTGCTCGAGGTGTGCCAGATACGACCCGGTAACGCAGATCCTGGACGACAATCACGTGCGCGTCGGCGCCGACGGCGTCGCGCTCGGACCGATCCGCCTTCGGCTCGCCCATCCGCCCGAGTTCGACCTCATGGCGCGCCTCGCCGGCCTGCGGCTGCGCGATCGATGGGGAGGCTGGAACGGCGAGCCGTACACGGCCGCGAGCTGGCGCCATGTCAGCGTCTACGAACTTGCCAAATGACCCCCCGATAACCAGAGGAGCACCAGCCATGTCACTCGCCCGAGTCCAAAACTTCTCCATCTCACTCGACGGCTTCGGCACCGGTGAGGGTGTGAGCCACGACGCGTATTTCGGTCACGCCGGGGACAGGCTGCACGAATGGATGTTCGCCACCCGGTCGTGGGAGCCCGGTGGTAGCGGCGGCGTCGACGACGTCTTCACCCGGCAGTTCGGTCCGGGGATCGGCGCCGAGATCATGGGGGCCGGGAAGTTCGGCCCGCCCGGGTGGCACGAGGACCCGGAGTGGAAGGGCGCGTGGGGTGCCAACCCGCCGTTCCACACGCCGACCTTCATCCTCACCCATCACCCCCGCCCGTCGATCGAGATGGAGGGCGGCACGACGTTCCACTTCATCGACGCTTCGCCCGCCGAGGCGCTCGAGACGGCGCGGGAGGCTGCGGACGGCCAGGACGTACGCCTCGGCGGGGGTCCCTCCATGATCCGCGACTTCCTTGCCGCGGGGCTCGTCGACCACATGCACATCGTGGTGGTCCCGATCCTGCTCGGCCGAGGGGTGCGCCTCTGGGACGGACTGGAGGGCCTCGAGAAGGACTACGAGGTCGAGGCCACCTCCTCGCCCAGCGGAGTCACGCACGTGACGTTCACCCGTGCGGGCGCCTGACCCCGCCTCAGTCGAGAACCGACGGGTAGAGCGGCTCGACCTGCGTGGCGCTCGCGTCGAGCAGGCGATCGGCGTAGCGCAGCCAGGCCAGCACCGAGGCGATCGCGACCGCGCCGCCGAGCACCGTGGCCAGGCCGAGCGACGCGTCAACGAACGCGCCGAGCGCGAGCGCGACCGCGACTCCCCCGACCACGCTGTTGAGGACCAGGACGGCGGTGGAGAAGGCGAAGTACGGCTTGCGGCCCTCGGCCGGAAGGCCCATGTTCTCGAACACGCCGACCCCGTCGTCGTGCCCTGAGAGCAGGAAGAGGTTCGCCCGGCTGCCCGCGATCTCCTTGTAGTAGTGCCGGATCCGGTTGATCGCGAGGCCGTAGCGAAAGTCCTCGGCGCCGCACTCGACCAGCCGCACGAAGGTCACTGCGCCGAGTGCGTAGAGGGTCGGCAGCACCGTGAGCGCAAAGACGTTGAACACGTCGCCGAGGTCGGAGACCTGGCCGATGAAACCGAGGGCGACGAGGGCGCTCGAGACCGCGAAGACGTAGATCGACGCGCGCGCGGAGCTCTCGCTCATGGTCTGCGACCTGGCCCCCTGGAGGGTGAAGTGCTCAGTGCTCAGCGCGGTCAGGAGCTGCTGCGGATCGGGCTCCGGCATCCACCTCGATGCTGGCACACCCGATCAATAGCGCTGCAAGTAGACGACCTGCGTCTGCAGGAACTCAGCCAAGCCGTGCTTGCCGTCGGCGCCCCCGATTCCGCTCTTGCGCCAGCCCGCGTGGTAGCCCTGCATCGCCTCGAAGTTCTCGCGGTTGATGTAGGTCTCGCCGAAAGCGAGGTCCTGGCACGCCTTCAACGCCACGTTCAGATCACGCGTATAGATCGACGAGGTCAACCCGTAATCGGAGTCGTTGGCCCAGGTGATCGCCTCATCGAGGTCGTCGAATTTGACCAGCGGCACCACCGGGCCGAAGATCTCGCGTTGGACGATGTCCATCTCCTGGCTGACGTCGGCGACGACGGTCGGCTCGTAGAAGAAGCCGCCATCGCCCTCTCCGCGACGACCGCCGATCACCGCGGTCGCGCCGTCGCCGATCGCGCTCCTGACCAGCCCGTCCACCTTGTCGAAGCCGGCCTCGTTGATCAGCGGCCCGTAGTCGACTGACTCGTCGGCGCCGGGATCGCCGAACCGCGCGGCGCCCATCGCCGCGGAGAGCTTCTCCGTGAACTCGTCGGCGACCGCGCTCTGGACGTAGACCCGCTCGACGCAGTTGCAGACCTGGCCGCTGTTGATCAGGCGCGAGGCCTTGACCGCTTCGACGGCGACGTCGAGGTCAGCGTCGCCCGCGACGATCGCCGGCGCCTTGCCACCGAGCTCGAGGTTCGCCTTGGTGATGTTCGCGGCGGTCGCCGCCAGCACTGCCGAGCCCGTGTCGACACTCCCGGTGAAGGTGACCATCCCGATCTCCGGCGAGGAGGCGAGCCCGTGTCCAACCGAGGGTCCGCGCCCGTGGACGACGTTCAGCACTCCGGCCGGCAGGCTCGTTCGCTCCAACAGCTCGCAGAACTGCACCGCATTGCGCGGCGTTTCCTCACTCGGCTTGATCACGATCGCGTTGCCGGTGACGAGCGCCGGCGCCGCCTTGCGAGCGATCAAGAAGAACGGGAAGTTCCAGGGCAGGATTCCGGCGATGACGCCGATCGGCTTCCGGAAGAGCAGGATCGTCTCCTCAGCTCGGTCGCTGGTGAGGATCTCCCCCTCGATCCGACGCGCCCACTCCGACATGTAGTCGATGTAGTCGGCGGTGAAGCCGACCTCGACCTGCGCGAGCTCAATCGTCTTTCCCTGCTCCTCGACGATGCCGCGGGCAAGCGATTCGGCCTCGCCGCGGATCGCCGCGGCGACCTCCCGCAGCGCCGCGGCGCGTTCGATCGCCGGCGTCGCCGCCCAGGCGGGTTGCGCGGCCTTCGCCGCGGCGAAGGCCGCGTCCAGGTCAGCCGCGGTGCTGTCAGGGACCGTGCAGAGCCCGTCCCCGGTCGACGGGTTGCGGACCTCGATGCGCTCGCCGGTTGAGGCGAGGAACTGCCCGTCGATGAAGTTGTCGTAGTCCTTCACGTCTTACTCCTCATGGGTGGCTTGCGGGTTCGTACGTGCTGGCGCGACTCTCGGCCAGCTTGGGCACGTCGTCGATCAGGCGAATCGTGTACGGGTCGCTGGGGTGATCCAGGACCCGATCCACGTCGCCGGCGTCGACGATCCGCCCCTCCTGGAAGACCACGGCCGTCTGGGCGATGCTGCGCACCAGGGCCAGGTTGTGGGTGACGAAGATCATCGCGAGCTGCCGCTCCCGTTGCAGCCGGCGCAGCAGCTCGACGATCGCCGCCTGCACCGATACGTCGAGCGCCGACGTGACCTCGTCGCAGACGAGGACGTCCGGCTCGACGATCAGGGCTCGGGCGATCGCCACTCGCTGCCGCTCGCCCCCGGAGAGCTCGTCGGGGTAGCGGGAGACGAACTCCGGCCCGAGCGACATCTCGACGAGAACGTCCGACACGCGCTTGGATCGCTCGGAGGAGGACAGGTCGAAGTGGTGCTGAAGCAGCTCGGTGAGGATCTGGCCGACCGTCTTGCGGGGATTGAGCGACGTGTAGGGGTTCTGGAACACGTATTGGATCCGCCGGTGGGCATCCTGATCGCGGTCGCGTGACCGGTGGGCGAGCTCGGTGCCGCGGTAGGTGATCGTGCCGGTCCAGTTCGGGTGCATGCCGACGATGCAGCGGGACAGCGTCGTCTTGCCGGAGCCCGACTCACCGATCACCGCCAGACAGCGCTCCTCGCCCACCCCGAGGGTGACGTCGGAGAGGACCTCGACGTCCCCGTAGGAGGCGCTGAGGTCGCGGACCGAGAGGATCGCGTCGGCGTCCACGAGCTTGGTGATCTCGCTCGTCGCCGGAATCCGACCGGTCGACTCGACCTCCCCGGCGCGAAAACAGCGCACCATGTGGCCGGCGACGTCCTCGGGCGGCGGCATCTCCCGTCGGCAGTCATCGATGGCCAGCGGAGCAGCGGTCGGCGAACGGGCAACCCACGGGCCGGCGTCCCGGACGCGGCGGCTGGCCCTCGATGCCGACGAGCGCCCGCGAGCGTTCCGGGGACGGGGCCGCCGCCAGCAGACCGCGGGTGTAGGGGTGCAGCGCCTTTCCGAACACGCTCGGCGTCGGTCCCAGCTCGATCACCCGGCCGGCGTAGAGGACCGCCACGTTGGTCACCAAACCGCTGACGACCGCGAGGTCGTGGCTCACGTAGACCGCGGCCACCCCGTACGAGCGGCAGAGACTGCGGATCGTCTCGAGCACATGCCGCTGAGTGGTGACGTCGAGACCGGTCGTGGGCTCATCCAACACGATGAGCGCGGGCCGACAGATGAAGGCCATCGCCAGACCCACTCGCTGCTGCTCGCCGCCCGACAGCTGATGCGGATAGCGGCGCAGGAACTCGGGATCGTCGGTGAGTCGCACCTCGCGCAGCACCTCCGCGATCCGCCCCTCCGCGTCCTCGACGGCATCCGGGTGAGCGGTGATCACCTCCTGCAACTGAGGGCCGATCCGCCGCGCGGGGTTGAGCGCGGAGGAGGGGTCCTGCGGGACGTAGGCGACCCTGGCTCCGCGGACCGCACGAAGCTCTTTGGGACTGAGGTTCAGGACGTCGACCCCCTCGAGGCGAACCTCGCCCCCGCGGATCTCGACGCCACGCCGCGAGTAGCCGAGCAGTGCCAGGCCGATCGTCGTCTTGCCTGATCCCGACTCGCCGACCAGGCCGAGCACCTCGCCCGCCGCGACCGAGAACGAGACCTCGTCGACGATGTTGGCTCCGGTGTGACGCAGCGCCACCTCGAGGCCGCGCACCTCGAGCCGCACCGGTCCGTCTCCGCCATCGAAGGCGGGTTCCACCCCCAGCCTGCCCTCGGCGTTCAAACGCTCGCCTCCAACCAGAGCTCGTCATCGGGATCCGCGACCTCCGCGAGCTCCTGCGGACGCCGCTCGACCCCGATCGTCACCCGCGCGATCGCGTCCGTGAAGGTGTTCGTTCCGATCGCGAAGAGCACGATCATGAGGCCGGGAACGATCACGCCCCACGGGTTGGTCGTGAGCCCGAGCCGATTCTCGTTGACCATCGTTCCCCAGCTGGGAGTGTCCGGCGACAGGCCGAAGCCCAGGAATGCGAGCCCGGCGATGATCACGATCGAGTAGGTGAGACGGAGGCCGGACTCCACCATCAGCGGCGTGGTCAGGTTCGGCAGGATCTCCTTCGTCATCACCTTGATCGGGCGCACGCCCTGCAGCTCGATCGCCTTGACGTAGTCGCGCTCGGTGATGTCGAGCGTCGCCGCTCGCAACACCCGGGCCACCTGGGGTGCGTGCGCCAGGCCGACGGCGACGATGATGAGCCAGAGCTTCGGCCCGACCATGCTGACCAGCAGCAGGACGAGGACCAGCTGCGGGAAGGCCAGAAGCACGTCGACGCTGCGCATGATCAGACCGTCGGCCTTGCCCCTGAGGTAAGCCGCAGAGATGCCCGCCGCGGCGCCCACGACGACCCCGAAGACGGTTGCCGCAAAGGCGACCGGCAGCAGCGTCCAACCGCCTTCCAGCACTCGCGAGAACACGTCACGGCCGAGCGCGTCGCCGCCGAACGGGGGTGTGACCGACGGCGGGGCGTAGGGCGTCGTGACGAACTCCTGGCCCGAGTGTGGAGCGACGAGGGGACCGATCGCGGCGACCAGGATCACGAACCCGGTCAGAGCCAGACCGATCGCCCCGCGAGGCGTCTTCGCCGCGGTCCACAGGGTCGCGACCCAGCCTGCGTGGCGGAGGGTCGCGACGGGGCCTGTAGTTGGCGCCGCCATCAGCCGCCGGCGACCCTTCGACGCGGCGACGCGAGCAGCGCGATCACGTCGGTGATGATGTTGATCACCACATAGAAGGCGGCGAGGATGATGACGATCACCTGGATCACCGGGATGTCTCGCTGCGAGACCGCGTTGACCAGGCCCTGTCCGATCCCCGGGTAGTCGAAGACGACCTCGACCAGCACGATCCCGCCCGCCAGGTAGAGGAAGTTGAGCCCGATCACCTGGATCACCGGCGGGACGATGTTGGGCACGGCGTGGAAGAGGTTGACTCGCCAGCTGGGAAGGCCCTTGAGCTTCGCCATCTCCACGTAGTCGGACTCGAGCGCCTCGGCCATCGATGCCCGGGTCATGCGAAAGATGTACGGAACGATCACGATCACGAGGGTCGCCACCGGAAGCACCAGCAGGTCCGGGTGACTCCACGCGTACGTGCCTGGCTCGAGGGTCGACACGGCCGGGCAGGATCTGCAGGCCGCCGGTGGCGAACAGGATCACGAGGGCGACGGCGATGATGAACTCGGGCAGCGCGGTGACCGTCAGGGCGCCCACCGAGGTGATCCGGTCGAACCAGCTCTCGCGCCGCAGGGTCGCGAGGATCCCGAGGAGGACGCCGAGAACGCTTCCGATCAGCCCGGCGAGGAAGATCAGGATCGCCGAGTTGACCAGCTTCGGCGAGATCAGGCTCCAGACCGGCCGACCCTCCGATCCCGTCAGGGTGCTGCCACTGAGTGACTGCCCCAGATCACCGGTCACGAGCCCGCCGAACCAGGAGAAGTACTGCTCGACGACGGGGCGGTTCAGGTCGAGCTGCTCCTCGAGAATCTCGACGCGCGACGGCGTCGCCGACTGTCCCAGCACCGCGGTTGCGGCGTTGCCGGGCAGTACCTGGGTGGCGAAGAAGACGAGGATCGAGACGACGAAGAGGGTCAGCAGGCCCAGCAGCGTTCTCCGCAGCAGCAGGCTTCCTACCATGGCCTAGTCCTCAAGCTGACCGCCGGCACGGAGTCGCCCGATCGCGCGCGCGAACGCCTCGACCGTGGCGCCGATCTCGTCCTCCGTGTGTGCCGCGGAAGTGAATCCCTGGGTGCGCATCACGTCCACGCCCTCGAGCAGGAGCGCCTGACGCAGCGTGTCGCCGAGGTCCCCCCATCCCTGCGCCAGGCGCTCGGCGTCTGCGGCCGCGTCGGACAGATCGCCGTCGAGCAGCTTCGGCCGCTCGCCGAGGAAGGTCTTCCAGATCGAGCTGCGACCGTAGGCCACGGCCTGCAGGCCGGCGGACGCGAACACCTCGTTGAGCCCGTCGCGAAGCTGAGCGCCACGCTCGTTGGCGATGCGGGTCGGCTCCCCGTCGGCGATCAGGCCGAGGGCGGCCACCCCGGCGGCCGCCATGAGCGGCATGGCGTTCCAGGTCCCGTAGTGGGGGATGCGCTCGCGCCGATCGCGCGCCGCGTCGCCGGTGCTTCCGAATACGTCCATCACCTCGGCGCGGCCGACCAGGGCGCCGGCCGGAATGCCACCGGCGACGACCTTGCCCAGAGTCGTCAGGTCCGGCGTGACTCCCGAGTACTCCTGAACCCCGCCGACCGCGTATCGAAAGCCCGTGATGACCTCGTCGAAGATCAGCAAGGTCCCCGCATCCCGGGTCGCCTCACGCAGCTCCGCGAGGTAGCCGAACTCCGTCGGCACCGTGTCCGAGAAGCCGCCCCCCGGCTCCAAGATCACTGCGGCGACGTCGCCGGACTCGGCGAGGGCGGCCCGCACCGCATCGATGTCGTTACCTGGCAGGACGATCGTGTCGGCGAGTGCGCCGGGGGCGATCCCGGGCGCCATCGGCAGATCCCAAGGCGGGTAGACGCCGGACGCGACCGCATCGTGCCAGCCGTGGAAGTGGTGGCGGAACTTGATCACCTTCGTGCGGCCCGTGTGCGCGCGTGCGGCGCGCAGCGCCAGCTGGGTCGCCTCGCCCCCGGAGGAGGTGAAGCGAACCGCCTCGGCGCATGGGACCAGATCACACACGGCCTCGGCCCAACGCAGGCCGAGCTCGGTCTCCCCGCCCGCATGCAGACCGTCTCCGAGCTGCGCCGCGATCGCTTCGTTGACGACCGGGTGGGCATGCCCGAGCAGGAACGTGCCGTGCCCGAGCCAGTAGTCGAGATACTCGTGGCCGTCGACGTCCCACTTGCGCGAGCCCCGGCAGGCCTCGATGAACAGCGGGAACGGCTCGAAGTGCCGCGTCGTATGGGTCACACCTCCCGGGACGAGCGCCCGTTGACGGTCGTACATCGCGCGTGAACGCGGGTTCGCCTGGGCATAGGCCTCGGCAACTGAAGCGGGGGGCGTCGAGGCCTGCCGGACGCTCATGTGCCGAGCTTCGGATAGGCCAGCGGCATCCCGGGCTCCGCAACCGGCAGGGCGCCGAGCTCGTTGCCGCCGTAGTTGGCGTAGTAGAGCCGCCCGGGCTCACGAGCGAAGGCAACGTTGGTGGGCCTGTTGAACAGGCCGTGAACAGCGTCCTCGATCAGGACCTCGACGGAGCGATCCGGCTTGACCACGAGGATCGCGCTCGGGTCGTAGTACGAGACGTAGAGATTGCGGGCCTCCGACAGCGCCAGCCCGTCCGGCACGGCGTACCTGGGCATGCGACGCATAGATCTCCGGGCGACCCTGGATCTCGCCGTCGACGATGCGCAGGCGGATCACGTTGCGCACGCTCGACTGCGCGACGTAGAGCCAGCCCGCCTCACGATCGAGAGCCATCCCGTTGGGGAAGGCGAGGTAGTCCGGGAAGGCCAGCTCGGTCTCGCCGGAGGGGCGGATCACGTAGATCCGCCCGTTGCAGAGGTCCCAGTCGCCGGAGTCGGAGACGAACAGATTGCCGGTGTCGTCGAAGACCGGGTAGTTCGGAACGACCATCGGCAGGTCCGCGGTTCCGTTCGAGTAGACCTCGACCTCGCCCGCCGACGAGATCCGGTTGACCACCCGGCTCATGTTGCACTCGTAGAGGTTCCCACTGCCGTCCAGGGCGATGCCGCCGCACTCTCCTCCCACCCTCGCGATCTCGACCGCCTCGGCACCGTCGCCCGCGACCCGGTAGATCTGGCCGGCCTCGCCTCCGGCGTAGAGGACCGAACCCTCGCCGACGGCGAGGCACTCCGGATGATCCAGCCCGGTCGCGATCACCTCGCAGGCGGTGGCCGGCAGGGTCACGTCGCGGCCACCGAGGCGAGGGCGGACTCGATGTCCTCGAAGAGCTCGTCGACCTCCTCCTGCGAACGCTTCGGCGGGACCACGCTGACCAGCTGGTCAACCCCGGCGGCCGCGTAGGCGGCGAAGTCGATCTCCGCCAGCGGTGCCTCGGTGGCGACCGAGACCAGGATCTCGCCGCGCTCCCGTCCACGCTCCTCGAGCAGCTCGGTCAGCGTGACGAGCTTCTCCTCGGCGTCGGCCGGCGTCAGCTCCCACGGCAGCCACCCCTGTCCGTACGTGGCGACGCGGCGCATTGCCGGACGGCTGTTGCCGCCGAAATAGATCGGCGGGTGCGGCTGCTGGATCGGAAACGGCTCCTGCACTCCGCCCGCGATCTCGGGGGGCAGGTTCTCGGCCCCCTCTCCCGACTCCGACCAGAGCGTGCGCATCACCTCGATGTGCGACGCGGTATCGGGCCGCACGGCCCTCGAACTCGGCACCCACCGCCCGGAACTCCTCCTGCAGCCATCCGATCCCGACGCCGAAGTCGAAGCGGCCCGCCGGAGAGAACGTCGAGCGTTGCAACCGCCTTCGCCATCGTCACCGGCTGGTGTTGTGGCACGACGCACACGCCGATGCCGAGGCGCACCCGCTCTGTCAGCGCCGTTGCGTAGGCGAGCCCCAGGAGGCCGTCGAGCTCGCCCTCGACGCTGTAGTCCTCCGGCATCTTCCCGTCCTCCGTGTACGGGAAGACCGACTCGTACTCCTCGAACGCCAGCAGGTGGGGCTCGGCAAACCAGAGCGAGTGGATGCCCGGATTCGCCGTCCGCCCGGACGATGATCTCCCGGGTCGTCTCGACCTCCGCGACCAGCGGCATCAGGAAAACGCCGAACCGCATCAGGTAGACCGCCAACGCCTCGACCGGCGCGTCCTCGGTTCCGAGCGTCGAACGCGTGAGGTCCTCGACCTTGCGCTGGGCGTCGGCGGGGTCCTGGACCCACTCCCGATAGAACTCGAACGGGCACTCGGCGACTCCCTTGTTGCCCTCTCCCGACTGGACTCACCCCTGTGTAGCCGCGGTGCAGGAGCTTGAACAGGTGGTTCTGGGACTGCCAATTGGCCCGTGCGTCGCGGATCAACGACATCGAGAGCTCGGCGTACTGGACACCCATTCTCCTCGGTCTCGCACTCGGCCAGGGTGCGGCCGTCGAACCCGATGATCGCGGAGTGCCCGAAGTACGAGTACACGCCGTCGAATCCGGCGGCGTTGGCGACCGCGACGTAGATGTTGTTCATCCACGCCATCGCCCTCGAGACCATGATCTGCTGCTCCTTGGCGGGATACATGTATCCCTGGCAGCGAACGACCAGCTCGGCGCCCTTCATCACGCAGTCGCGCCAGATCTCCGGGTAGTTGCCGTCGTCACAGACGATCAGGCTCATCTTCAGGCCCTTGGGGCCCTCCGTCACCGTCGTCCCGCCGCCCGGATACCACGCCTCGATCGGCGCCCACGGAAGGATCTTGCGGTACCGCTGAACGATCTCGCCGTGGTCGTCCACGAGCATCAGGGTGTTGTACGGGTTCTTGTCGGGGTGATCCTCGTGACGCTCGCCGGTGAGCGAGAAGACGCCCCAGACGCCCGCCTCGCGGCAGGCCGCGGAGAAGATCTCGGTCTCGAACCCGGGCACTTCCGCGGCGTTCTCGAACATCTCGTCGCGGTCGTACATGATCCCGTGGGTGCTGTACTCGGGAAAGATGACGAGGTCGAGTCCCGGCAGGCCGGACTTGATGCCCTGGATCATGTCCGAGATCTGACGGCAGTTCGCCTCGACCTCCGCCCGCGTGTGGAGGCGCGGCATCTTGTAGTTCACGACGGCGACTCCGACGCAGTCCGCACTCGAGCTGATATCTCCGTGTCGCATGAGCTGACTCTCCTCGCGTTGCTATCCGTTTTCGCCCCGCGCGCAGATGCGCCCGAGGAACTCGACGATGGTGTGCGCTCCCAGGTATGAGGTGACGCCGGTGGCGACGTCGAGCAGGGGGTTGACCTCGACGAAGTCGAAGCCGACGACGTCGAGGCGCTCGGCCACCCGGCCGAGCGCATCCCGCAGTTCCGCGTAGCTCATCCCGTTCGGCTCGGCCGAGACACAACCGGGGATCAGCGACATGTCGAGCACGTCGACGTCGATGCTCACGTAGCAGCGCTCCCCGGCGGGGATCGAGGCGAGCGCATCCTCGAAGCCGCCCTCGCGGAACTCCTCCATCAGGACAACGCGGTTGCCGGCGGCGATCGACTCCTCCATCGGCTCCTTCCCGTTGCGAATCCCGCGGATGCCGACCTGACTCAGGCTCGTCACCTGAGGACTGTCGGAGATGTGGCGGAAGGCATGCCCGTTGGTGAACTCGAGCCCGTGGGCGAAGGGCTCGAAGTCGAGATGGGAGTCGAACTGGATCACGTGGACGGGCGCCCCGTCGAATCCGGCGACGAGCGGCCAGCTGATCGCGTGGTCCCCGCCGATCGCGACGAGGATCGCTCCCGTCTCGACGATCTCACGGACCTTCGTGGTGATGTTGGTGAAGGTGTCCGCGACGTTCGTCGGCAGGATCACGGCGTCGCCGACGTCGACGATCCTCCCCTCGCGCATCTCACGGTCCAGGAACGTCCGCCGCAGATCGGCGTCGTAGTAGCCGGCCCCGCCCGCGCAGAGGCGCATCGAGTGCTCGCGCACGCTGCGCGGGGCGAACCGGGAGCCGGGCAGAAACGGCGAGCCCTCGTCGGTCGGGACCCCGAGCACCGCGATCGCAGCGTCGAGCTCACCGATGTCGGTGCATAGGGGAGCGCGGAGGAATGTTGGGACGCCGACGGACGGGAAGAGCGGCTGACGCGCTCATCTCACGAGGAGACCCACGCGTTCTCCCAGTCGCCGTTGCCGAGCGGGATGCCGGTGCCGGCTTCCTCGGCAAACCCGTTCACCTTCGTCGACATGATGTCGAGCGTCTTGTTGAACTGGGGGATGATGTACGCGCCGCGGTCGAACAGGATCTGCTGCATCTGCTGCATCAGGTCGCAGCGCCCCGATTCATCGACCGTCGAGTTCACCTGGTCGTAGAGGTCGTTGAACTCGGGATCGTCGAACTGCGGTGGTGTTGAACGGCGCGCCCGGGATCGAGGTCTGGGCCACCAGGCTGATGATCGGGTCATAGGCGATGAAGTCCTGCGCGAACGGCCACTTCGTGTAGTTGGTGAAGAAGGCGCTCACGCTCGTCTTGCGCAGGTTCACCGTCACGCCGGCCTCCTTCGCCTGCTGCGCCAGCACCTGAGCAGCCTCGACCGCCCCGGCGGCGATCGGGGCGGTGACGAGCTCGACCGTCAGGCCCTCCTGGCCGGCCTGCTTGAGCAGCGACTGGGCCTGCTCGATGTCCTGCTCACGAGTGAGCGAAGTGTCGTAGCAGGGGTCATGCAGACCGTAGACGTCGTTGGCGACGACGCCGAGGCCGGCAACCGACGACGCGAGCATCTGCTCGCGGTCGATCATCAGGCGGAACGCCTGACGCACCTTCTCGTCGTCGAACGGAGGGGTGCTCGTGTTCATCGTGAACGGAACCCAGAGGCCCGGAGCCGAGAGCAGGGTGTGCAGCGTCGTGTCGCCGGCGACCTGATTGGAGAGCTCGGGCGGGGCGTTCTCGAACACATCGACGGTGCCCGACTTGAGCGCGTTCAGCGCCGCGGTTGCGTCCGCGAACGAGTCGATGATCGTGAGCTCGTCCAGATACGGCAGGTCGGTCTTGAAGTAGTCCGGGTTGCGGACGAACACGCTCTGCTCGCCCGGGGTGAACGACTCGAACTTGAACGGGCCGGTGCCGATCGGCTTCGCCGGGTCGTATCCCTCCGGCACGATCCCGAAGTAGTAGTTGTTGCAAATCTGGTCGATGAAGGTCGCGTACGGAGTCTTCATCGGCAGCTCGAGGGTCACGCGCGTCGACCACCTTCGCGTTCTTCAGGTCCAGGGGCGCGACCGCCGTGAACCCGCTGAGCAGCAGTTTCGGGTCGGCGATCCGGTTGAACGTGAAGAGCACGTCCTTGGCGGTCAGCGGCTTGCCGTTGTGGAAGGTGATGTCCGGCTTGAGCCGGATCGTCCACGACGTCGCGTCGTCGTTCGAGGTGATCTCCTCCGCCAGGACGTTCGAGATCCCCTCCCCGCTCGCGTCCAGCGCGACGAGACCGTTGTAGAGCGCGAAGTTGCGCATCACCTGGGGGAAGTTGTAGGCAGCGTCAGCCTCGAGCGTGTCGTCGGGCGTGCCGCCGACCATCGCGACGCGCAGCTTGCCACCGCGCTGGGGCGTGCCGCCCGACCCGGACGTCGTCGACTCGGAATCAGAACCGCATGCCGCGAGTAGAGAACCGACCGACGACAGCGCGACCGCGCCGGCCGCGCCGCTCTGCAGTAGCTGGCGTCGGCTCAGCTCGGAGAACGGACCCTTGGACGCGCGGCTGGCCTCGTCGAAATCAGGCTTCACAAGTCTCTTCTCCTGGTGGTTTGGGAGCGAGCGTTTTATAGATCGCACGATCCTAGTTCAGATCGGCCGATCCTGTCAAGATGGCGAGAGGTGACTGAGGCAAATGGCAGGTTGACTGGTCCAGTCTGTCTGATTTAATAGCGCGAACCTCCCTGTTTTGGTAGGTAGAGCATTTAAATGACGTATATAGCGAACGATATTCCACAGAAGACGCTCGATGCTGTCGAATGAATAACCAGGGAGGGCTGGGCTCCAGTGCGTCCAGCCTGGCGGGGTCCAAGCTCAGGGAGTGGCGCCAGCGCCGCGGCCTGTCGGTCTCCGCTGTCGCGCGGGCGGCCAACGTGTCGAAGTCAACCGTCTCTCAGCTCGAGCGCGGATACGGAAACCCCTCGCTCGACACCCTCTGGGCACTCGCGACCGCGCTCAACATCCCGCTCGGCTTCCTCGTCGATGCCGACGGGACCGAGGAGTCGTTCCACGTCGTCCGCCACGACGAGAAATCGGTGGTGACGTTCGAGGAGGACAACTACGAGGCGCGGCTGATGGCCGGCTGGCAGATGAACGGCCAGGTCGAGATCTACGTGGTGACGATGACCGATGGCGTGAAGCGCGACTCCGAGTCCCACGGGGCCGGGGTGATCGAGCACTTCCTCGGGATCGAGGGCGAGATCGAGGTGGTCGCGGGACAGGACGTCCGCCCGCCTGCAGGTGGGCGACATGCTCACCTTCAGCGCCGACCGCCCCCACCACTACCAGGCGATCGGCGGCTCAGCCCGGGGCATCTCGGTCCAGCAATACCCGGCCACCCGTCCCACTCCCGCTGCTTCCCACGGCGCCCCCGACCTCTCGCAGGACGGGGTGGGTGTGCCGGCTCCAGCCGAGACCGGCCTCCGTGCTCGTCTCCAGGCCGGCGAAGTGATCCTCGGGACGATGCTCTTCGAGTTCAACACCTACGGCATCCCGCGGATCCTCGCCAACGCCGGCGCCGACTTCGTCCTCATCGACCTCGAGCACACGGGGTGGGGCGTTCCCCAGGTTCTGCCCCTGCTTGCCACCTCGCGGTCGGAGTCGATCGCCCCGATCGTCCGCGTTCAGGGCTCTGCACGCCACCAGGTCTCCGCCGTGCTCGACGCCGGCGCGGCGGGAGTCGTGGTCCCGATGGTCGCCAACGCGACCGAAGCGGCGCGCGTTGTCGAAGCCGCGCGGTTCGGGCGTCCCGAGGGCGGACGGGGCTTTGGGTTGGTCTACCCGGATCAGGTCGCCAACGGGGTACCCCAGGCAACCGCCGCCGCGGACGCCGAGACGATGGTCATCCTCTTCATCGAGACCGTGGAGGGTCTCGAGAATGTCGAGGAGATCGCGGCGACGCCCGGGGTCGACGTGCTCTGGGTCGGCGAGTACGACCTCTCGCTCTCGATGGGCATTCCCGGGGAGATCGATGACCCGCGGATCAAGGAGGCCGAGGAACGCGTTGTGGCCGCCTGCGAGAAGGCCGGCATCAGCGCCGGCATCCTCTGCGCGACGGTCGAGGTCGCGCGCTCGATGCGTGAGCTGGGCTTTCAGATGATCGCCCTCGGCACCGACATCAACCTCTATTCGAGGGTGCTCAGCGATGAGATCTCGCTCGTACGCGGCGCCACCGGGACCTGAACCGGCTCGGACCGTGCCCGACGCCCCAACCCTGGTCACTGGCGCGAGCGGCTGCATCGGCGCCTGGACGATCCGGCAACTCCTCGCCGAGGCGACGCCGGTTGTCGCGCTGGACCTTCGCCGCGACGATCGCCGCCTCGGGCTCCTGGTCGACGAGGCGGAGCTCGAGCGGATCGCCTGGGTCGAGGCGGACGTCACCGATCGCGCCAACGTGCAACGGGCGCTCGAGCAGCACGCGGTCGGCTCGGTGATCCACCTCGCTGCCCTGCAGGCGCCGTTCTGCCGCGCCGACCCACCTCTGGGAGCGGCCGTGAACGTGGTTGGCACCGTCAATCTCCTCGACGCGCTGGCCGCTCGCGGCGACCAGGCGCTTCCGTTCGTCTACGCCTCGTCGATCGCCGCCGCCATTCATGAGGGAGAGACCCACCCGGCCACGGTCTACGGGGTTTACAAGCTCGCCTGCGAGGGGGCGGCCGACTACTTCCGGCGGGAACACGGACTGTCCAGCATCGGGCTCCGACCTCACACCGTGTATGGCCTCGGGCGGGATCAGGGGGTGACCTCGGCGCCGACCTCGGCGATGCTCGCCGCCGCCCGAGGCTCGGAGTACGAGATCCCGTTCACCGGGCGGCGTCACGATGCAATACGCGCCCGACGTCGCCGCAGCGTTCATCGCGGCCTCTCGCGCCGGCGACTTCGACGGTGCCGGTGTCTTCGACCTCCCGGGTGCCACGGTCGGCGTCAGCGAAATCGTCGAGGCCATCGCGATCGCCGCGCCCGGCGCCGAGGTCCGGGCGAGCGGCGCTCCGTTGCCTTTCCGGGCGGAGGTCGATCCCTCTCCCGACGCCCCGACCGGCCTGAACAGCGCCCCGACGCCGTTGTTGGAGGGCGTGCGCGAAACGATCGAGCGCTTCCGCGATCCTGGAGGCGCGCGGCCAGATGGCGGTTGCGAGTCCCTAGCGCGCCGCGCAGCGATCGGCGGGGCGCTCTTGCCAGGACCATGGCTTTCGTGAGAGGATCGGCCAAAGTCGAGGGAGGGACCCATGCGAGCGGTGCGCCAGTCGATCGGACCCGTGCTCAGGATCGCCGCCGCATCCGCGGCCTTCGCGGCGCTGATCCCCTCGGCGGCATTGGCCGTGCCTCGTCCCGCCGCCTTCAGGGCTTTGTCAGCCAACGGCGCCGCTGTCGCCTTCACCACCGCCGAGTCGCTGGTCCCCACCGACGGCGACAACGCCGTCGACGTCTACACCCGCGCCGGCGGCGTCACCGCGATCGCCTCCGATCGCCCCTCCGGCGACGCGAGCACCCCCGCGACCTTCCGGGCGCTCTCGGGCGACGGCTCCATAGTCGTCTTCACCACCGCCGAGTCGCTGGTCCCCACCGACGCCGACAACGCCGTCGACGTCTACACCCGCGCCGGCGGCGTCACCTCGATCGCCTCGGATCGCCCCTCCGGCGACGCGAGCACCCCCGCGACCTTCAGGGCGCTCTCGGGCGACGGCTCGCTGGTCGTCTTCACCACCGCCGAGTCGCTGGTCCCCACCGACGGCGACAACGCCGTCGACGTCTACACCCGCGCCGGCGGCGTCACCTCGATCGCCTCGGATCGCCCCTCCGGCGACGCGAGCACCCCCGCGACCTTCAGGGCGCTCTCGGGCGACGGCTCCCTGGTCGTCTTCACCACCGCCGAGTCGCTGGTCCCCACCGACGGCGACAACGCCGTCGACGTCTACACCCGCGCCGGCGGCGTCACCTGCGATCGCCTCGGATCGCCCCTCCGGCGACGCGAGCACCCCCGCGACCTTCAGGGCGCTCTCGGGCGACGGCTCGCTGGTCGTCTTCACCACCGCCGAGTCGCTGGTCCCCACCGACGCCGACAACGCCGTCGACGTCTACACCCGCGCCGGCGGCGTCACCGCGATCGCCTCGGATCGCCCCTCCGGCGACGCGAGCACCCCCGCGACCTTCAGGGCGCTCTCGGGCGACGGCTCGCTGGTCGTCTTCACCACCGCCGAGTCGCTGGTCCCCACCGACGGCGACAACGCCGTCGACGTCTACACCCGCGCCGGCGGCGTCACCGCGATCGCCTCGGATCGCCCCTCCGGCGACGCGAGCACCCCCGCGACCTTCAGGGCGCTCTCGGGCGACGGCTCGCTGGTCGTCTTCACCACCGCCGAGTCGCTGGTCCCCACCGACGCCGACAACGCCGTCGACGTCTACACCCGCGCCGGCGGCGTCACCGCGATCGCCTCGGATCGCCCCTCCGGCGACGCGAGCACCCCCGCGACCTTCAGGGCGCTCTCGGGCGACGGCTCGCTGGTCGTCTTCACCACCGCCGAGTCGCTGGTCCCCACCGACGCCGACAACGCCGTCGACGTCTACACCCGCGCCGGCGGCGTCACCGCGATCGCCTCGGATCGCCCCTCCGGCGACGCGAGCACCCCCGCGACCTTCAGGGCGCTCTCGGGCGACGGCTCCCTAGTCGTCTTCACCACCGCCGAGTCGCTGGTCCCCACCGACGGCGACAACGCCGTCGACGTCTACACCCGCGCCGGCGGCGTCACCGCGATCGCCTCGGATCGCCCCTCCGGCGACGCGAGCACCCCCGCGACCTTCAGGGCGCTCTCGGGCGACGGCTCCAGGGTGATCTTCGTCACCGCCGAGCCGCTCGCCTTCACCGACTCCGACACGCTCACCGACGTCTACAGCCGCGCCGGAGGCGTCACCGAGCTGGTCTCCGACTGAGCGCCGAGCTCGAGCTCGGACAAGACCGCGGTGGCGGCCCGCGTGCCGGACTCGCTGGCGCCGTCAATAGAGCGGCCCTTCACCGACTGGTGGAAAACGCGAAATAGTTCAGCGAAATCCGCCAGTCGCGCGAAGCCCTGTCGGACAGTCTGGGCCGGCTCGACCGCTGGCGCCCCTGAGCCGGGTTCTGCGCGCTAGGGCGCTGGACCCCAGTAGGGGTGGCCGTCGACGCCCGCTTCCTTGGGCGCGGTCAGGCGCTCGGTTCCGAAGAGCCCCGACGAGTGCATCACGAACAGCGCCTTCGTCTCCTCGCCGGCCTGTCCGCGGTAGACGATCTTGTTGCCACTGGGTGAGTAGCTCGGGTCGAACTCGTTGCCGCCGAACGTCAGGCGGACCGGGTCGGAGCCGTCGGGGTCGACCGAGTACAGCGAGACGCCGTCGGCGAGGTTGTCGGAGAACGCGATCCTGCTCCCGTCGGGTGACCACGACGGCCTCGCGATCGCGTGCCGTCCGGTCGTCAGCTGGTCGCGATTGGAGCCGTCCGCGTCCATCTTCATCAGCTGCGTGTTTCCGTCGTCGTCCGGGCGCGTGAACGAGATCTTGTTGCCGCTGGGCGAGTAGGAGGGATCCGAGTCGGTCGCGTCGCTCTGGGTCAGCCGGGTTCGATCGCCGTCGTTGAGCCCGATCGTGAACACGTGGCCCGGCTCGGCGCGACCCGGGCCGCTCGAGTCGGTCTTGGTCGCGTACACGAGCTTGTTGCCGCTGGGCGAGAACGAGGGCGTGCGCTCAGCGACGTCGCTGTTCGTGAGCCGGAGCTCGTCACTGCCGTCGCGGCTCGCGAGGTAGAGGTCGTCGCCCCGCACGTAGGCGATCTCCCGGCCGTCGGGCGAGACGGCTGGGTCCGACCCCTTGGCGATGGAGCGGCGGTCGTCGCCCTCCGGGGAGATCGAGGCGATCTCGCGGCCGGGCGATCCGGTGTCGAAGAAGATCCGCCCGTTCGCCCCGCCGAACGCCGCATTCGTTGCGGCCGGCGCGATCAGCGCGCCCAAAGCGACCAAAAGCCCTGCCAGGCGAGACCCCCTCGGCATCGTGGCGGGAGCATCTCATATGCGCCCGGGTCGCTGTCGACTGAGATAACACAAATTATTGACATCTCCGTGAGATCTGCTATATTTGTCGCATGCCGCGCGATGAAGAGATCACCTTCGCCGATCACCTAGGCCGTTTCTACGCCCGCCGCTACGCGTTCCCGCCGATGGCCGGCCGCGTGCTGGGCTACCTGCTGGTGTGCGATCCGCCGGAGCAGTCGATCGCGGAGTTGAGCGAGGCGCTGCTGGCGAGCCGCAGCGCGGTCACCGGCGCGCTGGACGTGTTGGAGCGCATCCACGCGATCCGCCGCTCGCGCGCGGCGGGAGAGCGGATGGACCGCGTCCGCGTGGACTTCTCCTCCGCCCAGTCACGTGGGTTTGACGCCTCCGAGTACCAGGAGTTGGGCGACCTGGCCAGGGAGGGCCTCGAGGTGCTCAAGGACGCGCCGCCAGAGCGCAGGGCGACCCTGACGGAGATGGCGGCGTTCGCCGACTGGCTGGTCGAGCGGACCCGCGCCCTGGAAGCAGAGTGGGAGGCACACCGTGACGCCCTGCGCGCCGTCGGGCGAGCTCCCCGGAAAGGACTGAACCGATGTCGACCATGACAGCACCGGAACCCATCACCCAGACGCGAACGGAAGCTTCGTCGTCAGCCGCGATTCGCGCCGTCGACGTGCGCAAGTCGTTCGACGACAACCTCGTCCTCGACGGTCTCGAGTTGACCGTCGAGGAGGGCACCGTGTTCGCGCTGCTCGGCCCCAACGGCTCGGGCAAGACGACCACGGTGAACATCCTCGCGACGCTGCTGGCCGCCGACTCCGGAGAGGTGCGCGTCGCCGGACACGACGTCGCGCGCGAGCCCGACGCGGTGCGCGACGCGATCGGCCTGACCGGCCAGTTCTCGGCCGTCGACGAGCTGCTGACCGGCCGCGAGAACCTGCGGCTGATGGCCGACCTGCACCACCTCGCGCGTCCCGACGCCGAGGGGCGGATCGCCGAGCTGCTCGCTCGCTTCGAGCTCACCGACGCGGCCGATCGGACGGTGTCCACCTACTCGGGCGGGATGGGGCGTCGCCTCGACCTCGCCATGACGCTGATCGGCGACCCGGAGATCATCTTCCTCGACGAGCCGACGACCGGCCTGGACCCGAGCAGCCGCCGCACGATGTGGGAGATCGTCCGCGGCCTGGTGAGCGACGGGACGACCGTGTTCCTCACCACCCAGTACCTGGAGGAGGCGGATGAGCTCGCCGACCGCGTGGCGATCCTCGACGGCGGCCGGCTGGTCGCTCAGGGCACGCCCGCCGAGCTCAAGGCGCGCGTCCCCGGCGGCCACATCGACCTCACCTTCGCCGACTCCGGCGCCTACCACGCGGCCGCGGGCGTCTTGGGCGTGCCCGCGCGCGACGAGGACTCGCTCGCGCTGCAGGTCGCCACCGACGGCAACGTCGCCAACGTCCGCGACGTGCTGCGGCGGCTCGATCAGGCCGGGGTCGAGCTGGAGAGCCTCTCGATTCACACCCCCGACCTCGATGACGTGTTCCTCGCGCTCACCGGCAAGCCGCCGACGAGCGAACCCGAGACCAAGGAGGTATCGCGATGACCGCCTACGCCCTGCGCGACTCGGCCACGATGCTGCGCCGCAACCTGCTTCACCTGCGCCGCTACCCGGGCCTGTCGCTGTTTCCGCTCCTGATGCCGGTCGTCTTCCTGCTGCTCTTCGTCTACGTCTTCGGCGGCACGCTGGGCAACGGGCTGGAGGTCGGTGGCGGGCGCGACGCCTACGTCGAGTTCGTCACGCCCGGGATGCTGGTGTTCACCATCGCCGGCGCCGCGAACGTCGTCGCGATCTCGGTCGCCATGGACATGACCAAGGGGATCGTCGCCCGGTTCAAGACGATGCGCATCTGGCGGCCCTCCGTGCTCGCCGGCCACGTCCTCGGCAACCTGGTGCTGACGGCGGTCAGCGTCGCCGTCGTCGTCGCGGTCGCGCTGGTGATCGGGTACCGCCCCACGGCCGGACCGCTCGAGTGGCTCGCCGTCGTCGGGCTGCTCTTGCTGGTGGCCGTCGCGCTCACCTGGCTCTCGGTCGCCCTCGGCCTGCTCGCCAAGAGCGTCGAGACCGCGAGCAACCTGCCGATGATCCTGTTCCTGCTGCCCTTCCTCGGCAGCGGCTTCGTGCCCACCGACTCGATGCCCGCCGGCCTGCGCTGGTTCGCCGACAACCAACCGTTCACCCCGATCACCGACACGTTGCGCAGCCTGCTCGGCGGTGAGCACGTCGGCGGGGCACGGGATTGCGGCAGTCGCGTGGTGCCTCGCGATCGCCGCCGCCGGCTTCGTCTGGGCGCGCCACCTCTATAACCGCCGCCCGGCTCGCTGACAGGTAGTGATGCCCGCGGCGCGAGCGGTTAGACCTGGCTCACGGTCGGGGGGCCAGGCCCGCGAAACCGCTGCCGACCCCACCGGCCGCGGCTCGCAAGCCCCGTCCCAACGGCGCGCGCCGCGCACCGCGCTACACGCGTTCGCATGGACCGCTGTCTTCACCGTCTGGCACGGGTACTGGGCGGTCGGCGGCGACTTCGGCTTCGGCGACCAGCAGTCGGCATTTCCCGACGCCGGGTGGCTGTTCACCGTCCCGGTCGTCGCCATGTTCGCCGCCGGCCTCGTCATACCCCTCGCCCTCGCACGCGGCGTCGGCCCCCGCCGGTTGCTCGTTTGGCTGATGTGGGCAGGCGCCGCCGTGCTGGTCGCGCGCGGCCTCGTCGGGCTCACCGACGACGTGCTTCGCTTTACCGGGCTCGTCGAGACCGGCCTCAGCGGCCTCAGCGATGAACAAGTTCTGGGCACGGCCGACCCATCCGCCTACACGATCTGGTCGGTGTTCGGTCTCGATGCGTTCTTCGTGGCCGGCGGTGTGCTGTTCGGCCGGGCCGCGCTGGCCGAAAGACCGGCCGGTGCCGTATCCGCTCCGGCATGAAAGGGCAACTCTGTCGAGAGCGTGATTTCCTATGCGGAGATGGCCACGCGCCTATTGATCGCAGCCGGTCAGGCCGCCGACAGCGCAGCTGATCTGCCATTCGGCGTTCGCGAACTCATCGACGCGGCAGATGAAGTTCTCGTCGTCACGCCGGTCCTACCGACTCGCTTCGAGTGGCTCGCCTCCGCAACCGACAAGGCACGCGAGCAGGCCGACGAGCGGCTTCGAGACGTTCTCAGCCAGATCGAAGAACTCGGCACTGAAGCCGACGGAGCGGTCGGAGCCGATGACCCGATGCTGGCTTTCCAGGACGCGCTTCGAGACTTTCCTGCCGATCACATCCTGGTGGGCCTTCGCGCCCCGGATCGTGCCGGCTGGCAGGAGCGCGGTCTGCTGGATCAGTTGCTGGATCGCTTCTCGCGTCCGGTCACGGTCTTCTCGCTCGGCGAGTAACGCTTCTCGGCCCATCGAGTGGTCGCGCGACGATGAATAGGAGATTTGGCTGAGTCGTCAGCTTCTGCCTGGCGGAACGGACTGGAACCCTCTTCGTGATGGCCCGCTCCGTGGCTTGCCTCCTTGGCGCCCTCTGTGTGCTAGGGCCCTAGGCAGGTCGCCACGGCCTGGAAGGTCGCTGGGTTGCCCACGCCGCCGCCGCCGTCGTAGGCGCCGATGACCGTCGCGGTGTCGTCGCCGGAGCGGTCGAACTCCGGAGCGTTCGCCAAGAACGTCTCGTTGTGGTTGTTGGTCTGGAGCCAATCGACCGAGGCCGAGATCATCTTCTCCGTGGAAAAACAGCTCACGGTCCCGACCGCGACCCCGAAGGCGCCGTCGTGCGCCGTGCCGTCCTCGACCGCCCGGATGGTCCCCTCGTGCTCATGCAGCTCGACGATGCTGCTTGCCCCGACCGAGTTGTCATCGAGCTCCGCCTTGCCGACCGCGTCGAAGTCGATCTCGCTGGCGTCGATGGCTCCGGTCGGGATCTTGCCGCTGCCGACCGCGTCCGCGGCGATCTCGTTGGAGTCGACTGCGTCGGGCGCGATCTCGCCGCCGGCGACAGCGTTCGTCGCGATCTCCGCGGTGCCCACGGCGCTGCCCGCGATCTCTGACGAGCCGACGCCGTTGTCGGCGATCTCGGCGATGCGCACGGCATCGGTTCCGATCTCGGGGCTCAAGACCGCGTCGCCTGCGATCTCGGACTCGCCGACCGAGTCCTGAGCGAGATCGAGGGCGGCCAGGCCCCCGTCCTCGAGCGTGTCGTCGCGGACGTCGGCCGAGCGCACGCCGTTGCTGTTCGAGATCTCGTTGGTCTTCACCTGGCCGTTGACGATGTCGTCGTTGAACACGGTGTCGCTGCCGTCGAGCGCGGCCGCGGTTCCGCTCATCGCGAAGCAGAACAGGGCGATGTAGCCGATCACGTTGGCCCGCAGGTGATCTCTGATCAGGCTCGGGCGCAGGTGCTTTCGGAACATTCCCAACCTCCCCATCCGTGCGGCAGGGTCGCCGCTGTTTGCGGACAACGTATGCGCGCGAGAGCCAGAAAGCACCGGGCGATCGCCTAGTCGCTGTGCCCGCGACTGTCGCACGCCCGCCGACGCCGTCAAGCACCGGCCGAATCGCCTTGACGCACCGCCAGGTCGTGGCTACCGAGTGACAGCGATACGGCTCGCGAGGGGAGCGAGCGGTCAACGATGCTCAGCCGATGTTCAAAAGCGCCACTGCGCCACCCGTCTGGCGATCCGGTTGGGCCTACAAATGGCTTGAACAAGCATGGGCGCGGCTGGTTTCGAACCAGCGACCTCTCGCGTGTGAAGCGAGCGCTCTCCCACTGAGCTACGCGCCCGGGAAGCGATGATTCTACGTCGGGTCCAGGGGCCTTACACCGGGATCGCCGCTGGTAGAGTCAGGGCGATGGCTGGTATATCAGTTGCCGACGAATGAGTCGCTCGTCCGCTCCCGTCGGCGACCCGCCGCAACTGCTCTCGGATCGCGCCTATGAGGTGCTGCGCGACCGGATCGTGACGCTGCAGATCCCGCCGGGCGCGCCGATCAACGAGGATGCGCTCGGGGTCGAATTCGGGATGGGGCGAACGCCCCTGCGCGATGCCGTGAAGCGTCTCGCGCACGAGAACCTCGTCGCCGTCTTTCCGCGTCGCGGCAGCTTCGCGTCGGAAATCAACATCACGGACCTGGCGGACATCTCCGACGTGCGAGTCCAGCTCGAGGGGCACGCGGCGTACAGGGCGGCGGAGCGGATCACGCCCGCGCGTCGCGCGGAGCTGGAGCGGATCCTTGCCGAGATCGGCCGGCTCGCAGGCAGCCGCGATCCCGGCGATCTGATGCGTATCGACGCACGCGTTCACCGGTTCATTTACGACTGCGCCGGCAATCCGTTCCTCGCCGAGACCCTGGACCGCTACCTCAACCTCTCGATGCGCATCTGGCATCTGGTGCTCGACCGTCTCCCGCACCTCTTCGACCGGGTGTCTGAGCACAGCAGCCTGCTCGCAGAGATTCGGGATGGCGATGCGGAACGGGCGCGGGCGATCGCGGCGGATCACGTCGAGACGTTCGAGCGCGAGATTCGCGCCGTCCTCTGAGCTGAGCTCAGCGACTGAACGCGACGACGATCTCGCCCTGGAAGGCGAGGATGTGGTCGCGCATGAGCTCGCGCGCCCGAACACCGTCGTGCGCCAGCAGCGCCCGCAGCAGCTCGCGCTGGTCGTGCACCGCCGCCCAAAGGCCCGGCACGCGGTCGAGCACCAGGTACCAGACGCGGAGTGAGAGGGCGAAGTAGCCCTCGAGCGTGCCAACCAGGTAGGGGTTTCCGCTCGCCTCCCAGACGAGCCGGTGCACCTGCTCGTCGATCCGCATCAGCGCCTCGCCGTCGCTCGCGTTCAATTCCTCGAGCTCGTCGACCAGCGCCTCGGCCCGCGCCCGCGCCTCGTCGTCCATGCGCATGGCCGCCAACTGCGCCGCCTGCCCCTCGAGCTCGGCCCGGACCTCGGTGATGTGGACGATGTCGGCGACGTTCACCTCGGTCACATGGGTGCCGCGGCGCGGTCGGATCTCGACCAGGTTCTCGAGCGCCAGGCGCTTGACCGCCTCGCGCAGGGGCGTGCGGCCGATGCCGAGCTCGCGCATGAGCTCGTCCTCGACCAGCGCCGTCCCCGGCGGCAGGTTGAGCGTGACGATCCGGTCACGGAGCTCGAAGTAGGCGCGATCGGCGATCAACCGGCTCCTGGGGAGGCCGGGCGAGGGTCGCCCTGGGGGCGGCGTAGATACGGGCTGACCGCTCACAGGCCAGCTTTGATATATCAGAGTCATGGTCCAAGCAGGGCCACCTGCGACCGACGCGCTTCCCCGTTCGGCGCGCGTGGTGATCATCGGAGGCGGGATCGCAGGCGCCAGCGTTGCCCATCACCTGGCGGGGCGGGGATGGGAGGACGTGGTCCTGGTCGAGCAGGGACCACTCTGGGAGACCGGCGGCTCGACTTCGCACGCGCCCGGGCTGATGTTCCAGCTCAACCCTTCGCGGACGATGACCGCGCTCGCGAAGTGGTCGGTGGAGCTCTACCGAGGCCTCGAGCTCGACGGCCGGCCGTGTTTTCACGAGGTCGGGGGGATCGAGGTGGCGGCCACCGAGGAGCGCTGGCAGGAGCTCGATAGGCGCTACGGCCGGGCGCTCTCCTATGGCCTCGGGGCCGACCTGCTCGACCCGGGCGCGGTCCACGAGCGCGTGCCGCTGATCGATTCGGACCGCATCCTCGGCGGCCTCTTCGTTCCCACCGACGGGATCGGCAAGGGCGTCCGCGTTGCGGAGGCGCTCGCCGGCCGCGCTTCCGAGGCCGGCGTGCGGGCCTTCGGTGGCTGCCGCGTGACCGACATCGGCGTCGACGGGGGTCGGGTGCGGACGGTCGAGACCACGCAGGGCGCGATTCGCGCCGAGCACGTCGTCGTCTGCGCGGGAGTCTGGGGCGCCCGCGTCGCCGCGCTCGCCGGCGTCCGCCTTGCGCTCGTCCCGGTCGTTCACCAGTACGCCCGAACCGCCCCCCTTCCCGAGCTCGCGGGCGAGGAGGGCGAGGTCGTCCACCCGATCCTCCGCCACCAGGATCGCTCGATGTACTTCCGCCAGGTCCACGACGCCTACGGAATCGGTTCCTACGACCACGAGCCGGTCTTGATCGATCCCGAGGAGATCGAGGAGTCCGGGCCGGGCCGGCGCCCTTCCGAGCGGCCGTTCACGCCCGCCGACTTCGCCGCGGCCCGCGAGGAGGCGGGCAGGCTTCTGCCAGCACTCCGGGACGTCGAGCTGGTCGATGGCATCAACGGGCTGATGTCGTTCACCCCGGATGGCTTCCCGCTGCTCGGCGAGGCCGGCGCCGCGCGAGGGCTGTGGCTCGCCGAGGCGATCTGGGTCACCCACGCCGGCGGCGCCGGCCGGGCGCTGGCCGAGCTGATGACCGCGGGCGAGATCGACCTCGATATGCACGAGTGCGACCCGGAGCGGTTCGACGGCCACGGGACGAGCAGGGCTTACGCGCGGGCTCGCGGCGCGCAGCAGTACCGCGAGGTCTACGACGTCATCCATCCCCGCCAGCCGGCGATGCCCGCCCGCCCCCTGCGCGCGAGCCCGTTCTACGCGCGGGAGATCGAGCTCGGCGCATTCTTCATCGAGAGCGCCGGATGGGAACGGCCGCAGTGGTACGAGGTCAACGAGGACCTCGTCGACGACCGCGCGCCGGAGCGCTCGGAATGGTCCGGGCAGTTCTGGTCGCCGATCGTCGCCGCCGAGCATCTGGCGTGCCGGGAGGGCGTCGGAGTCTTCGACCTGACCCCGTTCACCAAGGTGGGGGTGAGCGGACCGGGGCGCTCGGCTATCTCCAGATGCTCGCCGCCAACGACGTCGACCGCGCGCCCGGGACCATCGTCTACACCGCGATGCTCTCGTCGCGTGGCGGGATCATGTGCGACCTCACCGTCACGCGCCTGAGCGACGACGCCTTCCTCGTCGTCACCGGCGGCTCGGTCGGCAAGCACGACCTCGCCTGGATGCGCCGCCACCTCCCCGGCGACGGCTCCGTGCACCTCGAGGATCAGACCTCGAGCTCCTGCTGCGTCGGGGTCTGGGGTCCGCGGGCACGCGATCTCGTCGCCTCGGTCAGCGAGGACGACCTCTCCAACGAGGCCTTCCCGTACATGACGATGCGCGAGCTTCACATCGGATCCGTGCCGGTGCGGGCGTTGCGAATTTCCTACGTCGGCGAGCTTGGCTGGGAGATCTACGCACCTTCTGAATTCGGCCTCGCTCTCTGGGACGCGCTCTGGGCCGCCGGCGCGCCGTTAGGAGCCGTGGCCTGCGGCGGCGGCGGCGTACGACTCGCTGCGGATCGAGAAGGGCTATCGGCTCTGGGGCGCGGACATCGACGAGGAGCACGATCCCTACGAGGCCGGGCTGGGCTTCGCCGTGAAGCTGAACAAGGGCGGGTTCCTAGGGCGCGAGGCGGCCGCCCGCGCGAAGGAGGAGGGCGCCCGCCGCAAGCTCTGCTGCCTGGTTCTCGACGATCCGCAGGTGGTCTTGGTGGGCAAGGAGCCGATCCTCGACGGCGACCGGACGCTCGGCTACGTGACGAGCGCCGCCTGGGGGGCGACCGTCGGGGAGAGCATCGCCTACGGCTACCTGCCGGTTGGCCACTCGGAGGTGGGCACGCGGGTGAGCATCCACAGCGAGGGGCGGCGCGAAGCGGCCACGGTCGCCGCCGAGCCGCTGTTCGACCCGACCATGGCGCGCCTGCGCGACGTCGCGCCGGCGGCCGCTCGATGACCATGACCCAGGTGCGATCGCCGGAGCGTCCGACGGCCGCCGAGTCGTCCCTGCTCGATCGCCTGAAGCGCCCCCGCTACGAGATCCTTCCTCTGAACGGAATCGAGGACGAGGTCGCCCGGCACGTCCCCCCGGAGGTCAAGCTCACGATCACCGCCTCGCCGAGCAGGGGGCTGGAGCCGACGCTCGAGCTGGCGGAGCGCCTCCGGCGGCGTGGTTACGACGACCGTCCCGCACCTCTCGGCCCGCCTCGTACGCGATCGGACGCAGCTCGAGGAGCTGATCGCGCGGCTGCAGGCGGCCGGCGTGCGCGACGTGTTCGTGATCGCCGGGGACCCGCGGGTCGCGGCGGGCGAGTTCGCGGGCGCGGCCGACCTGCTGGCGGCGATGGCCGACCTGCGGGGGCGATTCGCCGAGATCGGGATCACCGGCTACCCCGAGAGCCATCACCTGATCAGCGACGAGACGACGATCGAGGCGATGTTCGAGAAGGAGCCGATGGCGACGTACATCGTCAGCCAGGTCTGCTTCGACGCGGACGTGATCGCGACCTGGGTTCGACGGGTGCGCGACAGGGGCACGCTCCTGCCGATCTGGATCGGGATCGCGGGCGTGATCGACAACCGCAAGTTGCTGCGGATCTCGCTCAAGATCGGGCTCGGCGAGTCGGCCCGCTTCCTCCGAGGTCACCGCGGCTGGATCGCGCGCCTGCTGCGGCCGCGCCTCCATGAGCCCACCGAGCTCCTGATGCGATTGGCGCCGTCGATCGCCGATCGAGCCGCCAGGATCGGCGGCCTGCACATCTACACCTTCAACGAGCTCGAGCGCACGGAGAACTGGCGCCGCCGGCTCGTCGAGCAACTGACCCGAACCAACGACCAGTAGCGAGGAGGAACCGCTCTTGCCACAGGTGAACGAGCACCCGGAGATCCTGCTTTACACGCGGATTCGCAAGTCCCCGTATTACTACGCGTCGCGCCGGCACGGCGTGCAGATGTACAGCGTCTACAACCACACGTACCACCCCCGGCACTACGGGGATCCGGTGGCCGAGTACTGGCACCTGCTGAACGGGGTCACGCTCTGGGACGTCGGGGTCGAGCGGCAGATCGAGATCAGCGGGCCCGATGCCTTCGACTTCACCAACCTGCTCGTCGCCCGCGACCTGAACAAATGCGAGGTCGAGCAGTGCAAGTACGTCTTCCTCTGCCTGCCGGACGGCGGGATCATCAACGACCCCGTGCTCCTGCGGGTGGAGGAGAACCGCTTCCTGCTCTCGCTGGCCGACAGCGACGTCGAGCTCTGGGCAAGGGGTGTCGCCCATAACTCCGACTTCGACGTGACGATCAAGGAGATCGACCTCGGCCCGGTGCAGGTGCAGGGGCCGAAGTCGAAGGACGTGATGGTCGACCTCTTCGGCGAGAGCATCCTCGAGATCCCCTACTACTTCCTGCGGCCGTTCGAGCTCGACGGGATGAACGTGCTCGTTTCGCGCACCGGCTACACCGGCGAGCTCGGCTACGAGATCTACCTGCACGAGGCCAGCCGTCACGGCGAGAAGCTCTGGGACGCCGTGCTCGAGGCGGGCAAGCCGCACGACCTGGCGGTGATCGGGCCGTGCCACATCCGCCGGATCGAGGGTGGCATTCTCGCTCTGGGAGCGGACATGTGGTACGACACGAACCCCTACGAGGTCGGCATGGGCTACGACTGGATGGTCGACCTCGAGCAGGGCTCCGACTTCATCGGCAAGCAGGCGCTCGCCCGGATCAAGCAGGAGGGCGCCGAAGCGCAAGCTCGTCGGCGTCGAGATCGGCGGCGAGCCGCTCGGTTCCTACAGCGACGGCGCGATGGTCGACTTCTTCCCGGTGCACAGGGACGGCGAGCCCATCGGCCAGGTGACCTCGGCCTGCTTCTCGCCGCGTCTGGAGAAGAACATCGGCTTCGCGATGGTCCCGACCGAGCATTCCGACCTCGGCATCGAACTGGAGGTGAAGACACCGCAGGAGACGACCTCGGCGGTGATCGTCGAGAAGCCGTTCATCGACCCGAAGAAGGAGACCCCGAAGCAGGAGCTCGCCGGCACGGCAGGCGGCCAGGACTGACCGCCTCGCAGGCACTACACGGAAGGGTTGCGCTCAGCCAAGGCTGAAGCCGAGCTTGGCCCCGATCCCGCGCTGGACCTTCGCCACCGCGCGGAAGGCCTCCTTGAGCGAGGTCCTGGTGAGCGGCGTGAGTCGCTTCGGGTCGATCAGGTTGTCGGGCGGTTCTCCGGCGCGCAGTTGCTCGACCTGATGCTCCATGCGCAGCGCGCTGGTGAGCTCGAACGCGTCTCGCAGCACGGCGGCGTCCGCCGGCTCCAGCGTTCCCGCGGCCTCGGCGGCTCGTAGGCGCGCCGTCGTCGACGCGGCGCCCACGCCGGCCACCAGGCCGGCCCAGCGGGCGAGGGCCTCGATCGGCAACAGGCCGCCCCGCTTGATGTCGAGCACGCCCTTGCGCTCGCCGCTGTCCTCGAGCACGAAGTCGCGAAAGAAGCCGGTGGGCGGGCGCTCGGCCAGCGCCGCGGCGACGAGGCGGTTCAGCGCGTGCTCGCGGTTCGGCGTCCGGGCGAATGCCGCCGCCAGACGTTCGGCCACCGTCGTGGCGCCCCAGACCGGAGCGCTCTCGACCACCACCGAGAGCAGCATCAGGCCCCGGTCGCGATCGGGGTCCTCGAGCCACGACCGGGCGGCGCTCTCCCACTCGTCGATCGAGCGCGCGAAGAGCGGGCTCGACGCGACCGCACCCTGAGGGTCGGAGCGCAGACCGCACGCCGACACCCCCTCCAAGACCCGCCGGGCCAGGCCCGTCATCGTCTCCCGCAGCTGCGCGTCGTCCCCGTCGTCCCAGGCGAGCGCGCAGTCGACGTCGGAGCTCGGGAAGGGCTCGCGGCGCCCGAAGCTGCCCATCGCCAACCACGTGTACGGCGCCGGCGGCCGCCCGAGCTCCTGCTCGGAGATCTCGATCAGCCGGCGGGTGATCGTGTCGTGGATGCTCGCGATCGTGCAGCTGATGGCCGCGGGCCGCGCGTCCGCGTCATGGAGCGCGATCACCGTCTCGGGAAGCTCGGCGGCCGCCTTGGCTACGGCAGCGGCGTCGGGGCTGCGCGCGATCTGCGCCCGAAGGCGAAACGGCTCCCGCCCCTCGCTCGCGATCAGGTCGACGTCGTCGAGCACGCCGATCAGGCGCCGACCGGCGTCGAGCACGGGCAGATGGCGGATGCCGTGGTCGAGCATCTCGAACAGCGCCTCGGTCTCCAAGCGGTCCGCGGCCACGGTCCAGGCCGGCGCGGTCATCACCGCCGAGAGCGGCGTGTCCGGCCCGGCGCCCGCGTCGGCCACGAGGGTGCGGATGTCGCGGTCGGTGACGATCCCGAGCCCATCGCCGAGGTCGACGACGACACAGGTGGCGCCGGCATCGACCATTCGTTGCGCCGCGAGCTGCACCGGCATGTCGGGCGGGCAGACCAGGGCGGGCGCGCGAACCAGCTCACCGACCGGCCGGCCGGTGGCGGGCGGCGGGTCGCGTTCGTAGCCCGTGAGCAGACGGACGCTCTTGGAGAGCGATGCGACGACGAAACGCACGGCGGCCGGGCGCTCGAGCACGGGCCGGATCGCGTGCTCGGGGATCCGGTATGCGAGCGTGTCCTCCGCCGCCCGGGCGACGAATCCGAGCGGCTGCTCCTCGAGCAGCGAGGCGAACCCGAACATCTCGCCCTCGCCGAGCAGGTCCAGAAGGCGCCCGCCGCTGAGCAGCTCGACGCAGCCCCGCCGGACGACGTAGGCGAACTCGGACGTGGCCCCGGCGCTGTCCAGGATCGTCGCCCCGGCAGGGTGCTCCTCGACCTCTGCCGTGGACGCGACAGCTGCCAGCTCCCCCTCGTCCAGCGTGTCGAACGGCGGGTGATGCCGGAGGAACTCGGCGATCTCGTCCTCGGCGATCTCGTGCATGGTTCCCCGCGAGAGGTCCAGATATATCACTCTTGACAGGCGAGCCGGGGGCGCTGAAAGACTGCCGCCGAACATGGACCTGAAGGTCCGCTTGTTCGACGCTCTGTAGGCGCCCACATCAGGGAGGTCGCGTGTGACGAACGAATCCGACGGATTCGAGTCCGACGAGCTCAGCGAGTTCGGCTACAAGCAGGAGCTCGACCGCAGCATCGGGAGGTTCGCGAGCTTCGCCGCGGGGATCAGCTACATCTCGATCCTCACCGGCACCTTCCAGCTCTTCTACTTCGGCTTCGCCTTCGGCGGCCCCGCCTACTGGTGGACCTGGCCGATGGTCTTCATCGGCCAGCTGATGGTCGCGCTCTGCTTCGCCGAGCTCGCCGCCAACTTCCCGGTGGCGGGATCGATCTACAACTGGGGCAAGAGGCTCGCGAGCGCGACGGTCGCCTGGCTCGGCGGCTGGATGATGCTCACCGCCTCGATCGTGACGATCGCCGCCGTGGCGCTCGCCTACCAGATCACCCTGCCGCAGATCGACAGCGCGTTCCAGTTCGTCGGCGACGGCACCGGCAAGAACGACTTCGCCGCCAACGCGGTGATCCTGGGCTCGGTCCTGATCATCTTCACGACCGTCGATCAACGCCCTCGGCGTGAAGCTGATGTCGCGGATCAACAGCACCGGCGTGTTCATCGAGCTGATCGCCGCGGTGCTGCTGATCATCCTGCTCGCGGCCAACATCACCCGCGGGCCCGACGTCCTCTTCGAGACCCAGGGCCTCGGCGAGGGCCACGACTGGGGCTACCTCGGCGCCTTCCTCGCCGCCTCGCTGGCGTCGGCCTACGTCATGTACGGCTTCGACACCGCGAGCTCGCTCGGCGAGGAGACGCACGAGCCGCGCAAGACCGCCCCCATCTCGATCCTGCGCGCGGTGATCGCCTCGTTCATCCTCGGCGGCTGCATCCTGCTGTTCGCGATCCTCTCCGTCGTCCAACATCAACAGCCCCGAGATCGGCGTCGGCGGCCTCCAGTTCATCATCCTCGACGTGCTCGGCGAGACGGTCGGGAAGATCTTCCTGATCTGCGTCGTGATCGCGGTCACCGTCTGCTGCCTCGCGGTGCAGACCGCGACGATCCGGATGATCTTCGCGATGGCGCGCGACAACAACCTGCCGCCGGCGAGCAGCTCGCCAAGGTCCACCCGAAGACGAAGACCCCGATCGTCCCGGCCGTGCTCACCGGGCTGATCGCGATCCTGATCCTGGTCGTGAACATCAACCAGCCGCAGATCTTCCTGGTGATCACGAGCATCGGGATCATCATGATCTACATCGCCTACCTGCTGGTGACGGGGCCGATGCTGCGCAAGCGGCTGCGCGGGGAATGGCCGCCCAAGGACGCCAAGGAGAAGGGGTTCTTCACGCCTCGGCAAGTGGGGGCTGCCGATCAACATCGTCGCGGTGTGCTGGGGCGTCTTCATGGCGCTCAACCTGGCCTGGCCGCGCAAGGACATCTACAACGCGACCGAGCCCTTCCACTGGTACCTGCAGTACGGGGCGTTCCTGTTCATCGGCATCGTCTTCTTCGGCGGGCTCGCCTACTACTGGTTCGTGCAACGCCACAAGACGGGCGTGCTGGCCTCGCACGCGCTGGGCACGCAGACCGGAGCCGCAGCGCCCGAGCCGACGTCCCCGGCGTCACCGGCCGCATAGCGGGAGGCCGGCTCGAGAGGAGAGATCATGGAGCAGTTCGACTACGTCGTCGTCGGCGGCGGCACCGCGGGCTGCGTGGTCGCGGCGCGCCTGTCCGAGGACCCGGAGTCGAGCGTCTGCCTGCTGGAGGCCGGGCCGTCCGACGTCGGCGACGCAGGCGATCCTCGACCTCGAGGCCTGGATGGCCCTGCTCGAGTCCGGCTACGACTGGGACTACCCGATCGAGCCGCAGGAGCGCGGCAACTCGTTCATGCGCCATGCGCGGGCGAGGGTGCTGGGCGGCTGCTCGTCGCACAACTCCTGCATCGCCTTCTGGACCCCCGCCGAGGACCTCGACGAGTGGGTCTCGATGGGCTGCGAGGGCTGGAGCGCGGAGGAGTGCTTCCCGCTGCTCAAGCGGCTCGAGAACAACAGCGCCGAGGGCGACCACCACGGGCGCGAGGGCCCGGTGAAGCTGCGCGACGTGCCGCCGGACGATCCCGTGCGGCGTGGCGCTGCTGGAGGCCTGCGAGCAGGCGGGCATCCCGACCGTGCAGTTCAACACCGGCAAGACCGTCACCCACGGCGCGAACTGGTTCCAGATCGCCTCCGACGAGAACAACGTCCGCTCGTCGTCGTCGAAGTCCTACCTGCACCCGATCATGGACGAGCGCCAGAACCTCGACGTGCGCACCGGATGTCGCGCGAAGCGGCTGCTGTTCGACGACGAGAAGCGCTGCACCGGCGCCGAGTACGTGGGCCAGGACCTCTTCCACGCGATCCAGGTCGGCGCCCGCCGCGAGGTGATCCTGAGCTGCGGGTCGATCGACGACCCGAAGCTGCTGATGCTCTCGGGCATCGGCCCGGCCGAGCACCTGCGCGAGTTCGGGATCGAGGTGTTGGTCGACTCCCCGGGCGTCGGCGAGAACCTCCAGGACCATCCCGAGGGCCTGGTCATGTGGGAGGCGAAGCAGCCGATGATCGACCACTCGACCCAGTGGTGGGAGATCGGCATCTTCACGATGACCGAGGAGGGCCTCGACCGGCCCGACCTGATGTTCCACTACGGCTCGGTGCCGTTCGACCTGAACCTGGTCCGCCGCGGCTACCCGACGACGCGAGAACGCGCTTCTGCCTGACGCCGAACGTGACCCACGCGCGGTCGCGGGGAACCGTGCGCCTGCGGACGCGCGACTACCGCGACAAGCCGAAGGTCGACCCGCGCTACTTCACCGAGCCGCACGACGAGCAGGTGATGCTCTACGGGGTGAAGCTCGCGCGCGAGATCGCCTCGCAGCCGGCGATGGACGACTGGGCGGGGCGAGGAGCTCGCGCCCGGGCCGGATGCCCAGACCGACGACGAGCTGCTCGAGTACATCCACAAGACGCACAACACCGTCTACCACCCGTCCTGCACGGTCCGGATGGGCGCGGCCGACGACCCCGACGCCCCGCTCGACCCGCGGCTGCGGGTCAAGGGCGTGCGCGGGCCTGCGGGTCTGCGACGGGTCGATCATGCCGCTGCTGGTCGCCCCCAACCCGGTGATCACCACGACGATGATCGGCGAGAAGTGCGCCGACATGGTCAAGGAGGACGCCGGATGACGACCCGGATGTTCATCGACGGCGAGTGGTGCGACGCAGCCAGCGGCGCCACCGTCGAGGCGACGAGCCCGGCGACAGGCGAGTCGCTGGGGCCGGTCGCCGAGGGGAGCCGCGAGGACGCGCAGCGCGCGATCGCGGCGGCGAACGAGGCCTTCGAGGCCTGGGCGGCAAGGACCGGGTTCGAGCGGGCGGCGCTCCTGCACCGGGTGGCTGACGCCTGCGAGCGCCGTCGCGACGACCTGGCGCGGATCTGCACCCTCGACCAGGGCAAGCCGCTGAAGGCCGAGTCCGAGGTCGAGGTCGGAGAGCTGATCGAGTTCTGGCGCATGGCGGCCGAGGACGCCAAGCGGATCGAGGGCAAGATCCCCGAGACCGCGGCGCCCGGGCAGGCTGGTGCTGCTGCTGCGCCGGCCGGTGGGCGTGCTCGGCCTGATCACGCCCTGGAACTGGCCCTACACGATGCCCGCGCGAGGTGCTCGCCCCGGCGCTCGCCTGCGGCTGCCCGGTGGTCTGGACCCCGGCGCCGTCGACGGCGGTGTGCTCGGGCGTGCTCGCCGAGTGCGTCGTCGAGGCCGACCTGCCGCCCGGGGTGTTCAACTTCGTCCTCGGCCCGGGTCCCGAGGTCGGCGACGAGCTGGCGGTCAACCCGGGCACCCGGGCCGTCGCCTTCACCGGCTCGACCCAGACCGGGCTGATCGTCGCTCGCCAGGCGGCCGGCAAGGCGCAGCTGCTGGAGATGGGCGGCAACGGCCCGTTCGTGGTCATGGACGACGCCGACCTCGACGCCGCCGCCGAGGCGGCAGTGGTCGGCTGTTTCCTCGGCGCCGGGCAGAGCTGCTCGGCGGCTGAGCGCCTGCTGGTGCACGAGGCGGTGCGCGAGGAGTTCGTCGCCAAGCTGGCCGCGCAGGTCGAGCGCGACATCCGGCTCGGCGATCCGCTCGACGAGGCGACGACGCTGGGGCCGCTCAACAACGAGCCGGGCGCCGCGAAGATGGACGCGCACGTCGCCGACGCGGTCGACCGCGGCGCCGAGGTCGTCGCCGGTGGTGGCCGAGCCGAGGGCTTCCCGACGCGGCTCTACTGGCCGGCCACGGTGCTCGACCGGGTGCCGCCGGACTCGATCGCGGCCACCGAGGAGACCTTCGGCCCGATCGCGCCGATCGTCTCGGTGAGCTCGCTCGACGACGCGATCGCGCAGACGAACTCGCAGACGTTCGGGCTCATGGCGGCGATCTTCACCGGCGACCTGGCGGCGGGCATGCGGTTCGCGGATGCGATCCCGATGGGGCTCGTGAACATCAACGAGACCACCAACTACTGGGAGGTCCACCTGCCGTGGGGCGGCGGGGGTCGCTCGCAGAGCGGCATCGGTCGCGTCGGGGGGCCTATCCGATGGACACGCTGACCGAGCTTCAGACGGTGCTCATCCGCACCTGATCGTCGGCCCGGTACTCGGCCATGGCGTCGATCAGCCACTCGGCCAGGTAGGGCGCGAACGAGCAGCGGACGAGGAGCCGGTAGCGGGGCGCGTCGCTGAGCTGCCAGAGCACCACCTGGACGCGGGCGAGCGCCGTCTGCGCGCAGCTGGCCCGGGCCGAATTCGCGCGGATGCAGGTCGAGCGAGCAACCCTTCGACAGCACCTCGCGCGCCATCGGCCCCTCGAGCTCGAGGGGCGTCCGGTTCGCCGAGACGTCGACCACCGACCCGTGGGCGTCGCCGAGCGCGCCGCGCAGCGCCCGCTCGAGGGATGCCTCGCTTCCCTCCGGAGCGACGACCAGCCATTCGTCGGGCCCGAGCCAGAGCGCCGCGCGCTCCCCGTCGCCTGCCACCGTGTTCGGCGTCGTCGGCAGGGGGAAGCCGAGCGCCTCGGCCAGCCGCGGGTTCGCGGGGTCGGCGCGAAGATCGATCTGAGCGGGGAAGGGCAGCTCGCGCAGCCTCACCCCGCGCCGGCCGTCGCCACCCGCGCGCTCGATCTCGCCGGCGAGCTGTTCCAGCGGTCGATGCCTGCGCGGCGGGTCAGCCATCGCGGCGGCTTCCCTCCTTGTCGTAGAAGACCGGCTCGGTGACGGTGGCGGCGACCGTCGCGTCGACAAGCGGTGCGTAGACCGTCGTGCCGTGACGGTCGGGACCGCCTTCGAGCAGCGCGAGGGCGAAGGTCCGCCCCAGAGCCGCGCTGCGGTAGCTCGAGGTCACGTGGCCGACCATCGGCGCCGGCGGCGCGGCGCCCGGGTCGAGCACCAGCTGCGCACCCTCGGGTAGCAGGACGTCCGGATCGTCGGGCAGCAGGCCGACGAGCCGCTTGCGGTCCGGGCGGGTGCTGTCGGGGCGGTGGTGGGAGCGGCGACCGACGAAGTCCGCCTTCTTCTTCGACACGATCCAGTCCATGCCGAGGTCCTGCGGCGTCACCGTCCCGTCGGTGTCCTGGCCGGCGATGATGAAGCCCTTCTCGGCGCGCAGTACGTGCATCGTCTCGGTCCCGTAGGGCGTGATCCCATGCCGCCGGCCGGCTGCGATCACCGCCTCCCAGAGCGACAGGCCGTGGTAGCCGGGCACGTTGATCTCGAACGCGAGCTCGCCGGAGAAGCTGACGCGGCAAACGCGCGCCTCGAAGCCGGCCACGGTGCCCTCGCGCAGGGTCATGAACGGGAAGCTCTCGGCGTCCAATGAGATCTCGGGTGCCAGCGTCGCCAGCAGATCGCGCGAGCGCGGTCCGACGACGGCGACCGTCGCCCACTGCTCGGTGACCGAAGTGCAGTGCACGCGAAGCTCCGGCCACTCGGTCTGCAGCCACTCCTCGAGCCAGTCGAGGACCGCGGCGGCGTTGCCGGTGGTCGTCGTGGTCACATAGCGGTCGGGCCCCAGGCGCATCACAACGCCGTCGTCGAAGGCCATGCCGTCGGCGGTGCACATGAGGCCGTACCTGCACGAGCCGACGGCGAGGGTGTCCATGGCATTGGTGTAGATCCGGTTGAGGAAGGTCGCGGCGTCCGCGCCCTGGACGTCGATCTTGCCCAGCGTCGAGGCGTCCATGACCCCGACCCCCTCGCGGGCCGCCGCGCACTCCCGCAGGACTGCGGTCTCCATGTCCTCGCCGGGCTGCGGGTAGTACCAGGGCCGCTTCCATTGCCCGACGTCCTCGAACACCGCTCCGTGCTCGAGGTGCCAGCCGTGCATCGGGGTCACCCGCGCCGGGTCATACAGGCGTCCCCGTTCGCGCCCGGCCATGAGGCCGTAGGGAACCGGGGTGTACGGCGGTCGGAACGTCGTCGGCCCGAGATCGCGGAGCGGGATCCCCAGCAGCTCGGCCAGGACGCCGAGGGAGTTGACGCCCGAGGTCTTGCCCTGATCGTCCCCGGTACCGATCGTCGTATAGCGCTTGACGTGCTCCGGCGAGCGCATCCCCGCGCCGACGGCGCGGCGGAGGTCGGCCACTGTGGCGTCGCGGTGCAGGTCGACGAAATGGGTGCGCCAGGCGCCGTCCCCGGAGTCGGCGGGGGGAACGGCCCAGAGCTCGCGCGGCGGCTGTTCCGTGAGCTCGTCGACAACCGGCGTCGGCGGGGGCTCGCCGCCGTCGTAGCCGACCGAGGCAGCGGCCTCGCCGCCGGCGAGCAGGCCGTCGGCGAGGCAGGCCGCAAGGCCGAACGCGCCGCGGCAGGCCCCGGCGGACCGCTGCGCCTGGAGCGCTCGATCGGGCACGAAGCAGGTCAGCTCCTCGTCGTAGCGCAGGGCGCCGCGCGACTGGCTGAACAGATGCGCGGCGGGGTTCCATCCTCCCGACACGGCGAGCAGATCGCAGGGGATCGTCCGCCGCTCGCCCGCGGGCTCACCGTCGTCGGTGAGCGCCATCACGTCGACGGCCTCCAGCCGCCGCCCGCCGGTCGTGCCGACGACCGCCTGGCCGGCGAGCAGCTCGATCCCGCGAGAACGTGCGCGCTCGGCCCATGCGCCGCCGGACCCCGGGCGCGCGTCGACGAGCCCGGCCACCGCGACGCCCGCGTCCGCCATCTCGATCGCGGCCGCGTAGGCGCTGTCGTTGGTCGTAAAGACGACGGCGGTGCGTCCCGGAGCGACCGCGTAGCGGTTCAGGTAGGTCCGCACCGCCCCGGCGAGCATGACCCCCGGGCGGTCGTTGTCGGCGAACACGAGCGGCCGCTCGTGGGCGCCCGTGGCCAGGACGACGTGACCGGCGCGCACGTGCCAGAGGCGCTGGCGGGAGACGCCCGGCGGCGCCGCGGGACCGAGATGGTCGGTCCGCCGCTCGGCGAGGACGACGTAGTTGTGGTCGAAGTAGCCGACCGCGGTGGTGCGCGAGAGCACTCGCACCTCTGGCATCCCCGCGAGCCGCTCCGCCGTCGCCGCAACCCACCGCGCCGCCGGCGCCCCGTCGATCCGCTCTCGCGCACCGAGCAGGCTGCCGCCGAGCTCAGGCCCCTCGTCGACGAGCAGCACGCGGGCGCCAGTGCCCCCGGCCGCGAGCCCCGCCGCGAGCCCGGCCGGGCCCGCCGCCGACGACGAGCACGTCGCAGTGGACGTGCATCTTGTCGTAGACCGCGGGGTCGGCCTCGGGGGACAGGCGGCCCCTGCCGGCGAGCGACGTCGCGCTGAGACCGTCGTAGAGCTCGATCCCGGTGGCGCGCAGCATCGGCTCCGAGCAGGCGCCCGCGGTCGAGCTGGACGAACGCGTTTGGCTCCTCGGCGCCCGCCGCGTAGATGCCGCGCGGTCGCCCCTGGGTGACGCTCGTCCCGACGACGTCGACGCCGTTTGCCAGCAGCGCCGAGGCGAGCGTGTCGCCGGCGCAGCCCTCGTAGGAGGTGCCGTCGAAGGTGAAGGCGAGCGGTCGGGCGCGATCGATCCGTCCGCCCTCGGCAAGGCGACGCGGCGCGCTCATGGTGTCCTCGGCGGCGGCTCGCCGATCCGGTAGACGGCGAGGATTTCACTGGTGGCGGTGTCCCGCACGGCGTTGAACCAGCGGCGGCAGCCGAGCGAGTGACACCAGCGCTCGGCGAGCAACCCTCGCGGGTTGTCGCGGACGAACAGGTACTCGCCCCAGGCTTGGTCGCCGACCGCGTCGGGAGCCTCGGGATAGCTGACGTGGGCCTGACCCCCGTAGTGGAACTCGGTCTCGTCCCGGTCGCCGCACCACGGACAGCCGATCAGGAGCATCGTCCGTCCTCGTCGGTCAGTGGGCCACCGCCGCGGCGCCGTGTTCGTCGATCAGCGCTCCCGTGTAGAAGCGCTCGAGTGCGAACGGCTCGTTGAGGGGATGGGGCTCGCCGTGCGCGATCGTGTGGGCGTACGCCCAGCCGGAGCTGGGCGTGGCCTTGAACCCGCCCGTGCCCCAGCCGCAGTTCAGGTACAGGCCGTCGATCGGGGTCAGGCCCACGATCGGGGAGGCATCGGGCGTCACGTCCACGACCCCGCCCCAGGTCCGCACCATGTGCGCCCGGCTGAAGATCGGGAAGAGCTCGACGGCGGCCGCCAGCTGGCGTTCGATCACGTGGAACGAGCCGCGCTGCGAGTAGGAGTTGTAGGCGTCGATGCCGGCGCCCATCACGAGCTCGCCCTTGTCTGCCTGGCTGACGTAGACGTGCACCGCGTTCGACATCACGACGCAGTCGATCACCGGCTCGAGCAGCTCGGAGACCAGGGCCTGAAGCGGATGGCTCTGGACCGGCAGGCGCAGCCCGACCATCTCCGCCAGCACCGAGGTGTGGCCTGCGGCGGCGAGCGCGACGCGGTCCGCGACGATCCGCCCGCGGGTGGTCTCTACCCCGCTCACGCGGCCGTCGGCAACATCGATGCCGGTCACCTCGCAGCCCTGGATCAGATCGACGCCGAGCGCGTCGGCGGCGCGCGCATATGCCCAGGCGACGTGATCATGCTTCGCGGTACCCGCCCGCCGCTGGAGCGTCGCGCCGAGGACCGGGTAGCGCAGCTCCGGCGAGGTGTTCACGATCGGGCAGAACGCCTTCACCTCCTCGGTGGTCAACCACTCTGCGTCGACGCCGTTGAGGCGGTTGGCGTTCACCCGGCGCACGCCCTCGCGAACGTCGGGAAGGCTGTGCGCCAGGTTGAGGACGCCGCTCTGTTTGAAGAGGATCTCGTAGTCGAGCTCCTCCGCGAGCCCCTCCCAGAGCTTCAGCCCGTGCTCGTAGATCGCCGCGCTCTCGTCCCAGAGGTAGTTCGAGCGGATGATCGTCGTGTTGCGACCCATGTTGCCGCCCCCCGAGCCAACCCTTCTCGACCACCGCGACGTCGGTGATCCCGTGTCGCTTGGCCAGGTAATAGGCGGTGGCCAGCCCGTGGCCGCCCGCGCCGACGATGACGACCTCATAACTCGACCTCGGCTCCGGGTTGCGCCACAGAAGCTCGGGATGTTCTGCAACTGACATAGGACTGATATACCAGTTGTCATTCTAGGCGGGATCCGGCGGGGCTCAAGCTCACGCCCGTTCGTGCCGATGTGCTGGTGAGGCATGGAATCGGCTTCACCCACACGGCGCCTGAGCGTTGGCGCGGTACTCGGCGAGACCTTCTCGACCTACGGGCGGCACGTCGGCGCGCTGGTCGGGATCGCCTTCATCCTGTTTCTCGTCGTCGGCATCGTCACCGCGCTGATCAGCGGGCCCTCCCGCGATGAGCTCGGGTGGGGTGAGCTGCTGCTCGTCCTGCTCGCGATCGTGATCCGGGTGGCGGCCGAGGCGCTCTACACCGGTTTCGTGGTCGGGGTCGTCGAACGGGACCGCGGCGGCGAGGGCGGCGTGACCATGGGCGACCTGTTCTCCCGCGCCGCGCCAGTGATCCCGGCCCTGATCGGGATGTCGATCCTGTTCGGCCTGGGGGTGGGCATCGGCCTGATCCTGCTCGTCGTCCCCGGCCTGATCCTGCTCACGATCTGGGCCGTGACCGCGCCGGCGATCGTGGTCGAGCGCGTGGGCGCGCTCGAGTCGTTCGGGCGCAGCCGCGACTTGGTCCGCGGCAACGGTTGGCCGGTGTTCTGGACCCTCGTGCTCATCTGGCTGATCACCGCCGTGGTCACCGGCGTCCTCGCCGCGATCGGCGATGCGATCAGCGGCGTGGGGTACGGCGTCGGGCTCACCGTCGCCGCGTTCATGACCGCCCCGATTCACTCGCTCGCGGTGAGCGTGATCTTCTTCGACCTCGGCGGCGGTCGCCCGGCTCCGGCCCAGACCTGACGGCCGGCTCGAGACCGCGGCGTCGCCGAACGCCGGCCGCGGATCGGCCGGTGTTAGAGTCGCGCCCAGTCGACCGGGGAGGAGAGACCGCGGTGGCACGGAGGAGAGGAGCGCGGTGGTGGGACACGCACGGAACGCGTTCGTAGTCGTCGCGCTGCTCACCTTCACGGCGCTCGCCGGCGCCGGTGCGGCAGGGGCGGCCGACCATCACAAGCAGAAGGTGCGCGTCTCGTTCGGCGAGGCCGCGCAGGCGCGGCTCGTCGCCGACGGGCGGGTGAAGGTCTCGGCGAAGTCGTCGCGCAAGGCCAAGGTCAAGGTCGCGCTCTTCATCCGCCAGGGCGACGCCGACGAGCGGCTCACAGAGCGCAAGAAGCTCAAGCTTCGCCCGGGCCACAAGAGCATCCAAGCGGCTGGCGCTGACGGAGAACGGCCGCCGGCTGGTCAAGAGCTGCATCGAGACCAGGCTCAACGCGAAGGCCAACACCAAGCGCGGCAAGGTCAAGTCCAAGGCGAGGACGATGAAGCGCGACCCTCTCCGCTGCGACGGAAGCAAGCCTGTCGGGGTCGCCATCGACACCGCCGACCGCTGCGACCCGATCACCCCGCTCGGCACGGAGTGCCTGTTCCCGTACCCCAACGACCACTTCACGCGCGCGGACTCGAGCACGGACACCGGCCTGCGGCTCGACCTCCGGCCGGCGTCGATGCCGACCAACGCGTCCGGCGACGTCTTCGACCCGAGCGCGATCAACACCAGCGACGGCTTCTCGCCCGCGGCGCCGATCGTCACCCACGTCCCGGGGCTCGACACGCAGGAGGCGTTCGCGCGCACCGGCGTCGTGCCGATCACCCACATGAGCAAGGCCTTCGACGAGCAGCAGCCGATCGTGCTGATCGACGCCGACACCGGCGAGCGCCAGCCGATCTGGGCCGAGCTCGACGCGATCGCCACCAGCCCGGAGGACACCGACCTGCTGATCCACCCGGGGCGCAACCTGCTCGACGGGCACCGCTACATCGTCGCCATGCGCAACCTCCAGGACGCCGGCGGCAACCCGATCGCCGCCCCGCCCGGGTTTCGAGCTCTATCGCGACGACATCCCGACCGACATCCCGGCGATCGAGAGCCGCCGCGCGCACTTCGAGCAGATCTTCGGCGAGCTCGGCAGGGCCGGGATCGAGCGCAAGAACCTCTACATGGCCTGGGACTTCACGGTCGCCAGCGAGCGCAACCTCTCCGAGCGGATGCTCTCGATCCGCAACGACGCCTACGCCCAGCTCGGCGACACCGACCTCGACGACGGCGTCGCCCAGGGCAACGCGCCGGAGTACGACGATCACCAACGTCGAGGACTTCCCGACCCCGACCGACCACGGCGTCGAGAACATCCGCGAGGTCACCGGCACCTACACGGTGCCCTGCTACCTCGACCAGCCCGGGTGCCCGCCCGGCGCCAAGTACGACCTCGGCGCCGACGGGCTGCCCAAGCGGATCGCCGGCAACACGATGCAGGCGCGCTTCACCTGCAACATCCCGCGCTCGGCCGTCACCGAGATCTCGCCCGGCGTCTTCGACGTCGACCACACGGTCCGGCCCGTCGATGTACGGGCACGGCCTCTTCGGCGACTACACCGAGGTCCACACGGGCAACGTCCGCCAGCTCGGCACCGAGAACGGGGTCCTCACCTGCGCCACGGACTGGATCGGGATGTCCGAGGACGACGTCGGCCCCGTGGCGATCCCGGCGCTGCTCGACCTGTCGAACTTCTCGCCGCTCACCGACCGCCTCCAGCAGGGCTTCCTCAACTTCATGTACCTGGGGCGCCTGCTGACCCAGCCCGACGGCCTCGTCTCGGACCCCGCCTTCCAGTTCAGCGGCAACCCGGTGCTCGACCCGAGCCAGGTCTTCTACTACGGCAACAGCCAGGGCGGGATCGCCGGCGGGGCGCTCACCGCGGTCGAGCCCGACGTCACCCGCTCGGTCCTCTACGTGCCGGGGATGAACTACTCGCTGCTGCTCACCCGCAGCGTCGACTTCGAGGACTACGCGCTGATCCTCTACCCGTCCTACCCGGACGAGGGCCAGCGGCCGCTGCTGCTGAGCCTGATCCAGTCGCTGTGGGACCGCGGCGAGCCGAGCGGCTACGCCAACCACATGACCACCGACCCGCTGCCCGACACCCCGCCGCACAAGGTGCTGATCGAGATGTCCTACGGCGACCACCAGGTCGCCAACGTCGCCACCGAGGCCGAGGCGCGGACGATCGGGGCACCGCTGCGCCAGCCCGCGCTCGACCTCAACCGGCTCCCGGCCGGGTTCGAGCAGCCGTTCTTCGACCTGCCGACGCTCGGCGACCTCGCCGGCGAGGCCGCGAACGGCAGCGGCATGTTCGTCTGGGACATCGGGCCGAAGCGCGAGGAGGGCGGCGAGATCTTCGGCACCGACCCGCCGCCGATCACCAACACCGCCCCCAATGACAGCTTCGGCGTCGACCCGCACGACACCGTGATCGAGGAATCGCCGCTGATCCGCGCGCAGATCGCGAACTTCATCAAGCCGGGCGGGACGATCACCGACCCCGTGCGACACGCACCCGTGCTACGCCGCGGGCTGGATGGGCGCGCCCTAGCGCGACGTCGGCTCGGCGAGCCCGACGCCGTCGGTCTCGGGCACCACGGGCGCGAGGCCGCCGCGGCCCGGTGCCAGCTTGCTGCGGCTGACGCCGCCGGAGAGCGGCAGGCTGCGGTCCTCGTGCCCGATGCCGCCGGCGTGGTCGCGGGCGCCGTTGCCCCGGTGATCGCGGCGGCCGCCCGGGTGGCGTCCGTCGCCGCCGCGCGTCCGCCCGCCATGGTGACGCCGACGGCCGTCGCCGCCGCGCGCCTGCCCGTCGCGCTCGCGTCCGCCCTGCGACCCGTGGGCTCCCGAGCTCGTCGCCCCGCCCGTCGGCGGGGGTGGGGGAGGCGGCTCGGGCGGCGTCGGCGGCTCCGTCGGTGGCAGCGGGGGCGGCACCGGGACGCCGGGGACCGGGCAGCGGATCGTGTCGACGATCTTCGCCGGCTCGCCCCGGCCGGGTCACGGAGTGGCTCCACGAGAGGTGCAGGTGGTTGCCGCGGCCGTGGTTCGCGTCGCCGTCGTAGCCAACCCAGCGGAACGGCAGCCGGGGATGGTTCTGGCGCGGCTCGGCCCAGCGCGCGAGCCTCGTGATGTCGGCCCAGCGCCCGCCCGCGGCCTTGTCGGGGACGATGTCGAGCGCGAGCCCGATCGGGTGCTCGCCGTTGGTCGGCGTGGACGTCGTCCATCGAGTAGCCGTCGGTGATGAAGATCGGGTAGCGGCTCTGCGAGCCACCGGATGTCGGTCAGCAGCCGGCGGTCGATCATCTCGCCGGGGAAGCCGGGGATCCGCACGAACTTGCCGCCGCCGGTGGTCTCGCACAGCCGCGGGCCGAGCTTGGTGCTGTGCATCGGGCTCGCAAAGGCGAGCGCGGCGATCAGCAGGGCGACCCCGGTGGCCGCCGCGAGCGAGGCCGAGCAGCCCGCGGGCATGGCGCGCGCTGGCTCATTGCCCCGCGGCCCCCCTGCGGTCATCCGTGCCTGGACCAGTCATCGGTCGCGCCCGACCATAGGCGCCCCGGCGCGGATTCTGCGGGCAGGTGCGTGCAGGTTATGGTCGCTCGCGCCTCGAAGGGCCGGCCGCGGTAGGCTTCCGATCGACCGTGCTAGGCGGGGAATTAGCGGTGCCCTGTACCCGCAATCCGCTCTAGCGGGGCCGAACGCCCGTCTGAGGGTCGCGGCCTTCGGGGCCAGTACGCCGTAGGCGGCGTTGACGGTCAGGTCCCGCGCAATGTGCGTCCGCGAATCAGGTCAGGTCCGGAAGGAAGCAGCCTTAAGCGGTAGCGGGCAAGTGCCGCGGGCAAGCCTGACCCGAGCCAACTGCGACGAAAACGCCCGGGGACCGCTCTCGAAGCGGGCCCGCACGGTCATTTCTTCAAACGCGGCGCCGGCGGCGCCGGCGGCGCTACTCGGCCTCGTGCGCCGGCGAGGCCCGCTTGCCGCCCTTGCGCGCGGGGGTCGCGAACTCGGACGGCTTGGCCGAGACCCGCGGGTTGTCGATCTCGGAGAGCTGGCCGATCAGCCGCTCCCACTGCTCCGGCTCGAGCACCTGGGCGAGCTGGGCCGAGTTCGCCGCGCTGCCCGCGCCCGCGGCCGAGCCGTAGGCCTGCGCGTAGCCGACGTGGACGTGGTCGTCGTGGTCGGCTCATCGCGAACGTGTTGTCGGCGCCGAAGTAGTCCATCAGCGAGATGATCTGGTGCGGGACCATCGTCCCCTGGAGCTGCAGCAGGTCGCGGATCAGCGACTCGGCGAGCGTCCCGGGCCCCTGGTGCCCGATCACGGGCACGCCGTTGATCGCGGCGATGTCGACCGCGCTGCCGATCGTGTGCTCGCTGACGTTGCCGGACGTGGTCAGCGTCGAGTGGCCGCACTTGAGCGAGGTGATCGTGAGCGTATAGCCGCGGCCGACGAGGTACTCGAGCATCGCCAGCAGCCGCCGGTCGATCTGCCCGGTGGCGATGTCCTGGCGCCCGCACTCGTAGATCTCGAGGTCGCGGTCGGCGAGGACGCGGCGGGCGAGCTGCTCCTTGGAGAGCAGCAGGATCTCGCTGATCGACGAGGCGTCGGTGGCGAACGGGTCCTTGTCGGCGACCCGGTAGAGCGCCGTCGCCTCGAGCAGCTTCCAGCCGTCGAGGATCGGCTTCGGGTCGATCGTCGGCGCGCCGCGGCCGGCGGGGCGGATCGAGAAGTTGAGGTGCGGGGCGAGCCCGGCGCCCTCGTCGCCGACCCGGCCGAGCAGCGTCCCCGCGACCACCTGCGAGCCCTCGCGCAGCGGCCGCAGCTCCATGGTCTTGCGGTTGAACTGCAGGATCCCGCTGGTGTAGGCGCGGAAGCGCTCGAAGTTGGGGAAGTCGCCGAACAGGGTCTCGTCGAGCCCGCCGCCCATGTCCGCTCCCATGTCGCCGGCGCTCGGCGTCGCGCTGGCGTTCGGGAAGCGCGAACAGCCGCCGGCTCGTGTCCTCGGTGTTCACCGGACCGCGGTCGCCCGTCCGAGGTCTTCTGGCGCGCTTCGTCGGGCAGCTCGTAGTCGGTCGCCACCGGCCCGCTCTCGCGCGGCGCCGGGTAGACCTCGGCGCGGCGGCCGAGCTGGGCGTAGGTGTAGTGGTTGCCGTAGGTGTCCTGGAGGACGATGTAGTCGCCGAGCGCGTCGGAGTGGCCGATCTTCTCGATCACGCCGTCGTTGACCGCGAGCACCGGGGAGCCCTCGTCGGCGTAGACGTCGACCGCGCGCCGCTTCGGCGACGAGGCGACCGAGTCGGAGACCTCGGCGCCGACGGTGTGCCCGTTCTGGACCCGCTCGAGCAGCCGGCGCTCGGTGATGTCGTCGGCGTAGCGCGAGTCGGCGGCGACCGGGAAGCGGGCGCCCTCGGTGAGCCCGGTGAGCGAGCCGACCAGGTCGGCGGGCAGGCGCTCGTACTGGTTCGCGTAGAGCAGGACCTCGTCGACGTACCAGTCGGCGTGGTTGTAGGCGAAGATCGCGGTGCGCAGATCGGTCTCGCCCCCGGCCGCCTTCAGGTAGCGGGCGGCGGCGCAGATCGCGTCGACCGGGTTGTACGGGTCCTTGCGGCTGTCGTTGTTGGCGTCGACCCCGTACATCTGCCAGGTCGAGGGGATGAACTGCATCCAGCCCAGAGCGCCGGCGGTGGAGACGCTCGTGTTCGTGCCGAAGGCGGTCTCGATCCGGTTGATCGACGCGAGCACCTGCCAGGGGATCCCGTACTGGGTCCCGCAGGCCTGGTAGATCGGCAGCAGGAAGGGCGGGATCGTGAACTGGTCGATGACGAAGTTCGGGACCCCGATCGGGGCGGGGCCGAAGTCGGCGATCGTCAGCGCGGGGTTGGTGTCGGCCGGCGCGCCGCTCGGGCGTGCGAAGCGCCGGCGGGGAGACCTGGCCCGGCGCGGTCGGCGCGTGCTCGGACCCGTCGTCCTCGGCAGCGTCGTCGTCGCTGACCGCTGCCGCCGCGATTCCCGCGGCCGCGGCCGCCGCCACCTCCGCCGCCGGAGGTCGCCGCGGGTCTCGGTCGTCTCCTCGACCGGGGCGTCATCCGGCGCCGGAGCCGGCGCCGGGGTGGTGGGGGTGACCGGGGTCGTCGGCGCGGGCTCCGGCGCCGCGGGTTCGTCGTCGCCCCCCGGAAGGTCGACGCCCGCGCCGCCGGGGAGGTTGACGTCCGAGTCGCCTCCGCTGCCCGAGCCGCCGGGCAGGTTGACCTGCCCGCCGCCGGGGAGCGTCACCCCGCCGCCCCCGTTCTCGTCCGGCAGGTCGACGCCGACTCCGCCGGGAAGGTTCACGTCGTTGCCGCCGCCCCCGAGGATCTGGGCGCTGACGGTTGCCGCCGCGCCGATCACGATCGCGACCGCGATCGCGATGAAGAGAACGGCCCTCCCGGCCACGTCTTGTCGACCCCTTCCACCCTCGCTCATCGGACCGCCGCCCCCGTGCGCTGGCGGCTTCACCTCCTTACCCGCAGCAAACAGGCGGGAAACGAAAGCAGGCTAGGAGCTCAGATGCGCCGGTTCTTCGAGACGTCGTAGAGGCAGCGGGTCCCGTCGATCTTGGCCGAGTCGACCTTGGCGAAGTACTTGCCGGGCGCGAGGTCCTTCTTCACCCGCCACTTGCCCTTGCGAGTTCGACGAGGTGATCTTGACCTTGATCGAGACGAAGTCCTCGTAGATGAACAGGGTCACCTTGCGCCCGGCCTTGCAGCCCTCGCGCTGCGAGCTCACCTTCCCCGACGCGCCCGCCCCGCCGATCCTGCTCGATCGTGATCTTGGACTTCGCCTTGTTGCCCTCGGCGCCGTTGGCCGGGCGCGGCCGCGCCGACGGCCGCGACCAGGGCGACCGTGGCGATGAGGCGGGCGGCGATCGAGGTCATCGGTCGCTCCTATCCGATCGGGCGGTAGGTCGCCTCGAGCCGCTCCACGGCGTCCTTGGCCTCGGCCAGCCCGACCCCGGTGAGCTCGCGGTAGAGCTTGATCGCCTGGATCTTCTGGTCGGACTGGATCAGCTCGATCAGCCGCGGGTCGTCGCTCGCGGCCACCGAGGCGGGCTCGTCCGAGGCGAAGCGGAAGCCCCCGGAGGCCGGCTCGGCCTGGCCGAGCCGCTTGTAGAGCTCGGCCACCTTGCGCTCGAGCTCGGCGATCCGCCGGCCGTGATCGAGGATGTCCTCGGTGCTCACCGGGTCAGTCTGGCAGACCGCCCGAGTGCCCCCAAGCGGCCGCTCGGCCCGCCAGTAGACTCGGCGCGGTGACCGGCGAGACGTCGCTCTACCGCCGCCACCGCCCGCAAGCCTTCGATCAGGTCGTCGGCCAGGAGCACGTGGTGCGCACGCTCTCGAACGCTGTCGAGCGCGACCGCGTCCATCACGCCTACCTCTTCGTCGGCTCGCGCGGGACCGGCAAGACCTCGCTGGCGAAGATCCTCGCCCGCTCGCTCAACTGCGTCAACGGCCCCACGCTGACTCCGTGCGGCGAGTGCGAGTCCTGCGTCACGATCGCCGCCGGGACCTCGCTCGACGTGATCGAGATGGACGCCGCCTCGAACCGCTCGGTCGACGACATCCGCGACCTGCGCGAGCGGGTCGGCTACGCCCCGACCGCCGGGCGGGTGGAAGGTCTACATCCTCGACGAGGCCCACATGCTCACCCGCGAGGCCTGGAACGCGTTCCTGAAGACGCTCGAGGAGCCCCCGCCGAACACGGTGTTCATCCTCGCCACCACCGAGCCGCACAAGGTGATGCCGACGATCGTCGACCGCTGCCAGCGCTTCGACTTCCAGCGCCCCTCGCTCGAGCAGCTCGCCGAGGTGATCGGCCGCGTCTCGGCCGCCGAGTCGATCGAGATCGAGGCCGGGCGCCGTCGCCGCCGTCGCCCGCGCGGCCTCCGGCAGCTTCCGCGACGCGCTCGGGACCCTCGACCAGCTCGTCTCCTACGGCGGCAACGAGATCGCGACCGCCGACGTGCTCGCCGTGCTCGGGGTCGCCGACGCCGAGCTGATCCTCTCCGCCGCCGACGCGATCGCCGCCGGCGACGGCCGCGCGCGCGCTCGAGGTCACCGAGCGGCTCGCGCGCTCGGGCCACGACGTGACCCAGTTCGCCCGCGACCTGCTCGCCCACCTGCGCCAGCTGATCGTCGTCCGCACGCTTGGCGAGCCGCCGGACTCGTTCACGGTCACGGCGGCCGAACCCGAGCGCCTGCGCTCCCAGGCAGAGTCCCTCTCGGACCTCACCCTTGGCCGGTCGGTCGATGTGCTCTCCAAGGCGCTGGCGGATATTCGCGAGGGCGACGAGCCGCGGATGACGGTCGAGCTGGCGCTCCTTCGCTGTGCTCGGCCGCAGCTCGATGCCGGCCGGGAGGCCTTGGCGGAGCGGATCGAGCGGCTCGAGGCGTCGGCTGGCGTCGGCGGGGCGGGGCCGGGGGACCCCGGCTCGGACCCGGCTCCGGCTCGGCGTGCTCCGGCTGCCGAGGAGAGTGGCTGGGCCGTCGCCTCGGATGTCCTCCCCGGCGTCCCCGACCCCGCCCCTGCGTCCGAGGCCGCGCCCGCCCCGGAGCCGACGGTGAAGGAGAGGGGAGGGTTCGCAGGCCACAGCGGTGGCGGATGGGGTTGATCTGGAGAAGGTGGTTCGGCTTTGGCCCGGGGTCGTCGAGCAGGTGCGGGAGTCGGGGTCGGGGTTGCTGGGGCAGATCCTTGCCGCCGCGCGGCCGGTGGCCGTTGACCTCGAGGAGGGGGTTGTCGAGGTCGGGTTTCCGGCCTCCGCCGCGTTCAACAAGCGCAAGGCCGAGGAGCAGGACGCGCGCGAGCGGGTGGCCGACGCCGTGAGGACGATCGTGGGGGAGCCGTTGCGGCCGGTGTACGTGCTGCTCGACGACGACGCCGCCGCCGGTCGAGGGGGCGATGAGCGAGGACGAGCTGATCGAGTTGATGCGGACCGAGTTCGACGCCGAGGAATACGTGCCCGAGCCGGAAGCCGGCGAGGCCGAAGCGAAGGAGATCTAGATGACGCGGCTCCCCCAGGGCGCGGGTGGTTTCGACCTCAACGCGCTGATGAAGCAGGCCCAGCAGATGCAGGCCGAGATGGCCGAGGCGCAGGAGAAGCTCAAGGACGAGGTCGTCGACGCGAGCGCCGGCGGCGGGATGGTGAAGGTGAAGATGAGCGGCGACCTGCGCCTGCTCGAGATCGCGATCGACCCCGAGGCGATCGACCCCGAGGACGCCGGAGCTGCTCCAGGACATGGTCCTCGCCTCGGTCAACGAGGCGATCCGCGCCGCCCAGGAGCTCGCCGCGAGCAAGATGGGCGGCGTCGCCGGGCTCGGCGGCGGCGCGGCGCGGGCGGGCTCGGCGGGCTCGGCCTGCCCGGCATGTAGCGGCTCGCCGGGCTTCAGTCCCTCGCCAGGGCCATCCCGACCGAGCCCGGCTCGGTCGGCACGAACCCGTGCCGCGCGTACAGGCGGCGCCCCGGCGGATCGGCGAACAGGGTGATCCACGCGTCCGCGGGCGCCTCGGCCCGCAGGCGCTCGAGCAGCCGGGTGAGGATCGCGTCGCCGATGCCGCGCCGCTGGTGCTCGGGGAGCACCGCCATGTCCTCCACACTAGAAGAAGCAGCCGCCGTCACCGATCACCCGCCCGAGGCCGACCGCCGCGCCGTGCTCGTCGCGCACGACGACGCCCGCCCAGGTGCCGGCGAGGCCGGCCGCCGCGGAGGCGGCCGAGCGCTCGCTGAGGCCGGTGGCACGGCGCAGGTGGCGGTATTCCTCGACCGAGGGCACGTCGTCGGCGAGCGTGTATCCGGTGGGCAGCGCCACGACGGGGAATCTATTCGGGGATGATGGGTCGACCGTGGGCGAGGACGTCACGGCGAAGGTATTCAGCGGCGAGGATCGCCAGCGCTACCGCCAGAAGGTGCGCGCCTGCCTCGACGTGTTCGCGCGCCTGCTCGCCGAGGCCCGCTTCGACGCCGAGCGGCGCTCGTTCGGGCTCGAGATCGAGCTCAACCTGACCGACGAGGCCGGCGACCCGGCGATGGTCAACGCGGCGGCGCTGGAGGCGATCGCCGACCCCGACTTCCAGACCGAGCTCGGCCAGTTCAACGTCGAGATCAACCTCGAACCCCGGCTGCTCGGCGGCGCGGTGATGTCGGAGCTCGAGAGGTCGGTGCGCGCGAGCCTCAACAGCGCCGAGGACCTGGCGAACACCGCCGGGCGCCCACATGATGCTGATCGGGATCCTGCCGACGGTCACCGAGGATCACCTGACGGCGGAGTCGTTCAGCGCCAACCCCCGCTACGCGCTGCTCAACGAGCAGATCTTCGCCGCCCGCGGCGAGGACATCGAGATCTCGATCTCCGGGGTCGAGCGCCTCTCCGACCTTCGCCGACACGATCGCCCCCGAGGCCGCGTGCACCAGCGTCCAGCTGCACCAGCTCTGCGACCCGGAGGCGTTCCCGGTCTACTGGAACGCCGCCCAGACGATCGCCGGGATCCAGGTCGCGATCGGCGCCAACTCGCCGTTCTTCTTCGGCCGCGAGCTCTGGGCGGAGACCCGGATCGCGCTCTTCGAGCAGGCGACCGACACCCGCCCCGACGAGCTCAAGGCCCAGGGGGTGCGCCCGCGGGTCTGGTTCGGCGAGCGCTGGATCACCTCGATCTTCGACCTGTTCGAGGAGAACGCGCTCTACTTCCCGGCCCTGCTGCCGGTCTGCGACGACGAGGACCCGCTGGAGACCTTCGAGGCCGGCGGCGTCCCCGCGCTCGGCGAGCTGCGCCTGCACAACGGGACCATCTACCGCTGGAACCGGCCGATCTACGAGGTCGTCGACGGCAGCCCGCACCTGCGGATCGAGAACCGAGTCCTGCCGGCCGGGCCGACGGTGGTCGACACGCTCGCCAACGCCGCCTTCTACTACGGGCTGATCCGGGTGCTCGCCGAGGACGAGCGGCCGGTGTGGTCGCGGATGTCGTTCTCGGCCGCGGAGGAGAACTTTCACGCCGCGGCGCGCGAGGGGATCGAGGCAGCCGTCTACTGGCCGGGCGTCGGCGAGGTGCCGGCGGCGGAGCTCGTCCTGCGCCGGCTGCTGCCGCTCGCCCACGACGGGCTCGACCGGTGGGGGGTCGACCCCGCCGACCGCGACCGGCTGCTGGGGATCATCGAGCGCCGCTGCGCGACCATGCGCAACGGCGCCTCCTGGCAGAGCGCCGCCTACCACAGGCTCTCCGACGACCGCAAGCTCGAGCGGATCGAGGCGCTGCGCCGGATGACTGTCGCGTACCGCGATCACATGCACTCGAACGAGCCGGTGCACAGCTGGCCGCTCGACTGAGGTCCTACGCGCCCCCGCCGCCGCTGCCGCTAGCTTCACCGGCGATGTACCCGCAACCGATCGAGCGCCTGGTCACCGAGCTGGCGAAGCTTCCCGGCATCGGCCGGCGCACCGCGCAGCGGCTCGCCTTCCACATCCTGCGCTCCGAGGACGGGGACGCGGCCGGGCTCGCCGACGCGATCCGCGAGGTGCGCGAGAAGGTCGGCCTCTGCGAGGTCTGCTTCAACCTCGCCGAGGGACCGCGCTGCGACGTCTGCGACGACACCCGCCGCGACCGGGCCCTGATCTGCGTCGTCGAGCAGCCCGCCGACGTGATCCCGATCGAGCGCACCCACGAGTACCGGGGCCTCTACCACGTGCTCGGCGGGGCGCTCTCGCCGATCGACGGCGTCGACCCCGAGGACCTGAAGATCGCCGAGCTCGTCACGCGCATCGACGGCGCCTCCGAGCCGGTGACGGAGGTCGTCCTGGCGACCAACCCGACCACCACCGGCGAGGCAACGGCCCACCACGTCGCCGAGCTCCTGCGCGGCAAGGTGACGATCACCCGCCTGGCGTCGGGCCTGCCCGTGGGGGCGGACCTCGAGCACGCCGACGAGGTCACCCTCGGCCGCGCGCTCACCGGCCGCAGCGCCGTCGGCTGAGCGAGCGCAGCCGCCGACTCAGTAGGAGTAGGCGCCGCCCGAGCTCGACGAGGTCGTCGTCGATGGGGCGTTCTCGTCGGACCCCGCCGACCCGCCGACGGTGACCACATGCCAGGTGAAGCTCTTGCCGTCGAACTGGTCGGAGAAGCCGTCGCCGGTCACCTTGCCGGGGCCGCCGTCCTCGGTGAAGGTGTAGAGCGGCGCGCCGTCGAGCGTTACCTGCAGCGAGCCGTCGGGACGCTTGACGGTCCCCGGCGGCCCCGTGACGTCGGCCGAGGCGGTCGGCTTCATCCCGCCGCTCACCGTCAGCGGCACCCAGATCTTCTCGCAGGCGCCGGTGCAGCTGATCTGCCCGTTCGCCTCCTGCTCGGGGGAGTAGAGGGCGTCGCCGTTCGCGTCGACGAGCACGTCGGAGCCGTCGATCGTCGCCATGGAGATCGTCTCGCCGCCGGTCGAGGCCGTCGCGGCGGTCGCCGTCGTGTCGCCGTCGTCGCCCGAGTTGCCGCAGGCGGCGAGGCCGAGCACGGCGGCGATCCCGATCGTGGTGAGGAGCAGTTCTACGCGGGCAAATCTCTTCATGCCCGGTACTACGAGCGGCGGCCGTCGTGCGGCCTCCGCCGCCCCTAACGATTCGGTAAGGATTTACCGGCGGTCCGGCCGTCAGTAGAGGCTGCCGGCGTTGCTCGTCGACGTGGTGGTCGTCGAGCTCCCGGCGCCGGACGACCCGGCCGAGCCCGCGTCGCTCGAGTCGTCGTCGCCGGAGTCCCCGCACGCCGCCAGCCCGAGCGCCGCCACAACCGCGATCGAGGCGAGCAGCCTCCGGACGAGAGCGGTTCGGCTCATGCCCGGATATACGGGCGCCGCCGGGCCGCGGATTCCCGCTCAGGCCTCGCTCATCCCGATCCGGTCGTGGAGGCGGCGCAGCGGCCTCGGGGCCCACCAGTTCCAGCGCCCGAGCAGGCGCATCAGCGAGGGCACCAGCAGTGCGCGGACGATCGTCGCGTCGATCAGGACCGCGAGCGCGACTCCGAGCCCGAGCTCCTTGATGAAGATCATCTGCGAGGTGACGAAGGCGCCGATCGCGATCGAGAACAGCAGCGCCGCCGCGGTCACGATCCGCCCGGTGCGCTCGAGCCCGATCGCGACCGAGTCGTTGTCAGAGGCGCCGCCGTCGCGCGCTTCCTTGATCCGCGACAGCAGGAACACCCCGTAGTCGGTCGAGAGGCCGAAGACCACCGCGAACAGGAACAGCGGCTGCGTGGTCTCGAGCCCGCCCTGGCTCGTGTAGCCGAGCAGGCCCTCGAAGCGCCCGTCCTGGAAGACCAACACCAGGATCCCGAACACGGCGCTGAGCGTGAGCGCGTTCATCAGGATCTGCTTCAGCGGCAGGATCACCGAGCCGGTCATAACGAACAGGACGATGAAGGTGACCAGGCCGGCGATTGCGAGCACCAGCGGCAGGTGGTCGACGAGGCTCTCCTTGAGGTCGACGAAGTCGGCGGTGAACCCCGTGATCAGGCTCGAGTCGTCGTCTGCGCGCAGGCGCTCGACCAGGTCCTGGCTCGCGTCGCTGAGCGGCGGGTGCGCGGAGACCGCGCGGACCACGGAGACGCCGTGCTCGAGCTCGACCGGCGGGCGGACCGCGGCGACCCCGTCGACCTCGGCGACCCGCCGCTCGACCGCGCGCGCCTCGTCGACGCCACCCTGGACGGCGAGGGTGATCGGGGTGTCGCGGAAGGGCGGGAAGTCGGCGCGCAGCGCGTCGTCGACCTGGCGCGCGCTCGCCTCCGCCGGCAGCACCTGGGCGTCGACCGAGGTGAACTGGATGCTCAGGAACGGGATTCCCAGCGCGATCAGCAGCGCGGCGCTGGCGGCGGCGATCCGGCCCGGGAACCGCATCACCAGCTGCGAGAGGCGGTACCAGAAGCCCTCCTGGGCAGGGCGTGCGTCGCGTTCGGCGCGCCGGTTGAGAAACGCCGGCGCGAGCGAGTTGACCCGCTCGCCGAGCAGGGCTAGGACGGCGGGGAGGACGACAAGCGCGATCGCGGCGGCGATCAGCGCCACCAGCGACCCCCCGATCCCCATCGAGTAGAGGAAGCGCTGCGGGAAGACGATCAGCGAGGCGATCGCGCCGGCGACGGTCAGCGAGCTGAACAGCACCGTGCGCCCGGCGGTCGCCATCGTCCGCTTCATCGCCTCGATCCCCGGCCCGCGCTTTGCGATCTCCTCGCGATAGCGGGAGACGATGAACAGGCTGTAGTCGATCGCGAGCCCGAGGCCGAGCCCGGTGACCAGGTTGAGGGCGAAGATCGAGACGTCGGTGACCTCGTTCGCGACGCGCAGGGTGACCATGGTCGCGACGATCGCGAGGGCCCCGACGAGCAGCGGCAGCAGCGCGGCGACGAGGCTGCGGAAGAAGAGCAGCGAGAGCACGAAGAGCAGCGGGAAGGCGTAGAGCTCCGCGGTCCGCAGGTCGTTCTCGACCTGGTCGTTGGCCTGGGCCTGGGTCAGCGCCGAGCCGCCCACGGTCACGCCCGGCTCGTCCGCCACGGAATCGGCGACCCTGTCGGCGGCGTCCTGGGCCTTCTTGTCGTCGGTCGGCTCGAGCCCGGCGGCGATGTAGGTCGAGTCGCCGTCGACCGAGACGAAGTCCTCGGAGCGGTTGTCGAGATAGCTGGAGACGCTCGCGACCTCCGGCTGGTCGCCGAGCTCGTCGGCGATCCCCGCGATCCGGTCGCGACCGGCCGCGGTCGAGACGTCGACTCCGTCGACGAGCACGATCAAAGCGGTGTCGCGATAGCCCGAGCGCTCGAGCAGCCGGTCGGCGCGGACGCTCTCGGTCGCCGGGTCGTCGGCGCCGTAGGGAGCGAGGCGGTCGGCTACGCCGGCGCCGAAGGCCCCGGCGGCGACGAACAGCACGGCGGCCAGTACGAGAACGCGCTTGCCTCTCCGTTGTGCGAGCTCTGCGAGACGGTTGAACATCATCGGCGCTTGCCTCCTTCCCCCGTTTCTGCGGCCCGCCCGAGCTCCGCTCGGGCGCGCTCGCACCAGTCGATCATCCACTCGCTCGCCTCGATCCCGTAGCGGCGGACCAGGTCCGGGAACGGGTCGCCCTCGGCGGCGGTCGCGAGCGCGGCGGGCTCCACCGCCCGCAGCTCGGCGAGCTTGCGCTCGTGCAGCCGCTGCTTCGCGGCGAGGACCTCGTCCGCCATCTCCGGCCCGGCCGCGGCGAAGAAGAGCTTCAGCAGGCCCTCGTCGCGCATCTCGAGCACCTCGGCGCCCCGGTCGAGCCAGGTGCGAAGCTCGGCCCGCCCGGCGTCGGTGAGCGCGTAGACCGTGCGCCGCCGGCCGCCGCGGGGCTCGGGGCTGCCCTCGACCAGGCCGGCCTCCTCGAGCCGGCGAAGCTCGGGGTAGATCTGCCCGTAGCTCGCCGCCCAGAAGAACCGGGTCGACCTGTCGACGGCGGCCTTGATCTCATAGCCGGTGCGCGGCTCGTGGCGCAGCATCCCGAGGACGACGTATGCGGTGGCGCTGAGTTCCATATATCGCGAAGATATATCGGGCGGATACATTCGCGGGTGTGACTCTCGTCACGGTGCTCGGGTCCGGATGCTCTAGCTCGGCTCGAGCAGGCCCAGCTTGCGCTTCAGGGTCAGCACCCGCCCCGCCGCCTGCTCGAGCCGCGCATTGGTGAGGTCGCCGCTGGAGATCGCGTCGAGGATCGCGGCTCGGGCCCGATCGACGTCCTCGGGGGAGGCGATCTGGACGAGGTCGGCCCCCGCGGCGAGTGCGGCGACGGCGGCCTCTCCGCCCTTGTAGCTCGAATGCACCGCGCCGGCCCCGAGGTCGTCGGTGATCGCGACGCCCTCGTAGCCGAGCTCGTCGCGCAGCAGGCTCGTCGCCACCAGGGGCGTGAGCGCCCCCGGCGTCACCGGGTCGTAGGCGGCGTAGAAGGCGAGTGAGAGGACGACGGCGGGAGCGCGCTCGTCGAACGCCGCCTCGAAGGCGCGCAGGTCGCGCTGCGCCAGTCCGGCCTCGTCGAGGCTGACCGTGGCCGGGCCCTGGTCGGTGTCCTGCGAGGCGGCGCCGAGGCCGGGGAAGTGAAGCGGCGCACAGGCGATCCCGGCGTCGCGGCAGCCGCGGACCGCCGCCGCGGTCAGCTCGGCGACCGTCGCCGGGTCGTCGGAGAAGGCGCGGTCGGCGAGCGGGCTGTCGAGGGTCGCGACGTCGGCGACCGGGAACAGGTTGAGGTCGAAGCCCGCGGTCCTCAGCGCCGCCGAGGTCTCGCGCGCCCAGTCCTCGGTCGCTCCGACCCTGCCGGCGTCGCCGAGCTCGAGCTCGGTCTGCTCGGGGGGCAGGTCGGCCAGAGCGCGGTAGACGCCGCCCTCCTGGGCGGCGACGAGCAGCGGCGGGATCCGCTCGCCCTCGCGGCCGGCGGCCCGCAGGGCGCTGACCAGAGCCGTGCCGGTGATGGAGTCGGTCCAGTTGCGCGAGTCGACCAGGATCCCCCCGAGCTGGTGGATCCGCACCTGGTCGAGGAACGGGGCGGTGGCGTCGGCGCCGTCGAATCCGGCCAGCAGCACCTGGTCGGCGAGCGCCTGCGGCGCCATCTGCGAGAGGCGTTCGGCCACCGGTGCCGAGAACTCAGCCGTCGGCTCGGGCTCGGGCGGTGAGGCGTCGTCATCACCGCCGCCGCCGAGCACCGCGATCAGGGTCACGACGATGATCGCGACGATCGCGGCCGCGATCGCGACCGACCGGCGGCGAGCCGCCACGAGCCGCGAGGGCCCCCTCGAATCAGCCCCCGAATCCGTCATTCGACGCGCGATCGTATTCTCACTCGGCGATGTTGCTGACACCGCCGCAAGTACGCCCGCGCTTGCGCGGCTGCAAATCGACGCCTGCCTTCGTCCTCAGTCGTCTGAATAGCGCTGCTATTCAGACTCCCTGCGTCCTTGACATGCTTGATTTTCGCTCGCGCAACCACGACCGTACCTGCGCCGATGCCAGCTGAGACGATCGTGATGAAGTTCGGCGGCACCTCGGTCGCCGAGGCCGAGGACATCAAGCGCGCCGCGCGCCGGATCGTCGCCGCGCGCGAGGGCGGCAAGCAGGTCGTCGCGGTGCTCTCAGCGCGCGGCAAGACCACCGACGAGCTCGTCGACGCGGCGTATGAGATCTCGCCCCGGCCGCTGGAGCGCGAGATGGACATGCTGCTCTCCACCGGGGAGCGGATCTCGTGCGCGCTCTGCGCGATGGCGATCCACGACATGGGCCACTCGGCGATGTCGCTCACCGGCTCGCAGGCGGGGATCGTCACCGACTCCTCGCACACGAAGGCGCGAATCATCGACGTCCGCGCCGACCGCATCCGCGCCGGCCTCGCCGAGGACAGGATCGTGCTCGTCGCCGGTTTCCAGGGTGTCTCCGGCGACTCCAAGGACGTGACCACGCTGGGGCGCGGGGGCTCGGACACGACCGCGGTCGCGATCGCGGCCGCGCTCGGCGCCGACATCTGCGAGATCTACACCGACGTCGACGGCGTCTTCAGCGCCGACCCGCGGCTCGTCCCCGCGGCGCGCAAGCTCGCACAGGTCTCCTTCGACGAGATGCTGGAGATGTCGTCGTCGGGCGCCGGGGTGCTGCAGCTGCGCGCGGTCGAGTACGGGCGCAACCACGGGGTCAGCATCCACTGCCGGAGCTCGTTCAAGGACGCCACCGGTACGCTCGTGCTCGCCGAGGACGCGACCATGGAGCAGCCGATGGTGACCGCCGTGACCCACGCCTACGAGGCGCGCGTCACGCTGAGCGGACTTCGCGACGAGCCCGGCGTCGCGGGCCGCGTCTTCGGCGCGCTCGCCGACGCCAACGTCAACGTCGACATGATCATCCAGAACGAGCCGATCTCCCGGGACTCGAAGGCCGACCTCTCGTTCACGGTCGAACGCGACGACCTCGAGAGGGCGACCGAGGCGCTCGCCGGGCTCGACGTCGCCGAGCTCAACAAGGACGACGAGATCGGCAAGGTCTCGATCGTCGGCGCCGGGATGCGCAGCCACCCCGGCGTCGCCGCGACCGTCTTCCGGGTGCTCGGCGACGCGGGGATCAACATCGAGATGATCTCCACCTCGCCGATCAAGATCTCGTGCGTGATCGCCGCCGACCGGGTCGGCGATGCCGTCGGCGCGCTGCACGAGGCGTTCGGCCTCGGCGCCGACGCCGTCCGCGAGGAGGACCCCTCGGGCGAGCACCGCCCAAGGGTCACCTCCTAGCCAGGCCACCGCTCCGGCAGACCGCTCCGCCATACTTTTCGCGATGAGCGACCCCGGTTACAGTGTCGGCGTCCTCGGCGCCACGGGCGCGGTCGGCGCGACGATCCTCGATGTCCTCGCCGAGCGGGCCTTCCCCGTGGGCGAGCTGGTCCCGTTCGCCTCCGAGCGCTCGGCCGGGCGGCGGATCGATTTCGGCGGCGCGGAGGTCGAGTGCCGGACGCTCACGGACGAGACGATCCAGGGCCTCGACCTGGTGCTCTCCTCGGCCGGGGGCGCGGTCAGCGCCGAGTGGGCCCCGCGGTTGATCGCCGCGGGCGCGGTGGTCGTCGACAACACCAGCTACTGGCGCCAGCACCCCGAGGTGCCGCTGGTGGTCGCCGAGATCAACCCCGACGCGGTCGACGCGCACAGCGGGCTGGTCGCGAACCCGAACTGCTCGACGATGCAGCTGATGATCGCGCTCGGCCCGATCGAGCGCCAGGTGGGGATCGAGCGGATCGTGATCTCCACCTACCAGTCGGTCTCGGGGACCGGCCAGCGGGCGGTCGACGAGCTCGAGGGCCAGGCGCACGCGATCCTGCACCGCCAGGATCCCCCGGCGCCCGAGGTCTATCCACACCGGATCGCGTTCAACGTGCTGCCGCAGGTCGAGAGCTTCAAGGACGGCGACGACTACACGACCGAGGAGCGCAAGCTGATGGCCGAGACGCGGAAGATCCTCGAGCTCGGTGAAGAGCTGGGGATCTCGGCCACCTGCGCCCGGGTGCCCGTGTTCGTCGGCCACTCGCAGTCGGTCAACGTCCAGACCCGCGCCGAGCTCTCGCCCGAGCAGTGCCGCGAGCTGCTCTCGCAGGCGCCCGGGGCGCTGGTCATCGACGCGCCCGCCGACGGCGTCTACCCGATGGCGACCGACGCCGCCGGGCGCGACGAGGTGCTCGTCGGCCGGATCCGGCGCGACCCCTCCGGCGAGCGCTGCCTCAACCTCTGGATCGTCGGCGACAACCTGCGCAAGGGCGCGGCCACGAACGCCGTCCAGGTCGCCGAGCTGCTCGCCGAGCGCGACCTCATCCGCGTCCCCGTCGGCGCGGCAGCGCTAGCCGCCTAACCCACGTGCTCGCAGCGATCGCCTCGGCGGCGCTGATCGTCGCCGGCTCGCTGGCCGTGGGCCAGGCGCTGCTCGGCCTGTGCGGCCGGCGCGAGTGGACCTGGCTCTCCGGCCCCGTCGGCCTCGCTCTGCTCCTGGTCGCCGCCGGCGCCGCCGCCGGGCTCGGCGCCCGCGGGACGGCGCTGGCGCTCGTGCTCGTAGTCCTCGTCGTCGCCGGGATCGCGACGATCGCGCTGCGCGGAGTCGAGGGCGGTGTCCCGGGCCCGGCGGTCGCCGCCGGGACGCTGGCGGCGCTGTTCGCAGCGGTCCCGTTCATCGCGGCGGGCAGCGTCGGGATCCTCGGCGTCGGCCTCGTCAACGACGACATGGCCTCGCACCTGCTGCTCGCCGACTGGATCTCCGAGCGCTTCCGCCCCGAGCCGGTGCTCATCGACCAGGGCTACCCGCTCGGCCCGCACGCGCTCGTCGCCGGGCTCGGCTCGCTGCTCGGGGCGGGCTCGATCGACGTCTTCGCCGGCCTCGTGCTCGCGATCCCGGCCCTCACGGCCCTGGTCGCCTACTCGGCCCTCGACGGCCTGCGAACCGTCGCCCGGGTGGCGGCCGCGGCGCTCGTCGCGCTGCCGTACCTGGCCGCCGCCTACCTCGCCCAGGAGGCGTTCAAGGAGCCGATCATGGCGCTCTTCGTGCTCACCTTCGCGCTCCTGCTGCCGCTCGTGAAGGACTGGCGCGACGCGGTACCACTGGGCGCGCTCGCAGCCGGAGTGACCTATGTCTATTCCTTCCCAGGCCTCGCCTGGCTCGCGGGAGTGGCGCTGGTGTGGGGGGCGATCGAACTTGGGCGAGGGTGGGAGAAGGGCCGCGGGAGGCTCCGCAGCATGGACGCGAGGACGGTGCGTAGCAGGGACGCGAAGCGCCTCCCGGCGGTGCTTACTCCCGCCCTCGCCCTCACAGCGGTCGCGGTCCTCACCCTTGTCGTGCTGAGCGTGCCGGAGATAGGCCGCCTCCTCGATTTCGCCGACTTCCGCGCCCTGCACCCGGGCCAGGCGAACGAGGGCGGCCTCGGCAACCTGCCCGGCCAGCTCTCGCCGCTGGAGGCGCTCGGCATCTGGCCGACGAGCGAGTTCCGGCTCTCGGCCGCCGCGTCCAGCCTGCCCGCCGCGATCTTCTACCTGGGCGGCGCGTTCGCGCTCGTCTGCCTCGGCCTCGGGCTCCCGCGGTGGATCCGCAGGCACGGTGCGGCGATCCCCGCGGCCCTGGTGGCGGCCGTGGTCCTCTACCTGCTCGCCCGCGGCCTGGGCACCGTCTACACCTCGGCCAAGGCGCTCGCGATCGCCGCCCCGCTGATCGCCCTGATCACCCTGGGAGGGCTGCTGGGCTCGGAGAGGCGGCCTCTCGCGGTCGCCGGCGCGGCGTTCGCGGTGCTGGTCGCCGCCTGCTCGCTGCTGATCCTGCGCCAGGCCCCGGTCGCGCCCTCCGACCACGCCGACGAGCTCGCCCGGATCCGGCCCCTGGTCGACGGCGAGAAGCTGCTCTTCCTCGGCCGCGACAACTTCGTCCTCTACGAGCTCCGAGGGTCGAAGCCGTACACCCACGTGCGCAACTTCTACGATCCCTACTTCGTCACCGCGGTGTGCCCTGAGGAGGCCGAGGACTGCGGGCCGAACTTCGCCCTTACCGACGTCGGCTCGAAGTTCGACTTCGACTCGGTGACCGCGAACGCGCTCGCCCGGTTCCCCTACGTGCTCACGACCCGGGCCGCCTACGCGAGCGGGCCGCCGCCCGGCTACGAGCCGATCGAGAAGACCGATTCCTACGTCCTCTGGGAGAAGGGCCGCTCGCCGCTCGGCCGCGTCCCCGCGGAGACCGACGCGGCGCCGGGGCGGCTCGGCGCCTGTCCGCCGCGTCGCCCGAACGCCTCGTCGTCGTTCGCGGCGGCGCCGGTCGTCGCCGAGGCGAGCGAGTGGTCGACGCAGACGCTCGAGAGCGGCGAGACGTCCACGGTCGAGCTCCGGCTGCCGGCGGGGGAGTGGGACCTCTCGCTCGAGTACGACGCCACCCGGCCGGTGACGCTCTCCTCCGAGGGGGAGGATTCGACCCTGCCCGGAAACCTCGACTACCGCGGCACCGCCCCGTTCTGGCCGGCGGGCACTGTCAGCGCCCAAGGCCCCGAACCGGTTCGGATCACCGCCACGGTTGAGGAGCCGCCGCTCGCCGGACGCGTGCTCGGCGCCCATTCGGTCGCCCACCTGGGGGCGATCGCGGCGACCACCGCCGCGCCCCGCCACCCGGCGTGCGAGGGCTATGCGGACTGGTACGTGCGCTGATGGACGTCTCCTTCGGCGAGGCGATGCTGATCTTCGGCGCGCTGCTCGCGCTCGCCGCAGCGCTCTCCGGGGTCACCCGTGCCACCGTGCTCTCGACCTCGGTGCTCTCGATCGCGCTCGGGATCGTGCTCGCGGAGCTCGACGTCGTCTCGGTCGACGTCGGCGACGCTGGGATCGTCGAGCTGATCGAGCTGGCGCTGATCCTCACCCTGGTCTCCGACGGACTGCTGGTCGATCGGGAGCTGCTCGGGCGGCACTGGGGGCCGCCGGCGCGGGCGCTGGTGATCGCGCTGCCGATCACGCTGGCGCTGCTCGCGGTCGGGGCGCACGTCCTATTCGACGAGCTCACCTGGGCGGAGTCGTTCCTGCTCGGCGCGGTCCTCTGCGCCACCGATCCGGTCGTGACGTCATCGGTCGTCAGCTCGAAGCTCGTGCCTGAGCGGGTCCGGCACACGCTCAATCTCGAGTCCGGCCTCAACGACGGGCTGGCGCTACCGTTCGTGCTCTTCTTCCTCGTCCTCGCCACCCCCGGCGGGGACGCCGGTCGCGAGGGCCTCGAGCTGATCGGCGAGGCGGCCTTCGGGGTGGTCGTCGGGGTGGCGCTGGGTCTGGTCGGCGGCTGGCTGCACCGCGTCGTCCCCCACGGCATCACCGGGCGCTACGAGGGCATCTACGCCATCGGCTTCGGGCTCGCCGCGTTCGGGGTCGCCGACGTGACCTTCGGCAACGGGCTGATCGCGGCCTTCGTCCTCGGGATCACGCTGGGGATCTCCGAGCACAAGATCACCGAGAGCTTCTCCGAGTTCTCCGAGAACATCAGCGCGATCTTCCAGGTGCTCACCTTCTTCGTCTTCGGCGCCCTGCTCGTCTCCACCGGCTTCGAAGGCGAGGTCGCGGCGCTCGCCGCGTTCATCGTCTTCGCGCTCGCGATCGCCCGCCCCGTCGCCGTGACGCTGGCGCTAACTGGCACCGACCTGCCGCGCCCGCAGAAGGGATTCATCGCCTGGTTCGGCCCCAAGGGAGTAGCGTCGATGCTGTTCGCGCTCCTGGTCCTCGACGCCGGCGTCGGCCACGGAACGCTGCTCTTCGACGTCGCCTCGTTCGTGATCCTCGCCTCGATCATCGCCCACGGCCTCACCGACACCGTCGGGGCTCGCTGGATCGCCCGGCGCATGGCGGAGGATCGATGAGCGCCAGGCCGTCGATCGACCTGGGCCGGATCGAGGTGGGCGACACGCGCCCGGAGGAGGTCGCCGAGGCCGTCGACGTCGTCGCGCGGGCGATGCGCGACAGCCCGATGACCCTCGCGGTGATCGGCCCGGACCCCGACCGCAGGTTCCGCCTGCTGCACCGCTTCTTCACCCTGCTCTACAGGACCGCGCTGCACCAGCGGCCCCTGGTGGCGAGGCTCGACGGCCGGATCATCGCCTCGACCAACGACCTCGTCGCCCACGCCTGCCGGGCGACGGCGACCGACAAGCTTCGGATGGTGCCGGAGCTCGCCAGGATCGGCCCGCGGACGGCCGTGCGCACGGTCCGCTGGCTGAATGCCTGGGAGCACCGCGATCCCGATGCCTCGCACGCTCACTTCGGGCCCTTCGGGGTCGAGCCGGAACTCCAGGGGCGCGGCATCGGCAGCGTCGTCCTGCGCGAGTACACCCGGCGACTCGACGAGGCTGGGGAGGACTCCTACCTGGAGACCGAGAAGCCCCAGAACGTCGCCCTGTACAGCCGCTTCGGCTACGAGGTGATCGCCGAGGCCGAGGTGCTCGGGGCGCCGAACTGGTTCATGTGGCGCGAGGCGGGCGCGCTCGCGCCGGCGACCCGCTGACCGTTAGCGGACCCGCCGATCCCACGCAAGGTGCTACACGGCGCCACGGAACCGGCGCGGGTCGCCCGCCCTCCGACGCCGAGCGTCATCTCAACCACCCCATGCGTGGGTCAGATGTCGCTCGGCGGGCGCCGGGCGGGCGCGCCGGGCGGGCGCTGGGCGGCCACCGCGCGCGTGCGTGCCACGACCCTCACGCAACGCGCCCCCCTCCCACCTCCTACCTGCCAACGTCGCACGCGCCCACAGCGCTCGCGCCGGTCGGCCCGCTAGCCGTCGGCCAGCTTCTCGACCACCTGGCGGGCGGTCTCGGGGTCGACGTCGGTGAACTTCAGATAGAGGCTGACCGCGTCGTCGATGTGGCCGAGCAGGGCCGCCTGCTCGACCTCGGGCGGCGGCTGGGGAGCGCCCTCCGGCAGGTCCATCAGGTCGGCACCCCCCCGAGGCGCTCCTCGACCCACTCGGTCGAGGCGATGTGGCGATTCATCCCGAGCTGCTTGGGCTCGAGCCCGAGCGCGAGCCCGACGAGCTGGGGCAGGTGCAGCACCGCGAGCCCCAGGTCGCGGTTGACGACCTTCGCCGCCTCCGGCTGCTGCAGGTCCAGGTTCAGATGGCAGAGCGGGCAGGGGGTGACCAGGCAGTCGGCGCCCTGGTCGAGGGCGTCGGAGATATGGGTCCCCGCCTGGCGCAGCGAGGTGTCGCGGTTCATCGTGATCACCGGGAAGCCGCAGCACTTGCGGGCGCCGTCGTACTCGACCACCTCGCCCCCGAGGGTCTCGATAACCCGCTCGAGGTAGAGGTCGCGCTCGGGATGCTCCTCGTATCCGAGCCGGTACTTGGGCCGGACGATGTAGCAGCCGTAGAACGGGCCCACCCGGAGCCCCGAGAGCGGCCGGCTCACCTTCGCCTTCAACCCGGCGAGCCCGTAGTCCTCGACCAGGACCCAGAGGAAGTTCTTGTTCTCCCAGCCCGCCTTGTCCTTGACGTACTCGATCCCCTCGCCGGAGAGCGCCTCGTTGATGTGGTCGCGGTAGGCCGAGTCGGCGTCGAGGCGCTGCTGGCACTCCGACTGCGCCCCCTGGCAGGTGGAGCAGATGTTCATCATCGACAGCCCCGTCTGCTGGGCGAGGGCGAAGGTGCGGGCATTGAGGGTGTCCGCGAGCTCCTGGTTGTGCTCGGCGATCACCCCGGCGCCGCAGCAGTTGGCGCGGTCCAGGGTCACCAGGTCGATCCCGAGCCGGTCGGCGACCAGCGCCATCGAGCCGTGCAGCTCGGTCGTGAAGCCGCGCGAGACGCAGCCGGGCCAATAGGCAAGTTTCATGGTGTATTCCCCGTGAGCCGCTTTAGCGGCGAAAGCAGCATGTCCGCGTTCATTTACTCGTTCTCCTTCGGTCCGGCTGAGACTTCGGGCTGGCTGAGCTCCTCCTCGTCGGGCTCGGGCTCGACGTCCTCCTCGCCGCTGATGTAGAGGTTGAGCTCGATCCGGTCCTCCTCGGCGTGCTCGTAGATGCGCTTCACCCGCTCCTGCGCGTCGCCCGGGAGCTTCGGGTGCACGCCGGGGATCAGCTTCGGCAGCGAGCGCATCTTGCCGGAGCGCACGCCACGGAGCGCGGTCGGGATCGATGCGAACAGCGCCTTGAGCGAGGACGGCCTCGGGAGCAGCTTGCCCTTGACCCCCGGGGCGTATGACTCCTGCTGTAGCAGCGACTCGTCGAGGGTGCCCTTCTTCTTGATGATCTTCACGAACGCGGCCTCGTGGTTGTGGCCGTTGTTGCGGTCGTTGATCTCCTCGTCGTGGTTGGCGGCGCGGCGCAGGCGCATGATCTGGTCCATCGGCGCGACGCCCTTGGGGCAGGCGTCGACGCAGCTGAAGCAGTGGGTGCAGTCGTAGATCCCGTGCGGATCCTGGGCCAGGTCATAGAGCCGCTCGCGGGGTTCGACGTCGCGGGGGTCGCCGACGAAGCGGTAGGCCTTGGCGAGCGCCGCAGGGCCGATGAAGTCGGGATCGACCTCCATCGACAGGCACGAGGAGACGCACGCGCCGCACTGGATGCAGGCGATCGTCTGGGTGATGTCGACCATCGACTCGGGAGGCACGATCCGCTCGCGCTCGGGCGGGTCGCCGTCGTCGAGCAGCCACGGCGTCACCCGGCGGATCTTCTCCCAGTGGGTCGATTCCATGTCGGTGACCAGGTCCTTGATCACCGGCATGTTGCCCATCGGCTCGACGACGATCGGCTTCGTCTCGCCGCCGTTTCGCCGGTTGGCGAACGCGTGTGCCTCGCCGACCTGGGTCAGGCAGGCGAGCGTCGACTGGCCGTTGATCTTCACCCCGCAGGAGCCGCAGATCGCAGCCCGGCACGAGCAGCGCACCGAGAGCGAGCCGTCCTCGCGGTCCTTGGCCTGGAGCAGGCCGTCGAGGACCGAGAGCGTCGGGTCGAGCTCGACGTCGAACTCCTGCCAGTAGGGCCCCAGGCCCGACTCCGGCCTGAAGCGCCGCACCTTGAGGGTGTAGTGCTCCTGCGCCGCTTGCGGGGCGCCTGATTCCTCCGTGCGAGCTTGGGCTTCCACTAGTAGGTCCTCTCCATGGGCTGCCATTCGGTGATGGTCACGTCCGAGTAGCTGACCTCCGGCCCGTCGCCGTTCATCGTCAGGTCGATGTGCTTGAGCCACTCGTCGTCGTTTCGCTCCGGGAAGTCGGTGCGGAACTGGGCGCCCCTGCTCTCGGTCCGGTGGGCGGCGCCCACGCACGCGCACTCGGCGCAGTCGAGCATGTAGCCGAGCTCGAGCGCCGCGAGCACGTCCTGATTGAAGACCGCGCCGAGGTCGTCGATGTAGGCGCTCTCGGCCTCCTCCTTGAGCCGCATGACGGTCTCGTGCGCGACCCTGATCCCCTCCTCGTCGCGGAACACCGCGACGTAGCGATCCATCGTCTCGCCGAGCTCCTTGCGGATCTCGGAGACCCGGCGGCCGGATCCGCGCTCACGGCCGACGATCCCGTCGATGAGGCGCTGCTCGTCGGCGAGCGCAGCCCTCGAGGGGCGGCCGGGCTCGGTCGTCTTGGCCCTGTTGGCGGCGTGGACGCCCGAGCGGCGGCCGAAGATCAGCGTGTCGAGCAGCGAGTTGGCCCCGAGGCGGTTGCCGCCGTGGACCGAGACGCAGGCGCATTCGCCCGCGGCGTAGAGGCCCGGGATCTCGGTTGCCCCCTCGACGTCGGTCTTCACCCCGCCCATCGTGTAGTGGTTGCCGGGCTTGATGTGGATCGGCTCGCGGGTGATGTCGACCCCGGCGAAGTCGCGCCCGACGAGCACGATCTCGCGCAGCGCCTCGTGGATGCGCTTCTTCGGCACCACGGTGATGTCGAGGGCGACGGTGCCGTCGTCGAAGCCGCGGCCCTCGTTGATCTCGGTCTGCTCGGCGCGCGAGACGACGTCGCGCGACGCGAGCTCCATCTTGTTGGGCGCGTACTTCTCCATGAACCGCTCGCCGGCGGCGTTCAGCAGGTGGGCGCCCTCGCCGCGTGCTCCCTCGGTGATCAAAAAGCCCTTGCGGGCGAGCGTCGTCGGGTGGTACTGGATCATCTCCATGTCCATCAGCGGGGCACCCACCCGGTATGCCATCGCGATCCCGTCGCCGGTGCAGATCAGGGCGTTGGTGGTCGGCTGCCAGGCCTGGCCGTTGCCGCCGGTGGCGAGGATCACGTTCTTGGCCTCGAACAGCTCCATCGAGCCGTCGCGGATGTTGCGGACCACGGCGCCGACGCAGGCTCCGTCGTCGTCGAGCGCGAGCGCGGTCGTGAAGTACTCCTCGTAGCGATCGACGGCCTCGGCGTACTTCATCAGCTGCTCGTAGAGCACGTGCATGATCGCCTGGCCCGTGATGTCGGCGACGTAATAGGTGCGCGCCTGCGAGGCGCCGCCGAAGGCGCGGGTGCCGAGCTTGCCCTCCTCGTTGCGGTGGAAGGGGACGCCGAGGTGCTCGAGATGGAGGATCTCCTCCGGCGCCTCGCGGCACATGATCGCGATCGCGTCCTGATCCCCGAGGTAGTCGGAGCCCTTGACCGTGTCGAAGGCGTGCGACTCCCAGGAATCGCCCTCCTGAAGCGCCGCATTGATGCCGCCCTGGGCGGCGTTGGAGTGCGAGCGCACGGGGTGGACCTTGGAGACGATCCCCACCGAGACGCCCTCCTCGGCAGCGGCGAGCGCCGCGCGCTGGCCGGCGAGTCCGGCGCCGATTACGAGGACATCGTGGCGGGGCATCGGATCGCGATCCTATAGATCAGCGGGAAGACGACTGGCGGCTGGCGACCGCATCGCGCAGCGCTCTGCCGACCTGATCGGCGGTGACCACACCCCGCAGACGGCCCTCCGCGTCGACCGCCGCGAGCCCGCCGAGCCGGCGCAGGGCGTCGTTGCCGAGCAGCGACTCGAGCGGGGCGTCGTCGCGCACCCGCAGCGTCCCGGTGGCGTCGATCTCGAACACGTCGGCGACCGTCTGCGAGGCGCGGCTCAGCTCCGGTACGCCGTCGGCGACCTCGCGCACGAGCAGCCCGCGGAACCGGTCGGCGGCGTCGACCACGGGGAACCAGGGCCAGCGGTAGCGGAGGAAGTACTCGTCCAGGGCCCGCTCGACGCTCGTCTCCTCGGGGATCGCCACCGGCTCGGCATCCATCACGTCGGCGACCCTGATCCCCTCGATCCGGCTCGAGAACTCCGACTGGAGCGCGTACCCACGCGCCGACTGGCCGAGGATGAAGCCGATCAGCGCGAGCCAGATCCCGGTGATCACCAGGTCGCCGCCGCCGATCACGAGCAACAGGCCGAAGCCGATCAGCAGGTAGGAGAACCCGCGCCCGATGGCGGCGGCGAAGCGCGTCGCGCGGTTGCGGTCGCCGGTCAGCCGCCAGGCGATCGCCCGCGCGATGCGGCCGCCGTCGAGGGGGAAGGCCGGGATCAGGTTGAAGACGAGCACGAGAATGTTGATGCTCGTCAGCCAGGCGAGCATCGCCACGAGCCCCGAGGTCCCGGCGCCGGCGTCGACCACCATCGCCCGCGAGAAGTCGTGCGCACCGGCGACCGCGATCCCGATCGCGGCGAATACGACCGCCAGCACCAGGTTCACCGCCGGCCCGGCGACGGCGATCTTGAACTCGGTCTGCGGCGAATCGCTGTCCCTGGACATCCGCGCGACGCCGCCGAACAGCCACAGCGTGATCTCGGTGATCGGGATCCCGCGACGGTTGGCGACCGCCGCGTGGCCGAGCTCGTGCAGGAGGATCGAGGCGAAGAAGGCGAGCGCCGAGACGACTGCGAGCAGATAGGGCTCGTAGTCGGCCTGCCCCTCGCCGAGCTGCTCGCGGTAGGAGTCCGAGAGCCACCAGATGATGAAGAAGAGGACGAGGAACCAGGAGTAATCGACCGCGATCCGGATTCCACGGATGTGAAGAAGGGTCAACCGGCCGCGTGCGGGCATGGGCTAATCGTAGGTGGGCGACGGTGGCGCGCCGCCCTCAGGCGCTGATCGGGTCCGGCTCGACCGGGCGCGGGCCGACGGTCTCGGCGAACTCGGGAGCGGTCGCGACCGCGTCGCCCCCGCTGCGCTTGGCCGCGTACATCGCCCGGTCGGCCGCCTTCCAGAGCCCGTCCAGGGAGCTGCCGCCCGGGTGGCCGACCGCGATCCCCAGGCTCAGCGTGAGCCGCAGGTGGGCGTCGCCGGCGGAGCGGCGCACGGCGACCCTGAGTCGCTCGGCGATCATCCGCGCCGCGACCGCGGTCGCTCCGGGCAACAGGACGGCGAACTCGTCGCCGCCCAGTCGCGCGACCGCGTCGACCGTGCGCGTCTCCGAGCTCAGCACCTCGCTCACCCGCGCCAGCACCTGATCGCCGGCCGGATGGCCGAGGCTGTCGTTGATGGTCTTGAAGTCGTCGATGTCGCAGACCAGGATCGCCACGGGCCCGCCTGTCCGCCGCGCCCGCGCGAACTCGATCGCCGCCCGCTCCTCGAGCGCGTTGCGGTTCAGCAGACCGGTCAGCGGGTCGACGCGCGCGCGGCTCGAGAGCTCGCCGACCAGCCCGTCGAGCGAGGTGCGCAGCGAGGCGACGAGCGCCCCGACGGTGCCGAGCGCGGAGACGGTGACGATCCACCGGGTGACGGCGTCCGCGCCGTCGATCCCCTGGCGCGACAGCAGCCACCCGTAGGCGATCGCGACCACCGCGAGCTCGACCAGCGCCACCCGCAGGCGCAGGAAGTAGAACGAGAACAGGCAGACCCAGATGTAGAGCATCTCGTTGTCCGCGGTCCCGGTGCCGTCGAAGCCGCCCTCGTAGGTGGCGGCGGTGATCAGGATCGTCCCCAGGACCCCGACGGTGCCGAGCTGCCAGTCGTCGAGCTCGCGGCCGATCAGCACCAGGGCCACACCGGCGACGCCGGCGGCGGCCCCGAGCGCGATCACCACGGTGTCCGACCCGCTCGCCTCCGGCGGGAGGATCACCGTGACCCCGGCCAGCAGCCCGCCGGCGATCAGCAGGATGCCGAAGACCCGCGTCCGCTGGGACCTGAAGCCGGGCCCGGTCGGGAGTGCGCCCACGCCTATAGATCGGATCCGGCGCCCGGGCGCTTGAGTTTCCGTTCGCTCAGGGAGTGGGGGCGTGGCGCACGATGATCCGCTCGAAATCGGTGCCGGCCGGCAGGGTGCCGAAGGCCCGGCCCCAGTCGCCGCCGAGGCGCGAGGCGCAGAAGGCGTCGGCGACCGCCGGGTCGGCGTAGCGCACGGCGAGCGAGCCGCCGAGCACGAGGGCCATCTGCTCGACCACGCGCCGGGCACGCGACTCGATCGCCTCGAGGTCGCCGAGCTCGGCCCGCAGGCGCTCGATCGCGGCGTCGAGGCGGGAGTCGGCCCCGGCGCCCTCGTCGACCTCGGCGAAGAACGCCTCGAGTGCCTGCGGCCCGCGTGCCATGGCCCGCAGCACGTCGAGGCACTGGACGTTGCCCGAGCCCTCCCAGATCGAGTTCAGGGGCGCCTCGCGGTAGAGCCGCGGCATCCCCGACTCCTCGACGTAGCCGTTGCCGCCGAGGCACTCCAGGGCCTCGCCGGCGTGGACGGGGGCGCGCTTGCAGACCCAGTACTTGAGCACCGCGTTGGCGATCCGCTTGAACTGCGTCGCGCCCTCGTCGCCGCCGATCGACTCGTCGTAGGCGCGGGCCAGACGCATGGCGCCGATCGTCGCCATTTCGGACTCGAGCGCCAGATCCGCGAGCACGTTGCGCATCAACGGTTGTTCGATCAGGCGCCCGCCGAAGGCGGACCGGTGCTCGGTGTGATGGATCGCGTTGGCGACCGCTGCGCGCATCCCCGCGGCGGCCCCGAGCGCGCAGTCGAGCCGCGTGTGGTTCACCATCTCGATGATCGTCGGTACCCCGCGTCCCTCCTCGCCGACGAGCTGCGCCCACGCGCCGCGGAACTCGACCTCGCTGGAGGCGTTCGAGCGGTTACCGAGCTTGTCCTTGAGCCGCTGGATCAGGATGGGGTTGCGCTCCCCGTCGGGGGTGAAGCGCGGCATCAGAAAGCAGGAGAGCCCGCCCTCGGCCTGTGCGAGGACCAGGAACGCATCGCACATCGGGGCCGAGAAGAACCACTTGTGGCCCGTGAGCGAGTACTCGGCGCCCGGCCCGCCACCGTTCAGCGGGACCGCGACCGTGGTGTTCGCGCGCACGTCGGAGCCGCCCTGCTTCTCGGTCATCCCCATGCCGCAGAGCGCGCCGGCCTTGTCGGGGGCGGGCCGCAGGCGCTGGCCGTCGTATTGCAGCGAGGTGAAGCGCGGCTCCCACTCGGCGGCGAGCTCGGGCTGCTTTCGCAGCGCCGGGATCACCGAGTAGGTCATCGAGATCGGGCAGCCGACCCCTGCCTCGGCCTGCGAGGCGACGCTCATCGCCGCCCGCACGACGTGGGCTCCGGGGACGGGCTCGCGCCACGGCAGCGCGTGCAGGCCGAAGCCGACCCCGGCGCCGAGCAGCTCGTGCCAGGAGGGATGGAACTCGACCTCGTCGATCCGGTTGCCGAAGCGGTCGTGGGTGCGCAGCTTCGGCGGGTTCTCGTTCGCCTCGAACCCCCAGCGGATCGTCCGCGCCGAGCCGGCGAAGGCGCCGACCTCGCTGACCCGCCGCTCGGCCCAGTCGCCGCCCTCGCGCCGCAGCGCCTCCACCAGCACCGGGTCGGACTCGAACGTGTTGTAGCCCTCGAGCGGGGTGGACTGGTTGGCGACCTCGTGGGTCGCTGCGGAGGTGCGCTGCTCAAGCGTTGACACTGACGGGCTCCTTTCCGGTCACCGAGCGAATACAGAAGTCTCTCAGCGAGTCGATCAGCGACTCGGGGTCGCGCTCGGCGGACGTCGGCGACACCGGGCCGACGAGCGCCTCGCCGATCGCGCCCACCAGCGCCGCGGCGCTGGTCGCCGGGTCCTGGCGGGGCAGCTCGCCGGCGGCGACGCCGGTGGCGATCACCTCGGCGAAGGCGTCGCGGTAGGCGCGGCGGAAGACCAGCCGCTCGGCCTCGACCGCGGGGTCGACCGGCTCGGCGATCAGGGCCCAGGCGAGCCGGCGGCCGCGCAGGGCGCGCCGGGCGAAGGTCTCGACCGCAGCCGCGATCCGCTGCGGCGCCGAGGCCTCGCGATCCGCCGCCGCGGCGATCACCGCGTCGACCTCGCGCTGCGAGGCGTTCCGGAAGACCTCGGCGAACAGCTCGGCCTTGGAGGGGAAGTGGCGGTAGACGGTCCCGGTCGCGACACCGGCGCGCGCGGCGACCGCGGTCACCTGGGCCTCGGCGTAGCCGCCGTGAGCGACCAGCTCCCGCGCCGCGGCGACGATCCGCTCCCGCACCGCCGCCTTGCGGGCCTCGGTTCGCTGCGTCGGGCGGTAGGCCACCAAAGAAGTGAATCACGATTCACAACTTCGGTCAAGCCCATCCGCGCCGAGCCGCCCCCAAATCACCCATGCGGTGGCTTTGGTGCGGTTCGGAGAGCACGCGGAGCTGGGTCGCGATCCAGGCGACGACGGAGTCACGGTCGTCGCGCACGGCGTCGGCGCTGAATCGCTGCACGACGATCCCGCGGGCGGTGAGCTCGGCGTCCTTGCGGCGGTCGCGTTCGAACGCCCAGGGCGAGGAGTGCGTCGAGTAGGCATCGACCTCGACGGCCAGGCCGGCTTCTCGCCACAGGCAATCGACGGTCCAGCGACCGATCCTCACGTTCGTCTCCGGCTCAGGGAGGTGCGCGTCGCGCACCGCGCGGAGCAGTAGGCGTTCGGGGCGCGAGCGGGTTCGCGCGGGCTGCCCCGCTCCGAGGAGCCTGGTCACCCTGCCCGTCCCGCGACGCCCGCGGGCGCCGTTCGCGGCTCGCAGCATCGCGGCGCGATTGGTGAGCCCCAGCGCGAAGGCCTCGGCGACGGCGCGCTCCAACTCGGCCCCGCCGCAGAGCCCGGCGAAGTCGAAGAGTGTCCGGATCGGTGCGGTGACGCTGATTCCATGGCGCTCGCGGACCTCGTGTGGTTGAAGCGAGTCCGTCTCGTGTACCGCGATGCCGGCGTCGCCGCGGCGATGGCGGCCCGGCACTGTGACGTGAACCGGCGCCGGATCGTCATCGGCCGGGAGCAGCTCGTACAGACTCACGGCGGAGGGATGGCTGAGCACCGCGCCCGGCCCGCACGCAAGGACCGCGGCGAGCGCAGCCGAGTGGGGCAGGGCACACGGTCCGACGAGAAAGACGCCCCGATGCAGGCGCTGGAGCTGGCCTCGCTCGACCGCCCGGTCCACCTGCCTCGCCGAGAGCCCGCAGCCCTTCAGCTGCGCGAACGTCGCCACCGCGTGCTGGCGCCGTGCGATCTCCCGGAGCTCGTTTCGAGCCGCACCGAAACCACCCATGTGGTGGTCTGAGTGCGGCTCGCGGTGAGATTCGCCCCCTTAGGGGCGGGGCGCCGTCGGGGTTCCGAGCAGGTCGCGCTGGAGCTCGGTCTCGAGCGCCAGCGCCTCGCGGGGGCTCAGCGTCGGCGCTTCGTTGAGCAGGCGCTTGGCGTGGCGCACCGCCTCCGGCCGGCGCTCGGCGATCTGCGTCGCCAGCGCTCGCGCATCCGTGACCGGGTCGTCGGCGATCCGGGTCACGAGCCCGAGCTCGAGCGCCTCGGCCGCTTCGACCTTGCGGCCGGTGAAGACGAGCTCGCGGGCGACGTCGTCGCCGACCAGGCGGGGCAGCGTCTGGGTGATGCTCATGTCGGGGATCAGGCCGTGGACGATCTCCATCACCGAGAGCCGGGTGTCGGGCGCGGCGATCCGGACGTCGGCGCCGAGCGCGATCTGCAGCCCGCCCCCGAGGCAGGCGCCGCGCAGCGCGGCGATCACCGGGACCGCCAGCTCGCGCCAGCCGTAGGCGACCCTCTGGGCGAAGTTCGCGGCCTCGCCCTCGGCGCGCTCGAGCCCGGCGCCCGCCAGATCGCCGTCGCCGGTGGCGAAGCTGGCGATGTCCAGCCCGGCGCAGAAGCTCGGCCCCTCGCCCGAGAGCACCACCGCGCGCACCTCGGGCTCGTGGCCCAGCGAGTCGATCGCGTCGTTGAGCGCCACGAACATCCGCCAGTCGAGCCCGTTGTGCTTGTCGCCGCGGACCATGCGCACGTCGGCGACATGATCTGAGATCTCCAGCCGGACTCGCTCGGCGTCCATGCACCGGACTCTATGCCCGCCCGCCGTTAGGCTCCGCCGCAATTCGACCCGAGGAGGCTCCGGTGCCAAAGGTGACGCTTCACCGCTGCGTGTTGACGTTCGTCCACAACGACCTCGATTCGTGCTGGAAGGTCCAGAAGGCGCTCGACGAGCAGGGCATCGACTACGAGGTGGTCAAGGCCCCGATGTTCCCGCGGAGCCGGCGCACGGAGGTCGAGCGGATCAGCGGCCAGACCTGGCTGCCGGTGATCGAGTTCGAGGACGGCTCGGGCTACCGGGCGGAGTCGAAGGAGATGGCCGAGACGATCGCCGCCGGGCGGCTGTTCGCCCAGGACGGCGACGGCGACGGCGCGCCCGCGTCCGGCTGATGGCCGAGGCCAAGATCAAGGTCCGCAACCCGATCGTCGAGCTCGACGGCGACGAGATGACCCGGATCATCTGGGAGTTCATCAAGGAGCAGCTGATCCTGCCCTACCTCGACGTCGAGCTGGTCTACTTCGACCTCGGGATCGAGAGCCGCGACGCGACCTCCGACCAGATCACCGTCGACGCCGCGAACGCGATCAAGAAGCACGGGGTTGGAGTGAAGTGCGCGACGATCACCCCCGACGAGGCCCGGGTCGAGGAGTTCGGCCTCAAGGAGATGTACCGGTCGCCGAACGGGACGATCCGCAACATCCTCGGCGGCGTGATCTTCCGCGAGCCGATCGTGATCTCGAACATCCCCCGGCTGGTCCCGGGCTGGACGAAGCCGATCATCATCGGCCGCCACGCCTTCGGCGACCAGTACCGCGCCGAGGACACCCTGATTCCCGGGGAGGGCAAGCTCACGCTGACCTGGACGCCCAAGGACTCCAGCCAGGGCGATCCGATCGAGATCGACGTCTTCGACTTCCCTTCGAGCGGGATCGCGCTCGGCATGTACAACCTCGACGACTCGATCCGCGACTTCGCCCGCGCCTCGATGCGCTACGGGCTGGACCGCGGCTACCCGGTCTACATGTCGACGAAGAACACGATCCTCAAGCGCTACGACGGGCGCTTCAAGGACCTCTTCCAGGAGATCTACGACGCCGAGTTCAAGGACGAGTTCGAGGCCGCGGAGATCACCTACGAGCACCGGCTGATCGACGACATGGTGGCCGCGGCGCTGAAGTGGGAGGGCGGCTACGTCTGGGCGTGCAAGAACTACGACGGCGACGTCCAGTCCGACACGGTCGCCCAGGGCTTCGGCTCGCTCGGCCTGATGACCAGCGTGCTGATGACCCCCGACGGCAAGACGGTCGAGGCGGAGGCCGCCCACGGCACCGTCACCCGTCACTTCCGCGAGCACCAGAAGGGCAACCCGACGTCGACCAACCCGATCGCGTCGATCTTCGCCTGGACTCGGGCCCTGGCCGCCCGCGGGCGCATGGACGAGACCCCCGAGGTGACCGAGTTCGCCGAGACGCTGGAGCGGGTCTGCGTCGAGACCGTCGAGAGCGGCAGGATGACGAAGGACCTGGCGCTGCTCGTCGGCCCGGACCAGGAGTTCCAGACCACGCAGGAGTTCCTCGCCTCGATCGACGAGAACCTGCAGGCCGCGGTCCCCTGAGGGGGAGGCGTAGCCGACCCGCGCCGCCGTTGAGGCGCTTTGCTTCTCAGCCGCAGTCGTAGAGGCCGGTCCCGAGGCTGCCCGCCTCGAAGTCGCGCAGCGGCACCGTTCCGTTGTCGCCCTCCGCGTCGGTGAACGGGACGTTGATCCCGTCGTCGACGACGCTCGGCTCGCCGAGCTCGCCATCGATCCAGTCGAATCCGTCGAGCTGGACCCGGTCGAGGTCGGGCTCGCCGTCGACGCCCACGCGGAGCACGCCGGAGGTCCCGGCCGCGTTCGACCAGCCTCCGTATCCGCTCACGCAGTCGTTCTCAAACCCCGAGGCGGCCAGGCGGACCGGTTCGTCGGCCGGCTCCAGCAGGGCGAGCGCCGCGCCCGGTCCGCCGGGCGGGTCGGCGACGGCGTCGGCGGCCGAGGCGTCCCTTCCGGAGATCACCAGGACGCCGTCGCCGGCGTCGACCACCTCGTTGACCTCGGCGCCCGGCTTGGAGAGCACGGCGCCGTCTCGCTCGTACCCGACGGCCTCGAGCGCCGTCGCGATCTCGTCGAACGGCTGGCTCGTCCGGATCGCGGTCACCGGGCCGGCCCGCGTTCCCGCTGCTGCGGCCGCCGTGACAGCGCCGCCGTCGAAGGCCTCGGTCACCGGTTGCGGCTTGAGGTCCCGGGCCGACAACCCGAGGATCGAAGTCGCGAACCCGCCGAGCTCGAGCAGCTGCGTCTCGGGCGCTCCCGGGTCGTACGCGGGGGACCCGTAGAGCTCGAACGCCAGCGCGTCGGCGTCGGCCGGGAGCCCGAGTTGCTCGCGCGCCGCCGCCAGGTCCGCGAACAGGACACCGCCGGGCGTGTCCGCGGGCAGATAGGCGGCGAGCGGGCCGATCGGGTCGTCGGCGTCATCGCCGCCGCAGCCGACGAGTGCCGCGCCGGCCAGCAGGCTCAGGAAGACGATCCGCATCGGGCCGAACGTAGCCGCGGGCTCAGCCGCAGTCGTAGATCTCCGACGGGAAGCTGATCAGCAGGTCCCGGATCGGGCTTCCCGAGTTCTCGCCCGGGTTCTCGAACGGGATCTCGACCGAGTCGCCGTCGACAACCGGCTCGGACGTGGCCAGCGACGCGTTCTCCTCGATCAGCGCGACATCGACGCGGTCCGCGTCGGCTTCCTGGTTCAGGGTGAGCCGGATCGTGCCCGCGGTGCCCGGAGCGTTCTCCCAGCCGCCGAACGCCTGCACGCAGCCCTCGGCGAGCCCGGTCACGGCCTGGCCGAGGGGCTCGTCGCGCGGCTCGAGCAGGGCGACGGCCTCCGCGGGGCCCCCGGACGGGTCGGCGACGGCGTCGGCGGCCGAGGCACCGTCGCCCGCGATCACGAACACCCCGTCGCCGGCGTCCGTGACCTCCACGATCCGCGCGTCGGGATTGGAGAGGGTGTCGCCGTCGCGCTCGTATCCCTTGTCCTCGAGCGCGTCGGCGAGCTCGTCGAACGGCTGGCCGGTGCGGATCGCGCTCAGGGTCCCCTCCGTGGCGCCGGACGTTGCCGCCCCGGTGATCGCCGTTCCGTCGAAGGCCTCGGCGATCGGATCGCGCTCCAGGGTCTGGATCGCGAACGAGAGCTCTGGCATCGTGATCGTCGACGCGGTCAGCAGCCGCCTCCCCGGGTCATCGGGGTCCTCGTCGACGTCGGCGGGCGTGTCAGGGAGGGCGTCGGCGTCCTCGGGCAGCCCTAGCTGCTCGCGAAACGCGGCGAGGTCCGCGACCTGGACCACGAAGGAGTCGGAGCTCAGGTAGTCGGTGAGCCCGGCGGTCGGGTCGCCGCCGGAGGGGCCGTCGACGGGCGCCTCGTCCGAGTCGTCGTCGCCACCGCATCCCGCGAGCGCGACCGCGCCGGCGATCGCGAGGGTCGCGAACCGCGCCTTCGCACCCGGGCTAAGCGTGAGCGGGCGTTGGATCACGACCGACAACCTATTGGTCGCGATCGACTAGCTTGGGGCACGGACACCTCTAGCGACTCAGGAGCGATGAATCTGTGAGCACCCCCGTCAAGGTCACCGTAACCGGCGCCGCCGGGCAGATCGGCTACGCGCTGCTGTTCCGGATCGCGAGCGGCGCGATGCTCGGCGACGAGACCCCGGTCGAGCTGCGCCTGCTCGAGATCCCCGACGCGCTCGCCGCCGCCGAGGGCACGGCGATGGAGCTCGACGATTGCGCCTTCCCGCTGCTGCGCGCGATCGAGATCACCGATGACCCGAAGCTCGCCTTCGACGGCTGCAACATCGGCCTCCTGGTCGGCGCCCGCCCGCGTACCAAGGGCATGGAGCGGGCCGACCTGCTCGAGGCCAACGGCGGCATCTTCAAGCCCCAGGGCGAGGCGATCAACGCCGGCGCCGCCGACGACGTCCGGGTCCTCGTGGTCGGCAACCCCGCCAACACCAACGCCCTGATCGCGCAGGCCAACGCCCCCGACGTCCCCGCCGACCGGTTCACGGCGATGATGCGCCTCGACCACAACCGCGCCGTCGCCCAGCTCGCGAACAAGCTCGGCGCCGGTGTCTCCGACGTCAGCAACATGACCGTCTGGGGCAACCACTCGCCGACCCAGTACCCCGACCTCGTCAACGCCAAGGTCCGCGGAGAGAACGCGTGGCGGGCGGTCGACGACGAGGCATGGATCTCCGACGAGTTCATCCCCCGGGTCGGCAAGCGGGGCGCCGCGATCATCGAGGCGCGCGGCGCCTCCAGCGCCGCCTCGGCGGCCAACGCGGCCATCGATCACGTGCGCGACTGGGTCCTCGGCACCCCCGCCGGCGAGTGGGTCTCGATGGCGGTGCCGAGCGACGGGCGTTACGGGATCGAGGCGGGGATCATCTGCGGGCAGCCGTGCCAGTGCACCGGCGGCGAGTACTCGATCGTCGAGGGCCTCGAGGTGACCGACTTCTCGCGCGAGCGGATCGCCGCCTCGGTCGCCGAGCTGCGCTCGGAGCGCGAATCGGTCGCCGGTATGGGTCTGGTCTGAGCGGGGGCGGCCCGGCGGACGCCCGGGCCTACGTCAACTGACGGGGTGGTAGGCGCGCCCCTCCTTGCGGACCTTGCCTTCCTTCTCGAGCTCGGCCAGGACCCGGTAGAGGTAGTTCGGCTTGATCTTCATCCGCTTCGCGATCTCCGATGCGGACACGCCCGGGTTGGCCCCGATCATGTTCACGGCCTGGTCGGCGCGCGTCCCGCGGCGCCGACGGCGGCCGGAGCTCCGGCGGGTGCTCGTTCCGCGCGGGCGGCCCGGGCCGCGGGCGGTGTGGCGGTCGCCGGTCAGGCTCTCGAGCGCGCGCGCGAGCTGGGCGCGTTCGGAGTCGAGCTCCTTGATCCGCTCGCGGATCAGGAGTGCGGCTTCGTCAACGGTGGTATCCGTCGGTGACATTTCTTACAAACCCCTTTCCAAACTCCCACCGCGTTACACAGTGGTCTTGTCGTAAATGTGAAACTAGGGTAACGATTCGTGCCCTCGACTACGAGAGACGTCCAGGGCGGGCACCGATCCCCCTGCAATTTGCGAATGAAGGACGGGTGAGGGGCGCCGGTGCGGCCGTCGATCAGGAACCGCGGCGCGTCCGCGGCAGGGTGCGGAACACCACGTCCCAAAGCGGGGACGAGACGCCGTAGCCGTAACGGTGGTCCTGGAAGTGATGCCGCATGTGCTGCTCGCGCAGGCGCTTACCGAGATCCGACCTGGGCACGAAGTGGTGCAGGTAGTAGTGCATGTAGTCGTAGATCAGGTAACCGATCAGAAAGCCGGCGAACAGCGGATAGGCGGTCGGGAGGCCGAAGATGAGCCAGAAGACGCCGAAGAACAGGGCCGCGAGCGGGATGCTGGCGCCGGGAGGCATAACCAGTCGCATCTTGTCGTTCGGGTGATCATGGTGAACGCCGTGGATGATGAAGTGGAGCCGGTGGCCGATCGGGTGGTCGGGATCCCAGTGGAAGACCTTGCGGTGCAGCCAGTACTCCGACAGGGTCCAGATCAGCAGGCCGGCGCCCGTCAGGCCCACGATCTCGAGCGCCGCCTGGCCGTCGCGGGCGCCGAGCACGACCAGCCCGACGATCACCGGGATGTAGATCAGCGCCGGGACCACCGGGTGGATGCGCGAGAAGAAGTCGAGGAACCGGCTCGCGAACAGCGGCGGCGAGGCGCTCAGACGGGCGGTGCGGTCACTCTGCATCACCGCGGATTCTAGAAGGCCGGCGGCGGGTGCTCATGTCTCGCGAACGAGCAGCGCCGGCTGGCGCGGCGGGACCAGCCCCTGGGGCGTGTCCGGGCGGAAGGTCGAGCACGGCTCGTCGAGGTCGAGCGCGCACAGCATCCGCCGGTGAAAGAAGCACTCCTCGCAGCTGCGCCCGTTGCGGCGCTTGCTCCTCCGCTGCGCTGCTCCCTTTCGCCTCAGCCCGAGCGCCTCGGCGATCTCCGTCACCTGCTCGACCTCGATCACGACTGCCCCTCTCATCGATCCGTTCCTCTCGGCGCGATCATCTCAATCGCGGTCGGGCGGCGAGGACCGCGATTCCGCAAACGCCGCGAATTCGCCCGCGGCCGTTCTCAGGGTTTCCGGCGTTTGCGGGAACCGGGGTGACCCGCAAGCGGGCGGTCGCGGCGCCCGCAGCCGCCCGGTGGCGCGGAATCGCTCATCTAGAGTCCTCGCCACGATGAGGATCACGGTGCTCGGCAAGTCGCCGGCGTGGCAGGACGCCGGCGGGGCGTGCAGCGGGTACCTGGTGCAGGAGGGCGGGACCACGGTCCTACTCGACTGCGGCGGCGGCGTGTTCGGGAAGCTGCGCGAGCTGGTCGACTACACCGACGTCGACGCGGTCGTGATCTCGCATGTCCACGCCGACCACTTCATCGACCTGATCCCGTACGCCTACGCGCTCCTGCTGACCCCGCGCCAGCAGCCGGTGCCGGTCGCCGGCCACCCGGGCACCGACGACCCGGCGCGCCCACGACTGATCGTCCCCCCGGGCGCGCGGCAGACGTTCCGGACCGTGGTCGGCTCCTGGGGCGACGAGGAACTGGTCGAGCAGGCGTTTGCGATCGAGGACTACGACCGCGACTCGGAGGTCGTCATCGGCCCGCTGACAGCGACCTTCGCCGAGGTCCCGCACTTCATCCTCACGCACGCGGTCAGCTTCGTCTCGAGCGCGGGGCGGTTCACCTTCGGCGCGGACTGCCGTCCCTGCGAGGAGCTCGTCGACGTGGCCCGCGACACCGACCTGCTGTTCGTCGAGGCGACCCTGCCGAGGCCGGAGCGCACCGGGATCCGCGGCCACCTGACGCCCGAGGAGGCCGGCGACCACGCCCGGCGCGCCGGCGCCAAGCGGGTCGTGCTCACGCACATCTCCGACGAGCTCGACTCCGAGTGGGCGCGCGCCGAGGGATCGCGCGCGTTCGGGGCGCCGGTCGAGCTCGCCCGCGGCGGCGACGTCTTCGAGCTCTGAGTCCGGATCCGGCCGGAACTTGAGCGGCCACCGAGCCACCTGGACGAATATACGAGTCCCGGATGCCTAAGAGCGGCTTCGCGAACGGTCGATGGGGAACCTCGAATGGACGGTTTCTCCGAGCCGCTCTCAAGCCACGGGTCCTGGGAGTTCGAGCTCCCGGCGCGAACCGTCAACTGGAGTGACGGCCTCTTCCGCATCCACGGGATCTCCAGGGAGACCTTCGAGCTCACCCCGGAGCGGATCCGTGGGCTGATCCATCCCGAGGACCTCGGCGAGTACGAGCGCATCGTCGCCGACGCGTTCGAGTCGCACTCCCCGTTCACGGTCCAGCACCGGATCGTCCGGCCCGACGGCGCCGTGCGGACGGTGATCGTCCGCGGCGGCTTCCTCACCGGCGTCGACGAGCGCGGGGCGCGGCTCGTCGGCACGACCCAGGACGTCACCGGCAGGACGGGGTACGAGGAGCGGCTCTGGCACCTCGCCAACCAGGACTCGCTCACCGGGCTCTTCAATCGCAGGCGGTTTGCGGATGAGCTCTCGCGCGAGGTCGCCGTCGCGCGGCGCAGCGACTCCGCCGGCGCCCTTGTGATCCTCGACCTCGACCGGTTCAAGGAGGTCAACGACAGCCTCGGCCACGTGGCCGGCGACATGCTGCTGATCCGGGTCGCCGACTCGCTTCGCACCCGCCTGCGGGCCACCGACACGCTCGCACGCCTCGGCGGCGACGAGTTCGCGGTGGTGCTGCCGTCGTGCGCGCCGGGCGAGGCCGAGCGGGTCGCCGCGGAGCTCGGCGACGCGATCCAGGCCGGGGTCACGGTGGCCATCGCGGGCCGCGAGCACGTGATCAGCGCGAGTCTCGGCATCGCCCCGTTCGGAACCCGCGACGAGGAGACCGCCGAGACGCTGCTGGTCGAGGCCGACCTCGCGATGTACCGCGCGAAGGGCATCGGCCCTGGAGAGATCGAGGTGTTCGACGAGGAGATGAGGGCCGAGCTGGCGGCGAGGCTGGAGGTCGAGGGAGAGCTGCGGGAGGCGGTCGAGACCGAGCAGCTGCGGGTCCACTACCAACCGATCACCTCGCTCGCCGACGGCTCGCCCGTCGGTTGCGAGGCGCTGGTGCGCTGGCAGCACCCCACTCGGGGCCTGGTCGCCCCGGGCGAGTTCATCGCGATCGCCGAGGAGTACGGGCTGATCGCCCCGCTCGGTGCCTGGGTCCTGCGCGAGGCCTGCCAGCAGGCCAAGGCCTGGCGGCGGGAGGGCCACAACGTCTATGTCTCGGTCAACGTCTCGCCGCTGCAGGTCGTCCGCGAGGACATGGTCGAGATCGTCCGCGACGCGCTCGCCGCCACCCGGCTGCCGCCGTCGCTGCTCTGCCTCGAGCTGAGCGAGACCTCTCTGCTCGAGGACGCGAAGCCGATGCTGCCGGTCCTGCGGGCGCTGAAGCGACTCGGCGTGCGGCTGGCGATCGACGACTTCGGCGGCGGTTCGTCGAGCTTCAACCTGCTGCGAATGCTGCCGATCGATCTGATCAAGGTCGATCGGGTCTTCGTCGAAGGGCTCCCGGATCGACCCGACGACCGGGCGATCGTCGCCGCGGTGCTCTCGCTGGCCGAGGAGCTCGATCTGACCGTGATCGCCGAGGGGGTCGAGTCCGAGCGTCAGCACCGGGAGCTGCACGAGCTCGGCTGCCGCTACGCCCAGGGCTTCCTCTACGCCGAGCCGCAGCCGCCGGACGGGCTCAGCCTCGAGGGCTACTCGCTCGCGGTCCAGCCCGGGGTCGCCGACCCCACCCAGATCCGGGAGTTCATGCGCCAGATCGGGATCCCCGCGCGCGCGACCGGCTGAGATCGATCCGAAGCCCCGGCCCGGCCTTCGACGCCCGGGCGGCGAGCCTCTAGATTTGTGCGGATGTCGGAACGCGACCTGCGGGTCAACTTCGAGCGCATGTGGCGCGAGATGGACGAGCTCCTCGGCGACCCGTTCGCCGAGCAATGGGGGCGTGCCACCAGGGCTCAGACAGGGTTCTCGCCGCGGGTCGACGTCTACTACGGCGGCGATCCTCCGCGGGCCGTGGTCAAGGCCGAGCTCGCCGGGGTCGACATCGACACGGTCGCGCTCGAGGTCGCCGGGCGGGAGCTGGTGATCACCGGCGAGCGACCGGTCGCCGAGACCGAGGGCCGCGTCTACCAGCAGCTCGAGATCGAGGCGGGCCCGTTCAGGCGCGTGGTCGAGCTCGGGGCCGACGTCGTGGCCGAGCGCGCCCGGGCGAGCTACGAGGACGGGATCCTGCGGGTCGAGCTGCCGCTCGCCGGCCAGGTGACCCGCCGGGTGCCGATCGAGCCCAAGCGCGAGCCCTAGCGGGCCCCCGGGGTGCGCGGGAAACTACGGATGCGCCCGCACCAGCGGTGCTGGAGGATTGCCCCACACGTCTCGGCGCCCGCGGTCACGCGAGCGCGTACGGAGGAAGATGTCGGGAAAGCGCGTGCGTCGGGCCCTGATCCTCGTCTGCGCCGTGGCGGTCGTTCCGGCGGCTGCCGCGTCGGCCGCCGTCACCGAGTACCCCGTGCCGACGGCCAACAGCGGACCGCTCGACATCGTCGCGGGGCCTGATGGAGCCCTGTGGTTCACCGAGATCCTCGGCGGCAAGATCGGCCGCAGCGAGACGGACGGCACGATTACGGAATTCCCGCTCCCGAACGCAGGGAGCTGGCCGACCGAGATCACCGCCGGCCCCGACGGGGCGCTGTGGTTCGTGGAGAATCGCGGCGGCAAGATCGGCCGCATCAGCACCAGTGGCGATGTGACGGAGTATCCGCTGTCCCCGTCAGGTGACTGGGAGCCCGGGATCGCCACTTCGGCTGCGAACGACATCACGGTCGGGCCCGATGGCGCCCTGTGGTTCACGCAGTTCCATCGCGTACACGGGGAGACTTCGATTCCCGCGACGATCGGCCGGATCACGACCGACGGCGCGATCACCTACTTCCCGCTGGACAGTCCGTACCCGCCTTACTACATCACGGCCGGGCCCGACGGAGCGCTGTGGTTCACGAGGAGCGGTGGGCTCGACGAGATCACCGGCCAGCCTCTGCCCGACAAGATCGGCCGGATCACAACCGCGGGGGCGATCACCGAGTTCCCCGTTCCGGAGCCGTTGCTGAGCGCGACCGGGATCGCCGCCGGCCCCGACGGCGCGCTCTGGTTCACCGACTTCCACGGCAACAGGATCGGCCGGGTGGCCACCGATGGGTCATTCACGAGCTTCCCGATCACCTGCTGCAGCGCCGGCGCCACGTCGATCATTCAGGGCCCCGACGGCGCGATGTGGTTCACCAACTCCTCCGGCGGCACCGGCATCGGCCGCATCACCATGGATGGGACCGTCCTGCACCAAGACGTTCCCTCGGGGGGCCACACGAACGGGATCACCACGGGCCCGGACGGCCGGATCTGGTTCACCGAGCCGAGCCCGAACAAGATCGGTCGCCGCGACATGCCACCCACTCCCTCCGCCACGATCGGCGACGTCAACGTGATCGAGGGGGACGCCGCGGCCTTCGAGGTCCACCTGTCCAACGAGAGCGACGACGCGGTCAGCTTCGACTACGCGACGTCCGACGGGACGGCGACCTCGCCCGCGGATTATCAGTCCGCCTCGGGAACGGTGACCATCGGCCCCGGCGACAGCACCGGGCACGTCATCGTGCCGGTCGTCGACGACGGACTGGCCGAGGCGGAGGAGGGCTTCACGGTCACGCTCTCCGACCCGCAGGAGGCCACGATCGCCGACGCCACGGCGACCGCCACGATCAGCGACGCGCCCGACCCCGCGATCTCGATCGCCGACTCGCCGGCACGCAGCGAGGGGGGAAACGCGCACAGCTTCGCGGTCACGCTCTCGGCCCCCAGCCACCAGGTGAGCGTCGACTACGCGACCTCCGACGGGACGGCCGTGGCTCCGGGCGACTACGCCACGAAGACCGGGACCGTGACCTTCGCGCCGGGTCAGACCACGAGGACGGTCACGGTGAGCTCGGCCGGCGACACGCTCGACGAGAACGACGAGACGTTCAGCGTCGGCCTCGACGATCCGGTCGGGGCGACGATCGCCGACGGCAGCGGCTCCGGCACGATCCTCGACAACGACGTCGCGCCAACCGTGGCGATCACGGACTCGCCCGCCCGGGGCGAGGGTGGCGCGCCGCTGCGCTTCGACCTCACCCTCTCGGCCCCAAGCGGCAGGGCGGTCACGGTTGACTTCACCACCCGGGACGGGACCGCCAAGTCCCCCGGCGACTACCACTCCGGCCACGGGAGCATCACCTTCCCACCGGGTCAGACCACGGCGAGGCTGACCCTCCTCGCGCTCGAGGATGCGCTCGACGAGGCGAACGAGACCTTCAGCATCAGGCTCTCCGCGCCGGTCGCCGCGACGATCTCCGACCCGATCGGCGACGGCGTGATCGTCGACAACGACCCGACCCCGTCGTTGTCGATCGTCAACGCGGCCAACCGGGTCGAGGGCGGAGCGGTGCACCGGTTCGTCGTCCGGCTCTCGGCCGCGAGCGGGCGGACGGTGAGCGTCGACTACATGACCCTGAGGGGCACGGCGGTGCCATCGCGCGACTTCGTCGGCAGGAACGGCACCCTGAACTTCGCCGCCGGCCAGACGTCGAAGACCGTCGACGTCCAGAACATCAACGACACGGCCAACGAGCCGAACGAGACCTTCAGCGTCCGTCTCTCCCAGCCCCTCGCGGCGACGATCGCCGACAACGTGGGGACGACGACGATCGTCGACAACGACTAGCCCCGCACCGGCGCGGGTCGCGCGGACCGCCCGTCGCTAGATTGCTTGCGATGGACAGCGACGGCATCCAGGTCGTCGAGGCCGAGGACGTCGAGCGCGCGATCCGCGAGCAGGGCGCCGGCCCGCTGCCGGCGGCGCTGCCGGTGCTGCCGCTCAAGGACGCGGTGGCCTACCCGGACACGCTGACGCCGCTCGCGGTGGGCCAGGAGCGCTCGATGCGGCTGGTCGACCACGTGCTCGGCGGCGAGCGCACGCTGGTCCTGGTCGCCGCGCGGGACCCGGAGCTCGAGGAGCCCGGCCCGGACGCGCTCTACGACGTCGGCGTGGTCGGCGTGGTCGCCCGGATGCTCAAGGTCCCGGACGGGACGATGCGGATCCTGGTCCAGGCGACCGAGCGGGTGCGGATCGGCGACTACGTGAGCGAGAAGCCGTACCTGGTCGCCCGGATCGAGGCGCTCGCTGACGCGGTCGAGCCCACGCCGGAGCTCGAGGCGCTGACCCGCAACGTCCAGCGCACCTTCTCGGAGATCATCGAGCAGATCCCGTACCTGCCCGAGGAGCTGCAGCTCGCGGTCACCAACATCGACGACCCCTCGGCGCTCTCGCACCTGATCGCGGGGGCGCTGCGGATACCGACCGCGGAGAAGCAGCAGCTGCTCGAGGAGGTCGACGTCACGCGCCGGCTGCGCCGGCTCTCGGAGCTGCTCGCCCGCGAGCTCGAGGTGATCCAGCTCGGCTCGCAGATCCAGTCGCAGGTCGAGTCGGAGATGGAGAAGGGCCAGCGCGAGTACTACCTGCGCGAGCAGCTGAAGGCGATCCAGCGCGAGCTAGGCGAGGAGGACGAGACCCAGGCCGAGGTCACGGAGCTGCGCGAGCGGATCGCCGCGGCCGGGTTGCCCGAGGGGGCGCAGAAGGCCGCCGATCGCGAGCTCTCGCGGCTCGAGCGGCTGCCGGCGGCGGCGGCCGAGTACGGGGTGATTCGCACCTACCTCGAATGGATGGTCGACCTGCCGTGGTCGGCGACCACCGATGACGACCTCGACCTCGCCCACGCGCGCGAGGTGCTCGACGCCGACCACTACGACCTCGAGCGGGTCAAGGAGCGGATCCTCGAGTACCTCGCCGTGCGCAGCCTCACGCAAGGGCCGGCCGCCTCCAAGGCGGCGACGGGGCCGGTGAGGGGTCCGATCCTCTGCTTCATCGGTCCGCCCGGGGTCGGCAAGACGAGCCTCGGGCGCTCGATCGCCCGCGCCCTCGGGCGCGAGTTCGAGCGCATCTCGGTCGGCGGCGTCCGCGACGAGGCAGAGATCCGCGGCCACCGGCGGACGTACATCGGGGCGATGCCGGGGACGATCGTCCGCGCCCTCCGCGACGCGGGCTCGCGCAACCCCGTGTTCATGATCGACGAGATCGACAAGATGGGCGCCGACTTCCGCGGCGACCCGGCGAGCGCGATGCTCGAGGTCCTCGATCCGGCGCAGAACGCGACCTTCCGCGATCACTACCTCGACCTGCCTTTCGACCTCTCCGAGGTGCTCTTCATCGCCACCGCGAACTCGCCGGACACGATCCCGCCGCCGCTGCTCGACCGGATGGAGGTGATCCAGCTCGCCGGCTACACGACCGACGAGAAGCTGCACATCGCGAAGCGCTACCTGGTGCCGCGTCAGCTGGCCGAGAACGGCCTCCGCGGGGCGGGGGTGCGATTCTCCGACGCGGCGCTGCGGGCGACGATCGAGGAATACACGCGCGAGGCCGGCGTCCGCGGCCTCGAGCGCGAGATCGGCGCGGTGTGCCGCAAGCTCGCCCGCGGGCTCGCCGAGGGCGGCAGGCGCAAGCAGCCCGACAAGAGGACGATCTCGGCCAAGCGGGCAAGGGAGCTGCTCGGACGGCGCAAGGTCTTCGCCGAGACCCGCCGGCGGACGAAGGTGCCCGGGGTCGCCACAGGGCTCGCGTGGACCCCGGTCGGAGGCGAGGTTCTGTTCATAGAGGCGACCGCGATGCCGGGGTCGGGCAAGCTCACGATCACCGGTCAGCTGGGCGAGGTGATGCGCGAGTCGGCCCAGGCGGCGCTCTCGTGGGTCCGCGGTCACGCGGCGCGGATCGCCCCCGAGCTGCCCGAGGACTGGTTCGCGACCAACGACATCCATGTGCACGTGCCGGCCGGGGCGGTGCCCAAGGACGGCCCGTCGGCGGGCGTGGCGATGGCGGTGGCGCTCGTCTCGCTGGTCACCGGCAGGCCGGTGTCCTCGGAGACGGCGATGACCGGCGAGGTGACCCTGACCGGGCAGGTGCTCCCGATCGGCGGGGTGAAGGAGAAGTCGCTGGCCGCCCAGCGCGCAGGGATCAAGCGGGTGATCGTCCCCGACCGCAACGAGGGCGACGTGCTCGAGATCCCCGAGCGTGAGCGCTCGGGCCTCGAGTTCGTCTACGTCGACCGGATCGAGCGCGCGCTCGACGCGGCGATCGACGGCGGCCACAACCGGGGATAACCGAGCGGCGTCGCGGGTATATCCTGAGAGCGCCGACCACGGAAGACAATCAGGAGAGGTACACACCGATGGCGAAGAGCACGAAGGCAAAGCGCGCGCGCAACGCGGTCGGATCGGCCGCGGACAATCCCTATCTGAAGCGGATCATGGAGGACGAGGATCTGCGCGAGAGCGTCCGCGACGCGTTCGAATCGGCCCGCGATGCCTACGAGCGCCTCTCCTCCAACGGGAGTGTCATCGACACCGCGATCGACGACAAGAAGGTCCATAAGGACCTCAAGGCGACCGCGGAGAACCTGCGTGAGGCCTCGGTCCGGCTGCGTGGGAAGCAGAAGGAACGCCATTGGGGCAGGCTGCTGGTGATCGGACTCGCCGGAGCCGTGCTCGCGCTGGCGCTCAGCGAGGGCCTGCGCAAGTCGGTGCTCGACCGGCTCTTCGGCGCCGAGGAGGAGTTCGAGTACACCTCGACCACCACACCGGCCCCGGCCCCGGCGGCCGCCGAGGGTTAGGACAGCCGTACCGGATCCGTCGTTTCGCCCGCGCGCCGCGCGAGTATGATGTTCGCGCGGCTCGGTGTTGCATGCGATAGCGAGCAGCGGTTCTGGCTCGAATAGGTTCGGAGGTCCAGGGGGCTTTCCGGCAGGTTTGAGCTCGTGACGGGTCGCAAGGATTGCGCGACCCATGGGTGTCTCCACACAAGCCTCGGAGGATCGAGCGGGTCCCGGTACAGGGGTTCGCGAGCAGGCGCTCGACGTCGCCCTGCGCTGCTTCGTCGACACCGTCGGCGCCGACAGCGGCGCGATCCTCGTCCGCGACCACGGCATCATCCGGATGCTCTCCTACTGGGCGGCCGAGGGCACCGAGCTCTCGGTCGCGTGGACGAGCGAGTCGCTGCTCGGCCGCAGCTTCGAGACCGACGTCGCGCTCGTCGAGCACGCGCCGGCCGGCGGCGGCGACCGCCGCCCGCCGGTTGCGGCGATCGCGTCGCGGTTCCGGCACGGCGCCGACGAGCTGGGCGTGATCTACGCCGGGTTCTCGGAGCCGATCGACGGCGACGAGCCCGATCTGGTCCAGACCGCGGACTCCTTCGCGCGCTTGGCCGGCCTCTGCCTGGCGCAGAGCGCCTCGCTCGCCTCGGCGCTCTCGGCGCCGAACCTCGACGCGCTCACGGGCTGTCTCAGCTACGCGGGGGTCTCCGACGCGTTCAAGGTCGAGGTCGAGCGGTCCCGCCGCCACGGGCATCGGCTCTGCGCCTGCTTCATCGACCTCGACGGCTTCAAGCGGATCAACGACGAGCACGGACACCTGCACGGCAACGAGGTCCTGAGCGCGGTCGGCGGGGCGCTTCGCCACGCGGCGCGCCGCTACGACGTCGTCGGCCGCTTCGGCGGCGACGAGTTCGTCGTCGTCCTGCCCGAGACCTCGGGGCGCGCCGGCCGCACGATCGCCGATCGGCTCCGGGTCTCGATCCTCGTGGCGATCGCCGAGACGACGAAGGTCCCGATCGATGCCTCCATCGGGATCGCCGAGTGGGATGGTCAGGGCTCCGCGGTCGAGCTCGTCGAGATCGCAGACACCGCGCTGCGCGAGGCCAAGGGCGCCGGCGGCGGGCAGGTGGTCGGCGGCGTGGTCGACGACCGCGGCGACGGCCTGGTCGAGCTGACCAAGAGCCTGGTGCGTCCGTGGCGTGAGGGCCGGCGCCCAATGGGACGGGAACCCGAGGGCCCGCACCGCGCGAGGTAGGCGAACCGCGGCCTACCTACGCGGCCGGGCGGCGTCGCCACCAGCGGCGGGCGTCACCGGAGCCGGCTCGGGCGCGCGGGGAAGACCTTGCCCAGGCGCATCAGCTGGCGCACCGAGCCGCGGGGTCGGATCCGGCGGCGCAGCAGCGCCCGCCGCGGGTCGTCGCCCTTGATCGAGACCCCGATCCAGTCCTGCCAGCTGGTCTCGATCGTCAGGTCCGCCGCCGGCGCCATCCCGGGGCTGGCGGCGGTCGAGCCGTTGTCGATCCGCAGGTGCCAGGGGTCGGCGTCCTCGAACCGCCATTGGATCGTCATCGGCGAGCCGTTGACGGCGTCGGCGTTCGCCGAGCGGGCGACGATGTCGAAGTAGAGCGCCTGGATCTCGGGCGATGAGTCGGGCCTGCCGTTCGGCTCGCCCATCACGCCCGCCTCGAGCAGGATCAGCTGGCGCCGGGCCACCTCCTCGGGGTCGAGCGCCGGGTCGATCGGCAGCACGCCCTGCATCTCCTCCAGCGGGTAGCCGGTCGCCCGCCACTTGGTCCGCATGGAGCGCAGCCCGAAGGCGAAGATGTCCTCGAGCTCGAAGCCGTAGCAGCGGGTGTACTCGCGGTCCCAGTTCGGCGGCGAGAAGACCGCGAGCGAGTACGGCAGCACCTCGCGCAGCATCTCGGCGACCGCCTCCTTGCACTCGTCCGACTCGGCGAAGCACTCCGAGAGCACCTTGACCCCGAAGCCGATGTGGCGCTGCTCGTCGCGGGAGACGTTCGCCATCCCCTCGCTGAAGCCGGGCATCGTCCCGGTATTGGCGAAGAAGTCCTCGATGTAGTGCTGGCCGGGCTGGGCCAGGGTCGCCTCGACGACCATGTGGTAGAGCGCGATTGCGCGGGCGAAGTTCGGCAGCGAGCGGTCGCGGCGAAGGTCGTCGGCCATCCGGTCGAGGCGGGCGAAGACGTTGCGGTAGCCCCAGTTGAGCTGCGGTTCGGTGTAGGCGAGGGTGGACGAGATCGAGTCGCCGGCGCCGATCACCTCGCTGAAGAAGCGGTGGAAGAAGACGGCGTGGCGGGCCTCGTCGACCTGCTGGGTGGCGAGGAAGTACTTCTGCTCGGGCTTCGGCGCCGCGTCGATGTAGGGGGAGAGGTTGTCCGCGACCGAGTCCTCGCCGAAGAAGAACATCGAGTAGATCCAGAGCGCCGACTTGCGCTGCATGTCGCTCAGCGCCTCCCATCCCGCCCGGTCCGGGGTGAAGTCGATCGCGCTCGCCTGCCAGTTCGACTGCTCCCAGCGCTGGTAGAGGTCGTCGTAGCTGATCTGATCGGCGGCCCTGATCCCGTCCTTCTGGGCGACGCTCATCTTCTTCCTCCTCGAACCGTTACACCGGGCGATGTCGAGCTTAGTTGCTGCGTGCGACGGGCGTAAGCGAAGTGTGCGTCAGGTCACACACGACCCACGCTGTCGATTGCCGTCAGCGCAGAAAAAAGACGCCCGGATGGACGTCACCCTCCCTGTATCGGCAGACGCGGCGAAACCTTTAGCGATTCGCTCTATAAAGTCGGCCGAGCCGATGAGCGACGTCTGCACGCACCTCGACCGGATCGAGATCACCCCGCCCATCGAGGTCGCCGGGTGCGAGGAGTGCCTGAAGATCGGCGCGCGGTGGATGCACCTCCGGGTCTGCCTCACCTGCGGGAAGGTCGGTTGCTGCGACTCGTCCCCGAACAAGCACGCCAGCCGCCACGCGGCCGAGGAGGGGCATCCGATCGTGCGCTCCGCCGAGCCGGGCGAGACCTGGTGCTGGTGCTTTATCGACGACGTCGCCGTGGACGTCGACTTCGGCGAATCCTCTCAGCCGTAGTCGGCGGCGCGCCACCACAGCGCCCGCTCGACCTCGAGCCGCAGCAGTGGCCCGGGCGGCGGCTGGGCGCTGTACTGGGCATACCTGGCGATCAGGGCATCGAGACCGACGGATGCCCGGGGTCGCTCCAGCACCTCGACCCGGCCGAGGAGCTGGACCCAGGCGAGCTGCGCCCAGTCGTCGTCGTAGTGGTCGATGCACAGCGCGGCCGCCGGGCGCCGGCGGAGCCAGCGCACGCGCGCCGGTTCCCGGGCCCGCTTCGGCTTGTCGTCGATCGCGGTCCAGGCCGCGCCCTCGGCGAACGCGAAGGTGACGGGCAGCACCCGGGGTCGGTCGTCGGCGTCGGCGAAGGCGAGCCGGGCGACCCGCTCCGTTTCGATTAGGCGGGTGGCCCAGGCGGGTAGCTGTGCGGACACGAGGCGAGACTAGGCAACCGAGAAGGAGAGCGATGGAGATCGGAATCGGACTTCCCAACACGGTTCCGGGCACGACCGGCGAGCAGCTGACCGAGTGGGCGCGGCGCGCCGACGCGGCCGGGTTCTCGAGCCTCGGGACGATCGACCGGCTCGCCTATCCGAATATCGAGCCGCTGATCGCGCTCGCGGCCGCCGCCGCGGTGACCGAGCGGATCGGGCTCGCGACCTCGATCCTGATCGCCCCGTACCGCCTCAACCCCACCCTGATCGCCAAGCAGGCCGCCTCGGTGCACCGGGTCTCCGGCGGGCGGATGACGCTCGGGATCGCGGTCGGCGGTCGCGAGGACGACTACCGGGTCTCCGGGGCCGATTTCGACTCGCGCGGGGGAGAGAACTTCGAGCGCATGCTGGCGCGCATCAGGGAGGTCTGGTCGGGCTCCGACGCCTCCTCCGGGGCGGCCGAGCACGAAGGCGTCGGGCCGGACGTCTCCTCGGCCCCGCCGAGGCTGATCGTCGGCGGAACGATCGACGCCACCTTCCGGCGCGCCGCCGAGTACGGCGACGGCTGGATCATGGGCGGCGGGACGCCGGACGCGTTCGCCGAGTCCAAGGCGAAGCTCGAGCGGGCGTGGAGCGAGGCCGGTCGCGAGGGCAGTCCGCACACGATGGGCATCGCCTACTTCGCGCTCGGCGAGGAGGCGAGCACCAGCTCGGACGCCTACCTGCGCGATTACTACGCCTTCCTCGGCGAGGCCGCCGACATGGTCGCCGCAAGCGTTGCCAAGGACGCCGACACCGTGAAGGCCTACATCGGGGGCTTCGAGCAGGCCGGCTGCGACGAGTTCATCCTCTTCCCGGGCTCCGCCGATCCCACCCAGGTCGACCGGCTTGCCGAGGTGGCGCTTTAGGGCATTACCCTGAGCCGGTGCACCAGACGCCGGAACAGCTCGAGGCGGGACTCGACCTCGTCCGCGAGGCGCCGACGGGCGCCGGCAGCCTCGAGCTGATCGTCCGCCGCCCGGCCGAGAACGAGCGCGAGCTCCTCGACCAGGCCCGCCTCGACTCGAAGGTCGGCCTCGTCGGCGACATGTGGTCGACGCGTCCGAGCTCGTCGACCCCCGACGGAGGCCCCAACCCGGCGGCGCAGGTGACCGTCACCAGCGCCCGCGCGGTCGCCCTGGTGGCCGGCGGGCCCGACCATATGGGCTGGGCACCGGCCGGCGACCAGCTCTACGTCGACTTCGACATCAGCAAGGAGAACCTCCCCGCCGGGGCGCGGCTTGCCGTCGGCGAGGCGGTGCTCGAGGTGAGCGAGGACCCCCACCTTGGCTGCGGCAAGTTCGCCCGCCGCTTCGGCGTCGACGCGCTCAAGTTCGTGAACTCCGAGGTGGGGCGCGCGCTGCGGCTCCGCGGGCTCAACGCCCGGGTCGCCGTACCGGGTTCGATCAGCCCCGGCGACCGGGTCCGCAGGCTCGATCGGGCGAGTTAGTCAGCCGAGCTTCGGGCTCTGCCAAGGCTCCGTGAGCCGGACCTCGAGCGCGTCGGCAAGCCCGTCGACGGGGACCCGCCTCTGCTCGAGCGAGTCGCGGTCGCGCAGGGTGACGGTGTCGTCGTCGGCGGTCTGGCCGTCGACCGTCACTCCCCAGGGGGTGCCGATCTCGTCCTGGCGCCGGTAGCGCTTGCCGATCGAGCCCCCCTCGTCGTACTCGGCGGGGATCCGGTGGCGGAGCGAGTCGAAGATCTCTCGCGCGCGCTCGGGCATCCCGTCGCGGGAGACCAGCGGCAGCACCGCGACCTTGATCGGGGCGAGCTTCGGATGCAGCCGGAGCACGGTCCGCTCGCGCCCCTCGATCTCCTCGACCTCGTAGGCGTCGACGAGGAAGGCGAGCATCGCGCGGTCGACGCCCGCCGCCGGCTCGATCACGTGCGGGACGTAGCGCTCCTTGGTCTGCTGGTCGAAGTACTCGAGCTTCTCGCCCGAGGCCTCCGCGTGTGCGCGGAGGTCGAAGTCGCCGCGGTTGGCGATCCCCTCGAGCTCCGAGAAGCCCATCGGAAAGCGGTATTCGATGTCCGAGGTCGCGCTCGAGTAGTGCGAGAGCTCGTCGGCTCCGTGCGCCCGCAGGATCAGGTTCTCGGGCTGGATCCCGAGCTCGGTGAACCAGCGGACGCGCTCGGCCATCCAGTGCTCGTGCCAGCGCTCCGCATCCTCGGGCGGGCAGAAGAACTCCATCTCCATCTGCTCGAACTCGCGGGTGCGGAAGATGAAGTTGCCGGTGGTGATCTCGTTGCGAAACGACTTGCCGATCTGCGCGATCCCGAACGGCGGCTTCTTGCGCGCGAACTGGAGCACGTTCTTGAAGTTGATGAAGATGCCCTGCGCGGTCTCCGGCCGCAGGTAGGCGACCGACGCCGAGTCGCGGACCGGGCCGACGTTGGTCTCGAACATGAGGTTGAACTCGCGCGAGTCGGTGAGCTCGCAGTCGGGGCCCTCGCCGGGCCGCTTCGACGGCTTGTGGCCGCAGGCCGAGTCCTCGAGCTTGTCCGCCCGAAAGCGCAGCTTGCACGCCTTGCAGTCGACGAGCGGGTCGCTGAAGCCCGCCAGGTGGCCCGACGCCTCCCAAACCCGTGGGTGCTGGATGATCGCCGAGTCGATCGCGACGATGTCGTCGCGCTCCTGGAGCATCGATCGCCACCACTCGGCCTTGACGTTGTTCTTCAGCAGCACCCCGTAGTGGCCGTAGTCGTAGGTCGAGCCGACGCCGCCGTAGATCTCCGAGGAGGGGAAGATGAAGCCGCGCCGCTTGCACAGGGCGACGATCTCGTCCAGGCTGGGCACGGCGGCGGTCTCGGGTGTGTCTGCCACGGGTCGCCATACTTGCAGCCGCCATGCCCATCTACGAGTACCGATGCCCCGACGGGCACACGTTCGAGGTCTTCCGGTCGATGTCGGACGACCCCGTGACCAGCTGCGAGGTCTGCGGCAAGCCGGTCGAGCGGGTGTTTCACCCGATCGCCGTCCATTTCAAGGGATCCGGCTTCTACACCACGGATTACGCCAAGAAGGGCGCCGCGAAGGGCTCGAGCGACGGCGACGGCAAGAAGGAGAGCTCGTCGGAGAAGAAGTCCGACTCCGACTCCGGCTCCGGCTCCGGGTCTGCGTCCGACTCCGGCTCGAAGCCGGAGAAGAAGTCCGAGAGCAAGTCGAAGGACTAGGCGCGCCACGCGGGCCGTCCGAGGGCGTGGGGCGAGGGCTCGGGGCCGTGGCTTAGCTGGGTAGGGGTGGGAGTGTGTGGCGACGCGGGCGTTTGCGCCGTGATCCGCGTGGTCGTGTGACGCGAGCGCTACGGGATCGGCGTTTTCACCCGACCCCGGCGCCGAGTCGCACATTGACCGCCCTATGCGCGGCAAAGGTGCGACTCGACATCGCGACGCGGGCGCTAACGACGGCCGTGCGGCCAGGGCGCGCCGAAGCCGCGCGGAACCCAACGCAAGGCGTACTCCTCCCGCCCCTACCCAGCCAACCCGGCCCCGCGCCCGCGGAGCTCGCCCCGGGTACCGCGCGAACGGCTAGCTCTGCGGGCAGTTGGGCTTTCGGGGCGGCTTCTCGCCGAGCAGCTTCTCGGCCGCGCGCTCGCACTCCTCGGGGGAGACCACCAGGTTGCCGGCCGCCGTCGTGCCCGAGGGCGTGAGCACGGCCGTGTCACCACCGCCGCCGGTCGCTGCCGCGATCGCGAGCTGGGGCATCGTCAGCGCGCCCATGCTCGAGACCATCGCCTTCGGGGCGTTCCAGGCGATGAACGGGCCCCGGATGAAGTTCATCGGCAGGCTGGTGATGCTGGTCAGCTTGCCCTTGATCCCGTCGAGGATCAGCTGCTGGAACTGGGCCCGCTCGACGTCTGTGCCCGCGAACTCGCCCTCGCCGCAGCTGTTCTCGCGCGTGCGCGCGAGGGTGATCGCCTGGAAGCCGTCGAGGTGGTTCTCGCCCTGCTCGAGGTCGAGCTTGAAGGCGCCCTCCGAGACGTTCGAGCAGACGGCGGTCGGCAGGTCGACGTCGATCCCGCCGATCGTGTCGATGAAGCTGCGGAAGCCGTCGAAGTCGATGATCGCGACCTGGTCGACGTCGATGCCGAGCAGGCCCTCGACGGTCCTGATGGCGAGCTTGGCGCCGCCGGAGGCGTAGGCCGAGTTGATCTTCTGCGGCCCCTGGCCGGGGATCTCGGCGAGCGTGTCGCGCGGGATCGAGAGCTTTCGCATCGTGGCGGCGCCGGCGCGGACGAGCATGATCGTGTCCGAGCGGTAGTTGCCCTTGCAGTGGCGGTCGCTGCCCTTGCCGCTGTTGATCGCGTCGAGGCACGCCTTGCTCTCGGCCTCGTCCGGGCCGGCGAACGCGCCCGAGCGCACGTCGGTGCCCAGCACCAGGATCGTCTGGCCGCCGAGCAGGAACGGCCCGCCATCGAGGACCTTGCCCGCGCTGTCGACCAGCTTGCCCTTCTGGATCTGCGCCGAGATCGCGAAGGCGAGCACGCTGAGCAGGATCCAGCCGAGGGCGGCGATCCCGGCCCACTTCAGCGCCCGGCGCCACCAGGGCCGCTCGCCGGGCATCTTGAGCGGCTTCGGCGGCTCGTCCGAGTCGCCTCCGCGGCCGAACCGGCGCCCGAGCCCGGAGAGGTCGGGTTTGCGGATCCGGTCGAGCAGGCGCGGCCGGGACTTGTAGACCGTGTAGTCGGGCGGCTCGTCCCCGCGCGGCTTCTGGGGTCGATCCCCCTCGTCGGCCATCGGCTATCAATACCCCATGGCCTGTGAAAACTCCTGCTTGCGGGCGCTCGCTTGAGGGCGGCGATCGGTGTCGACCTCGGCGGGACGAAGATGGCCGTGGGGGTCGTCGACGAGCGGCCGAACGTGCTCTGGCGCTCCACCGAGGCGAGCGCCGGACGCACGCTCGACGACCTCATGGAGGCGCTCGAGAGCGAGCTCCGCGCCGCGCTCGAGGCGTGCCCGGAGGCCGAGGCGATCGGCCTCGGCGTGCCCTCCACGATCGACCGCGAGCGGGGGCTCGCGATCGCGTCGGTCAACCTGCCGATCGTCAACGTCCCGATTCGCGACCTGATCGGCGAGCGGCTCGGCGTCCCGACCTTCATCGACAACGACGCCAACCTCGCGGCGCTCGCCGAGCATCGGTTCGGCGCCGGCCAGGGGACCCGCAATCTGGTCCTGCTCACGATCGGCACCGGGATCGGGGGCGGGCTGGTGCTCGAGAACGAGGTCTACCGGGGCACGAGCGGCGCCGGCGCGGAGCTCGGCCACGTGGTCATCGACGAGAACGGGCCCCGCTGCCAGGGCAATTGCCCCAACCACGGCTGCGTCGAGGCGCTCGCCTCCGGCACGGCGCTCGGGCACGCGGGCCTGCTCGCCGCCCAGACGCACCCGGACTCGGCGCTCGGCCGGGCGCTGGCCGCGGATGGCGAGATCACCGGCAAGACGGTGACCGAGGCGGCCCTCGCCGGCGACGGGATCGCGGTCGAGGTCGTCGGCGGGATCGGCCGCCACCTCGGCGCCGCGCTCGCCGGGTTCGCCAACACCTTCGATCCGGACGTCATCGTGATCGGCGGCGGGGTCGCGGCCGCAGGCGAGCTGCTGCTCGGCCCGGCCCGCCGCGAGGTCCGCGCGCGGGCGCTGCCGCCGATGAACGAGGTCGAGGTCACGCTCGCCAGGCTCGGCCCGGAGGCGGGGATGATCGGCGCCGCGGAGATGGCGCTCGAGGCCGTCGCGAGCGCCGAGCGAGACGAAGCCGCCCGATGAGCGGCCACAACGCACGGACGAAGGGCGCTCGGTGCCCGGCCGGCTGACCGTCTGCCCGACGCCGATCGGGAACATGGACGACCTCAGCCCGCGCGCCCGGCGGGCGCTCGAGGACGCCGATCTGGTCGCCTGCGAGGACACGCGCCGCGCCGGCCGGCTCTACGAGCGGCTCGAGATCCCCCGGCCTCGCTTCGTCTCCTACCACGACCAGAACGAGGCCGAGCGCGCGCGGCAGCTGGTCGCCGAGATCGAGCGCGGGATGCGGGTCGTGCTGATCTCCGACGCCGGGACCCCGGTGATCTCCGACCCCGGCTTCCGCCTCATCCGCGCCTGCCTCGAGCGCGACCTGGAGGTCGAGGTGCTCCCGGGGCCCTCGGCGGTGACCACGGCCCTCGTCGCCTCGGGGATGCCCGCCGACCGCTGGCGGTTCGAGGGCTTTCTTCCGCGCCGCGCCGGGGAGCTCGAGCGGGTGCTGAGCTCGCCCGAGACCGTGGTCGCGTTCGAGTCGCCGCGCCGCCTGCCGGCGTCGCTGTCGGCGCTCGCCGCGCTCGCGCCGGACCGCCAGGCCGCGGTCTGCCGCGAGCTGACCAAGCTGCACGAGGAGGTCGCGCGCGGGACGCTGGGCGAGCTCGCGCGCCGCTTTCGCGACGAGGCGAAGGGCGAGATCGTGGTCGTGATCGCGCCCTCGATGGCGCAGGCTTCCGGCCCGGACGTGGCGTTCGCGGTCGACGCGCTGCGTCGCCTGGTGCAGTCCGGGGCACGCCCGCGGGCCGCGGCGAGCGTGGTCGCGGCGCTCACCGGGACCCGCGCGAACGATCTCTACCGCGGGCTCACCGGCCGTGACCCGCGCGAGTGATCTCGTGGAATCACTCGCTTCAGGCGGGCTAAGCGCGGATTAACCGCTCGAATCGCGCCCTCGCGGTGGCCGTTAGAGCGAATAGGATGCGCCCGCGGCACGGATCTCGCCGATCGCGTGCCGCCCGGGAGGCAGCAAGGCCTCCCGAGCGCGTGCGAGCGACCGGTTAGAGAGAGGAGAGAGGCACCCGCCGTACCGGAGTGCAGGGAGAGCGATCCGATAACCCAGGCAAGGGCCGGATCCTGGCGCGTGTGGCGGGGGTGGGTGCCCTGCTCGTCGGGGTGGTCCTGGTTGCCCTTGTCCTCTTCGGAGGCGACAGCGGCTACAAGTACAAGCTGCTGTTCGAGACCGGCGGCCAGCTCGTCCCCGGTAACCAGGTTCTCGTCGCCGGGCAGCCGATCGGCACCGTCGACGACATCACGCTGACCGAGGACGCCCAGGCCGAGGTCAACATCACGGTCGACGACGCGCTTCACGACGGCACCACGGCGATCGTCCGCGCGAGCTCGCTCTCCGGGATCGCGAACCGCTACGTCTCGGTCTCGCCCGGGCCCAACTCGGAGCCCGCGATCCCCTCCGGGGGCACGATCGGCACCGACCGCACGACCTCGCCGGTCGACCTCGACCAGCTCTTCAACACGCTGGACAAGCCCACCCGGACCGCGCTTCAGGACGTGATCAAGGGCCAGGCGACGATCTACACCGGAAACACCGAGGAGGCGCGCGCGACCTACAAGTACTTCGCCCCCGGCCTGCAGGCGACGACCCGCCTGCTCGCCGAGCTCACCCGTGACCAGACGTCGCTCAGCCGCTTCCTGGTCGAGGGCGACAAGGCGCTCGGAGCGGTCGCCGAGCGCCGCGACGACCTCTCGGCCCTGACCGAGAACGGCAACCGCGCCTTCCAGGCGATCGTCGACCGAAACCAGGACCTCGACCGCATCCTCGTCGCCCTGCCGCCGACGATGCGCCAGGCGAACACGACCTTCGTCAACCTGCGCGCGGCGCTCGACGACCTCGACCCCCTGATCACCGACCTCGGCGTCGTCGCGCCCGAGCTGCCGGGCTTCCTCACCAAGCTCCAGGACACGATCGACCCGTCGATCCCGGTGTTCCGCGACCTGCGGCTCTCGATCAGCAAGCCCGGCCCCTCCAACGACCTCAACGACTCGCTCAAGGCCCTGCCGGGCGGCCAGCGCGCGGTCAGCAAGGGCGTCAAGCCGACGATCAAGGCTCTCGACACGAGTCAGCACGTGATCGACTTCGCGGTCCCGTACACGCCCGACCTGCTCGGATTCCTCAGCAAGTTCGGCGAGGTGACGGCCTACTACGACGCAAACGGCCACTACGCCCGCGTGCTGCCCGCCTCGGCGAACCTGTTCGCCTACAACCAGGGGACCAGCCAGCTCGACCCGATCTCCCCTGCGGAGCAGTTCGACGCCTTCCCGGCGCTGGGCGTGGGCCCGTTCACCCGCTGCCCGGGTGGCGCGACGCAGGCGAACCCGGGCTGGCCGAGCCCGACCGACCACCCGTTCCTGGGCGACGGCTCGCTCGACGGCGACTGCAACCCCGACCAGCTGCCCCCCGGACCATGAAGCGGATCCTGATCATCTGCGTCGCGCTGGTCGCCTCGGCGGCGATCCTGGCCACGGGGACGGCGACCGGCGGCGACGACGGCACCTACGAGGTGCGCGCGATGTTCGACAACGCCGCCTTCCTGGTCACGGGCGAGGAGGTCAGGGTCGCCGGGGCCAAGGTCGGCACGGTCGCCGACGTCGTCGTCAGCGGCGTCGACGAGCCGGTCCGCAGCGACGGAAGCCCGGACCCGGGCAAGGCCGTGGTCGTGATGCGGATCGACGACCCCGGGTTCCAGGACTTCCGCGTCGACGCTTCATGCCTGATCCGCCCGCAATCGCTGATCGGCGAGAAGTTCGTCGAGTGCGACCCGACCGAGCCACGAGCCCCGGGCACGCCTGCACCGCCGCCGCTCGAGCAGATCGCCGACGGCGAGCCGGGCGAGGGCCAGTACCTGCTGCCGCTCGAGAACAACGGCACCGCGATCGACGTCGACCTGGTCAACAACATCATGAAGGCGCCGTATCCGGACCGGTTCCGACTCATCCTCAACAGCCTCGGCGCCGGCTTCGCGGCCCGGGGCAAGGACCTGGCGGAGATCGTCCAGCGCTCCAACCCCGCGCTGCGGGAGACCAACAAGGTGCTGGCGGTGCTCGCGCGCCAGAACCGCGTGCTGGCCCAGCTCTCGACCGATTCCGACCAGGTCCTGACGGCGCTCGCCCGCCGGCGCCAGAACATCGGCAGCTTCATCAACGAGTCCCAGACGGTCGCCGCGGCGACCGCGGAGCGCAGCGCCGACCTCGAGGAGTCCTTCGCCCGCTTCCCGGCCTTCCTGCGCGAGCTGCGCTCGACGATGAACCGTTTGAACGCGTTCTCGACCACGGCGACGCCGGTGTTCACCGACCTGGGTGAGGCGGCGCCCTCGCTGGCCAGGGCGACCAAGGCGCTCGGGCCGTTCTCGGAGGCCGGGATCCCGGCGTTCACGAGCCTCGGCGACGCGGCACAGAAGGCCGGTCCGGACCTGATCTCCTCCGACCCGGTCATCCGCCAGGTCCGCGGCCTCGGCAAGTCGGGCAAGAAGGCGACGCTGAACCTCGCCGACCTGCTCACGAGCCTGCGCGAGACCGGCGGCTATCAGAACCTCAACCAGTTCATCTTCAACTCCGGCGGCTCGGTCAACGCGTTCGACGACTTCGGGCACTTCCTCCGGGCGCTGCTGCCGAACAACAACTGCGTCGACTACGAGATCGTCCCCGAGGCCGGCTGCGGGACCAACTTCAGCCAGACGGTGTCCGCCGCGAAGACGGCGCAGGCGCTGGCGAAGCTGGTCAGGGGCGATGCGGCGCGCGAGCTGTTGCAGCCCGGTCGCCAGGGTCGCGAGCGCCGCTCCGAGCCGGATCGCAAGCCGAACCGGCCCGACCGCGCGGGCGGGACCACGACCGACGCCGGCCCGCGCAACGGCGGTGAGGGCGGGCAGGCGGCGCCCGACGGTGGCGCGGTCGCCCAGCCGCAGCACCCGGGCCCGACGGCCCCCGAGGACGCGGAGGAGGGCGACCCCGGCCTCCGCACCGAGCCGGCGCCGTCGCAGGCCGGTGCCGCGACCCCGTCGCAGAAGCAAGGCGCCTCAACGGCGGCGCGGCTCGGCTACGCCTCGCATGGCTCCGGGATGGGGCCGGCTCGCGATCTGCTCGAGTTCCTGGTCGGCGACGACAACCCGGATCGGAGCAGGCGATGAGGCGCCGCGGCGGCCTCGCCGGCGTCACCGCGAGCCCGACGATGGTCGGCGCGCTGACGGTGATGGTCGTCATCCTCGCCGTCTTCCTCGCCTACAACGCGAACACGGGCCTGCCGTTCGTGCCCTCCTACCGGGTCTCGGCGATCCTCCCCGACGCCGCCCAGCTGGTACCCGGCAACGAGGTCCGGGTCGGCGGCGTGCGAGTCGGGCAGATCGAGGACGTGGTGCCCGTGGCCGACGGCGACGGCAACTACAGCGCCCGCCTCGACCTGAAGCTGAACGGCGACGTCGACCCGCTGCCCAAGGACTCGACCCTGATCGTCCGGGCGCGCTCGGCGCTCGGCCTCAAGTACCTCGAGATCGACCGCGGGACCTCGACCGAGGGATACCCGGAGGGCTCGGTGATCCCGCAGAGCTCCGCCCATCCGCAGCCGGTCGAGATCGATCAGCTGCTGAGCACCTTCGACGAGCCGACGCGAGTGGCGATCCAGGAGAACCTGTTCGAGTTCGGCAACGCCCTCGCCGGCCGCGGGCCGGACCTCAACGCGGCGCTCGCCGAGCTCCCGGACACAGTCCGCTACCTGAGGCCGGTGATGAGGAACCTCGCCTCGCAGAACACGCAGCTGTCGCGCTTCATCACCGCCAGCGCCGCCGCCGCCGCCGAGGTCGCCCCGGTCGCCGAGATCCAGGCCGACCTGTTCGTCAACCTCGACACCACGTTCACCGCGCTCGCCGAGGTCGCGCGGCCGTTCATCCAGGACACGATCTCCGAGACGCCGCCGACCTTCGCCCAGGCCGAGCGAAGCTTCCCGGTGATCCGGCCGTTCCTGGACAACAGCGCGCAGCTCTTCCTCGACCTCCAGCCGGGCGTCCAGGAGATCGCGAGGACGGCGCCCGGGATCGCGGACACGCTGGAGACCGGGACCCCGGTGGTCGCCGCCTCGCCGCGGCTCAACCGGGAGCTGCCGCCGACCGCGGCGGCGCTGCTCACCTTCAACAACGACCAGAACGTGCGCGACGGGCTCGGCCGCCTGACCCAGACGACCGACATCTTCGGCCCCGCCGTGCGCTTCATCGCCCCGGCGCAGACGGTGTGCAACTACGCGACGCTGCTCTTCCGCAACGCCGGGAGCCTGTTCTCGAAGGGCTCGCCGGGCGTCCGGTGGCAGCGGTTCACCGTCTTCGACCCGCCCAAGGGTCCGAACAACGAGGGCGGGGTGGCGGCCGCGCCCGCCAACGGCGGCGGCGCCGACGTCCGCAACTACCTCCACATCAACCCGTATCCGAACACCGCCGCTCCGGGGCAGCCGCGCGAGTGCGAGGCCGGCAACGAGCCCTGGGTCACCGGGAAGCAGGTGATCGGGAACCCGCCGGGCAACCAGGGCACGGTCACCGACGCGCAGCCGGGGAGCGCCGACGAGGGCGCGGGGACGGGGGAGGACCAATGAGGCCGTTTTCGCGCCGGCCGGGCAGACGCGACACGTACGGGCCCGCCCCCGATCCGCGGATCTGGGGCCGCAAGTACACGGGCCCGGCGCCCTGGATCTTCGGCTGCGTGATGGTTCTGATCCTCGCGATCGCCTCCTACCTGGCGTTCACGAAGGAGCTTCCGTTCACGAGCCCGGGCTATGAGATCTCGGCGACGTTTGAGAATGCGACCACGCTGCGCACGTCGAATCCGGTGCGGATCGCCGGCGTCAACGTCGGCGAGGTCACCAGCGTCGAGCGTGACGGAGACCTGGCCAGGGTTACGTTCACGGTCGACGAGGAGGGCCAGCCGATCCACGACGACGCCGAGGTCTCGATCCGCCCGCGGCTCTTCCTCGAGGGCAACTTCTTCCTTGACCTCTTCCCAGGCAGCCCGAGCGCGCCCGAGCTCGCCGACGGCGGCGACATCCCGGTCACCAACACCTCGACCGCGGTGCAGCTCGACGAGATCCTGACCGCGCTCCAGGAGCCGACGCGCAGGGGCCTCCAGCGGCTGCTGGAGGGCTACGGCACGGGGCTCACATACGTGCCCACGGCCGCCGACGACGTCGGCCAGGACCCCTCGGTGCAGGGCGAGACGGCGGCGAAATCGCTCAACGACGCGTTCAGGTTCGGCGCCGACGCCGGCCGCGGCACGGCGATCGTCAACACCGCGCTGCTCGGCAACAACCGCCACGACCTCTCCGGCTTCATCCGCAGCTTCGGGATCACGTTCGGCAAGCTCGCCGACCGTAGCGCGGACCTCTCCGACCTGATCACCAACTTCAACACCTTCGCCGGGGCGCTGGCCGACGAGTCCACCAACCTCTCGGCGACCCTCGCCGAGCTCGCCCCGACCCTCGAGGAGGCCCAGCCCTCGCTGCGGGCGCTCAACGACGCGTTGCCCGCGGTTCGCGCGCTGGCGATCGAGTCACGGCCGGGGATCCAGGAGCTCCCCGCGACGATCGACGTCGCCAACCCGTGGCTGACCCAGACCCGCGCCCTGGTGCGCCGCTCGGAGCTCGGCGGGCTGGCGAGGCTGGTCAAGGCCGCGAGCCCGGGCCTCGCCCAGGTGGCAGCGAACACGAAGCCGACCTTCCAGCAGCAGACGCTGCTCTCGCGTTGCACCTCGGGCGTCCTCGTCCCGGCCGGCGACCAGACGATCAACGACCAGTTCTCGACCAACCAGCCGAGCTATCGCGAGTTCTTCTACTCGACCGTCAACCTCGCCGGCGAGTCTCAGGGCTTCGACGGCAACGGGCCCTACGTCCGCTTCCAGTCGGGCGGCGGCGGGGTCCTGGTCGAGGGGCCGAACCCGGGCGGCATCCCCGGCAGCGGCCCGATCCAGGGCACGTCGAAGAACTTCGCCAACGTCCAGGCGGCGCCCGAGGGCGTCCAGCCGGTGCTGCCCAACAACCCGCCGCCGTTCCGGCCCGAGTACGCCTGCCACAAGAACCTCGTCCCCGACCTCAACGGGCCGGCGGCCGCGCCAGGTCCGCCCGATCTCACCCCGGTGACCCCGTGAGGCGCGCGATCCGCGAACACCTGCGCGACTTCATCGCCATCGCCGCGCTCCTGGTGCTGGGCCTGCTGACCACCGGCCTGATCCTCTCCCAGCAGCAGCAGCCCTATCCGAGCTGGATCCCGTTTCTCGGCGACGATCGGTTCGAGCTCAAGGCCGAGCTCTCCACCGCGCAGGCGGTCACCCCGGGCCAGGGCCAGACGGTGAACATCTCCGGGGTCAAGGCCGGGGACATCTCCGGGGTCGACCTGGTCGGCGGCCACGCGGTGGTCACGATGCTCGTCGAGCAGCAGTACGCGCCGCTGATCCACGAGGACGCGACCGTGCTCCTGCGCCCGCGGACGGGCCTTCAGGACATGACGATGGAGCTCGACCCGGGCAAGAACGGCCCGTCCATCGAAGAGGGCGCGACGATCCCGCTCGCGCAGACCGAGCCCAACGTGCAGCCCGACGAGATCCTCGCGTCCCTCGACGGCGACACCCGCGACTACCTGCAGCTGCTGATTCAGGGCGGGGCCGAGGGCCTCGGCGGGCGCGGCAAGGAGCTCTCGGCGACCCTGCGCCGGTTCGAGCCCCTGGGCCGCTACCTGGCCGAGATCGGCAACGCGCTCTCGGTGCGGCGCCGCAACATCGCCCAGACGATCACCAGCCTGCGCGAGCTCGGCGACGAGCTCGCGCGCTCCGACGTCCGGCTCTCGGACTGGGTGACCTCGCAGAACCAGGCGCTGCGGGCGTTCGCCGACCAGGAGGCCTCGATCCGCGAGACGCTGCAGGAGTTCCCCGGCGCGCTGGCCGAGACCCGCCGGGCGCTGTCCTCCGGCCAGACGTTCGCGAACGTGCTCGGCCCGACCTCCGAGGAGCTGATCCCCGCGGCGCAGGCGTTCGGGCCGGCCCAGCTCTCTGCCCAGGACTTCTTCGCCCAGACGGTGGGGCCGATCCGCGACCAGATCCGGCCCTTCTCCCGTTCCGTGCAGCGCCCGGTCAAGCACCTCAAGCAGGCCGCGGACCCACTCGCGCAGACGACCGCGGGGCTGAACCAGTCCTTCTCCGAGCTCAACATGCTCTTCAACTCGCTCGCCTACAACCCGCCCGGCGCGGACGAGAGCAACCTCTTCTGGCTCTCGTGGCTGAACCACAACACCAACAACATGTTCCTGACCCAGAGCGCCGACGGGCCCCTGCGGCGCGGCGCGATCATGCAGACCTGCCAGACGGCGTTCAACGCGGAGACCTTCGCCTCCAGCCGCCCGTTCATCCGCACCCTGCAGCAGATCACCAACGTGACGCCGGCCGCGGAGATCTGCCCGCTCGACGGAACGACCCTGCCCACGATCCCGGGGGAGACCCCGGCGCTGCCGACCCCGTAGCCCATGGAGACACGCCCACCGACAATCACCAGGATCCTGATCGCCGCCGGGTTCGCGCTCTCCTGCTTCGCCCTGGCGCTGTTCCTGTGGATCACCTTCGGCGGCCCGATCCCGCTGAAGCCCGAGGGCTACCGGTTCCAGGTCCCGTTCAACGAGGCGACCCAGCTTGCCCAGGAGTCCGACGTGCGCATCTCCGGCGTCTCCGTCGGCAAGGTGAAGGCGATCGACCTCGGCGACCTCAACGAGGCGGTGGCGACGGTCGAGATGGATTCGCGCTACTCGCCGATCCCGGATGACACGAAGGCGATCCTGCGCCAGAAGACGCTGCTCGGCGAGACCTACGTCGAGCTCTCGCCGGGCTCGAACGAGGCGCCGCCGCTGCCGGAGGGCGGCAGCCTGCCCGCCGCGCAGGTCTCCGACGCCGTCCAGCTCGACGAGATCTTCCGCACCTTCGACGAGCCGACGCGGGCCGCGTTCCAGGCCTGGATGCAGGGTCAGGCGGCGGCGTTCAAGGGCCGGGGCGACGACTTCTCGGTGACGATCGCGAGCCTCGAGCCGTTCGCCGAGCAGGCGACCCGTGCCCTGCGGCTGCTCGACTCCCAGTCGGAGGCGGTCAGCGGCTTGGTCCGCAACAGCGGCGAGGTGTTCGGCGCGCTCTCCGATCGCCCGGGCCAGCTGCGCGGGCTGATCCAGAACTCGAACCAGGTGTTCGAGACGACGGCGCAGCGCAACGAGGACCTGGCCACCGCGTTCACGATCTTCCCCACCTTCCTGCGCGAGTCGCGCGAGACCGTGGCCCGCCTGGAGGGCTTCGCCCGCCACGCCGACCCGGTGGTCACCGCGCTGCGCCCGACGGCCAAGGAGGTGGCGCCGACGTTCGCCGCGCTCGGCCGGCTCTCGAACGAGCTCGATCCGTTCTTCGTCGGCCTGAAGACGGCGATCCAGCGCGCGCCCGGCGGCTTCTCGGCCCTGCGCAAGATCCTCGGCGACGGGCTGCCGCCTATCCTCAACCGCCTCGACCCGTATCTCGCCACGCTCAACGGGTTGCTCAAGGGCGTGCGGCTCTACAAGCACGAGATCACCGCCTTCCTCGGCAACGCGACCGCCGCCACCCAGGGCTTCCTCGAGATCGACGAGAAGACCAACCTGCCGGTGCACTACCTGCGCACCGAGGCGCCGCTGACCCCCGAGGTGTTGTCGACCTATCCCAGCCGGCTCTCGATCCAGCGCACGAACCCGTACTTCGCGCCGGAGGGCTACGCCGAGGTGGCGACCGGGCTGAAGTCCTTCGAGACGCGCCAGTGCAACTCGGGGACCACGGCGACCCTGCCGGACAAGGCGACGACGGTCAACGATCCGGACTTCAACGTCCGCACCGACGGCAACCTCGAGGACGCGGCCGACTACTACGACCGGATCAAGCTGTTCGGGTTCAACGACCAGGCCTCGACGTCGACGATCGCCGCTGCGCCCTGCGACGAGCAGCCCCCGTTCCAGTCGATCGGCTCGCCCTCGGAGACGAGCCAGTACCTGCATACATTCCCGCTGCCCTGAGCGCGGAAAACTGCAACTTTCGGGGCCGTCCGGGGTTTCAACTGACCGATGCCGGTGGCCCCGTAGCCGCGGGCACGACTTATTGGCATACGATCTAGCCCCCACCCGCGCGTCAGAGATAGCGCGCGTTCCCACAGGAGGATATGTGATTCGTAGATCACGCTTTGTCGTCGCGATCTCGCTCGTGCTCGCCCTTGGCGTCGCCAGCCTGGCTTTCGCCGACGGCGCGACCGACAACGAGGTAACCGTGCTCGGCAAGGTCTCGCCGACCAAGCTCGACAAGAAGAAGTGGAAGCCCATCACCCTGTACTCGGGCGTGACGACCTCGACGACCCACGCGGTCCCGGGGCAGGAGAACGCCGAGAAGGTGACCGTCGAGTATCCGAAGAACGTCAAGTTCGACCTCGACGCGGCCGACACGTGCTCCGCCTCGTTGCTCGGGACGACCACCGATCAGGCCAAGGCGGCCTGCCCGGCTGACTCGAACCTCGGCTCGGGAGTCGCGCACGCGAACCTCGGCCACGGCCCCGACGAGCTGTCGGACGTCACCGTGACCGTCTTCAACGGCCCCGGCCCGAACCACATCCGGCTGCACGCCTACACGCCGACCTTCGGTCCCCAGCTGACCCAGGTCGTCGAGGCGGACATCGCCAAGAAGGCCCCGGATTCCGGATTCGGCCCGGCGCTGATCGTCAACGACGCTCCGGACCTCGTCGGCGACTCGTTCATGCTGACGCTGTTCGACGCGACGATCTCGAAGAAGACGAAGGCCGTCCTCGGGCGTTGCAAGACGAAGACGAACAACTGGCGCAACGTCACCGTCTACGACGACGGCACGACGGACACCGGTGACCTGCAGACGAAGTGCAAGCAGAAGAAGAAGAAGAAGGGCGGCGGGCACAAGTAGGAACGCCCCCGGCTTATGCGTAAAGAAAAGGGCGGCTTCGGCCGCCCTTTTCTATTAGGTTCCCATCCAGACCCCCGCGCGTCAGAGAGAGCGCGCGCTTCCCACAGGAGGAGATGTGATTCGCAGATCACGTTTTGTCGGAGTGATCGCGCTTGCGATCGCTGTCGGTGTGGCCGGCCTCGCGTTCGCGGACGGCACGAGCGAGAACGAGGTGACCGTCCTCGGCAAGATCACGCCGAAGAAGCTCGACAAGAAGAAGTGGAAGCCGGTAACCCTCTACAACGGCGTCACGACCTCGACGACCCATGCGGTCCCGGGGCAGCAGAACGCCGAGAAGGTCACGGTCCTGTACCCGAAGAACATCAAGTTCGACTTCGACGCGGGCCCGACGTGCGACGCACCGCTGCTCGGGACGACAACGGATCAGGCGAACGCCGCGTGTCCCGACTCGAACATCGGCTCGGGGGTCGCGCACGCGAACCTCGGCCACGGCCCTGATGAGCTCTCGGACGTGGTCGTGACCGTGTTCCACGGCCCCGCCAAGGACCACCTCCGGCTGCACGCATTCACCCCGACCTTCGGTCCCCAGTTGACCCAGGTCGTGGAGGCGGATCTGGTCAACAAGTCCGGAGAGGCAGGATTCGGCCCGGCGCTGATCGTCAACGACGCTCCGGACCTCGTCGGCGACTCGTTCATGCTGACGCTGTTCGACGCGACGATCGGCAAGAAGACCGGGGCTGTCCTCGGGCGCTGCAAGACGAAGACGAACAACTGGCGCAACGTCACCGTCTACGACGACGGGACCACCGACACCGGTGATCTCCAGACCCCGTGCAAGCAAAAGAAGAAGAAGAAGGGCGGCGGGCACAAGTAGAACCGGCCATCCTCGTCCGACGTCAGGGAAGGGCGGCTTTCGAGCCGCCCTTTTCTGTAGGTTCTCGCGACCGATGAAAGGGCGCATGCCGATCCGCTTCGTGTGCGTCACGCCCGTCCTCGCCGCGCTCGCCCTGACCGTCGCCGGGTGCGGCGAGGAGGAGACCAAGAGCTTCAGCGACCAGAAGATCGTCGAGACGCTCAACCTGGAGAAGAGCGAGGGCGGCTACGCGATCGACGGCGATCCCTTCTGCGAGGTTGACAACAACCTGCTCAACGACTCCGACGAGGTCCAGCAGGCCGTCGATCGCGACGACCTCGGACTGGTGATCCACAGCCGCGAGGGCAACGTCGGCGTCCGCGGGGTGCCGCCGTTCGCGCCCGACTGCCAGGAGCAGGCAAAGAAGAAGCTCAACAAGGTCGACCCGAAGCCGAAGGAAGATTGACGCCCCGCCCGCGGGCGCACTGGGGCTACCGGGATCGGTCTAAGCTCCGCCGATGGCCACGAAGCGCGATCCGAGGCTGGTTTCGCTCGGATACGGCCGCTACGCACGCGCCGACCGCATCTACGCCCTGATCCCGCTGGCACCCGCCGAGCGGGGCGACGGCCGCCGCACCTACGTCCACGTCGACGGCCTCTCCGAGCCCCTGGTCGCCTCCCGCTCCGAGCGCGCGATCCTCGCCGACGTCGAGGCCGCGCTCGCCGAGGCGGCGGGTATCCCCAGGCGCCGCACCGGCGCGAAGGGCCAGGAGAGCCTGCTGTAGGGCGCCGGCGGTCGCGGCGGCCCCGCGAGTGGGTGGCGACGCGGGCCGCGGCTTGGCAGTAATGGGGTGAAGGGGTGCGCCTCGCGTGACGTTGATCGCACCTTGCAGCGCGTTCTCGCCGACGCCGAGGGTCGAGTCGCACGTTGACCGCCTCACGGGCGGCAAATGTGCGACTCGACAAATGGCGGGGCGGTCACGCGCGGGTCCCGTATGCGTCGCGCGACACCTCGCGCGATCTCAGTCACATCCGCCGCGCGGCCACCTCCCGCCCGACCCAGGCAAACAAACGCCCCGCGCGGCACAGACGCCGCGGGTTCGGGCAGAGCGCCTCGCGCCGCCTACGCCGGCTGCTTGAGCGCGAAGTAGCCGATGTTGGTGAACGTCTCGTCGGCGCCGTCGCCGGCGCGCCAGAGGATCTTGCCGAGGTAGGTGTCGGGGACGAGCTCGACCAGCTCGTCGCGGATCTGGCGGATCACCAGGCGCGGGTTCGAGTCGACCGGGCCGTAGTCGATCTTCAGCACCTGGACCTCGGGGTCGGCCTTGCCGGGCTCGATCGCGGTCTCGAAGTCAAAGGCGTGGCGGGCGTCGCCGTCGTCGCCGGTCCCGTAAAGCGGCCAGAGCAGCTTGGCGGGCCAGCGCGCGCTCGGGGCGAGCCGGTTGTAGCCGCGGTTGGCGGCCGAGTCGAAGCTCTTGCCGAGCCATGGCATCCAGGCACCGGTGAGGGTGGTGGCGAAGCGATCGACGGCGCCCTGGATCAGGGGCACGACCAGGATCCCCTCAGTCGGCCCGTCGAGGCCGGTGGGTGGGTTGCCGAGCTTGTAGAGCTCCCCGAGCTCGTCGGCGGCGCGGCGCCTGCCGAGCTCCTGGATCCAGGCCCACGCGGTCGCCTGGGCGATGACGGGATCGGAGCCCGCCAGCTCGCGGAGCTCCGCCAGGCGCGCGGCGATCGGCGAGCTCGTCTCGGTGGCGGTGCCGCTCGCGGACGCGGTTGAAGTCGGGTTCAATCGGGGCCTCCAATGGGCGGGATCGACGGCGGGCCAACCGTACACTCACCCATCCGGCCATGAGCTACTACGTCACCACCCCGATCTACTACGTCAACGCGGAACCCCATCTCGGCCACGCGTACTCGACGATCGCGGCCGATGTTCTCGCCCGGCACATGCGCCAGCGGGGCGAGGACGTGTTCTTCCTCACCGGGACGGACGAGCACGGCGAGCCGGTCGTCCAGGCGGCGGAGAGCCAGGGGATGAGCCCACGGGAGCTCGTCGACCTCAACGCGCCGCGCTTTCGTGAGCTCACCGGGCGGGTCGGCGCCTCGAACGACTTCTTCATCCGCACGACCGACCCGGAGCACATGGCGAAGGTGCAGGAGGTGGTCCAGCGCGTCCACGACAACGGGCACGTCTACGAGGGCCTGTACGAGGGCTGGTACTGCCCGCGCTGCGCCGACTTCAAGAGCGAGACCGAGATCGGGCCGGGCAACACGTGCCTGATCCACGAGATTCCGCTCGAGCGCGAGAGCCAGGAGAACTGGTTCTTTCGCCTCTCGGCCTTCGAGGACGACCTCAAGCGGCTCTTCGCGGAGCGGCCCGACTTCGTGCTGCCCGCGTTCCGGCGCAACGAGGCGCTCTCGTTCATCGAGGGCGGGCTCCAGGACGTCTCGCTCTCGCGCCCGAAGCTCACCTGGGGCGTCCCGGTGCCATGGGACACGGACCAGGTGATCTACGTCTGGTGGGACGCGCTGCTCAACTACTACACGGCGCTCTCCTACGCCCGCGAGGGCGAGGACCTCACCGACCGCTTCTGGCCGGCGACCTGGCACATCATCGCCAAGGACATCCTCAAGTTCCACACGGTCTACTGGCCCGCCTTCCTGATGGCCGCCGGGCTGGAGCCGCCTCAGCACGTGTACGTCCACGGCTACCTGCTGATGGGGGAGAAGAAGATGTCGAAGTCGCTCGGCAACGTGCTCGACCCGAACGAGGTGATCGAGCGCTTCGGCGCCGACGCGCTGCGCTTCTACTGCAACCGCGAGGTCTCCTTCGGCCAGGACGGGAGCGTCTCAGCCGCCGGCTTCGAGGCGCGGTACGAGAGCGAGCTCGCCAACGACTGGGGCAACCTCGCCTCGCGGACCCTGGCGATGATCGAGCGCTACCGCGACGGCATCGTGCCCGATGGCGAGCTCGACCCGGCTCTGGTCGAGGGCGCCGACGGGCTCGCCGGGCTCGAGCAGGTGGTCGGCGACCTGCTCGACGCGCTCGAGCTGAGCCAGGCGCTGGAGGCGATCTGGGTGCGGGTTCGGCGGCTGAACCGCTACGTCGAGGAGTCGCGGCCGTGGGACCTGGCCAAGGACGAAGCGCAGTCCGGCCGCCTCGACCAGGTGCTCTACAACCTCGCCGAGGGCGTGCGCGTGCTCGCCCTGCTCCTGACCGCGTACATGCCGGAGACCAGCGCCCGGCTGCTCGACGCGTTCGGCGAGCAGGGCCGGGAGCTCGACCGCTTCGGCGGCCGAAGCGGAGGCGCCCGCGTGGAGCGGATCGCGCCCCTGTTCCCGAAGCTCGACTGAAGGCCGGCCGCGCCCCGAGGGCTGAGGCGGCGCTACCGAGCCTCGGGCTGGATCCCGAGGCTCGAGATCGTCGCCGCGACCATCTCGTAGTGGCCGACCAGCATCGTGAGCTCGATCAGCTCGCCGTCGTCGAGCTCGGTCCGCAGGACGCCCCAGGTCGCGTCGGAGATCCGCCCGTCGGCGTGGATCTCGTCGGCGGCGGCGAGCATCGCCCGGCGCCTTTCGCTCCAGCCCTCGGCCTGCGCCCCGGCGGAGATGCGCTCGATCTCGGCCTCGGCGAGGCCGACGCGGCGGCCGATCCGCTCGTGGTGGTTCCACTCGTAGCGGTTGGCGCAGTTCCAGGCGACGCGCAGGATCACGAGCTCGGTCTCCTGGCGCGGCAGCCGCCCCCGCGGCATCAGGCGCCCGGCGAACACGAGCCAGCTCACGAACAGGCTCGGGTGGCGGGCGAGCGTGGCGAAGATGTGCGGCGGCGGGCCGCCGGTGGCGCGCCCGGCAATCGCGAGGATCCCCCGCATCAGCGGGTTCAGCGTGCTCGGGTCGGCGGGCGCGATCCGCGGCGAGTCGAGGCCGCGCCAGTGGTCGGGGTCGGGCATCGACATATCATCGCCGAACCCGTCGATGCGCTACCTGGTTTGCACTTTCCTGGGCATGACCCTGTTCGCGTTCTGCTGGGTGGCGGTCGGCTACGGCATCTTCCAGCTGCTGCAGGTCGGCACCTGCGCCAGCGGCGGGCCGTACGTCTCGGCGCGCGAGTGCCCCGACGGGATCGGCGGCCTCATGGTCGCCCTCAGCGGGGGCATCATCCTGCTCTTCGTCGCCGCCGGGATCTACATCGCGCGTGGCACGCCGCCCGGCTCCGCGCGCCCGCCCGAGAACGCGGCCGTGGTGATCTGGTTCTGGACCGGCCTCTTCTGGGCGCTCGCGATCGGCTGCTTCCTCGCCGTCTGGGGACCTGACGCCAACCCCGGCCCCGGCGGCGAGACCGGCGGGCTGATCGTCGGCTTCATGGGCCTGATCATGGGAGCGGGTGGCCTCCTGGCGCTCAAGTTCGGCCGCCGCAAGAAGCGCGCCTCCACGACGGTCAACCCCGCGATGGTGAAGGTGGCGGAGACGGCGAGCCGCTTCACCGGCGCCGCCAACCCGGAGGACCGCCTCGAAACGCTCGACCGGCTGCGCAAGCAGGGCACGATCACCGAGGCCGAGTTCCAGACGCTGAAGTCCAAGATCGTCGAGGACACGTAGCGATGGCGAGCGAGAGCGGCTTCAACCCGATCCCCGTCCTCGTCCATGTGGTCGCGATTGCGCTCGGTCTATGGCTCGGGTTCGTCGCCATGGACGCGATCGCGCCCGACCTGCCCGGCGAGGGGGTCGAACCCGGCGTCAGCTCGTCCTCGGAGCCTCGGGCGGTCGCCGGCGACGACGCCGACTCGCTGTTTCGCCCCGCCAACCTCCAGCCGGCGCTCGACCAGGTCTCCGACCAGCTCGGCGCCGGCCAGGGGATCACGACGCTTCACATCGAGCCCGGCACCGTGAACGCCGAGACCGCCGAGGGATCGGGCGCCTTCGCACCGGGTGACGTGCCGATCGAGGTGCCGGCGAAGCTCGCCGACGAGATCGACGCCGAGCGCCCCGGCGGCGCGAGCCTGGCCGACATCGCCTACTTCGATCTGGTCGCGACGGAGAAGGGCCCGCGCTGGTACGTCCAGCTCGACATCAGCCGCGACATCGGGCCGCCGCCGTGGACCTACGGGGCGCCGCTCGCCGGCTCGCCGGTGACCGCCGGGCCCGGCCCGCCGAAGCCGGTCGGCGGCTAGATGAGTGATCGTCTCGTGACGCCCGGGGCCTTCGCCGCGGCGGAGCTGCGCAAGCGCTACGGCTCGACCGACGCGCTGCGCGGGGTCTCGCTCGAGGTCGCCGAGGGCGAGATCGTGGCCCTCCTGGGGCCGAACGGCGCCGGCAAGTCGACGCTGGCGAAGATCGCCTGCGGGCTGGTCCGCCCGACCTCGGGCGAGGCGCGGGTCTGCGGCCACGCGGCGGGGTCGCTGGAGGCGCGGGCCTCGATCGGCTACCTCGCCGAGCTCTTCCGCTTCCCCGCCTGGGCGAGCGCCGAGGAGGTTCTGCGGCTGCACCAGCGCCTCGCGGGGTCGACGGGCGACGCCGCCGAGCGCGCGTGGTTGCTCGACCTGGTCGGGCTCGGCGCCGCCGCCGACCGGCGGGTCTCGGCGATGTCGAAGGGAATGCAGCAGCGCCTCGGGATCGCCCAGGCGCTGGTCGGCGATCCGCAGCTGCTGCTGCTCGACGAGCCGACCAGCGCGCTCGACCCGGCCGGCCGCCGGGTCGTCCGCGAGCTGCTCGCCGAGGTCCGCTCCCGCGGGATCTCGGTGCTGCTGAGCTCGCACCTGCTGGGCGAGGTCGAGCGCGTCTGCGACCGGGTCGCGATCCTGGTCGAGGGCGAGGTGGTCGAGCGCGGGACGCCGGCGGAGCTCGCCCGCCCACGAGGGATCGAGGTCGAGACCGCGGCCGGGACGAGGCTGATCGAGGGCGCGGGCCGCGACGACGCGCCGCGGATCGTCGCCGAGCTGGTCGCCGCGGGCGAGTCCGTCTACGGGGTGCGGGTGCTCGCGAGCACGCTCGAGGACGTCTACCTCGAGGCCGTCGGGGAGGATCCACAGTGAGGCGGGAGCCGAGCCGCGCCGCTGTTGAGGCGCCTGATTCGAGCGCCGCCTCCGCGGTGTCGAACCTCGACGCCGCCAGGGCGGTGGTCGGCTTCGCCTTCGCCGAGAGCCTCAGGCGGCGGGTGTTCGCGGTCGTGCTGACGCTCACGCTGGTCTTCCTCGCGCTCTTCGGCCTCGGGGTCAAGATCGCCTTCGACGAGGTCTCCAAGCAGGGGCTGATCGGCGGCGACCTGATCGACGAGCAGACCCTGGTCGGCTCCACCGTGTTCGGCCTGGCGATGTTCGCGACCCTCTTCCTCGGCGCGGTACTGGCCGTGTTCATGACGGTCGGGGTGGTCCGCGGCGACGCGGAGACCGGCCTCCTGCAGCCGCTGGTCGTCCGCCCGCTGGGGCGCGGGACGATGCTCGTCGCCCGCTGGGCCGGGGCGGCGATCGCGGCCGCCGTCTACGTGCTCGCCGTGTACGTCGTCTGCCTGGCGTTGACGGCGGCGTTCGGCGACTGGTCCCCCGACCACCTGGTCCTGCCGGGGGTCACCCTCGCCGCCGCGGTGGTGATCATCGCCGCGCTCTCGACCCTGGCGTCCGTCTTCCTCGCCTCCACGGCCCAGGGGATCGCGGTGTTCATGCTCTTCGGCGCGGGCCTGGTCGCCGGGCTGCTGGGACAGATCGGCGACGCGATCGCTTCACGGACATTGGAGCGGATCTCGGAGGTCGCGACGTACGCCGTGCCCTTCGAGGCGCTGTACCAGGAGGGCCTCTTCCTGCTCACCTCCGAGCAGACGGGGCTCACGGGCCGGGTCGTGCAGCTGGGGCCGTTCGGCGGCGCCGAGGAGTCGGGGCCCGGCCTGGTGCTCTGGGCGCTCGTCTACACCGCGGGCGTCGTCGCGCTCGCGGTCGCCGGCTTCAGGCGCCGCGACCTCTGAGATCGACGCTGCCTGCGAGACTCGGCCCATGGTCGACACCCACTGCCACCTCGGGCTCTGCGAGCCCCCGGACGCCGAACTGGTCGCCGAGGCGGCGCAGGTCGGGGTGCGGCGAATGCTGAGCGTCGGCATCGACGAGGCCGGCAGCGAGGAGGCGATCGCCGTCGCCGAGGCCTACGAGGCGGTGTACGCGGCCGTCGGCCGGCACCCGAACGGGACGACCGGCTTCGACGATGCCGCGGCGGCGCGGATCGAGGAGCTGGCCGCGCATCCGCGCGTGGCGGCGGTCGGTGAGACGGGGCTCGACTTCTATCGCGACAACGCCCCGCGCGACGACCAGCGCCACGCGTTCGAGGCGCACATCCGGATCGCCCGCCGGGTCGCCAAGCCGCTCGTGATCCACGTCCGCGACGGCGGGACCACGACCGACGGCGAGGCGCTGGCGGACACGTTCGAGATCCTGCGCGCCGAGGCGGTCGGGGTGACGGTGATCCTGCACTGCTTTTCGGCCCCGCCCGAGCGCGCCGCCGAGGCGGCCGAGTGGGGCTGGTACTGCTCGTTCGCCGGCAACCTCACCTATCCGAGGTCCGAGACGCTTCGCGCCGCGGCCGGCGAGGTGCCCGACGAGCTGCTGCTCGTGGAGACCGACGCGCCCTTCCTCTCGCCGCAGCCGGTCCGCGGGAAGCGCAACGAGCCGGCGAACGTGGTCGCCACCGCCGAGGCCCTGGCCGAGCTCCGCGGGACCTCGTATCCCGAGCTCGAGGCGACGGTGGAGGCGAACGCGGCGCGCGTCTTCGGTTGGTGATGCCGGGGTGGTGAGGCTCGGTCAGAACTTCCTCGCCGACCCCAACCTGCTGGCGGCGATCGTCCGCGAGGCGGACCCGCGGCCCGACGACGTCGTGCTCGAGGTCGGTGGCGGCGCGGGCGCGCTCACCGGAGAGCTGGCGTCGCGGGTGGCGAGGGTGCACGTGGTCGAGCTCGACCAGCGGCTGCGGCCGGAGCTCGAGGCCGTCGCAGCTGAGCACGGCAACGTGACGCTGCACTTCGGCGACGCGATGCGGCTCGACCTGGCGGCGTTCCTGCCGCCGGCCGACCGGATGGTCGCCAACCTTCCCTACTCGATCGCGACGCCGCTGCTGCTGAGGACGATCTCCGAGCTCGAGGGGCTGCGGGCATGGACGGTGATGGTCCAGCGCGAGATCGCCGACCGCCTGCGCGCCGCGCCCGGCTCACGCGTCTACGGCGGCCCGAGCGTGCTCGTGCAGCTCGCCTGCGACGTGCGCATGCTGCGCTCGGTTGACCGGGCGGTGTTCACGCCGCGCCCGCGCGTTGATTCGGCGCTGATCGCGCTCGAGCGCACGGGCCCGGCGCCGAGCCCGGAGGTGGCGAGGTTGGTCCGCGACGGCTTCGCCCACCGGCGCAAGTCGCTCGCACGCTCGCTCGAGCACGCCAGGCCGGGCGTCCGCGAGACCGTTCGCGAGGCGCTGGTCGCGATGGCGCTGGCGCCCGACGCGCGCGCCGAGCAGCTGGCGCCGGCGCAGTTCGTCGCCCTCGCCGCGGCGCTCGAGGCGGCCGCCGCCCGATGAAGACCCTGCGGGCGCCGGCGAAGCTCAACCTCTGCCTCTATCTCGGGGGCAGGCGCGGCGACGGCCTGCACGAGCTGCGGTCGCTGTTCTGCCCGCTGCTGCTCAGCGACCGGATCACGGTCTCCGAGGCGGCGGGGGAGGCCGACGAGGTCGTCTGCCGCGGGGTCGAGGGGCCGAACCTGGTCGGGGTGGCGCTCGAGGCGATGCGCGCCCGCGGCTGGGCGGGATCGCCGCTGCGGGTGGAGATCGACAAGCGGATCCCGGTCGCGGCGGGACTCGGCGGCGGCAGCGCCGACGCGGCCGCGATATTGCGGCTCGCCGCGGGCGAGCTCCACGGGATGCCCGAGCTCGCCGCCGGGCTCGGAGCTGACGTGCCGTCGCAGCTCGATCCGGTGATGGCGCTGGTGGGAGGTGCCGGCGAGCTGGTCGAGCCGCTGCCCACGCCGGGTGAGTTCGGGGTGGTCCTGATCGGCGACGACGAGGGGCTGGCGACCGCCGACGTCTACGCGGAGGCGGACTCGCTCGGGCTGGGGCGGGGGTCCGATGAGCTCGAGTTGCTGGAGGGCCGGCTGCGCGAGGCCGCCGCCGCCGGCGCCTCGCCGCTCGAGTACGGCGAGCTCCTGGTCAACGATCTCGAGCAGGCGGCGGTCTCGTTGCGCCCGCGGGTCGCCGAGGCGCTGGCGGCGCTCGACGAGGTCGGGGCGGCGCGGAGCATGGTCGCCGGCTCGGGCCCGACGGCGGTCGGGCTGTTCGAGGATCTGCTCGCCGCCGACGTCGCGGCCTCGGCGCTCCCGCCGCGCTACGCCAACTCGATCGTCTCGGCGCCGCAGCGCCTTCGATAATCGGCGACGCTTGAAGCTCGAGGGAGAGAAGAGCGGCCGTCGGCATCTGATCGTGATCGCCGCGATCGCCGTTGCCGCGTTCCTCGCCTTCAAGTACCTCGTACCCGACATCGACGTCGAGCAGCTGCTCGAGGACCTCTCGGAGAAGCTCGGCGACTGGACCTACGCGCTGGTGGGGCTGCTCGCCTTCCTCGAGACCGGCGCCTTCGTCGGCCTCGTGTTCCCCGGCGAGACGGCCGTGATCCTCGGCGGCGCGGTCGCCGGGCAGGGTGAGACCTCGATCGTGATCACGATCGCGATCGTCTGGTTCTGCGCCTGGGCGGGCGATACCACCAGCTTCTGGATCGGCACCCGGCTCGGGCGCGACTTCGTCCTGCGCCACGGGCCGAAGGTGAGGATCACGCACGAGCGCTTCGAGCAGGTCGAGAGCTACTTCGCCCGCCACGGCGGCAAGACGATCCTGGTCGGGCGCTTCATCGGCCTGGTGCGGGCGCTGGCCCCGTTCATCGCCGGCAGCTCGGGGATGCGCTACCGGGCCTTCGTGCCCTACAGCGTGCTCGGCACCGGACTCTGGGCGGCGGCGTTCTCGCTCCTGGGCTACGCGCTCGCGAACAGCATCGACCGGGCGACGGAGATCGCAGGCACGGGGGCGCTCGTCTTCGGGGGGCTGGTCGCGGTCGTCGTCGTCGCGGTGGTGGTGTCGCGCTACCTGCGCGAGCCGGCGAACCGCGAGCGGGTGGCCGAGCGGCTCGCCTCCATCCCGGGGGTGCGGCGGGTGCTGCCGGAGCTTCGGTTCGCCTGGCGGCGCTTTACGCCCGGCGGGCTCGGGCTCGAGTTCACGAGCCTGCTGGCGGTGCTCGCGGTGTCGCTGTTCGTGCTCATCGGCTACGCGCTGATCGTCACCGACAACGCGGGACCGACGCCCGGCGATGCGGAGGCCATCGACGTCGTCGGCAAGCTGCGCATGGATTGGCTCACCGACGTGGCGGAGGTGGTGAGCGCGCTTGGCGGGACGGCGGTGCTGATCCCGCTGACCGCGATCGCCGGGGTGGCGCTCGCCTTGCGCGGCCGCTGGGCCGAGCTCGGGGTTCTGGTCGGGGCGATCGTGATCATCCTCATCGCGGTGCCGGTCCTGAAGGAGATCATCGACCGGCCGCGCCCGCCGGACGGGTTGGTGAGCGCCGCGAACCAGAGCTATCCGAGCGGCCATGCCGCGCATTCGGTCTTCTACGCCTGGCTCGCGCTCACGGTGGCGATCCGGGTCCGGCCCGGGTGGACCTACGGGACGGCGCTGATGATCGTCGGCCTGGCGCTCACCGTGGCGATCGGCCTGAGCCGTGTCTACCTCGGCGTCCACTACCTCAGCGACGTCAGCGGCGGCTGGGGATTGGGCGCGGCGGCGTTCGCCGGCTGCGCGATGGTCGCGATGGTCGTCACCCACTTACGGCAGAATCCAGCCGACTGATGCCGATCGTCGCGAAGATCGGGACGGAGTACGTGCTCTTCGGCGCCGCCGGACTGGTCAGTGTGCTCGCGTTCGCAGCTCTGATCCTGGCGCCCGCGATCGGCTCCTTCGGCCGCACGTGGGAGAAGGCGACCGCGGTCCTCGTCTCGATCTTCGTCCTCGCCGCGCTGCTCGCGATCGGCGTGGCCCTCGGGATCGCGATCGTCTACTACTGGGACGACATCACCCACCTGTTCGACTGAGCGGCGCGGGCGACCCGGCCAACCGCCGGACGAGGGGCGCCCGCAGCCTAGAATCCGCGCGTGCCTTCCGGGTCGGAGACCAAGAAAAGCGCTGCAAAAGCGGGAGATGAGCGCTCGCTCCAAGCGCTCGCGGAGGCGATCGAGTCGGGCGCCGGGCTGCCCGCAGTCGCCCGTGCCGCCGGCGCGGCGCTGGGGGCGAGCGTCGCGTTGATCGACCGGTCGAGCGCGGTGCTCGCGGTGGCCGCGTCCTCGTCGGCCGAGGAGAGCAAGCTGCTCGCCGCCGGCGGGGGCGTCGAGACGATCGAGCTCCGGGTGGCGGATGCCGCGGTCGGCGAGCTTCGCTACCGCGGCCCTGGGGCCGAGCCGTCGGCGACGCTGGTCCGGATGGTGGCGACGCTGCTGGCGCTCGAGCTCGAGCGCTCGCGGGCGCCGGAGTGGGCGAGCGACGAGGCGGCGGGCGAGTTCGTCGGCGCGCTGCTGGCGCGCAGGGTCACCGACCGCGGCGACATCATCGCCCGCGGAGCGGAGCTGGGAAGCAAGCTCGAGCCGGGCGCGGGGGTGATCTTCGCCCGCGCGGCGCCCCGGGCCGCGCAGGCCGGCGACTGGCGCGCCCGGGTGCTGATCGTCTCGCTGCGAGCGCTACGCGCCTCGGCGCCGGGCGCGATCGCCCTGCTCGCCGAGGCCGGCGACCGGGCCCAGGTGAGCGCGCTGGTCCCGGCGGAGGAACCGGCGCAGCTGGAGCGGGCGACGGCGGCGCTGGGGCGCGAGGTCGCCGCCTCGCTGCCCGGGTTCCACATCACTGTCGCCCGCAGCCGCTGGGTCGCCGATCCGGTCGACCTCTACCGCGCCGGCCAGGAGGCGCAGCTGGCGGCGAACGTCGCCGAGGCCGACGGGCTCGAGCTGCTCGCCTTCGAGGACACCGGCTCCTACCGGCTGCTGCTGCCGGCGATGAGCGAGGACCCCGACGAGCTCCACCGCTTCTACGACGAGACCGTCGCCCCGCTCTCCGCCTACGACGAGCAGTACGAGACCGACCTGGTGAAGACCGTCGAGGCCTATCTCGCCAACGACGGCAACGTCACCCCGACCGCCGAGGAGCTGTTCACCCACCGGCACACGGTGCGCTACCGGCTGGAGCGCGTGAAGGAGCTCTGCGGCCACGACATGACCTCGACCGAGGGCCGCGAGAAGCTCGGCCTCGGGCTGAAGGCGATGCGCGTGCTCGGCATCCCGCCGCCGGGAGGCCCGGCGACCGAGCCCGGGACCGAGGCCGGCCGCGCGAAGGTGCGCCGCAAGGCGCAGGAGGACTAGCCCGAGCCGCCGGCCGCGTCGCCCGCGCGGGCGCGTGCGTAGGGCTCGAGGCCCTCGATCGCCCGCTCGATCGACCAGTTGTGGTTGCGGCGAAACAGCGGGCGCAGCACGGGGGTGAGGTAGCGCAGCAGAGCGCGGTCCGCGACAACCCGCCAGTCGAAGTGGACGTGGACGCGCCCGTCCTCACGGTCGCTCAGCGTCCAGACGCCGCGGCCGGTGAGGTCGCCCACCACGTCGACAGCGAACTGGTCCGGCGGCGCGTAGCTGACGATCTCAGAGCGCGTCTTCAGGTGGTATGGAAGCTGGCCCTTGAACTCGGTCCGCGAGACCCGCCCGAGCTCCGGCGGACCGTCGCTGTCGACCGAGATGTAGACCGGCTTCCACCATTCGGGATAGGTGGTGGCGTCGGCCAGCGCTTCGAAGACCGCCTCGCGGGGCGCGTCGACGTCCCACTCGTCGATGAACACGTACTCCGAGGCCACGGGGCGATCCTAACCGCGGCGACGAGCTCCGGGGGAGGGAATCGAACCCAGCTCGCCTTCAGGACCAAAACCTGACGTGCTGCCACTACACCACCCCGGAAACGACGGCTCAACGCGAGTCTAGGCGGCGAAGCCGTCCGATGGTCATGCGAACATGTGTTCGATGCCCTGGCTCCCTCGAGTAACCAAAGCTCAGTTGGCTGAAGCGGTCGCCGGGGCCGAGTCGTGGCACGCTGTCCTGGAGCGGCTCGACTATGCGTATCACGGCAAGAACATCGCGACGCTTCGCAAGTGGGCCGGACGCTGGGACATCGACATCGGCCACCTCAGCGATTATCGCGGGGGAAGGCCGGCCCCCGGGTATTCGGAGGCTGAGCTCAGACAAGCGGTCCGCGAGTCACTCTCCTGCGCAGAGACGCTCCGCCGTCTCGGCTACTGCCCGACTGGCGCGAACGGGCAGACGCTTAAAAGGCGCGCAGCACGGCTCGGCATTTCGACCGAACACTTCGATCCGTACGCCGCCACCCGACGCCAGAACTTCGGCCGGCGTATCCCGCTCGATCAGGTCCTGGTCGAGGGCTCGACCTACAGCCGAGACTCCTTGAAGCGGCGGCTCTTCGAGGCTGGGCTGAAGGCCCGCCGTTGCGAGTTCTGCGGCCAGGACGAGCAATGGCGCGGAACGAGGATCGGCCTCATCCTCGATCACGTCAACGGAGTCAGGGACGACAATCGCCTCGAGAACCTGCGGATCCTCTGCCCGAACTGCGCGGCCGGACTCGACACGCATTGCGGGCGCAAGAACCGAATCGATCGCGAGCCGCGGACATGCTTGCGGTGCTCCGAGTCGTTCACACCGAGGTATCCGCGCCAGCGTTACTGCTCGCGCTACTGCGGGATGCGTTGGGACCGAGAAGGGCACCCGTCGCCGGCCGCGCGCAGGGTCGAGCGGCCGCCGTACGATCAGCTCCTCCGCGAGATCGAGGAGAATGGCTACCTCGCGACCGGCCGCAAGTACGGGGTCTCAGACAACGCGATCCGCAAGTGGGTGCGGTTCTACGAGAACGAGATCGAGCGGCGGCGCCGGGAGGAGGCCGGCGAGATCGATCAGGCTGCCTGATGTGAACCGGTCACGCGGCGGCTGCACCGAGCCGTGCCGCGCATGACCCCGACCCGAGCCAGGTGTGCGGCGCGCCCGCGTAGCACCAGCCGAGGCGGGGTCGCCCGCCGCGCTTGATCCACAGCGCGGTCACGCGGCGGTCGCCGCAGCGCGAGCCGAGGAGCGAGAAGCAGTTCTGCTCGCGCAGCAGCTCGGGGAACTGCGTCACGATCGCGACCCCCTCGTCGATCGTCAGGGGCGAGCGGCCGGCGGCCTCGATCGCGGGCAATGCGTCCTCGGGGGTGACGCCGAGCGTCTCGGGGCCGGTGTCGAAGCCGGTCACGAGGTATGCGAAGCCGGCCGGGACGTCGACGCCGCCGATCGGCTCGAATCGCGCCAGGTCGTCGGGCTCCATGTCGCAGAACCCCGGCTTGCCGCGCAGCGAGACCGCGCGAATCGCCCGTACCGGATCGACCGTCCCCGCCCCGAGCACGATCGCGAACGGATCCTGCGGCTCCAGCCCCGCGAGCGGCTCCAGCCGCTCGCGAAACTCCGCCTCGCCGATCCCCGCCAGCGGCGGATACCCCTTCTCGACCAGCGCATCGACCTGCCGGCTGAGCTCGCTCACGCCCGCCGGGGCCTCGGATGGCGTCTCCCCGGATTCGATCAGCTGCCGGCGCGCCGCCGTGTAGCTCTCGTCCGTCTTCGCCATCCGGGCGCGGACCTTGCGCTTGAAAGTGCTCTGCCTGGTCATCCTCTGCTCCTTCGCGGCGGTCGACGACGGGACTCACGCTCCCGGCGCCCCGCGCCGAAAGGGGCAACGATGATCGGCGACCCGAGGGCTCTGGGCCCCCTTTGGCTCCCAGGCCGGCGGCGTGAGCGCCGGGGTGGAGCTTGGGCGCGGGACGGCGCCGGGGCGCAAGATAGCGCCGCTGTCGGCATCGATCAAGTCTCCTCCTTGCGCGCCGGTCTACGATTCCGCGCGTGAGCGGCGGCATCTCCGAGGGCGGCGGCCCCACCGTCCTGATCATGGCCGCGGGCGAGGGCACGCGGATGCACTCGTCGCTGCCCAAAGTCCTGCACCCCGTGTGCGGGCGGGCGATGGTCGCCTGGCCCGTGCTCGCCGCGCGCGCCGCGGGCGCCGGACGGGTCGCGGTGATCGTCTCGCCCGACCGCGATCTGGCCTCAGGCCTCCCCGAGGGCACCGAGACCGTGATCCAGCCGGAGGCCGACGGGACCGGCGGCGCGGTCCGCGCTGCGCACGACATCGTCCGCGACTCGCACACCGTCGTCGTGCTCTCCGGCGACCACCCGCTGATCACCGGGGAGATCGTCGCCGCGCTGCTCGAGACGCATCGCGCCGCCGGCGCGGGGGCCACCGTGATGACGGTCGAGCTGGACGACCCGCACGCCTACGGCCGCATCGTCCGCGACGACGAGGGCGACATCGCCGAGATCGTGGAGACCAAGGTGCCCGAGGAGGTCGATCCCGAGGTGCTGGCGATCCGCGAGATCAACACCGGCACCTACGTCTTCGACGCCGAGCCGCTGATGGAGGCGCTCGACCAGCTCACCAACGACAACTCGGCCGGCGAGTACTACCTCGGCGACGTGCTGCCGATGCTGCGCCGCGACGGCCGCCGCGTCGTCGCCCACCGGTCCTCGGACCCGAACGTGAACCTCGGCGTCAACAACCGCGCCGACCTCGCCCTGGCGACCGCCGAGGCGCGCCGGCAGATCCTCGAGCGCCACATGATCGCGGGGGTGACGATCGTCGACCCGTCGACGACCTGGATCGACGCCGAGGTCGAGATCGCCGCGGACACCACGATCGAGCCCGGCACCGCGCTCCGGGGCGAGACCCGGATCGGCGCCGATTCGATCATCGGCCCGCACTCCACCCTGATCGACTCGAGGATCGGCGAGCAGTCGCGCGTCGTCCACTCCTACCTCCACGACGTCGAGATCGGCGAGCTCGCCACCGTCGGCCCGTTCGCCCACCTGCGGCCCGGGACCGAGCTCGCCCAGGCCTCGAAGGCCGGCAGCTTCGTCGAGATCAAGAACTCCCGCGTCGGCGAGGGCGCCAAGGTCCCGCACCTCGCCTACGTCGGCGACGCGGAGATCGGCCCCGACGCCAACATCGGCGCCGGCACGATCACCGCCAACTACGACGGCCGCAACAAGAACCGGACGAAGATCGGGGAAGGTGCGCGGATCTCCGTCAACACCTCGCTCGTCGCCCCGGTGACCGTCGGCGACGACGCTTACACTGGCGCCGGCGCGGTGATTCGCGAGGACGTTCCGGACGGCGCCCTCGGGGTCTCGACCAACGAGCAGCGCAACATCGAGGGGTACGCGGCGCGGAAATCGAGCGAGGCCGAAGAGGACGCGCAGGACAAGGACGCATGAGCATTCTCGAGGAGAGTCCGCAGGCGATCAGCTCGATCCCGCACGACTACACCAAGCGGATGATGGTCTTCGGCGGTCGCTGCTCGATGGAGCTGGCGGCGAAGATCGCGGGCAAGCTCGACGTCGACCTCGGCCAGGTGGACCTGCGCACCTTCGCCGACGGCGAGGTCTACTGCCGCTACCAGGAGTCGATCCGCGGCGCCGACGTCTTCCTCGTCCAGTCGACCGCCGCGAACAAGGCGCAGGGGATGACGCCCAACGACGCGCTGCTCGAGCTGCTGGTGATGATCGACGCGGCCAAGGGCGCCTCCGCCCACCGGATCATCGCCGTCATGCCCTGGTACGGGTACTCGCGTCAGGACAAGAAGTCCGCCCCGCGGGAGCCGATCTCCGCGCGCGTCGTCGCCCAGTGCCTGGAGGCGGTCGGCTGCGACCGGGTGCTCACGATGGACCTGCACTCCGGCCAGGTGCAGGGCTTCTTCTCCAAGCCCGTCGACCACATGACCGCAATGCCGATGCTGACCCAGTACTTCATGGACCAGGCCTGGGACGACGAGCTCGTGATCGTCTCGCCCGACGCCGGACGGGTGAAGGTGGCGCGCAACTTCGCCCGCAAGGTCGGCGTCCACTGGGCGGTGATGGAGAAGGAGCGCCCCGCCCAGCAGGTGGCCGAGATCGGCTACGTGGTCGGAGACGTGCGCGGCAAGACCGCCGTGCTCGTCGACGACATGATCGATACCGCCGGCACGCTGACCGCGGCGGCCCGGACGGTGCTCGACGAGGGCGCCGCGCGGGTGATCGCCTGCGCGACCCACGGCGTCTTCTCGGGTCCCGCCTACGAGCGGCTCGCCTACGAGAGCTCGGGCATCGAGCGAATCGTCGTCACCGACACGATCCCCCTCCGCCCGGGTCAGCCCGAGAACATCACCGTGCTCTCAGCCGCACAGACCCTCGCCGACTCGATCCGTCGCATCTTCTCCGACGACTCGGTCTCGGAAATTTTCGCCGGCGAGAATCAGCTCTTCTAGGCGAGCATGGCCGACGATGCCGCGCCTCGCGCTCGGAGCATGCTCGAGCTCTTCAACGAGCAGGGCATCGACCGGTTCGCCGACCGTTACTGGGATCCCGAGATCGTTTGGACCGAGCCCGACGACTTCCCGGACTCGGGCGTGCGCCGCGGTCGCGAGGCGTGCCTGCGCCGGATGCACGAGAGATTCGAGTTCCTGGGCAACGTCAAACTCGACGTTGTCGACGCCTGGGGCGACGACGACCGGATGCTGATCGAGGTGGTCGTGCACAGCCGCGGCCCGACCAGCGGGGCGCCGACCGAGCGTCGAGAGTTCTTCCTCGTCGAGCTCTCCCGCGGGCGCGTCGTCACCTTTCTCGAGTTCCTCGACCGCGCCGAGGCGTTCGCGGCTTTCGAGACCTAGCCCCCTCGGCCCGCAGGTCAACCGGGATCCGAGATCCGCCAGTGCCCGTCCTCGGAGAGCAGCAGCACGGTTCGCGGCTGGGCGCCGGCGCCGGCGAGCTTGTAGCGGGCCTCGACCCGGGCCCGGTTGCCGCTGACGCTCACGAAGCGCACGTCGAGCTCGGAGTCGGCGAACACCGGCGCGAGCACGTCGAGGATCCTCGTGCACTCCGGCAGCTCGTCGGACTGCAGCCGCTGCGCCGTGCTCACCCGCAGCGCCTGCCGCGCGTCGGAGGTCAGCAGCCCGCAGAAGGTCTTCGAGTCACCCTCGGCGGCGGCGCCGAAGAACTGCTCGACCGTCGCCTGCACCCGCTGCTCTTCGGTCTCCGGATCGGAGAACGGGCCGATGTCCTCGATCGCGAGCACGGCGACGACGATCCCGGCGACCAGCAGCAGCGCGGCGATCCGGCGGCGGAGGGTGTCGCTCACCCGGCCAACCTAACCGGCGGCCCGGTGCCGCAATACAGTTCATCGCCGTGGACGAGCGCGCGCTTGGCTTGCTGGACACGCTCGGGCGGGCGCTGCTCTGGGGCGCGGTGGCCGTGATCGGCCTCGGCGTGATCTCGGCGATTGCGATCGCGAGCTCGGAGAGCAGCCTCCCCGGCCTCGACGAGCTCCAGCGCGAGAACCGCGGCATCGTCGCCGTGATCTCGCTCGCCGCCGGGCTCACCGGGGCGGGGATGCTCGCCGGCCTCGGCGCGATCATCCGCCTGCTGGTCGCGGCGCGCCGCGACGCGCTCGGAAAGTAGCTGCCCGGTGCTGCGGATCGGACACAAGGGCGCCGACGCGATCGCGCCCGGCAACACGCTCGAGAGCTTCGGCGCCGCAGTCGACGCGGGCGCCGAGGTGATCGAGCTGGACGTGCTGCGCCCGCGGTCCGACTTCGCGCCCGGCGACGACTGGCGCCGCGCCGCCGCCGGCCCGGCCGCGGGCGGCGGGCCGCTGGTGATCGCCCACGACTGGGGCGACGCCCGCCGGCGCGAGCCGCTGACGCTCGCCGAGGCGTTCGACGCCTTCTCCCGCCCCCCGCTCGACGCGGTGCGCTTCGACCTCGACCTGAAGGTCGCCGGGCGCGAGGACGAGGTAGTCGCTGCGCTCGCCGAACGCGGGCTCACCGACCGGGCGATGGTCTCGACCATGGAGCTCGACAGCCTCGCCTACCTGCGCGACGGTGCTCCCGGGCTCGACCGCGGCTGGACCCTGCCCAAGGTGAGCCGCGACTGGTCGCGCAACCGCTGGCTGCGCCCGGTGTTCCTCGCCGGCTCGGCCTCGATGCGCGCCCGCCTGCCGGGCCTCGTCCGTTCCCGTGCCCCGGAGCTCGGCGTCTGGGCCGTGTGGGTCTATCACCCGCTGATCACGCGGCGCCTGGTCGACGCCGCGCACTCGGTCGAGGTCGCGGTGATCGCGTGGACCGTCGACGAGCCGGAGCGCATCGACCGCCTCATGACCCTGGGCGTCGACGGCATCTGCAGCAACGACCCGCGCCTACTGGCCCCCACGGATCACCGCGCACGCCCGGACGCGGAAGCAGACGAAAAGGTCCGCGGCGTAGCCGCGGACAATTGATCCAAGGCGAGAGCCGAGGACGTGGCGCGAGTTGTGCCGAGGACGTGGCGCGAGTTGTGCCGAGGACGTGGCGCGAGTTATCTGGTCCGGACCGCGGACTCGAGGTCCGCCTGGGTGAAGCCGGTGGTCAGCTCGCCTCCGGTCGCGAAGCGGTACAGGGCGACGCCGAACACGCCTCGCATCGCCTGGATGATCAGCATCGAGACGACCAGCAGGATGACGCCGATGAGGACGATCACCGCCCCGGCCGCCAGCCCCGCGCCGCCGTCGCCCGACGCCCACAGGTAGGCGCCGCCGGCGATCAGCAGGATCGCGGGGAGGACGCCGAGCAGGCCGACGATGCCGCCGATCGCGACGTTGCCGGTCACCTGGCCCGCCCAGCGGTCCTTGAACAGGGTCGCCGAGCGCTTCAGCGTCGTCCAGGGCCCGGTGCCCTCGAAGGTGATGACCGGGACGGCCATGAAGGTGATCAATGACCACGCCGCGCCGATCAGCGAGCCGATGATCGCCTCGCCGATCGAGCCGCTCGATTGGATCAGGGAGATCAGGGTCCCCACCAGGGCTGCGAGCGCCGCCCAGCCCGCGATCGCGCCCACCCGCGAGCGCGCGACCGCGAACCCGTCGGCGATCGTCGCCTGACCACCGCGGAAGATCGCGTCGGCGGTGGCCGCCAGGGCGACGCCGAAGTAGACGGCCACGAACGCCGACAGGTAGAGCCCGATCGCGACCAGGACGCCGCCGACCACCCGCTGGCCGTCGTCGATCAAATAGAGGCCGGGGCCGACCGTGACCAGCACGATCGCGATCGCCAGGAGGGCCCCGTAGATCGGGAACCGGAAGAGCTCGCGGTGGGAGCGCAGAAGCGCCCAGCTCTTCTTCGTCAGTCCCCATCCCTGCTTGATCCGGTTCATCCCTCTCTCCTTGGTCGCTCGCCGTTCATATCGGCACGGCCGTGACTACAGTCAAGTCGATGGCGGCTCCGGGCGGACTCTCTCGCGGGACGCTCCTTGCGTTGTTCGCGATGGGCCTCGGCGTGCTCGTGATCGCCAACGACTTCACGGCGCTCAACGTGGCCCTGCCGGCGATGGAGCAGGACTTCGACGTCGACGTCGCCACCATCCAGTGGACGGTCAACGCCTACGCGCTCGTATTCGGCATGGGCCTGGTGACCGGCGGGCGGCTCGCCGACATGCTCGGCCGGCGCAAGATCTTCTTCATCGGCACGGCGATCTTCGCCGGCTTCTCGCTGCTGGGGGCGATCGCTCCGAACGCCCCCCTCCTGATCGGTGCCCGGGTGGGGATGGGCGTCGGCGGGGCCCTGATGTGGCCGGCGATCCTCGGCATGACGTTCGCCGCCCTGCCCGCCGAGCGCGCGGCGCTCGCGGGCGGGCTGATTCTCGGGATCGCCGGGCTCGGCAACGCCCTCGGTCCGCTGATCGGCGGCGTCCTCACCGACGAGCTCAGCTGGCGGGCCATCTTCTGGCTCAACGTGCCGATCGCCGCCTTCGCCGCGCTCGCCACCGCGAAGTTCGTCCACGAGCCCCCGGTCGAGGCCGGCGAGCGGAAGATCGACTACCTGGGGGTCGCCACCGTCTCCGGAGGCTTGGTCGCCCTGCTGCTCGGCCTCGACCAGGCGGCCGACTGGGGCTGGACCGACGTCCGCGTCCTGGGCATGTTCGTGCTCGGCGTTGTCCTGCTCGTCACCTTCCTCGAGGTCGAGCGCCGCGCCGGCGAGGCGGCGCTGATCCCTCCGGACGTCATGGCGAACAGGGGCTTCCGCGCCGCCTGCCTGACGGTGCTGATGCTCTCGGCCGTCTTCTTCTCGATCGTCCTCTATGGGCCGCAGCTCATGGAGAAGATCCTCGGCTTCTCGGCTCTGAAGGCGGGGTTCGGGATGCTGCCGATGCTCGGCCTGTTCGGGCTCGTCGCCTTCCTCACGCCCCGCCTCTACGACCGCCTCGGCGGCCGCAAGGTGATCATCGCCGGCACCGCCCTGCTCGCCGCCGGGCCCCTGGTCGTCTCCTTCTTCGGCGTCGACTCGGGCTATGCGGTGCTGATCCCGGGCCTCGCCCTGACCGGGATCGGCGCCGGGTTCTTCTACCCCGCGATCACCACCGCCGCCGTGACGATGCTCGACGCCAGCCGCTCGAGCCTCGCCGGCGGGATCACGTACATGTTCCAGATCGCGGGCGGGGCCGTCGGACTCGGGTTGACAACCGCGCTGTTCGCGAGCCGCTCCGAGGACCTGGTGGTCAGCCAGGCTCACGACGCCGGCCTCGAGATGACCGGCGACCGGGCGGGGGTGATCCACGGTTATCTCGCCGGCACCGAGCCCGGCAACGCGGCCTTCAACCAGTTCGACACCTCCGTTGCCGACAAAGTCCTCGACGTGGTCAAGGACTCGTTCGTCGGCGGGATCCAGCTCAGCCTTCGGGTGGTGGCCGCGATCGCCCTGATCGGGCTGATCATCGCGATCCGCGGCGTCCGGCCCACGGCCGCCCAACCCGCGGAGGCGCCGAAGCCGGCGCCGGGCGACGCCGCCCCGGAACCCGCCTCGGCCTAGAGCCCCCGCGGCCCAACGGCGGCGTCGTGTCCACAACATCGCACCGAGAGGTGGCTCGCTCTCGCTATTCAGGAGTCAGGCACCGCTCGCTGGACGCGGGGAGCCTCGGCCTAGAGCCCCGTCGCGATCCCGGGCACTCGCCGCACGCCGCGCGCTTCGAAGTACTCCCACTCCTGCTCTCCGAGCTCCGTCTCGGGCTCGTCCGCGTACACCCACTCGCGCATGATCCGGTGCCAGTTGCGCTCGGCGCCCAGCTGGGCGAGCACCGCGATCACCCCGATCTCCATCCGCCGCCCCATGAGCTCGTCCGCGGGGATGCTCTCCCGCCGCATCACCTGGAAGTACTCGGAGCGCGGGTCCGAGGCCGATTCGATGATCTTCATCACCCGCCGGGTCGAGACCCTGTAGGTGCGGTCCTCGATGTACCAGCCGCCGACCAGCATCACGTGGTCCATCAGGTGCTCGGCGTCGAGCTTGGTCGGCTTCTTCACGAACCCCAGGTCGGCCAGGCGCTGGCGCAGCGCCTCGGGGTCCTTGCGGATCGCGGCGTCGAGCGCCGCCTGCTCGAGCTCGATCTGCTCGCCGTCGAGCTTCTTCGTCATCCCGAAGTCGAGGAAGGCGACCCGGCCGTCGCCCATCAGCAGGTAGTTGCCGGGGTGGGAGTCGGCGTTGAAGTGCTGCAGGTGGTAGATCGAGCCGAAGCAGAAGCGGAAGACGATCTCGCCGAAGCGGCTGCGCTGCTCGTCGTCGAGCTCCTTGACCTCCTCGAAGCCGATGCCGTCGACGAACTCGGTCACCAGGACCCTGCGGCGGGACAGGCGGGTGATCACGTCGGGCACGTAGATGAACGGGTGGCCGCGATAGGCGCGGGAGAAGGTGCGCTGGTTCTGGGCCTCGAACTCGTAGTCGAGCTCCTCCAGCACCCGCTCGCGCAGCTCCTCGGCGACCGACTTGGCGTCCAGGCCCGGGGCGATCGCCTTCGCCAGGCGGACGAGCATGCCCGCGTTGCGCATGTCCGACTCGAGCGCCTCGGCGACGCCCGGATACTGGATCTTCACCGCGACCGGGCGTCCGTCGAGCAGCTTCGCGCGATGCACCTGGCCGATCGAAGCGGCGGCGAACGCCTCGGGCTCGAACTCCGAGAAGTGCTCCTCCACCGGCTCGCCGTACTCCTCCTCGATCACCGTCGAGACCCGCTCCCAGGGCATCGGCGGCGCCGAGGTCCGCAGCTTCGCCAGCTCCTCCTGGTAGAGCTCGGCGTACTCCGGTGGCAGGAACTCGGTGTCGATGAACGAGGCGAGCTGACCGATCTTCATCGCAGCGCCCTTCATCTCGCCGAGGGTGCTCACCATCTTCAGCGCCGTCTCCAGGTGGCGCGCCTCGAGCTTCTCAGCCCGGTCCTCCTCCGAGCGCCCGAGGGTCGCCGCCCTGGTGCCCGCGTAGCGGGCCGCCTGCCCGCCTAGCGCCGAGCCGAGCTTCGCCGAGCGCCGCGCCCGGCCCTTCGGGATCTTCATATCGTCGCTCACCGGCCGCAGGGTACCCGCGACGCTGGACCGCTACTGCAGTTCCGAAATCGGGTTGGATACGACGATGGTGCGGATCGCCCTGGCCATAGGCGCCGCCCTCTGCTGCCTGGGGGCCACGGCCGCGCAGGCGAGTGCGCAGTCGGACTACGACACCGGCTACGCGCTCGGCTCGGAGGCCTACCAGTACGGCATCCCGCTGCTCGACACGCAGCGCATCTTCCGCACCTCGACCAGTGTCAGCAAGTCCGACGGGCGCGGCAACGCCCCGGTCAACCGGCTGAGCCACGCGCGCAAGCTCGCCCAGCCCGAGGACAGGACCGTGGTCGCCCCGAACCACGACACGCTCTATTCGCTCGCCTGGCTCGACCTCTCCCGCAGCCCTCAGGTCCTCCACGTGCCGCGGATGCACCGCTTCTTCGACTTCGAGCTGGTCTCGCCGTGGACCGAGAACTTCCGCAACATCGGCACCCCGACCGGCGCCAGCGGCGGCGGCGACTTCGCCATCGTGGGCCCGGGCTTCGAGGGTCGGCTGCCGAAGGGCGTGACCCGGATCCGCTCGCCCTACGACCGCGTCTGGCTCATCGGCCGGACCCTGATCGAAGACGAGTCCGACACCGAGCGGGTCAACAGGATCCAGAACTCCTACCGGCTGCTGCCGCTCTCGCACTACCGCCGCCGCTACAAGCCGCCGGCCATCGAGCCGGTCGACACCACGGCCGACCAGGCGACGATCCCCGGGTTGGGGGCCGGCGACGACCCGCTCGCCTTCTACGGCGCGCTCGGGCGCCAGATGAAGCGCTTCGAGCCACCCGCCGCCGACGCGCCGCTGCTCCAGCGACTGGCCACGATCGGCGTCGGGACCGGGCTCGACCCCGCCGCGGACCCCTCGCTCAGCGCCGAGACGCTGCGCGGGATGCGCGACGCGGTCACCGACGGCCCGGACAACATCCAGGCCAAGATCGCCGCCCGATACGTGACCGGGTTCGGTGACCACAACGGCTACCTGCTCGGCGACATCGGCCACTACGGAACCGACTACGAGCTGCGAGCGCTCACCGACAGGGTCGGGGTCGGGGCGCTGAAGCCGAAGGTCGCGATCTACGCCTTCACGCAGACGGCGAACGACCTCAGCCCGCTCACCGGCGCGGGCCGCTACGTGCTCCACATCCCCGCCGGCGACCTGCCGATCCCCGCGAAGGCGTTCTGGTCGCTGACGCTCTACGACTCGCAGGTCTTCCTGTTCGCCAACCCGTTCGATCGCTACCTGCTCAACGATCGCTCCGACCTGCACTACAACCCCGACGGCTCGCTGGACCTCTACGTGCAGGCCGAGCAGCCGGCCGACGCCGGCCAGGCGCAGAACTGGATCCCGTCCCCGCCCGGCGCGTTCCGGCTGATCTGGCGCCTCTACGAGACCCGCGAGGCGCGCTTCGGGATCCTCGACGGCACCGGCTGGCAGCCGCCGGCCGTGATGCCGTGCCCGGCGAGCGGGGTCGCGGCGGACGGCACGCCGTGCGCAGGGTAGGCTCGGCGTCGAGCCAGGCGTCAGGAGGATGGACGTGCGGATCGGTGCCCCCGCACGCCCGCCGCTTCAGGTCGTCATCCGGCCTCGGCCACGGAGTAGCCGCGTCCCGCGGCCCCCGAGCCGATGAACCGCCCGGCCTGCTCGACCGCCTCCCGCGCCTCCGGGAGGAACGACCAGAAGGTCTGGAACGAATGCGTCTCGACCGGGTAGAGCTCGAGCCTCGCGTCGACCCCGTGGGCACGGGCCCGCTCCGCGAGCTGATGCGCATCCTCGCGCTGGGGATCGCCCGTCGCCCCCTGGATCAGCATGGGCGGCAGCCCCGACAGGTCCTGTTTGAGCGGGTTCAGGAGCGGCTCGTCGCTCGGGTGGCCGGCGAGGTAGCCGTCGACCAGGGGCAGGACGAGCCCCGCCATCGTCTCGGCCAGCTCGTTCGTCCTGCTCGCGATCCGCAGGGTGCTGCCGGTGATGTCGACCCAGGGGCAGAACCAGACCGCACCCCCGGGCATCGGCCCACCGTCGCGCTTCAGCTTCAGGAGCAGCGCCATCCCGAGTCCCGCCCCGGAGGAGTCTCCGGCGACGACGATTCGGCGCGGGTCGACCCCACCCGAGACCATCCACCCGTACGCGCGCTCGGCGTCCTCGACGTCGGCCGGGAACGGGTGCTCCGGCGAGAGCCGGTATTCGGGGCCGAGCGCCGTCGCGCTTGCCGCCGCGGCCACGGCGCCGATCACGCCCCGGTGACCGTATGAGGATCCGAACGTGTGCCCGCCGCCGTGCAGGTAGAGGATGGTGGCCGGCAGGCTCAGGTCGGGGCCGATCCGAAACGAGGCGACGCCGCCTGCGTTGACCGGCTCGACGTCGATCCCGTCCGGCGGCGGAAACTGGGCGAACAGGCCCTCGATCGCGGCGCGACGCTCGGCCAGCGGGATGCCCTGCTCCGCGGTGGCCAACACGGGCGCCCAGTACTGGGCGAGGCGGAAGGCGAGCTCGCCGCCCACCGACTGCGTCGTCGTGACCGCCTCGTCCACGCCTTCGAGCAGGCTGTGGGTGCGCTCGAGCAGCGCCTCGCCCGCCAGGGTCAGCTCGACGCGGTGGGTCGAGCGGCGCAGCAGATCGGTCCCGATCAGCTTCTCGAGGGAGCTCACCTGCCGGCTGAGGGCCGACTGCGAGATGTGCAGCCGGTCGGCCGCGCGCGAGAAGCTGAGCTCGTCGGCGACGGCGACGAAGGCGCGCAGGTGGCGGAGCTCGATTGCGTCGGGCGCCTGCGGGAACGCGAGGACGTTGCTGCGCTCGTCGGCCATGGACCGATTATGCGCCCCCCGCCCGAGCGTGTGATGCAAGAGCCGCATCACCGTGTTGCGCGATCGGACTTTCCTGACCGCCGACCGCCGGTGACGATGGCGCCATGCACGACCCACCCGCCACCGCCCCTCGGATCGACCCACCCCTCCCGCTCGGCGTCCGCCGCGCCGCAGACCTGCGCCTGCGCGGACGCGGCGGGCCGATCCCCGTGCGGGTTCGCTGGCCGGCGAGCCAGGCGCTCGGCTCGCCCCCGCCGGTGATCGTCGTGCTCGCGGATCCGAGCCCCACGAGTGGCGCCGGTCGCGCCGACGACACCATGTGCGACGCGCTCTGCGCCGGTCTGGGCGCGCTCGTCCTGCGGGCCTCCTGGGCGGCGCGCCGCGACGATGCCCCGGAGTCGGCGCTGGAGCGCGCCGCCGGCGCGCTCGAGTGGGCCGCCGACCACGCCGCCGAGCTTGACGGCGATCCCGGGCGGCTGCTGGTCGCCGGGCGGGGGCGGGCCGCCGCGGCCGCCGGCGCCCTCGCCCTGCGCGCCCGCGACCAGCGCTGGCCGCGGCTTTGGGCACAGGTCCTGATCCTGACCCGGCCGTCTCGGGCCGACGCGAAGACCCAGCCGCGGCGCGCGCGGGCGCAGGCGCCGGCCCCGGCGACGATCGTCACGCCGCTTGCCGAGAGCCGCTGCTCGCGCGCGCTTCGCGCCGAGGGCGCGCAGGTCACCGAGCTCGTCGATCGGCGCGTCGACCCGGGCGAGTTTCCCGAGCAGCCCTACCTCGCCCGGCTGACCGCATGGCTGCGGGGGTCGCTCAAGTGAGCGAGGCCGAGCTGATCGAGGCCGCGCGCGGCGGCGACGGCGATGCCTTCGCGGCCTTGCTCGAGCCTCACCGCGGCGAGCTCTACGCCCACTGTCGTCGCATCCTGCGCTCCGACCACGACGCCGAGGACGCCCTTCAGGAGGTGATGCTGCGCGCCTGGCGGGCGCTCGGGCGCTTCGAGGCCCGCTCCTCGCTGCGCTCGTGGCTTCATTCGATCGCGACCAACGCCTGCCTCAACGAGGTCGACCGGCGCAAGCGCCGGCCGGTCGCCAGCGACCAAGAGCCGCCCGACCAGGGCCACGGCGCCCCCGACGGCGACGACTCGCTCGCCGAGGCGCTCACCGCCGCGCATGAGCGCCTGCCGGCCCGCCAGCGCGCGGCGCTGCTGTTGCGCGACGGGCTCGGCTTCACGGCGCGCGAGAGCGCGCTCTTGCTCGGCACGAGCACGGTCTCGGTCAACAGCGCCCTGCAGCGCGCCCGGGTCTCGATCGTAAAGCCAGGCGCCGAGCGCGAGCCCGACGCGCGCATGGCCGAGACCGTGCGCCTTTACCTGGAGGCGGTCGAGCACGACGACATCGACGGCTTCATCGAGATGCTCCGGGGCGAGCAGGGGCCGCGGAGGCGCCATTGGGCCTACGCGTAGGCGCGCGGGGGGCCGAGACCGCTCCCGGACCCGGATCCCGCACGGGTTCTCTATCCTCAGCCGCCGCATGGCCTCCGACCGAGCGACCCTGAAGGCGCAGCCGCGGACCGACTTCGGTTCCCGCGAGAGCCGCCGCCTGCGCCGCTCCGGAATGGTCCCCGGCGTCGTCTACGGCGCCGGCGAGGACGCGCGGGCCTTTCAGGCCCCCGAGCGCGCGGTGCGCGACGTGCTGGTGCACGGCGGCGCCCTGTTCGACGTCGAGATCGAGGGCTCGGGAGCGGTCCCGGTGGTGCTCAAGGAGCAGCAGCGCCACCCCGTCCGCGGCGACCTCGTCCACCTCGACCTGCATGAGGTGAAGCTCGACGAGAAGATCGAGGCCGACGTCGCGATCGAGATCGTCGGCACCGAGGAGGCGCCCGGCGTCAAGGAGGGCGGCGTGCTCGAGCACGTAACCCACGAGATCACGATCTCGGCCCTGCCGACCGCGATCCCGGAGTCGATCCCCGCCGACGTCTCCGGCATGGTGATCGGCGACACGCTTCAGCTCAGCGCCCTGATCGCCCCCGAGGGAGTCGAGTTCTTCCTCGGCGAGGATCAGAGCCCCGACGAGATCACGATCGCCACCCTCTCGCCGCCCCGCGTCGAGGAGGAGCCCGAGCCGGAGCTCGAGGAGGAGGCCGAGCTCGTCGGCGAGGAGGGCGAGGAGGTCGAGGGCGAGGAGGCCGCCGCGGAAGGCGAGGCCCCCGAGGGCGAGTCCTCCGACTCCGGCGAGGAGTAGCCCTGTCCTGGTTTCGCCGTCGCGGTGACCGTGACGGCGAGTCCGAGCGTGAGCCCGGCGATCGGATCCTCGTCGTCGGCCTCGGCAATCCCGGCAGTCGCTACGCGGCGACCCGCCACAACCTCGGCTTCGAGGTCGGGACCGAGCTCGCGCGCGTCTGGGAGCTGCCGAAGCCGAAGCAGAAGTACCGCGGGTTGATCACCGAGGGCCGCGTACGGCCCGGCGGACCGCGGGTCGCATTGCTGCTGCCGCAGACCTACATGAACGAGTCCGGCGACTCGGCGGGGCCCGCGCGCGGCGCGCTCCGCGTCCCGATCGAGGAGGTCGTCGTCATCCACGATGAGATCGACCTGCCGTTCGGCGACATCAAGGAGAAGCTCGGCGGCGGGGTCGCCGGGCACAACGGCCTCAAGAGCCTGGCCGAGGGCTTCGGGAGCAGGGACTTCTGGCGCGTGCGGGTCGGGGTCGGGCGCCCCGACACGACCGACCCGGAGATCGTCTCGGCCTACGTGCTCGGGCGGTTCAGCGAGCCCGCCGAGCAGGTCAGCGACCTGATCGCCGACGCGGCCAGGGAGGTCGAGCGGCTGGTCGACCAGATCGCCACCTCGATCCGCGAGGTGCTGGAGTGAGGCGCAAGCCGAGCCGCGCCGCCGTTGAGGCGCCTTATGTGAGGCGGAGCGAAGCGGAGCCGAGCCGCGCCGCCGTTGAGGCGCCTTATGTGAGGCGCAGCGAAGCGGAGCCGAGCCGCGCCGCCGTTGAGGCGCCTTAGGTGAGTCTCACCGTCTACTCGGTCGCCGACGGGGTCGGGCTGCTGCAGCTCGACCGTCCCGAGGCCCGCAACGCGATCAACACCGCGATGCTCGACGAGCTGCTCGCGCACCTGACCGCCGCCCGCGCCGACGAGGAGGTCCGGGCGCTGGTGATCTCCTCCACCGACCACATGGGCCTCTCCGCCGGCGCCGACGTGCGCGAGCGGCTCGAGCCGGAGGCCGGCATCCGGCGGATGGAGCTGTTCGCCCTGCTCTACGACGAGCTGACCGCGTTTCCGAAGCCGACCGTTGCCGCCTGCCACGGGGCCTGCGTCGGCGGCGGCGCGGAGATCGCCGTGTGCTGCGACCTGCGGATCGGCGGCGGAAACCTGAGGCTGCGCTTTCCCGGCGCCGCCCTCGGCGTGCCGGTCGGCCCGGCCCGCCTGGTCACCCTCTGCGGCCTCTCGATCGCCAAGTACCTGCTGCTGACCGCGAAGGAGGTCGACGCCGACATGGCCTACCGCTGGGGCCTCGTGCACAAGGTCGTCCCCGCGGCCCGGACCGAGGAGGCCGCGCTCCAGCTCGCCGCCCAGGTGGCCGAGCATCCGCCCGAGGCCGTCGCGCGGTTGAAGCGGATGCTCCACGAGCTCGACGGGGTCGAGGACCGCGCCCGCGACGAGGGCGAGGGCCAGGTCGACTGGGCTCGCTCGGGCCCCGGGCTTCCCTACCGGGACTGAAGCGTCCGCGGGGCGGCGACGAGCCGCAAACGCGTCGCTAACCTCGCGAGCGGTTGCTGAGAGCACTGCTCGACCTCGCGCTCGAAGACGAGCGCATCGCCTCCCTCGCGGCCCGGATCCGAGCCGGCGAGGCGGTCGACGTGCGCGCTTCCGGGGCGATCCGGCCGTACCTGCTCGCCTCCCTGCTCGATTCCGACGAGGCGCTCGCCGGGCGCCCGGCGCTGGTGGTCGCGGCCGACGACGTCGCCGCGCGCGACCTCGCCCGGGGGCTCGGCGCCTACCTGGCGCCGCGGCGGGTCCGCTACTACCCGTCCCGCGGGACCGGCTATGAGTCCCACCTGGCCCCGCCCCCGCACCTCGTCGGCCTGCGGATCGGCGCCCTGCAGGCGCTCACCGACGTCGACCCGGACGCCGAGCCACCCGTTGTCGTCGCCAGCGCCGTCGCCCTGGCCGAGGCGGTGCCCGACGCCTCGCTGCGCCCCGAGGGCTTCGTCCTGCACCGGGGCGAGGAGGTCGACCTCGGCGACGTCTCCGAGCTCCTGACGGAGGCGGGTTACGAGCGCACCGATCAGGTCGAGGACCGGGGCCAGTTCGCGATCAGGGGCGGGATCCTCGACGTCTTCCCGGCGACCGAGGAGCGCGCCGCGCGCCTGGAGCTGTTCGGGGACGAGATCGAGTCGATCCGCTGGTTCTCGACCTTCACCCAGCGCTCGCTGGGCGAGGCGGAGCGGATCGAGCTCGACCCGGCGGCGGAGCTGGCGCTCGAGCACCGCGAGCTCGCGGAGATCGCGAGCGAGGACGGCGAGCGCCCCGACATCGCCCGGCTGCTCCCGATCGAGTCCTTCCGGGCGCCCCTCGACCTGATCGACGAGCGGACGGCGGTCCTGGTCGCCTCCGCCGAGGAGATCCCGGCGGCCCTGCGCGACCACTGGGAGGACGTGACGACGGCGATGCACGACGCCGACGCGCGCCACCTCTACGTCGACGTCGCGGATCCGCTGGCCGCCCGGGCGATCCTGACGATGCGAGGTGCGAGTGGGGCCGATGGAGATGAGTCGGTGCCGAGCCCTGGCCCGCCGGAAGCGGAGGCGAAGCGGAGCATTCCGGTGGAGTTGTTCCGCGCTCAGGTCCCGACCTCCGCGGCGCGCAGCATCAACGAGGCCGAGCCCCAGCTGGAGAAGGAGCTCCGCTCCGGCTATCGCGTCGTCGTCACCTTCGAGAGCCGCGGCGAGGCCGAGCGCGCCCGGTACAACCTCAACCGCATCGACGCCAGGTTCCTCGAGCAGCTTGCGCCCGCCGAGCCGGCGGTCCTGTTCGAGGAGGCGCCGCTGGCCGACGGCTTCGTCTCGCCCGAGCTGCGGCTCGCGGTGATCCCGTTCCGGCGACTGGTCCACCGTCGCCGGGCGGCCGCGCCGGCCCCGGCCCGGGGCCGGATGGCGAGCTTCGCCGATCTGCGCGTGGGCGACTTCGTCGTTCACTCCGACCACGGGATCGCGCGCTTCGCCGGCTTCGAGACGAAGACGGTCGCCGGGGTAACCCGCGACTACCTCGAGCTCGAGTACCGCGGCGAGGACAAGGTCTTCTCGCCCACCGACCAGCTGGCGAAGATCAGCCGGTACGTCGGCGCCGGCGGCGAGGCGCCCCAGCTCTCGGCGCTCGGCTCGAAGCGCTGGGACGCGGTCAAGGCGCGCGCCCGCCGCGCGGCTCGCGAGCTCGCCGGCGAGCTGCTCAACCTCTACGCCGAGCGCCAGGCGCGCAAGGGCCACGCGTTCGAGCCCGACGGCGAGTGGCAGCTCGAGCTCGAGCGCTCGTTCCCCTACCGCGAGACCGCCGACCAGATCGACGCGATCGAGGCGGTCAAGGGCGACATGGAGTCCGAACGGCCGATGGACCGGCTGATCTGCGGCGATGTTGGCTACGGCAAGACGGAGGTCGCGCTCCGAGCCGCCCACAAGGCCGCCGCGGAGGGCAAGCAGGTGATGATGCTGGCGCCGACGACGATCCTCGCTCAGCAGCACCTCGGGACCTTTCGCGAGCGCCTCGCCTCGACCGCGCTCGAGGTCGAGATGGTCTCGCGGCTCCGCAAGCCCGCCGAGGTACGCGAGGCGCTCGCGCGGTTCGCCGAGGGCAGGGTCGACATCCTGATCGGCACCCACCGGCTGCTGTCGCGCGACGTCCGCGCCGCCGACCTCGGGCTGGTGATCGTCGACGAGGAGCAGCGCTTCGGGGTCAAGCAGAAGGAACTGCTCCGCCAGCTGAAGCTCAAGGTCGACGTGCTCTCGCTCTCGGCGACCCCGATCCCACGCACGCTGCAGATGAGCCTCGCCGGGCTTCGCGACATCTCGGTGATCGAGACGCCGCCCGAGGGCCGGCGCCCGGTGCGCACCTACGTCGGCCCCTACGACGAGGAGCTGGTCTCGCGGGCGATCACGCGCGAGGTGGCCCGCGAGGGCCAGGCCTTCTTCCTCCATAACCGGATCGACACCCTGCACGAGATCGCCGAGCGGCTGCGCTCGCTCTGCCCCGGCGTCCGCTTCGCCGAGGCGCACGGGCAGATGGACGAGGGCGAGCTCGAGGCGACGATGCTCCGCTTCCTGCGTGGCGACGCCGACTGCCTGGTGGCGACGACGATCATCGAGTCCGGCCTCGACATCCCGCAGGCGAACACCCTGATCGTCGAGCGCGCCGACCAGCTCGGTCTCGCCCAGGCCTACCAGATCCGAGGTCGCGTCGGCCGCTCGGCCGAGCGCGCCTTCGCCTACATGCTCTACCCCTCCGAGGAGGCGCTCTCGACCGACGCCGGCGCCCGCCTGGCGACGCTCTCCGACCACACCGAGCTCGGCTCGGGATTCGCGATCGCGATGCGCGACCTCGAGCTCCGAGGCGCCGGCGACCTGCTCGGCGACGAGCAGTCCGGCCACGTCGCCGCCATCGGCTTCGAGCTCTACGTCGCGCTGCTCGAGGAGGCGGTCGAGGCGCTGCGCTCCGCCGGCCCCGCGGAGGGCGAGGGCGAGGCAGTGGTGCGGCTCGACCTCGACATCGACGCCTACCTGCCTCCCGACTACATCCCCTTCGAGGCGGCGAAGATCGACGTCCACCGGCGGATCGCCGGCGCCCGCAGGGCGGGGGAGCTGCGCGCGCTGCGCGACGAGCTCCGCGACCGCTTCGGTCCCGTGCCCGACCCGGTGTCCAACCTGCTCGCCCTCCAGCGCGCCCGGATCGACCTCGGCGCCGCCGGCGCGCGCACGGTCGAGGTTCGTGGCGGGCGGCTCTCGGTGATCCCGCTGGAGCTCGACGCGGCGACCGTCGGCCGGCTGCGCGAGCGGATCCCGGAGGCGATCTTCGAGCTCCGCACGCAAACCCTCTCGCTGCGCGTCGACGACGATCCGGCCCGCAGGCTGGAGGCCCTGATCGCGCTCACCGAGGCGCTCGGCGCCGCGCTCGCGCCCGAGGCCGTCGCGGCCTGAGCCCGCGCTGAGCCTGTATTTAGGCCGCGGTCGTTATGCTGCCGAACCCGTGAGTCCGCAGGGAAAGAGGCCAAGGCCCCGGCCGGCGCCTGCGCCCGAGCCGAGCAACCGCGGCAAGGGCATAGGGCTGATCGCTTTCGGCGTTCTGCTGATCGCGCTGTTCGCGATCGTCGCCGCCGCGCAGGGGCTCGGCGACCCGAGTGTTCCCTCCGACGCGATCGCGGTCGTCGAGGACGCTCCCGACGGCACCGTGACCCGGGAGGAGTTCGACCGGGCCCTGGTGCAGACCGCCGCCCGCCAGGGGCTCAAGGACGTCCCCGAGACGAGCGACCCGCAGTATCAGGCGCTCGCGGACGCCGCCGAGTCGGACCTGCTGCTGGCCCGCTGGGTCCGCGGCGAGGCGTCCGAGCGCGGGATCGAGCTCACCGATCGGGAGATCGACGACGAGCTCGAGAAGGTCAAGACGCAGCAGTTCGGCAACGAGGAGGCGTTCCAGAAGTTCCTCGACCAGGCCGGGTTCACGGAGGAGGAGGCCCGCCAGCGGATCGCGCTGCAGCTGTTCTCCGACCGGATCCAGACCGCCGTCCTCCCCCAGGATCCGGAAGTCACCGCCGAAGAGGTCAAGAACTTCTACGACGCCAACACCTCCCAGTTCGAGCAGCCGGAGTCGCGCGACGTGCGCGTGATCCTGACCAGGACCGAGGACGAGGCCAACCAGGCGCTCGCGGCGCTGCAGGACGACGACTCGGCGAAGTCGTTCGAGGAGGTGGCGAAGAAGTACTCGGTGGACGAGGCGACGAAGTCGACCGGGGGCCTGCGCCAGGGCGTGGTCGCCGGCCAGTCCGAGCCGGCGCTGGACGATCAGATCTTCGGCGCGACCGAGGGCGAGCTCGTCGGCCCGTTCCAGACCGACGCCGGCTTCTACGTGATCGAGGTCGAGAAGGTGACCCCGGCCGTGACCCAGACGCTGACCGACGTCAGCCAGCAGGTCCGCCAGACGCTCGCCGCCCAGCGCCAGCAGGAGATCGCCACGCGCTTCCAGAGCGACTTCCAGGCGAAGTGGGTCGCGCGCACGTTCTGCGCCGACGAGTTCCGGATCGACCGCTGCGCCAACGCCCCGGCCCCGCCGCCGACCTGCACCCAGGAGCTGATCGACACCACCGGGTGTGACGCATTCGTTCCGCCGCGAGGCGTCGCCGACCCCGGCACCGCGGGCGTCTTCGGCACCCCGCCGCCGGCCGTCCGTCCCCAGGGCCCGCCGCGGCCCGCACCCGCGGGCGGGCCCGGCGCGCTGCCTCCGGGGCTGAGCCCGATCCCCGGCGGAGCCGTGCCCCCGGGTGGCGTCCCCCCCGGCAGCGTGCCCCCCGGCAGCGTGCCTCCGGGCAGCGTCCCGCCGGGCAGCGTGCCTCCGGGCACCGCGCCTCCCGGCGGCTAGCGCCGCGATGGCCGCCGAGGCGCCGGAGGGCCGCGGCGCCGAAGCGTCGGCCTCCGAGGCGCTCGATCGCCTCGACGAGATCACCCGCCGGCTGCGGCGCGAATGCCCCTGGGACCGCGAGCAGGACGAGCGCTCCATCGTCACGCACACGGTCGAGGAGGCCTACGAGCTCGCCGACGCGGCGGGTCGGGCCGACGACGCCAAGCTCCGCGACGAGCTGGGCGACGTGCTCTTCCAGGTCGTCTTCCTCTCGCTGCTGCTCGAGGAGCGCGACGCGGGCTCGCTCGCCGAGGTCGCCGAGACGATCTCCGAGAAGCTGATCCGCCGCCACCCGCACGTCTTCGGCTCAGAACAAGAGGGGGTTCGGACCTCGCGCGAAGTGCTTCGTCAGTGGGATCAGATCAAGCGCGACGTCGAGGGCCGCGGCGCCGACGACCCGTTCGCCGACATCCCCGAGAACCTTCCCGCGCTGCTCTATGCCCGCAAGACGCTGCGCCGCGCCGAGCCCGACGGGGGCGCCCCCGCGGACCGCGCCACCCGTGACGAGACCGAGGCGGCGGTGGGGGAGATGCTGCTCGAGGCGGTGCGGCTCGCGCGCGGCCTCGGGATCGACCCCGAGCTCGCCCTGCGAGCGGCCGCGGACCGGCTCCAACAAGCCGCCCGCTAGCCTGACGGGCCGCAAATGGGCACGATCGAGCACATCCACGGACGCCAGATTCTCGACTCCCGCGGCAACCCCACGGTCGAGGTCGACGTCCGGCTGGGTTCCGGCGCCGAGGGCCGCGCCGCGGTTCCCTCCGGCGCCTCGACTGGCGAGTTCGAAGCGACCGAGCTGCGCGACGACGGCCCCGACTGGGCCGGCAAGGGGGTGTCGAAGGCGGTCGAGAACGTCAACGGGACCATCGCGAAGGCGCTCGCCGGGGCGCGGGCCACCGACCAGGTCGCGATCGACGAGGCGCTGCGGGAGCTCGACGGGACCCCGAACAAGTCGCGCCTCGGAGCGAACGCGATCCTGGGCGTCTCGCTGGCGACCGCGCGCGCCGCGGCGGCCGAGGCCGGGGTGCCGCTGTATCTCTACATCGCCGAGCTCTACGGATCGAGCCGGGACGCCGCCACCGTGCTCCCGGTACCGATGATGAACGTGATCAACGGCGGCGCCCACGCCGACAACTCGGTCGACCTGCAGGAGTTCATGGTCGTGCCCGGCGGCGCCGCGAGCTTCACCGAGGGCCTGCGCATGGGCACCGAGGTCTTCCACGCGCTCAAGGCGGCGCTGAAGGAGCGCGGGCTCGGGACCACGGTCGGCGACGAGGGCGGCTTCGCCCCGAACCTGGAATCGAACGAGGCCGCGCTCGAGCTGCTCGTCGAAGGGATCGAGGGCGCCGGCTATGCCCCGGGGTCCGACGCCTTCATCGCCCTCGACCCGGCGACCAGCGAGCTCTACCGCGATTCCGACGGCGCCTACGTGCTCGAGCACGAGGGCCGGGCGCTCAGCGCCGAGGAGATGGTCGCCTACTGGGCACGGATCGCCGACGCCTACCCGGTGCTCTCGATCGAGGACGGGATGGCCGAGGACGACTGGGACGGATGGAGCCTGCTCACCGAGCGGCTCGGCGACCGCTGCCAGCTCGTCGGCGACGACCTCTTCGTCACCAGCCCCGAGCGCCTGCGGCGCGGGATCGAGGAGGGGGTCGGCAACTCGATCCTGGTCAAGGTGAACCAGATCGGGACCCTGACCGAGACCCTGGAGGCGATCGGGATCGCACGCGATGCCGGCTACTCGGCGGTGATCTCGCACCGCTCGGGCGAGACCGAGGACACGACGATCGCCGACCTCGCCGTCGGCACCGGGGCGGGCCAGATCAAGACCGGCGCGCCGTCGCGCTCGGACCGGGTCGCGAAGTACAACCAGCTCCTGCGGATCGAGGAGGCACTCGGCGAGCGCGCGACCTATCCCGGGCTCGAGGCTTTCAGCGGCCGGGCCAGCAGGTAAGCGGCCATAGGCGCCGAACCGATCAGGCGTGAGCGCTCGCGCCCAGGCTCCCCGTGGCTACCGGCTTCGGCCGACCCCGCGCTCCGCCCGGCGCGGCGCCGGCGCCAGCCGCATCCACTGGGACAAGGTCGGGCGCGTCGCCCTGGTCCTGGTCCTGGTCGCGATCTGCGTCTCCTACGTCAAGCCGGCGCTCAACTTCTTCGACGCGTGGCGCGACTCGAAGGCCGAGCACGCGGCGCTCGCCGACCTGCGCACGGAGAACGCCGGCCTGCGCCGGCGGATTGCCAACCTCGACGGCCCCGACGCGGCCGAGCGCGCCGCCCGCAAGCTCGGCATGGTCACCCCGGGGGAGGGCTCCTACGTGCTCCACGGGCTCCCGCGCTAGCGCGAGCCGGGCCGGAGCCGGGGGGCCGGCGATGAGCTTGGCCTTCGTCTTCGCCCCGGCGGCCGACCGGACGCTGGGCGCCGGCTCCTACCTGCTCGGGGCGCTCGAGCTGGTGCTGATCCTCGCGCCGCTCGCCTGGTCGGCCTGGCGGCTGCGGGCGACCCTCCTCGCCGGCTGGACCGGGGCGGCCGCCCGCGTCGTCGAGGCCGTGCTCGCGATCACCGGGCTGATCCTGCTCGCCGAGCTCCTGGGGACGTTCGCGGCCTTCGAGGTCTGGACGATGATCGCCGGCGCCGTCGTGCTCGCAGCCGTGACCCACTGGGCCTGCGCGAGGGCCGGCCCACGTGGTGGAGCCGGGCCGCCGGCGCCGCCGCCGCTGTCGCGGGTCGCGGTCTGGTTTGCCGCGATCGCCGTCGCCGCCGTCGCCGCGGCCTGGATGGTGCCCACCCTGGCCAGCCTCGCCGGAGGCATGGATCGCGCCGACACGATGTGGTACCACATGCCGCTGGCGACCCGGTTCGCCCACGGCGCCCACTTCGGGGCGATCGACTACTTCGACCCGATCTTCTTCGCCTCCTACTACCCGGCGAACTCCGAGGTCGTCCACGCGGTGCCGCTGCTCGCGTTCGACCGCGACATCCTCTCGCCGCTGGTCAACCTCGCCTGGCTCGGGCTCGGGCTCACCGCCTCGTATGCGATCGGGCGTCCGTACGGGCTCGGGCCGCAGAGCCTGATCGGAGGCGCGATCGCGCTCGGGGCGCAGATGCTGGTCGAGTTCCAGGCGGGGGAGGCGCTGAACGACATCGTCGGCGTTTCGCTGATCCTTTGTGCGGTTGCGGTGCTGGTGAATGCTCGGGCTTCCGTTGCGTTGGGCGCCGGGGGCGGGAGTCGCCCGGTCGACAGTCCTCGCTTTGCTGCGGATAGTCTCCCGGGCGACCCCGCCCCCGGCGCTCTTCCGGCGGGGGCGTCGTCCAGCGGGAGTTGGTTGGGGAATGGGGGATGGGCCGCTGTGGCCGTTGCCGGGTTGGCTGGGGGGTTGGCGGCTGGGACGAAGCTGTCGTTCCTCGCGCCTGTCATTGCCCTCTGGCTGGGGTTGATCGTGATCGCGGGGCGGGGGCGGCGCTGGCGCGCCGCTCTGTGGTTCGGGTTGCCGGCTTTCCTGGCGGGCGGGTACTGGTTCGTGCGCAATCTGGTCGCGGTCGGGAATCCGATCCCGTACACCAACTTCGGGCCCCTGGGCCTGCCGGCCCCGGAGCGGGCGTTCGAGCTCCGCCCTGGCTACTCGGTCTTCCATTACTGGCACGACACCGAGGTCTGGCGCGAATGGTTCGTCCCCGGGCTTCACGAGTCGTTCGGGGTGCTCTGGCCGCTGGTGATCGCCGCCTTCGTCGGCGCCGGCGCTTACGCGCTCTGGCGCGGCGTCGACCCGCTGATGCGGGTGCTCGGGGCGATGATCCTGTTCACCGCGGTCGCCTACGTGTTCACCCCGCTGACCGCGGCCGGGGAGCAGGGGCAGCCGATCGCCTTCGAGTGGAACGTCCGCTACGTCGCCCCGGCGGCCGCGGTCGGCCTCGCCCTGATCCCCTGCCTGCCGGCGGCGCGGCGCACCGAGCGGGCGCGCGCCATCACCCTCGGCGGGCTGGCGCTGCTGTTCGCCACCAGCGCCGTCTCGCTGGTGCAGTGGCAACAGGGTCACGTCAAGGGGGCGGTCGCCGCCGGGGTCGCGGTGCTCGCCGCGTTCGCGGCGATCGAGTGGCTGCGCCGGCGGGGTCATTGGGGGCCGGGCACGCCGGTCGCGTGGGTCGCCGGCCTGCTGGCGGTGGTCACGATCGGGGCGCTCGGCGCGGGATGGTGGGAGCAGCGCCACTACCTCGAGCGCCGCTACGAGAACCTGAGCCCGGACCTGAAGCTCGCCGACGCGGTCCGCTGGGCGCGCGACCTCCGCGGCGCGAAGATCGCGCTCGCGGGCGTCCGGGGCGTCTTCAACCAGTACCCGTTCTACGGCACCGACCTGTCGAACCAGGTCCAGTGGCTGGGGCGCAAGGGACCCGACGGCGCCTACGAGCGGATCCCGACCTGCGCCGAGTGGCGCCAGGCGATCGCTGACGGCGGCTACACCCACGTGGTCACCACCTACGACCCGTTCGACCCCGGGGCGGTCACCGACACCAAGGAGGCGCTGTGGATCCGCGAGGACCCGGGCGCCAAGCAGGTGCTCCGCGACGGGCCCGTGAGCGTCTTCAGGCTCGATCGGCCCCCGGACCCGGCCGGATGCGAGGGGCTGCCGAACCTGAGCCGCTCCGAGCTCGACGGTGAGTCCGTGAACGCCGACCCGACCGCGAACCAGCCCTCGGCCCGCTACGAGCACGACGGCTCGGGGTAGCGAGCGATGCTCGCGATCTACGCCTCGACCGCGCTGATCCTGCTCGCCTCGCTGCTGATCGGGCGGGCGATCCTCGCGCTGCTCGGCTGGCCGCGGGCCGGCGCGACGCCGGCTCTCGGCGCGATGCCGGCCTGGCTCTCGGGGGCGGTCGGGTTCGCGGCTCTGGTCACGGTGACGCCCTTCCTGCTTCGGCTGCCCGGCCGGGCGACGACGACCGCGATCCTCCTCGGCCTGCTGCTGATCGCCGCGGCGGCCGTCGTCTGGCGCGATCCGGAGCGCGGCCGGCCCGACTGGCCCGCGGCGGCCACGGTCGTGATCGTGGTCGCCCTCGCCTCGATTCCGTTCCTCGTCAACGACCGCGTCGGCGTGCTCGGCGAGGGCATCTACACCAACGACCACGCGGCGCAGCTCTACTGGTCGGACTGGCTCCAGCATGGGTTCGGCCCGGAGCCCAGCGCGGTCCGCTTCGGCTATCCGATCGGTCCCCAGGCGGTTGCCGTGGTCGCCGCGCAGGCGACCGGGACGAGCCTCGTGAGCGCCTTCAACGGGCTCCTGCTTGCGATCCCCGCGCTCACGGCGCTGACCGCGCTGGGCGCCCTCGCCGGGATGCCCACGTCGCGGCGGATCGCGATCGCCTCGATCACCGGGCTTCCCTATCTCGCCGCCTCGTTCCTCGCCCAGAGCGCCTTCAAGGAGACCTCGATGGCGCTGCTCGTGCTCGCCTTCGCGCTCGTCCTGCAAACGGCCTCGCGCACCGAAGCCGACGCCGAGCCACGACCGCCGTGGCGGGTGGTGGTCGCCGTCTGCCTGCTGCTCGCCGCGGCCGGCGTGTTCACCTTCAGCGTTCCCGGGCTCGCCTGGTTCGTGTTCGCGATCCCGCTGTGGCTCGCGCTCGAGGCGATCGCCGGCCGCAGCCCGATCGACTGGCGCGCGGTCCGCGACGGCGTCGCCGCGCACAAGGTCACGCTCGTGGTCGCCACCGTGATCGTGATCGGGATCGCGGCGCTCGTCTTCGGCCCGGCGCGCGAGTTCGCCTCCAAGGTCGGCGACGTGCAGAACTCGTTCGGGCGGCTGAGCTCGCCGGTCTTCCCCGGCGAGGCGCTCGGGATCTGGCCCGCCGGCGACTTCCGGATCGTCCGCGGCGAGGTCTCCGGGGCGCTGTTCGCGGTCGCCCTCGGCGCCGTCGCCGCCGGCTACGGGGTCGTCTCCCTCTGGCGCCGGAGGCAGTTCGCGCTGCTGGCGATGCTGATCGCGGGCGCGGCCGTCTATCTCGGCACCCGCGCGGTCGCCGAGATCCACGTCCAGGCCAAGGCGCTTGCCGTGATCGCCCCGCTCGTCCTCCTCGTCGGTCTGCGGGCCCTGCTCGCGCCCGGACCCGGTGCCGCGCGTGGCGATTGGCGCGTCCTCGCCCGCTACGCCCTCGGAGCCCTGGTCCTGGTCGCGGCCACGGCCTCGACCCTGCTCGCGCTTCGCGACACGCCGATCGCCGACGACGGACGCCAGCTCGAGCTCGAGCGACTCGCCGAGCGCGCCGCGGGAGAGCCCGTGGCCTTCCTCGGCGTCGACCGCTTCGCCGGCTACTACCTGCGCGGGACGCTCGCCCGCGCCCCGGCGGGGTACGTGCCCGAGGAGATCGACGCCCGACCCGAGAAGCGCTGGCAGCAGGGCGATGCCGCCGACTTCGACTCGCTCGACTCGGGTCAGCTCGACAAGTTCGACTATGCGATCACGACCACCGCCGCCTACGCCTCCGCGCCTCCGCCCAACTTCGAGCCCGTCGCGGGCGACGGCGACTACGTGCTCTGGCAGCGTGACGGCGACACGCCCCGCAGCCGGGTGCTCCAGGGGGAGGACGGCGCCCCGGCCGCGAACCTGGACTGCGACGAGCTCGGTCGGCGCCCCGGGATCGCCCTGCTGCTCGCCCCGACCTCGTTCGTCCCCTACACCGACTGGCGGCTGCCGCCGCTGGTCGAGCACGCGGCCGGCGGCCAGGAGCGCGCCTTCGAGGCGCCGGGCGAGGCCTCGGCGACGATCCCGCTGCCGGGGCCGGGCGCGTACGAGCTCTCGCTCCAGTACCACTCGCAGGTGTCGCTCGAGGTGGTCGTCGACGACGAGGTCGTGGCGGAGCTGCCGCCGTCGCTCGACGGCATGTACCTGAGCGGCGCCGGGCGCGGCGCGTTCTGGCCGGCCGGTGAGGCAACGGGCGACGGAGGGTCGCTCGACGTCGTGGTCCGGGCCGCCGAGCCGGGCGGTCTCGCCGACCTCGTCGGCGCGCCGCGCCGGGTCTGGCTCGGGGGGCTGGCGGCGACGCGCGCCGTCGCGACGAGGACCGTGCCGCTCGACCGGGCTTGCGGCGAGGAAGTCGACCACTTCACGTTCCAGCGGAGCAAGGGCTGATGCCGCACTTCGGCACCCCCGACGAGGCGGCCTCGCCGGTGCTCGGCGGCGAGACCCGCGAGCGCGCCGACGAGGTCGCGAAGCTTGTCTTCGTCGGTGGCACCGGCCGCAGCGGCACCCACGTGCTCTCGAAGCTGATCTCCCGCCACAACCGCTACGGGCTGATCCCGGTGGAGGTCCGCTTCCACACCGACGCCGACGGCTTTCCGGGCCTGCTCGCCGGCGAGGTGACGCCGGAGCGCTTCGTGCGCCGCCTGCGCGGCTTCTGGTGGCGCGGCTTTCAGACCACGCGCTTTCGCGGCATGTACCGGTTCGTCGACCGCGAGCGCTTCGACGCCGCCGTCGACCGGTTCGAGTCCGACCACGACGACCTCGAGGCGGCCTGCCGGCAGCTCTTCTACGACCTGCTCTGGTTCCGGGTCGGGGAGGGCGTCCGGGAGGGCGAGGAGAACCCGCGCGGCGAGGCCCTGGTCGAGCAGAGCACCGACACCGTCGCCGCGGCCCCGACCCTGGCGCGGCTGTTCCCCGAGGCGCGCTTCATCCACGTCGTCCGCGATGGGCGCGACGCCTCGGCCTCGCGCGTCGCCCAGACGCGCGGCCTGGTGCGGCCGCGCACCCGCGTGCAGGGGATCGAGTGGTGGGAGGAGCGGATCACGGCGATCGAGCGCGGGGCCGACGCGATCGGCGAGGGCCGGCTGCTGACCATGAGCCTCGATGAGCTCGTCCGCCTGCAGCGCGCCCGGGCGGCCCTGCGGCCGTTGTTCCGGTTCCTGGGCGTCCCGGTGACGAAGCGGACGCGGCGCTATTTCTCCAATCGGATGACCACCGAGGAGGCGAACAAGGAGCGCTGGCGCGAGGGTGTCTCGAGTCGCAAGGCCGAGCGCATGACCGAGCTGTACGCGGCCGCGCTCGAGCGGCTCGAGGCCGGCGGCGCCCGCTGCGCGCCCCTGCTGCGCCACTCGCTCGAGCGTCGCGACGACGATCTCGACCCGCTGGTCTATGTCTACGATCGGGGGCCGAGATGACTGATTGGGAATCATTCATCCAATGAGCGCCATCGATGCAAGCGCGGGCGAGGGCCCGGCCGAGCTGGTCTTCATCGGGGGCACCGGGCGCAGCGGCACGCACATCCTCAGCTATCTGCTCGACCGCCACTCGCGCTTTCACGGCGTCCCGATCGAGTGCCGCTTTCACTGCAACCCCAAGGGGCTCGCCGACGTGGTCAAGGGCGAGACCGAGCCGGGCGAGTTCATCCGCAAGCTGCGCGGCTACTGGTGGCACCGGGTCCGGATCGGGGACCGCGCCTACGTGCGGGCGAAGTGGCGCGCCCTCGGGCGCGGGCGCGAGCGCGGCCTGAAACAAATACTTGCGCCCGACCGCTTCGAGGAAGCGGTCGGACGGTTCGAGGCAACTCATGCTGAGGACTTGCTTCAGGCGTCGCGGACTCTGTTCTACGACCTACTTCAACCCGGAGCCGAGGCGGCTGGCAAGCCCGTGCTGGTCGAGATGAGCTGCTTCACGATCGCCGCCGCCGACGGGCTGGCGCGGATCTTCCCCGAGGCGCGCTTCGTGCACTCGGTCCGCGACGGGCGCGACTCGGGCTCGTCGAAGGTCTCGCTGCGCCAGAAGCCCCATCACCCGACCGACGTCCTCTCCGGGATCGAGTTCTGGGCCGATCGCCTGCGCCAGGCGGAGGAGGGCGTGCGCGGGCTCGGCGACGCCGATCGCCGGCGCCTGCGCGTGATCAGCCTCGACGAGCTCGTCCAGTCCGATCGCGAGGGCGCGTACGCGGAGCTGCTGGAGTTCCTGGGCGTCGAGGACGAGCCGGCGATGCGCGAGTTCTTCGCCACCGAGATGAGCGCCGACGCGGCCCACCGCGAGCGCTGGCGCAAGGGCCTGGACGAGGCCGAGCAGGAGCGGATCACCGAGGTCTACGAGGCGACGCTCGAGCGGCTCGAGCACGAGGGCTATCACTGCGCGCCCGTCCTTCGCCGCTCGTACGAGCGCACGCTCGCCGCCTACGGGCATTGAGAGTTCTATTCGCCACCTCGAACGGGACCGGGCTCGGGCACCTGACCCGCTCGATGGCGATCGCCCGCCGCCTCCCCGACGCGGTCGAGCCGCTGTTCCTCACGCTTTCGGCCGCGGCGCCCGTGGTCGAGGAGATGGGGTTCGCGGTCGAGTACGTGGCCTCGTACGCGACCCCGGCGACCGGCAACGACTACCGCTGGTCGCGCCGCCTGCGCGCGCGCCTGCGCGCCGCGATCGCCGAGGCCGATCCGGCGGTGATCGTCTTCGACGGCACCCACCCCTACGAGGCGCTCCTCGGGGCCCTGCGCCCGCAGAGCACGGCGGTCTGGTGCCGGCGCCCGCTGTGGAAGCGCAACGCGAGCCGCGTCCCACTGGGTCGGGAGGGCGCGTTCGACGCGGTGCTGGAGCCCGGTGAGCTGGCCGAGTCCGAGGACGCCGGGCCGACGGTCGCCCGGCGCGAGCGCGCCCACCGGGTGGGGCCGATCGTGCTCCTCGACCCATCCGGGCTGCTGGCCCGCGACGAGGCCGCCGCCGAGCTCGGGCTCGACCCCGGGCTGCCGACGATCCTCGTCGGCCTCGGCCAGGGGGCCGAGGTGGCCGAGGCCACCCGCCGCGCGCTCGCGCGCCTGACGGCGGGAGGCAAGGTCCAGGTCGCGGCGCTGCAGTCGGCGCTCGCGGCCGCCGACACGGTCCCGGAGGGGGTGGTCGGGCTGCGCGCCACTTATCCCATGAGCCGCTACTTCGCCGCCTTCGACGGCGCCGTCGCCGCCGCCGGCTACAACACCTACCACGAGCTGATCGCGCTGGGGGTCCCGGCGCTGTTCGTGCCCATGCCCCGCGACACCGACGACCAGCCGGCGCGCGCCCGCTACGCCGAGCGCGCCGGGATCGGTCTCGCCACCACCGGCCCGGCCGACCCGGAGCTCGAGGCGAAGGTCGAGCGGATGCTCGACCCGGCCGAGCGCGGCGCGATCCGTGCCCGGCTCGGCGCCCTCCCCGCGGCCGAGGGGGCGGCCGAGGCCGCCGCCTGGCTCGCCGAGCTCGCCGGCGCGGGCGCCGCCCAACTCCGCGACGGGTCGAAAACGTCCTCAGGGGAAACGGAAAGCGCCCGTCGCGGGGGTGGGGCGGAGTTCCGGCGGCGCTGGGGGAGCTTTCTCGCCAGCGCGCCGCGGACCGCGGTGCGGCTCACCACACAGCAGCTCACCAAGCCGCGCGCTCGGGCGCTGGTGCTCGCGGTCGGCGTGCCGGCCGCCGAGGTCGTCGGGGCGGTCCGGGACGCGGTCGCCGAGGCCGGCGAGCCGCCGGAGGCGACCCTGGTGGTCACCGACGCGCTCTCCGCGCTCGGCGAGCTGCGTGGGCTGGGGGTCGGGATCGAGCACATCCCGGCGGCCCGCAGCCGCCAGGCGGAGCTCGCCGGAGGCTCGCATGGGGACTTTTGCGGACGGCGTCTGGAGCTGATCCTGGCCGAGCGCCCGCGCCCGCGGAAGGTGGTCGTCGCGCGGGGTGGCAGGCCGGTCCCTTCGGTACCCTGAGGGCGCTCCGATGGAGGCCTCCACACCCGTCAAGTCGCTTGAACCAGCGGCGTCGGGCGCTCAGACGCGCGCCGGCGCCCTCCCGAACCTGATCGTGATCGGGGCGCAGAAGTGCGGGACCAGCGTCCTGCACTACTACCTGAGCCTGCACCCGGAGGTCTCGATGTCGAAGCCGAAGGAGCTCAACTTCTTCATCGAGGAGCGCAACTGGGCCCGCGGGGTCGACTGGTACGCGGCCCACTTCGACGCCGAGGCCCGCGTCCGCGGCGAGGCCTCGCCCAACTACACCGCCTTCCCCCAGCACCAGGGGGTGCCCGAGCGGATGGCCTCGGTCGTCCCCGACGCGAAGCTGATCTACATGATCCGCGACCCGCTCGAGCGGATCGCCGCCCACTGGGTCCACAACTACGCCAAGCGCCGCGAGAAGGGGACGCTGGCCGAGACGCTCACCCACCCGAACACCTCCTACGTGACCCGCTCGCTCTACGCGATGCAGCTCGAGCTCTTCCTCGCCCATTACCGCAAGGAGAACGTGCTCGTCTTCCAGCAGTCCGAGCTCCGCCACCAGCGGACGGAGACCCTGCGCCGGGTGTTCGAGTTCATCGGCGTCGAGCCGGACTTCCACCACCCGCGCTTCGAGCACGAGCGCCATCAGACCGCCGGGAAGACGCGCGCGACCCGGCTCGCCGTGCGGCTGGAGAAGCTCGGCCGCAGCCGCCGGGCGCGGATGCTGCCGGCGAACTTCTGGCTCGTGCTCGACGAGCGCCTGCCCCTGCGGCGCGCGATCAAGCGCCCCGACGTGCGCGCCTCGCTCCCGCCCGAGACGCTGGCCCAGCTGCGCGCCGACGGCGAGCGGCTGCGCGAGCTCACCGGGCGCGACTTCAGCAACTGGACGATTTGGGACGCCTGAGCGGAGGGTTCGACGCTCCGCCTCGGGCACGCTGAGATGCCCCAGAACAGGCGGGACAAGGGACCCAAGCAACAGCACGATCACCCCGGCGGCTCGGGCGCCGTGCTCGGCGTCCGGGTGATGCGCAACTCCTCCGTGCAGGCGGTGACCCTGATCGTCGCCAACGTGATGCAGCTCGTCTCGGTGATGGTCGTCGCCGCCTTCCTCGGGCCGAGCGAGATGGCGCGATTCGCGCTGCTGACCTTCCTCGCCGGGCTCGTCACCCAGATCGCCTCGCTGCTGGTCAAGCCGGGCACGATCCGGCGCACCTTCGGCGGTGGCGACGACGATGACGACGACGATGACGACGATGAGGTGGTCTCCACCTCGCCACCGCACACGCTCGGCGCCGGGCTCGCCTGGGCGGTCACGCTCGGGCTGATCTCCGCGGCGCTGATCTACGTCTTCAAGCGCCCGGTCGCCGACGTGCTGCTCGGCGATCCCGAGGACGAGAACCTGGTCGCGCTCGCGGGCCTGCTCGCAGGCGCGATGCTGCTGTTCAAGATCTGCGACATCACGCTGTGGCTCGAGCGGCGCAGCGGGGCCTACCTGATCGCCGACACCTCGCGGCCGCTGCTGGGCCTCGTCGCGCTCACCGCCTTCCTCGCCGCCGGCTCGGGGGTCGAGGGGGCGATGATCGGCACCCTGATCGGGACCGCGATCGCCGGGATCGTCGGGCTGATCCTGCTCGCGGGCAGCTTCGAGACCAACTTCGACCTCTCGGAGATCAAGCAGATCATCCTCCGCGGCCGCTACCGGGCGCCGATCGTGATGTCGTTCTGGCTGGTCCAGAACGCCGACATCTTCATCCTCTCGCGGTTCGTCGATCACACCGAGCTCGGCATCTACTCGCTGGCCTCGCGGCTGGGCTTCGTCGTCTCCTTCCTCCCCCAGGGATTCCGGATGGGGATGCGGCCGCTGCGCAAGTCGGCGATGTGGGACGCCTTCCAGGAGCAGTACGGCAAGCAGACGGCCGGCGGCCAGCTGCTCGCCTACTTCTGCCTGATCTGCATCCTCGCCGTGCTGACGATGGTCCTCGGCGGGCAGGTGCTGGTCGACATCGCGCCCGCGTCATACGCGGAGGCCGCGAGCCTGATCCCGTTCACCGCGTTCGCCTTCGTCATGCCGGCCCTCTACCGGACCGTGAACCAGAACGTCGCGCTGCCGAACAAGCGGCCGCTGTTCATCGGCGGCGTGATCGCCGCGGCGCTGATCTTCATCGGCGTCACCTGGGCGCTCGCGGGGCCGATTGGCGTCTACGCCGCGCCGATCGGGATGATCGCCGGCTTCGGCGCCCCGGCGCTCTTCCTTTTCATCCGCGGCCAGCGCGGCAAGAAGCCGCTCCGCTTCCCCTACCGCGAGGTCGCGACGGCGCTCCTGCTCGCGGTAGTGATCGCCGTCGGGTTCGACCTGCTGCCGGAGATGAACAGGTTCGTCGAGCTCGGGATCGCCTTCGCCCTGATCGTCCTCTGGCTCGTCCTGCTGGCGCCGCTGCGGGCGATCCCGCCCGAGCACTGGAAGCCGCTGATCCACATGCTGCGCTCGTTTCGAAGCGGCACGCCAGCCGATTTCCGTCCCCGCAAGGGGCTGCGCAGCCTTGGGCCGGAGATCCGCGACGAGCTCCGCGAGGCGGTGGTCGGCCGGCTGCCGCGCGAGCGCCTGCGACCCGAGGTCAGCGACGAGAGCCTGCGCCTGGTCACGGCGCTGCGCCGGGTCGGCAAGCTCGGCGGGATCCCGGTCGGCACCTCGACCGAGCACGACGCCCAGATGGGCCCGTACCTGTTCGAGGACGCCTCTACCGCGGTTCGCAACGCGAGCATGCGCCGGCTGCTCGAGCTCGGCGCCGAGGCCAACGACCTGCGCGCGCTCGACGACCTCGTCACCACGCTGGCCAGGGTTCCGGTCGAGGCGTGGGAGGGCCGCCCGGTGAAGCGCCGCGGCCATCGCGGCCGGCGCCGGCGGGCGGCCGCCGAGCTGCGCGAGCGCGCCGAGGCTCGCGGGGTCCCCGGCGGCTGAGCGGGCCGGCCGAGCCGGCGCCGTGCCTCAGTCGTCGGAGTCGGAGTCCGAACCGGAGTCGGAGCCGGAGTCCGAACTCGGAGCCGGAGTCCGACTCGGTGCGCCGGATCACGATCCGGTCGGGCTCGACCGTGACCTCGACCTGGCGGTGGTCGGCCCAGTTCTCGGCGTAGACCGGGTCGTCGGCGATCGCCGGATCGAGCCAGAGCCCGTAGCCCTCCTTGCCGTGGTCGAAGCTCGCCTGCATCCCGGCGCCGCTGCGCTTGGCGCGACCGCCGCGCCGCCGGCGCCGGCGCCGGCGGGGCCGGTCGCCACCGTCCTCGGCGTCGCCCTTGCGCTCGCCGTCCCGGGTGCGCCCGCTGCCCCGGGCCTCGCCCTCGTCCTCGTCGCCGTCCTCGTCGTCGGACTCCTCGTCGGAGTCCTCCTCCTCGCGGGCGGCGCTCTCGCTCATCGTCGCCTCGATCTCGGCCTCGATCTCGTCGCGGAGATCCTCCTCGCCGGAGTCCTCGTCGTCGGCGCTGAGCTCGTGCCGGCGGCGGAACTCGCGCAGCTCCGAGGTCGAGACCTCGAGTTGGTGGGCGATCCACGCGTCGGTGCGCCCCTGGCGCACCCAGGCACGGATCTGATTCAGCTGTGAACGCAGCGGCTTTGCCATCGGCGCGCGAGTCTAATGAAAGTCACCCGCCTACTGGACCCGGCCCGGGCGAAACCGGCTACGCTCCATGACTGTAGGAATCCAACGGGTAGAGGGTCACCGGGGGGTGGCACTCGGCCGCACCTCGAATGGAGGCGAAGTGCTGGTCCTGACGCGCAAAACCAACCAGAGCATCATGATCGGCGATGACGTCGAGGTAACTGTGCTCGCCGTTTCCCGGGACAAGATCCGGCTCGGCATCACGGCGCCGCGCGACATCCCGGTGTTCCGCAAGGAGGTCTACCTCTCGATCAAGGGGGAAGCGGGCGACGCGGACGACAAGCCTGCGGCCGAGGCGGTCGACGACGCTCTCGACGAGCTCGCCAAGAGCGAGTGACGATAGACACGTTCTGCTAGCGCTTCGTTAGCAAACGCTTGTACGGCCCGGGGGCGGCTGATACGCTCGGACGCGCCGCTCTTGGGCGGTTCCTGAGGGTTTTTTCGAAGATGTCCGACCTCCGCATGAGCCAGAGCCTCGACCAGTTGGAGGTCGCGTTCGAGCAGGAGGCGGCGGTCGAGCGCCGTCGCCGGGCCCAGCTTCGCCAGCGCGCGGCGGCCCGCTCGCGTGCCCGCCACATCCACTCCACCGAGAAGCGCGGCACCGTCGGCTTCGGCTTCCTGCTGATCGCGCTGACGCTGACCGTGGTCGTGGTCACCGTGGTCATGTTCGAGACCCTCGCCTGGCTGATGGCCTAGCCGGGCCCTCAGGGCCGGCATTCCTCCCACAGCCCCCGGCCGGCGTCGGCGGCCTGCCGCGCGAGCCGGTCGAAGAGCCCGGCGAAGCGGTCGTTCGGCGGGATCGTCAGGGTGCGCGCGTAGCCGTGTCGCACGAGCTCGGCGTTGATGAACCGGTCGCCGGCATAGACGTAGGCGAGCAGGCGGCCGTAGGTGTCGCGGCGCTCGCGCGTCGAAGACCAGCCGGACGGTCTCGCCCTCGACGGCGCGGGCGTTGAAGTGGCTCGCCGCGAGCGCGTAGCACTGCACCGGCTCGTCGGGGTCGACCGACTCCGGGGTGTCGACGCCGATGTAGCGGACGTCCTCCGCGGCGCCGTCGATCCGAACCTCGATCGTGTCCCCGTCGACCGCGCGCACGACCGTCGCGCTCAGCTCCCTAGGGCCGTCCTCGCCCGCGGGGTCGCCGTCGTCGGAGTCCTTGCCGGTGACCAGGAGAACCGCGCCGAGGACGACCAGGACGACGACCGAGGCGAGGCTGGGCAGGCGGGCGAAGCGCATCGGCCGAGTGTCGCCGACGCGGCGATGCGCGTGGCGCGCTAAGCGTGTCGAGAGCGGATCAGGGGATGCGGCGGACGCTCGCGAGCATGATTTCCTTGATCTGCTCGACGATCTCCATCGCCTCGCTGTGGCCGCGCTGCCACACGTTGCGCCCGTAGATCACGCCCGAGCCGCCCGCTTCCATGATGTAGCGGGTCTGGTCGAGCAGCTTGTCGTCGTCGATCTTCGAGCCGCCCGAAAGCACCACGAGCGAGCGCCCGGCCGAGCCGACCACGTGCTGCACGGCCTCCTCCTGGGAGACCTCGAGCTCGTTGTACGGGGCGGGGGAGTCCTTGGTGGGATCCGGGCTCGGGAGGTTGAGCTTGACCACGTCGGCACCCATCTCCATCGCCATGCGGGCGGCGTAGTCGATCGCGTAGAGCGAGTGCTGGCCGCCCTTCTCCTCGATGTACGTGCCGCGCGGATACGCCCAGATCACCAGCGGCATCCCGTAGCGGTCGCAGTCCTCGCGCACGCCCTTGAGCTGGTGCAGGTCCTGATCCTGGCGCGGGGAGCCGACGTAGAGCGTGTAGCCGACCGCGTCGGCGCCGAGCCGGACCGCGTCCTCGACCGAGGCGTTGGTGGTCGAGAGCGCGTCGTCGGACGGCGGGACGTCGGTCTTGCCGTTGACCTTCAGCAGCAGCGGCACCTGGCCGGCGTAGTCGGGGTAGTACTTCTCCGCCAGCCCGATCTGGCAGGCGATCGCCGAGTAGCCGGCCTCGGCCGCGAGCCGGAACTGGTACTCGGGATCCTTCGAGTCCGGGTTGGCGAAGAAGTCGCGCGGGCCGTGCTCGATGCCCTGGTCGATCGGCAGCAGCAGCAGCGTGCCGCTGCCGGGGCCGAACTCGAACAGCAGCCGGCGCAGGCGGGTGCGCTTGCCCGGGGCGAGGGTGGCGAGAAGGGATTTCTGGTCGGTGGCGCTGCTGATCTCCATGCGTCTGAGTATAGGCTGGCCCCCTTGTTGGAGCACGCCTTCAAGGGCCCGCCGTTCACGGTCGGGATCGAGGAGGAGCTGATGATCCTCGACCCTGAGGGGTGGGGGTTGGCGCAGGAGATCGAGCAGCTGCTGGCCGCCGTGCCGGCGGAGCTCGACGGGCAGGTGAAGCCCGAGCTGTTCAAGGCGGTGCTCGAGATCGCGACCAGGCCGTGCGACGGCGTGCGCGCGGCGGGGCGCGAGCTGGCCGAGCTGCGCCGGGCGGTGCTCGAGATCACCGCCGAGGAGGGGCTGACGATCGGCGCCGCGGCCACGCACCCGTTCGCGCTCTGCCGCGAGCAGGAGATGGTCGACCGCCCGCGCTATCACGAGCTCGTCGACGAGCTCGGGCCGATCGCGCTTCGCGAGCTGATCTTCGGCACCCATGTCCACGTCGCGATCGAGGGCGCCGACCGGGCGATCTACGTCGCCGACGGCATCCGGCGCTACCTGCCGCTGTTCCTCGCCCTGTCGGTGAACTCGCCCTTCTGGGAGGGCGAGCGCACCGGGCTGATGTCCTCGCGGGTGCCGATCTTCAGGCAGTTTCCCCGGGAGGGGATCCCGCCTCACTACGGCACCTGGGAGATCTTCTCGCACCGGGTCGAGCTGATGATGCGCGCCGGCGCGATCCCCGACTACACCTTCCTCTGGTGGGACGTGCGCCCGCATCCCCGGCTGGGAACGGTCGAGACGCGGATCTTCGACCAGCAGACCAGGGTCGAGCACACGATCGCGCTCGCCGCGCTCACAGCGTGCCTCGCGCACCGTCTCTGCGCCGCCCATGACGCGGAGGAGCCGCTGATCGAGTACCCGACCGAGCTCATCGACGACAACAAGATCCGAGCCGCGCGCCACGGCACCGACGGCAAGCTGGTCGATTTCCGCGCCGGAGAGCAGGTTCCGGCCAAGGAGATGGCCCATCGGCTGGTCGAGATGCTGGCCGACGACGCCGCGGAACTCGACTGCGTAGCCGAGCTCCGGTCGGTCGAGGATCTGCTCGAGCACGGCACCGGCGCGCACCGTCAGCTCGCTCTCTGCCGCGAGCAGGACGACCTCCGCGGCCTCGTCGCCGAGATCGCCGAGCACACCCGACCCTGAGCACCCCGCTCGGCGGTTATCCTCGCTCTGGTGAGCGACACCGAGCTGTCCGTCGTCTGCAAGAGCTGCGGGTCCGAGGTCAGTCCCTACGTGACCGAATGCCCGTACTGCGGCACGCGCTTGCGCAAGCGCGCGCCGAAGCTCGAGCGTGTCGGCGACGAGTTTCGGGAGCGCGAGGACCGGCGCACGCGCCGCCGCCGCAAGGCGGCCGAGCGGAAGGGACGGCGGACCGACCGCACCGCGATCTCCGAGGACCTCACCCGGGCGCCGGTGATCACCGTCGTGGCGCTGGTCGTCCCGGCGGTGCTGATGCTCGTCGAGGTGGCGACGAACCTCTCGGTGATCGACCTCGGGGCGATCGTCGGCCCGGTCGGCGACGAGTGGTGGCGCTACCTCGCGGCGCCGTTCGTCTACGACGACATCGGCTACCTGTTCGCCTGCGGGCTCGCGATCGCGATCTTCCTGCCCGCGGTCGAGCGGCGGGTCGGCTCGATCGCCGCCGTGCTCGTCGTGCTCGGCACCGGGGCGCTCGGGATGCTCGCCGCCGACGGGATCGACTCGAGCTTGGGCGACGGGATCTTCGTCGCCGCGGGCGGCAACGGGATCGCGCTCGGCGTGCTCGCGACCTGGTGGGTGCTCCGCGACGCCGAGCGACGCGCCGACCCGACCGAGGAGTACGACTGGATCGCGGTGGCCGTGGTCGCCTCGGTGCTGCTCCTGCTGCCGGCGGTCGAGGACTTCGCCTCCGTCTGGGCCGGCCTCGCCGGCGCCCTGGTCGGAGCCGGCTGCGGCCTTGGGGCGGCCCTGGGACGTCGGTGAGCAAGTACACGCGGCTCAATGACGAGCTGCACGACTACCTCGTCGAGCACGGGGCGCGCCAGGACGACGTCCTGCGCCGGGTGCAGGCCGAGGCCGAGGCGATGGGCAGGATCGCGAGCATGCAGATCGCCCCCGACCAGGGCGCGTTCATGACCCTGCTCTGCCGCGCCACCGGCGCCCGCGAGGCGCTCGAGCTCGGCACGTTCACCGGGTACTCGGCGATCTGCATCGCCCGCGGGCTGGCGCCAGGCGGGCGGCTGATCGCCTGCGAGCTCTCCGAGGAGTACGCCGAGATCGCCGCCGCCAACCTCGAGGCCGCCGGGGTCGCCGACCGGGTCGAGATCCGGATCGGCCCCGCCGCCGAAACGCTGCGGGCGCTGCCCGAGCGCGAGGCCTTCGACTTCGCCTTCATCGACGCCGACAAGACCGGCTACCCCGAGTACTACGAGCTCGTGCTCGCGCGCCTGCGCCGGGGTGGCCTGATCGCGGTCGACAACGTGCTCTCCGATGGCGGCGTGGTCTCCGACCAGGACACCTACGCCCACCCGGACTCGCTGGAGGCCATCCTGACCTTGAACGATCGGATCGCCGCCGACGAGCGCGTCGATGTGGCGATGCTCGGGATCGCCGACGGCGTGACCCTGGCGCGCAAGCGATGAACCGCGAACGGGCGCTCGCGCTGCAGCAGCGCGGCCTGCACGACTGGGTCGCGCTGCTCGGGTCGAGCTCCCCCGGCGCGCGGACGTGGGAGCGCGACGGCGTGATCGCCTCGATCGTCCCCAGCTGCCCGCAGCGCTCGATTTGCAACTCGGTCGCCTACTCCGATGCGGGCGCGCTGGCGGACGCCCTCGAGGAGCTCGCCGAGGTCTACGAGCAGGCCGAGATCGCGGCCTGGACCGTCTGGGCGCCGGAGTTCGACGCCGAGACGATCGCCCTCGTCGAGGCGGCCGGCCATCGGTTCGACGGCTCGCCGAAGGCGATGTCGATGGAGATCGACTCGTTCGAGCCGCTCGAGCTCGGGGACCTCGATTGGGACTGCCACGGCGACCCCGCCGACCTCGGCCGGCTCAACGACCTCGCCTTCGAGCAGCCGGCCGGCGCCGGAGTCGCCGCGGCCCTTGCGGCGCCTCCCGACCTCCCCAATCTCCGCCTCTACCAGGCCCGGGTCGGCGGCGAGCCCGCCTGCGTGCTCGGAACCCTCGACCACGACAGCGATCTCGGCTTCTACTTCGTCGCCACCCATCCCGATCATCGCGGCCTCGGGCTGGCCTCGCGGCTGGTTTCGGCGGCGATGGTCGAAGGTCGCGACCGCGGCCTGCGGACCTCGTCCCTGCAGGGATCGCCGATGGGGCGCCCGATCTACGCGCGGCTGGGGTTCACGGAGCACTTCGCAGTGAACATGTACGAGCGCCGCCGATGAGCTACAGCGACGAGCAGCTGGAGGCCGCGGTCGAGGCGCTGCTCGCCCCGGGCCGCTTCGACGAGGCCGAGGCGCTGGTCGCCCGCGCCGCTCCGGGCCTGCAGCTGATCCTCGCCCAGGCGCTCGAGGCCGGCGGCTGGTTCGCGGAGTCGCACCAGGCAGGGGTCTCCGGAGCGCTCGCGGTCGAGGATCCCGAGGAGCGCGGGCGCGCGTTGCAGACGCTGCTCGCCGAGGAGGCGCGGATGGGAATGATGGTTGGGGTGGCCGTCGGCTGGGCATTGGCGGAGGAACTGAAGGAGGAGTGAGATGCAGATCAACTTCATCGGACACGCGACCTTCGAGCTCGCCGACGGAGATGCTCGCGTCCTCATCGACCCGTTCCTGTCGCCGAACAACCCGTCGGCCACGGTGAGCGCCGACGAGGTCGACCCGACCCACATCCTGATCACCCACGGCCACTCCGACCACACCGCCGACGCGGTCGCGGTCGCCAAGCGCACCGGCGCCCCGTGCGTCGCGGTCACCGAGCTCGCCGGCTGGCTCGGCGAGCAGGGGGTGGAGGACGTCACGAACCCGAACCTCGGCGGCACGGTCGAGTTCGACTGGGGCAGCGTCAAGCTCGTCCCCGCCTGGCACACGAACAGCACGCCCGACGGCACCGTGATCGGCACCCCGACCGGGCTCGTGATCGAGCTCGGCGGGAAGACCGTCTACCACCTCGGCGACACCGCCCTCTTCGGCGACCTGCGCCTGATCGGCGAGCGCCACGCCCCCGACGTCGCCCTGGTCCCGATCGGCGGCCACTTCACCATGGACCGCCACGACGCCGCCTACGCCTGCGGCCTGCTCGGCGCGAAGACCGTGATCCCCTGCCACTACGACACGTTCCCGCCGATCGAGACCGACGCCGAGGCGTTCAAGCAACAGGTCGAGAGCGAGACCTCGTCTGCCGTCGTGATCCTCGCCCCGGGCGAGTCGCACGAGCTCTAGCTCCGAGCGCAGCATTCGTCACCGCTTGCGCGCCCCACGCGCGCAGCCACGTGGTGTCGTGTCCTCCCGTGACGGCCTCCCGAGTTGGACATCCCAGGGTCGCCCAACTCGGGAGGTCGCACCGGAGCAACCGCAGCAACCGGAGCTCGCACTAGCCGTGTTCTCGGATGGGCAGCCGGTGCGCGAGGTCGGCGCGAAGGAGCTCGCCCGAGGGCTCCACGAGGTCCTCGATCAGGTCGCCGACGGGACGCGCGTGATCGTCACGCGCCACGGGCACCCTGTGGCCGTGATGCTCTCGGTCGACCACGGGATCGACGCGATGCTCGCCGGCTCGGAGCGCTTCACGCTGCTGCGGCGGGAGGCCAGGGAGGAGCTTCAAGCCGGGCTGGCGGCGACCCTCGAGACCTGGAACTGGTCGCGGCCGTGAGCGGATACGACGTGCGCCTCTCCCGCGCGGCCTCGGCCGCGCTCGGCGAGCTTCCCAGGCAACACCGGGGCCGGCTGACGATGGAGCTTCACGGGCTCGCCCGAGCCGAGCCGCCCCCCTCCCTGCTCACGCTCTCGACGCCGACCCATACGGCCGCCTGTGATGTCCTCGCGGATCTCCGGGTGCTGCTCGTGTACGCGGTGCTGGCGAACCTGGAGCTTCGCACGCGGCTGCTGGGCCCGGAGCTCGACGAGCTGGTGCGGGGGAGGGGCTGGCGGCGGGTTCTGCACGGGCACGCGTAGGCGCGCGCCGTCCCGGTTCAGGCCTGCGGGCCGCGCTCGAGCCAGCGGGTGCGGTCCTGCCAGTCGTGGGCCATCAGGGCCATGCCGGCGGCGGCGAGCATCGCGCCGGTGAGCCCGTGGTGGAGGCGCTGGTTGACGATCCAGACGCGGCGCTTCAGGGGGTCGTAGCGGATCAGGCCACCGGCGTACAGGCGTAGCTGCTTGGGGTCCATCTCACGGTCTCCTCAGATCCGTCTATCGGCCTGAACCCGGCCGCCCATTAGTCCGGTACGCGCGTCTCAGCTCGCATATAGGGTTCCCCGTCGAGAGGGCGCACGATGGAGGCCGCAACCCAGACCCTGAGCTCGATCGCGCAGCGCGAGGACTTCCTCGCGACCGGCGATCCCGCGCTGCAGGAGAGCGCCGAGCGCGGCCGCTTCGAGCTGCTCGACTACGGCCAGCTGTACGAGCTCTGGGAGCGCCAGCAATGGGCGACGCAGGACCTCGACTTCACCCGGGACCGGTTCGACTGGCATGAGCGGATCTCGGCCGAGGAGCGCTACACGCGCATGTACGGGCTCTCGGCGTTCTTCATCGGCGAGCAGCGGGTCACCGACGAACTCGGGCCGATCATGCGCGCCGCGCCGACCGAGGAGATGCGGATCTTCCTCTCCACCCAGATCGCCGACGAGGCGCGCCACGTGCGCTTCTTCAACCGCTTCTACGAGGAGGTCGGGGTGCTCGAGGGCGCCGACGACCTCGCCGAGCGCCTGGCGCGGGTGCAGCGCAACCTCAACCCCGAGTTCGCCGAGCTCTTCGACGAGATGCTCAAGTCGCGTGTCGACCGCCTCGCCGCCGAGCCCGAGGACCAGGTCACGCTGGTCGAGGCGATCACGCTCTACCACATGGTGATCGAGGGGGTGCTGGCGCTCACCGGCCAGCACTTCATCATCGGCTACAACGAGGAGCAGGGGACGCTGCCGGGGTTCGTCGAGGGGTTCGGCAACGTCGCCCGCGACGAGCACCGCCACGTCGCCTTCGGGGCCAAGTTCCTGATGGACATGGCGAACGCTGACGAGCGCTACCGGCAGGCGATCCAGCGCACCCTGGTCGAGTCGCTGCCGGTTGCCGAGGCCGTCCTGCGGCCGCCGTTCGCGCCCCCCGACGACGACGACTTCGAGCTCTTCGGGGTCTCGATGCGCGAGACGCAGGCGTTCGCCGCGCAGTGCCTGACGCGGCGGCTCAAGGTCATCGGGCTCAGCGGATAGGGGTTACCCCGAAAGGGGGAGGGTTGCGGGTTACTACGGATGGGTGGTGTCGATCGGCCCCGCGTCCGCTCCTCCGATCGGCCCGCCAAAGTTTCCAACCGGAATCCGACCGATTGGCCGAGGAGAAAACGGTTCGGTTCCACGACCATTTGTCTCCCCCCTAACCCCCCACGCCGTGGGAGTGGACAGGACCTCACATGGGAGAGATGGATTCCACCCCAATCGCACTTGCAGGAACGCCGGGAATGGATTTCCCGGCGGCAAGGCGCGAGGCCCGATTTGCTTCTTTCGGCGTTCCGGGTGCTGGCCCCACCGGCGCCCGGTCCCGTTCCCAGTCGTTTCAGTCCGAGGTCACGGAGGGCCTCGGACTGAGGCACTGGGACGCTTACCTCGATCCGCCCAGGTCCAGCTGCTGAGCAGCAACATGGGTCGTAAGGGGGGAGGCGATTCGAGTATCGGGCCTCTGCGCGCGCAGCAGGTGCTGGCCCTCGTCGGGCTACGCCTGGCGCCGGCGCTGACCGCGGGCGCGATCGTCGCCTCGCACACCGGCAGGGTGGGTGACGGCGTGCTGGTCGCGGCCGGGGTGCTGATCGCAACCGGAGCGCTCGACCCGGGACGCCACCTCGCGCAGCTGATGCCGGCGGCCGGCGTCGTCGCCGCGTCGCTGGCGCCGCTGGCGGGCATCGCGCTCGCCTGGGTCGTCTGCCTCGCCCTCGATCCGCTTCCGACCGAGACCCTGTTGCCGGCGGCGCTCGGGACGACTCTCGTCACCGCCCTCGGCGCCTGGGTCGTCGCCCGCTTCGAGCACGTCGCCGAGGTCCGGGTCGCGATCGCCGGCGGGCCGGGCAAGGCCCGCGAGCTCGCCGACCAGCTCGAGCTCACGCATACCGGCGGCTTCCGCGTCGTCGGCTGGATCGACCGCGGGGCGCGCCCCGCCCCGGGCGTGCGCCGGCTGGGAGCGCTCGAGCAGATGGCCGAGATCGTCGCCCGCGAGCGCATCGACCTGATCGTCGACGGCGGCGGCGAGGGCGCGGCGGCTCGCGTCGCCGACGTCTGCGTCGGTCTCGACGTGCGCCTGATCGGTCTCAACCGGCTGCACGAGGACGTGATCGGACACGTCCCGCTCACCACCCTCGACAGCGCCTTCTTCCAGTACCTGATGCACCCGCGGTACCGCGGCGGGCTCGCCCGCCGTCAAGCGCGCCGGCGACCTCGCCCTCGCGACCCTCGCGGGCATCGTGCTCGCGCCCGTGGTCGCGGCCGCGGCGCTGGCGCTGCGCCTCGGCGGTCGCCGGGCGCTCGTGCACGAGCGCCGTGTCGGCGCCGGCGGGCGCGAGTTCGAGCTCCTGCGGCTGCAGGCCCCGGACAACGCCCTCGGCCGGTTCCTTCGTCCGCACCCACCTCGCAGGCGGCGCCGATGCTCTGGAACGTGATCCGCGGCGACCTGTCGCTGGTCGGGCCGCGCGCCGAACGCCCCGGGCTGGTCGCCGAGCTCGAGTGGGAGATCCCGTTCTACGACCGCCGCGAGCTGGTCAAGCCCGGGCTCACCGGCTGGGCGCAGCTGCGCTCGGCCTCGCGCGCCGACGCCGACTCGAGCTGGGCGCTCTGCCACGACCTCTACTACCTCAAGCACCGCTCGACCGCGCTCGACGCGATGATCCTCCTGCAGACCGTGGTCACCGCCGGGCACGGCCTGCGCCTGCCGCGGGCAGCGGCCGACGAGCCCCTCGCCCAGGCGAACTAGCCGCGCCCCGCACTAGACTCGCCCGACCGTGAGCGCTAAGAACGAGCGGGTGACCGTGCTGGTCGCCGACGACCATCCGATCTACCGCGAGGGGATCGTCCGGGCGATCAAGGATCGCCCCGACCTCGAGCTCGTCGGCGAGGCCGGCGACGGGCGCCAGGCGCTGGAGGAGGTCCGGCGGCTGAGCCCGGAGGTCGCGGTGCTCGACATCCGCATGCCCGGCCTCGACGGCACGCAGGTGCTCGCGGCGATGCGCCGCGAGGGGCTCGAGACCGAGGTCCTCTTCCTCTCCGCGTTCATGGAGCCGGAGCTCGCCTACAAGACGGTCGCCGCCGGCGCCAAGGGCTACCTCTCGAAGGAGTCCTCGCGCCAGGAGGTCTGCGAGGCGATCGTGACCATCGCCCGGGGCGGCACCGCGCTCGCCGCCCAGGCCCAGGCCGGGCTCGCCGAGCAGATCCAGGAGCGCGAGCGCAGCGGCGGCCCGCCGCAGCTCACCGCCCGCGAGCAGGAGGTGCTGCGGCTGGTCTCCGAGGGCTACTCGGCGCCCGACATCGGCAAGCACATCCACCTCTCGACGACGACCGTGAAGAGCCACCTGCACTCGCTCTACGAGAAGCTCGGCGTCTCCGACCGCGCCGCCGCCGTCGCCGAGGCGATGCGGCGCGGGATGCTCGAGTGAGGCGGAGCGAAGCGAAGCCGAGCCGCGCCGCCGTTGAGGCGCCGTCCGTGGAGAGCGAGCTCGCGTCCGAGAACGAGCGGCTCGCCGAGGAGGTCCAAGACCTGCGCGAGCAGCTCGATACCTGCCGCCAGCTCGTCAACCAGGTGATGCAGGCCGAGGACCACGGGCGGCGGCGGATCGCCCAGCTGATCCACGACGACTCGCTGCAGATCCTGCTCGCCGCCAACCAGGAGCTGATCGAGGCCGCCCCCGGGCGGGCCCAGGTCCAGCGCGCCCACGAGGTGGTCGAGGCGGCGATCGCGCGCCTGCGCGAGGCGATGCTGTCGCTGCACCCGGTGACGCTCGAGCAGGGCGGCTTCGAGCAGGCGCTCGGCGCCGTCGCCCGCCAGGCGGCCCGCCAGGGCGGCTTCGAGATCGGCGTCGACATCGACCCGGACGCGCTCGAGCTGCAGGACGAGCTGCTGCTCGCCGTCGCCCGCGAGCTGCTCAACAACGCCGCGCGCCACTCGGGGGCGAGCCGGGTCTCGCTCGCGATCCGCAACACCGGCGCCGACGCTCGAGCTCGAGATCGCCGACGACGGCAGCGGGATCGCAGCCCGGGCGCCGCGCCGCGGCGCTTGCCGAGGGCCACATCGGCCTCGCCTCGGTGAACGAGCGGGTGCGGGCCGCCGGCGGCGCGTTCGAGCTCGAGAGCTCGGACGCCGGCACGCGCGCGCTGGCGCGACTGCCGCTGTAGCGGGGGGCCGGACCTCAGACGGCGCGGCGGCTCAGGGAGCGGTGACCGGCGCCGAGCCCGGGGCGGGCGGCGGCGGTGGTGACGGTGGTGTCGGCGGCGGATCCGTCGGGACCGGTGGATCGACGACCGGCGGATCGACCGGGGGCTGCGGGGGCGTCGGGGGAGGGGTCACGGCCGGCGGCGTGGTCGGGGTCGGCGCCGGCTCCGGATCGGTGACCAGGACCGGGGTCTCGGTGCCGCTGTCGCTGGCTCCGCTGTCGGCGCCGCTGTCTTCGCCGGCACCGCCCACGGCCGGCCCGACGACGCCGTCCTCGGCCGGGGCCTCGACCGGCGGCACCGTCGCCTCGTCGGTCGGCACGCCCGCCTCCGCGGCGGGGTCGGCGGCCGGGGCCTCCGTTACGGGGGAGGCGGAGGGCGTCGTCTCGATGGCCGGCGCGTTGGCCTCGGCGTGAAGGTTCTCGGGGGTTGCGCTCACCCCGCCGCTCTTGGTCGCCGAGCCGCTGCCGCGCGCGGCCGGCGGTCCGGTGACTGCGGCCGGCGGCTTGTGCGCCTCGACCGCGCGCTCCGATGTGATGTGGCGGACCTCGACCGCGCCCGCGGTGACCAGCACCGCGGTCGCCGCGGTCGCCGCCGCCTTGGCGCCGATCGCGCTGGTGAGCCCGCCCGCGGCTGCCGCGCCGCCGAAGGCCGCTCCGGCACCTCCGCCGACCGTGGCCGCTCCGCCGGCGCCGAGCGCGGCGCCACCGGCGCCCACTCCGGCCGCGGCGGCGCCCGTTCCGGCGGCCGCACCGCCGGCCCCGGCGACCGCCGTGCCTCCGGCGGCCGCTCCGGTGCCCGCGGCGGAGCCGCTCGCGGCGCTTCCGGAGCCGCCCCAGCCGAGCTTCGCGACCAGAGTCTTCGCCAGCAGCGCCAGCGGGCCGATCGGGGCCAGCGAGGCAAGCGCCTTCGCGTTCGAGCGCAGCTCGCTGCGGAAGTCGCGGCACTGCTCGCAGCGCTTGACGTGGTGGCGGATCGGGCCCGAGGCCTTGCGCAGCCCCTCGGCCGCCTCGGCGAGCTCGAGCTGGACCTCACCGCAGGTGAGCTGGCGCGAGTGGGTCGCCTCGCCGAGCGAGACGCGAGCCCGCACGAGCAGCGACTTGACCGCCGGGATCGTGGTGTCCATGCTCTCGGCGATCTCCTCGTAGGAGAGCGCATCGATCTCGCGCAGCAGCAGGGCCGTGCGCTGGGTCTCGGGAAGGTCCTGGACGTCGGCGACCAGCGCCCGGAAGTCCTCGCGCTTCTGCACCCGCTCGGCGGTGGTCACGCCGCCCTCGCCGACCATCACGTCCATCGAGTCCTGGCCCTCGGGAACGGGGCGGCGGAGGTGGTTGAGGCAGCGGTTGCGCGAGATCCGGTAGAGCCAGGGCCGCACGTTGATCGGCCGCTCGTCGGCGAGCATCGCCGCGTGGGCCTTGACGAAGACCTCCTGGAGCACGTCCTCGGCGTCCTCGGCCGAGCGCAGCATGTGGCGGCAGAAGGCCAGCAGGCGCGAGTGGTAGCGCTCGAACAGGACCTCGAAGGCGTGATCGTTGCCGGACGCGGATCAGGGCCACGAGGCGCTCGTCGCCCTGCAGCTTGAGCAGGGGAGAGCGACGACCGAGCAGGCCGGTACGGGTGCTGGCGTGTGTGAGGGTCGAGGCCTCCATGTATGAATCCGCGCGTACCCTGCCCCCGAGAACACCGTAACAGGAGGATTGTTGCGCCGTTGGGCATCATCGACCACCCGTCTGAAGGCAAGATGAAGAGGGCTAGGCTTAGCCGGCCGGGGTGGCGGAATTGGCAAGACGCGGCCGATTTAAGCTCGGTTGTCCGAAAGGACGTGAGGGTTCGAGTCCCTCCCCCGGTATACACTCAGCGGCGTGACCGTGGGGACGGGGAACGCTGAGGAGCTGCGCCTTCTCGCGCACGAGTTGCGCAACACGCTGTTCGCGACCGACATGCTGCTCGAGCGGGCGCTCGACCACGAGGAGCTGGGCACCAACCCGATGGACGACGTCCGGCGCGCCCGCCTGGGCCTGCGGGAGAGCCTCGAGGTCATCGAGCGCCGGATCGGCTGCTGAGCGCTTCGAGGTTTCTCGAATCTTGAGCTGTCGCTTAGGCAAGGCTCCTATTCTGTAAACAGTGATGGCTGCGCGCGACAACGGCGCGGCCGGGGATCGGGGGGATCCGGTTGTCCGGGTCCACGGCCTGCGCAAGTCCTACGGCGACCACGAGGCGGTCGCCGGAGTCGACTTCGCGATCCCCCGCGGGACCGTGTTCGGCCTGCTCGGCCCCAACGGCGCCGGCAAGACGACGATCGTCGAGATCCTCGAGGGCTACCGGACCCGCAGCAGCGGCGAGGTCTCGGTGCTCGGAAGCGACCCCGAGACCGACGACCCGCGGATGCGCGACCGGATCGGGATCGTGCTCCAGGAGAGCGGCGTCGACCCCGACCTCACCGTCCGGGAGGTCATCGAGATCTACGGGGCCGCCTACTCGCGCCGCCGGCCGACCGACGAGCTGGTCGAGCTGGTCGGGCTCGCGGAGAAGCGGGACGCGCGCGTGACGACGCTCTCCGGCGGTCAGAAGCGCCGCCTCGACCTGGCGCTCGGCGTCGTCGGCGACCCCGACCTGATCTACCTCGACGAGCCGACCACAGGCTTCGACCCCGAGGCCCGTCGCCGCTCCTGGGACCTGATCCGCAGGCTGCGCGGCGAGGGCAAGACGATCCTGCTCACCACCCACTACATGGAGGAGGCCCAGCGGCTCGCCGACACCGTCGCGGTCCTCTCGGGGGGCAGGATCGTCGCGATCGGCCCGCCCTCCGAGCTGACCGAGGCCGACCGCGAGGCCCAGATCTCCTTCCGCGTTCCCGACGGCTTCGCCGTCGACGACCTGCCGCTGCCCCCCGGGGCCGCCGCCAACGGCGCGGTCGCCTTCACGACGACCACGCCGACGGCCGAGCTCGCGCCGCTGCTCGCCTGGGCGGCCGAGCGCGGGATCGAGCTCGAAGGGCTGACCGTGATCCGGCCGACACTCGAGGACGTCTATCTCGAGCTCACCGCGAGCGAGGCGGCGCGGCGATGACCGTCGCCCGCCAGGCCGGACTGCTCGCAGCCTGGACCAGGGTCCGGCTGCTGATCTACCTGCGAACGCCGCGGGCGGCGTTCTTCACCTTCGTCTTCCCGCTGCTACTCCTGCTGCTGCTGAACTCGGTCAACGGCGGCGTCGACGTGACCAGCACCACCACGGGCGAGAAGATCCCGTTCGCCACCTACTTCACGCCCTCGATCGGGATCTTCGCCCTGATCACGGGCTGCTACACCGGGATCATTTTCGCGGTCTCGACCGCGCGCGACCGCGGCATCATCAAGCGCGTCGTCGGCACGCCGCTGCCCTCGCCTGTGTTCCTCGCGTCGTGGGCCTGCTCGTCGATCATCACGGGCTTCTGCTCGGTGTTCTTCCTGATCGTGATCGGGATGATCGCCTTCGACGTCTCGATCGAGCCGCGGCTGATCCCGGCCGCCGTCGTCGCGATCCTGCTCGGCGGCCTCTGCCTGAGCTCGCTCGGGCTCGCCGTGGTCAGCTTCATCCGCAAGGCCGAGTCGGCTCCGGCGGTCTCCAACATCACGATGTTCCCGGTGATCTTCCTCTCCGGCGTCTTCTTCCCGATCGGCGACGCGCCGCAATGGATCCAGGACTTCGCCAACGTCTTCCCGGTCGCCCACCTCGTCGACGCGTTCACCGGCTGCTTCGACTCGGCGACCACCGGCAGCGGCTTCACCAGCGACTACTGGGCCCTGGTGATCTGGACCGTGATCGGCCTGGCTGTCGCCACCCGCCGGTTCCGGGTCGAGATGACCGCCGCGGGCGGCGACCGCGGCGCGCTCAGCCCACGAGGCGCGTAACCAACTCGATCGCGTCGTCGCGCCGCAGCCCCTGGTGGCGGACGAGCGAGCGCCAGGTCTCGAACTCGAGCGCGTGGCCGATCGCCGCCCGCACCCGCTTGCGCCGCGGGCGTCCGCGCACCAGCACGTTCGCCGTCGCCTCGAAATAGGCGTCCATCGGCGACATCGACCGGTCGAGCGCAGGCACGAGATCTCGGTCACGCAGGATCCTCACCATCATCGTCTCGGTGCGATCGAACCAGTCGTAGATCTCGGCCAGGGCGGTGCGCAGCCGGGCGTCGGGATCCTCGATCGTTACCCAGGCGCTCGGATCGGGGGGAGGGTTGAGCGAGCTCCAGTGGGCGCCGCAAGCTTTGATCAGGTCCGCCTCCTCGGGGAAGTGGCGGTACACCGTCGCCCGCTGGACCCCCGCTGCTTCGGCGATCGCGCTCACCGTCGTCTTCGCCGGTCCGACGGCCTCGTGCAGGTGCATGGTCGCTTCGGTGATCCGCTCGCGCGTCTCGGCCTCGGACTCGGCTCGCTTGCGCTTCTTGTATTCGCGAGACATATCTGTTCAATCAATCTTGACAGATCCACCGGCCGTGTGTTAGGTTCGCTGAACACCGACGTTCAACGAAAGGAGTCACGCGATGTTCGACACCACTCAGCTCACCCGTTTCGACCACACCCAGGGCCCCCGCAAGGTCGGGCCGGACGAGGGCTACTCCGTCCAGCTCCCCGGCGTCGGGGTCAGGTTCATGGCCTGGACCGAGGAGACCGGCGGCGGCTTCTCGATGGTCGAGCACCCGATCGCGCCGCGGACGATGGCCGCGCCGTGGCACATGCACACGCGCGAGGACGAGTACTCCTACGTGCTCGAGGGCCGCATGGGCGCGCTACTGGGCGACGACGAGGCCTACGCGGAGCCCGGCGACTTCGTGTTCAAGCCCCGCGACCAGTGGCACACGTTCTGGAACGCCGGCGACGAGCCGTGCCGGATCCTCGAGATCATCGCCCCGGGCGGGTTCGAGCACATGTTCCGCGAGATGGGCGAGCTGACGAGCGAGCCGGACCCCGCGAAGCTGGCTGACTTCAGTGAGCGTTACGGGATCCAGTTCGACCCCGAGGGCACCGTCCGGGTCGCCGAGCGCTTCGGGCTGGTCCAGAACTACGTCCCGGACGAGGCCCCTACAGCTGCGTGAAGACCGATTTGGTCTCGAGGTAGGCGTCGAGGTTGTGGTGGCCCTTCTCGCGGCCGATCCCCGACGCCTTGTAGCCGCCGAACGGCACTGACGGGTCACCCGCGCCCCAGGTGTTGATGTAGACCGAACCCGCCTCGAGCAGCGCCGCGAGCTTGTGGGCCTTGGAGATGTCCCTGGTCCACAGGCCCGCGGCGAGGCCGTACTCGGTGTCGTTGGCGCGCCGGGCGACCTCGTCGAGGTCGTCGAAGGGCTGGGCGACGAGCACCGGGCCGAAGATCTCCTCGCGGGCGATCTTCATCCCGTCGGAGACCCCGGTGAACAGGGTCGGGGCGACGAAGTAACCGCCGCCGTTCTCCGGCTTGCCGCCGATGACCGCCTCGGCGCCCTCCTCCAGGCCGGAGTCGATGTAGCCGCGCACGCGACCGAACTGCTCGTCGGAGATCAGCGGCCCGAACTCGGACTCGGGGTCGAGCCCGGGGCCGACCTTGGCCTCGCGGGCGAAGTCGGCGAGCTTCGAGACGACCTCGTCGAAGATGCCGGCCGCGACGAACAGCCGCGAGGCCGCGTTGCAGGCCTGGCCGGAGTTCGAGTAGATGCCGAGGAACGAGCCCTTGATCGCGGCGTCGAGGTCGGCGTCGGGAAGGATGATGTTCGGGCTCTTGCCGCCGAGCTCGAGCGTCACGCGCTTGAGCGCCCTGCCGCACTTGGCGCCGATCTCGCGCCCGACCGCGGTCGAGCCGGTGAACGCGACCTTGTCGATGCCGGGGTCGTCGACCAGCGCGGCGCCGGTCTCGCCGTCGCCGGTGAGCACGTTGAGTGTCCCCTCGGGGAAGCCCGCCTCGAGCGCCAGCTCGCCGAGGCGCAGCGCCGTCAGCGGCGTCTGCTCAGCGGGCTTGAGCACGATCGGGCAGCCGGCGGCGAGCGCCGGGGCGATCTTCCACACCGCCATCAGCAGCGGGTAGTTCCAGGGCACGATCTGGGCGCAGACGCCGACCGGCTCGCGCAGCGTGTAACAGAACAGGTCGCGGGCGGAGACCGGGAACGTCTCGCCCTCGATCTTCGTCGGCCAGCCCGCGTAGTAGCGCAGGTGGGCGACCGAGGCGGCGACGTCGCCCTTGGCGGCCGCCAGCGGCTTGCCGTTGTCGAGCGACTCAAGCTCGGCAAGCTCGGCGAGGTTGGCCTTGATCAGCTCGGCGAGCGTGTACATGAGCCCGGCGCGCTTCGAGGGGGAGACCTTGCGCAGCGGGCCGTCGAACGCCTCGCGCGCGGTGGCGACCGCCCGGGCGACGTCCTCGGTTCCGGCCTGGGCGACCTCGCAGATCGGCTCACCGGTGGCGGGATCGAGGGTCTCGAACGTGCGGCCGTCAGCGGCCGGGGCGCTCTCAGCGCCGATCAGCAGGCCGTGCGGGCCCCGGCCGATGAAGTTGCGGGCGGACTCGGACTCCAGGTGAGCGGCGGTGGCTGTAGGCATGGCCCGATCATACGTCGAGCGCGTTCGGCTGCCCTGCCGCGAAGCGCTGGGCGTCGACCCGCTTGATGCCCTCGAACTCGGGCGGGTCGTAGAGCTTGAACTTCGCTGCCGGCGCTGCGTTCGACCCGGACGCCTCGAGGATCGCATTCGCCGCCTCGCGTCCCGACTCGTTCGCCCCCTCCATCGTCGCCAGGTCGATGTCGGTCTGCACGTAGTCGCCGGCGAGGAAGAGGTTGGGGATCTCCGAGCGCGCCGTCGGGCGCTTCTCCCAGCTGCCGACGGTGTTGACCAGAAGCGGCGTCGCGTTGTGGTTGCGCTTCCTGTTCGGCCTCCACTCGATGCCGGGATCGAGGAACCAGGAGTGGATCGCCTCGTCGGGCAGGACCTCGGTCCCGCCGTCGTTGAGGTGGGCCTGGATCTGGGCGAGGACCTCGTGCATCACCTCCTTGGGCCGGCACCGCTTTGCCGGCTTGCCGTACAGGATCCCGGGGGTGTCCCAGTCGGAGATGTCGACCGACAGGCAATCGACGGCCCTGCCGTCCCCGTAGTCCGCCGCGAAGTCGCGCCCCTCCCAGAACTGGGCCTGGGTCAGCCCCGTCAGCGCCCAGGGTGCGTCGACGAAGCTCAGATGGCCCCGGACCAGGTCGACGGGGCGCGAGAGGTAGAACTGGATCCCGACCATCCAGTCGGTGAACAGCTCGGAGGTCAGCTCGAGCTTGGGGTCGTGGCGCAGCACGTCGCGGGACCAGAGCGGCCGTGCCCGCTCGACGGGCGTCGCGGCGACGAACCAGTCGGCCTCGATCGTCCGCTCGCGGCCGTGGCGGTCGCGGACCCGGGCGCCGTCGACCCGGCCGCGGCGGATGTCGAGGGCCTTCACCTTCAGCCCGCGGCGGAACTCGACCCCGAGGTCCTTCAGGTGCCGGACCCACGGATCGATCCAGGCCTCGTTGGTGGGCAGGTTGAGGACCCGGTCGGCGGCGCCGTCGTTGCCCAGCCCCAGGATGGTGAAGACGAAGGCCTCGCCCATGTTGCCGATCGTCCGCGTGGAGGCGACGCTCTCCTTCGCCGCCACGACCGTGCGCGTCAGCCCGGTGGCGATCACCCTGCGGTACTCCTCCGACTTGCCCTCGGCGCCGACGAACTCCTCCCACGGGACGTACTCCCACTGGCCGTAGCGGCGCTCGTCGGACGAGGTGGCGAAGACGAGCAGCCGCTCGACGAAGTAGGCGAGCTCGTGGGGCGGCACGCCCTGGCCCGAGAGGCCCGCGGTCAGGATCGCGCGAAGGCCGTCGATCGTCAGCGCCTGGCTGGGCTCGGGCGCGAGCCCGAAGGCCGTCCCGTCCGGCCGACCCCTGGTCCGCGGCGCGACCGTCTCGGTGGCGTCCACGAGGTTGTCCCAGACCCCGTTCTCGTTGCCGGGGAAGGGGATCCGCCGCATCGAGTCGGGGACGTGGTGGTAGAAGCCGGGAAAGAAGCGGAAACCGTGCTCTCCCGGGAGCCCGCGGCGCCCGCCCTTCGCCGTCCCGGGAACCGAGAGGCTGCGCGCCTTGCCGCCGAGGTAGTCGGGCTCGACCACGGTCACCCTGAAGCCGCGCTCGACCAGCTCGTGAGCGACCGCGAGGCCCGCCATGCCCCCGCCGAGGACGGCGACACGGCGCCGCCGTCCGCCGGGCCGCAGCGAGCGGGCGAACGCGGGCGTGGCGTAGAGGCCGGCGGCGGCAGTCGCCCCGCCCTTGAGCAGAGCGCGTCGGGAGATCGCGGAGTCGCGAACCATGCGGAGCGCGGACCCTACCGGCGCGCCGGGGCTGCGGCCTCGGTAGGCGTTACTCGACCCGCGGAAGGCGGATCAGCAGGCCGCGGGGGGCGGCGCGTTGGCCTGCGCCTCGACCGCGGCCTGGTACTCGGCGAGCTGCTGGTCGTAGGTCGCCTGCTCCTGCTCGTCCGGGATCCCGTCCGCGTCCTCGTCGGGGTTCTCCGGGTCGAGGTCGGGCGGCGGCTGCTCGGGAGGCGTCGGCGGCGCCGGCGGCGGGGCGGGCGCAGCGCATGCCGGATCGGGGGTCGGAGCCGGCGCCGAGGCTGCGGGGTCGCTCGTGGTCGCGCCGTCGGCGTCGGGGTTCTGCGGGACGGTGAGATCGGTGCGCCCGGTGACCTCGGTCACGGCCGCCCCGGCCTCGTCCTTCTTCGGCTTCGGCTTGTGCGGCTTGTCGCGGTCCTGATTCCAGGGCGAGGAGCGCGAGACGTCGGTGGCGATCACGTGCCCGTGACCGTCGGGATCGTCGGGCCGGATCGGCTCGCCGTAGGCGGTGATCTTGACGCTGTAGCTGCCGGCCCCCACGTACGGGATCCAGATCGAGGCGCCGCCGGGGCCGACGTCGCCGTAATCGGTGACTGAGCCGTCGGCCCGGGTGACCGTCGCCGAGTAGCTGTCTGCGTTTGGCAGCGGGTTGAAGGAGACGTCGAGCTTGCAGACCACCTGGTCGGACATCACCCCGCAGGAGTCGAGCGAAGCAGAGACAGAGAGCGCCGCCGGACCGGGGTCCGCGCTGACCGGCTTCAGGGCTTGATCCGAGATTGCGAACGCCGGCAGCGGGGCGGCCAGCGCGAGCAGCGTCAGTAGCACGGCTCGTCTCCTTCCACCCATGATCCTATCCCTCCGCGTCGGGCGTAAACGATCCGGTGATCAGATCGGCTCCCTCGCCGGCCTTTTTCGAGGCCTCGGGATCGACGCTGGTGGCGAGGTAGTAGCGGTACGGGCCGCCGACGCGCAGCGTGACCTCGTAGCTCGGCTCGCCGGCGGGCGCGTCCGCGGCGAGCCTGACGATCGTGTCCTCGGCGCTCGGTGCCGGGACGCGCTCGACGACCTGCGCCGAGCCGGCCAGAGCCTCGAGCTGCGCGAGCGACTGCGAGACGAAGGTCGGGAACTCGAGCTTCGGGTCCTCGGTGATCCATAGCGTCGCGTCGGCGCCGCCGTCGCTTGCCTCGGCCGCGAACGTCGCGCCGTCCGGCGGATCGACGCGCTCCCAGCCGGCGGGGAGCGCGAACGAGTAGGTGACGCCCGCGACCAGGTGGGCGTTCTTGGAGACCTTGCCGTCGCCGCCGCCGGCGGACTCGCCGTCGCCCTTGGAGGACTCGTCCTTGCCGGCACGGGCGTCGGCCGCCTGGCGCCCGTCCTGGTGTCGGGCGGCCTCGGCGGGCGCGGTCGGCGCGTCGCCCCCTCCGCGAAGCGCGAGCAGCCCCGCTACCACGAGCAACGCGGCGAGCGGGACGCTGAGGACCTTCCAGCTCAGGCTCTGCGGGTCGAGGCGCGGCCGCCCGTGGGGCCGCGTCCGCGTGCGCGTGCGCGCCGGGGTCGCCGGCGCCGCGCTTCGCAGTCCGCGCTCGAGGCGCGGCCTCGGTCGCGAGGGCAGCGTGATCCGCGGCCGCCGCAGGTGCGGGCCGCGCCGCCGCCTGCGCCGCTCGGCCACGGGCGCGGCGTCGAGCCTGCGCCGCAGCGCTCGGGTGGAGGAAGCGTCGGGGCTCGGTGCGCGAGCGGGCCGAGCGGGCTTGGAGGGCTTGGCGGGCCTTCGGGCGACGATCGGCGGCGGCTCGGGCGCCGGGGCGAGCCGCGGGTCCTCGAGCCCGATCTCGGTGACCGCGAGCACGTTGAAGTCGTGGTCGCATCCGGCGCAGTGCAGGCGGTGCACGGCCCGGGCGGAGACGGTGCTCGGCAGCCGGACGCGGGTCGACGCGCCGCAGGCGGGGTGGCGGGCGGCGACGACGCGGATCCTTCCGCCTCGCGGAGGCTCGGGAAATCCTCCGTTGGCGGCGTATACGGGCAGCAATGGGCGCTCCACAGACTTCTCATCGGGAGCCGCGGACGAGACCTTGAGGGCTGTTTCGTGCGTGCCGCGCGCCGACGCGGTTCTCACACACCGATTCGCCGCCGGATGGGACAATCCCCGCGATGGCCGCGGGTGTGCTCACCTTCTTCTACAAGCGGCTCGGACACCGGTATCCGCTCGCCTTCATGGCGGTGGAGCTGCAGACGGCGCTGCTGATCGTCGGCGGCACGCTCGCCCTCTTCACCTTCTACTTCGACGGCGACACGCACGAGTACCTGACCGTCCTCGGGATCGCGCTCGTGCTCACCGAGGCGGCGATCCTCGCCTCGCTGTGGCGCGTCTCCGGCCAGATTCGCCCGATAGCCGCGTGGATCGACGGCGAGCGCGACGAGCCGGCGACCGAGCGCGCCTGGTCGGCGGCGATCGGACTGCCGATCCTGCTGCTGAAGCGCGACCTGCCGATTCCGGTGGTGGTCTCGGTGCTGCCGACGTGCATCGTCGGGATCGTGATCCTCGACCTGCCGGCGCTGGCGATCTTCCCGCTGCTCGCCGGCGCCGCGGTGGCGATGGGCTACTCGGCGATCCTCCACTACCTCGCGGTCGAGGCCGGGATGCGCCCGGTGCTGCTCGAGATCAACTCCGACCTCTCCCCGGGGCTGCGGACGGGGTTCTGGGCGGTGTCGCTGCGCACCCGGCTGTTGGTCGCCCTGCCGCTGATCAACCTGATCACCGGCCTGGTGGTCGCCGCGCTGACCTCCGACGGCGGCGGGAGCTCCAACCTCGGCGTCGACGTGCTCGTCGCGTTGCTGGTCTCCACCACGATCTCGCTCGAGCTCACGGTGTTGCTCTCGAAGTCGATCCTGCGCCCGCTGCGCGACCTCTCGCGGGCGGTCGACCGGATCGGCGAGGGCGACTACGACGTCTCGGTGCCGGTGACCACGGGCGACGAGCTCGGCGAGCTCGCGGCGAGCTTCAACCAGATGGTCGTGGGGCTGAGCGAGCGCGAGCGCCTGCGCGAGGCGTTCGGCACCTACCTCGATCGCGAGGTCGCCGAGTACATCCTCTCCGAGGGCTTCACCGAGGAGGGGGTCGAGGTCGAGGTCTCGGTGCTGTTCTGCGACGTGCGCGACTTCACCGAGTTCGCCAGCGGGGCGACGCCGCAGGAGGTGGTCGCGGCGCTCAACCGGCTGTTCGAGGTGATCGTCCCGATCATCGCCGCGCACGGCGGCCACGTCGACAAGTTCGAGGGCGACGGCCTGCTCGCCGTCTTCGGCGCGCCCGAGCCGTTCACCGACCACGCCGACCGCGCGGTGCGCGCGGCCTGCGAGATCGGCGGCGCCGTCAACGAGCGCGGCGAGGCGGGCGAGCTGCGGGTCGGGGTCGGCGTCAACAGCGGCACCGTGATCGCGGGCGCGGTCGGCGGCGCCGGGCGCCTCAACTTCTCGGTCATCGGCGGGGCGGTCAACGTCGCCTCCCGGGTCGAGGCGCGCACGCGCGAGACCGACGACCCGATCCTGATCACCGGCGAGACCTGGAAGCGGCTCTCGCACCAGTTCGAGGCCGAGAGCCGCGGCAAGGCCGAGCTCAAGGGCGTCGCCGAGCCGGTGGCGCTCTACGCGCCGCGGGTCGCCGGGCAGGCGGAGACCGAGGATGAGGCGCGCGAGCCGGTGCCGGCCGGAAGCGGGGACGGCGGCGACGGCTCGGTCGGCGCGATCGCGCGCCGTCTGCGCCGCGCGACCCGGCCGCCCAGGGCCCGCCGATGATCCGCACGCTCAGCCTGCTGAGCATCGCCTGCATCGCCGCCGCGATCGTGCTCGTGCTCGCCACGGGCGACGACAACACGCCGATCGTGATCGTGCTCGTCCTCGCCGCCTTCGGGATCACCACGCTGCTCGGGATCCGCGCCGGCTACCACAAGGTGCGGGGCGTGATCTCCGACGCGCGCGCCTTCGTCACCGGCGACATCCAGACCGCCCGTCTGGTCGAGGTCGGCGAGCCGAAGGGCTTCTTCAACCCCGAGTCGACGGTGGTGCTCGAGCTCGAGGGCGAGGACGGCGCCACGCACCGGTTCGAGCGCGACGTCCCGGTCCCGCTCCCGGTCGCCCTGAGCTACCGCTTCGGCCGCCGCTTCAAGGCGCCGCTGGTCGGCGGCAAGGACCTGACGAGATGATGGCCTTCGAGCTCCGGCGCGAGGGTCTGGACGTGAGCGTCGGGCGCGGTTCCGCGCAAGCGGCCGCAGACGCCTAGCGATCGCCCGATCATCGCGGCGGGTTTTGAAGCTCACGGGTTCCAAACCCGCGGCCGTGGCCAGCGGATGACATTCGGCCGTCCAGGTCGGGCAACCGCGGCCCTCGCCTTGGCGGCCGTCTTGACACAGATGCCGCTTTAGGCGCGTCTTGCGGTGCCCGCCGGGTGCCTGATGAGCGGAGGTGATCAAGGCGATCGAGGAGCAGTGGGCGAAGCCCTTCACGAAGGATGTACGGCGGCTCCCTCTGGTTCGACCGCGGCGCCGGAGTCCGCGACATGAGATGGTTACGGGTGTGAAGGGCAGGGACGCGTTGCGGGGATCGGCGGGCTGGCGCCTTGTCGCGCTCGCCGTTGCGCTGGCGGCGGTGCTGCCGGCGGGCGCCTCCGCGGCCACCGCGACCTTCACCGCCCGCGGCAGCGTCGAGCAGGTCCAGCTCACCGGCGCCGAGCCCGGGGCGAAGCTGACCCTCGTCGACAAGCGCGGCAAGAAGGTCGAGAGCAAGACCGCCGGCTCGCTCGGCGGGATCGTGTTCCGCCACATCGAGCCCGGCGGCGGCTATCTGGTGAAGCAGGGGTCGGCGAAGACGGACCGCTTCCGCGTGCTGAGCGACAAGTCCGCGCCGCCCGACCCGTCGATCTACGACCAGTCGATGCCGGGCAGCGGCTACGGCTACCTGACCACCCGCGACGGGACGAAGCTGGCGGTCAACACCTATCTGCCGGGGCCGGTCGAGGCCGGGCCGTATCCGACCCTGATCGAGTACTCCGGCTACGGCTACGCCAACCCGAACGGGGGCGAGAGCTCGATCCAGCCCATCGCCGCCCTGCTCGGCTACGCGGTGGTCGACGTCAACATGCGCGGCACCGGATGCTCGGGCGGCGCCTTCGACTTCTTCGAGACGCTGCAGGGGCTCGACGGCTACGACGTGATCGAGACCGTCGCGCGCCAGCCCTGGGTGCTCAACAACAAGGTCGGGATGCTCGGCGTCTCCTACGGCGGGATCAGCCAGCTCTTCGTCGCCAAGACGCGGCCGCCGAGCCTCTCGGCGATCACCCCGCTGTCGGTGATCGACGCCACCCAGACCACGCTCTATCCCGGCGGGGTCCTGAACACCGGCTTCGCGCTCGAGTGGGCGATGGACCGCGTCGACGACTCCCAGCCCGCCTCGCCGACCACCGGGCAGGCCTGGGCCTGGGAGCGGATCGAGAACGGCGACGAGATCTGCAAGGAAAACCAGCAGCTGCACCCGGAGGCGGTCAACCTGCTGGGGAAGATCGAGCGCAACCAGTACTACAAGCCGAAGGTCGCCGACCCGCTGGCGCCGGTGACCTTCGTGAAGAAGATCGACGTCCCGGTGTTCATGGCCTGCCAGTGGACCGACGAGCAGACCGGCGGCCACTGCCCGACCCTGGCCGCCCAGTTCACCGGCACCGATCGCAAGTGGTTCACGTTCACCAACGGCGTCCACACCGACTCGCTCGACCCGGAGACGTTCAACCGCTGGTACGACTTCATCGAGCTCTACGTCGCGGGGCGAAAACCGCGTGAAAATCCCGCGATGGCCGCAGCGCCGGTCCTCTACGAGGCCGTGCTCGGCGTCCATGGCGTCACCCTTCCGCACGACCCGATCCAGGACGAGCCCGACTACGCGTCGGCCCTGGCGGCGTTCGAGGCCCTGCCGCAGGTCCGGATCCTGTTCGACAACGGGGCCGGCAGCAACGTGCCCGGCAACCCGGTGCCCGGGTTCGAGCAGTCGTTCGCCAAGTGGCCCGTCCCGGGGACGAAGGCGCGCTCGCTCTTCCTCGACGCCGGCGGCAGGCTCGCCTCCAAGCGCCCGTCGAACGGCGGCAAGGACAAGTTCAGCGCCAGCCCGACGGCGCGGCCGCCGACGGACTTCACCGGCGACACGGCCGGCGGCCCGAACGGCCTCTGGACCGCGACCCCGCCGTACGACTGGACCCAGAACCCGGCCGGGACGGCCGCCAGCTACGTGACCTCGCCGCTGGCCGCGAACACGACCGTGCTCGGCGGCGGCGCGCTGCGCCTCTGGGTGCGCTCGGCGGCCAAGCGGGTCGACCTGCAGGCGACCGTCTCCGAGGTCCGCCCCGACGGCAAGGAGACCTTCGTCCAGAGCGGCTGGCTGCGCGGCGACCTGAACAAGCTCGACCCGGAGAAGAGCACCAAGCTCGAGCCGGTGCTGGGCCTGCGAAAGCGCGACAAGCAGGGCCTGTCGGCGACGCAAGTGGACCAAGGTGACGGTCCCGCTCTACTACCAGGGCCACGCCTACCGCGCCGGATCGGCGATCCGCGTGACCGTGAGCGCCGTCGGCGGCGACCAGCCGGTCTGGGCCTTCGCCGAGGCGAAGCCGTCCGGCAGCGCGAAGGTGACGATCGCGCACTCGCCGGAGATGCCGTCGAAGCTGCAGCTGCCGGTCGTCGACGTCGCGGTCCCGACCGGCCTGCCGCCCTGCCCGGGCCTGCGCGGCGAGCCCTGCCGCGACTACGTGCCGTACGCGAACCGCAGCTCGCGGCTGCGCTAGTCGCTCGGGCTACTCGGACGCGGGGCACTCGAACAGCTTGCGCGGCGGCGGCCCCGGGCGCAGCTTCGTCGCGCCCTCGGGGCGCAGGCCGTCGAAGATGATCTGCAGATAGCGCTTCCACAGGTCCTCGCGCAGGCCGGGGAAGGGGACCTCGGCCGACGAGGCGGCGGCGTTGGTCAGCAGCCGATGTCCGTGCCGGAGAGGTCGGAGCGCACCGCGCCCGCATCCTGGGCTCGCTTCACCAGCGAGCTCATCAGGGCGACGATCTCGCGCCGGCGCGACTCGAGCCCGGAGGCGGTCATGCAGACGTTCTTCGCCGCCTCCATCACCCCGCGGTCGCCGACCGAGCGCTCGACCATCTCGGTCATGAAGCGCTCCAGCGCCGGACCCGGTTCGGGGTCGGTGAGGCAGTCGGTGGCGATCTCGATCACGCCGTCCATCTGCGTCTCGACGATCGCCTGAATCAGATCGCTCTTGCTCGGGAAGCGCCGGAACAGGGTCGCCTCGCCGACCCCGGCCCGGTTGGCGATCTCGGCGGTCGAGGCCTCGAGGCCGTGCTCGGCGAACACCTCGATCGCCGCGGCGATGATCCGCTCCCGATTGCGCTGGGCATCGGCGCGCAGCTCGCGCGCCGATGCTTCCGTCGTGGCCATGGCGTCGATTGTATGCGCCATGGCGGGCCCCGTCAGGCGGCCGCGGCCGCCAGGTCGACGTCGCCGGCGTCGATCCGGGCGACGTCGCGGCGCCGCAGCAGCGCGGTGGTCAGGATCGCCGCCGCTCCGACCAGCCCGGCCGCGATCACGAACGCGATCTGGAACCCGTCGACGAGCGCCGCGGACTGCTGGGCGCCGCCGGCGAGCGCGTCGGCCGTCCGGTCGTTGGCGAAGGTCGAGAGCACCGCCAGGCCAAGCGCCCCGCCCACCTGCTGGGAGGTGTTGAAGACTCCCGAGGCGAGCCCGGCGTCGGACTTGCCGACGTTCGTCGTCGCGACCAGGGTCAGTGGGACGAAGGTGAGGCCCATGCCGATCGCCAGCGGGGCGAGGGCGGCGAGCAGCACCGGATACGTGCCGTCGACCGAGGTCGTGGCGGCGAGGATCGCGAGCCCCACGGTCGCCAGGGTCGTCCCCGTGGCGAGCACCCGCTTCGTCCCCAGGCGGCCGATCAGCTGCTGCGCGAGCACCGAACCGATCACGATCCCGAAGCTCACCGGCAGGAACGCGATCCCGGTCTCGAGCGCCGAGTAGCCGAGCACCTTCTGCAGGTACAGGGTGCAGAAGAAGAACATCGCGAACATCCCGGAGAAGACCAGCAGCATCACGCCGTTCGCGGTCGCCAGCGAGCGCAGCCGGAAGAGGTCGAGCCGCACCAGCGGCGACTTCGAGCGGCGCTCGATGAAGACGAAGGCCACCAGCAGCGCCGCGGCGACGCCGATCAGGCCCAGTGTCGAGGTCGAGCCCCAGCCCCAGTCGATCGACTTGACGATCGCGTAGACGAGCACGAGCAGACCCGAGGTGACCGTGATCGCCCCGGCGATGTCGAAGTGACGGACCTGGGCCTCGTTGCGGGACTCGGGCACGAACCGGAAGGCGGCGACGATGGTCGCGATCGCGATCGGCACGTTGACGAAGAACACCCACTCCCAGGAGAGGAACTCGGTCAGGACGCCGCCGAGCAGCAGGCCCGCGGCGGCGCCGCCGGCGGCGATCGCGCCCCAGACGGCGAGCGCCTTGGTCCGCTTCTCGCCCTCGGCGAAGGTGGTGGTGATGATCGAGAGCGCGGCGGGCGCGACCAGAGCGCCGCCGAACCCCTGCAGGGCGCGGGCGCCGATCAGCATCTCCCCGGAGGTGGCGAGTCCGTTGATCAGCGAGGCGACGGCGAAGATCGCGGTGCCGGCGACGAACAGCCGGCGGCGGCCGATCAGGTCGGCCATCCGCCCGCCGAGCAGCAGGAAGCCGCCGAACATCAGCGTGTAGCCGTTGACGACCCACTGCAGCGAGGAGTCGGAGATGTCGAGGTCGGTCTGCATCGACGGCAGGGCGACGTTGACCACGGTCGCGTCGAGCACGACCATGAACTGCGCGAAGCAGACGACGACGAGGGTTAGCCAGGGATTGATGAAGTGAGAGGTGAATGCTCCGTTTCATGGCGGCGACCGTAACACAACCGGAGTAAGAACTCCGTTAAAACGGAGCAAGTACTTCGTTTGTGTGACCAAGCGCACACAACTACGATCCACGGCATGGAGAGGTGGCGCGGGCAGGCGCTGTTTGTGGCGGTGGCGGCGATCGCGATTGCCGGGCTCGCGTCCGGCGGCGCGGCGGCGCAAGGGCAAGCTCAAGGCGGAGATCATCCGCAGCAAGGGCGGGATCCCGACGATCCGGGCCGACAGCTTCAAGGACATGGGCTTCGGCTACGGCTACGCGTTCGCCGAGGACAACATCTGCACGATGGCCGAGTCCTACGTGACCTCCAACGCGGAGCGCTCGAAGTACTTCGGCCCCGACGGCGAGTCCCCGGAGGGCTACACCAACCTCGAGAGCGACCTCTTCTACCAGCGGATCAAGGACCGCGGGATCATCGATCAGCTGCTCGCGCAGCCGCCCCCGGTCGGGCCGAAGCCCAAGCTCCTCAAGGGCGGTCAAGGGCTACGTCGCCGGCTACAACCGCTACCTGCGCAAGACCGGCGTCGCCAACCTCCCCGACCCGACCTGCGCCGGCGCCCCGTGGGTGCGCGAGATCACCGTCGACGACGCCTACCGGCGCTTCTACCAGCTCGGCCAGCTCGCGTCGGGCCAGATCGCCGAGGACGGGATCGTCAACGCCGCGCCGCCCGGCGCGGCCGCTCGAGCGCGGCGGACTCGAAGGTCACGCCGGCCGACGTCGCCGAGCTCGGGGAGGCGCTCGACGCGCAGCGCGGCGACACCGGCTCCAACGGCTGGGGGATCGGCAGCGAGGCGACCGAGAACGGCAGCGGCATGGTGCTCGGCAACCCGCACTTCCCGTGGCAGGGCTCGGAGCGCTTCTACCAGTCGCACCTCGTGATCCCGGGCAAGGTCAACGTCTCCGGCGCGAGCCTCTTCGGCGTCCCGGTGATCAACATCGGCCACACCGACAACCTCGCCTGGACGCACACGGTCTCGACCGCGTTCCGCTTCGTCCCGATCGCGCTCACGCTGGTGCCCGGCGACCCGACGAGCTACCTGGTCGACGGCCAGCCGGAGAAGATGGAGACCAACGACGTCACGGTGCAGACCCTGCAGCCCGACGGCTCGCTGGCGCCGGTGACCCGGACGCTCTACACGACCCGCTACGGGCCGATCATCACCTCGCTCCAGGGCCAGTAGCTGTTCGACTGGACGAACACGACGGCCTACGCGATGTTCGACGCGAACGCGGAGAACCTCCGCTACCTCAACCACTTCTTCGCCACCAACCAGGCGCAGTCGACCAACGAGCTGCTCGACGTCCTGAAGAAGTACGAGGGCATCCCGTGGGTGAACACGATGGCCTCGGACTCGCGCGGCAAGGCGCTCTACGCCGACATCGGCTCGGTCCCGAACGTGCCCAACGCGAAGGCGACCGGCGACTGCCAGGCGCCGCTCGGCGCGCTCACCTTCGGGGCCCTCGGGCTGCCGACCCTCGACGGCTCGCGCTCGGAGTGCGCGCCGGGGACCGACCCCGACTCGGTCGTGCCCGGGATCTTCGGCCCCTCGAACCTGCCGAACATGTTCCGCCGCGACTACGTCGCCAACTCCAACGACTCCTACTGGCTCGCCAACCCCGGCGCAGCCGCTCGAGGGCTTCGCCCGGATCATCGGCGACGAGCAGACCGAGCGCTCGCTGCGCGAGCGGCTCGGGCTGAAGATGATCCAGCAGCGGCTCGCCGGCAAGGACGGCTACGCGGGCGACAAGTTCACGGTCAACCGGCTGCGGCGGATCCAGTCCAACGACCGCCTCTACGGCGCCGAGCTCTTCCGCTCGTCGCTGGCCGCGTTCTGCCACGCGAACCCGACGCTGGCCAACTCCGACGGCGCCTCGGTCGACGTCGAGCGCCGCCTGCCCGGCCCTCGACGGCTTCGACGAGCACCAGAACCTCGACAGCACCGGGGCGATCCTCTTCCGGCGCTTCATGTCGAACCTCGGCGCGCCGCCGTTCACGACGCCGTTCGACGTCGCCGACCCGATCAACACGCCGGCCGGGCTCGACACCTCCGACCCGGCGGTGGGCGAGGCGCTCGCCGACGCGGTCACCGACCTCAACGGCGCCGGAATCCCGTTCGACGCCCCGCTCGGCCACGTACCAGTACGAGCCGCGCGGCGCCGAGAACATCCCGATCCACGGCGGCCCCAGCGGCCAGGGCGCGTTCAACGTGATCACCGACGCCTGGGACCCGCCGGCCGGCTACCCGGACGTCACCGACGGCTCGAGCTTCATCATGGTCGCCGGGTTCAACAAGGACGGCCGGTGCGTGCGCGACCGCACGATCCTCACCTACTCGGAGTCGGCGAACCCGAGCTCCAAGCACTACGCCGACCAGACGCAGCTCTTCTCGCAGAAGAAGTGGATCGACCCGCCGTTCTGCCCGGGCCAGGTCGAGAAGGCGGCGCGCAGCACTAAGGTGATCCGCAGCGGCTGACGGGTAATCGCTTCGTTCAGCCACGACGAGGAGGAACGAAAGAATGAGCCTGCAGGACCTGCCGAAGACCATCGCGAACACCGCCCTGGGCCTGATCCGGTTGCCGCTCGAGCTGCTCGAGCGCGTGATCCCCGGCCGCGGCGGCGACCACCGCGCCGAGCGGCCCGGGCCGATGGAGCCCGACCCCGGAGCCTCGGAGCCGAAGCCGGCCGACGTCAAGGAAAAGGACAAGCTGAAGCCCGATCCGGACGCGCCGAAGCCGAGGGCGAAGGCGGCGGCGAAGAAGCCGCGCCGCGAAGAAGGGCCGGCGGCAAGAAGCCCGCGGCCAAGAAGCCGAGCGCCGCGAAGAAGCCCGCGCCGAAGAAGGCCACCGCGCCGAAGAAGCCCGACGCGGCCGCAGAGACCCGCGCGCCGGCCGCCGAAACGCCCGGCGTCGTCGACGAGGAGACCGACGGGCTCGAGGCTGCGACCGACCGCGCCGTCGCGGCCAAGGAGGATCTGGAGCGGGCCGCCGACGGGGGCCGCTAGCCCTCGCCGGCCACCCCGCCGGCGACGGTTTTTCGCCGGGTTGAGGTCTCGCCAAAAGTCCGCATCAAACCCGTCCGTTGTGGGTATGAAGATGTCCCATGAGCTCGAAGTGGCTCGGCTTGGGGGAAACGAGAGAGCAAGGGGAATGCCCAGATGGAACCTCAGGATGTGACCGCGTTTAGCGCGGGTGGGGCCACCAACTCGAACGGTGCCGACGCGTCGATGCGCCGGCCCTCGCTCAGGCAGGATGCCGAGCGGATGCGCAAGGGGCTTGCGCAGCATCGGCGGACGGCCGACCTGCGCGATGGCTCGGGCGACCGGTTCGAGGGGATCGCGGCGATGCGGAGCTTCAGCAGCAGCTTCTAAGCGGGCGGAGAACGGGTAGAGGAGGTGCATGAAGCGCCTCCGCTATCTCAACCCTTTCTGGATCCGCGCGGCGGTGCGCGAGATCCGCCGCGTGTTCGCCGACGGGCGGCCCCGGCTGGTGCGCATCGTCGGCGTCGATCATCCGCGGGGCTGGATCCTGCCCAGTTCCACCGTGACGATCGAGGTCGAGGGCGCGAACGGCCGCAAGGAGCGCTTCTGCCCGGAGCTGCCCGTGCCGTTCCCGTACGCCTGGGCGTGGCGGATCGCGCGCCGGCTCGGCGTGCCGTTGGTCCGCAGCGTCGAGCCCGAGCGGTTCGGCTTCGAGGTCCCGGTGCCCGGTCGCGGCTGACGCGCGGTACGCTGCCCGCGCAGTCCGAACCGACGCGTAGGGGAGATGCCATGGACGGCAGGGCGGATCACAGTGTGCGGATGAGGCTTCGAGCGCTGCTCGTGACCCTGGGCGCGGTCGCGTGCCTCGCGGCGCTCACCGGCGAGGCCTCGGCGCGGGGCAGCTTCACCAAGTGCCCGGGCACGTTCACCGTGCTCCACAACGACCAGATCGGCGCCCTCCAGCTGCCGGCGGGCCGTTACACGATCACCGTGCTCACCGAGCAGACGCTCACCTGCGACAAGGCTTCGAAGCTGCTCGCGCGCTTCCTGCGCCGGCCCGAGCGGCAACCTCGGTCGTCGCTGGGGCCTGAACGCGCGCAAGGCGACGTTCCGCCGCGGCACCCGCGCCACCGGCCAGGCCTTCCGCGTCGCGAAGTTCCGCGGCGGTGGCGGAGGCGGCGGCGGAGGAGGCGGCGGCGGTGGTGGCGGCGCCAGCAGCCGCACCCAGTGCCCGAGCTTCCAGGTGCTCCACAACGACCGCATCGGGTCGCTGAGCATCCCGGCCGGCAACTACATCATCACCGTGAAGAGGATGAGCTGCCCGAACGCCTCGGCGCAGTTCCGCAAGTTCCTGCAGTCGCCCAGCGGGAACCTCGGGGGTGGCTGGCAGCTGAAGCCGCGCAAGGCCAAGTTCCGCAACCCGGGCACCGGCGAGAGCTTCCGCATCAAGCAGCAGTAGCGCCCGCGCGCGCGCGAGGTTGAGATCCTCCCGATCCGGGTACCGGCCGCGAAACCCGGAGTGCAAAGGAGTGTGCGGATGGAGGGTCGGGCAATCAGAGGATGGGGCGCCGAGACGGTCGGGGCGAAGCTGCGCCAGCCGGCGCTCACGCGCGAGGCCGAGCGGATGCGAAGGGCGCTCGGCGGGCGCCGGAGGACGGTCACGTGGCGCGAGGCGGTCCCCGCGCCCGCCGACAGCACAGCGTTCAAGGGATCCGGGCTGCGCTCGGCAGGAGGTAGCGTCTGGGGCGTGCGCAAGGCAGCGATCGCCGGTCTCGTCGTCGCGGCGTCGCTACTCACGCCCGCGGCCGCCCCGGCGAAGCCGCGCCAGTTCTCCTACGACGTCCCGGTGCTCGCCGGCTCGCCGTGGCCGGAGATGCGGCGCGACTCGCGCAACACCGCCGAGAGCCCGATCCGCGGCCGCTACCGCGGCGACGAGCCGTGGTCGTTTAAGACCGCGCGCGGGATCTTCTCGACCCCGGTGATCGGCGACGACGGCACGGCCTACGTCGGCTCGGCCGACGGCTACTTCTACGCGCTCGGCGCGAACGGCGAGCCGAGCGTGGAAGTTCAGGACCGGCGGGATCATCGACGCCGCCGCGGCGCTCGGCAAGCGCCACGGCAAGCACGGCTCGTTCCCGATCACGATCGGCTCCGGCGACGAGACGCTCTACCAGCTCCGCGGCGACGACCGGCGGCTCTCGCGCAAGCAGCGGGTCCGCTGGCGCTACCGGACCGACGTCGCGCCCGCGACCGGCCAGCTCGTCAACTGGTGGGAGGGCAACGTCGCCTACGGGCCGAGCGGCGACCTCTTCGTCGGCAACACCGGCGGCGGCGCCTACTCGCTCACCCCCGGCGGCGAGCGGCGCTGGGTCGAGCAGCGCGCGAACTCGGTCTGGACCACGCCCGGCCTTCGACGCGCAGGGCAACAGCTACTGGGGCTCGGTCGACCTCTTCGCCTTCTCGCTCGACCCGAACGGCGAGCTGCGCTGGCAGACGCCGTTCGCCGGCTACGTCACCTCCTCGCCGGCGCTCGGCTCCGACGGCACCGTCTACGTCGGCGCCTTCGACGGCAGCCTGCACGCGCTCGACCCGAGCACGGGGCTCGCCCGCTGGAGCTTCCCGACCGCCGACCACATCTACAGCTCGCCGGCGCTGGCGAGCGACGCGCAGGGCGCGACGACGGCGATCTACATCGGCTCGGCCGACGGCTCCGTCTACGCGGTGCGGCCCGACGGCACCCTGATCTGGCGCTACGACACCGGCGAGCCGGTGCGCTCCTCGCCGGTGCTCGGGCGGGCGCCGAAGGGCGAGGGCGAGATCGTCTACGTCGGCTCCTCGAACGGCAAGCTCTACGCGCTCGACGCGGCGACCGGCTCGCGGCGCTGGTCGTTCGACACGACGCCCGAAGGGAGCCGCGCTTCGCGACCGCAACGACCTCAACGGCTCGCCGGCGCTCGGCAAGCGCGGCGTCTACATCGGCGGCGAGCACGGCCGGGTCTGGTTCGTCCCCTACGACTACTGCCGCAAGCGCCGCGACGACCGCTGCGAGCGCAGCCCGGGGCAGGAGTTCGCCGACGACGTCGACCAGCTGTTCCCGGTGACCCCCGGCGGGACGACCAAGCACGGCGGCTCCGAGAAGGTCCCGGCGGCGACCGTGCTCGGCACGCGGCTGGTGGTCCGCGAGGGCGGGCAGACGGTCGACGCGGCGATCCCGTACCCGCCCGCGGTCAGCTCCGAGCCGCCGTTCGAGTTCGAGGCCCAGCTCTCCGGCGACGGCCACTACCTGTTCATCCGTCCCGACGGGCTCCTCGACCCCGACACCGACTACCGCGTGCGCGTCGGCGGACGCTCGACAACACGCTGCGCTTCCGCACCGAGGCCCAGAGCGGCGGCAAGCTGCCGCTGTCGGTGGGGCGCAAGCGGGTGGGCGCGCTCGAGCTCAGCCGCCTGGCGCTGCCGCTGCCGTCGCTGCTGCCGAGCGTCAACCAGATCGGCTTCGACTCCTACGACCTGATCGCCGGGACGCTGGCAAAGGGCGGCGGGCCGGGTCCTGCTCTGGGTGATCGGCGCGCGCGCAGGGGCGCAACGGGGTCGCCGGTGCCGGACCCGAACGGCAACTTCGCCTTCCCGCTCTCCGGCCCCTACCGCGGCGACGAGGTGCTGCTCAACGCCAGCCAGGTCAACCTGCAGTTCAGCTTCGGCCCGGTGCCGATCCGCAGCCTCGACTTCCGCGGCGAGCTCGGCGCCGACGGCCGCTTCGCGCCCGGCGCGAGCCTCTACGGCCAGGTGACCTGCGCCTAGGTGCCCAACTACTCCGTCTACCTCTACGTCGCCGGCGTCTGCAACCCCGACGACACCCTCGCCTCCTACGGCACCTTCCTCAGCGACGGCTACGACCGCGGCGGCGCCAACCGCAGGCCGAAGGGCGTCCACGCCGGCGACGTCACGCTGCGCGCGCCGACCGCGGCCGCCGACGGCGAGGCGGTCGCGCGGCTCGAGCTCGACCGCGGCGCGCGCTACCGCGCGGGCAAGCACCTCGCCTCGATCCTGCTCGTCGACGCCGACACCGGCCACCCCGGTGAGCCTCGACTACCGCACCCTGACCACCCCGGTCACCGACGCAGGCGGCAACATCAGCGAGGTCCACCTGCGGATCCCGGCCGGCACGGACGCTGCCCGCCCGCCTCGAGGCCTACGTGATCGCCGACGTCTTCCCGCTGGCGGTTCGCGATCTGGTCGGGTGAGGCGCCTCAGGGCGCGACGTTGATCGTCGCCGGAGGCGACCAGACGGACGCGGCGCCCGTCGAGTGGTTGCGCAGCCGGGCGATGAAGCTGTACCGGCCGGGTCCGTCCTCGGGGGTGAACGTGGTGCCGGGGCCGCCGACGCCGTTCTGTAAGGGGCGTAGGGCTCGCCGCGGTTGGGACCTTGACCCGGATGTCGAAGACGCCGTTCGGCGGGGCCTCGTCGGCCGCGAGCACGAGCTGGAAAGTCGTGCTCAGGTCGCCGAACTCGGGGGCCGCCTCGACCGGGACCCCCACCGCGCCGAGAGGCCGCGGGGAATGTCCTGGTACGGGTAGCGGCCGGCGGTCTCGAAGACGAAAGGGAAGCCGACCCCGTTCGGCAGGTTGCCGGAGCTGAACAGGCTCAACCCACTGGTGTCGACGACGCTGTGGATGCCCGGCCCGTTGTTGACCCACTGCACGACGCCGCCCTGGCGCACGGTGACCGACGCGGGGTCGAAGCCGGCGTCGGTGATCTTCACCGGGCGGACGAGCCCGGTGGGCGAGAGGATCAGCGCCCGGTCGCCACCACCGCCGGAATGCGAGCCGGTGGCTGCGATCTGCCCGTAGTCGTTGATCGCCGACGCGTCGGAGATCGTCCAACCTCGCGGGCGGACGAACCGGTCGAGCTGGAACATCCGGTCCGCGCCCCAGACGAACGAGTGCCCCGAGCTCGTGTTGCCGACCACGGTCCCGTCGTTGTTCACGCCGTAGGCGAAGCTGTTCGTCGCGCCGGGCAGCGACTTCAGGTCGCGCAGCGAGCCGTCGTAGAGGAAGGCGTGGCGGGCGGTGTTGCCGGTCACCTGCGAGTCCCCGACCACGACCCCGGCGTCGTTGACCGCGTGCGCGGTGCTCGCGGTGCCGCCGAGCGTGCCGAGGTCGTCCATCCCGCCGGCGCACGCTGCCGGTGGCCGGCCGGTAGTCGCAGAGGAAGGCGTGCAGCGCGCCGCCGTCTTCGCCGCCTGGCCGACGACCTGCCTCGACTCGTTGATCGCCTCCGCGAGGCTGGTGTTACCGCCGAGCGTGCCGATGTCGTGCATGCCGCCCGTCGCAGGTGCGCGAGTTGCAGACGTAGGCGTGGCTGGCGGAGTCACCCGGAAGCTCCGCGCCGCCGACGATCCGCCCGGAGAAGCTGATGTCGTTGCCGAAGGCGTCCGTGCCCCCGAGCCCGCCGAGGTCGAGCAGCCCGCCCGAGCAGGCCGCCGCCCGGAACAGGCACGAGAAGGCGTCGAAGTCGAAGGTCGACGGCTTGTTCGACCCGGCGACCACGGCGTTGTCGTTGATCGCGTTGGGGAACACCCCGCCGGTGCCGATCGGGTCCAGCTCGCCGCCGGACCAGACCGCGCCGTTGTCGGAGGCCGGGAGCTCGTCTTCGACTTCACCGTCGCCTGGCCGACTTCGTTGACGTCGGTCGCGCCGGACGTGGCGTCGCCGGGCAGCGGCGCGATCGCCGTGAGCCTGGAGCCTCGGCTGCACCGTGAGGGTGAAGAAGGCGGTCTCGAGAGGCGGCTCGTCGAATGCGCACTCGACCGCACGCCGGCCCGGTCTCGCGCGTGGGGATCTTGACCTTCGCCGAGATCGTGCCGTCGGGCTTCACCGGAAGGATCCCGATCCAGCCGGAGTCGCGGCCCTCGGACGCCCAGAAGCACGGCACGAAGCTCCCGGCTGCGTCGACCCAGCCGCTGCCGGTGATCGTCACCTCGTCGCCGGGCTGCACGAGCGTCGGGCTGATCGTGATCGACGGCGCCGCCCACGCCGGCGCGGCCAGCGCGAGCGCGCACGCGAGCCGCGTTGCAACGACCGCGCCGGCGAACCGCCGACCCCTCGGCCGCGTGCTCCTGTCCTTCACCTGGTCCTCCCCGGTTGAGTGGCGCCGCGAGCCTAGCCGGGGCGCGGGCGGGTGTCCAGGCCTACGCCGGCTTCGTGGTCATCGCCCAGATTGCGACCACGTAGGCGACCAGGAGCACCCCGGTGAGCACCGCGGCGACGCGGATGCCGGTCGTGCCCTCGGCCGGGGCGTCGCCGCCGGCCGGGGCGGTGCGCGCCCGGCGGGCGCCGACGCCGGCGACCACGGTCGCGATCACGAGCAGCAGCAGGCCGCCGTCGCCGATCGAGAACCCGAGGCCGATCCAGCTCGGATCGGACGGCAGGTCGTCGAGCCCTTCCTTCGAGTAGATCCACTGCCCGGCGAGCCGCATCACCAGGAAGCTCGGGATCGCGCCGTAGAGCAGGGCGCGGAAGCCCGACGCGCAGCGCGTCGGAGGAGCCGCCGCGCCAGGCGCCGGCCAGGTAGCCGAGCGCGAGCACCAGGGCGCCGACCATCACCATCGCCCCGAGCACGTGCAGGAAGAGGGCGAAGTTCCAGTCGTCGGGGCGGACGATCGCCAGCGCGTCCATCTCAGACCCCGGGCTTGAAGATCATCACGATCAGCAGGGCGAGGACGAGCGCGGCGCGGATCGCGCTCCAGCGCGCCATCGCGATCTCGTCCGGGGCGATCACCGCGCCGTCGATGCCGGCGGTCGGGCGGATCGCCGTGTAGGCGCGACGGTGGGCCTCGGCCGAGACCGCCCAGAGGACGAGCGCGGCGATGATCCAGCCGTCGAGGATGCCGTAGCCGTCGACGTTGAACACCAGCCAGACGCCGAAGATCAGCGTCCCCGCGCCGCCGATCCCCCAGAGGATCTCGGCGAGCAGCACGAGCCGCGGCGGGGCGGACGCCCCGAGCGCCCACGCCGAGTACATGACCACGACCGCCATCAGGCAGAAGGCCGCGAGCACGTGGACGAAGAGCAGGAAGTCGTACACGCCCTAGGCGGTCTGTCGCGCGTCGAGGCGGATCGTCCAGGGCTCGATCGAGTCGATCACCAGGTGGCTCTCGCTCCAGGGGTCCTCCGCGAGCCGGGCCCGGATCGCCTCCTCCGAGTCGGCCTCGACCGCGTGCGCGACCCGGACCTCGTCGGCGAGCGGCCCGCCGAGGACGAGGAACCCGTCGTCGACGAGCCCGTCCATGAACTCGGCGTGCGCCGCCCAGTCCGACTGCTCCTCCATCGGTCGCGACGGCGTCCCACTCGGGGCCGGAGCGCGGAGCACGACGAGGAACATCGCCACGGCGTTCTATCGGATCGGGCGGCGGCTGAGCGTCAGTCGGCCCGCTCGAGCACGACCACCGGGATCTCGCGTTCGGTCATCTCCTGGTAGCGCTCGTAGTCGGGCCACTGGCCGACCATCGTCTTCCACAGCTCCGGCTTCTCCTCCGGGGTCGCGTCGCGCGCCCGGGCGTGGAACCGCTCGCCCTTGATCTGGACGTCGACCTCGGGGTTGGCCTCGAGGTTCGGTACCAGGCCGGCGGCTCGTCCGATCCGCCCTTGGACGCGACGACCATCACGTCGTCGCCGGTGCGGCCGTAGATCAGCGGGGTCGTCCGCTGCTCGCCCGACTTGCGCCCGGTGGTCGTCAGCAGCAGCGTCTGCGTGCCCTGCCAGTCGTGGCCCTCGGCGCCGTCGGTGGCGCGGTAACGGTCGACGTGTTCCTGGCCGAAGAGAAGCTCATCGACGATTCATGCCGGCGTCTACCCGATCGCGCGGCGGTCTCAGTCGCCCGCCGCGAGCTCCCGCGCCAGCGGTGCGGTCTCCTCGCCCAGCCGGCGGATGAACTCGACCGGTTGCTCGGCTGGGACGTTGACCAGGGCGACCTCGAACCGAAGCTCGGTCGCCACGCGGGCGAGGCGCTCGGGGTCGAGGAACTCGTTCGGGTCCTCGAGGCCGACGTTCGCGGCCCGCACGACCTCGGCCGGGTCGCGCCCGGCCCGCTGCGCCGCCTCGTCGATCACGCCCTGGCCGGCGAGCGCGTCGGGCTCGCTCATGTAGTTGCCGCCGAGCGATGGCAGCCAGCCGTCGCCGAGGCGCCCGGTGAGCCGCAGCATCCGCGGCCCGTAGGCGCCGACCCAGATCCCGATCGGGTGCGCCGGCGGCGGGCCCGGGCGGCCGCCGGCGGCGGAGTAGAACTCGCCGTCGAGGCGCAGGGTCTCACCGTCGAAGAAGGCGCGGATCAGCGTGATCGCCTCCTCCAGCGCGCTCACCGACTCGCCGCCCGTCCGCCGCGGGCCGCCCATCGCCGCGACCCCGTCCCAGAAGGCGCCGGCGCCGAGGCCGAGCTCGACCCGGCCGCCGCTGAGCAGGTCGAGCGAGGCCGCCGACTTGGCGACCACCGCGGGCAGGCGCAGAGGCAGGTTGAGCACGTCGGGCAGCAGCGTGATCCGCTCGGTGCGCGCGGCCGCGTAGGAGAGCAGGGTCCAGGTGTCGAGGAAGCGGTGCTGGTAGGGGTGGTCCTGAACGCCGACGAGGTCGAGGCCGGCCCGGTCGGCGGCGACGATCTGCTCGACGGTGCCCGCCGGGTCCTCGCCGCCGGGGACGATGAAGACGCCGATCCGCATCGGCTCAGACCTCGACCGCGGCGCGCACGTACTCCGCGGTGTGCGAGTCGGCCGGGAAGAAGGACTCGATCGAGAGCTCGGAGACGGTGACGTCGACCGCGGTCCCGAAGCGGGTCAGGGTGCTGAGGAAGGCGAGCTCCTCCTCTCCGGCGCGGATCCGCAGGGGGGTGGCGATCTCCGCGACGTCGAGGCTCGGCGGCTCGGCGGGATCGCCGCCCGGATAGGCGGCGAGCTCCTCGTGCAGGGCGAACAGCGCCGGGTCGCCGGTGACCACCGCGCGGCGGCCGAGCCCCTCGAGGATGTGGGCGCGCCACTCGCCGAGGTTGACGATCCGCGGCGCCATCCCCTCGGGGTGGAGGCTGAGCCGCAGGGCGTTGACCGGCGGCTCGAGCAGGTGCTCGGCGGCGCCGGTGGTGAGCACGTCGAGCGCCCGGTTGCCGGCGACCAGGCCCCAGTGGCGGTCGACGACCAGCGCCGGGTAGGGGTCGTGGCCGGCGAGCACCCGGTCGATCGCCTCGCGCACCGGGCCCATCTCGGGGTCGGCGAGGTCGTGCTCGGCGTAGGCGGGCGCGAAGCCGCCGGCCAGCAGGAGCGCGTTGCGCTCCCGCAGCGGGATGTCGAGCTGCTCGGCCAGCCCGGTCAGCATCTCGGCGCTCGGCTTCGAGCGCCCGGTCTCGATGAAGCTCAGGTGCCGCGCCGAGACCCCGGCCTCGAGGGCCAGGTCGAGCTGGCTCAGGCGCCGGCGCTGGCGCCAGTCGCGCAGCATCGTGCCGACGGGCGGGCGCTCGGCGGTGGTCGGGGCAGTGGCCACGACTTTGGAACCTAGCGACGTGCCGTCGTGGGCACACTTACCTGCGAGGTAGGCGTCCGGGAGCGCTCCTACAGTCGCCGACGTGCTCATGCCCAAGGAGGGCGCCACGTTGCGCCCGCGCCGATTCGTGATCTGGGGGACGCTCGTCGTCCTGATCGCCCTCGTCGTCGCGGTGCAGGCTCCCGCCGACACGGGACCGAGGCCGGCGGCGGCCGATCGGGTGAGCCACCGCACGCCTCCACCCCCGCGGCTGCCGGCGAACTTCCGGGCCCGTGGCCGGTGGGTCGTCCGCTCCCTCGGGATCACGGTGCCCTTCACCTGGCGTAGCGAGAACGGCAACAGCCGGATGGTCGCCGGGGGCAAGCGCTACCCGATCTGGTTTGTGAACCTGATCTACCACAACCGGCTCTACACGCTGACCTACAAGTGGCCCGGGGTCGACGACCACCGCTGCGTCCTGGTCCCGGGCTACTTCACCCGGAACATGCTCAACGAGGCCCTGCGCGGATCGCGGTTCGTCGGTCGCGAGGTCCTGCAGGGCAACCCGAACCGCCGCGTCAACCACTGGCGGGTCGGCCTCGTCCTGCCCGAGCTGCCACCGGGCAACCACCTCCGGTTCCCAATCGCGCTCGCCGACGTCTACGTCGGACAGGGCAACCGGTCGCGCTGGTGGCAGCTGCTCCAGTTCGGGGTCCAGAACCTCCTCGACCCCGAGCTCGACGAGTGGGGGATGCTGGACAGGTTCCGCCTCGAGCCGGCACCGGTCAGCCTGCCCAACCGGTGCCCGCCGCCGTCCACGCCCACGTAGCCTTCCCTATGTGAGCACGATCTCCGCCGAACCCGGCGACCTCGACACTTGGCGCGCGCTGCCGGCCGCCCAGCAGCCGGACTGGCCTGACCCAGAGCGTGTCCGGCTCGCGACCGCCGAGCTCGCCCGGCAGCCGCCGCTGGTGTTCGCGGGCGAGTGCGACCGGCTCAGGGAGCGGCTCGCCGCCGTCGCGCGGGGCGAGATGTTCGTCCTCCACGGTGGCGACTGCGCGGAGACGTTCGCCGGCTCGACGGCCGACGCCGTGCGCGACAAGCTCGAGACCCTGCTGCAGATGGCGGTCGTGCTCACGTATGCGGCGAGCGTCCCCGTGGTGAAGATCGGCCGCGTGGCCGGGCAGTTCGCCAAGCCGAGATCGAGCCCGACCGAGTCACGGGACGGAGTCGAGCTTCCCTCCTACCGCGGCGAGGCCGTGAACGGATTGGACTTCACGCCCGAGGCTCGTCACCCCGACGCCGAGCGGCTGCTGCACGCCTACCACTGCGCCGCGGTCACGCTCAACCTCTGCCGCGCGTTCACCAGCGGCGGCTACGCCGACCTGCACGAGGTGCACCGCTGGAACCAGGACTTCGTCGCCGAGAGCCCGGCCGGGCAGCGCTACGAGCGGCTCGCCGGCGAGATCGACCGCGCGCTGGCGTTCATGAAGGCATGCGGCGCCGACGCCGAGGAGCTCCACGGGGTCGACTTCTATTCGAGCCACGAGGGCCTGCTGCTCGAGTACGAGCGTGCCCTGACCAGGATCGACAGCCGCACCGGGCTGCCCTACGACACCTCCGCGCACCTGGTCTGGATCGGCGAGCGCACCAGGGACCCGGGCGGCGCCCACGTCGAGTTCTTCAGCCGCGTCCGCAACCCGATCGCCGTCAAGCTCGGTCCGACGGCCTCGCCGGCCGACGCGATCGCGCTGATCGAGCGGCTCAACCCCGAGCGCGAGCCGGGCCGGCTCACGTTCATCACCCGGATGGGCGCCGGCAGGGTCCGGGAGGCGCTGCCGCCGCTGGTCGAGGCGGTCGACCGGCACGGCTCCCCGGTCGCGTGGATCTGCGACCCGATGCACGGCAACACGTTCGAGACCCCGAGCGGCCACAAGACCCGCCGTCTCGACCACATCTTCGACGAGGTGGCGGGCTTCTTCGAGGTCCACCGCGCGCTCGGCACCCATCCGGGCGGCATCCACGTCGAGTTCACCGGCGACGACGTGACCGAGTGCGTCGGCGGCGGTCACGAGGTCATCGAGGCCGACCTGCACCGCCGCTACGAGACGGCCTGCGACCCGCGGCTCAACCGCCGCCAGTCGCTCGACCTGGCGTTCATGGTCGCCGAGCTGTACCGCGATCAGCAGTAACCGTCTCGCCCTCGGTCGTCCAGGTCAGCCCTCCGAGCCGTCCGCCGGCGGGATGTTGTGGTTGAGATGGAACAGGTTGTCCGGGTCGTAGCGGCGCTTCAGCTCGCGCAGCCGGTCCCAGGTCGCGCCCGGATAGGCCGCGCGGACCGTCGCCTCGTCCTCCTCGCCGAGGAAGCCCACGTAGCCGCCGGCCCCGTTCCTACCCAGCGAGTCCGCGAGGCCGTTGACCCAGCCGTCATGGATCTCCTTCTCGCCGGCGTCCACGTACATGGCCGCGACGTTCACGAACAGTCCCGCGGTCGCGATGCGCGAACGCGGTGGCGTCGTTCGGGACTCGCGCCAGAGCGCCCCCGAGCACCCGGAGCTGGACGGCGCCCATCGGCGCTGTCGACTCGGGCAGCCCCTCGAGCATCGTCTCGGCCGCCGCCTGATCGAGCGAGTCGGCGAAGAAGTTGGCGCCGGTCGCGAAGCGGGCCTCCTGCTCGGGGCCCGCGTAGAGCTCCGGATAGCGCATCGGCCGGACCATGTCGGCGAGCGGATCGGCGAGCGCCCGGAACGGCGCGATCACCTGCTCGCCGCCGTCCACCGGACCGACGTAGGCGAACTGAGCCAGCAGAACCGGCCTGCCGTGCGCGGCTTCGGGCAGGAACGGGAGCGGCGGAGCGATCATCACGTTCGCGATCGTGGAGAGCTCCTCCGGCGCTTCATGCGCGGCCTCCAGGAACCCCGTGATCACCTGCGGCGACGCGGGCAGGATGAGCATGCCGCCCACGATGTCCGAGACCTCGGCCAGGCGCAGCCGAAGGCGCGTCGCGACGCCGAAGTTGCTCTCGCCGCCGCGGATCGCCCAGAACAGGTCCGGCTCGGAGTCCTCGCTCGCCTGAACGACCCGGCCGTCGGCGGTCACCACCTCGGCTGCGAGCAGGCTGTCGATCGTCAGCCCGGTCTTCCGCGCCAGGAACCCGACCCCGCCCGCCAGCGTGATCCCGCCGATCCCGACCGAGCCGGCGTCGCCGAGTCCGGTCACGCGTCCCCGCTCAGCGGTGGCGAGCGTGTACTCGACCGCCGTCGCGCCGGTCTCGACCCAGGCGGCTTCGCCGTCGGCGTCGATCTCCACGCCGTTCATCCGGGAGAGGTCGATGACGAGACCACCGTCGACGGTCCCGTACCCGGAGCGGCCGTGGCCGCCGCTGCGGACGGCGAGCTCGAGGCCGCCGTCGCGCGCCGCGTTGACCACCGTCGCGACATCCTCGGCCCCTGCGACCCGCGCGACCGCGAGCGGGCGCTTGTCGATTCCCTTGAAGAAGACCTGTCGAGCCTCGTCGTACGAGGGATCCTCGGCGGTGATCAGCTCGCCGGTGAGCTGCGCTCGAAGCTCGTCGACCGGGGTGCTCCGGACCTGTTCTGATGTTGACGCCACGGCGGCTCCTTTCGTCCTGAACGATTTCCTTTTCCGATCAACCATTAGACAAACGGGAAGCGCGGAAAGTGACCGCGGCTTGCGGACAAAGAGACCACCGGGCTGCCTCGAACTAATCGGTCGGTACGAGCAGCGAGCCGCCATCTCGCGCCATCGTGCGCCGATATCGCAGGGGGCTTGACTTAGGACCTGCCGGGTGTACCGTCGCCCATGAACGGCCGGACAGGCAGAGGGTCCGCCCATGAATCGACCGCGCTTTATCCACCGCAACCGCGCGTCCGCCAGCGACGTCGGAATTCATGTCCTGCTCGCCGTGCTGGTCCTGCTGATCGTCGCTTCAGGGTCGGCATCGCCGGCCTTCGGCTCGCCGACCAAGGTTCGTTCGGAGGCTCAGCTGAAGCGGGCGTGGGAGAACCCCAGGACCCGAGCGATCAGCGTCGAGCGCGACATCTTCCTGCGCGCCTGCCAGCGAGGATCTCCGATCCGCGAGTCGGGGCGGGCGCTGCGGCTGGACGGCAACGGGCACACGATCCGCCAGACCTGCTTCGAGAAGCGCCTGCTGCGCCAGGACGGCACCGGCTTTCTGGCGCTCAAGAACGTCACCCTGACGCGAGGAGGCAACGACGGTCCCGGTGCCGCGGTCACCACCCGGGGCGAGATCGTGATCAAGGACTCCGAGGTGACCGAGAACCTCGCCGAGGAGCCGGGCGGGGCGATCTTCTCCCAGCGCCGCGCGACGATCATCCGCTCGGTGATCACCGGCAACCTCGCGAACGACGATGGCGGCGGCGTCTACGCCCGACGCGGCGGAATCGAGGTCTATGACTCGATCATCAGCAACAACCTCGTCGACGGGTCAGGCGGCGCGCTCGGCTCCACGGGAGACATCCTCGTCGTCGGCTCGCACGTCGACGGCAACACGACCGACGGCGACGGCGGCGCGATCTACACCGACGAGGACGGCGACGTCACGGTCATCGATTCGACCGTCGACGGGAACACCGCCGACGGCCCGGGCGGTGCGATCTTCACCTTGGAGGGCGACGTCACGATCATCAACTCGACGGTGAACGGCAACCGCGCCGACGATCGCGGAGGGGCGATCTCGGGCGAGGCCGACGTGACCGTGATCGGCTCGACCATCGCCCGCAACGCCGCGTTCGCGCACGTGGGCGGGGGGATCTGGTCTCGCAGCGATACGTTCGTGACCAACTCGACGATCAGCCACAACTACGCCGAGGGTGAGGGGGGCGGGGTCCTCGCTGCAGGGGTCCTGGGCCTGGTCAACTCGACCGTGGCCGACAACGTCGCCCCGGTCGGCGCAGACGTGGGTGCGGGATCGCGTCTCAAGGCCTTCGGCTCGGTGATCGGCCCGCCTGATCCCGAACCCGTCGGCGGCCAGATCCAGCCGATCGGGTCCAGCTGCCGAGTCTCGCGCCCGCAGTCGTTCGGCTACAACTTCGTCGCCGACGGCTCCTGCGGCATCAACGGCCCGACCGACGTGATCTTCACGAATCCGATGCTCTCCGTCCACCTGGGCGACTACGGCGGCATCGGGGAGACCCGGATGCCGGAGCCGGGCAGTCCCGTCGTGGACTGGATCCCCGCGAGCGCGTGCAATTTCGTCCCGTTCGGCTACTCGCTCGAGGGCGAGCAGCACCTCGAGCAGTTTGGAATCGATCCGCTGGCGCCGGTCACCGCCGACCAGCGTGGCGTCAGCCGACCACAGGGCACCGGATGCGACGCGGGCGCGGTCGAGCGGGAGTCGGCCACCCCGGCCGCCGGGCGGCGGTCGGATACCACGGCGCTGGTGCGCCTCCTCGACCGCAGCGAACGGATGATCAAGCGCATGGAGCGCCCGGCGAAACGCTGGCGACGATGGACGAAGTGCATCTCGGAGGTGCCGGTGAGCGAGTACGGAGACGCCGACCACCGGTTTGGCTTCCTCTACGACGAGCGCGACGGAACCGGCCTCGACCGTCGGCCCGCCCTCGGCTTCGACTACGAGAGCCGCCGCCCCAATCTGGTCCTGTTGCGGTTCTCGGACCGCGAGGGCTGCCGGGGCCTGGGAACCGAGCCGACCCAACCCGGGACCCCTGGGACGCCGGGCACGGCCGACCCGGCGAAGCTGCGGCGTCCGCGCGCGCACAAGGACCCCGCGAGCCTCGGCGCGCTCGAGCGGCGATTCGGAGACCTCGAGCGGCGAGAGGCCCGGTTGGAACGGATGTCGGAGCAGTTCGACGAGTTCGAATCGTGCCTTTCCTGGGTGCCCGTGACCGAGTACGGAGACCCCGAGGGACGCTACGGCTACATCTATGCGGACAAGGGAGGCGTGCGCGCCTACAAGCCGGCCCTGGCCATCGACCGCAGCGAGTGGGACGACCCCGACTACATGTTCTTGGGCGGCGAGCTCTCTCGCGTTCACCTTCGAGCTCGCGGCGGCGATGAGGGCGTACCAACCACCGACACAGCCACCGCCACCGCCGAGCTCGGAGCCGGGCTTCCAGCGGTGCAACGACGAGCCCGGGGAGTCCGTCGATCGACCGGTGGCCCCGACTCCGCAGCCCGCCCTCGATCGAGACACGGCGGCCGGCGACCGCCTGGAGGACCTTCAGCAGGACCTCGACTCCTTCCTCGAGGACGTCACCGACCTCGGCGAGCCGGTGGAGGAGTTCGAGACGTTCGATCAGTGCATGCACCTGATCGGTGTCGCCCAACACGGCAGCCGCTCACGCGACTCGGGCTACCTCTACGGAAAGGGCGGCCAGCCGAGGCCGGCGCTGGCGATGGACATGCGGGGCTTCAAGGAGCCGGAGTACGAGTTTCTCGCCCACCCCGGCGAGGAGCCGCCCAGCATCGAGTGCAACGAGGACGCCGGCGGTCTGTTTACCAACTGACCACGTCGCGCCTCGGCGCGGCTGAGTCGCCTAGGTGGGCGGCTCGTGCTTCCGATGCTCGGCCCGCTCCCGATTGAGCATGTTCGGATAGATGAACCAGTAGCACCAGCCGTCGATCTCGAGGTAGTGGTTCGTCATTACGGAGTCGGGTCGGTACGGCGCGACGTACTCGGCTCGGTAGCCGTCGGCCTTGATCAGCTTGACGAACGCGT
>CAWJHV010000017.1:0-45016 GCA_963842795.1 uncultured Solirubrobacterales bacterium | reverse complement strand
GAGACCCTAACTAGTCAGTCTCACGCAGATCTCACACTGATCTCACGTCGGTGAGGTAGGTATGTATTCGATGCGTGGTGTGTGGGTCTTCGGATGCGCGTTGTTCGTCGCTCTGGCGCTACCAACCGCCGCCGCGGCGACGTGGAGCGAGCCGATCAACCTCTCGGGCGTCGGCATCGGGGAGAACCGCGCCGGCGAGATCACTTCCCCGGCGCGGGTTGCCGTCGACGCCGACGGGAACACGACCTTCGTCTGGACACAGCTGGACGGAACGAGGGACGATCCCTTCGGGGGACCCTGCTGTGCTCGCGTGGTCACCCGGACGCGCTGGGCAGACGGGCGTCTGAGCCCGCTGCGGACGCTGAACGCGGACGGAGAGACCGCGCTGGAGGTGGAGGTCGCCGTCTCGCCGACGGGCGACCGTGTGTTCATGTGGTCGGTCTTCACGAGCGAATTCGGGGAGACACCGGTCCGGGTTCGCGCGCTATCGGCCGGCGGCGAGCTGAGCCCGATACAGACCGTCACGCCGCCCGGCTCCTTCAGCGGTTCGCCACGCGTCGTCGCGGTCGATTCGGGCGGCGGTGCCGTGCTCAGCTGGAACGGGGACAAAGGGCTGGGTCCGTTTCGGCTTCAGATCCGCAAACGGTTGGCCAGCGGGGCTCTCGGGCCGATCCAGAATCTGTCGGACAACCGGGCGAGTGTTTCGGGATCGGACGTCGCGGTCAACCGCGCCGGCGACGCCGTCTTCGTCTGGCGTCAAGAAGACTACGTCCGGACGCGAACTCGAACGGCTGATGCGAGTCTCAGTCCGATCCAGACCCTCGCCCGGGAGCCCGGCTCGTTCCTCGCCGCGGAGGTCGACGCCAACGAGGCCGGCGACGCGGCCTTCACCTGGACGAGGTACCGGAACGGCGAGCGGTTCGACGCCCGTGCCCGGACCCGCTCTTCGGCCGGCGTGCTCGGGCCTGTTCAGACCGTCTCCGACCTCGAGCCCGGTCGCAATTGCGCCAGCGGCCATGTCGGGATCGACGACGCCGGCCACGAGGTCTTCTCGTGGCGCTGCGCCGACGCGAACTCGTTCGCGAACCCGCGCGGTTATTTCCGGGTGCGCTCCTTCGATGGCGCGTTCGGGCCCCCGCGTGCTCTCCGAGTGGCCGACCTGCTGACCGAACCCGACGGCGACACCCTGCTGATCTCGCCGGACGGGGAGTCCGACGTCATCCAGGCACGCTGGCTCTCCCCCGGTGGGACTCTTGGCCCGCCGCGGACGCTCGCGTCCTCGGACGTGCGGCTGTTCGATCCCGAGTCCACGCCTGGGCCGCGGGGCAACATCGTGGTGTCCTGGCTGCGCCTGCACTCTTATCTGCCCAGGGTCCAGGCCGTCTTCGGGCCCTAGCCGACGCCCGCGTCTAAGAACCCCTCTCACCCCGGTCTCATGGGGGGTTCACCTTCGCGGAGAAGTGTTCGTCGCAATGCGTACCGTGTCGATCCTCCTGGGAGTGTTGTGCGGGGTGTTGGTGTTGCCGGCCGCCGCCCAGGCGGAGTGGAGCGAGCCGATCAACCTGACGGGGGTGGGGAAGGAGGCGGGGCTTCCGCAGGTCGGGCTGGACGCCGACGGCGACGCCGTCTTCGCCTGGCTCGCGGAGCAGCCCTCCGGCGGCCTCGGGGTCCAGTACCGGGCGCGTAGCGCCGCGGGCATCCTGAGCCCGGTCCAGTCGCCGGACTCCGGGAACGACCCGCAGGATCTGCAGGTAGCGGTCGCGCCCGGCGGCTCCGCGGTCTTCAGCTGGACGCGGAGGGGCGGCTCCCTGCGCCGGCTCGTCGTCCAGGGTCGTTCGGCGACCGGCGTCCTCGGTCCCGTGCAGACGGTCTCGCCGGCGGGAGACGACGTCAAGACGCCGCTGCTCGCGACCGACGATGCCGGCAACGCGGTGATCGCCTGGGTGGACGGCGCGACCGACAGACTCCGGCTCCGGGCGCGTTTCGCCGCCGGCGGTCTCGGCGTCGTGCAGACGATCTCGGCGGCCGGCCAGGAGGCGTCCGACCCGGCGCTCGCAGTCGAGGGCGACGGGGATGCGCTCGTGGCCTGGACGAACTCCGACGGCGCGGCCCAGCGGATCAAGTCGCGGATGCGATCCGCGGCGGGAACGCTCGGCCCGCTGCAGAGCCTCTCCGGACCGGGCGAGGCGGACGGGGTCGGCCTCGGGCTGGACGACGACGGAGACGCCGTGGCCGCATGGAGGCGCACCCCGCCGGCCGGGGCCTCCCGGGTCGAGACCCGGACGCGGTCGACCGCCGGCGCCCTGGGTGCGGTCCAGCGGCTCTCCGTCACCGACGATCCGGGCCACCCGACGGTCGGCGTCGACGGCGACGGCGACGCGTTGTTCGTCTGGTCGACGAGGAACGCCAGCCAGGTCGATTGCTGCACGCTGCGGACACGAGCACGGTCGGCCGCGGGGGAGCTGAGCCCGGAGACGACTCTGTCCGGGACACTTTGCCGGTCTCCCGAGATCGGCTTCGGCGCCGGCGGGCAGGCGATCGTGACCTGGGACTGCGGCGACCCGGGCTTCAACCTCGTCTTCGCCGCGGAGCGCTCGCCGGCCGGCGACTGGGCGTCCGAACTGCTCGACGACGACGCGGGGGCTCAGCAGCTCGCGGTGAACTCTGACGGCGAGGCCGTGATCGTCTGGCGCCGCACGTTCCACTTCAGCCCGCAGTACCTGCCGCAAATCCAGGCCGTCTTCGGCCCCTAGGGCGGCAGGTCAGGCGGCAGCGGTCGACCGGCTCGGGGTCGCCGCCAGCCGGTAGTCCCGTGCGTTGAACGTGCCCAGCGCGCGGCGGAAGTCCCGCGTGTAGCCGGGCCAGATCGCAGAGGTCCCTCCGTCGGCGTCCAGGTACCAGCTCTGGCAGCCGCCGGCGGTCCAGATGGTGTCCTTCAACTTCACCCGGAGACCGTCGTTGAAGGCGGCTTGCACCTCGGGTCTGACGTCGAGCGAGCTCAGGCCGTGCCGTTGGAGATGGCGCATGGACTCGATGATGTAGTCGATCTGGGCTTCGATGTAGAGCAGCACCGACGTATGGCCCGTGGCGGTGTTCGGACCGACGAGCATGAAGTAGTTCGGATAGCCCGCGACCGTCGTGCCCAGGTACGCCTCTCGCCGCGGAGCCCAGCGCTCGGTGAGCGTGACCCCGTCCCGGCCTCGCAGGGGATCCGCGACCTGCATCACCCCGAACCCGGTCGCGAAGACGATCGTGTCGACGGCGTGCTCAGCGCCGTCCTCGGTGACGATCGAGGACGGTTTGATCTCACGGATGCCGGCGGTGATCACATCCACGTTCGGCCGGGTGAGTGTGGGGTGATAGTCATCGGAGATGACGATCCGCTTGCAACCGATGCGGTAGCTCGGGGTCAACTTCGCCCGCAGCGCCGGGTCCCGCACGTGCCGGCGCAGCCGCAGCCGCATCATCGCCTCGAGCACTCGCATGCGTTCGGGCTTCTGGAGGGCGAACGCGAGGCCTTCGCGCTTTAAGTACTGGCGGGCGCGCGCGGCGCGCTGGAGCGACGGCAGCCGCCGGTAGAGCGAACGCTCGAGCCGGGTGATCCGGCGGTTCATGCGTGGGAACGTCCACGCCGGCGTCCGCTGGAACAAGAGCAGGCGCTCGACCCGCGGCTGGATCTCCGGGATCAGCTGTGCCGCGGAGCAGCCCGTCCCGACGACCGCGACGCGCTCCCCCGCGAGGTCGTGCTCGTGGTCCCAGCGGGCAGAGTGAAAGCAGGTGCCGGCAAAGCTCTCCACCCCGGGGATGTCCGGCAGCGCCGGGTTGCTGAGCGGGCCCATCCCCGAGATCAGGAACTGCGCCTCGACCTCGCCGCGCGGTTGTCTCGATGAGCCAGCGCTGGCGGGCGTCGTCCCAGGTGGCCCCGGTCACCTCGTGGCCGAAGCGGATCCGCGAGGTGACGTCGTGGTCGTCCGCGCACCGGCGGATGTAGGCCCAGATCTCCTCCTGGGGCGAGTAGACCTGGCTCCAGTTCGGGATTCGGCGCGAAGGAGTACGAGTAGAGGTGGGACTCGACGTCGACCGCGCAGCCCGGATAGCTGTTGTCCCGCCAGGTCCCCCGAGATCGTGCGAGCGCTCGAGGATCTCGAAGTCGTCGATGCCGGCCTGACGCAGGCGGATCGCCGTACCGAGTCCCGCGAAGCCCGCCCCGATGATGACGATGCTCACAAAGCGAGCATATACGCGGCCTCCGGTTCTGCCGGAAACGTCCTACGCCGCCGTGCTCGCCTGCCTGGGAACCGGCGTGGCGAGGCGCCCGCCTGTGAGAGACTCCCGCGCCTTCACGTGTGGGAGGGAGCGAGATGACGGCGATGCCAGCCCGGACCGGACGCCCGCGCCTTTGCGGCGCGGTGCTGATCGGATGCCTGATCGCGCTCTTGTGCGCTGCACCGGCGGGTGCGCGGACCGCGCCGCCGCGGATCGAGGTCGTCTCCAACCGCGCCGACCTGGTCTCCGGCGGGGATGCGCTGGTGGCGGTCAAGCTGCCGCGCGGCGTGAAGGCGTCGCGGGTGCGGCTGACCGCGCACGGCCGCAACGTCACGCGGGTCCTCGAGCGGACCGGCCGGCGGCGGCTCGAGGGCCTGGTGGCGGGCCTGCCGAAGGGACGGAGCGCGCTGGTCGCCCGGATCCGCGGCGGCAGCGCCGCCCGCCTGCGCGTCACCAACCACCCGATCGGCGGGCCGATCTTCGCCGGCCCGCAGATCCAGCCGTGGACCTGCCAGGCGGGCGCGGAGGACGCGCAATGCAACCAGGCGCCGGCGTTCCAGTACCTCTACCTGCCGAAGGGCGCCCCGACGGAGGGGGCGGCCATACCCGGGCTCGGCGGCAACGGGGCCGGGGCCGGGCCGTTTCAGCCCTACGACACGGAGAGCCCGCCGCCCGCGGAGACCATCGCGACGACGACGACCACCGAGGGGGTCACGGTCCCGTTCATCGTCCGGCTCGAGACCGGCTACATCGACCGCGACCAGTATGCGATCGCGACGCTCTTCGACCCGGACGAGCCGTGGACGGCGACCCGGCCGCAGCGCCAGTACAACCACCGCCTGGTGATCACGCACGGCTTCTCCTGCGACACCGAGTACAAGACCGGGAGCGCGCCGAGCGTCCTGGTGCCCAAGGTCCTCGGCGGCGGCTTCATCGTCATGGCCCACGCCCTCGACCACGCCGGGCACAACTGCAACCTGCTCACCCAGGCCGAGTCGCTGGTGATGACCAAGGAGCACACGATCGACACCTACGGCTCCGTGCGGTGGACGATCGGCAGCGGCTGCTCCGGCGGCTCGCTGGCGCAGCAGCAGGTGGCCAACGCCTATCCGGGCGTCTACCAGGGAATCACGCCGCAGTGCTCCTTCACCGACGCCTGGTCCTCGGCGATGCAGTACGAGGAGTACTACTTCGGCCTCAAGTACTTCGAGGCTCCGACGCGCTGGGATCCCGGGGTCGTCTATGACCCGGCCGCGATCACCGCGTTCATGGACCACCCGAACATCGCCAACCCGATCACGTTCACCACGGTGATCCCCAACTCGGGCGACCCATCGCGTTCCTGCCCGGGCGTGCCCGACGACCAGGTCTATGACGCGCAGAGCAACCCGGGGGGCGTGCGCTGCTCGCTGCAGGACTACATGGTCAACGCCTTCGGGCGCGACGAGCGCGGCTGGGCCCGGCGCGGCTTCGACAACGTCGGCGTCCAGTACGGGCTCGAGGGGCTGCGCCAGGGCCTGATCTCGCCGGCGCAGTTCGTCGACTTCAACGTGCACATCGGCGGCGCGGACATCGACCTCGAGCTCACCCCGGAGCGCACGGAGGCCGACCCGATCGCGCTGCGGCGGCTGTACCGGACCGGGGCGATCAACTCCGCCAACAACCTCGACCGGGTCGCGATCATCGACCTGCGGGGACCCGACCCGGGCGCCTTCCACGACGTGTACCGCACCTACGCGATGCGCGCGCGCCTCGAGCGAAACTTCGGCACCGCGGCCAACCAGGTGCTGTGGCGCGGGCTGACGCCCCTGGTCGGCGACCCGTCGTTCGCGGACGACTCGGTCTTCGCGATGGACCACTGGCTGGCACGCGTGGACGCCGACCACCGCAAGGTCTCGCTCGCGCGCAAGATCATCCAGGACAAGCCCGGCAGCGTCGCCGCGCGCTGCACCGACGGCGTGGGAGCCGAGGTTCCCGCCGAGGTCTGCGATCAGACGGTGTCCGCCTACGGCACGCCGCGCATGGGCGCCGACGGGCCGATGACCGACGACGTGATGAAGTGCCGGCTCGAGCCGCCGGCGCGCGACGACTACTCCGTGACGTTCACCGACGAGCAGTGGAGCCGCCTGCTGCAGGCCTTCCCCGAGGGCGTCTGCGACTACAGCAAGCCCGGGATCGCACAGCGCGGCGCCATCCCCTGGCTCAGCTACCAGGACAAGCGCGGCCGCGTCGTCTACGGCGGCCGGCCGCTGGGCAAGCCCCCGGTCTCGCGCCGCATCGAGTCGGCCCGGTAGCGCCGAACGCTCGCTACCGTGCGGGAGGCGTGATCAAGCATTCCGCCCTCCTCGCGTCGCTGCTCCTGCTGGCATTCGCCGGCTGCGGAAACGATGACGACGAAGCGGGCGACACGGGGGGCGGCGACGCCGCGATCGTCGTCGAGAGCCCTGAGCCGGATGCGAGCGTGTCGAGCCCGGTCACGATCTCAGGGACGGCGAGCGTCTTCGAGGGCACCGTCGCGCTCCGGATCCTCGACGCCGGCGGCGAGGAGATCGCAAGCTCATTCACCACGGCGAGCGCGGGCGCGCCCGACCGCGGGGACTTCTCGGAGGAGGTCGGGTTCACCGTCGACGAGGCGCAGGACGGCGTCGTCGAGGTCTTCGAGCAGAGCGTCGCCGAGGCCGAGGAGAGCCCCGACCGCGAGCTGTTCACGGTCGCGGTGCCGGTCATGCTCGAGCCATAGGAGCGCTCCCGTCCTCGCGCAAGAGCGCAAGCCGACCTACGTCTCCGGCTTCGGATCCCCCCGCGCCGACCGCCCCTCGCGGATCAGCGCGCGCAGGTCCCAGGCGCGGAAGACGATCCCGAGGGTGATGAAGGCGATCGCCACCGACCAGACGGTGACCGCCACCTGCTGGCCGACCGAGTAGGCGAGCACGGCGGCGTAGGTCGGCCCGTCGAGCGCGACCACGAGCAGCGCCTGCTGCGCGCCGGCGCCGCCCGGTGTGAACGGGAGCGCGCCGGTGATCGCCTGCACGGACATCACGAGAAGCACGTTGTCGAGCGACCCGCCGATGTGGAAGGCGTCGAGGAAGAGCCAGAAGGAGGCGAAGCGCAGCAGCCATCCCGCCGCCTGCCAGGCGAGCACCTGGCGCAGGTAGCGGCGCGGCTGGCGAAGGATCGCGACCCCCTGCTTGAGCTTCTGCCAGAAGGCCTCGACCCGCCGGGCGAGCACCGAGACGAGCACGATCAGGACGATCGCGACCACGGTGATCGCGAGCAGCAGCAGCTGCGGGTGGGCGGCCCAGAAGGAGATGTCGAACGCGGGCAGCTCCGGGAGCCGCGGCGCCGCCGGCAGCAGGCCCTGGGTGATCGCGTAGCCGAGTACGACGATCCCGATCCCGGTGTCGAACGGCGCCAGGACCGCGAACGAGGAGATGATCGCCGGATACGACGAGCCGCGCACGCTGCGCTTCCCGAGCACGATCTTGATCGCGTCGCCGCCCCGGGCCGGGAGGATGCCGTTCAGCCCCGTGCCGACGAGGAAGGCGCCGAGCACGCCGCGTTCGCTCACCGCCTCCCCTGGATAGGCGGCGCGGAGCGCGTTCGCCCAGGCGTGCCCGCGACAGAGCTGAAGCCCGAGCGAGAGCACGAGCGCGGCCGCCAGATAGGGGAAGTCGATCCGCGCCAGGTTCTCGGCGAAGTTGCCGATTGCCTCGAACACGCGGTCGATCTGCCCGCCGAGGTCGATCGCTCCGAGCGCCATGTTGTAAAGCTAAGCCAGCTTGGCCGCCGCCCCGCGCCGCTGGATCGTTCTCGCGCCGACGCTGCTCGCGGCGGCGTTGGCGGCTGCCTACCTGATCTGGGCGCCCTCGAGCCAGGACCTTGCGGCCGCGACCTTCCGCGCCGACCTGTTCGCCGACCACGGTTTCGTGATCTGGAACAACGCCTGGTACTCGGGCCACTACCTGCTCTCCTACAGCGTCCTCTACCCGCCGCTGGGGGCCTTGCTCGGCCCGCGCCTGGTCGGCGCGCTTGCGGTGGTAGGCGCCGCGGCGCTGTTCGCGCTCCTGGCGCGGCCTCGGTTTGGCCCTCGGGCCCTGATTCCCTCGCTGTGGTTCGCCGCGGCGGTCGCGAGCTGGCTGCTCACCGGGCGGATCCCGTTCCTGCTCGCGGTCCCCTTCGGGCTCGCCGCCCTGCTCGCCGCCGATTCCGACAGGCCGGTGAGCGGCGGCCTTCTGGCGGCTCTGGCGAGCCTCGCGAGCCCGGTCGCCGGGCTCTTCGCCGCCCTCGCCGGGGTCGCGATCGCGCTCGCCGGCCGGCGCGTGACGGGCGCGGCGCTGGCGATCGGCGGAGCGGCTCCGATCGCCGTCCTCAACCTCGCCTTCCCGGTCCCCGGCGAGGAGCCGTTCGTCTTCTCGGCATTCGTCGCGATCCCGATTCTCGCCGTCGCGGCGCTCTGGCTGGTCCCGAGCGAGTACCGGGCGCTGCGGATCGGCGTGGTTCTCTACGCGCTCTTGGCGCTCGCGGTCTACATCGTCCCCAACGCTCTCGGCGGCAACGTGACCCGCCTGGGAGCGCTGTTCGCCGGTCCGGTGCTCGCCCTCGTGCTGTGGCCGCGCGGGCGGCTCGTCGTGCTCGCGATCTCGGTGCCGTTGGTCTACTGGCAGCTCGTCGCCCCGGTGCGCGACGTCCGCAAAGCCTCCGGCGATCCGTCGACCGAGCTCGCGTTCTACGAGCCGCTGCTCGCCGAGCTCGACCGGCTCTCGGTCTCCGAGGGCCCCTTCCGGCTCGAGATCCCACCGACCAGGAACCGCTTCGAGGCCGCCTACGTCGCCCGCCATTATCCGATCGCCCGCGGCTGGCTGCGCCAGCTCGAGTCCGAGGACTTCGACCTGTTCACCGGCGGGAGCCTGACCGCGGGCGCCTACCGCGACTGGTTGCGCGGGCACGGCGTCAGCTACGTGGCCGTCCCCGCCGCGCGCCGCGACTACCTCGCCGAGGACGAGGTCGCGCTGATCGACTCCGGGCTCGGCTACCTGGACCCGGTGTGGAGCGACGATGACTGGCGCCTGTACCGGGTCGCCGGCGCGGGCGCCTGGGGGCTCGACGGACTCGGGGTCGAGGAGGTCGGTCCCGACGAGTTCGCGATCGAGCCCGGCGCGGGCGGACCGCTTCCGACCTCGATCCGGTGGACGCCGCTGTGGAGCGTCACCGGCGGCTCGGCATGCGTCAGCGAGGGCGAGGACGGCGAGACGGTGGTCGCGCCTCGGCCCGAGAGCGGCCCGATCACGGTCGAGACCGAGCTCGGCGGGGACTCGTGCTCGGGATAGTCCTCGGCCTCGCATCGAGCGTCGCCTGGGGCGTCTCGGACTTCCTCGGTGGCCTGCAGAGCCGGCGGATCTCGGCGCTCAGCGTCCTGCTCGTGAGCCAGCCGGTGGGGCTCGTCCTGGCGCTCGCCGTCGCCCTGATCGCGGGCGGCAGCGCCCTCGGCAGCGACGAGGCGCTGCTCGGGCTGCTCGCGGGGGCGATCGTCGTGCTCGCGCTCGGGGCCTTCTACCGGGCGATGGCGCTCGGCTCGGTGAGCGTCGCGGCCACGATCGGCGCGCTGGGGGTGCTCGTCCCGGTGGCCGCCGGGCTGATCCGCGGGGAGGAGCCGGCGCCGCTCCAGGTGGTCGGGGCGGTGGCGGCGATCGGCGGCGTGCTCTTGGTCGCGCGCGAGCCCGATCCCGAGTGGCGGGCGGCGGGCAGGGTGTCGGTCGGCCTCGCGGCCCTGGCGGCGCTCGGCACCGGGTGCTTCTTCTGGCTCCTCGACCTGAGCGCCGGCCCGGAGCCCGCGTGGACGATCGTCGTCGCGCGGGCGGGAGGGGTGGCGACACTGCTGGTCGCGGCCGCGTGGATCCGCCCCTCGATGGCGATCCCGCGCGAGATGGCGCCGGCGCTGATCGCGATCGGCGTCTGCGACGTGACCGCGAACTCGCTGTTCGTCGTCGCCACCAACCACGGGCTGCTCTCGCTCGTCGCCGTGGCCGGCTCGATGTACTCGGCGGTCACCGTCCTGCTGGCCCGGGCGGTGCTGCGAGAGCGCCTGGCGCGCTCCCGGCAGCTCGGGATCGTGATCGCCGTCGCCGGCGTCGCCCTGATCGCCGCCGGCGCCTAGGTCGCCGAGCCCAGCTCGACGCCGAGCAGCTGCTCGAGCCGGGGGATCGTCTCCGCGCTCTCGCGGTGAAGGACGGCGGTCATCCCGACCTCCTCCGCGCCGGCGCAGTTCTCGCGCAGGTCGTCGACGAAGACCGCGTGGGCGGGCTCGACCCCGAGCCGCTCGCAGGCGAGCAGGTAGATCTCGGGCTGTGGCTTGTGCATCCCGACCTCGCCCGAGATCACCGTCGCGTCGAAGAGGTCGGCGGAGTCGAGGCGGTCGTAGATGCCCAGCCCCCACGAGTTCGAGATCAGGCCGGTCTTGACCCCGGCCGCGCGGGCCGCCGCGACCGCGCCGAGCATCGCCGGGTCCGGCGCGAGGCCGGCGAACATGCGCCCGATCAACCCCTCGTGGTCGGCGACCCCGACCAGCGCCCCGAACCGGCGCTCGAACTCGGCGTCGGCGAGCTCACCCGTCTCCAGCCCGCGCAGCAGCCCCAGCGCCTCGGTATCGCCGCGGAACAGCTCGCGCACCGTCTCCGGAGCGAGGCCCTCGGCCTCGCAGAACGCCGCGAACGCCGGCCAGATGCTGGTCGTCAGCACCCCGCCGAAGTCCACCACGAGAGCAATAGGCTTCCCCGCCATGGCCGAGCAGGGTATCCAGGCCCCGGAGGGGATCGACGCGGCGCAGGTCGAGCGCTGGTTCGCCGACAACGTCGACGGCGTCGAGCCGCCGCTGGCCTTCGAGCGGATCTCCGGCGGCCGTTCGAACCTCACCTTCTCCGTCTCTGACGCCGCCGGCGGGCGCTGGGCGCTGCGCCGGCCGCCGCTCGGCACGCGGCTGGCATCGGCGCACGACATGGGGCGTGAGTTCAGGATCATCTCGGCGCTCCAGACGACCCCGGTTCCGGTGCCGCCCGCCGTCGGTCTGACCGAGGAGGGTGAGGACCCCTTCTACGTCATGGGCTGGGTCGACGGGCCCATCCTGCGCTCCCTCGCCGAGGCCGAGGCCTTCCCCGACGCCGGTGACCGGCGGGCGATCGGCGAGCGGGTGGTCGACACGCTGGTCGGGATTCACGCGGTCGATCCCGACGCCGTCGGCCTCGGGGAGATGGCGAAGAAGGAGGACTACGTCGCCCGTCAGCTCCATCGCTGGCACGGCCAGTTCGAAAAGCAGCACACCCGCGAGCTGCCGCTGATCGGCGAGGTCCACGACCGGCTCGCGGCGAGGATCCCCGCGCAGGGCCCGGCGACCATCGTCCACGGCGACTACCGACTCGACAACATGATCCTCTCGCCCTCCGGCGAGGTCGCGGCGGTGGTCGACTGGGAGCTGTGCACGCTCGGCGACCCGCTCGCCGACGTCGGCCTGCTGCTCGTCTACTGGTCGGAGGAGGGCGACAAGCTGATCCCGCTGTTCGAGCCCGCGACGATGGCCCCGGGGTTCCCCGGCCGCGAGGAGGTCAAGGCCCGTTACGCGGAGCGCTCCGGGCGCGATCTCTCCGAGATCGACTACTACGTCGCGCTCGGGCTCTGGAAGCTCGCGATCGTGCTCGAGGGCGTCTACGCCCGCTATTCGGCCGGCCAGTACGGTGACCCGGCCGCCGACGAGGGCTTCAAGCAGTTCGCCCGCCTCGTCGAGCGCCTCGTCGAGGCGGCGTCCGACGCCGAGGCGCGGCTCGCGTAGCGAATTTGCCACGAAGCGCGCGCCCTGCGTGCTGACTCCGACTTCACTCTGGTCCGATGCACAGCGACGGTGACCAGCCGCGGTGAACGGCCCGTCACACGACGGCGAAAGTACCGACCGGTACTCCGGCGGTACCGAGAGCTACTCGGTGCGGAAGGAGGAACCGTCCTCCCCGCCGGAAGAGACCCCCGCGCCGGAAGAAACGCAGCATCGACGGCCATTCTGGAAGCCGCTCGGTTTCGACACGTTCGATGACTACATGCGGTACCTGAACCGCCTGCAGACGCTGTACGAGCCGCTGCCGCGTGAAACGCCGATACCGACGCCGGAGGGGCTCGAGACACCCGACGACACCGTTGCCGAGCTCGACGCGCGGCCGAGGCCCGAGCTTCGCAGGCGACAGGTGAACGTCAAGCTTCGTCAGGCCGAGGGCGAGGCCCTCGACCGCGCCGCCGGCATTTACGGCCTCGCGCCCGCGACCCTGGCGCGAGTGCTCGTCAACCAGGGCGTCTCCCTGATCCTGGAGAAGTACTGAAAAGGACTCGGGCCTTCAGGCCCGCGCGGGCTCGGCCGCGTCGGGCTCGCGGGCTTCCTCGGCCGCCTTCGCGGCCTTGTTGAGCTCGCGGCGGGCGACAACCATCTTGTGGACCTCGTCGGGGCCGTCGGCGACCTTCAACATCCGCGAGAAGCGCCACATGCCCGCCAACGGCGTGTCGTCGGACATCCCCAGCGAGCCGTGGACCTGGATCGCGCGGTCGAGCACGTCCATGACCACGTTCGCGGCCACGACCTTGATCATCGAGATCTCGCGCCGGGCCTCCTTCTTGCCGTAGGTGTCCATCTTCCAGGCGGCCATCAGGGTCAGCAGGCGCGCCTGCTCGGTCTCGATCCGCGACTTGGCGATGAAGTCCTGGACGAACTGCTTCTCGGACAGCTTCGAGCCGAATGCCTCGCGCGTGTTGGCGCGCGCGCACATCATCTCGATTGCCCGCTCGCAGCTGCCGATCGCGCGCATGCAGTGGTGGATGCGCCCGGGGCCGAGCCGGTCCTGGGCGATCACGAACCCCGCCTGCCGCGGACCGAGCAGGCTCGCGGCGGGCACACGGCAGTCCTCGTAGCGGATCTCGCAGTGGCCCGGGCCGCCGTCGTGGCCCATCACCGGCACCGGGCGGATCAGGTTGAAGCCGGGCGCGTCGGTGGGCACGAGGATCATCGAGGCGCGCGCGTAGGGGTGCGCCTCGGGATCGGTGACCACCATCGCGATCGCGACCGAGGCGCCCACGGCGCCGGAGGTGAACCACTTGTGGCCGTTGATCACCCACTCGTCGCCCTCGAGCTCGGCCCTGGTCTGCAGCGTGCGCGGGTCGGAGCCCGCGACGTCCGGCTCGGTCATCGAGAAGCAGGAGCGGATCTCGCCGTCCAGCAGCGGCGCCAGCCACTGGGCCTGCTGTTCGGGCGTCCCGTGCTCGGCGAGGATCTCCATGTTGCCGGTGTCGGGCGCCGAGCAGTTGAACGCCATCGGGGCGATCGCCGGGCTGCGGCCCATCTCCTCGCAGAGCACCCCGTACTCCCAGTTGGTCAGCCCGACGCCGTGCTCGGCATCGGGCATGAACAGGTTCCAGAGCCCCTCCGAGCGGGCGCGGTCGCGGATCTCGACCAGGATCTCCGGGTAGGCGAGGCCGGACTCGACCGTGACCTCCTCGTCGAGCGCCCGCAGGGCCTCGGCCTCGTGCGGGTAGACGTGCTCGCCCATGAACTCCCGGACGCGGTCGCGAAGCTCGATCACGCGGGGGCTGAGGTCGAAGTCCATCTGTGGCCTCCTGTCTAGTAGGCGATCGGGACGTACTCGGCCGGGAACCCGGAGAGCCCGAAGAACCAGCTCTCGATCGCGTAGCGCGGGTTCGGCATCGAGGGATCGGCGGCGGTCGAGTGCAGGTTCATCTCGTCGAAGAGGATCGCGTCGCCGGGCTCGAAGATCGGTCGCACGACCCCGTCCGGGCCGGCGACCCGTTCGACCACGTCGGGGGCGACGGACCAGTCGAAGATCGCGCCCTCGGTGCCGGTCGCGGCGATCTCATCCAGCCGCTTGGCGACCAGGTCGAGGCCCGGCGCCTCGTCGCCGCAGCGCGACAGCGCCACCCAGACGTTGAGCGCCCGGACCTCGCCGAGGAAGGCGCCGTCCTGATGCCAGCCGGTGCCGGTGTCCGGCTCGACCTTGCGCATCGTGCATTTCTGGATCGAGATCGCGGGGACCTCGCCGAGGTATCGGCGGATCACGCTGCGCAGGCCGCCGCGCTCGAACGCCTCGAGCATCTCGAACATCAGCTTCGGCGAGTCGGCCGCCCAGAGGCCGCCGTCGGTCACCCACTGGCGCTCGCCGGTGAGGTCGACCGGCGGGCCGGGGTCGAACTCCTCGTAGTAGCCGTCGGCGCCGTCGCCGTCGGCGCGCGCGCGAACGGCGCGCTCGATCTGCTCGGCGAAGCCGAGCGCCTCGTCGCGGTCGAGCAGGCCGCGGACGATGACGCTGCCGTCGCGCAGGATCCCGGCCCGCAGCAACTCCGGGGTGAGCCGATCTCGGCTCAGCTCGGCGATCGACCCGGGCGCGGGCAGGCCGGCGTCGTCGGGCTGGGCGAAGCTGGCGCCGCTCGCCGCGCCGGCGAGCGTCGCGCCGAGCCGGTGGCGAAGCTCGAGGATCCGCCGCTCCGTGTCAGGATCGCGCCGCTCGCGGTTGCGGGCGACGAGCGCGTCGATCTCGGCGCTCAGCTGGTCGGCCGACGGCTGGTCCGCAACCGCCGACTTTCGCCGGAAGAACACCGCCGAAACGCTATCAAGGGGCGTTCGAGCCGCCGTGGAGCCCGACCGCCGTCGCCCCGGGCGCGACGTCGGCGATGACCACGGCGTTGGCGCCGATCCGCGCCCCGTCGCCAACCCGCAGCTGTCCGAGCACCTTGGCCCCGGTGCCGATGCTGACCTCGTCGCCGATCACCGGGCCCGCGATGTTCCCCTGACGCAGCCCGACGGTCACGAACGGGGCGATCGTCACCCCGCTGCCGATCTCCGTGAGCCCGTCGATCACGACCTGGCCGTGCAGCAGGTAGACCCCGGGCTTGACCACAACCGGGTCGCCGATCGTCACCTGGCAGATGGCGATGGCAAGCCGGTGCGCGATCCGCGGCGCCACCGGGATCCCCAGCGCCTGCATCCGGGCCTTCGCCCGGTAGAGCGCCTGAGCGAGGAACGCGTCGCTCTGCCACATCAGCCGCAGCGCCTGGAGGATCGCGTCGGCCCGCGAGCGGAACTCGTCGCGCTCACCGCGATGCCGGGCGGTGACCCGGGCGTCGGCGATCAGCGCCGCGCCGAACGGCGGGTGCCGGGCGCGCACCTCGCGCATGAGGGACTCGCGGTCGATCACCCGCTCGGCTGCCTGCATTGCGGCCGATGACCCTACCTCCCGTCCATAGACTTTGCCAGCCCCGCCGACCGGGGGGGCAGCAGGCCGATGAGCCACTTTCCCACCGACCCCGACGAGAACGCAGCCTCGATCGTCAACGCGGCCGAGCTCGTCTTCGCCTGCCTGGACGCGGCCGGGGCGCATTCCGTCGCCGAGGTCGGCGCCTTCCACGGCAAGTCGACTCGCGAGCTGCTCGGGTGGGCGCGGGGCGCCGGGGCGCGGGTGCTGGCGATCGATCCGACGCCCGAGCCCGCCCTGCGCGAGCTCGCCGACGAGCGCCCGGACCTGGAGCTGATCGAGCGCACCAGCGTCGAGGCGCTGGGCGAGCTCGACGTCGACGCGGTGATCCTCGACGGCGACCACAACTACTTCACGCTCAGCGAGGAGCTGCGGCTGATCTCCGAGCGCGAGCCGTCCCGGGAGCTGCCCCTGCTGATCTTTCACGACATCGGGTGGCCGCTCGCCCGCCGCGACGCCTACTACGCACCCGAGCGGATCCCGCCCGAGCACCGTCAGCCGTTGGGGCGCAACGTCTACCTGGTTCCCGGCGAGTCGGGCACCGTCGACGGCGGGATGCCCTTCGCCTGCGTCGCCGAGCGCGAGGGCGGCCCGCGCAACGGCATCCTGACCGCGATCGAGGACTTCGCCGCGGACCGTGACGAGCTCGCCTTCGCAAGCGTCCCGGCGTTCTTCGGCATCGGCTTCATGTGGGACCGGCGTGCGCCCTGGGCGGGCGCGGTCGCCGACCGGCTCGCGCCATGGGACCGCAACCCGATGCTCGAGCGGCTCGAGGCCAACCGCCTCCGCCAGATGTCGGAGCGCTACCGGATCACGAAGCTGCTCGACGACCTCGAGCTGCGCTCCGGGCCGCGCGACGAGCTCCTGCGGACGATGCTCGGCTCCCGCGCCCTGGCCTTCGCCGAGCGCGCCTCCGGCGTCGTCCGGCGCGGCCGGCCGGCGTTCACCCGCGAGCAGATCCGGGCTGCGCTGGACGAGCCCGCAGACGGCTGAGCGTCCGCTCCAGTTGCGCCGCCGAGCTCGCAAAGCCGAGCTCGACCACCCTTTCGAGCTCCGCCGGGCTGACCCGAAGTCGCCGGCGCTCGGCGATCACGAACCTGTTCGAGCCCGGCTCGGTCTCGGCGCCGCAGGCAAACGCCGCCTCGATCAGCCCTAGGCGCAGCTCGGCCGGCTCCGCCGCGGCGGCGACCCCGGGATCCCCGCCCGCCGGCACCCCGATCTCGCGCAGGCGCTCGAGCGCAACCGCGAGCCCGCCCTCGCCGGGCTCCGGTCTCGCGGCGTCGGCGGTGACCAGCTCGACCAGCTCGCGATACAGCGCCCCGCTGCGCTCGGCCTCGCCCCAATCGATCTCACCGTCGGGACCGAGCCTCGAGGTGCTCGCCGAGAGCAGCCTGCGGTGGAGATCGAAGGCGACGAAGCGGTCGTCGGGCCAGGTGTCGCCGGCGCCGCCGAAGAAGGCGCCGTAGAAGCAGGCGTTGCGAACGGCCTCGGCGCGCTCGGCGGTGCTGAGGGCTCCCATGCCGTCGAGGCCCGCGCCCAGCTCGACGCAGCGCAGGTGCTCGCGGGCGTGGTCGGCGGAGGGCTGGAGGGTCGCCGACCCGGGATGGCGGCGCCAGCAGGCCAGCGGCTCGGCGACCCGGACGACCGGGCCCGCGAGCCCGACGCCCATCCACATGATCAGGTCGCCCATCCAGCGCAGCCCGGGGTCCCAGCCGCCGGCGCGCTCGAGCGCCCACCGGCGGGCGAGCCCGCCGGGCCCGATCACGGTGTCGTGCAGGCGCAGCGCCGCCCGCGGCGAGTAGGCGACCGGGCGCACCGTGTCCTCGACCCGCCCCTCGGCGTCGATCTCGCGGTAGCCGGGATAGGCGGCGGCGGCGGTCGGGTCGGCGATCAGCTCGGCAGCGAGCCGCGTCACGGCGCCCGGCAGGAGCAGGTCGTCGTCGGAGAGGTAGCCGAGGATCTCGCCGCGCGCGACCCGGTTGCCGTGGTTGATCGCCCGCGCCTGGCCGGCGTTGGGCTGGCTCAGGTGGCGAAAGCGCCGCTCGGGCCAGCGCCGCGAGTAGTCGCGCAAGAGCTCCGCCGTGCCGTCGTCCGAGCCGTCGTCGACGACCAGCGCCTCGAGGTTCGCGTAGTCCTGTTCGAGGACGCTGTCGAGCGCGCCGGCCAGCCACTCGCGCCGGTTGTACGTCGGGATCACGATCGACACCGCCGGCCCCTCATCCCCGCCGGTCGCGGCCGGCGCCGGCTCGCGCCTGCCGCCCGGCCGGTAACGGCGCGCCCAGCGGCGCACGGGGCGCTCGAGGAAGCGCGCCGAGAGGTAGGCGTAGCCGAGCGAGACCGGGAACACGAGCGCCGACCAGGCGACCGTGGTCCAGATCGAGCTCGAGTCGGCGGCGTTCGGCAGCGAGAGCTCCTCGAGAGCGACCCAGATCACGGCGAAGTGGATCAGGTAGACCGAGTAGCTGATGTCGGCGAACCATCTGACCGGCGGGTTGTCGACCGGGCGCTGCAACCGCAGGGGGATGAGCGAGAACGTGAGCATCACCGTCGCCAGGGCGAGCGGGTAGACGAGCGAGAGCGCCAGCGGCTGGCGCGCGAACAGCCCCAGGAACGGGTTCGGGTCCTCGACCGCGGTCTCGCCAGCCCACCAGACGACGAGGGCGAAGAGCGCGGCGGCGCCCGCGAGCGCCCACAGCGCCGCTCCGGCGAGCCGCTCCGCGGTGAAGCGGCCGTGCAGCCGCACGTAGAGCCACGCGGCGGTCATCCCGGACGCGAGGGCGAGCCCCCAGCTCGGGAGCTGGCTCGCGTAGTAGTCGCGAAACCGGGCCTCCGTCGCCGCGCTCAGGTCGATCCCGAGCCAGGAGGCGACGTCGCCTGCGTTGACGGCGAGCAGGTGCCAGGCGACGAGCAGGGCGGCGGCGAGCGCCAGGCCGACGAAGGGTCGCCGGTAATAGGCGCTCGCGACGAACGCGAGCACGATGTAGAACCCGATCTCGACTGAGAGCGTCCATACCGGAGGGATCACCCCGAGCCCGAGCGGGAAGCTCCCGACCGCGCCGCCGTCGACGCTCACGGGGCCGTCGACGAGCAGCGCCGGCGTCTGCAGGATCGTGAAATGGGTGAGGATCGGCCCGATGCCCGGCAGGCCCGGGCCGAGCGTGACCAGCAGCAGCAGCGCGATCACGAGGCTGAGCCAGTAGGCGGGGACCAGGCGCGCGGCACGGCGGACCGCGAACACCTTCCTCGACCCGAGATCGCCGCCGCGCACGGCGGCCGGCAGGAACATCACGAACCCGCTGACGATGAACAGCGTGGTCAGCGAGCCGCCGGGCAGGATCCCCCACATCAGCACGCCGGCAAGCGAGTCGCCGGCCTCGGCCAGGACGCCGTTCACCTGGATGACGTGGAACAGGACGACGCCCGCGATCGCCAGCGTCCGGTAGGCGTCGTACGCGCCGACGACCGGGATTCCGCTCGCCGCCCGGGCCTCCTTGCCGGGGTCGGCTGTGCCCGTCACCCTGCCGGCAGGCGCCCCAGCACGATGCCCGCCACGGTCGAGCTCACGTCTTCCACGAGGTACTCGGGCGGCGGCCGCCAGCTGCGCCCGGGCGCGCACGCGAGCTCGACCGCCGGCGCCACCCCGTTGCGGCCGACGCCCGAGAGGACGTTGCTGCCGCACTCGATCGTCTCCGGGCGCTCGGTCGAGTCGCGCAGGGTCACCGCCGGGACGCCCATGATGCAGCACTCCTCCTGGACCGTGCCGCTGTCGGTGAGCACGCAGCGGGCGTCGCGCTCGAGCGCGACGAAGTCGAAGTAGCCGAACGGCGCGCACGGCCGCAGCGGCGGGCGGTCGAGCCCGAGCCGCTCGAGCCGCTCGCGGGTTCGCGGGTGGACGCTGAAGACCACAGGGAGCCCGAGGCCCTCGGCGGCTTCCCCGACCTCGGCGAGCAGCCCCTCGAGGCGGTCGTCGAAGTCCACGGTCTCCTGGCGGTGCAGGGTGAGCAGCAGGTACTCGCGCGCCCGCAGCCCGAGGCCGTCGAGCGCGGTCGAGGCCGCGATCCGCTCGGCGTGGGCGTCGAGCACCTCCTTGATCGGGTTGCCGATCCGAAGCGCCCGGCTGGGGTGGAACCCCTCGCGCAGCAGGTTCTCGCGGCTGCGCTCCGTGTAGGGCAGGAGCACGTCGCTGGCCTGGTCGATGATCCGGCGGTTGACCTCCTCGGGAACGCGGTCGTCGAAGCAGCGATTGCCGGCCTCCATGTGGAGAACCGGGATTCCCATCCGCTTGGCGACGTAGGCCGACATCGCGCTGTCGGTGTCGCCGAGGACGAGCAGGCGGTCGGGGCGCTCGCGCTCGAACACCGCCTGCGTTGCCGCGAGGATCGCGCCGACGCGGGCGCCGAAGCCCTCGCCCTCGATCGCCAGCAGGTGGTCCGGCGCCCGGACCCCGAGCTCGTCGAAGAACACGTCGCTCAGGGTTGGGTCGAAGTTCTGGCCCGTGTGCACCACGATCAGCTCGCAGTGCGCGTCGAGCCGCTCGATCACGCGGCTGAGGCGGATGATCTCGGGCCGGGTCCCGAGCACGATCGCGACCTTCATCGGGTCTCTAGCAACTCCAGGATCCGCTCGGGCTCGATCACCTCGTCGGCCGAGCTGTACTCGCGGCGGTCGAAGGGCTCGCCACCCGCCTCCGCGTCGCGCAGCTCCGGGAGCAGCGGCGCGATCGCCAGGTAGCTCCCCCGGGAGACGGTCCGCGGTCCCTCCTCCTCCGAGACGAGCACCTCGTGGACCTTCTCTCCCGGGCGCACGCCGACGTAGCTGACCTCGACCGGCCGCTCGCCGATCATCGACCGGGCCAGCTCATCGATCCGGACGGCCGGCAGCAGCGGGATGTAGGTCTCGCCCTGGCGCCCGCTCCGCAGCGCCTCGAAAACCGCGTCCACCGCGTGGTCGAGGCTGAGCAGGAAGCGGGTCATCTCCGGCGTGGTCACGGTGACCGGCCCCCCGTTGGCGATCTGCTCGGCGAACAGCGGCACCACCGAGCCCCGCGAGGCGATCACGTTGCCATAGCGGGCGACCACGAAGCGCGTCTGTCCGCAGCGCAGCCCGGCGTCGACCAGGATCCGTTCCTGCAGCGCCTTCGTCATCCCCATCACGTTGACCGGCTTGCACGCCTTGTCGGTGGAGACACCGATCACCGCCTCCACGCCGAGCTCGCGCTCGCTGATGGCCCTGACGATGTTGCGGGCGCCGCCGACGTTGGTGTTCACGGCCTCGGCGGGGTGGTACTCGCAGGTCGGCACCTGCTTCATCGCCGCGGCGTGGAAGACGACGTCGGCGTCGGCGAGCAGCGCCGTCACCGCCTCGTAGTCGCGGACGTCGCCGATCCGGAAGTGCAGCCGGCTGTGGCGCTCCTCGTCGTAGACGATCTCGTCGGTCGCCACCCGGCGATGGAGGAACGAGAGCCGCATCTCGTGCTGGAGCGCCTCGCTGCGGGAGAAGACCACGACCTCGCCGGGCAGCCCCGCGTCCCCCTCGAGCAGCCGGCGGACCAGCGCCTGACCGAGCGAGCCGGTCCCGCCGGTTACCACGACCCGCTTATCGGTCAGCACCTGCAAGCTCCTCCACCATCTCGGACCAGCCGGGAGGTTCCCATCCTGTCGCCGCGCGCAGACGGGAACTGTCGAGGCTGCGGTCCACCTCCACCGAGGGGTCGGGCACGAGCGTGACATCGAGCCCGAACGCGTCGCGGACCAAAGTGAGCAGATCGAACTTCGAGATCGGCTCCGCGCCCACGTGCCAGATCCCGTCGAGCTCCGTGTGGCGGTCGATCAGATCGCCGATCAGCCGGGCGAGCACCGGGGTGGTCGGGCCGGTGAAGACCGCCCGCGGGTAGCCGCCGACCTCGCCGCGGACCGAGATGAACCACTCGAGCAGCCCCGAGGCGCGGTCGAGCTCACGCCCGAGCATCGACGTCCGCAGGGTCAGCACGCCCTCGCCCTCGGGCTCGCCGGCGAGCTTCGAGCGCCCGTAGAGGTCGACCGGATCGGGCCGGTCGGCCTCCGAGTAGCCGCCGCGGTCGCCGGCGAACACGCAATCCGTGGAGATCTGGATCAGGCGCGCGCCGCCCTGCTCGCAGGCCGCGCGCAGCTGCTGCGGGAAGAGGGCGTTGGCGCGCACGAGCGCCGCCGCGTCGGCCGCCTCTGGGCGCTGTTTGACCAGCCCGATGCAGTTGACGACCACCTCCGGCTCGGAGCGCTCGAGCGCCTCGGTGACGGACGCCTCCTCCTCGACCCGGACGCCCGTGAGCGTGCGCTCGGGGTCGAGCACGCCAGAGGCGCGATCGGGAACCGCGTCGGAGCGCACGGTGGAGAAGGCGTCGAAGCGCTGCGAGCACTCCGACCAGAGCACGTGGCCCAGCATCCCGGTGCCGCCGAGGACGAGCACCCGCGGGCGAGCCGGCGCCATCCTCAGGAGCGGCCTCTGGCGAGCCGGTGGCGAAGGCGCCGCAGGGGCGCGGTGATCCGCCAGCTGAGGCTGTTCTGCAGCTCCTCGAGCTGCTTCCAGTGCGCGACCCGCAGCAGCTCCTCGAGCCCGCCCATCAGTCGCGCCGCCGACGCCTCGGCCTCGGCCCGGCGCGCCCGCCACTCCCAATCGCCGTCGCGGGTGCCGTTGTGGGGGATGTGCTCGTCCCATTTCTCGGCCACGCGCATGTACGCGTTGATCCAGGTCTCCGGGTTGTCGATCAGCCGCAGCGAGTGGTGGTGCACGACCTGCAGGTCGGCGGTGACCACCTTCTTGCCGGCTGTCCGGGCCTGCATGCAGACGTCGAAGTCGTAGCCGTGGATCTGCCCCAGCGACTCGTCGAAGCGCAGGTTGCGCATCGCCCAGGGCGAGAGCGCCATGACGAAGCCATCGATCGAGTCGACCTCGCCGAGGCGCGCGTAGGGGGGCAGGGACTCGTTCAGCCAGGAGAAGGCGGGGATCTCGCCGCCACCGAGCTCGTCGTAGCGGTGGGTGAAGGAGGCCCACGTGATCGAGCCCTCCCACCAGGCGATGCTGCGCACGTCCACCGCGCCCGCGCAGCCGACGATCGCCACCTCGGGGTCGGCGAGCGCCGCCCGCACCTTCTCGAGGAACTCCGGGTCGTGAATTTCGGCGTCCTGGTGAATCAGCACCAGGGCCTCGACCTCGTCGCGATCCTTGACCTGGTCGAGGATGAGGTTGTAGTTGCGGAAGATCGAGCCGACGCTGGCGAAGACGATCTGCTCGATCGTCGGGTCGGCCTCGCGCAGGCGGGCGACCCCGGCCTCGGCGGCCCGGGAGTAGACATCCGGGTCGGTCACCGCGCTGGCGAAGACGAACATGGCCCGGGAATGTAGAGCGGCGGCGCGGGTGGTGAGCGGTTAGAGCGGCTAGGCCGCGGCGCTCGCCGGCGTCCGGGCGTTCCGCGACCGGTTGCGGGAGATCACCTGGGCGCCAAACAGCGCGCCGACCATGACGCTGGCGATGCCGATCGCCGGGAGCACGATCTCCGGCGTGTAGTTCTTCGCGATCAGGGTCGTCCCGGACGCGATCAGGACCACGGCCAGCGCGTAGCGGAGGAACTTCTGCGGGGCCCTCACCGAGAGGCCCGTGCCGACCAGGACGCCGGGGATGGAGCCGACGAGGATCGTGCCGGCGAGCAGGAAGTCGATGTTGCCGCCGATCCAGTGCGCAATCCCGGCGGCCCAGAGCAGTACCGCGGCGTGAAAGACGTCGGTGCCGACGACCCGCTGCGGGGTGAGCCGGAAGATCGCGATCAGCGCGATCGCGATCAGCGTCCCGCTGCCGGCCGAGGTGAGCCCGATGACGAAGCCGGTGGTCATCCCGGTGATCACGGCGGCGATGATGTGACGGCGGTAGAGATGCATCGCCGAGCGCTCGTCGATCACACCGGTGAGGAACAGGGAACGCAGCAGGGTGGCGATGCCGACAACGACCAGAGTGCCGCCGAGCATCCCGAGCACGAGCGTGTCGAGATCGTCGCCATAGCGCTGCTGGAGCAGCTCGATCACCCAGACCCCGGCGAGCGCCGAGGGCACACTGCCGACCGCGAGCCAGAAGGCGAGGCCCTTGTGCACCGTGCCGAGCTTCAGGTGCTTCCAGCCGCCGACGGTCTTGGTCACCGCGGCGTAGAAGATGTCCGTCCCGATCGCGGTCACCGGCGTGATCCCGAAGATCAGGATCAGCAGCGGCGTCATCAGCGAGGCGCCCCCCATCCCGGTCATGCCGACGAGCAGGCCGATGCCAAACCCGAAGAGAATGATCGTCGGGTCAATGCCCAGGCCGAAAATTGTGACTACTGGATCCATGCGGCGGGAGGGGGAGTCAGTGACCCGAACGCAATAGTTCTCTTTGTGGACCGACTTGGTCCTCAAAGTGAGCGCGCAATGGTAGCGAATGCGGGCGGGCGAGCCCGCTTGGGGCGCAGGCGAGCGGTCCGCGGGGCGGTGCGGCCAAGTGTGGAGATCCAGTAACGACTGTCGTTATCGGATCTCCACAGAACGCTGATTCGGCGCGAACCCCCGGCGTTTGGCCCGACGCCGGCCGTTGCTGGGCTGGGTAGGGGAGGGAATAAGTGGGGCGCGGGCCGGTGTGGCTGATTCCGCGCGCCGTGTGACGCGGGCCGTGCGGGATCTGCGTTTGCGGTTGGCTTGCGGGGCTGCGCGCTCAACTGTGGCGATCCATCGTCGACAGTCGACGATGGATTGCCACAGAACGGATTGGGGCGGCGCCCGCGCCCGCCGGCTACCGCTTGAGCCAGGCCTCGGGATCGTTGAGCACGGCCTCGATCCGCCACGGGAGCTCGCCCGAGCTGATCTCCGCCAGGGTGGTGCTCTCGAGCACCGAGCGCAACGCCGCCCGGACGGCCACCCAGACGTCGCGCAGGCGCTCCGCGGGGCCGCCGTAGTGCAGGTCCTCGGGCGCGTTCTCGTGGATGTTCGCCAACGGCCCCTCGACCGCGCGGATCACGTCGGCGATCGTGATCTCGCTCGCGTCGCGGGCGAGCCAGTAGCCGCCCTTGGCCCCGCGCCGCGCCTGGATCAGGCGGGCGTGCTTCAACTCGAGAAGAATGTGTTCCAGGAACTGCAGCGGGATTCCCTGCGCCTCGGCAAGCCGCTCGCCCTTGACCGGCTCGCCCGAGCTCGCGGCGAGCTCGAGCGCGGCGCGGACCGCGTAGTCGGCCTTCGCTGAGATCCTCATGCACCCATTGTCGCAACTCGAGTCAACAATGGCCACCGAGCCACAGAACCTGTCTCGAAACCTCGCGCGTCCGCTCTGGCGAGCGCAGGGCGGCGGCGGGCAAGGACGCAGCCGGTGAAGCGTGGCCGTGGCCACGTGAGCCGGCGAGGACGCCGTCCCGGCGCCGATCCGGGGCCGCCAGGCGGGCGTGGGGGGTTTTGAGCCAGGTTCTATGCTCCTCCGTCCGATGATCGACCTGCAGTCGCACTCGACCGTCTCCGACGGACAGCTGGAGCCCGCCGACGTCGCCCGCGCGGCCGTCGACGCGGGGGTCACGGTGATGTCGCTGACCGACCACGACGGGATCGCCGGCGTCGAGGCCGCGACCTCCGTCGCCGAGGAGGCCGGGATCGAGAACGTGCCCGGGGTCGAGATGTCGTGCGTCCACCGCTACTCCGAGGACCTGCACATCTGCGGCTATTGGATCGACCTGGAGAGGATCGCGCCGGCGTGCGCGAAGGCGCAACAGGAGCGGGTCGACCGCGCGAAGGAGATCATCGCCAACCTGAACCGTCACGGGGTCGAGGTCACGTTCGAGGACGCGGTCGCGAAGGCCGGCGCCGCCGACGCGATCGGCCGCCCGCACATCGCCAAGGCCGCGGGCGCCGGCCCCGACCTCGGCCCGTTCTTCGAGGAATACCTCGTCCCGGGGGCGAAGGCGTTCGTCTCTCGCAAGTGGCCGAGCGCCGAGCAGGCGGTGGAGCTGATCCACGACGCCGGCGGCGTCGCCGTCGTCGCCCATCCCTATTGGGACGTCCAGGACCCCGACCAGGTCCGCGATCTGGTCGAGAGCCTCGTGCGCGACGTCGGCCTCGACGGGATCGAGACCTTCTACCCACCGCACACCGCGGAGCAGACTCGGCACTGCCTCGAGCTCTGCGACGAGTTCGACCTGGTCCCCACCGGCTCGTCGGACTTCCACGGCCCGACGCACAAGACCTTCAGTCGCTGGGGCGCCTACGACACCTACGGCCTCGGCGAGCCGCAGGTGCCGGAGCGGCCCTGACGGCTCAGGCTTCGGGGACCGGCTCCGGCCGCCGGCCCGAGATCGTCCGCGGGACGCCGGCGCGCAGCTCGGCGAGCAGGCGGGCGGCGAACTCGGTGGGATCCTCGCCCGGGCGATAGTCGCCCTCGGCGGGGAGGCTGAAGCGCACCCCGACCCGCGGGCGCTTCGGAAACCGCACGTAGTCGGTCGTGCCGGAAACGGCGACGAGCACGATCCGGCACTCGGGCACCGCCGCCGCCAGATGCCCGATGCCGCTGCGGGCGCGCAGCTCGCGGCCGAGCGACCGCGTGCCCTCGGGGAAGATGCCGATGCAGGCCCCGGCGCTCAGCGCCTCGATCGCGTTGTCGAGCGCGCCGCGGTCGCCGGTGCCGCGCTCGATCGGGATCTGGCCCATGCCGTCGAGGATCGGCCCCAGCAGGCGCACGTCCCAGAGCGACGACTTCGCCAGGGCGCGGACCTGGCGCCGGCGGCGGGCGGCGACGCCGACCGCGACCGGGTCCATGTTGCTGTCGTGGTTGCCGGCCACCAGCACCGGGCCGGAGCGCGGCAGCAGCTCGAGGCCCTCGACCTCCATCCGTCCCCACCACGACGCGATGGGCGCACAGGCGCCCATCGCGATGCGATAGGTCCGGGTGAAGGGTTCGGGCCCGGGCGCTGTCAGAACGGGTGCGGAGGAGGCGCTACGCCGCGACCGCGGCCGGGATCAGCTGACGTTCCTCGAGATAGCCGAGGATCTGCAGCGCCGACTCCTCCGGCGACTGCTGCTCGGTCTCGAGCACGAGCTCGGGGCTCTCGGGCGGCTCGTACGGGTCGGAGACGCCGGTGAACTCCTTGATCTCGCCGGAGCGCGCCTTGGCGTAGAGGCCCTTGACGTCGCGCTCCTCGCAGACCTCGACCGAGGCCTTCACGTAGGCCTCGACGAAGCGGTCGCCCATCATCTGGCGGGCCTCGTCGCGGATGTCGCGGTAGGGCGAGATCGCGGCGGTGATCACCGGAACGCCGTTGCGCGAGAGCAGGTTGGCGACGAAGGCGATCCGGCGGATGTTGGTGTCGCGGTCCTCCTTCGAGAAGCCGAGTCCCTTGGAGAGGTTCTCGCGCACGACGTCGCCGTCGAGCACCTCGAGCTTCGAGCCGCGCCGGCGCAGCTCCTTCACCAGGTGGGTCGTGATCGTGGACTTGCCCGAGCCCGAGAGCCCGGTGAACCACAGGCAGAAGCCCTTATCGCTGTCAGACATCAGATGCCCTCCTTGTAGGCGTCGATCAGGATCTCTGCAACCTCGTCCCTCGAGAACTCGTGGGGCGGCTTCTCGCCGGCCTCGAGCATCTCCCGCACCTTGGTCCCGGATAGGAACAGGTGCGACTCCTGAGGATGCGGGCAGGTCTTGGCCGAGCCCATCCCCTCACACTCGTGACACCAGAACGTGTGCTCGAAGAACAGCGGTGTGATCCCGAGCTCCGCGGTGTCGATGTCGTCGAAGATCCGCTGCGCGTCGTAGGTGCCGTAGTAGTCGCCGACGCCCGCGTGGTCGCGGCCGACGATGAAGTGCGTGCAGCCGTAGTTGCGCCGGATGACCGCGTGCAGCACCGCCTCCCGGGGACCGGCGTAATGCATCTTGCCGGGGTTGACCCCGAGCATCACGTGGTCCGGGTGGTAGTAGTTGTCCATCAGGACCTCGTAGCAGCGCATCCGCACGTCCGCCGGGATGTCGCCCTTCTTGGTCTCGCCGATCAGCGGGTGGATATAGAGCCCGTCGCAGATCTCGAGCGCGGCCTTGGTCAGGTACTCGTGCGCCCGGTGGATCGGGTTGCGAGTCTGGAAGGCGACGATGCGCTTCCAGCCGCGGTCGGCGAACGCCTGCTTGGACTCCTCGGTCGTCTGATAGCGCTTCATGAACGCCTCGTCGTGATCGGGGAGCGCGTCGACCTCGATCGTGCCGGCGATGCAGCGGGCACCCTCGGCGCGGATCGCGGCGACGCCGGGATGGTTGTCGTCGGTCGTCCGGTAGACCTTCTCGGCCTCGAGCTCGACGTCCTTTTCGTAGATCTCGTCGACCGTGATCCGGCCGAGCGCCTTGCCGTTCGGGGCGCTGAGCTCGACCACGTCGCCGACCTCGCACTCGAGGTTGGTGGCGAGCGTGATCGGGATCGGCCAGATCTCACCCGACGTGAGGCGCATGTCGTTGCAGACGGAGGCGTGGTCGGCGGAGCCCATGAAGCCGGTCAGCGGCGCGAAGCCGCCGTTTCCGAGCAGCTCGAAGTCCGAGGCCTGGCGCGAGCTCAGCTGCAGCGCCAGAGCCGTCTCTGGGCTACCCATGAATGCCGCACTCGGTCCGGTCGGTTCCGGCCCAGCGGCCGGCGCGCTCTCCTGCGCCCTCGAGCGCAACCGTGGTGCACGGCATGCAGCCGATCGAGGGATATCCCTGGTCGTGAAGCGGGTTGTAGGGCACGTGGTGATCCTTTATGTAGTTCCAGACTTGCTTTTCATCCCAGTCCGCCAGGGGGTTGAGCTTCCAGAGCCCGAACCGCTCGTCCCAGCCGAACTTCGGGGCGTCGGCTCGCGTGGGCGAGTCGACTCTGCGAATTCCCGAAACCCAGCAACTCACCTCGTCAAGGGCTGTGCGCATCAACTCGACCTTACGGTCAGCGCAGCAGGCATCTGGGTCGAGGCGCCAGAGGTTAGCGGCGCGTTCGTCGGCCTGCGCCGCCGCCGCCACGCCGGCGACCCGGTGGAACTCCAGCCCGTAGCGCTCGGCGAGCGCGTCCCGCGTCTCGTACGTCTCGGGGAACAGGAGCCCCGTGTCGACGTAGAAGAACCGTGCCCGCGGGTCGATTCGCCGCACCATGTCGACCATCACCGAGCTCGTCTTCTGAAAGGAGACCGCAAAACGCAGCGAGGGATGGAAGCGCTCCATAGCCCAGGCGATCGCCTCCTCCGCGTCGAGCGCCTCGACCTCCCGGGCCACCTCGGCCGGGTCGACCCGCTCGCCGGCGATGGTCGCCGGCCTCGGGGCGCCGTTTCCGTTGGCGTGCCCGTTTCCGTTGCCGTTGCCGTTCGCGGTCGCCACCGCGGGCATCGGCGTGGGGAGCAGCGAGCCGCTCATATCGCGCACTCGCCCTCGCCGCGCTCGACCTTGTAGGGCTCGGAGCGGCTCCAGTCGATGAACTCGTTCATCGACTCCAGGTTGAACTCGGCCGGGAGGGTGAGCTCCTTGACCTCCTGCTCGAAGCGCGCGGTGCCGACCCGCTCGACGAAGTCGTTGAACGCCTCGCCGCCGTCGCGCTCGGCCTCGTACAACCGCAGCCAGCGCTCGACCGCCTCCGGCACCCGCTTCGCCGGCAGCCGGGCCTTCAGCCGGTGGCCGTAGACGACCTCGCCGCCCTCGTAGTTGCCGCCGAGGTGGGGGATGTAGGCGGGCATCTGGCGACCGCCGACCTTGAGCGAGGCGCCGTAGAAGCCGATGTTGGCGATGTGGTGCTGGCCGCACCCGTTCGGGCAGCCCGACATCTTGATGTGGACCTGCTTGGTCAACGGATCGGTGATCTGCATCGACTCGACCCGGTCCTGGATCGCCCGGTTGAGGCCCATCGAGCTGGTGATCCCGAGCTTGCAGCTGTCGGTGCCGGGGCAGGAGACGACGTCGGTGACCTCGTCGGCGCCGGCGTCGCCGAGGCCGAGCTCGACGAGCCGCTGCCAGACGTCGTAGACGGCCTCGTCGCGGATCCAGCGCAGGACGAAGTTCTGATGCACCGTGGTACGCGCCGAGCCGCCGGTGTACTCGCGCATGATCCGGCCGAGGCCGCGGAACTGCGCCGGGCTCAGGTCGCCGCGGGTGATCTTCACCTCGACCGTGCTGAAGCCGGGCTGGCGCTGGGCGCTCACGTTCGCCTCCCGGAAGCGGTCGAACTCACTGCGGTCGCCGTTCGGGCTCGCGATGGCGGGCGGCGCCGCCGGGGCGTTCGCCTCCTCGTCGATCCCGTAGACGAGGTGGTCGATGGAGAAGTCGCGCTCGTCGACCCAGTCGCCCTCGAGCTCCTCCTCGACCATCTCGCGGAAGGCGTCGATGCCGACCTTGTCGATCAGGACCTTGATCCGCGCGCGGGCTCGGTTGACCCGCAGCCAGTCCTGGCGGTCGAAGATCCGGAACACCGCCTCGGAGATCTTCAGGTAGTCCCCGTTTTCGAGCTCGACGAAGTCGTAGAGCGTGGGCGCGATTCGCGGCATGATCGACGTGCCGCCGCCGACCCTGACCTCGACCCCGCGGACGCCGTCGCGCTCGCGGGGGATGAAGCCGATGTCGTGGATGCCGGTGATCGCGACGTCCTCGTCGGTCGCCGTGAACGCCGTCTTCACCTTGCGCGGCATCAGCTGGGTGGTCGGATGGCGGACGAAGTAGCGCACGTAGGCGGCGGCGTAGGGGGTGATGTCGAAGAGCTCGCCCTCGCTGACCCCTGCCCGGGGGTCGCCGGTGACGTTGCGGACCGTGTTGCCGCAACCCTCACGTGAGGAGAGGCCGGAGTCCGACAGCTCCCGGATCAGCTTCGCCGCGTCCGGGAGCGGGACGTGATGCATCTGGATGTTCTGCCGGGTGGTGACGTGTCCCTTCTCGAGCGGGACGTAGCGCTCGATCACCGAGGCGAAGGCGTCCATCTGATCGGGCGTCACGCCGCCCATCGGCAGCTTCACCCGGATCATCTGGACGTCGGGCTGGCGCTGGCCGTAGACGCCCTGCTTGAGCCGGAAGCCGATGAACTGGTCCTCCGCCGTCTGGCCGTCGAGGAACTTGCCGGCCTCGTTGTCGAAGTCCTCGAACTCCTCCTCGAGGATCGGGATCACGTGCCCGGGGACGTTCTCGTAGACCTCCGGATTGGTGAGCGAGCCCAGCCGGCCCTTGCCCTTCTGGGGCTTGCCGGCGTCGACGTCGAGCTTGTGCTCGCTCGCGATCCGGGCCTCGGCGGTCGCCTCGGGGGCGGCTGTCGGCTCCATCGCGCGGAGATATTACACAAATCCCGATTGGGATTCGGGTATTTAGGCCCTCGGCCCGTGCGCGACCCCTCGCCGGCGCCGAATCAGGCGCCGGGGCCGCGCCCGGCAGGTGCGCTACTCAGTCGACGTCGCTGTCCTCGATCAGGAAGGCGACCCGGACGTGGGCGCGGTACTCGTCGAGGTTCTCGCCGCGGATGCCGGTCGAGACGATGTCGACCGCGCGGATGTTCCGCAGCGACGTCTGAGCCTGGGTCAGCGCCTGCTTCGCGGCGTCGTCGGTCGAGGTCTTCGAGCTTCCGACGAGCTCGATGATCTTCACTACGGCCACTGTCTCTCCTCTCGCTGATGGCCGGCCCGGGACTCGGCCGGTGGCTGAGTTCTATCCGCTGGCGGGCCGGCGTACACCTTCAGCGCGGCGCGTGGCCCCACGCCGGGCCGCCCACCTGGCGGGCGGCGATGCCCTCCTCGAGCGCCGCGCGCTGCCACGGGCTCTGGCCCTCGCCGGACGGCGCGGGGGTCGGAGCGGTGTCAGCCAGGAACCGCTCGATCGCCGCGACGATCGCCGCCGCCTCGCTCGGCGAGGCGGCGCTGGAGACCAGTTCGATCCGCGGCCGCGGCGGGCGGCGCTTGCCGTTGTGCACGCTCATCGCCGCCGAAATCTAATCTGGATCGCTCATGGCGGCGGTGGCGGTCTTCGATGCGGCGGCGGTGCTGGCGGCGGTCTCGCCGGCGGCGGCGACCGAGCGCACCCGCACGGCCTTCGAGCGCCACGCGAGCGGCGAGTGGGTGATGCCGGCGAAGGTCTACGTCGACGCGCCGCCCGACGGCGACTTCCGGGCGATGCCCGCGCGCGGCGACGGGCTGGCAACGCTCAAGTGGGTGACCTCGTTTCCCGCCAACCCGGCCCGCGGGCTGCCGGTGGTCACCGGCGCCCTGCTCGTGTCCAGCGCCGAGACCGGCGAGCTGCTCGCAATCATGGACTGCGCCGCGATCACCTCGCTGCGCACGGGTGCCGCGGCGGCCGTCTCGGCGCGAACGCTCGCCCGCGCGGACGCCCGCACCGCCGGAGTGATCGGCTGCGGCGTCAACGGCGCCTGGGCCGGGCGCTGCCTGGCGGCCGCCGGCTACGGGCCGGGCGTGTGCTTCGACCCGCGGCCGGACGCGGCCCAGGCGCTGGCGGCCGAGCTCGGCTGGAGCGTCGGCTCCCGCGAGCTCGCCGCCGCGGCCGACGTCGTCGTCACGGTCACCCCCGCCGACGCCCCGGTGATCGGCGCCGACGACCTTCGCCCGGGCCAGCACCTGGCCGTGCTCGGCGCCGACGCTCACGGCAAGGCCGAGGTCGAGCCCGAGGCGCTCGGGCGCTGCCGGTTGTTCTGCGACGAGTGGGAGCAGGCGTCGAAGGGGGGCGAGCTCTCGGGCCCGGTCGGCGCCGGAGCGGTGCAGCGCGCCGAGGTGACCGAGATCGGCGACGTGCTGCTCGGCCGGGCGCCGGGGCGCGAGGACGCCGGCGAGATCACGCTCTTCGACTCGACCGGGCTCGCGATCCAGGATCTCGCGATCGCCCACGCGGTGCTGGACGCGCATCGGGAGGGTCGGGTCGCGGCAGCCTCGGTGTCGCTCTAGGCCCGGGCTGCAGCGGGATCGGCGAGCTCGCGGGCGACCGCCTCGGCCAGGTCCGCCGCGCAGGCGACGGTCTTGTAGCGGAGCCGGTCCGGGGTGTCGGTTGGCTGGTGGTAGTTGGAGAGGCCCTTGTGGCGGTTCAGCGAGGCGAAGCAGACCGTCGGAATACCCATCCGGCTCGGGACCACCGAGTCGGTGCTCGAGCGGGCCCGCATCCCGCGCCGCATCGGGATCCCCTCGCGATCCGCGACGCGGGCGCAGAGGTCGCGCAGGCCGCGATCGAAGTAGTCCTCCATCACCATCGTCCCCTCGCCCTCGAGCATCGCCAGCTCCGGCGAGCCGACGGTGTCGAAGTTGAGCAGCCACGTCCGCCCGCGGTCAAGCTCCGCCAGGTGGTTGCGGGCGAAGCCGTAGACGCCGCCCTGGAGCACCTCCTCGGCGCCGCATGAGGCGAGGATGACCCGCAGGCCGGCGATCGGGCGCTCGCGCAGCGCCTCGGCGACCGAGACCAGCACCGCGACGGCGCTCAGGTTGTCGTTGGCACCGGGGACGACCGGGCTGCGGGCGATGTCGGCGAGCGCCGCGGTCGAGAGGGCGCAGAGAGCGGTTCCGGCGGCGATCAGGCCGCGCCGCCGCGTCGCCGCGCCCGCGGCGACCATCGCCGGGGCCGCGACCGCGCCCCACCACTGCGGGATCGAGGTGTCGATCCGCTCGATCACGCCCGGAAACCAGTCGACCAGCTTGCGCTGCGCCGTCTGGTCGAACGCGAGCCCGGTGCGCGCGGCGTCGTGGTGAGCCATCAGCACCAGGGTGCGGTCGGCCGCCGGGTCGCCGGCCTCGGCGACCACGTTCCAGGTCGTCTTACGGGCCGCGATCGCCCGGCGCGCCGGGCGCAGGCCGTTGGACACCTCGTCGGCGATCAAGCCGGCCGCGACGACGCCGCCGAGGATCCCGAGCCCACGCCGACGCCCGCCGATCGAGGCCAGGCCCGAGAGCCCGCCGGCGGCGGTCATCCCGGCGATCAGCGGTGCGAAGCCGTCGAGGAACTCCTCCTCGTCGACCCGCGCATCCGCCCCGGCCCGCGAGAGGCGCCCCGCGATCCACTCGGCGGCCTCGTGCTCGCCCTCCGAGCCGGCAAGCCGCTCGAGCGGCGCCAGCGCCTCGACCACCTCGCGCAGCGTCTCCTCGGACGCCCGCGTCACGACGTCCTCGGTAAGCACGGCGTTCGTTCGCATCGGCGGCGCAGCCTACCGACGGGTCGATGCGCGCTGTGTGAGCGCGCTTGCCCGAGCGCCCCGGCGTTTGGCGAGGGCGCGGGCCGTTGCGTGGCAGTGAGGGGGTGGAGGTGTGGCGCGACGCGGGCGTTCGTGCCTGGCCGCGCGCGTGAGTGTGGCGCGGGCGCTACGGGATCGGCGTCTTCGTCCGTCTCAGACGCCGAGTCGCACGTTTGCCGCCTCGTGGACGGTGAATGTGCGACTCGACGGGGGGGCGCGGGCGTTTGTGCCTGATCCCGCGCGCCATGCGACGCGAGCGGCGCAGGACGCGCGCGCCGAGGTGCCGCAAGCGGCCGCACCCGCGAAGCGTGGCAATCCATCGTCGAGTGTCGACGATGGATTGCCACAGAACGCCGGCCGTGCGGCCAGGGCGCACCGAAGCCGTGCCATACGCGACGCAAGGCGCACACCTCTCACCCCCTCATTGCAAACCCGGCCCGCGCCCACGGCGCTCGCCCGGAGCCACCCACGTTATTGCGAAACGAGGTTCCGATATTGTGGGGCGGGATGCAGCGGGCCGACGATCTCGCACCGCTCGCCGGGACGCGGGTGCTCGACTTCACCCGGATCCTCTCGGGCCCGTACGCGACCATGCTGCTCGCCGATCTCGGGGCCGACGTGATCAAGGTCGAGCGCCCCGGGCCCGGCGACGACACCCGCGCCTGGGGGCCGCCGTTCCGGGGCGGGATCAGCACCTACTTCTCCGCGGTCAACCGCGGCAAGCGCAGCGTCGCGATCGACCTCCAGACCGAGCGCGGCCGCGACCTCGCCCGCCGGCTCGCCGACGAGGTCGACATCCTGGTCGAGAACTTCCGCCCCGGGGTCACCGAACGGCTCGGGATCGGATACGAGGACGTCTCCCGCAGCAACCCGCGGCTGGTCTACGCGTCCATCAACGGCTTCGGCTCGCGCGGGCCGCGGGCCACCGACGCGGGCACCGAGGTGATCGTCGAGGCCGAGACCGGGCTGATGGCGATGATGGGAACGCCCGACGGCCCGCCGGTGCGGTTCGGCGTCGCCATGGTCGACATCGCGACCGGCATGGTCCTGGTCAGCGGGGTGCTGGCGGCGCTGCTCGACCGCGGGCGGACCGGGCGCGGGCGCCGGCTGGAGTTCCCGCTCTACTCGACCGCCTTCAGCTGCCTGGGGACGGTGATCGCCTCGGCCAGCGTCGACCCGGACAGCCAGCAGGGGCGCTGGGGCAGCGGCCACCCCTCGATCGTGCCGTACTCGGCCTTCGAGGTCGCCGACGGCTTCGTGATCATCGGGGCGATCAACGACCTGATGTGGGTGCGCATGTGCGACGCGCTGGCGCTCACGGAGTTCCGCGACGACCGGCGCGCGGCGACCAACGAGGCGCGGGTCGGCAACCGCGAGCTGGTCGAAGGGGCGGTCGCCGCCGCGGTCGCCGGCCGTCCGACAGCCGAGGTGACCGCGAAGCTGAACGCCGCCGGGGTGCTCGTCGCCGCAGTGCGCGCGGCCGCGAACGCGGTCACCGACCCGCAGGTCGCCGAGCTCTCGCTGGTCGACGAGATCGGCGGGGTGCAGCTCACCCGCACGCCGCTGAGCCAGTTCAACCCGGCCGCCCTGCCGCCGGCCCGGCACCTGGGCGAGGACTCCGCCACGGTCCTGAACGAGTGCCTCGGCCTCGACGGCGACGAGCTGCGGGCGCTGGTCGCCGACGGCATCGTCGCCACGGCGGCGACCCCCGCGGGCGACTCGCCCGAGGGTCAGATGGCGGCCGGCGCCTGAGCGGTGCCGGGCGGGGGCCGGTTGAGCCGCTCGGCCCGGCGCTGCTGCCAGAGGACCAGGCAGAGGGCCGCGGCGGCGACCGCGAACAGCATCGTCGAGAGCACGTTGACCTCGACCGGGATCCCGCGCTGGGAGGCGCCGAAGATGTAGAGCGGGAACGTCACGGTGGTTCCCGAGTTGAAGTTCGAGACGACGAAGTCGTCGATCGAGAGCGCGAAGGCGAGCGCCGCGGCGGCGATCACGCCCGGGGCGAGCAGTGGCAGGGTCACGGTCCGAAACCGCGCCAGGGGCCCGGCGCCGAGGTCGGCCGCGGCCTCCTCGAGGCTGGGGTCGAAGCCGATCAGGCGCGAGCGCACGACGACGACGACGAAGCTGATCGAGAACATGATGTGGGCGATCAGCAGCGTCGCAAAGCCCCGGGCGACGTCGACGTAGACGAACATCGAGAGCAGCGCCGCCCCGATCACCACCTCGGGCGTCGCCATCGGCACGAGGACGAGGACGTTCGCCGCCCGCCGGCCGAAGAAGCGGTGGCGGACGAGCGCCAGGGCCAGCGCGGTGCCGATCGCGGTCGCGACCACGGTCGAGAGCGCCGCCAGCTTCAGGCTCGTCAGCAGCGCGTCGGTGAGCTCCTTGTTGCCGAACGGGTCCTTCCAGTGGTCGAGCGTGAACCCCTGCCAGGAGATGTTGAAGTTGCCGCTCGGGTCGTTGAACGAGAACACGACGATGACCGCGATCGGGATCAGCGTGTAGGCGACGGCGGCGGCGGCGTACGCGCCGAGCGCGTGCTCGCGGATCCAGCCGATCGCCCCGCGGGCCCGCACCCGTCCCGCCCCCAGCTGCGCTCGAACGCTCTCGGTCCGGGCCTCGCCCTCGCCGCCCATCAGCGCGCCGGCGCCCACCCGCCAGAGGTAGATCACGACCACGACCATGATCAGCGCCATGAGCACGAACGAGAGCGCGGCCGCGGTCGGGTAGTTGGCCAGCTGCAGGAACTGGCCCTGGATCACGTTGCCGATCATCGCCTGGTTCGGGCCGCCGAGGAAGTAGGCGTTGACGTAGTCGCCGACCGCGGGGATGAAGGTGAGCAGCATCCCGGCGACGATCCCGGGGGCCGAGAGCGGCAGCGTCACCTTCCAGAACGCCGCCCGCGCGGAGGCGTAGAGGTCGTTGGCCGCCTCGATCAGGCGCACGTCGAGCCGCTCGAGCGTCGCGTAGATCGGCAGGATCATGAACGGGAGGAAGTTGTAGGTCAGCCCCGCGATCACCGAGGCCGGGGTGTCGAGGACCCTGTCGGTGGAGCCCAGCAGGCCGAGCGAGCCGAGCACGTCGACCACCGCGCTCTGATCCGAGAGGATCGTCTGCCAGGCCAGGGTCCGGATCAGGTAGGTGGTGAAGAACGGCGCGATCACCGCGAACAGGAGGACGTTGCGCCAGCGCCCCGCCCGCAGCGCGATCGCGTAGGCGAGCGGGTAGGCGATCAGCAGGGCGAGGATCGTCGCCACGCCGCCGTAGACGAACGAGCGCACGAACTCCTCCTGGTGCTCCGAGAGCGCTTCGCCGAAGTTGGAGAACTCCCAGGTGAAGGCGAACCCGGTCTGGATCGAGCCGCTCTCGAGCGAGACGATGCCCATCAGGAACATCGGCAGGACGAAGAACAGCCCGAGCCACACGGCGGCCGGCGCCGCCAGCAGCAGCGCAGCCGGTCGGCGGCTCATCCTCTGCTCGGAGTCTGGGGGGCCGGGCGCGGAACTCGCCCCGGCGGCGTCACTCAGCCGGTGGCGACGTTCGCCCACGCCTCTTCGATCTCGGTCTCTTCCTCGCCCTCGAGAATGGGCTGCGTCGAGCAGTTCGCGACGAAGCCCTCGGACGGGAAGATCAGGTCGCTCTCGGCGAGGTCCGAGCCCTGCTGCTCGAACACCTCTCGCGTGCCCTCGACCGGGGTCGTGTAGTTGACGTAGCCGGCGATCTGGGCCGCGATCTCGGGCTGGTAGATGAAGTTGAGGAACTCATAGGCGGCACCGGGGTTGGGGGCGCCGATCGGGATCACCATGTCGTCGGACCAGATGATGCAGCCCTCGTCCGGCACCCGGAACTGGATCGCGGGGTTGTCGAGCTTGAGCTGCTCCGCATCGCCCGACCAGCCGATCGCGGCGACCACGTCGCCGCGCGGCAGGTCGTCGACGTAGTCGTTGCCGGTCATGTCGCGGATCTGACCGGAGTCGATCGCGTCCTCGATCTTCTGGATCGTCTCCAGCCACTGGTCCTTCGTCGCCTTCTCGGGGTCGATCCCCTCGGCCTTCATCACCAGCGGCACCGTGTCGCGCAGCTCGGCGAGCAGGTCCACCTTGCCCTTGTACTCGGGGGTCGAAGAGGTCGTTGATCGAGGTGATGTCCGGCGCCAGGTCGGTGCGCACGATGAGCCCGGTCATCCCGCTCTGGTACGGGACGGTGAACGAGCGGTCGGGGTCGAATTCGGGGTGCTGGAGCTGGGGGAGCAGGTTCTTCTCGACGTTCGGCATCGCCGAGAGGTCGATGTCCTGGAGGTAGCCGAGGTCGTGGTAGCGGCGAGCCATCCAGTCGGTGGCGACGATGATGTCGCGGTCGCCCGAGGAGCCGTTCTCGAGCTCCGGCCGGATCTTGGCGAAGAACGACTCGTTCGAGTTGATGTCCTCCAGGTACTCGACCTCGATCCCGGTCTCCTGGGTGAACTTGTCGAGCGTCGACCCGGGGCCGTCGACGGCGCCCTTCGCCTTGTCGATGTAGAGCGGACCGGTGGAGATCGTCAGGGGCTCGCCCTCGACGGGCGTGGTCGAGGCGACCTCGGCCTGTTCGTCGCCGCCATCGTCGTCGCTGCCGAGGTCGCTGCCGCAGGCGGCCAGGGCGAAGGCGGCGAGCAGGCCGGCGATCGCGAGCAGCAGGTGGGCGGCTCGGCCGGGCATCGCGGCCATACTATCCGACAAAGTCGAACCGTAGTTCCGTTGTTCTCAGGGCGCGGGCAGGTCGAGGGTGCGGATGCGCAAGGGCTCGATCACGACCCGGAACCGGGGGACGTCCTCGGGTGTCGAGTAGGCGTACGGACGCCCCTCGTAGATCTCCGAGAGCGAGTCGATGTGGGCGTAGTCGGTGTCCGGGGCGATCTCCGTGACCCGGCCCTGGACGTTGACGTGGCGGAGGATGTTGCGGGTGTCGACGACGACCAGCGAGAGGCGCGGGTCGCGGCGCAGGTTGCGCAACCACAGCCCCTCGGCCGCGTTCACGGTGATCCGGCCCTCGGCGCGCCCGCACCAGACGACGACGCTGTAGGGCGAGCCGTCGCCGTCGAGCGAGGTCAGCGCGCACGGGTACGGCCCGTCGAGGAGCTCGGCGACGATCTCGGGAGGCGCGCTCATCCGCCGGTCACACCTGCTCGAAGTAGCGGCTGAGCTCGAACGGCGTGACCGCGTCGGGATCGCCGCCGTTGCGGTGGAAGGCCAGCCACTCCCAGCGCCGGCTGCCGAGCCAGTAGTCGACGCCCTCCGCCCCGAGGGTCTCGCGCAGGCGGCCGTCGGCGGCCAGCGCCTCGGCCGCCGCGGTGATCGACGCGGGCAGTCGCGGCGCCGCGTCCCCGAGCAGGCCCCAGGCCATGTCCTCGAACGGCTCCGGCGCCTCGAGCGCGTCGTCCATCCCGATCAGGCCGCCCGCGAGGATCGCGGCGAGGGCGAGGTACGGGTTGCAGTCCATCGCCGGCACCCGGTGTTCGATCCGCGTCGACGCCGGGTCGTGGATGACCACCCGCAGCGCGGTGGACTTGTTGGACTCGCCCCAGGTCACCGTCGTCGGCGGCCCGGCGATCTCGACCAGGCGCCGGTAGGAGTTCACCGTCGGGCTGAAAAACGACATCGCGCCCGGCATCGTCGCCAGCAGGCCGGCGATCCAACGGCGCATCAGCACCGCGCCGTCGCCCCCGCCGGCGGGCGCCTCGAACGCGTTCTCGGAGCCCCGCCGGAGCGAGAGGTTGACGTGCATCGAGGCGCCCAGGTGCTCGTCGACGAGGCCCATGAAGGTCGCGCTCCGCTCCAGCTTGCCCGCGATCTCACGCACGGCGAGCTTCGTCCGCGTGATCCCGTCGGCCGCCGTCAGCGGGTCGGTGGGGGCGAGGTTGATCTCGACCTGGCCGGCGGCGGTCTCGCTGCTCCACGACTCCCACTCGACGCCGAGGTCGTCGAGCCGGCGAACGACCGCGTCCATGAACGCCGTCAGGTCCGGCGAGCGGGAGATCAGATAGGTGATCCGGCTCGGCCCGCCGAGTGGGGTCAGGTCCCGATAGCCCTGCGCGCGAGCCGACTGGATCGACTCCTCGAAGACCGAGAACTCGATCTCGGGGGCGACGACCGCACTCAGCCTGTGACCGTCGAGGCCGGCGACCATCCGCTTCAGCATCCCGCGAGGGCAGATCGGCAGCGGCTCGGAGTCGAGGCCGACGAAGTCGCAGATCACCGACGCGAGACCCGGTAGCGCCGGGTCGGGGGTCAGGGTCCCGAGGTCGGGGACCGCCCGGATGTCGGCGACCTCGCCGCGCCAGCTGCCCCAGTCCCAGCCGAGCGCGACGTCGCCGCTGAAGTCGACGCCGAAGGTGGTGTCGGCGAGCATCGTGCCGCGCTCGGCGACGGAGAGGAACTTCGGCACCGAGAGGTACTTGCCGAGCACGAGGCCGTCGTGATTGCAGGCGAGCAGGCGCACGGCCGAGATCCCGTGGGCCGTCAGGCTCGCCGCGAGGTCCCGCTCACCCATCGTCACCGGCGCCGCCCATGCGGATCTCGAAGGCGGCCGCGCTCAGCACCGAGATCTCCGGGAACGAGCCGCGGATGAAGATCCGGCGCTCGAACGCCTCGGTCAGCAGCGCGCTGCGGCCCTCGAGCAGGGCGACGAGGTCCTCGTCGCGGCCGTGGATCTCGTAGGCGCGGCCTTCGCGGCCGAAGCGGCGGCGCTCGCCGCTGGAGAGCTCGACCACCAGCAGCGCCGCCGGCGCGCCGGGCAGCGGCTCGAGTGCCGCCCAGAAGCGCGCCGCGGCGTCGGCCCAGCTCGCCGACTGTGCGAGCAGACGCTCGACCCAACCCGCGAGGCGTGGATGGTCGGCCTCCGCCGGCGCCGCGATGTGCGCCCGTCCGCCGGCGCCGTCGACCGTCGCCACCACCTCCGCCTCGTCGCTCGCTCCGCGGGCGATGCTCACCCTCCCGCCGGCGATCGTCGCCGTCGCAGCCTCGGGGGTCGCGGCGGCGCGGATCACCACCGTGCCCGCGATCTCGCCGGTGAGCGCGGCGTAGGCGGGGTCGGCGAGCCGCCGGCTCAGGTCGGCGCGAAGCGCCCGCACGAGAGGGGTGGGATCGTCCTCGGTCGAGAGCAGGATTTCGTTTGGCTCGGGCACCGCTGTACTGTGGGCGAAACTTGGTTCCGACTTTACTGGCACCGAGCTTCCGGCACGACCGCGCCGGCCACTGGCTGGGCGAGTGCGGCCCGGTCGAAGCCCAACCACCGTTGGCGGCGGACGCGCGCGCCGACGTCGTCATCGTCGGCGGCGGCTACGCGGGGCTCTGGACCGCGTGGGCGCTTACCGAGCTCGAGCCGGAGGCGCGGATCGTGGTGCTCGAGGCGTCGACCTGCGGTGCCGGACCGAGCGGCCGCAACGCCGGCTTCGTCAACGGCTTCTGGCACCGGCTGGACCTGCTCTGCGAGCAGTTCGGCGACCGCGCGGCGCTGGAGATCTGCGTGCGGGCGGCGGAGTCGGTGGGGGCGATCGGCGAGTGGGCGCGGGCGCAGGAGATCGACGTCGGCTATCTGCGCGGCGGTCACCTGAAGGTCTCGACGGCACCCGCCCAGGACGACGCCTGGGTGCCGGCCGCCCGCGCCTGCGAGCGGCTCGGCGTCGGCGCCGAGTACTCCGCGGTCGATGCCGCCGAGGCTCGCCGGCGGTGCGATTCGCCGCTCTTTCGCGGCGGCGCCTGGATGCCGGGCGGGGCGACCGTCCAACCCGCGCGGCTCGCGCTGGGGCTCCGCGCCGCGGTGCTCGACCGCGGCGTGACGATCTGCGAGCGGACCCCGGCCCGCCGCATCGGGCCTGAGGCCGGGGCCGGGATCGTGGTCGAGACCGCCGCTGGCGCCCGCGTGCGCGCGCCCGCGGCGGTCCTGGCGGTGAACGCCGCGACCGCCGGGGTTCGCCCTCTGCGTTCGCGGCTCGCGGTCAGCTCCACGCACATGATCGTCACCGAGCCGGTCCCGGACCTGCTCGCGGAGATCGGCTGGACCGGCGGGGAGGCGATCTCGACCTCGCGCCGCTACCTGCACTACTTCCGCACGACCGGCGATGGGCGGATCGCCTTCGGGTGGGGAGGCGGCCGGCTCGCCTACGGGGCGCGGCTCGGCGGCCGGATCGAGGTCGATCCAGCGGTCGCGGGCCGGTTGTGCGCCGAGATCGCCCGCTTCTTCCCGGGGCTCGCCGGTCGCCGGATCGAAGCCGCCTGGGGCGGCCCTGTCGACGTCTCGCCGATCCATCTGCCGTCCGTCGGCAGCATCGGGGGAGGGCGCATCCATTACGTCTGCGGGTTCACGGGCAACGGGGTCGGCCCCGCGCACCTGACCGGCCGGGTCCTCGCCTCGCTCGCCCTCGACCGGCGCAACGAGCTCACCCGCCTCGGGCTCGTCGAGCCGAGCCAGCCACCGGTGCCTCCGGAGCCGCTGCGCTACATCGGCGGCAACGCCGTGCGCTCGGCGCTGCTCCGCAAGGAGGATCGCGAGGACGCGGGCCGGCCCGGCGGAACGCTGGCCGGCCTCGTGCTCGAGGTCCCGCAACGGCTCGGGATCCACCTCGGCAGGTGAGTTGCCCGGCGTCTGAAGCCCGATAGGCGAAACCTCGTTCCGGCATAATCGGGCGGCCATGGGTCGCGATGGGCAGTCGGTGATCGAGAAGGCCGCTCGGGTGCTCGATTGCTACATCTCCAGCGGGGAGTCCTCGCTCGGCTACGCCGAGCTGCTCGAGGCGACCGAGATCAATCGCGCCAGCCTGCACCGCACCCTCGGCGAGATGGCCGAGTACGGGATCCTCGTCCAGGACGGCCAGCGCGAGCACTACCGGCTCGGGCCGCTGCTGCGCTCGGCGGCGGCGCTGGCGGCGGTGGCCGGCCTCTCCGGCACCGCGCGCCCGCACCTGACGCGGCTGCGCGACGAGTGCCGGGAGACCGTGGTGCTCGCCGAGCTCCACGACACGTACGTGGTCCCGGTCCTGCGCGAGGACGGCCTCTACGAGATCCGCATGAACCAGGAGGTCGGCCGGCGCTACCCGGCGCACGCCGGAGCGACCGGCAAGGTCCTGCTCGCGCACCTGCCGGCGGACGAGCGCCGGGAGCTGCTCGAGCGGCTCGAGCTCGCACGGCTGACCCCGAGGACGATGGTCAACCGGGCCAAGCTGCGCGCCGAGCTCAAGCGGATCGCCGACCTCGGGGTCGCGGTGACGATCGGCGAGCGGGTCCCCGACGCCGTGGCGATCTCCGCGCCGGTGAGCGACGCCTCGGGGCGGGTGGTGGCGGCGCTGACGATCGGGGGGATCGCCTCGCGCTACGAGCGCGATGCGCTGGTCGCGGACGCGCTCGCGGTGATGGAGGCCGCGGCGACGATCTCCGCCGAGCTCGGCCACCGGACGAGCGCCGAGCGGGTCAAGGCCCGCGAGCAGATCGCCACGGACGGCAGCCGGGCCGCCCTGGCGCTGGAGCGGATGTGCGCTGAGGCCTGGGACGGTCGCGCCGCGGCCGGCTGACCCGATCGCCCGCACGCCCAGAGCACTCTCCCGCGCTCCCCGAGCGTTTGCGCCGCGGGCTACTCGCCGCTGCTCGAGTCGTGCTCGCGGGCGATTCGCCCGCGCTCGAGCCGGCGCTCGATCCTGTGGAGCGGGACCGACTCGCCGGGCCGCTCGCCGACGCGATCGACGATCCCGGACTCCACGACCGACTCGCCGTGCAAGTTGCCGCGAACGACGACCCTGTCGCCGATGATCGCGCCGGTCTGCGGATCGAAGATCAGGTCCTCGCGTTGCGTGATCGGCAGGCCGTCAGCGGTCTGTGGCGGATTTGGATCGTCCGGCCCGCCGGAGCGCCACATCCCGATCCCGAGGCCGAACCGCCCGTTCTCGGCCTGCACCTCGCCGAGTAGTTCGATGCCGGGAATCCTCGCCGCGGCGTCGTAGAACGCGGCGCGCAGGTCCGCGGGCAGCGGCGTCGTGATCAGGAACTCGCGCAGCAGGAAGAACATCGCCTTGGACTGCGGGAGCGCGCCGGGGTCATCCGCCTCAACCGGCGTGTGCGACGCCATGAACGCGTAGAGGCGATCGGGATCGCGCGGCAAGGCGAGCGCCTCGTCGTAGGAGAGCCGGGCGTCGCCGAAGTTGGCGTAGATCCCGGGGCCCCCGCCCAGATAGCCCAGCCGTTCGATTCCCTCGAACTCCTGGCCGCCGGCGAAGGCGACTCCGTCGCCCGAGACCCATTCCTCGCGAAGGCCGAAGCCCTCGGTGCGCTCGTAGTGGTACTGGCCGGGCCGCAGCGGTGGGTCGCTGTCGCGGTGCGCCCGCGCGGCGATCGCGAGCTCGTGAAGCGCCCCGGCCGCGGGCACGGCGCCGAGCGGCTTCCCGGGGCCGGCCGTGAGCGCCAGCGCCGCGGCGACCGCGACGCCCGCGGCGCCGGCGAGCGCGACGCCCAGGCGAAGTGGCCGCCGGGGTTGCCTGACCGGAGCCCGCTCGAGCTCGGCGAGGACCCTGGCAAGCGTTTCGCGCCCGCCCGGCGAGTCGAGCCGAAGTCCCGCCTCGAGCTCGGCCGCCGGGTCGACGGCCCTCAGCCTCGTGATCGTCTGTTCGTCAGCGGGCATCTCGATTCCTCACTTGCTGTCGGGCACGCCGGGCTCCGGCGCGCAGACCCTTGGCTTTCTCGCGACGGGCGCGGGCTCTGACGTGTCCTGGCCGGCGGCGAGCCGCTCGGAGAGCCGGCGCCGAGCCCGATGAAGGCGGATCGCGTACGCGTTCACGCTGCAGCCCAGGACCCGGGCCGCGGACGCGCCGTCGAGTCCCTCCCAGGCATGCAGCGACAGGACCTCGCGATCGCGCTCGTCGAGGCGGTTGAAAGCGCTCGCGATCCGCTCGCGCTCCCCGACATCGTCCGCCAGCGCCCTCGGGCCGCCTTCGTGGCGATCGCTGATCAGTCGCTCGCGCAGCCGCGCGAGGCGGCGGCTCGAGCGAAGCTGGGTCCCGATCTCGTTGCGGGCGATCCCGTAGAGCCAGGCGAGCTCCGCTTCCGGCATCTCGGAGCGCCGCCGCCAGGCCGTGAGAAAGGTGGCCGCCACGACGTCGTGCGCCGCTTCGTGGCTCGGGGTGCGGCGCTTCGCGAACCGCACCAGGTCCTCGTAATGGCGGCGGTAGAGCAGCTCGAGGTGCGCTCGGTCGATCGCCTGGAGATCCGCCACACCTACATGGTTGCCGGGACCCCGGTGGACCTTTCGGCCGTCGTGCTCGGCCCGCGCCGAGAGC
>CAWJHV010000016.1:0-112745 GCA_963842795.1 uncultured Solirubrobacterales bacterium | reverse complement strand
CTGCGGCTCTTCGGCCGAGTCGCCGAGCAGCACCCGCAGGGGGTGGCCCACCTGCTGCGGGCGATCGACTTCCACACCTCGGCGGTGCGTGAGGTGGCGCTGGTGACGCCCGCGGGCGACGGCGCCGGGCTCGACGAGCTCGCCGCCACCGTGCGCTCGCGGCTGCGCCCGCACCTGGTGCTCGCCGGCGGGGCCGAGGGCAGCGAGCGCCCCGAGCTGATGCTCGGCCGCACCGCGGTCGAGGGGCGCGCGGCGGCCTACGTCTGCGAGCGCTTCGCCTGCCGCGCGCCGGTCACCCGGCCGGAGGAGCTCGCGGCCGCGCTCGGCGGGCGATCCGATTAGATTGCAGCGATGGCCGAGGCCGAGGCGAAGACCAAGGCACCGCGCAAGAAGGGCGCCAAGACCGTCGTTCGCGAGTACTTCGACGCGCTCGCCGACCAGGACCTCGACCGTGCGCTCACGGTCTGGAAGCCGGGGGCGATCGACCACATGTACGGGATGGGCGACCTCGACTCCCCGGACGGGATCCGCGGCTGGTTCAGCAACCTGTTCGGGGCCTTCCCCGACTGGCGTTTCGAAGTCGTCGAGCTGGTCGCGACCGGCGAGTACGCGGCGGCGCGCTGGCGCGTGTCGGCGACCTTCGCCGGGCCGGGTCGCTTCCAGGGGATCGCTCCGACCGGCGGTCGGGTCGAGCTCGAGGGCTGCGACATGTTCCACGTCGTCGACGAGAAGATCGTCGAGAACCACGCCTACACCAACGGCGCCTACCTCGCCCAGCAGATCGGCCTGCTGCCCCCGTCGGGCTCGGCGGCCGAGCGGGCGATGACCGGCGCCTTCAACGCCAAGACCGCGGCGACCGCCACGATCCGCAAGCTGCGCGAGCGCTAGCCGCTCACAACAGCCCCGACCACCTCGCTACGCCAACGGCGGAGCGTGTCTACGACCGAGGGATCACCGACCCCCTGGATCCATGCACTCCGCATGGACAGCGCAAGATTCCGCGAGATACTGCGCGGGCGATGTCGCATGAGAACGTGAAGCTGGTTCAGTCCTGGTTCGGACGCTGGAACCGAGGCGACCGGGACTTTTCGACGGATGAGCTCCACCCTGATTTTCAGATCGTCAGCCGCCTTCAGAGCGAGCCGTTCGAGGGACGGGAGGGACTCCATCGATGGATGCAGGAGATCGATGAGCAGTTTCGGGCGTGGGAGCTCTCCGGGGACGAGTGGCGCGAAACCGGCGACAGCGTGGTTGTCCTCGGCCGGGTCCGCCTTCGCGGGCAAGAGAGCGGTGTCGCCGTCGATCAGCCGCACGGATGGGTGTTCGAGTTCAAGGACGGCAAGGTGTTTCGGTTCAGGCACTTCGCTCGACCACAAGACGCCCTCCAAGCTGCCGGGCTTTCGGAGTAGCACTTTGGACGACGCATGAAAGTCAAGTCGAACCTGGACTCACCTCCCTTGGTTTGGGAGAGTTGGAGTTGGGCGCCGGTAGACGACGAGCTAAAGCGCAGGATTTGGGGCTTCGTTCTGCCGCGCTGCTTGCCCGCTTGACGGGCCACTAGATGCGCGCCCCGGTGTCGCGCCGGCGCCCTTTCTCTTCGCCTGGGTCGCCTGCCAGTCGCTGACGGTGCGCCGATAGGCGGCCTCGGCCTGCTCGGCGGCGGCGCGCTCGGCATCACGCATCGCAGCGCCGGCAACCCACTTGCCGGTGCGGATCCCCTTGCGGGACGGAGCGCCGGCGCGGATCTCGAGCAGGCGCAGCTTCCTGCGAGTCAGCGAGGGCTGGCCGAAGGCGTAGTCCTCTGAGCGCGTGAGCAGACACCAAAACAGGCAGGCGAGCTTGCGCGCGGCGGCGACGATCGCGACCTGGTGGCCGCGGCGCGCCTTGATGCGCCGATAGAAGGCGCGAATCGGACCGGGCTGGCGCACCGTCGACCAGCTCGCCTCGACCAGGGCGTGGCGGGCACTCGCCGACCCCTGCTTTGAGATCCGCCCGTGGGTCGCCGGGTCCGAGCCCGACTGGCGGACCTTTGGGTCAAGCCCGAGGTAGGCGACCAGCTTTCGCGTCGACTCGAAGCGACCGACGTCGCCGATCGCCGCCATGAACGTCGCCGCGCAGATCACGTTGACCCCCGGCACCGTCATCAGCCGCCGGACCTCGGGCCATTCGAGCGCCTCGGTGGCGATCAGCCGCTCGACCTCGGCGATCTCGGAGTCGAGGAACTCGACCTGGCGCAGGGCCGCGTCGACGGACTCGCGCTCGACCGCTGAGAGCTCGAGCTCTGCCAGCCACCGGCGGCCCTTCTTGCCGAACAGGTCCGTGAACGGCGCCCGGCCGACCAGCTGGCGCATGAGGGCGGCGTGGATCTCGTTCTTGGCTCGGGTCCGCGCCGAAACGAGCTGGCTTCGCCGTTGCAGGCGCCGGCGCATCACCTGGGTCTGGCGGTCGGGGACCCAGACCGGGTCGAGCTCGCCTGCGGCGAGCAGCCTCGCCAGCGTGCGCGAGTCGAGGCGGTCGGTCTTCGCCCGCGCCGAGCGGATCGCGGTGTCCCCCGGCGAGACCACGATCACCTCGGCGACGTGGGGCTCGAGCAGCCGCTTGATCTCCCAGGCGTTGCCGGTCACCTCCAGGGCGACGCGGTCGGTCTTGGCGAGGCTTTGGGCGAACAGCTCCAGCTCGGCCGGCTTCGTCGCGATCCGCCCCGCCGAGCGGACCTCGACGCCTTCAGCGATCGCCACCTCGCAGAACTCGAGGTGGACGTCCAATCCGATTGCCCTCACCGCTTCTCCTCTCTCGTCGTTGGCGGGAGACGCGGTGGGCAAAACGACATCGACGCATTCGCGCTCTAAGCGCAACCGGATCAGTCGCAGGGGCGGCCAGTGAAAAGCCCGGGCTCTGAGCCCATCGTCCGTAAAGCGGCCTGCCCATCTTGCGTTCTCCCGGAAGCCCCTGTCCCGGTCGGCCGACCGTAAGGTCAGGACCGGACGTCAGCTTCCGGGGGCATTTTCATCTCCCGAGAAGCACTACTCCCGCGCAGGTGCGGCGTTGGCTTCCGCAACAGAGTCGTAGCAATAGACGGTCTGGATGCTGTCGACGCAGACCAACCCGAGCCTGTCCGCCTTCGACGGCTCGATCGATTGACCGCGGTAGACGAACGAGGACGCGGGCACGGCGGTCGGCGCGAAGCCTGAGGGATCACCCTGGGCAACGGCCTCGTCGTGAGAGAGCGGCTCATGGTCGGGTGTTGCTCGGCTCCCGATCCGGGCGACCTCGGCGCCGGAACTGTTGAAGCCGACCAATTCGATCCGCCCTTGGTTGGGAGCGGTAAGCGAGAAGTAGCGCCCGGGAAGGCCGCGCTTGACAACGGTCGGCGCGTCGTAGTGCTGTGTGCCTCGGCCGAGGGCGCTCACACGGGCGACGTCGTCAGCGACAAGGCCGTAGATCACGCGCTCGACCGCACCTTCAGATTGGCCGTCCACAACCACGAGCCCGAACGGCTCGGCTCGGGTGGGCGCCGAGCCACAGCCGTAGGCAGGCCGCGATCCAGCGAACTGAAGCTGCAGACAAATCGGTCCGCCTGCATTGGCATGGGCGGAGCCCGGTCGGACGCGGACCACGTAATTGCCGCTGGCGTAGTCGCCCGACGGAGTCGCACCCCGATCGATCGCAGGTCCGTCCCCGCCGCCGAACACGCCGGCCGCGGCGGCGGCAACCCCTGCGGTCGCCAGCAGGCCAGCGAAGGCAAGCGGCATTCCCAGGCGCTGGCGAATCGGAAGGCGCTTGGCGCGTATCGAGCCGGCGGCAGCGACCAGCAGCGCCTCGAGCTCGGGCAGAGTCGCGTCGCGGGTCGGGCGATGAGCGTTCATGTCGACTCCTTGTTGAGTTCCATCCGCAGCGTGCGAAGGCCGCGAGAGACCCGTTGGCGGACTACGGCTTCCGAGCACTTGAGATCCCGCGCGATCTCGCCGTAGGGGCGTTCATCGAGGACTCTCGACCTCACCGCTTCGTGTTGATCGGCGGGCAGCTCAGACAGCAGCCGCGCCAAAACCTCCGCGGTGCGCTCGGCATCCGCGAGCGCCTCGACGCGTTCGAGGGCGTCGTCGGTGAGGACCAGCGGTTCCATACGCACGCGGCGGCGGGCCTTGTCTTCGACGCGCCCTCGACGCCGGCTCGAAGCGAGCTTATGGTTGGCGATCGCATAGAGCCAAGCGACTGCCGGCGATGCGCCCCGGGCGAACCGGCGCGCGGATTCGAGGGCGGCGGCGAACACCTCGGCCGTCAGATCCGCCGCCGTCTCCGGATTCTCCGTTCGGCGCAGGAAGAACAGGAGCATCGCGTCCTCGTGACGCCGGTAGAACGCCGCAAAAGCCTGCGGGCCATCAGCGACGCCCACAAGGGCCAGAAGCTGCTCGTCCTCGAGTCCGGTGAACCGGTCCACGACTAGTTCCTCGCGCATCGCCGAATACTGTGACGCGCTTTCGCGTCGCTCTGGATAAAGGGGACGGGTTCGCGGGCCGTGCAGCACGCCCGCTAGGTTCGGCTGGATGGAGCGCCTGGATGATGGCGACAGGTCCGTTCTTGCCCATTTGGGATACGCGATTGCCCGTGCGCAGCTGTTCGAACTCGCATTGCTGAAGCTTCTTGAGGCGCAGCGCCACGACGTGAGCGCTCCTCTCGAGGACAGATGGCCCGAGATCGAGAAGTGGCTCACGAGCAAGACGGCCGGCGCGGCCGCTCACGATCTGGAGCTGCCGGAATCCGTGGCCGCAGATCTGAAAGTCGTCGTGGGTGCGCGCAACCTCGTTGCCCACCACGCGTGGCGGCTGTATCTCGCCGCTCGCGAACGTCACGGTGGGGTCGCCGCGGAGATCTACGAAACATGGCTAGATGAGCAAGCGCGCATCATGGAGTTGCGTTTTTCGTCCAAAGCGATACTCAGGCGATCGCCGCCCGAGGTGTCGGGCGAGCGTGTCTTGGACGTCGGCTGAGGGTCGGGTAGGCTCCTCGCGTGCTGGCGGGGGCGCTTCGGCGCGCGACACGGAGGATTCGGCGCGACGAGCGGGCGAGCGTCCCTGGTGTGACGGCTGGTGGGGCGAGGGGTGTTTCGGGCCCGCTCTGCGCCCTGGTCGCCGCGGGACTCTTGGCCCCCGCGCTCGCCGCTGCGGTGTGGAGCGCTCCGACAAACCTTTCGCCCGCGGGACAGAACACGTCCGGCCCGCAGGTCGCCGTCGATGCCAACGGCGACGCGGTCTTCGTCTGGCAGGGCAGCGACGGAACGAACACCCGGATTCAGACCCGGGCACGCTCCGCGGGAGGCGCCCTGAGCCCGGTGACGATGATCTCCGCCGCCGGAGAGGACGCGTCCGGCCCGCAGGTCGCGGTCGACGCCGACGGCGATGCGGTATTCACCTGGACGCGCAGCGGCCGGATCCAGACTCGCGCGCGCTCGGCCTCCGGGACCCTCAGCGCCGTGCAGACCCTCTCCCCCGCCGTGCAGGGTCCGTTCGGTGCGTTCCAACCCGAGGTCGCGGTCGACGCCGACGGCGATGCGGTATTCACCTGGACGGGCTTCGACGGTGCGAACTTCCGGATCCACGCCCGCGCGCGCTCGGCCGCCGGCGCCCTTAGCGCGGGGCAGACGCTGTCCGTCGCCGGGCAGAGCGCGTTCGGGCTGACCGGGCCCCAGGTCGCAGTCGACGCTAACGGCAACGCGGTATTCACCTGGGAACGCTCGGACGGTACGAACGGCCGGGTCCAAGCGCGGGCCCGCTCCGCCGCCGGCGCCCTGAGCCCGGTGCAGACCCTCTCCCCCGCCGGCGAGGAGGGGTCGAGCCCCCAGGTAGCGGTCGATGCCGACGGCGACGCCGTATTCACGTGGGTGCGCGGTCAGGGAGGCCCTGGCGCACACGCTGGGGAAGACCCGACGTTCCCAATCCGGACCCGGGCGCGCACCGCCGCCGGCGCCCTGAGCGCCGTGCAGAATCTCACGCTCCCGGGGCAGAATGGATCCAGGCCCGATGTTGCGGTCGACGCCGACGGCGACGCCGTCTTCACCTGGGTGCAGTTCGGGGCGCAGTCCGACGGCGCACTGCTCGCCCGCGCGCGCTCGGCCGCCGGGGGCTTGAGCGCACAGCAGACTCTTTCCCCCTCAGGGAACTTGGCAGCTGTCCCCCAGGTCGCCGTCGACGCCAACGGGGACGCGGTCTTCACCTGGCAGCACAAGGACGGCGCTCTGATCTCCCGCGCCCAGGCCCGCGCGCGATCGGCCGCCGGCGCCCTGAGCCCGTTGCAGACCCTCTCCGCCGCCGGGCAGAACGCGACCGGCACCCAGGTCGCGGTCGATGCGAGCGGCGATGCGATCGTTACCTGGCAGCGCTCGGACGGGACCAGCCAGCGGGTCCAGGCCTCGGTCGGACCGTAGCTCGCGCCTAACGTATCCGGGAGTGAGCAGAGCAAAAGGTTCACTCCCATGCAAAGCAGAAGATGTCCCCCTTGCCACGTCGTCTCGCCCACGCCATCCGATTTGGTGCGCCAATCTATGCGTCAGCGACGTCCCCTGACCGCGCCTGCGCCGACGTCACTCACGCTCGAGTGAAGGCGCCTGCCGGATTCGAACCGGCGTACGCGGCTTTCCGGTCTGCGCACGAGGGGTCGGATTTGGCTTGCTCACGCCGGATTCGGGGGGTGTGCGCCAGCCCATGCGCCAGTGACGCCAGTCGAGCGAGCGGATCTGGAGCTTCGACTCGACCTGCCTTTGCGGCCAGCGACAGGGCTACCGTCAACGCTCCGAAAAAAAATTGCACTCCGCATGGCGAGTAAGCCCTCGGAACGGTTCGTGTGGGCGCTCGACACCTTGGCGCTCGACCCAGCCGATCGCGTGCTAGAGGTCGGCTGCGGACACGGAGTCGCCGTATCGCTGGTCTGCGAGCGGCTGACCAGCGGACGGATCACCGCGATCGATCGCTCGAAGAAGATGATTGAGATGGCCGCGCGTAGGAATCGCGAGCACGTCGCCGCAGGCAGGGCCGTGCTGAAGACGGCCGCGCTCGAGAAGGCGGACTTCGGGTACGAGCGATTCGACAAGGTCTTCGCCTTCAACGTCGCGCCCTTCTGGCATCAGCCGAAGGAAGCGCTGGGGATCGTCCGGCGGCATCTCGCCCCCCATGGAGCGGTCTATCTCTTCTGGGACGCTCGCCACACGCACCCCGGCCGAGCTCGCGACCTGGCGGACCAGCTGAGCGAGAGGATGCGGCTGGCCGAGTTCTCCGTGAACCAAGTGCTGGTCAAGGACCTGCGCCCGGTTCCCGCGGTTTGCGTGATCGGGCGGCCCTACTAGGCTTTCCGCATGAAGATCTTCAATCTTCACGCAGACGAGTGGGATCGCACGGAAGAGCGCGAGGGCTGGCGCTTCAAGGACGCCTGGATCGGCGCGCACACCGACGCCGAGCTGATCGGCGCGAGCATGTACGAGGTCGAGCCGGGTAACAAGCAGGGGCCATTTCACACCCACCACGCGAACGAGGAATGGGCGATCGTCCTCCGCGGCGAGCCGACGCTCCGCACGCACGAGGGCGAGCAGCAGCTGCGCGAGGGCGACGTCGTCGCGTTCCCGCGCGGAAAGGAGGGCGCGCACCAGATCCGCAACGACACGGACGCGCCGGTCCGCGTCCTCATGCTCTCCACGCTGATCGCGCCGGACATCGTCGAGTACCTCGACACGGGCAAGATCGGCGCGCGGAGCGTCGCCGGCGAGCGGATCATCTTTGCTCGCCCCGGGCCTGAGCTCGAATACTGGGAAGGCGAGGACTAAAGCGATTCGCCGGGATCGTTGCGCTTAGAACGAGAGGCGCAGAACTTTCGTCACCTGATGCGCTGCCGGCCGTTAGAGCCGCGCTCACGCCTCATGGATCTGGACCACCCAGACGATGGGCTCGAGCTTCGCCGAGCCCGAGGTCCCGGTGACGTGCCAGCAGCCCGTGCGGGGGAAGATCATGGCTCCGGGGATGAATCTGCTCTCGGGGCCGAGATGGTTGTCATACCGCGCTTTCACGAGATGATCACCGCCAGGGCGACGAACTGCCTTCACCCGTAGCCGACCAAGAGCGCGCCGGTCTCGTCGCCAGAGGATCTTCGCGCCGATCGATCCGTTGGGCCTCATGGTCGCGAAGGTCGTGCCGGGCGGTACGCGGTCCTCCGGCGCGATGACAGCAATCGTGGTCTTACGGCCGAAGAAGACACGAAGCCCTTCCTGTTCGACCGACCCTCCCCCCTCGGCTTCGTAAAGTCGCAGCCCGCAGCCGCCGCGCCGTAGTCATCGCCCGCCTTCGCGCCGGTGCCGCGCGCCGTCTCCCCACTGGCGCCGCCTGCGGAGTACCACCACCCTACGAAGGCGAGCAGAGCCGCTAGAGCTATCAAGCCGACTCGCGTGGCTGACCGGCCAACCATCCCCTCCGATTCTCGCAGCAGAAGGCTGTCCTTTTCGTTGCGGCCTCAGCCGGTCACCGCACCACCCTGTCGACGTTCATCGGTCTGTCTGGTTCGAGCGCTGTCGAGCGAAGGCCGGCCGCCGAGCGTCTTTCGCGGCCGTCGATTTGAGGATCTGCTCAGCTGCGCGACGCTCGAAGGATCCGGATCCGCGAGCCGCGGTGGAACTCGCCGCGGTTAGGCTGGTCCCTCGTGGTCCAGTCCAAGGCAGGAACGGTCGACGAGTACCTCGACGAGCTCGCGCCCGACCGGCGTGAGGTCATCGAGGAGGTGCTCGCGGTCATCCGTGAGAACTTGCCAGGCGGCTACGAGGAGGGGATCCTCTGGGGGATGGTCTGCTGGTACATCCCGCTCGAGCGTTACCCCGACACCTACAACGGCCAGCCGCTCGGAATCGCCGCGCTCGCGGCACAGAAGCGCCACTACGCCGTCTACCTCTCGATCTACGACGATGCCGAGCTTCGCGAGGAGTTCGAGGAGCGCTACCGCGAAAGCGGCAAGCGGATGGACGTCGGCAAGTCGTGCGTTCGCTTCACGAAGCTGGAGAACCTGCCGCTCGACGTGATCGCCTGGGCCGTGTCCCAGACCGGCGTCGAGGAGTGCATCGAGCGCTACGAGAAGTCGCGTTCGTAGGCGCGCAGCCCCCGGCCGCGGTGCGCGATTTGTGGGAGCGCTGGGACAACGATCTGCGTTCGATCAGGCGTCCTGCGGGTCCTGAAAGGCGCGCACCTCGATGCGGCCACCCAGTGCCTTCGATGCCTGCGTCGCCCACCGGACCGCGGCGTCTTGGTCTGCGACCTCGATCACCCAGAAGCCGCCGACGTACTCCGGCGCCTCAACGAACGGTCCGTCGACCACCACGGGCTCCCCGCTGGTGGCGTCGACGGTCTTGGCCGACGAAGGCGGGTGCAGGCCCCCGGCGAAGCGAAACGCCCCGGACTTGTGTAGATCGTTGTTGAACTCCTCCACGGCGGCCAGCGCGGCCTCTAGTTCGGCCGGGTCCATCGACGCCATAGTCGGCTCCTCGGCCGAGTCGTGGGGCACGGTCAAGAAGAACTGCATCGCTTGTCGCTCCTTCTGGCGGATGGTACGGGCCACTATCAGCGGCCCCGTGATCACTTGGGCTCACTCGCCCGATGCCCTACTTGACCGCCGCGCTGGTCGAAACTCATCGGTCACGCTGCACTACCGGCGACGACGCGATGGAAGCCTCGCAGTCCCGCACGGGACGAACAGCGTCAACGGTGCCGGCAGCGTCGCGCGCTGTCGCTTCGCGCAAGAAGGACCGAAGTTCTTGGCCGCGACTCAGTTTGAGCGGTCGCTATCGCTTCGGCACCAGGATCTGCGCGAGGGCTCCGCTCTGGAAGCGTTCCTCTTCGACGACGTCCAGCTTCAGGTGCTCTCCCAGCTCGGCGAATGGGCTGTGCCCCGCTCCGATCGCAATCGGGACCGTCGTCAGCTGGTACTCGTCGACGAGGCCGAGGCGGGTCAGCGACTTGGCGAAGTCGGGGCCGCCGTGGACCAGGACCGTCCCCTCATCGTCTCGAGCCTTCAGTTCCGCGATCTCTGCTCCCAGGTCCCCGCCGAAGATCTCGGCCGGTCCCCATTCCGCCTTTTCCAGAGTGTGCGAGAACACAGCCTTCGGCTTCTCGTTCATCGCGGTTGCGATCGGCCCCTCGGACGCGGCCCAGTGCGGCCCCATGATCTCGTAGCTGCGGCGCCCCATCGCGTGGACGCCGGCCTCGTCGAGCGCGCGGCGGTTCCACTCACCCGAGTCGTCGCCGAACCACTCGAACATCCATTCATGGGTCCCATCGGGGCTGGTGACAAAACCGTCGAGGGACATGACCATTTTGAGAACTACTTTTCTATCGCTCATGTCGATAGAGACCTGCTTCCTCGCGTGAATTCATCGCCCGTCGGTGAACATTGCAGGCAGGTCGGCGCGGAATCAGAAGCGCGACCGGCGTCAATCCCGCATTCGGGCGTTCCACCTGACCTTGCCGAAGGTCGAGCAGTCTGGTCCGAACATCGGGTCGTCCTCCAGCTCGAGGTAGTAGATGAAGCCCGCCAAACCCAGCGCCCCAATCCTCCAAGGCGCTGCCCGTGGACCAGGCTGCTCCGCGCCGTCGATTGACCTAAGGACTCGTTGAGGCAAGGGCTTGACCCCCATAACCGATGCTCGCGGATCTTGTTGCGCTTTGGACGAGGCGCGGCCCGCTAGCCGCGGCGAGCAGGAGGTGGCGGGCGGAAGAGGGCGCGGGTGAGCGTGACGCGTGAGTTGACGTCGAGCTTGCGGTAGATGCGCTTGACGTACTGGGTGACCTTGTGATGGCTGAGCCCGGCAGCAGGGCCATAAAAGGGCCGCGCCGTCCAGTTCGTCGTAGATGGCCCCGTACCGTCGCCCTCTTGGCACTCTGGGCCATCTTGGCCGCGGCCGCTGCGGCTGTGCTGGCGAACGTCCAAAGCCAGAGCCGGGCCGAGATCGAGTCCCGCTTCCAGCTGAGAAACGACATGGCTGCTCGCTTCGTCGAAACGTATGTGGGGGACTTCTTCGCCCAGGAGCGACGCGTAGCGAAGCGCGTCCTGTCCGACACGTTGCCCACGGGTACCGTTTTCAGTCGTACCGTCACGTTGATCGGGGCGGAGGCTGCCGTGCTGCTGAACTACCAAGGGGACGTGCTTGATGTAGCTCCGCAGGACCCGAAGCTGATTGGTGCCAATTTGAGTAGGACCTACGAGCACCTGCAGAGGGCACTCGATGGAACGGCAGCCGTCTCCAACGTCGTGCCTTCCGCGGTCAAGGGCAAGCCGATCGTGGCATTTGCGGTCCCGTTCAACTCGGTCGGTGGCACGAGAGTCTTCAGTGGCGCCTTCGACGTTCGCGCGAGCCCGCTAGCGCGCTATCTCGGGCGAGCGGCCGTCCTGGCCCCGAACCGGGTCTATTTGACTGATGCGAACGGCGTCGTATTTGCGACCAACGATCCGGCGATCGAAGACGGGTCGACTCTCCCTGACGAGCGCATACCGTCCGACGAGCAAGTCGGGGACGATCTGATCACCGGTCACCTTCCGTCAGGCGACTACGTCGTATCGGGAGCGGTCGAAGGCACGCCTTGGCGTCTGGTGATGAAGGGCGATGGAACGTACCTCTACGAAACCATCGGAGGCTTCAGCCGTGTCGTTCCTTGGCTCTTGTTGATCGGCTTCTTAGGTGGCGGGCTGCTCTCCGTGTTGCTCGTCGACAGGCTGGCGCGACGGCGCGAACGCCTCGCCGAATTGAATGCACAGCTCGCGCTGCTGGTTAACGTCGACATGCTGACCGGGCTGCAGAATCGGCGCTCGGTCGATCACGAGCTCGACCAGGTCCTAGCCGTGGCGAAGCGATATGGGCATCCGCTCTCGGTCTTGATGATCGACATCGACTCCTTCAAGACGATCAACGACAGATTTGGCCATGCAGCGGGCGATGCTGCCTTGCGGCACGTGGCAGCCCACATCCGCAGCACGCTTCGTGACGTCGACATCGTCGGCAGATGGGCGGGAGACGAGTTCCTCGCCGTGCTGCCGCACATCGACGCCGAAAGAGCTCAGGTCGTGGCTGGCAGACTAAACGAAGCGGTAGCCAACGCTCCGCTCAGTATCGAGGGTGAGTCGATTGAGGTAACGCTCAGCATCGGGGTCGCGCAATGGCAGGGTGAGCCAGCGAAGGACCTCATTCATAGAGCTGACGAGGCGTTGTACGTCGCCAAGGCAGACGGCCGGGACCGCTTCTCCACCTCCGCCGGCGTCTTATGACGAAGCGCTAAGCGAGTTGATCAGACAAGCGTGTCGGGAGTTTCGACCGCAGCAATCGCTAGTCCTACGGACAACCTCAATGTGGCACGCCGGTCCTTCGAAGCCTGGAACGAGTCCGGAGTCGAGGGATCGCGCGGCGCTGGCTGGAGCGAGGACGTTGAGTGGCACGACCCGCCGGAGTTCCCGGACGGGCGCGTACATCGCGGTGCCGATGCGGTCGCCGCGAGGCTCGGGGAGCTCCGCAGCCTGATCCCGCACAGGCTCGAGGTGCTGGAGGCGTATGCGGTCGAGGGTGACGAGGTGCTGCTGATCTTCCAGTTCCACGGCGGCGGCAGCAGCAGCGGGTCCCGATCGAGCAGCAAATAGCCTGCCTCATGCAGATTCAGGACGGCAAGGTGAGCCGATGGCGGGTCTTCTTGAGCCGCGAGGATGCTCGCGCCGCCGCCGGCCTGTCGGAGCGCCCCGGCGATACTTCTCCGCGTGCCTCTGACACGCAAGGACGACTGCCCCTGTGAGGGGGCTCCCGACGGGAGCACGATCAAGTGCCCGGTCTGTGAGCGCGGCGACCTTCTCGTCACTCACCGCACGGCCGAGCATGAGATCTGCACCGTCTGCGGCTGGCAGCACGATCACGTCTGCGAGGGCTCTCGGGACGTCGGCCCCCTAGGCCCCAACAAGGTGAGCTTCAACGAAGCTCGAGCCAACTTCACTCGGTAACGGCAAGTCGCGCACGCCGTCCGGCTTTCCCCTCCTGGCTACTGCGTCAGCCCGACGGCTTCGAGAGCCTCGTGGAGTTGCTGATAGAGGCACGCCCGCACGATCGTGCTGTCGTGGATCGTCCAGACCCACACGCCGCGAGCCTGGACTTCGATTCCATCGCGACCCCGCGCGACGTTCGTAAACGGCATCACCACGTGCTCACCTCCGGCGATCAGCTCGTCGACACCGATCGTGAAGGACTCCCAGCTGTCGGCGAACGTGCCCAGCAGGTCTTGAAACTCGTCGCGGTTGTACACACCCCGGTCGATGCCTACGGCCCGCGTCTGGTCGTACTCGAAATCCGGACTCACGCTCTGAAACGCGGCGTCGATATCCCCGCGGTTGTAGGCATCGATCGAGCCGCGCACGATCTCCACGTTCTCCGACATCGCCCGCGCAGTATCTCGCGAAATCTTGCGCGCTTGGACTTGGAACACTCTCTGTGATGCCCCGCTCCGTCGCTTGCCTCCTTGGCGCGCTCTGCGTTGTCGCTTTCCCAGGCTGCTTCGGGAACAGCGACCGCGCCCGAGTGGCCTGCTCGAAGTATGAGTTCGACCAGTCGGCATGGGCGGGTGGAAAGGCGGAGAGGCTTGCGGAGGCTCACGCCATGTCGCGGTGCGCCGCCCTCGACGGCTTCACGAAGGCCAGGGTCCGACGCACCCTCGGCGCGCCGGCGCGCGGCCCCGAGTTCAGCGAGGACAGGTGGGGGTACCTCCTCGGCGTCGTGCGAAGCGGGTTCGGCTTCGGCGACGACAGGGCGTTGATCCTTCGGTTCGGAGCGGACGGAGCTGTTAGCGGGTCGAGCGTCCAGACCGGATTCTGAGATGACCGTCCGGGTACCCGCCTTGCGTGGTGGCAAGTAGCGCGGGCGTCGCCGGGTGGATCAGCCCGGGTGGCGCGGCCGGCAGGTGTTGGCGAGTGGCTGTGGCCGCCTGGGGACCCGCTCGGTCCCCTTCACGTGGATGCTGACCTGGGAGAAGATCTCGCGGTCGCAGCTGTTGGTGAAGTTCGGCTTGCCGAGATGGACCGACACGGGAATACAGCCCGCCGGCCCGGCGCACATCTCACCGCTGCCCTGGGCGTTGCGCGAGTTCCAGTGCTTCCAGTGCAGATCGATGATCGAGACGCCGTCGCCGCCCCGCTCCGCGAGCAGGCATCGCTGGGGCCTTCGCTTCGGCGCGCGCTCAACCTCGACCGTCCCGGGCATCCCGGTCCAGCAGACGACCGACGGCACCGTCTTCGCTGCGTCGAGAGACGGGCCGGCTGCCGCCGCCGAAACCGACCCGCCCACCACTGCGGCGGTCAGGAGGATCACTGCCCGCGCGTGGGGCAGCAGGGCCGCGATTCTGCGGATGGAGACCATCAGAGCCTCATCTTCGCAGCCTGCGACGGGCGGCATCCGCGCCGCAGCGAGTCTGAACTCGTCCGGCCATGGCCGCGAGGTCGGCCGCGGCGTCATACCCTCCGGCGACGATGAACTCGCCGCTCGAGGTCCTTTCAGACGACGAATTGGCCCAGGTGCACCGCGGCCCGCGGCCCGCCCATCTGGAGCCCATGAAGGCCAAGCTGACCGATCGGCGCTTCTCCGATCCAGACTGGTTCTTCGAGCGCAAGCTCGATGGGGTGCGCTGCCTGGCCTTCGGAGGCGATGGCGGGGTCGAGCTGCGCTCGCGCACCGATCGGGTCCTCAACGCGTCATACCCGGAGCTGGTCGAGGCCCTTGACGACCAGGGGATCGGTGACTTCGTCGCCGACGGCGAGATCGTGGCCTTCTCCGGCGGGATCACCAGCTTCTCGCGCCTGCAGGCGCGGATGCATGTCGCCGATCCCGAGCGGGCTCGGCGCACCGGAGTTGCCGTCTACATGTATGTGTTCGACCTCCTCTACGTCGACGGCCACGACCTGCGCCAGCTTCCCAACCGGGCTCGCAAGCGCGTCCTGCGGCGCGCCCTCTCGTTCGCGGGCCCGATCCGGTTCCTCAGCCATCGCAACCGGGAGGGCGAAGCGCTCTATGCCGATGCCTGCCGGCGCGGGCTGGAGGGAGTCATCGCCAAGCGTGCCGCGGGCACCTACACCAGTCGGCGCTCGGGCGATTGGCTGAAGTTCAAATGCGGGCATGAACAGGAGCTGGTCATCGGCGGCTTCACCGCGCCGCACGGCTCGCGGACCGATTTCGGCGCCCTCCTGGTCGGTCACTACGAAGGCGGGCGTCTGATCTACGCCGGCAAGGTGGGAACCGGTTTCGATGGCAAGACGCTGGCCGCCCTCGGCCGCCGGCTGCGCGAGCTCGAGACCGACGAGACACCGTTCGAGGACGTCGATCCGGTGCCCCGCGGCACGCACTGGGTCCGCCCCGAGCTCGTGGGTGAGTTCGGCTTCGCCGAATGGACCCGCGACGGGCGCCTGCGCCATCCGCGCTACCTGGGCCTGCGCGACGACAAGCCGGCGCGCGAGGTGGTGCGGGAGCGGCCGAGCTAGAACCGCCGCTTCGCAAGGAAGCCGAGCCTGGCTCCTCTCGTCGACTGAGTGATCTTGGTCGTATGCGAACCAAAAGTCCGCAGTCGACGCCGCGCCCGGCGCCCCTGCCACCCCGGCTAACTTCCTGCGGGTGAAACTTCGTTCTGAGCGACGCAGGGCGGGCAGCAAGATCGCGGCACCCGGTCCCCCGCCCTCCGTGCTCACCGAGGTCGTCAAGTTCGCAGCCGCGGCCCTGGCCGTGCTCGCGGCGCTGGCCGTCGGCGCCGCCCTGATCCTCCGAGACGTGAGCGAGGACGAGGCGATCAATCAGGCCGAGCGCCTGACCGAGGTTCTCGCCCGTGGCGCGCTCGAGCCGGCGATCGACTCGGGCCTGGTGAGCGGCGACCCGCAGTCGCGGGCGCGTGTCGACCGTATCGTGCGCCAGCAGGTACTGGGGTCGGAAGTGGTGCGGGTGAAGATCTGGACCCCCGACGGAAGGATCGTCTACTCGGATGAGCCACGACTGATCGGGGCTCAGTATCCGCTCGACGAGGACGAGCTGGAGGCGCTGGAGACCCGGCAGGGCGACGCTGAGCTGAGCGACCTCTCCGAGCCCGAGAACCGGTTCGACCGCGGCCACGGGGATCTGCTCGAGGTCTATCTGCCGATCCACGCCGGCGGGCGCCAACTCCTCTTCGAGACCTACCAGCCGTTCAGCTCGGTGGCCGCCAGCGGGTCGGACCTGCTCGGCGAGTTCGCACCCGCATTGATCGGGGCCGTGGTCGTGCTCGCGTTGCTGCTGCTGCCTTTGGCGTGGTCCTTGGCGCGTCGCCTACAGCGCGAGCACGCGGCCCGCGAAGCGCTGCTGCGCCGCGCGCTGGATGCGTCGGAGCTCGAGCGGCGACGCATCGCAGCCGACCTCCACGACGGGATCCTGCAGGACCTGACCGGCGCCGCCTTCGCGATCAGTGCCGTCGGCGAGCGGCTGAGCGGCGACGAGAATGGTTCGAAGACCCGGGTCGAGCAGGCCGCGGCGACCTGCAGGAGCGCCGTGCGCCAGCTCCGCAGCATGATGGTGGAGATCTACCCGCCGCGATTGCACGAGGAAGGCCTCGAGAGTGCGCTCGCGGATCTGTTGACGCCGCTGGAGGAGCGCGCAATCGAGACGAAGCTCGAGGTGGCGCAGGGCCTGCGGCTCGCCGGCGGGACGGAGGCGCTTCTCTTCCGCACCGCCCAGGAAGCGCTTCGCAACGTCGCCGCGCATTCCGGGGCGAGCCATGTCGAGGTTCGCGTTGACGCAACCGACGAGATCGCGTCGCTCTCGGTCACCGACGACGGCAGCGGATTCTCCGCCGACGAGGTGCTGGCGCGCCAGCGCGAGGGCCATATGGGCCTGCGCCTGCTCCGCGACCTCGCGGCCGATGCCGGTGCGCAGATCGACATCGACTCGCGCGTGGGAGAGGGCACGACCGTGCGGGTAGAGGCCCCGCTGAGATGATCCGGGTTGCGATAGTCGACGACCACACGGTGGTGCGCGCCGGGCTCGAGGAGCTGTTGGCGAGCGACGACGAGATCGAGGTGGTGGCCACGGCATCGAGCGGCGACGAGGCCGTCGAGGTGGTCGAGCGCGAGCAACCGGACGTGGTCCTCATGGACCTCTCGATGCCCGAGGTCGACGGCGTCGAGGCGACGCGGAGGATCGTCGCCTCCGACACGCCGACGAACGTCGTCGCGCTGACCTCGTTCGCCGAGCGCGACCGGGTGCTCGCGGCGCTCGACGCAGGTGCCCTCGGCTACCTGCTGAAGGACATCGAGCCTGAGGAGCTGCGCCGGGCCATCAAGGCCGCGGCGCGCGGAGAGTCGCCGCTCTCGCCGAAGGCCGCCGGCGCCCTGGTCTCCGCCCGAAATCAGAGCTCCGCCGCACCGGGGCTCTCGGGTCGCGAGCGCGAGGTGCTCGCCCTGGTGGCCGACGGGCTGCCGAACAAGCTGATCGCACGGCGGCTCGAGATCAGCGAGAAGACGGTGAAGGCGCACCTGACGAGGGTGTACCAGCAGATCGGCGTAACCGACCGGACCCAGGCAGCGATCTGGGCCCGCCGGCAGGGGATCGCCGGCGAGCCCAGTTCCTAGGTTCCGAGCACTCGGATTCAGTCGTCGTCCGAGCCACCGTGATCGTCGCCGGGCTCGAGCTCGCCGTGCCCGCCGTGATCGTCGCCGGGCTCGAGCTCGCCGTGCCCGCCGTGGTCGTCGCCGGGCTCGAGCTCCCCGTGCCCACCGTGGTCGTCGCCGGGCTCGTTTCCGTGTCCGCCGTGGTCGTCGCCGCCGTGGCCATGGTGGTGACGGTGGCCGTGGTGGCGGTGGCCGCGCCGACCGTCGTCGGACCGGTCGTCGGCGCCGCGGGCGGGATTGTCCTCGGTCGTGGTAGTCGTGGTGCTCGTCGAGGTGGTGCTGACGAGGGCGCTGTCGTCGCCGCCCCGGTCATCGCCGGGCGGGTCGTCGGCGCCGTTGCTGGCCAGGGCGGCGCTCGCGCCGATCGCCGACGCGGCGAGCACGCCGATCGCCACCTTGATCCGGTTCGCGTTGCTGTTCATCTGTGTACCTCCGCATCGGTTTGTGGATGTGAACAGCCTGCGCTTCGTCGCGTCGGGATTTCAATTGGACGTTGGTCGTACGACGGTCGTAGGACCAAAGTCGCGTTGAAAGGTGGACGGGCGACACCCGAAGGTGTGGGGTCGAAATGCACTCCACCGAAGGGAACCCGAGATGAAGCGCACGATCGGCGTCCTCGCCGCGGGAGCTGCGGCGGTCGCCGTGGCGATCCCCGGCACCGCCACTGCGTCCGACGACGACATCCGCGCCGCCGGCCAGTGCACGGGCGGCACGACGTCGAAGATCAAGGTGAAGCCCGACGACGGCCGGCTCGAGGTCGAGTTCGAGGTGGATCAGAACCGGACGGGTGATCGCTGGAAGGTGAAGCTCAAGGACAACGGGCACATCGTCTTCAAGGGCTCCGCGACCGCACGCCGTTCAAGCGGCTCCTTCGAGATCGAGCGGAAGATCCCGAACAGGTCCGGGACCGACTCGATCACCGGCGCCGCCCGCAACACCGACGGCGGCGAGCGCTGCGCGGCCAAGGTGAGGATCTGACCACCCGTCGTGGCCGCGTCGTAGGACCTATGTCCACTTGTAACCGAGCCGTGGAACACACGAGCCTCCCGGCGATACCCCACCCACGCCCAGGAGGCAATTGTGAGATCCCGTATCAGCATCACCGTCGTCGGAGTTCTGGCGGCCCTCGCGCTCGTCGCGGTCCCGGCCGCCACCGCCGCGACCGACATCCACACCGCGACGCTCAAGGGCTCCGCGGCTTACCCAGGCGCGAACGGCAAGGCGAAGAACCAGCTCGACGACGGCGTCCGCGACTTCGAGGCCGAGATCGAGGACGCGAGGGCCCTTGCCGGCAAGCGCGTTCGGTTCCTGGTCAGGGGCCAGTTCGTCGGCGTCGCCACGGTCGACGCGTTCGGCGACGCGGAGATCGATCGCGCGGGCCGCACGGTGCCGCGTGTCGTCGCAGGTTCGCCGATCCACGTCACGCTGGGGAACGGCGCCCTGGTCGCCTCGGGCCGCTTCAACTAGCCCGCCGGCGGAAGCATGAATCCGGGGTCCGCTCAGGCGGGCCCCGGATTTGCCGCGCCAAGGCTGGTCGAAGCGACCGCGTCCGTCAGTTCCGGCGATGCCTCCGGGTGCGCAGCAGCGCCTCCATCCCGCGCTCGCGGTGATCGCCGAGCGAGCACCAGAGCACGTAGGTCGATCGCTTTCGCAGCCGCGCATCGATGTTCTCGTAGGCGCCGGGCTCGACCTCGCCGGCCCCGAGCTCGGGGCCGACCTGTGACCCCGACGAATCGACGCGCTGGAGCCGAAGGTCGTGGTCGTCCTCGCCGGCGTTGAGGAACTGGACGATCACCCGCCCCGGGGTCACCTTCGCCTTCGAGAGCAGCAGGTCGTACTCCGAGCCCCGGACCTGGACGCGGTCCGGCGCCGGAGCCGGCTTCGCCGCGGCGGATCCGGCGCAGGCGCAGAGCGCGACGGCAAGCGCGGGCGCGAGCCGGCGCATCAGCCGATCAGCGTCGGGCGGGCGAAGCCGGCCGCGTCCGGGATCACCGCGCCCGCATCGACCCCGAACCACTGCTCGGCGATCGAGCAGTAGAGAGCGCGGAAGTCCGAGGTCGCGCGGAGGTTGTCGTCGGCGTCGAGCTGGGCGAGGCCAGGGAACTCGCCGATCATCTGCCCGCGGACCCGGGACCCGATGACGAAGGCGGCCCCCCCGGCTCCGTGGTCGGTGCCGGAGTCGTTCTCCTCCGGGCGGCGGCCGAACTCCGACCAGACCAGCGTGATCACGCGGTCGGCGAGCCCGCGCGCCTCGAGGTCGGACTGGAAGGCGGCGATCGTGTCGGCGGCCAGCTTCAGATCGGAGTCGAAGCCGTCGGCCTGGTTGTCGTGGGTGTCGAAGTCGCCGGGCGAGGAGATCGCCGCGCAGCGGATGGGCAGGCCCGCGCCGAGCATCGCCGCGAGTGCCGAGAGGCTCTGGCCGAACCAGTTGTCCTCGCCGTCGGGATAGGCGACCGGAGGCGTGATCTCCTCGCCCGAGAACGGCTCCAGCTGGGCCTTGAGCTGCATCGCCTGCGCCGCCGTGGTCCCGGCCGTCCGGAGCCCGAGGTCCTTGCTGTTCGCGGCAGCCCGGCCGAGCTCCCCGACGGCGCCGAACATCAGCGACTCCGGCTCGTCCCATACCCCCTCGGCCCAGAGGTCGTAGGAGGGCCCGTCGATCGCCGCCACGGGAACGGAGCGGCTGGCGAGCGCCGGCGAGAGCGAGCCGTCGAGCGAGAGCCCCTGGAGCGGGTTGTCGGCGGTCCCGATCGTGTCCAGCAGCCGGCCGATCCAGCCGCTTTGCTCGTTCGGCCACAGGCCGCCGACCTCCCAGTAGTGGCGCGAGGTGAAGTGCGACTGGTCGGGGCTCGCATAGCCGACCGCCGGGAGCACCGACATCTTCCCGGCCCGGTGAAGGGCGTCGAACGACGCGGCGGCCGGGTTCCAGCGCAGGCGCGGGTCCTCGCCGAACGCGGTCCCCGCGCCGGGCGGAAGGGCGAGGCTCGGGCGCAGCCGCCGGTAGTCGGCGTCGGTGGTCGGGGCGAGGACCGAGAGCGAGTCGACGCCGCCGTCGAGGAAGATCGACACCAGCACCGGCTCCGAGCCCCCGGCGGCCTGGGCGACCCCGGCCTCGAGGTCGCCGAGCCGCAGCTTCGACGCGCCGTAGACGGAGAGCACGGCGGCGCTCGAGCGGAGGAGGAACGACCGGCGGCTGAGCCCGGTGCCGGCGGGAACTGGCATCCCGGGCTCGATCGGCGGCAGGCCGCGCCCGGCCTCGGCCACCGCCTGGCGGACCAGGTGCGAGCGGGTGAACTCGGAGCAGTGGTTGCAGGGCATCGGGACGGCCTCAGGAGGTCTGCAGATCGGGGGAGGTGGCAATCAGCATCCGGAGCGCGTTCTGGCGCAGCAGGCGGTAGGTCTCCTGCTGCCAGTCGGCGGTCGCCACTGCCTCGACGGAGCCGGCGTAGCGCTCCAGGCTCTTGCGCGTCGCCCCGTGGACCTGCGGATCGCCCCAGAAGCCGAGCGCCCGCCTGACGGCGGTCTTCGGCCCCTCCTCCGCGTCGTAGGACGCCTCGTCGTCGAGCGCGTCGTAGCCGGCGATCTCGTTCGCGGCGATCCAGCGCCCGCGGAAGGTCGAGGTGTCGAGCCACCGGGCGTCGTTCCAGCCGGCCACGTTCGGGGGCCGGAAGAGCCGCTGGCCGGCGAGCTCGGAGATCCACGACCAGTCGCTCCGAACGCCCTGGCGCCGTGCGCGCAGCAGCCCGGCGATGAACACGATCGGCGGCTTGACCATCGCCGGGCCGCGGTAGAGGTCGGGATGCATCAGGATCGCCTCGAGCACCGGGCGGATCGCGTACTCGCGCTTGACGTAGAGCCGCTCGAGCGCCTTGCGGGTCTTGCGCGACGGCGGAGTCGGGATGAAGTAGCTCCAGAGCTTGTCGACGAAGAACGTCTTGTGGGCGCCGTGGCCGACGCACAGCCGGCAGGAGTCCGACCAGTCGAAGGCGCCGCTGCGACCGAAGATCGACTTCGGCCCGCCGTCGTGGCGCTCGGGGTCGAACCGGAAGTCGGTGTAGCCGACGTCGTCGACCCAGTCGGCCGTCCAGCCGGTCAGCGCCCGGGCCTGCTCGCGCACGTCGGCCTCCGAGTACGGGTAGCCCGCCTCGTTCGAGGCGCCGAGGGTGAACAGCTCCATCATCTCGCGGGCGTAGTTCTCGTTCGGCGCCTCGCTCTCGTTGTCGACGCCCGAGAGCCAGATCAGCATCGCCGGGTCCGTCGTGACGGCGAGCAGCAGGTCCTGGAACGAGCCCATCCCCTTGGTCTCGAACAGGCGCGCCTGACCGATCGAGAGCCGCTGGGAGTCGACGTCGGCGGTCGCGAACCAGTCGTGCCAGATCAGCGCCATGCGCTCGACCGCCGGGCGGTTGGTCCTCACCATCCGGTCCAGCCACCAGAGCAGGTCGTGCCCGTAGGCGTCGAACGGCGCCAGCGGCAGGCCGTCGCCGTCCACCGGCTCCGGGCCGCGAAAGCGCTCGGCGCCCTTCGGCCGGGTCAACGAGCGCACGGCGCCGCGGAGGTTGAACCGCCGCGCGAGCTTGCGCGCCTCCCCGGGCCGCGGCCCGAACCCGGCACGCCACAGCAGCCGAGCCGCCTCCCGCTCGCCGAACTTCCCGTGATAGACAGGCACGTCCGCCACTGCGCCTCAAGATCGGCGCCCGCGGCGGAAAACCTGAGCACGGCGGACGGCGATGCCCGCGGCCCGATGCGCCCTCTAGCCCGGTGTCAGTTGTTGCCGAGGATCGCGACCGTGTCGGCCCCGAACAGGGTCACCGCGAGATCGGGATCGGCGTCGGCGTCGAGCGGGGCGGCGATTACCGCATTCGGGCCGACGCCGGCCGCTTCGGGGCTCGACCCCGGCTGGGCGAAGTTGCCACTGCCCGTGTTACGCAGGACGGTGACGTCGCCGGAGCCCGAGTTCGCGGTCGCCAGGTCCTGATCGCCGTCGCCCTCGAAGTCGGCGGCCGCGATCCCCACAGGGCTCGTCCCCGTGAACTCGGGGCTCGTCCCGGGCTCGGAGAAGTTCGCGTTGCCGTTGTTCTTCAGGATCACCACCGCGACCGCCGCGATCGACGTGACGGCGAGGTCGCGGTCGGCGTCGCCGTCGAGGTCGGCGACGGTGAGCGCGCGCGGAGTTCCACCGCTCGTGGGCTCGGGGCTCGAAGCCGGCTCGGTGAAGTTGCCGCCGCCGCCGTTGCGAAGCACGCTCACCGAGCTGCCGGAGAGGTTCGCGGTCGCCAGATCCCGGTCGCCGTCACCGTCGAGATCGGCGGCGGCGATCGCGACAGGCGAGGCGCCGACGGGCTCGGGGCTGGTCTGGAGCTCGACGAAGCGCGCGGTCCCGCGGTTCCTGAACACCGAGACGTTGTCGTCGAACTCGTTTGCAACCGCCAGGTCGAGGTCGGCGTCGCCGTCGAAGTCCGCGAGCGTGAGCGAGAAGGGGAAATCGCCGACGAGCCGCGGGCTGCCGGCATACTCGACGAAGTTCCCGCTGCCGTTGTTGCGCAGCATGGTCACGCTGTCGCCGCCGCTGTTCGCCACGACCAAATCGGTGTCCGAGTCGCCGTCCAGGTCGCCTGCGGCGACGGCCGAGGGCGAGTTGCCGACCGTCTCGGGGCTGGTCCCGGGCTGGGCGAAGTCGCCGACGCCGGCGTTCTTCAGGATCGTGACGCTGCCGTCGTTGTCATTCACGATCGCGAGGTCGAGGTCGGTGTCGCCGTCGAGGTCGGCTGCGGCGAGCCCGGAGGGCCCGTCGCCCGTCGCCTCGGGACTCGTCGCGAGGGGGGTGAAGTTCGTCGAGGCGGCAAGCGCAGCGGCCGCCAGCAAGGCGCCGAGCACCAGCGTCGCCATCGCCACGAGGACGCCAGAACGCGACCGCGACCGACCCGTCTGAGCGCTTCCCCTCATCCTGCTCTCCTCCTCTGCGTGGTGCGACCGACCGTACCACGGGATCTCCGCGTCGCAAGCCAAGGATCGACCCTGGTGGCGCGAGCGCCGCGCGGGCAGGCGAGACTGCGCCGGTGAAGGCGATCGGGTCCTCCTGTCCCGCGGCGGTGATCTGGCTCGGCCTGCTCTTGCCGGCCGCGGCCGGCGCCACACCCGGCGCGCCATTGGGCCTCACGGAATGCGGGCCGGTCGAGGGCGTCGAGCAGTGCTCGGGACTGGTCCGAACCTGGGACGGTGTCCCGCTCGACACGACGGTGACCCTGCCCGGTGGGGCGGCCGAGCGCCCGCGGGCGCTCGTGGTCCTGGTGCACGGCTTCGGCAACTCGAAGTACGAGTACCTCGATCCGGGCGACGGCGCCTACACGGACAACGCGTACGCCTGGGCGCGCGACGGCTACGCGGTGCTCACGTTCACGGCCCGCGGGCTGTGGGGATCGTGCGGCACGCCCGACGCGCGGCTGGCCAACCCGCAGACGTGCGCCGCCGGCTACATCCATCTCGCCGACGTCCGCTACGAGGTCCGCGACATCCAGGAGCTGATCGGCCGTCTGGTCGACGAGCGGATCGCCGATCCGCGGCGGATCGCCGTCGCCGGCGACAGCTACGGCGGCGGCCAGTCGCTGATGCTCGCCGCGCTGCGCGACCGGGTGATGCTTCCCGACGGCAGCCTCGTCCCGTGGCGCAGCCCGGCCGGCACGCCGCTGAAGCTTGCCGCTGCGGCGCCGGTGATCCCGTGGACCGACCTGGTCTACGCGGCGGCGCCGAACGGACGCGTCTTCGCCGACGCGATCACGCCGCGCTCGCTCGCGACCTCCCCGGTCGGAGTCGAGAAGGCGTCGGTCGTGAACGCGATCTTCGCCGCGGCTCAGTTCGCGATCGGCCCCGGCCAGCCGCTCGACGAGCCGTTCGTGCCCGGGCGCCCGATGGGATACCTCGCCCCGCCGGGTCTCGACCCCGATGCCGACGTCGCCGGGTGGGTCGCGCGCACCGACGCCGGCGAGCCGTACAGCGACGAGGCCGCGGCGCGGATCGTCGACCAGCTCGCCCGCTTCCACTCGCCCTACTACGTCCCGGCGACCAGGCGCCCGGCGCCGCTGCTGCTCGCCTCGGGGTTCACCGACGACCTCTTCCCGGCCGACGAGGTGCTCCGGTTCGCCAACCGCACCCGGCGGCGCTGGCCCGGGCTCCCGCTGGCGCTCGTGCTCGGCGACTTCGGCCACCAGCGGGCCGCGAACAAGGGCCGCGAGCGCGCCCGGCTACGGCGCGCGATCCACGGCTGGTTCGACCACGAGCTCCGCGGCCGCGGCCGCTCCCGCCGCCCCGGCGTCGTCGCCTACGCGCAGACCTGTCCGCGCAGCGCCCCGCCCGGGAGGCGGTTCCGCGCCTCGAGCTTCGCCGCGCTCACCCGCGGGGAGGTCCGGCTGCGCTCGAACGAGCCCGGCCGGATCGTCTCCGGGGGCGGCGACCCGTCGACCGGGCTGGCGCTCGATCCGGCCGCGGGAGGCGGCGACGGCTGCGTCGAGGTCCGGACCGGGCGGGCCTTGGGCACCGCGACCTACGCCCTGCCGGTGAGCGGTCCCCGCGGCTTCACCCTCATCGGGGCCCCGACGGTGGCCGCCCGGATCGCGGTCAGCGGCGCGGCGCCGGAGAACGCCGAGATCGCGGCGCGGCTCTGGGATGTCTCCGAGGACGATGCGAGCAGGCGCCTGGTCGCCCGCGGCCTCTACCGCCCGGCGCCCGGCGTGCGCCAGCTCTTCCAGCTGCACCCCGCGGCCTGGAGGTTCGCGCCCGGCCACTCGCTCGAGCTCGAGCTGCTCGGCGCCGACGCGCCCTACGCGCGCCCGGCGAACTCGACGTTCTCGATCGAGGTCGAGCGGCTGCGGCTGCGCCTTCCGGTACGCCAGCGGCCGGACTGCGGGCAGGTTCGCCGGGCCGGGCCGGCGCCGCTGCTGGCAGGCCAGCGCCCGGCGCCCGGCGCTGCCGAGCGCCGGCAGCCGCGCTGCTGACCGCCTGCGTCGTCGGCCGAGCGCCCTAGAGGACGGGCAGGAAACGCTCGAGCTCCCAGGGGGTGACCTGGACCCGGTACTCCTCCCACTCCTCGCGCTTGATCTCGATGAAGCGCTTGAAGGTGTGCTCGCCGAGCACCCGAAGCACGAGCTCGGACTCGGCCGCGACCTCGATCGCCTCGCCGAGCGTCTCGGGGAGCTGCTCGATTCCGCGCTGCGCCCGTTCCTCCGGTGTCAGGTGATAGAGGTTCTGCTCCATCGGCTCGGGCAGCTCGTAGCCGTGCTCGATCCCCTCGAGCCCCGCATGGAGCATCCCGGCGAAGCAGAGGTAGGGGTTGCACGCCGGGTCGGGGCAGCGCAGCTCGGCCCGCGTCGCCTTCTCCTTGCCCGGGTGGTAGAGCGGCACCCGGATCAGCGCCGAGCGGTTGCGCCGCGACCAGGCGAGGTAGACCGGCGCCTCGTACCCCGGCACCAGGCGCTTGTAGGAGTTCACCCACTGGGCGAACAGCGGGGCGATCTCGCGCGCGTGGCGCAACTGGCCGGCGATGAACGACTTCGCGGTCGGCGAGAGGTAGAACTGGTCGTCGGCGTCGTAGAAGGCGTTGCGCCCGTCGGCTGACAGCGACTGGTGGACGTGCATTCCGGAGCCGTTCTCGTTGAACAGCGGCTTCGGCATGAACGTCGCGTGCCAGCCGTACTTCATCGCGTACTCCTTGACCACGATCCGGTAGGTCATGCAGTCGTCGGACATCGCGAGCGCGTCCTTGTAGCGCATGTCGACCTCGTGCTGGGAGGGACCGACCTCGTGGTGTGCGTACTCGACGTGGATCCCCAGCTGCTCCAGCGCCAGGATCGTCTCCCGGCGGACGTCGGAGCCGGCGTCGAGCGTGGTCAGGTCGAAGTAGCCGCCCTCGTCGAGGATCTCCGGCACCCCGCCCTCGGGCCGTGCGTCCTTGAAGTAGAAGTACTCGAGCTCGGGGCCGATGTTGTAGGCCTCGAAGCCCATCTCCTCGGCCCGTTGCAGCGCCCGCCGGAGGATCCAGCGCGGATCGCCCTCGTACGGCTCGCCCCCCGGGACCTGGATGTCGGCGAACATCCGCGCGGTGCCGTTCTCGGCCGGGCGCCAGGGCAGGATCGCGAAGCTCGAGGGATCCGGCATCGCGATCATGTCCGACTCCTCGATCGGGTTGAAGCCGGTGATCGAGGAGCCGTCGAAACCCATCCCCCCCTCGAACGCGTCCTCGAGCTCGGAGGAGTTGATCGAGAACGACTTCAGCTGCCCGAGCACGTCGGTGAACCAGAGGCGGATGAAGCGGACGTCGCGCTCGCGTACGGCCGCGATCACGTCCTCGGCGGTCTCCGGACGCTCGTTCTCGGCTGCCATCGGCGAAGAGTATCCCCGCGACTCCGCAGGTGCGGTGGTCCAACCGCGGTCCGGCGACGTATATCCCGTTGAGGCGTGCGGTGAGGCGAAATCTTCACCCCATTCTTAACCAAGGATCTCCGAAATCGTGTAATCTGCTTACGTCAGGTAAGTAACTAGCTAAAAGTAAAGTAAAGGCGGGTTAACGGCTATGTAAGCGGGCATCGCGGCCCGCCCGGCCACAAAGGACACACCGATGACCGTGAAGACAGACATCAGCCGGTTCCACATCCACGATGAGCTCACCGCACCGGAGGGCAGCATCAAGATCCTCAAGGGCGTGCAGGGCGCGGCCGGCGAGGTCTCGAAGTTCATCGGCGTTCTCGCCGGCGCCCCCGCGGCGCTGCGCTCGTACGCCCGCATGCGCCACGAGCTGCGCAGCGGCTCGCTGCCGCAGGCCACCCGGGAGCGGATCGGGCTCGCCATCGCCGAGCGCCGCGGCGACCCCTACTCGCTCGCCCAGCACGCGAAGACGGCCCGCGCGGCCGGCCTCGGCCTCGACGAGATCTCGAGCGCGCGCAGCTTCGACTCCGCCGACCCCCGCGAGGCCGCGATCCTCACCTTCCTCGAGGCGCTCGTCGCCACCGACGGGCGGCCCGCCCAGCACCTCGCCGAGGAGGCGCGGGAGCATGGCTGGACCGACGAGGAGCTGCTCGAGGCGGTCGCCACGGTGGCGATGAACGAGTTCCAGAGCCTGATCGCGAACGCCGCCGCGCTGCCCCAGGACCAGTCGGACTCGGCCGTCCTGCCCGCGGCCGCCTAAGCCTGCGGCACCGGCCGGCGCGGGTTACTTGTGCTTCGCGCCCTTGGCGAGCTTGGCGACGCGGACCTCGTCGGTCGCCTCGAAGTGAAGCTCTTCCGCGGTCGCCTGGGTCAGGTCCCACTCGGCGCCGTTGGCGAACGGACCGCGATCGATCACCTTGGTGCGTACGAAGCGGCCCTGGTAGCGGAGCACGACCTTCGAGCCGCAGGGCAGAGTCTTGTGGGCCACGCCGAAGGTTCCGGGCGTGAGCGTCTTCCCGCACGCCGTCTTGTTGCCGAACAGGCCGGGGCCGTACCAGGTGGCGAGCTGGGTCGGCATCGAGTCGACCAGAGTCGAGGAGGTCGACTCGTCGACGACCCCGTCGCTGCCCAGGCCGGCGTCGCGCTGAAACGCTTCGACGGCGCTCTCGGTCGCGGCGCCGAACTCGTCGGCGAGCGGTGGCTGGCCGTAGTCCTTGGCCTTCAGGATCCAGTTCAGGGTCGCGACGTCGCCGCCGCAGTCGCCGTTTTGGAGCTTGCGCTGGCCGAGCTCGGTGTCCGGGCACCCGGGGGTCCCCTCCTGCCGGCCCGCCCCGTCGCCCGAGCCGGTCCCGCCGTTGCCGGCGATCCCGCCCGAGGAAGCGCTTGCCTGCGCGCTGATCACCCCGGCGATCATCGCGACGATCGCCATGACCACGGCCCAGAGGGCGATGCGGTCAGGGCGCTCGCTCAGTGTTGATCGCAATCCGAGGCGATCCGTATCGGTGTTCTGCGCCGCTCGGCGCGCGTCGAAGTCGTCCATTCTCTTTCGATCGCTGGCGGGGTTAGCTGACGGGCTCGCGCCGAAAGAGCTGGCGCTACGCGGCGGATGCCGGCGATTCGCCCCGTGACCGAAGTCCCCTATTTGGGTCCCCCGCTCCCCGCCGTATTCGACGAGGATTAAGCGAGCGGCGACTGTACCAAATTCAGGTGGACGTGTGCTTTGTGTTAGCAAAGCGTAAGCAAATATCCCGCTCCGAGCGTGGTTTTCCGCGCGGGTGGGGCATCTCGCCTTAGGATCGACGGCCGAATGGGCGCGGCGGTGGTCACCGGGGCGGGCAGAGGGCTCGGGCTCGAGATCGCCCGTGCGCTCGCGGCTCGGGGGCTGGCGGTCAACCTGACCGACGTCGACGCGGATGCCGCCGAGCGGGCGGCGGAGGAGATCGGCGGCTCGGCCTGGGCCGCGGGGCTCGACGTGCGCGACGCCGAGGCCTGCAGGGCAATTGCGGCCGCCGCGGCGGAGCGCGCCGGCGGGCTCGACGTCTGGGTGAACAACGCCGGGGTCCTGATCACCGGCCACGTCTGGGAGCACGACGAGGCCCAGCGGCGGATGCTGTTCGAGGTCAACACGCTGGGGACGATCAACGGCTCGCTCGCGGCGCTCGAGCGGATGCGGGCGAGCGGGCGCGGCCACCTGATCAACGTGATCTCGCTCGCCGGCCTCGGCGCCCCGCCGGGCGAGGCCCTCTACGCGGCGACCAAGCACGGGGCCATGGCGTTCACGCTCGGCGCGCTCGCCGACTTGCGCCGCTCGGGCGCGGACCGGATCCGGGTCTCGGCCGTGTGCCCGGACGGGATCTGGACGCCGATGCTCCAGGACAAGCTCGACGACCCCGACGCCGCTCCGTCGTTCTCGGGGACCCTGCTGCGACCCGAGACCGTCGCCGCCGCGGTGGCCGGGCTGCTCGACCGCCCGCGTGTGGTGCTCACGATCCCGCGCTGGCGCGGCGGACTGGTTCGCCTGATCGACTCGGTGCCGGGCCTGGCGGCCCGGCTGCTGCCGCTCTGGATGCGCGACGCGCAACGCCGCCAGCGGCGCTGGAAGCGCCGCATCGAGGCCGGTCACGCCCCCTGAGGGGTGACGCCGCCCACCATCCGCTCCAGCCGGCCAAAGGCCCGCGGCGATATGGTTCGCGGCGGCCGGACGTCGTCGTCGTTGGAGGCGCCGGACCGTTGGGGGATCTGGGACCTTGGGACGAGCCGCGACAAGCAGGGCGTGCGTCTCGGCGCTCTGCGCCGGGCTCGCGGCGCTGACCCTCGCGACCGCTGCGCTCGCGAGCGCCCCGGGAGCCGCCGCCTCGACCGCGAAGCCGTCGGCGAGCGCGATCAAGAAGGCGAAGAAGAAGGCCGTGCGCAAGACCACGAAGGCCGTGCGCAAGCAGCTATCAACGAGCTCGACGCCCGGCCTGGCGGTTCCAGAGCAGGGCCCGAAGATCAAGATCTCGAGCTGCAAGCAGCTGCGAGCCGGGAAGCGACTGAAGGGCTTCAAGTGCTCGTGGAGCGCCAGCGGGGAGCTCCCGGGGCTGGTCCCGTTCCGCTGCGCGGGAAAGGCGAAGCTGAAGCCGAACGGGCGCAAGATCAAGCGCCTCGACCCGTGTGAGAACAACCTCGAGCCGCTGGCGCCGCTGCTCGAGAACCCGCGTCCGATCGCCTTCGGCTATTTCGAGGACTGGATCGCGCAACCCGGCCGCTACGACGAGCTTGCCGCCGGAGGCGCGACGATCGCCAGGGCGGACCTCTCCTGGCGGACGCTGCAACCGACGGCCGGTCCGCCGCCGACGGCCTGGAACTGGGCCCCGAGCGACGAGATCTACAACTCGATGCTGGCGGTCGGCGTGCGGCCGGTGTTCACCTTTATCGACGCCCCGTGCTGGGCGGCCTCGGGCTCCTGCGCCGGTGCCGTCAATCCGCCGGCCGAGGGCCACCTCGCCGACTACGGAGCGGCCGCGGCGCAGATCGCGCTGCGCTATCCGCAGGCCGCCGGGATCGAGATCTGGCTCGAGCCCAACAACGAGCCGTTCTGGGGCGCCAAGCCCGAGCCGGGGCTCTTCTCGCGCCTGGTCGCCGAGACGACCGCCGCGGTCCGCGCGGCGGGCAGCCCGATCCCGCTGATCACCGGGGGTCTGGCGCCCGGCGAGGCGGCGTCGACCAAGCTCGAGTTCGGCGAGTTCCTCGCCCAGGCACTGGAGCGCGGCGGGATCGAGACCGCTGACGCGATCGGCTTCGACGCGGTCACCACCACCCCGTTCACCTCGCCCAACGATCCGACCGCCGGCTACCTGGGGCGCCTGCGCGTCCAGGTCCAGGAGCTCCATGCCCGGCTCGCGGCGGCAGGCCGGTCGCTGCCGATCGCGATCGCGGAGCTCGCCTACAGCACCAGCGGGCCGGACGCCTACACCGAAGAGCAGCAGGCGCAGGCACTCGTATCCAGCCTGAACGTGCTGCGCCGGATCCCGGACGTGAGCCTGGCGATCGTCAGCCGGCTCTACGACAACGGCGACGGCTCGAAGGTGTCGGGATTCGGGGTCCTGCGGCCGAACGGCGCGCCGAAGCCGGCCTACTGCGAGCTCGCGTCGGCCGCCGGCGTCGCCAAGCCACAGGGCTGCTGAGCGCTCGTAGGATCGCTACGTGGTCGACGGCGCCCCGCCAAGCGCCTGGCGCGTTGCGCGGGCGATCCTCCCGATGCCCTTCGTGGCGACGGTGATCGTCCCGGGACTGATCGTGGCCGCCGCCGACGAAGAGTGGGGATGGGACGGGGCGGCGCGAGCGGCGGCGATGGTCGCCGGTGCGGTCTTGATCGCGGCGGGTGTCGGGCTCTTCGCCTGGACGGTGAGGCTGTTCGCGTCGCGCGGTCGCGGCACCCTCGCGCCCTGGGACCCGCCGCGCCGACTCGTCGTCGCCGGCCCGTATCGCCGCCTGCGCCATCCGATGATCAGCGGAGTCGCCATCGTTCTCGCCGGCGAGACCCTGGTCTTCGGAGTCACCGGCCTCGCGATCTGGCTCGCGTTGTTCGCCGCGGTCAATGCCGTCTATCTCCCCCTGGTCGAGGAGCCGGCGTTGCGCCGCCGCTTCGGCGACGACTACGACCGGTACATGGACAACGTCAACCGCTGGGTCCCTCGGGTGAGGCCGTGGGACCCGGGGCCAGGTGCGTAAGCGGTCTCGGACGTAGAAGAGGCCCCTTTCGGGGCCCCTTCCGTAGCTGGCCTGTAAGCCGGATCCTGTCGTGTGCAGTCATCCATCTCGCCGGTGCCTAGGCACCGGCCGGGCTTTCGCCCTGCGGCCCACCTGGATCTCGCCGGGCCGGGTCGTCGATCCTGCTTGGCCTTGCACCGGGCGGGGTTTGCCTGGCCGCCGCGTCACCGCGGCGCCGGTGCGCTCTTACCGCACCATTTCACCCTTGCCTGTGCGCGCCTCACGAAACGAGCCGGCTCAACGGCGCCGGGACTCGGCTCCGCTTGCGCTCCGCCTCGCAGGGCGCGCCATCGGCGGTGTTATTTCTGTGGCACTGTCCCGCGGGTTTCCCCGGGTGGGCGTTACCCACCGCCCTCGCCCTATGGTGTCCGGACTTTCCTCGAGAGTCACCTCCCGCGACTACACAGCCAGCCGCACGAGTCTAGAGCCGGTGCGCCGCCCTGACCAGGCCCAACCCGCGCTAGGACAGATCCGACCCACAGGACTCGCACCCTGAGGCGCGGCGCATGCGGCGGCGGCAGACCGGGCAGGCCGCCGAACCGGAGCCGACGAGCTCATCCCAGGTGCCGACGATCACGTCGTCGAGCGAGACCGACCCGGCGCGAGGCTCGAACAGACGCTCGGCGGTGTCGGTGCCGGTTCCGCGGAACCGCCCCGCGGCTTCCGTCCGTTCGCTGGTCGCGGTCGCGCTCACGTCAGACCTTCCTGAACACCCCGACCACGCGCCCGAGCACCTGGGCGTCGGCGGTGCGGATCGGCTTGTAGGCCTTGTTGGCGGGCTCGAGCCGGACACGGTCCTTCTCCTTATAGAAGCTCTTCACGGTCGCCTCGTCGTCGATCAGCGCGACCACGATCTCGCCGTCGTCGACGAGCTGCGCCGGCCGGACGACGACGAAGTCGCCCTCGAGGATCCCGGCGCCGATCATCGAGTCGCCCTTCACCCGGAGGATGTAGTCGCCGGTCTCGCCACCGATAACGTCCGGGACCTCGAGGTACTCCTCGATGTTCTCCTCGGCGAGGATCGGCTCACCGGCCGCGACCTGGCCGACGAGCGGCAGGCCGGTCTGTCCGATCGCCTTCTTCGCCTTGTCGACCAGCACCTCGATCGCCCGCGGCTTGGTGGGGTCGCGGCGCAGGAGCCCGATCTTCTCCAGGTTGGCGAGGTGAGCGTGCACGGTCGAGGACGAGTGCAGGCCGACGGCCTTGCCGATCTCGCGCACGGTCGGGGGATAGCCGTACTTCGCGGCGTACTTGCCGATGAAGTCGAAGATCTCCTTCTGACGCTTGGTCAGGTCCACGGCTCAGCTCGCTCCTTCGATCGTTGGGCAGAACATATGTTCGTAATAGTAGACCCCCCTCCGGACGGATGCAAGGTGGCGCGCCTCCCCCCGGCCGTTGCGCCGCAGGGCGTCTAGAATCGCCTCTCCCTCAAGCGGCTGTGGCGGAACTGGTAGACGCGCAAGGTTGAGGGCCTTGTGGCCCTCACGGGCCGTGGAGGTTCGAATCCTCTCAGCCGCATCAGCGAGTAAGCATTCGGGAAATGCCCCTTGACAGCTCCCGAGATGGCGATCGTGCGAAAGCCCGATCCGCTTCTGCTTTTCGCGCGAAGCGGGAGCGCGCCGACGGGACCAGTCACCCGGGCGCCCCACCGGCATCGCCCTCGCCGCACTCAGTCTCGCCCTCGCCCAGCTCACCGCCCCGGACTTATCGTTCAGCCCGGGGCCCCAAGCTTCTGGAAAGGAGCGCGTGTTATGAGCACCGACACTGGCAAGGTGGTCGTGAACAGGGCGATGTCGCTTGACGGCTTCATCGCCGGTCCCGGCCACACGATGGACTGGATCTTCGATTTCCTGACAGCGGACGCGTTCCCTGAAGTCATGGCGGCCACTGGTGCGATGCTTATCGGCCGGGGTACCTACGAGGTTGGCCAGCAGATGCCCGACGAGGAGCGCACCTACGAGGGCGGAGCCGAGTTTGTCCTCACCCACGAGCCTCCCGACAAGCCGGACCCGAACGTCACATTCCTCACCTGTGACATCGCGGAAGCCGTCGCCACGGCGCTCAGGGCCGCGGGCGGTAAGAACCTGGAGATCCTCGGCGCCGACCTGGCCAGCCAGTGCCTGCAGCGAGGGCTCGTCGACGAGATCCTGGTCTATGTCCTACCGGTGCTCTTGGGCGACGGGGTCCGCTTTTCGACCCCGACCCTCCACAGGATCGACCTCGAGCCATTCAGCAACACCCAGTCGGGCGCCGTCACCATGCTCCGCTTCCGCGTGCCTCGCGCCTCGAGCGTGCTCTAACTCGGCCATCCGAAAATCCGAGTAGTGGCCCGGCCAGTCTCAGGTAGGCTGACATAGACGTATAGGCGCCCTGTTTGACGAGGAGAGAGAAGGCGAAGATGGCCACGGCGCAACTCGAATCCCAGCAGCTGCTGATCGGCGGAAACTGGACCGATGCCGGGTCGCAGAAGAGCTTTGAGAAGGTCGACCCGTACACCGGCGAAGCGGCCGGCAGCGCGGCCGCAGCGAACCGCGACGACGCCCGGGCCGCGGCCGACGCCGCCGCGGCCGCTTTCGGCGAGTGGTCATCGACGCCGCCAGGAGCGCGCCGCGAACTGCTCCAGAAGGCCGCCGGCCTGCTGAGCGAGCGCGCCGAGCAGATCGCGGCGATCGTCACCCAGGAGACCGGGGGCACCTTCGGCTGGGGCATGTTCAACGTCAGCTTCGCCGCCGGCATGCTGAACGAGGCGGCCGCGCAGACGTATTCCTCCACCGGCGAGGTGATCCCCTCCGACGTACCGGGCCTGACCGCGATGAGCGTCCGCCGGCCGGCCGGGGTCGTGCTCGGGATCGCACCGTGGAACGCGCCGGTGATCCTCGGAACGCGCGCGGTGGCCCAGCCGCTCGCCTTCGGCAACACCGTGATCCTGAAGGCGTCAGACGTCTGCCCTCGAACCCACGGCGAGATCGCTCGCGCGCTGCAGGACGCGGGTCTCCCCGACGGCGCCGTCAATCTGATCACCCACGAGGCCGACGCGGCCGCCGACATCGTCGATGAGCTGATCGCTCATCCGGCGGTGCGGCGGATCAACTTCACCGGCTCGACCCGGGTCGGGCGGCAGGTCGCCGAGAATGCGGCGCGTCATCTGAAGCGGGTGTTGCTGGAGCTCGGCGGCAAGGCGCCGATGGTCGTGCTCGCCGACGCCGACCTCGACGAGGCGGCGGCGGCGGCGAAGTTCGGCGCCTTCATGCACCAGGGGCAGATCTGCATGTCGACCGAGCGAGTGGTGGTCGACAACTCGGTCGCCGAGCCGTTCACGGCGAAGCTCGCCGAGCGGGCGAGCGCGCTCAAGGTCGGCGATCCGCGCGATCCCGAGACCCAGATCGGGCCAATGGTCAATAAGACCGCGGTCGAGCGGATCTCGGGGCTGGTCGAGGACGCGGTCGCCCACGGCGCCGAGGTCGTCACCGGTGGCGAGGCGGACGGGCCCTGCTTCCCGCCCACGGTGCTCGATGGCGTCACCCCGAAGATGCGGATCTACGGAGAGGAGTCGTTCGGCCCGATCGTCGGGGTGATCGGCGTCGACGGGCCCGACGAGGCGGTGCGGGTCGCAAACGACACCGAGTACGGGCTCGCCGCCGCGGTCTTCGGCAGCGACGTGCCGAGCGCGCTCGACGTCGCGCGGCGGATCGAGAGCGGCATCTGCCACGTCAACGGGGCGACCGTGCACGACGAGCCGCTGATGCCCTTCGGCGGCGTCAAGGCGAGTGGGTTCGGGCGCTTCGGCGGCAAGGCCGCACTCGACGAGTTCACCGAGGTGCGCTGGCTCACGGTGCAGGCGGGCTCGCGCCACTACCCGATCTAGGAGCTCACTCCTCGAACACCCGCTGGGCGACCGCGAAGGCCGAGTTGGCGGCGGGGACGCCGCAGTAGATCGCGCTCTGCAACAGCACCTCCTTGATCTCGTCGCGGCTGAGCCCGTTGCGAACTGCGGCCCTGATGTGCATCGCGAGCTCGTCGAACTGCCCGCGAGCGACGAGCGCGGTCAACGTGATCGCGCTGCGGGTGCGCCGGTCGAGGCCGGGCCGGGTCCAGATCTCGCCCCAGGCGTAGCGCGTGATCAGGTCCTGGAACTCGGCCGTGAACTCGTCCGCGCGCGCGATCGCGGCGTCCACGTGCTCATCGCCGAGCACCTCGCGCCGGACGCTCATCCCCCGCTCGCGGGCCTCCTCACTCACCGGGAGCCTCACTCATGGGGACCTCTTCAGGTTGCGCGGTCAGATGGGCGAGCAGCTCGCGCGTGACCGCGTCCGCGCGCTCGACGTTGACGAGGTGCCGCCCGCGCTCCACGACCACCAGCCGGGCGCCGGGCACCGTCTCGCAGATCAGCCGCGCATGCTCGGGCGGAGAGGCGGGGTCGTCGGCGCCGACGATCGCGACGGTTGGCGCGCGAATGCGGCCGAGCTCGGCGCGCATATCGTGGTCGGCGATCGCCTCGCAACATCCCGCGTAGCCCTCGGGGGTGGTCGTCAGCAGAGTCGCTCTCACCCGCGCCAGCACATCGGGTCGTTGCTCGCCGAACTCGCGAGTGAACCAGCGCTCGAGCGCCGCCTCGGCGACCGCCTCGATCCCCTGTGCGCGCACGGTGGCGGCGCGTTCGAGCCAGCCCTCGCGCGGCGGCATGTGGGCCGAGCTGCTGCACAGCGCCAGGCGCTCGATCCGCTCGGGAACGTTGATCGCCAGCCAAAGTCCGGTCATCCCGCCGATCGAGAGGCCGCAGAAGCTGACCCGCTCGAGCTCGAGCCGGTCGAGCAACTCGAGCACGTCGCCGGCGAGCTCGGCGATCGAGTACGGCCCGGGCGGTGCCGGGGTGTCGCCGTGGCCGCGCGTGTCGTAGCGCAGCACCCGAAACGGTCCCGCCAGCGAGGCGACCTGGTCGTCCCAGATCTCGAGCGTCGTACCGAGCGAGTTCGAGAGCACCACCACCGGTGCCTCGCCGGGGCCATCGAAGCGGTGGCGGACGGCGACGCTCATCCTCGGCCCGACCGGTAGTCGGCGAGCGCTCGGTCGACGAAGGCGTCCGCCGAGCCGAGATAGGCCTGCGGATCGAGCGCCCGGTCGATCTCCTCGGGCGAAAGCCGGGCGGCGATCGCGTCGTCGGCGAGCAGCTCGTCGCGCAGGGGCCTGTCGGCATCGATCGCGCGGCCGGCCGCGGCCTCGATCAGGGCTTTGGCCTCGGGGCGCCCGATCCGCTCGGCCAGGGCCTCGCTCACCGCCTCGGCGAGCAGCCGGCCGCCGCTGAGCTCGAGGTTCTCGCGCATCCGCCGCGGCCGGACCTCCAACCCCTCGAGCGCCTCGCGAACCGCCGCGGCGGCACCGCCCGTGTAGGCGAACGCGCGGCCGAGAGCCTCCCACTCGGAGTGCCAGGCGCCGGCCGCGCGCTCGTGCTCCTGCGCGATCGCGGCGAGCAGGATCGAACACTCGCCGCGCACCCTTCGCGCGCAGGCGATCGCCAGAACCGAGCCGATCGGATTGCGCTTCTGCGGCAGGGTCGAGGAGCCGCCCCGACCTCCGCCGGACGCCTCCGCCACCTCGCCGACCTCGGTCTGGGCGAGCAGGGTCAGGTCGAGGGCGATCTTCTCCAGGGTGCCCGCCCCGAGCGCGAGCGCGGTGCCGAGCTCGGCGGTGCGAAGGCGCGCCGTGTGCCAGGGCACGGTCGGCTGCTCGAGCTCGAGCTCGGCGGCCAGCTCGGCGAGCACCTCGGTGCCGGCGTCGCCGAGGGACGCCAGCGTCCCCGCCGCGCCGCCGAGCTGGGCCGCGAGCGAGACCGCCGCCAGCCGCCGGCGCACCTCGACCACCGCCACAAGCCAACCTGCCGCCTTCAGCCCGAAGCTCGTCGGCAGCGCCTGCTGAAGCAGGGTGCGAGCCGGCATCAGGGTGGCGCGATGGTCGGCGGCGAGCCCGGCGCAGGCGGCGGCGACGCCGTCGAGGTCGCGGTCGATCACGGCCAGCGCTCGCCGCGCAACGAGCATCGAGGCGGTATCGAGCACGTCCTGGCTGGTCGCGCCACGATGCACGTAGCCGGCCGCATCGCCGGCGACCGCATCGGCGAGCGCGCGAACCAAGGGAGCGGCGGGATTGCCCCCCGCGCGTGCCCGCTCGCCGATCAGCTCGGGGTCGAAGCGCTCGGCGTCGCAGGCGGCGGCGATCGCCTCCGCCGCCTCCGTGGGAACCAGGCCGACCCTCGCCTCGGCGACCGCCAGCGCCGCCTCGAAATCGAGCATCGCCTGGAGCCAGGCGCGCCCCGAGACGGCCGTCCGCATCGCGTCGGGCACGAAAAGTTCCGCGAATAGGCCGGTGGACACGTCAGGCCGACCGTACTCGAAGCACCCGGCAACTAGACGTCAAAGAAAACCGTCTCGCGTTCACCCTGGAGATGGATGTCGAAACGGAGGGCGCCATCGTCCGGCACGGCGATCAGGGTCGACCAACGCTTCGGATCGACCGTCGAGAGGACGGCGTCGGCCGCGTTGGCCTCGTGCTCGTCGGGGAAGTAGATCCGCGTCGCCAGCCGCTTCAGCAGCCCGCGCCCGAGCACCGAGACCGCGATGTGCGGCGCCTGCATCCCGCCGCCGAGCGCGGGCACCGGCCCCGGCTTCACGGTCACGAACCGGTACGCGCCGTCGGCATCGGTCTGACAGCGGCCGAACCCTCGGAAGCCGTCCTCGAGCGGTAGGTCCTCACGGGCGTCCTCGGGATGGGCGTAGCGCCCTGCCCGGTTGGCCTGCCAGAGCTCGATCAGGGCGTCGTCGACCGGCGCGCCGTCGCCGTCGAAGACGATCCCCTGGAGCCGGATCGCGCCGGGCGAGCTGGGGGCGACCAGATCGGACCAGTCGGTCCGCACGCCGATTTGGAGGAACGGGCCAACCGTCTGCGACGGCGTCGGCAGCGCCATCTCACCCCTCCATCGGCGTGGCGTCGCGGCCGCGCAGGATGATGTTGAACTCGTAGGCAAGCGCCCACTCGGGGACCGTGCTCTCGAGGTCGAAACGGCAGATCATCAGCTCGCGGTGCTTCGGGTCGGGGACCGAGTTGAAGATCGGGTCCTGGCCAAAGAGCGGGTCCCCCGGAAAGTACATCTGGGTCACCAACCGGGTCGCGAACGCGGACCCGTAGACGGAGAGGTGGATGTGCATCGAGCGCCATGCGTTGTGGTGGTTGCCCCACGGGTAAGCACCGGGCTTGATCGTGACGAAGCGATAGCGTCCCTCGCGGTCGGTGAGGCAGCGGCCGCCGCCGCTGAAGTTCGGATCGAGCGGCGCCGGGTGACGGTCGACGCGGTGGTGATAGCGGCCCGCCGCGTTCGCCTGCCAGAGCTCGATCAGCGTGTCTCGCACCGGTCGCCCGTCGCCGTCGAGGACGCGCCCGTGGACGATGATCCGCTCGCCCAGCGGCTCGCCCGCGTGCTGGCGAGTCAGGTCGTGGTCGAGCTCGCCGATACGCTCGTCGCCGAAGACCGGCCCGGTGACCTCCGAGAGCGTGTGCGCGAGCGGGACCAGGGGAAGCTTCGGCGCGCGGGTCCGCGTCGACATGTAGTCGGGGTACAGGGACGGCGGGTCGGCGCTTTCGCGCCGGTAACCGACCACATCGCCCCCGGTCAGCTGATGCACCACGTCTGGACTCCTTTGCTCCGATCACACGGGGCGTCCACCAAGACGAACGGGAATATTTTCAGTGCAGCATATAGAACAGATCAGACAATTTGATCTGCATCGCGAGGACCTGTCTCGGACGCGCGAGGTGAGTTTCGAGCCAGGTTCTCACCCGGCCGCACCGCGGCGAGCCGTTCGAGCGCCTCGACCCCGACGTGAACGACGCCGAGCGGGCGGCCCGCGTCGCTGAGCGCCAGCCACAGGTATTCGGCGTCAGCCGAACCGCACAGAAGCAGGAAGCGATCGTCGCGCTCGCGCAACAGCATCGCCGGGACCCGGGCCACCGGGCCGACCCGGAAGCCGCCCTCCGAGAGCGTCCCTCGCGCCAGGCCGATCTCCGTCACCCGCGCGAGCAACCCCTGTGCGCGCGGGCCTGCGATCGCGATCGCCGCGTATTCCGAGCTGACGTCGGCGACGGTCCCGGCGGCGGACCCGAGGTCGCGCTCCAGCGTCCCGGCGAGGATGTCGAGCGGGCCGTGCTCGACCACCACGAGCGCCCGCTGATCGCCGAGCGGACACCACCAGCGCGAGCCATCCGCCCGGGCGCTGCCAGGCTCCAACGCTCCGCCGGCCTGGCGGGCGATGCAGGCCCGAAGCTCGGCGGCGGGAGCGTCGAGCTCGAGCTTGCCGACGTGTGACCGGTCGGCGATCCCGGCGGTCGACCGGCAGGCGGCGACCTCGGCGGCGACGGCGCCATAGCTCGACGCCACCTCCCAGCCGTCGCGAATCGCGAAACGAGCCCCGGCCTGCCGAGCCCGTTCGCGCAGCGGCGAGAGCCGCATCAACTCTCCTTCCACGTACAAACCAAACAATATAGATTTGAGCGGTTGGCTGGCCTTATCACCCCTCGATCCCGCCGTATGCTGCGCCCGGTGCGAAGTCCAAGCGCGATGCCTCGCTGTCGGCGATGACCACGGTCGCGACCCTGAGCCCGACGGCGGCCGACCGCCTCGGCGCGCTGCTGGAGCTGATGCGCGAGCGAAACCCGTTTCATCGGGCTCGCCTCGAAGGGTTCGATCCCGGGGCCGAGCTCAGCCTCGCCGCTCTGCCGACGCTGGACAAGCGAGAGCTGATCGCCGATCAGGCGGCAAACCCGCCGTTCGGAACCAACCTCACGTATCCGCTCGAGCGCTACACCCACCTATGGCAGACGAGCGGCACCACCGGTCCGCCGCTGCGGGTCCTCGACACGGCCGAGGACTGGGCCTGGTGGGGGGAGCTGTTCGCCCACACGCTGACGATCGCCGGAATCGGGCCCGGCGACCGTACCGCGCTACCGTTCTCGTTCGGGCCGCACGTGCAGTTCTGGGCCGCCCAGCAGGGCCTCGAAGAGGTCGGGGCCTTGACCGTAGCGCTCGGCGGCATGCCCTCGGTCCAACGGTTGCAGACGATCGCCGAGGTCGAGGCGACCGCGGTCTGGTGCACGCCTTCCTACGCCCTGCGCCTGCTCGAGGTCGCCGTCGATCAGCGGCTCGAGGGGGCGGTCGAGTCGGTGCAGAAGGTGATCTGCACCGGCGAGCCGGGCGCCTCTCTGCCAGCGGTGCGCTCTCGAATCGAGGAGGGCTTCGCGGCGCAATGCCTCGACCACGCCGGGCTCACCGAGGTCGGCCCGTTCGGATATCCCTGCCCTGAGGGCCACGGCCTGCACGTGCTCGAGGACGAGTTCGTCTGCGAGATCCTCGACGCAGAACTGCAACCGGTGCCGGTCGGCGGGCGTGGCGAGCTCGTGGTCACCCCGCTGCGCCGCACCGGCTCCCCGGTGTTGCGCTTCCGCACCGGTGACGTGGTCGTCAACGCCGAGGAGAGCTGTCCCGCCGGGCACGACGGCCGCTGGCTCCCGGGAGGGATCGTCGGCCGGACCGACGACATGGTGGTGATCCGGGGGATGAACGTTTATCCGTCGGCGATCGCCGAGGCCGTGGCGCGGGTGAGCGGCTCGGGCGAGTTCCGGATCACCTTCTACTCCGAGCAGAGCGGCATGGACGAGATCAAGCTCGAGGTCGAGTTGGAGGAAGGCAGCGGAGCCCGCCAGCTTCAGGACGCGATGCGCCAGCAGCTCGGGCTGCGGGTGCGGATCGTGCCGGTCGCGCCCGGGGTGCTGCCCCGCGCCGACGGCAAGTCGCGACGGGTGGTCGACGAGCGCGGCGTCAGGCAGAACGGACTGTGAGCGCCGAGCCCAAGCGCGCTCGGCCGGCGAAGCGCGCCAAGTCCGGCGCGATTCTCGGCGCCAGCGAGCAGGTGGCGGTGCAGATCCAACACTACATCCAGGAGGCCGACCTCCAGCCCGGCGACCTGCTCGGCCGCGAGGAGGACCTGGCCGCGGAGTTCGGGGTCAGCCGTCCGACCCTGCGCGAGGCACTGAAGCTGCTGGCGAGCGGCAGCCTGATCCGCGCCTCGAAGGGCCCCGGAGGCGGGATCTTCGTTGCCCGCACCGCCGATCAGGGGATGAGCCGCAGCCTCAGCAATGCGATCGCGATGATGCTCGAGACCGGCACCGTGACCCTCGATGAGCTGCTCGAGGTGCGGTTGCTGCTCGAGGTGCCGCTCGCCGGACGGGCCGCCTATCAACCCGAGCGGGCGACGGTCGAGCGGCTTCGCGCGGCCGCCGCCGTCGAGGCCGAAGCCGTCGACGATCCCGAGGCGCTGGCGGTCGCCGATACGGAGATCCATCGGACGATCGCCGCTGCAGGCGGCAACCGGATGGTGCAGGCGCTCACCGACTGGATCTTCGAGGTCGTGCAGCCGAAGCTGGTCAGTGAGCTGGAGCCGGCGATCGTCCACTCCGCGATCGTCGAACAGCACCAGGCGCTGCTGGCCGCGGTGGAGAAGGGCGACCCGGCCCGCGCGGAGCGGGCAATGAAGGATCACCTGCTCTATCTGCGCGACGTGCTGCGGATGGTGCAGTAGGCCTTGGTTGATGAGGCGCGCCGAATGATCGCGATCATCGGTCTCGGCGAAGCGGGCTCAGCGATCGCTGCAGACCTGGCGGCGGCCGGAGTCATGGTTCGTGGCTTCGACCCCGCCCCCGCCGAACTGCCCGCCGGCGTCGAGCGGGCCGACGACGAGCGCGACGCCGCCGTCGACGCCGACCTGATCCTCAGCGTGAACTCCGCCGCCGTCGCCGTCAAGGTCGCCGAGGCGGTTGCCCCCGGGCTCACGGCGGACACGGTGTTCGCGGACCTGAACACGACCGCGCCGGCGGTCAAGCGCGCCGCGGCGGAGGTCGTCGCCGCTCGGGGCGCGCGGTTCGCCGACGTGGCGCTGATCGGCCCGGTCCCTGCACGCGGCCTGCGGACCCCGGCGCTGGCCAGCGGACCGGGCGCCGCCAGGTTCACCGAGATCGTCGGGCCGCTGGGGATGCCGGTGACGCAGATCGGGCCACAGATCGGGGCGGCCGCGGCCTGCAAGCTCGCCCGCAGCGTGTTCGCGAAGGGGATGGCGGCGGCGATCGGCGAGGCCCTCGAGGCGGCCGAGCGGCTCGGTCAGGAGGACTGGTTGTACGCGGACATCGAGCGCACCCTGAGCACCGCGGACGGCGAGCTGTTGCGCCGGCTGATCGAAGGCAGCCGCCGACACGCCGGGCGCCGCGCCGAGGAGATGGCCGACGCCGTGGCCCTGCTCGAGGAGCTCGAGGTCGAGCCGCGCTGCGCGGCCGCCGCGCAGGCGTGGCTGGGCTCGCTAGCCGGCGCCGGGGCTGCGCCGTGAGCCCGACGGACGGCCCCTCCCCACTCGCTCGCGAGCTGGTTCGCGGCGCGATCGACATGCACGTCCACGTGGCCCCGGACGTGGTCGAGCGCCGGATCGACGACCTCGAGCTCGCGCGACGGTTCGCCGAGCTCGGCCTGGCCGGCTTCGTGCTCAAGTCGCATTACCTGTCGACCGCCGAGCGCGCCGCCGTGGTCGGCAAGGCGGTCCCGGAGGTCGCGGTGCTCGGCGCGATCGCCCTCAACCGCGCGATCGGCGGGATCAACCCGGTGGCGGTCGAGATCGCGGCCCGCGAGGGCGCCCGGGTCGTCTGGATGCCGACGGTCGACTCCCGCGGCGAGCGCGAGCATCTCGCCCGCGCCGGGCCCGAGGCGAAACTGCCCGTCTGGGCAAAGCTCGAAGCGGAACTGCGCGAGCGGGGGATCGGCGTCGAGCCGGTCGACGCGACCGACGCGAACGGGCGGGTGCTGCCAGAGACGCGGGCGGTGCTCGCCGTCGCCGCCGCGCAAGAGATCGTCGTCGCGACCGGCCACCTCGGACGCGACGAGGCCTTCGCCGTCGTCGACGCCGCGGTTGAGGTCGGGGTCGGCGAGATCGTCGTCACCCACCCGGACTATCCGGCCCAGGGCTTCTCGATTGCCGACCAGCTCGAGCTCGCGGGCCGCGGCGCGATGATCGAGCGCTGCTTCACGACCCCGTTCACCGGAAAGTGCTCGTGGGAGAGCTGGCTGGAGGGGATCCGGGCGGTCGGCGTTCGGCAAACGCTGCTCTCCAGCGACCTCGGCCAGATCCAGAACCCGCCGGTTGAGGACGGCCTGGCGCTGATCGCCGAGCGGTTGCTCGAGGCGGGTTTCGCCGAGAGCGAGGTGCGGACGATGGCGGTCGACAACAGCCGCCGGCTGGCCGGAGTCGAGTCATGACCGAGAGCCCACGACTGCTCGCGATCGGCGCACACGCGGCTGACTTCGTCTGGCGCGCGGGCGGCGCCCTCGCGCTCACCGCCGAGCGCGGCGGGACCGCGTCCGTGCTCGCGCTCTCCTACGGCGAGCGCGGCGAGTCGGGCGAGCTGTGGAAACAGCCCGACCAAACCGTCGACGCCGTGAAGCGGATCCGCCACGGCGAGGCAGAGCGCGCGGCCGCCGCCCTCGGCGCCGAGTTTCGCTGCCTCGACCTCGGCGACTACCCGCTCGAGGTCGACGCCGATGCCCTGTCGCGGATCGTCGAGACGATCCGCGAGCTGGCCCCGGACGCGATCGTCACCCACACCGACCGCGACCCGTTCAACCCCGACCACCCGGCGGCATTCGCAGCCGTTGATCGAGCCCGGGCCCTGGCCGCAGGCGCCGGCGTTGCCAGCGCCTTCGCGACGATCAAACCACCGCGGCTGTTCCTGTTCGAGCCTCATCAGCCGGAGCTGTGCAACTTCACCCCGACGACGTTCCTCGACATCACCTCGGTGTTCGACCGCAAGCTCGCCGCGATGGCGGAGATGAAGGCGCAGAGCTACCTGCAGACGTACTACGCCCAGCGGGCCGAGCAGCGCGCGAACCACGCCCGCCGCGTCTCGGGCGATCGCGAGATCCGCCAGGCCGAGGCATTCCAGCGAGTGCTCCCGCAGGTCGTCTCCGGGCTATGAACCCCGTCTACGCGGAGCTCGCCCGGCTCGGCTCGGCCACCGTCTACGAAGGGTCGGGTCGGCGAGGCCTGATCGACCTTCGCCTCGAGCAGATCATCAGCGGGTCGAGCGCCTGCGGCCCGGCGCGGACCGCGCGTTGCGCGCAGGGCGACATCACCATGGTGCACGCGGTGATGGACCGAGCCCAGGCGGGCGACGTCCTGGTGGTGACGATGCCCGAGCCCGAGCCGGTGGCACTGCTCGGCGAGCTGCTGGCGACGCAGGCGAAGCTGCGCGGGGTGGCCGCGGTGCTCGTCGACGCCGGCGTTCGCGACACCGCCGAGCTGCGCGAGCTCGGGCTGCCCGTGTGGGCGCGCTGGATCCGGGTTCGCGGGGCGACCAAGGCGGCCGCGGGCTCCATCGACGCGCCGGTCGAGGTCGGGGGCGCGACGATCCGCCCCGGGGACGCGGTCGTGCTCGATGACGACGGCGTCGTCGTCGTCGCCGGCGAGCGGATCGAGGAGGCGCTCGAGGGAGCGCGCGAGCGAGCCGAGCGCGAGCGGATCAAGCGAGCGCGGCTCGAGGCCGGCGAGCTCTCCTACGACCTCGACGGCTTGCGCGGGATCGTCGAAGGCGGCTGAGCCGATGGAGCCGGTCCGCGACCTCGCCCACATCGGCCACGTCGAGCTGCTCACCCCGCGTCCCACCGAGAGCCTCGACTTCTTCGAGCAGGTTCTGGGAATGCAGGTCGAGGCGCGTGAGGGTCAGTCCGTGTTTCTGCGCGGCTGGGGCGATTACGAGCGCTACGGGCTGAAGCTGACCGAGTCCGAACGCTCCGGGCTGGGACATATCGCGCTGCGGGCGTGGAGTCCCGAGGCACTCGACCGCAGGGTCGCGTCGATCGAGGCATCGGGCCTTGGATCGGGGTGGATCGACGGCGATCACGGACACGGCCCCGCCTACCGGTTCACCGATCCCGACCACCACACGATGGAGGTCTACTTCGAGACCGAGAAGTACTTGGCGCCCGAGTCGCTGCGGCCGGCGCTGAAGAACCAGCCGCAGCGCTACGTCGGCCGAGGCGCGGCGATCAAGAGGCTCGACCACGTCAACGTGCTCGCCGCCGAGGTGGCCGCCAACCGCAGCTTCGCCGAACAGGTGCTCGGCTATCGCCTCTACGAGCGGATCGTGCTCGACGACGGCGCCGAGGCCGGCGCGTGGCTCAGCCTCAGCATCGCCGCGCACGAGCTCATCTACGTCGCCGATGCGTCCGGAGTCCGCGGGCGCCTCCATCACCTCGCCTTCTGGGTCGACACCCGCGAGGAGGTGCTGCGCGCCGCCGACCTCTTCCTCGAACACGGGGTGCAGATCGAGGCGGCGCCGTCGAAGCACGCGATCGCCCAGGGCTTCTTCCTCTACGGCTTCGAGCCCGGCGGCAACCGGATCGAGGTGACCACCGGCGGCTATCTCGTCTACGACCCGGATCCCGAGCCGACGGTCTGGAACGAGGCCGAGCGCGCCCGCGGGCAGGCGTGGGGCGTGCAGACCGTCGACAGCTTTCACACGTACGGGACGCCGCCGGTCGAGCCGGCGACGTGACCTAGGTGTGAAACTCGGGATCCGGCGAGACCACGACCTCGAGCAGCAGGGGTGCCGCGCGCGAGGCCAGTCCGGTAACCGCCTCGTCTAGCGCCTCCAGCAGCTCCTCGTGGCCGGAGATGCGCACCGCCTCGCAGCCCATCGCCCGCGCGATCGCGCCGATCTCGATCGACTCGAACGCCGGCCACGGCGCCGACTCGCCCTGGGCCTCGGCGAGCCGGTCCATGACCCGGTAACCGCCGTTGGAGAGCACCACTACCAGGGCTCCGAGCTGATACTGCGCGGCGCTCCACAGGGCCTGGATCGCGTACATGGTCGAGCCGTCGCCGAGTACGGCGACGACCGGTCGCTGCGGCAGCGCCATCCGGACCCCGAGCGCCCCCGGGAGGCCGAAGCCCAGGCCGCCCATCGCCGCGCTCAGAAACCCGAGCGGCCGGCGGGCGGCGTATCGGGCGAGCAGCTCGGGACGGTTGGAGGGCGCCTCCTCGACCAGCACCGCGTCGGCGGGCAGCCGCTCGGCCAGCGCCGCCAGCACGTGGGCGGCACGCAGCGGCTCACCGGCCGCCGGAGCCGCCGGAGCGCCGGGGCGCTGAAGACCCGGCGGCGGCGGCGACGCGCGGGCCGGCAGATCGCGCGCCAGCGCCTCGCAAACGCCCGCCGGGGCGGCGAGCAACGCGAGGTCGGCCGGACTGCGGTGCGCCTCGGCGGGGTCCTCGGTGACCAGCGCGACCCGGGTCCCTTCGCCAACCAGGGGGCCGGGTTCATAGGGATACTGCCGAAAGATCGGAGCCCCGACGGCGAGCACGAGGTCGTGGTCGCCGAGGGCCTCGCGCAGCCGCCCGCGTCCAGCCGGCAGGTGCCCTGCGAACAGCGGGTGGTCCTGAGGGAACCCAGCCCGAGCGCCGAAGCTCTCCTGCCAGACCGGACAGCCGAGGCGCTCGGCGAGCCCGACCAGGGCGGCCCAGGTGTCGGCGTCGTCGGCGCCCGCGCCGACCACCAGCGCCGGGGTTCGGGCCGCCTCGACCAGGCTCGCCAGGTCGGCGACCGCAGCCGGATCGGGTGCCGTCGTCGCGAGCAGCCGCTTGGGCGCCGCCAGCTCCTGGTCGGCGGCCACCGGGGTGAGCCAGTCGTCCATCGGCACGATCACGAGGGCCGGCCCGCGTCCGGTGCGGGCCTCGTGCCAGGCGCGCGCGAGCGCCCCCGGGACGTCGGCGGCGTGAACCGGCTGATTCACCCAGACCGGGTACTCGCCGGCCAGACCGTCCAGGCGGCCGGCGAGGAACGGCTCAAGCGCCAGGTGGCGCCGGTCCTGCTGGCCGACCACGACCACCAGCGGCGCGCGGTTGACCCGCGCCGTCGCCAGCGCCGAGACCGCGTTGCCGAGGCCCGCGGTGGTGTGCAGGAGGACGAAGGCCGGCGTGCCGCGGCCGATCGCGAAGCCGGTGGCGAGGCCGACGACCGAGCCCTCGTGAAGCGCGAGCACGAAGCGAAAGTCCTGCGGGAGTCCGCCGAGGAACGAGATCTCGGTGGAGCCCGGGTTGGCGAAGATCGTCGTCAGCCCGCGCTCGCGCATGAGCTCGAACGCGAGCTCGCGCACCGTCGGCTGCAGGGCTCCTTGACTTGCCATATCAGACATCCTTATATTGACTGCTCCGGAGGAGCGTCACCCTCGGCGGCTTCTCAAGCCCGCGCCAGGAGGAGATTCGAAATGAGCACCGAGGTCGTCGAAAAGGCCGCCGACCAGACGCTGCTCGGCGACGAGGAGACCTGGACCGGACGCATCTTCAGCGACGGCTGGACCGACGCACCGGAGACGATCGAGGTCACCGAGCCGGCCACCGGAGACGTGATCGCGACCGCCGGCATCGCTGACGCCGAGGCGGTCGGGCGCGCCGCCGCGTCCGCGGCCCGAGCCCAGCGCGACTGGGCCGCGACCCCGATCAGCGAGCGGGTGGCCGTGGTCCGGCGCGCGGCCGAGCTGCTCGAGCGCCACCGCCCGGAGATCACCGGCTGGATGATCCGGGAGACCGGCGCGATCCCGCCCAAGGCGGACCAGGAGATCAGCGCCTCGATCGGGCAGTTCGAGATCGCGGCGTCGCTGATCTCGCATCCGCTCGGTCACGAGCTGCCGTCGCTGACGCCAGGGCGCACGAGCATGGCGAGGCGCGTCCCGATCGGAGTGGTCGGCGTGATCTGCCCGTGGAACTTCCCGATCGTGCTGGCGGCGCGATCGATCGGGCCCGCGCTGACCCTGGGCAACGCGGTGGTGCTCAAGTCCGATCCGAACACGCCCGTCACCGGCGGGGTCCTGACCGCGCGGATCTTCGAGGAGGCCGGGCTCCCGGAGGGCGTCCTGCACGTGCTCGGCGGCGGAGCCGAGGTCGGGCAGGCGTTGGTCGCGGACCCGAACGTGAGGATGATCTCGTTCACCGGGTCGACCGCGGTGGGGCGCCTCGTCGGCGAGGCCGGCGGACGGACGCTGAAGCGGATGGTGCTCGAGCTCGGCGGCAACAGCCCGCTGGTCGTGCTCGACGACGCCGACGTCACCGCCGCCTCGTCGGCCGGCGCGTGGGGCTCGTTCCTGCACCAGGGGCAGATCTGCCTCGCGGTCAGCCGGCACCTGGTGCACGAGAGCATCGCCGAGGAGTACCTCGAGGCGCTCGCCGATCGCGCCGGCCACCTGACGGTCGGCAACCCGGCAACCGACGAGGTGGCGCTGGGACCGATCATCAACCAAAAGCAGGTCGACCGGGTTTCGCGGATCGTCGGCGAGAGCGTCGCGGAGGGTGCGACGGCGCTCACCGGTGGCACCGCCGACGGGCCGTTCTTCCCGGCGACGGTGCTCCGCGACGTCACCCCCTCGATGCCGGCGTTCACCGACGAGATCTTCGGACCGGTGGCTCCGGTGACGACATTCCGCGACGACGACGAGGCGGTCGAGCTCGCCAACGCCACCGACTACGGTCTGGTTGCCGCGGTCCAGTCGGGATCGCCGCAACGGGCCGCGGCGGTCGCCGACCAGCTGCGGGCGGGGATGGTCCACATCAACGACCAGACGGTCAACGAGGAGCCGCCGGCGCCGTTCGGGGGGATGGGCTCATCCAGCAACGGCGGTCACTTCGGCGGCGTCGCCAACCTCGAGCTTTGGACCGAGTGGCAGTGGCGGACGGCGCGCGACCGGGCGGAGCCGTTCCCGTTCTGAATCGAGCGACGCCAGCACCACCGGGCCGATGATCGACGTCGACAGCGTCCGCGCGATCGACGTGCACGTGCACGCCGAGGTCGCGCGCGACGGCCACGATCCGATGCCGCCGGAGCTGCGCGAGGCAGCGGGGCGCTACTTCCGCGACGGCGGCGGGACGCCGACCGCCGACGACGTCGCCGCCTACTACCGCGAGCGCCAGATGGCCTGCGTCGTGTTCACGGTCGACTACGAGCTGCGCAGCGGCCGCCCGCCGGTGTCCAACGAGGAGGTGGCCGAGGTCGCGGCGGCCAACCCCGACGTGATGATCCCGTTCGCCAGCGTCGATCCGGGCCGCAGCGACGCCGCCGAGCGGGCCGCACGATTGATCGCGGACCACGGCGTCAAGGGGTTCAAGTTCCACCCCAACATCCAAGCGTTCTACCCCAACGACCGCAGCGCCTACCCCCTCTACGAGGTGATCGCCGAGGCCGGGCTGCCGGCTCTCTTTCACACCGGCCATAGCGGCATCGGCTCCGGGGTTCCCGGGGGCGGCGGCCTGCGGCTCAAGTACTCGAACCCGATCTACGTCGACGACGTCGCCGCCGACTTCCCCCAGATGCCGATCATCCTCGCCCACCCCTCGTTTCCCTGGCAGGACGAGGCGATCTCGATCGCGATGCACAAGCCCGAGGTCTACATCGACCTCTCCGGCTGGTCGCCGAAGTACTTCCCGCCGCAGCTGGTCCGCTACGCCAACACCCTGCTCAAACACCAGGTCCTGTTCGGCTCGGACTACCCGATGATCACCCCCGAGCGGTGGCTGCGGGACTTCGAGGAGCTCGAGATCGCCGACGACGTGCGGCCGCTGGTGCTGAAGGAGAACGCGGCCAAGCTGCTCGGCCTCGGGGACCGCTGATGAGCCCGGCAGCGCGACCCGCCTCCGGCCTGTTTGAAGATCCGCGGCAGTTCGAGGTGCTCGGTGACCTGTTCGCGAACATCTGGCAGCTCGCCTACGTGACCGCGAATCTCGACCGAGGGATCGAGCTGCTCCGCGAACGCTTCGGAATCGAGGGGTGCGTCGAGGTGCCGACGGCCGGGGCGACCTTTCTCGCGGGCGACGTCCCGACCGCCTGGGAGGTGCGGATCGCGATGGGCGCGCGCGGCGGGCAGATCGTCGAGCTGATCGAGCCGATCTCGGGCGAGGTCGACTTCTATCGCCGCTTCCTCCCGTCCGACGGCTCGGCGGACCTGCGGCTGCACCATCTGGCGACCTTCGCGCCGACCGGCGACGAGGTGTGGGAGTCCCTGGGCGAGTTGCTCGACGGCGCCGGCCTCGACTTCGACTACACCGTCCTGATCCCGGATCGCGTGCGCGCGGGGTACGTCGACACCACCACCGAGCTCGGGCACTTCCTCGAGATCTGTCAGCTGCAGCCCGCGGACATCGAGTTCTTCAGCGGCCTGATCGAACGCAGCGCCTGACGCCACGGCCCGAAGTGCCGCTCAGCCGCCATCGGCGACCTGTTCGGCGTACTCCTCGGAGACGCTGATCAGGCCGCCGCCGGGCAGGCGGGCGAGGTTCTGCCGGCTGCCGAGCACGAGGTCGAGGTTGCGGTGCGCCAGCCGCGCGTGCTCACGCCCGAGCGCCTCGGCCCGCGTCCCCTCCCCCTGCTCGATCGCCTCGAGTATCCCGCGGTGCTGCCCCTGGGCGACGTAGAGGATCCGGTGCGACTCGGGGAGCTCGGCCTGGACCTGGACGAAGGCGCTCGGGGACGCGAACGGCAGCGCCTCGACCTGGGCGATCGCCATCTCCAGCGCCCGGCTCTTCGCCAGCATCAGCAGCAGACGGTGGAAGCGCCCGTTGAGCTCGACGTAGCGGTCGAACGCCTCGATCGTCGGGCGGTCGGGCCGCACCAGCGCGTCGAGCTGGGCGACGCAGCCGTGCATCGCCTCGAGCTCGTCGGGGTCCTGGAGCCGCTCGGCCGCGAGCCGCGCCGCGGTCCCCTCGAGCACGCCGCGCAGGTCGATCGCGTCGCACACCTCCTCGAGCGTGAACGAGCTGACGACGAAGCCGCCGCCGGGGACCGACTGCAACAGGCCCTCGTGCTCGAGCCGCGCGAGCGCCAGGCGCAACGGCGTCCGCGAGACCCCGAGCCGTTCCGCCAACGGCACCTCCGAGAGCCGCTCGCCGCCGCTCAGCTCGCCCTCGAGGATCAGCTCGCGGAGGCGCAGGGTCGCGCGCAGACGCTGCGGAAGCTCGGATTTTGATTGCGGCATCTCTCCTCCTCGGGGGCCAATCCGCTCCTCTTGCATGCAAATTATCATTTTGCATGCAAGCGTCGAGGGGCGCCTGTTACCGGCCGCCTCGCGCCAGCCGATCGACGATCTCGGCCAGCTCGGCCGTCGCGGACATGTGCGGCGAATGGTCGGTGTCGAGCTCCACCACCTCGCTCAGCTCGGCCTCCTCGACCATCCGCCGCTGCAGCGCGGGCGGGATCGCTCGGTCGCGGGTGCAGAGCACATAGCTGCGCGGGATCCGGTCGAGGACGCCGTCGGCGAGCGCGACCGGCGTCGCGAACGGGGCAACCGGCTGCGGTCGCTGGCGAGCGGTCGCCCAGGCGGCGACCTCGTCGGAGCAGGACCCATACAGCGCCTGCGGCGAGGCCGCGTCGGGCATCGTCGCCACCGGCGGCTCGCCGTCGACGACGATGTTGGCCTGGACCTGGTCGTCGGCGCCCTCGGGGGTACCGGTGAGGTCGAGCAGGCTCTGGCCGTCCTGGGGCACGAACGCGGCGACGTAGATGATCGACGCGACCCGGTCCGGACAGCGGGCCGCACCCTGGGTTGCGACCACGCCGCCCATGCTGTTGGGGACCACGACCGCGGGCTCGGGGCGCTCGCCCAGCACCGCGCAGAGGCGGTCGGCGCAGGCGTCGAGCGTCACGTGCTCGACCGGAGTGCGGTCCTCGCCCGAGCCCGGCAGATCGAACGTCTCGACCGTATGTCCCGCCGCCTCCAGCGGCCCGATCAGCGGTTCCCAGCACCAAGCGCCGACGAACGCCCCATGGACCAACACGACTCTCGCCATCTCTCCTCCTCGCCCGTGTTCACGGCACCAACACGACCTTTCCCCGCAGCCCTCCGCCTTCGACCAGCCGGTGGGCCCGCTCCGCCTGCGCCAGTGGCAGGGCCTGCGCCACCCGCGTCCGCAGCCGCCCGCCGGCGACCTGCGCGATCAGGGCGCGCAGAGCCTCGCGATCGGGTTCGATCAGAAACGATCGCTGTCGCAACCGCCGCGCCGGATCGGCTTCGGGCGTCCGCCGCGTGGTCACGACCCTGCCGCCGTCGCGGACCGCGGCGAGTGCCGGCTTCCCGAGCGGAACGGCGTCGAAGACGGCCCCACACGGCCCGATCGTCTCCAGGTCCGCGTCGCGGCCCAACACCACTGCCGCGCCGAGGCCCTCGACCCAGGCCTCGTCGTCGCGACCGGCAAGGGCGATCACCCGATGACCGGCCGCCACCGCCAGCTGCACCGCAAAGCCACCCACGCCACCGCTGGCGCCGGTGACCAGCAGCTCGGACTCGGGCGCCGGCTCGAGCAGGTCGAGTCCCTGGCGCGCCGTCAGGGCGTTGAGCGGGATCGTGCAGGCTGTGGCGTCGTCGAGCTCGCCGGGCAGCGGCACCAACCACCCCGCACGGACGGCCACCGACTCCGCGTAGGCGCCGACCGAGCCACGCTGGTCGTACCAGTGGATCATCCCGACCACCCGATCGCCGGCGGCGAACTCGTCGACCCCGTCGCCGGTCGCCGTGATCTCGCCGGCCAGGTCCCAGCCGAGGACGAAGGGCGGCTCGGGAACCCCGCGCGGACCGCGGCCCGTGCGCGCCCCGAGGTCGGTCGGATTGACGTTCGCCGCGCGCACGCGGACGACCACCTCCCCGGGCCCGGCGCTCGGCTCCGGGCGCTCGGCCACCCTGATCACCTCCGGCCCACCGTAGGCGGTGACCTCGGCGACCACCATCTCAGCGCCGCGTGGCGGCGTAGGCGACGAAGGCGTCGATCGCGTGCGGATCTGTGAGCGCGTCGCGGCTCGCCACCTCCTGGGCCGGCACGCCGAGCATGATTCGCTTCACCGGCAGCTCGAGCTTCTTGCCGGTGAGCGTGCGGGGGATCGCCGGCACCGCCTCGACCACGTCCGGCGCGTGGCGCGGCGAGAGCGTCTGGCGCAGGGCCGCCGAGATCGCCGACCGCAGACCCTGGTCGAGCTCGAGTCCCTCGCGCAGCTGCACGAACAGGAGCAGCTCGCCCGGCCCGCCCTCGGGATCCTCGAGGTGAACGACGAGGCTGTCGGCGACCTCGCCGAGATCCTCGACCACGGCGTAGAACTCGGCCGTGCCCATGCGCACGCCGCCGCGATTGAGGGTGGCGTCGGAGCGGCCGGTGACCACGCAGCTGCCGCGCTCGCTGAACCTGACCCAGTCGCCCTGGCGCCAGACGCCCGGGAAGTCGTCGAAGTAGGCGCTGCGGTAGCGGCTCCCGTCGGGGTCGTTCCAAAAGCGGACGGGCATCGATGGCATCGGCTGGCGGATCACCAGCTCGCCCAGCTCGCCGACCACCTCGCGCCCCTCAGGATCGAAGGCGGCGGTGTCGACGCCGAGGCAACGGCCGGCGATCTCGCCGCGGTACACCGGCTGCAGCGGGCTCCCCTGGACGATCCCGCAGCAGACGTCGGTACCGCCGCTGCCGACGTTGAGCAGCACGTCGGGACCGAGCTGCTCGTAGACCCAGTCGAAGCCTTCGGGCGGCAGCGGCGAGCCCGCGGCGCAGAGCTGGCGGATCGAGGAGAGATCGAAGTCCTCGCCGATCTCGAGGCCGGCCCTGCGACAGCCCATCAGCAGCGCCGGCGCGGCGCCCATCACCGTCGGGCGCAGCTGCTCGGCCAGCCGCCACTGGGCGGCCAGATCGGGATGGCCGGGGTTGCCGTCCAGCATCACGATCGAGGCCCGCAGCAGGAGCGCCGAGACCAGCGCGTTCCACATCATCCAGGCGGTGGTCGTGAACCACATCAGCCGGTCGCCCGGGCCGAGGTCCCAGCTCAGTCCCTGGTTCTTCAGGTGCTCGATCAGGATCCCCCCGTGGCGGTGCACGATCGCCTTCGGCAGCCCGGTCGTCCCCGATGAGAAGAGGACGTAGAGCGGGTGGTCGAAGTCGACCGGCTCGAAAGCCAGCGGCCCGGGCTCGGCGAGCAGCCCGTCCCAGGCGACCGCGTCGGGCAGGGCGTCGTCGGCCCCGCCCGGGTACGGCACGTGGACGACCCGCTCGAGCGTCGGCAGCGCCGCGCGGATCGCGGCCACCTCGGCGCGCCGGTCGACGGGCTTGTCGCCGTAGCGGTAGCCGGCGATCGTCAGCAGCACGTTCGGCTCGATCGTCGCAAACCGGTCGACGACGCTTCGCGGGCCGAACTCCGGCGCGCAGGTCGCCCAGATCGCACCGAGGCTGGCGGTGGCAAGGAAGGCGATCAGGGTCTCGGGGATGTTGGGCAGGTAGGCGACGACGCGATCTCCGCGGCCGACGCCGAGCCGCTGGAGCCCGACGCGGGCGCTGGCGACGCGCTCGCGCAGCTCGCCGAATGTCAGCTCGAGGGGCGCTCGGGTCTGCGAGTGGGCGACGATCGCCACCCGGTCGTGGTCGGCGTCGCTGCCGACCATGTGCTCGGCGTAGTTGAGCCGCGCGCCGGCGAACCACTCGGCGCCGGGCATCTCGCGGGAGCCGAGCACCCGCTCGTAGGGCGTCTGCGCGCGGACCTCGAAGAACTCCCAGATCGAGCTCCAAAAGCCCTCCAGGTCGGCGACCGACCAGGCGAACAGCTCGTCGTAGTCGGCGTGATCGATCCCGCGCTGGTCGCGCAGCCAGTCGATGTAGCGACCGAGCTGGGTGGTTGCGCCCGCGTCCGCGGGTGGCCTCCACATCACCCGTCCGATCTCCGTAGCGCGCTCCACAGGCGATTCGCATATTGTCAGGTTTCCTGAGTTTCTTGGCTGACTCCGGAGAAGCGCCGGTTAGCCCCGCGCCGCCCGCGGTGGCGGCGAGCCTGCTCGAGAGGGCCGGGCTCGCCGAGGATGAGATCGCGGCCTGGACGGCGGCGGTGCCGAGCGCCGACGGGAGCTTCGCCGCCGACTCGCGCGCGACTTGCACCTACCTCACCCGCGGCGAGGCGCTGCTCGCCCGCCTGCCGGCCCGGCCGCGACGCGACGAGCGCGAGCGGTTGGCCGCCGAGGGCGTGGGCGAAGCGCTGAACGGCGCCCGTGAACGGTTCCTGCGCGCACACGTCGACGACGTCTACGACGCGCTCACCGGTGCGCTGACCCGGCCACTGCGCGACCAGGAGCTGGCCTTCGAGGCCGCCGAGCGATTTCCCGGGCTGACTCCGACCCGCGCCATGATCGCCGTCGAGCTCGACCGCGAGCTGGGCGAAAAGGAGGGGGTCGAGGTCGCCCAGGGCCTGTTCATCGCCCACGTCCTGCGCTCGCCCCGCGCGGGGACGCACCTGCTGCAGACGATGCTTCGCCCGACCCCCGAGGCGCTCGAGCGCCTCGATCGCTTCCGGGAGACGGGCGTCGCCGACCTCGGCCCGGTCCAAGTGCGCCGCAGCGGCAGGGCCGGGGTGGTCGAGCTGCGCAATCCGCGGCACCTGAACGCGGAGGACGACACCACGCTGGCTGCAAGCGAGTGCGCGGTGGACCTGATCCTGCTCGACCCCGAGATCGAGGTCGGGGCAATCCGGGGTGGACTCGTCGACCACCCCCGCTACCGCGACGTGCGCGTGTTCGGGTCCGGGCTCAACCTCACCCGGCTCTATCACGGCCGGATCCCGTTCATCTTCTTCCTGACGCGCGACCTCGGCTACGTGAACAAGATCTACCGCGGGCTGTCGGGGCCCGAGTACGACCCGAGCGAGCTCGCCGAGACGACCGAGAAGCTCTGGATCGCGGTGGCCGAGACGTACGCGATCGGGGGCGCCTGTCAGCTCCTGCACGTGGTCGACCACGTGATCGCCGAACGCGGCTGCCGGCTCTACCTGCCGGCGCGCAAGGAGGGGATCATCCCCGGGGCGTCCAACCTTCGCCTTCCCCGCTTCGTCGGCGACCGGCTTGCCCGCCAGATGATCGTCTCCGGGCTCGAGCTCGAGGCCGGGACGCCGCCCGCCGAGCTGCTCTGCGATGAGGTCTGCGAGCCCGAAACGGTGGACGCCACGCTCGCCGCCCGGGTGGAGGCGCTGACGAGCTCCGGGGTCGTCAACGCGGCCGCCAACCGCCGCGCGCTGCGGGCCGGCCAGGAGCCGCTGGATCTGTTTCGCCGCTACATGGCCACGTTCGCGAAGGAGCAGGCGTATTGCCACCTGAGCCCGGCACTCGTCCACAACCTCGAGCAGCACTGGAATGCGAGCGAGCGCAGCCTCTGAGCCCACGGTCTGGAACCCGGTCGAGACCGAATCGCGGGAAGCGCTCGGGGCCCTCCAGCTCGCGCGCCTGCGGGCGACGGTGGCGCGGGTGCTGGCGAACCAGCCTCCTGGATCGGCCCGGCTCGCCGACGCCGGGATCGCGGAGCCCGGGGAGCTCACCTCGCTCGACGATCTCGCCCGATTGCCGTTCAGCTCGAAGGCCGACCTGCGCGAGCACTATCCGTTCGGGCTGCTGGCGGTACCGCGCGCCCAGATCGCGCGAGTCCACGCCTCGAGCGGCTCGCACGGAAAGCCGACCGTGGTCGCATACACCCGCGCCGATCTCGACCACTGGCGGGAGTTGATGGCGCGCTGCATGACCATGGCCGGCGTCCGTCCGGGGATGGTCGTCCACAACGCCAACGGCTACGGGCTCTTCACCGGCGGGCTTGGGTTCCACGACGGGGCGGAGCGGATCGGGGCCACCGTGGTCCCGGCCTCGGGCGGATTCACCGCTCGCCAGGCGACGCTGCTTGCGGATCTCGGCGCGCAGGTTCTGGCCTCGACGCCCTCCTATGCGCTCGCGATCGGCGAGCAGTTGCGCGAGCTCGATCTGGCGCCGGGGCGGCTCGCCCTGCAGCTCGGCCTGTTCGGCGGCGAGCCGTGGACCGAGGAGATGCGCACGCAGATCGAGGGCTCGCTCGGGCTCAAGGCGGTCAACTTCTACGGGCTCTCGGAGATGTGCGGACCCGGGGTCGCCGCGGAATGCCTGGTCGCCCGCGACGGCCTCCACCTGCAGGAGGATCATTTCCTCGCCGAGGTGGTCGAGCCCGAGAGCGGCGAGCCGCTCGCCGACGGTGAGCGGGGTGAGCTGGTGTTGACGACCTTGACCAAGGAGGCGCTACCGCTGATCCGCTATCGCACCGGCGACCTCGCCTCGCTGACGACGGAGCAGTGCGAGTGCCGACGGGCGATGGCGCGGATCCGCGACCTCGGCGGCCGCCGCGACGAGATGCTGATCATCCGCGGCGTCAACCTGTTTCCCTCGCAGGTCGAGCATCTGCTGCTCGGCGTCGAGGAGGTCGCGCCCCACTACCGGCTGATCGTCGAGCGACCGGAGCACCTGGACGAGCTCACGGTCGAGTGCGAAGCGGCGGGCGAGGGCGTCGACCGCAAGACGCTCGGCGAGCGGCTCGAGCAGCGGCTGCGTGAGCACACCGGGATCAGGATCGGGGTCACCGTCGTCGACGCGGGAGCGATTCCCCGCAGCGAGGGCAAGGCCGTGAGGGTGGTCGATCGCCGCGCCGGGCGCGGCTAGGACAGCGGTTTCCCCGTGTCGAGTTGACCTTGCCGGAACGAAGGTAGAGTGGCGTCGCCTTGACGAAAGAGGCCGATCCCACGCAGATCACTCGGGCGGTTCTGGGCCTGCGTGAGCTGATCCTCAGCGGCGAGTTCGCCCACGGTGAGCGGCTCTCGGAGCTTCCGCTCGTCGAGCGCCTGGGCGTTTCGCGCACACCGCTGCGCCTCGCGCTGGCCGCGCTCGAACACGAGGGCCTGCTGCGACGACGCTCGAGCCGGGGCTACGTCGTAAGGGAGTTCACGCAAGCGGACATCGTTGACGCAATCGAGCTCCGTGGCGTGCTCGAGGGCACGGCCGCGCGTTTCGCAGCTGAGCGTGGCGTCTCGACCGAGGAGGTCGAAGCCATGCAGGCGATCAACGACGAGATCGTGAGCCTCGTGCACCGTGCGGATTACGAGTCGTTTGAGCGCTATCTCGCTCTCAACGACCAGTTTCATGCCCGCCTGCTGGCCCTGTCCCGCAGCCCGGTGCTCGAGCGTGCGCTCGAGGGCATCCTCTCGCTTCCGTTTGCCGGGCCGAACGCGTTCGTCTTGGCCGAGGCCGAGTTGTCCGAATCTCGCGAGATCCTGGTGATCGCGCATCGTCATCATGCTGGCCTGATCGAGGCCATCGAGCAGCGCCAATCCGCACGCGCCGAGAGCCTCGCCCGCGAGCACGCTCGCATCGCACTCACCAACCTCGAGATCGTGCTCCGCCAGCGCGACGTGCTCGAGCGCCTCCCTGGCGGGGCGCTCATCTCGCCCACGTAGCGCGCCCCCGGAAGCGCGGTAAAGCATGCAAGCAGCACGCGCCTGCCCACTTTTGACGGTCGTGCGCCTCCAATAATGCTCGCGGGGACGCAGAGTTGCATGCAAAACGCTAGAATGGCCATACCCCGCTGGAACGCAGCCTGATCGTGGCGAGAGGAGAGACGGTGATGACGTTGGGGTCGTTCATGGGTGGAGTTGAGCTTCGGCTAGCGTGAGGGGCGACGAACCAGGCAACGGCGGGCGCCGCCCAGCCAGGCTCGCTCCGCAATTCGAGGTCCTGCCCTTCGAGTCCGTCCTGGGGGAGGCGGCGGAGCTACCCGGGCCGACCGCGCTGACGGTTACCTGCTCGCCCCGTCACGGCACCGATCAGGCCGTCGAATTCGGCACGCGCCTGCGCGAGCTCGGCCACACGGTCACGGTTCACATCGGAGCGCGAATGGTCCGCGACCGCGCACACGCCGATGTGCTCCTGCGCACGATGGCCGACGCGGGCATCCAGGACGCGTTCGTGATCGGTGGCGACACCAAGCAGCCCCTCGGCGAATATGCCTCCGCCGGCGACCTGCTCGAGGCGATCGCGGACCACCCGCGGCGACCGAGTTCCATCGGCGTCGCTGCGTATCCCGAGGGGCACCCGGTGATCGACGCCGAAACGCTCGAGGCTGCGCTGGACGCCAAGGCGGGCCTGGCGAGCTACATGGCCACGCAGATGTGCTTCGACCCGGATGCCTTGACGAGGTGGTTGCGGGGGACGCGCGCGCGGGGAGTGCAGCTGCCGGTGAGGATCGGCATCCCCGGGGAGGTGGACCGTCGTCGCCTGCTCGAGATCTCGATGCGCATCGGCGTCGGCTCGTCGCTGGCTTTCCTGCGCAAGCAGCGTGGGATCCGCAAGCTGCTGAGCCGTTCTTCTCTGGCTGATCGGCTGTTCGATGCGCTCGCGCCTAGCCTCGACGATCCCGACCTGGCTGTTATCGGCTTTCACTACTTCACCTTCAACAACCTCGTTGGGACCTGGAACTGGGATCGCGAGAAGTGGAAGAACTCACAGTTGGCAGTTGCGTTGTGAACACGTCGATGACGTGCGGCCTGCGGGGGCCGCAGGAAGGAACGAACTAATGACACGCACCCTCCAGGACGTACTCGACGAGGCACCGAATACGGTCGAGCTGCTGCGTAACACACAGATCGGCGCCTATGTATACCCGGTGGTCCCGTACGAGTTCACCAACTGGCGACGGGAACAACGGGCGTGGCGTGAAGCGACCGTCCTGTACGACCAATCCCATCACATGGTGAACCTGTTCATTCGGGGCCCCGATGCGTTGAAGCTCGTGGCCGAGACGGGGATCAACAGCGTTGCCAACTTCCCGGTCAACATGGCCAAGCAGTTCGTGCCCACGACACCGTCCGGGCACGTGATCGGGGACGGCATTCTCTTCCACCTCGACGAGGACGAGTTCGTCTGGGTCGGGCGCAACCCCGCGGCAAACTGGCTCATGTACCGGGCGCAGATCGGTGGCTACGACGTCGACGTCGAGTACGACGACCGCTCCCCGTCGCGGCCGTACGGCAAGGCCGTGACACGCAGGTTCTGGCGCTTTCAGATCCAGGGCCCGAACGCGTGGGCGGTGATCGAGAAGGTAAACGGCGGCCCGGTGGAGCAGCTGAAGTTCTTCCGCATGGACCACATGAACGTGGCCGGCGACCGTGTGCGCACGCTGCGCCACGGCATGGCGGGTGCGCCGGGGCTCGAGCTGTTTGGACCGTACGAGACCTACGACAAGGTTCGCGAGGCGATTCTCGAGGCCGGACAGGAGTTCGGACTGGAGCCCTGCGGCGCGCGAGCATATGCCTCGAACACGCTCGAGTCGGGCTGGATTCCCTCGCCTCTACCGGCCGTCTATACCGGCGAGGAGCTGGGCGGATATCGCAAGTGGCTGGGCGCCGACTCCTACGAGGCCAACAATGCTCTGGCCGGCAGCTTCGTGTCGGACGATATCGAGGACTACTACCTGAACCCGTGGGAACTCGGCTACGGCCAGTTCGTGAAGTTCGACCACGATTTCATCGGTCGGCAAGCCCTCGAGCAGATCGATCCCGAGGCCCAGCGCAGGAAAGTGACGCTGGCCTGGGAGGGCGAGGACGTGGCCAAGATCTTCGCGTCGCTTCTCGTCGACACCGATGAGGAGCCCTACCAGTTCTTCGACCTGCCCATCGCGAACTACGGATCCTCCAATTTCGACTCCGTGCTCGACGCCGACGGGAAGCTCCTGGGGTTCTCGATGTTCACCGGCTACAGCGCCAACGAGAAGCGCGTTCTCTCGCTTGCAACGATCGACCCGCGCATCGAGACCGGCAGTGAGGTCCATGTGCTGTGGGGAGAGCCGCACGGCGGCTCACGCAAGTCGACCGTAGAGCCGCACCGCCAGATCAGCGTGCGGGCGATCGTGAGCCCCGTGCCGTACTCGGACACCGCCCGGCGCGAGTATGCGGAGGGGTGGCGAACCGCCGGCGAACGTTGAGCTCGCTTCCTCAGAGCCGCTCGAGCATCTCCCCCACCCCGTCGATGACCGCGTCCGGGCGGCGCTCCTCGGGCACGCTGTCGAGGTCGAGCGAGCCGCTGATCCCGCTGCGCACGAGGATCGTGCGCGAGCCGCCGAGGTGGCCGAGCGCGATGTCCATGTCGATGTCGTCGCCGATCACGGCGTGCCGTTCGGAGGGCACGCCCAACCGGGCGCTGGTCTCCTCGACAGCGACCTTCGACGGCTTGCCGACCACCGTCGGGCGCCCGCCGGACGCCTTCGCGATCGCCGCCGTCGCCATCGCCCCGCGGCTGAAGATCAGGCCGCCGGCGCCCCAGTAACCCTGCCCGTAGTTCGCGGTCAGCAGCGGGGCGCCGCTGATCACCGCTCGCGCGGCACGCTCGAGCGCCGCCAGGTCGACCTCCTCGACGTGGGCGACGAACACCGCCTCGGCCTCCTCGCCGTCGGTCAGTGGCACGCCTTCCCGCTCCATTCGCGCCCTGATCTCCTGCGAGCCGAAGACCATCGTGGGGCGACCCGGGTGGCGATGTTGCAGATAGGAGATCGCCGTGCAGACCGGGGTCAGGAGCTCGGCGTCGGCGACCGGAAGGCCGTCCTCGCGCAGCCCGGCCGCGAACGTCTCCGGGTCGAGGTGGCTGCCGTTCGTGAACAGGACCAGCGGGCGGCCCGAGGAGCGGATCGCCTCCAGCACTTCGACCGCGCCGGGCAGCGGCCGGGAGCGAAAGTCCGCCCCGCGGTGGACGAGCGAGCCGTCGACGTCGAAGACGAAGCCCCCGACGTCGTCGAGGCGGATCACCGGGCGGCGCTGTCGACCAGAATCGCGTCGACCTGCTCGGCGGACATCGTCAGCCGCAACAGCAGCTCCTCGTCCGAGATCGCTGCGCCGAAGCGCTCGCGGGCGGGGTCGAGGCTGAGCGGCTCCAGCTGGCGCAGCTTCTCCGCGCGCGGCAGGGCGAGGATTCGCTCCGCGACCTCCGGGTCCACCGGCGCGGCGGGCTCGAAGAAGTGGCCGAGGAAGTAGCGCACGATCTCGTTCGAGACCTTGCTCCAGCGCTCCTTCGAGGTCACGTTCATCACCGCCTGGGTGGCGACGAACTGGGAGACCGGTGTGACCATGATCGGGTAGCCCATCTCGGCGCGGACCCTGGTCACCTCCTCGAGCGTGGCCTCGAACAGCTCGGGCCGGCCGATCTCGTCCAGCTGGCGCTGCGTCGTGGTAACCATCCCGCCCGGCATCTGGTGACGGTAATAGGAGGCGTCGTACTCCGCCGGCGCCCCGAGCGGCAGGTCCTTCTCGGCGGCGAGCTCGCGGAAGTGCGCCGAGACCTCGCCCAGCGCCTCGAGATCGAGGCGATGCACGTAGCCCTCGGCCTCGAGGTTGCGAAGCGTCATCTCTGCCGACGGGTTGGAGGTCCCGTTGGCGAGCGGGGCTACGGCGGTGTGCAGGGTGCGGATCCCCGCCCGCAGTCCCTCGACGTAGGCCAGCGGCCCGAGTCCGATCGTGCAATGGCTGTGCAGCTCAACCGGGCGCGGGGCGAAGGCGTCGATCAACCGCGGCGCCAGCTCGCGCACGGCGTCGGTGGTCAGCAGGCCCCCCGGGTCCTTGAGGTAGAGGCGATCGATGTCCGCCGAGCTTGCCACCGCTCGCGCGCGCTCGGCGTAGTAGTCGTGCGTGTGCACAGGGCTGATCGAGTAGGTGAGCCCGACCACCACCTCCTCGACGCCCTCCTCGCGCGCCATCCGCGCAAGCCTGATCAGCGCCTGGGGGTCGTTCGAGGGCTCGGCGATCTGAAAGCGCCGGATCCCGTTGCGGGCGACGCAGCGAAAGGCGAGTCGGATCACGTCCTCGCCCGCCGGCACCCAGGAGATGAAGCGCATCCCGGTGGTGATGAAGTTGAGCGGCGTCTCGGGCATCGCGGCGCTGACCTGCCGGATCCGCTCCCAGGGATCCTCGCGGTGGAAACGAACCGAGACCGCCATGTGGGTGCTCGAGGTGAAGTCGAGCGCGTGGAAGCCGACCCGGTCCATCGCCGGCGCGATCGCGAGCACGTCCGGCGTGGTCAGCCCGGTGGCGCTCCAGAGGCTCTGGTTGCCATCGCGGGTCGTCGTGTCGACGATCTCGACCAGCTCACTCGCATCCGGGCCAGAGCTCACGATCGCTCGCCGCCCTTGGCGGCGCCGAACGTCCCCATCACCAGGTCGATCGCCGAGCGGGGCGCGGCGGCCGACTTCGGCTTTGAGGCAGTAACCGTCACCGGCCGGGCCTGGAGCATGAAGAGCTCCCCCAGCCCATCCGGCCCGTCGGGGTCGCGCGCGATCGCCCATTCGATGTCCTGGTGGCCGCCGAAGTGGCTTTCCACCCGCCGCGCCATCTCGACCAGGGCGGTGAGCTGCTCGTCGCCGAGGCAGGCGATGTCCCGCCGCTCGGGCGCAACCTCGGTCCGCGCGGCGCCCCTTCCGGAGGGGTCCGGCACGTACTCGATCTGCTTCGGGCCGAGCCGCCGCGAGAGGACCTCGCCGGTCACCTTGCTGACCCGATACTCGTCGGGGGTCACCTCGCCGCCGACCACGGCGAGCCCGAGCCCCCAGCTCGCGTCGATCGCGACCGTGCTCGGGTCGCCGCTCACCGGGTTGCAGGTGAACATCACGCCGGAGACCGCCGCGTCGACCATCAGCTGCACCGCCACGCCCATCGCCGGGGCGCCTGCGCCCAGGGCAATCTCGGCGCGGTACCTGACCGCCTCGGTGCCGTAGAGGCTCGCCCAGCATTCACGGACCGCCTCGCACAGGTGCTCGATCCCTCGCACCCACAGCCGGGTCTGGTGCTGGCCGGCGAAGGTCGCGCCCTCGGCGTCCTCGCCGATCGCGCTCGATCGAACCGCTACCGGCGCCTGAGGTTCGCCCGCCGCCGCGACCAGCTCCTGGTACCGGCGGTCGATCTCGGCCCGCAGGGGGGCCGGCAGGGGCGCATCCCGGATCGCCCGCGAGGACTCGTCGGCGCCGCGGCCCTCGAGCTCGAGCTTCTCGACCGCGGCCAGGTAGGCATCGCTGGAGAGCGCGAACCCGGGCGGTACCGGAATCTCGCCCGCGATCAGCTCGCCGAGGTTGGCGCTCTTGGCGCCGAACCGCGGCTCGTCGGCGCGTCGGAGGTCGGCGAGCCGGTGAATCTGCGCCTCGCCCACGCCGCCTGCCTCACCGCTCCCCGCCGCCGCCGCCGCCGCCGTCGCCGTCGCCGTCGAGGATCTGCACGACCCCCGTCGCGCCGTCGACTCGCAACCGCTGTCCGGTCTCGATCCGGGATGTCGCGGTCCCGGTGCCGACCACCGCCGGCAGGCCGTACTCGCGGGAGACGATCGCGGCGTGGGACATGATCCCGCCGATGTCGGTGACGGTGGCAACGATCTTGCTGAAGATCGGCGCCCAGGCCGGCGATGTGATCGTGCAGACGAGGATCTCGCCCGCGCGCACCGACGAGAGCCCCTCGAGCGAGCGCACGACGCGAGCCGGACCCTCGACCACGCCGGGCGAGGCAGGGGCGCCGCTGAGCTCGTCGCCGCCACCGTCCTGAGAGCGGGCCCATTCCTGGAGCCGCTCCGGCGTGATTCCCCAGAGCATCACCACCATCGGGTCGTTGACGGCCGCGGGCATCGCGCCGAGCGCCGGCGGCGGCGTCCACCGCTCGAGCCGCTCCAGCAGCTGCTTGCGCCGGGCGACGATCGGGGGCCAGTGCTGCGGGCCGAGCGGCTGTCCGCCGGTCGCCCAGGTGAGCGAGAGCTCCTCCAGCGCCTCCATCACCTCGTGGCGCGAGAGCTGGAAGATGTCCTCCCCGTCGGGGATGAAGTCGTGCTCGGCCAGCAGAGCGCCGAACTCGCGCACCTTGTTGAAGAACCGCGACTGGAACCAGTAGTCGCAGTAGAACTTGTGCTCCTCGACGTACGGGAACACCTTTCGCGAGAGCCCGAGCAGCTCCTCGAACGCCGGCCGCGCCTGCTCGTCGAGGAGGGCGCCGTACTCCTCGGCGAGGCGATCGCGCTCCTTCGCCAGCTCCTCGGTCGGCCGGTCGATCTGCTCCCCGGCCTGGAGCGCCTCGATGTGGCCGATCAGCGACGCGAACGGAATGCTCGGGTCGTCGTTCCAGCTGCCGTAGTAGTGATAGAGCCCGTCACCGGTGCCCATGTTGAACCAGGGGTCCTTGATCTGCTCGAGCTCGTCGAGCCATGCGCGTCCCGCCTCGCTCTGTGAGAGCTCGGCCTCGATCTGCTCCGGCGAGCGCCCCTCCTCGAAGGCGGCCGCGACCTCGGTCTCGATCGCCAGCCGCGCCAGCCGCCGCAGCTCCTCGTCGGCGCGAAAGAGGACCACGTCGACGCCGGCGACCATCTGCGAGATGTGCTGGTCGGGGATGTCCGGCAGGGCCTCTCGGCAGAAGTCGGAGAAGGTCAGGTAGGCGCCGTAGCCGAGCAGCAGGAACTCGAAATGGTGCTGCCACATCATCTCCGCGCAGCGAAGCGTGTGGCTGTAGGACTTGAGGAGATCCGTGCTGCTCAGGTTGCCGTCGGTGCCGAACAGGAGCTCATCCGACTCGTATTCGGGCAGCTCCGGGACCTCGATCTGGGTCACCTCCCGGTTCAGCGCCTCCATCTTCTGCCGCCAGCCGGCGTAGAGCTCGTCCCAGTTGGCGAAGTAGTGGCCGGCGCGTTCTTGAAAGATCTCGGCGCGCTCGGCGATCTTCTCCGGATCGGTGACCGGGTTCGGCGAGATGTAGACGTAGCCGTTGACGACCCGGTAGTCGACGCCCATCGCCGGAGGCACGGCGAAGGCCCGGTTCTGCCAGGCGCCGAGCGCGTAGTAGGGGTGGTCGACCTCGACCATGTCGAAGGCCGGCATCGGCAGCGGGAAGTGCATCGAGTTCCAAAACCAGAGCCGGTTCTCGTCCGCCTCGCGCCGCCGCTCGTCGAACGGCGCCCAGTACGGATACATCTCCTCCCACCCCTCGCAACCCGCCGGGGTCTCGATCGAGAACGGGCTCGGGAAGCCTGCGTCCGGGTCGGCCATCGCTAGCTCAACCCCGCGGCGATCCCGCGCGAGATCTTGTGAGCGGCCGCCTCGATCGTGACCATCGGGTTTACCCCCAGTCCGGTCGGCAGCACCGAACCGTCGACCACGTAGAGGCCCTTGACGTCCCAGGCCTCGCCGCTGGGGTCGCAGACCGAGTCCTCGCGCGAGCTGCCCATGCGCGCGGTGCCCATCAGATGAAACGAGCCCAGGGTGACCTGGCCGGAACCCCAGCCGCAGCGGTCGGCTTGCTCGAGGAAGCGCTCGCGGCCGCCGTCGGCGCCGGGCTCGTAGGAGACGTCGCCGGCGTGCGAGGAGTAGATCCTCCGCGCTCCGCCCGCCTCGAGGATCTGCGCAGCGCCGTCGAGGGCCCGGCGCATGTTGTCGCGGTCGAACTCCGAGAGCGCCCAGTGCACCTCGGGAAGGCCGTCGGCGCCGACGCGGACCTCGCCGCCGTCGCGGGCGCGCATCAGACAGCCGTAGCCGGCCGTATGGCGAAGCGCCTGCATCAGCTCGGCGCTCTCGCGCGCCCCCCGCCAGGGGGCGAAGATCGCGAGGATGCTCGGCGGGGTGGTCGCATGCTCGTACTTGACCCCGTACCCCTCCCCCATGTCGAGGAACTCGTCCGAGAAGGTCGAGCCGAGCACGCCCTCCCACGGGCGCACCTCTTCGTCGAACACGCCCCAGACGATCAGCACCGGGTGCAGGAGCAGGTTCTTGCCCACCGCCGGGCCGTCGATGCCGGAGCGGATCAGCAGCGCCGGCGTGTGCAGGGCGCCCGCGGCCGCCGCGACCGCGCGGCCGCGAACGGTCACCTTGTGCCCGTCCGTGGTCCGCGCCTCGACCCCGCACGCCCGCCCATCCTCCACCAGGATCCGCTCGGCCGGCGCGTTGACGACGATCCGCGCCCCGGCGTCATGCGCGTCCTGGAGCCAGGTCTTGGTCGTCGATTGCTTAGCGCCGAGCTGGCAGCCGTAGTGACACAGCCGGCAGACCTCCTCGGTACAGCCGAGGCAATTTCGCTGCATCACCTCGGAGTGCCAGCCGAGCGCCTCGAGCCCGCGGCGCATGGCGTGATCGCGCGCCGACGGGATGCTGTTCTCGGCGTTGATCGAAAGCCGCTCCCAGACCGCATCGAGGCTGTCGTCGAAGTCCCGGCCGGCCCAGTCGTCGAGCCCGAAGCGCTGCCTCCAGTCCTCGCGCACGTGGTCGGGCGGGCGAAAGCACCAGGTGTAGTTGACGACCGTGCCCCCGCCGAGGCAGGCGCCGGCGAGCAGGCCGATGCTCTGGTCGACCGTCGCCACGCCGCCACCGTTCAGATACATCCGCGCGTACCCCGGCAGCTCGGCGCCGTCGAAGTCCTCCTCGCTGTAGTAGCCGCCCGCCTCGACCACGACCACGTCGAGGCCGGCCGCGGCCAGTACGCCGGCGGCGGCGCCACCACCGGCGCCGGAACCGACCACGCAGACGTCGCATTCGAGCTCCGTGTCGGCGCTGATCTCGAGCGGCGCGATCGTCTTCGGCGGCGGGTCCGCCGCCGGACCCAGCGGACCCGGGTAGCCGAGCGCCTCGTCGACCGGATTCGGTCCGTCTCCGGTGTGCGGCAGGCAGTAGTAGCTCAGCAGGATGCCCTTGCGAAGCGCCTGGAAGGCGGCCCTGGGATCGGCCTCGGGGGCGTCGGCCCAATCGAGCAGGATGCGCTCACGCCGCTCATGGGGGAGCGAGGAGAACGGCTCCTCCGGCGAGCCGGCGGCCTCGGTGTCCCAGACCTCGAGCAGGCCGGCGAACTGCTCGCGCTCGGCCGCGCTCGGAGCGTCGCCGACCGCCATCAGGATCGCCTCGGAGACGCCCAGCTCGGTCGCCGAGGGAAGCCCGTCGCCACCCGGTACGAAGGTGTCGCAGATCGAGTCGAGGGCGGTCCGAGCCTGGGCGCTGAGCGTGACGGTCAAGGGTCCTACCTCCGTGTCATCAGATGTCGCCGATCACGACCTTCATCGCCTCGGCTGGATTCTCCATCGCGTACTCGATCGCCTCCGCGGTCCGCTCGAGCGGAAACTCATGCGTGATCAGGCGCTCGAGCCGCGCGCTCTGCGTCTCGACGAAGGCCACCGCCTCGGCGAACTCGTCGGCCTGGCAGCAGCTCACCCCGAGCAGGTCGAGCTCCTTGTCGACGAAGGTGAACACCGGTAGCGGAACCTCGTGAGGCGACATCCCGACGATCATCACCCGCGCGGCCGAGGCTGCCATCTCGACCGCGGCGCGGATCGCGTCTGGTGCTCCGGTCGCGTCGACGACGATCCCCGGCCCCTCGCCGCCCGACCACTCGCGACCGAGGCCGGCGACCTCGTCCGGGCTGCTCCAGGCGAGCGTCTCGGCGCCCATATGCGTGCCGAGCTCGAGCCGGCTCGCCACAGGGTCGATCAGCAGCACCGACGCGCCGCGCTCGCGGGCCAGGAGACAGACCGCCTGCCCGATCGGGCCCGCGCCGAGCACGACCACGTTCTCGCCGAGCTCGACCTCGGCCCGCCGAACGGTTCGGACCGCGATCGACAGCGGCTCCGCGAGCGCCACCAGCGCAGGCCGGGGCTCGGTGGTCGGGAAGACCTGGGAGTCCGGTATCCGCAGCCTCTGCTGGAGGCCGCCATCGGCGTGGATGCCGATCAGGCTGAAGTTGTCGCACGCGTTGTGGCGACCGACCCGGCACGGATAGCAGTCCCCGCACGAGCTCAGCGGCCACAGGGCGACCCGACCGCCGACCGCGAGCCCCTCGCGGCAGCCGGGCCCGAGCGCCTCGATCGTCGCGGCCACCTCGTGCCCCTGGACCTTCGGGAACTCAGAGCCGTCGCCGGGCCCGAGCTCGCCGCAGTAGAAGTGGAAGTCGGATCCACAGATTCCGACCGCCTCCGGCCGGACGATCACCTCGCCCGCGGCCGGCTCGCCGGGCTCGGGCACCTCGACCAGCTCCATCACCCGCGTCGCCCTGGTGACCACGGCTCGCATGACGCTCACACCCCGTGCGACATCAGCAACTGGCCACCGTCGACGGGTACGACCGCGCCGGTGATGAAGCTCGAGGCCGGAGATGCGAGGAGCAGCGCGACCCCCTTGAGCTCCTCGGGTTCGGCCATGCGCCCGAGCGCGACGATGTCCTCCCAGGCCTCCGGCGGGATCGGGGCGGCGTCTCCGCCGATCCGGGTCCGAAACGGCCCTGGCGCGATCGCGTTGACGTGCACACCATGCCGGGCGAGCTCGAGCGCCGCCTGGCGCACGACGACGATCACCGCGGCCTTGGTCGCCGAGTAGGAGTACCCCACCATCGGGTCGGTGCCGAACCCGGCGGTCGAGGCCGTGACCACGATTCTGCCACTCCCCTGCTCCTTCATCCGTGCAGCGGCGGCCCGCATGGTGAGGACCACGCCGTTCAGGTTCACGTCCAGCACCGTGTCCCAGGTCTCGCGGTCGAACGCGCCGAGGCCACCCCGCGGGTCGAGCACGCCCGGCTCGAGCGAGATCCCGGCGTTCGCGAAGACCACGTCGACCCCGCCCTGCTCGGCAACCAGCTCCTCGAACAGGCGCTCGACCTCGTCGGCATCGCTGACGTCGAGCCGGACGGAGCGGACGTCGCCACCGCGGCCGGAGAGCGCTGCGGTGACCTCCGCGAGCCGGTCGGCGTCGAGGTCGGCGAGTGTGACCCGCGCGCCGCCATCGGTCATCGCCTCGGCCATCGCCAGGCCGAGCCCGCTCGCGGCCCCGGTAACCACCGTTCGCGCGCCCTGGACGTCGAAGAGCTCAGCCGCAACGCTCAATGCCACACCTCCTCCGCGACCTCGACGATCCGGCGCAGCTTGGCGACCTCCTGGTCGTAGCTGACGAGGTTGCCCTCGGCGGTGGAGGAGAAGCCGCATTGCGGCGAGAGGCAGAGCTGGTCGAGGTCGACGAACCGACTCGCCTCCTCGATCCTCCGCTTGAGCTCGTCCTTGTCCTCCAGCTCCCCCCGCTTCGTGGTCACGAGCCCGAGCACGACCATCTTTCCCTTCGGAACGAACCGCAACGGTTCGAAGCCGCCAGAGCGCGCGTCGTCGTACTCGAGGAAGAAGCCGTCGACGTCGAGCTCGCCGAACAGCGCCTCGGCGACGAAGTCGTAGCCGCCCTCGGCCACCCAGGAGGAGCGGAAGTTGCCGCGGCACATGTGGGTGGTGATCGCGATTCCGTCGGGACGCCCGTCCAGCGCCTCGTTGATGTGGCGGATGTAGCTCTCGTGCAGGTGCTCGGCGTCCTCGCCGCGCTCGGACATCATCTGACGCTGCTTCGGGTCGTTGAGGTAGGCGAGGCTGGTGTCGTCGAACTGCAGGTAGGTGCAGCCGAGCTCGGCGACCATCCTCACCTGATTCGCGTAGGCGGCGGTGAGGTCGCTCCAGAACTCATCCGGGTCCGGGTAGACCTCGGGGTCGATCGCCGCGGCGCCGCCGCGGTAGTGGACCATGCTCGGCGAGGGGATGGTCAGCTTCGGCGTCGCCGTGTTCACCGTCTCGGCGAGAAACTCGAAGTGCTCGCCGAAGGTCGGCTTGCGCAGCCCGATCGGGCCGTCGACCTTGAGCGCCGCGGGGGTGAAGTCGATCCCGCCGTCGGGGTTCTCGAAATGGACCACCAGGTCGTCGGCGGCCTTGCTGATGCCGTCGAGCTCATAGATGAAATCCATGTGCCAGGAGGCGCGCCGGAACTCGCCGTCGGTGGCCGACTGCAGGCCGACCTCCTCCTGCATCGCGACCACCCCGCGGATCGCCTCGTCCTCGATCGCGCGTAGCTCCTCGGCCGGGATCTTGCCGGCGCCGAAATCCTCCCGCGCCGCCAGCAATCGGGGCGGACGAAGCAGGCTTCCAACGTGGTCAGCGCGGAACGGCGGAGTCGTGCGCGGCATGTTCCTCCTCGATTCGGCTCGCGTTTCGTGCTCAGTATGGCGGCTTGAAGCTAATCATCAAACAATTTGACCCGTCGCGCCCAGGTCGGATAAGCTGGCCGCGCCTTCGGCTAATCCTGAGGAGGAGAATCGTGAGGATCAAGGTCGGTCGGACGCGTTCGCGCTGGTTCCTGGTGGTCGCGCTCGCGGCCGGCATCTCGCTGTTGGTCGCCGGGTGCGGCGGAAGCGGAGAGAGCGGGAGCAACGAGGGATCCGTCGTCGACAACCCCAAGTGCGGCAACGGGGACGGCTCGGAGCCCACGGGTACCCCGATCAAGATCGGTGCGATCGCGACGAAGCAGCCCGGCACGGACTTCACCGACGGTACGGCGGCCGCCCAGGCGTACTTCGATTGCGTCAACGACAACGGTGGCGTCAACGGGCATCCGATCGAGTACATCGCCGAGACCGAGCAAACCGACCCGGCGCAGAACGCGGCATTGGCGCGGAAGCTGATCGAGACCGAGGGCGTGGTCGGCATGACCGGCGGCTTCAGCCTGATCGAGTGCGACGTCAACCACGAGTACTACGAGCAGAAGGGGATCGCCGTGATGAACGCCGGCATCGCCCCCTCATGCTGGTCGACGCCGAACAGCGCACCCGTGAACATGGGCCCGCGCTACAGCTCGGACGGGGCCGTGCAGGCGCTGATCCGCCAGGATGTCGACAAGATCGTGTTCGACCAGTCGAACGTGCCTGGCACCGAGTACATCGCTGCCGGCCCGAAGATCGTGGCGGACGCAGCGGGTATCCCGATCACCCAGTTGGCGGAGAACGTCCCGATTCAGGACGCCAACTCGGTGGCGGTGAAGCTGACCCAGCAGGCCGGCGAGAACGGCGGCGTCGTCTTGAACTTCACGCCTCCCGAGGCGCTGAAGATCCTGCAGGCCGCGCAGCAGCAGGGCCTGGCGGACAGCGTCAAGGCCTGGGGCTGCTCGACGCCCTGTAACACCGACTTCCTCGCTGATGCGCTGGGGCCGGAGTGGAACGACAAGCTGTTCGTGAACGCCGAGCTGAACGTGACCGATTTCGACGGTCCCGACAGCGAGCTCTATCGGTCCGTGATGGCCGAGTACGGCCAGGACGTGACCGGCGGGCTGGGCAGCTTCAGCCAGATGGGTTACCTGATGGGCGAGTTCATGACCAACGCGCTGGAGTCGGTCGAGGGCGACGAGTACACCGTCGACACCGTCAACGCGGCGGTCTTCGGCCTCAAGAACCAGCAGACCGACATCCTGTGCCAGCCGTGGTATTACGGCGACGCCCCCCTGCACATCCCGAACAACGTCGACTGGACAACCACGCCGAAGGACGGCGTCATGGTGATCAAGGAGGATTGCTTCGAGATCTCGGGCGACGAGCCGGATATTGCGAAGGTTCGCGAGATCGAAGCTGGGGATCCGAGTCTGACCGGGTCAGAGTAGGCAAACGGCTGATGAGTCCCTGATGCCAAGCTGGGATGACTTTCAGCCATTCTTGGCCACCGGCCTGGCCCTCGGCGGGGTGTACGCGCTGTCGGGGGTCGGGATGGTCGTCCTCTATCGAACAACCGGGGTTCTGAACCTCGCGTTCGGGGCGGTCGGGGCGATGGGCGCCCTGATCGCCTGGGACCTGATCAATAACTCCCTGTGGCCCGAGTGGGCCTCCTACCTGGTCGCGGTCGCGTTCTCGGGAGGGGTCACGCTGCTCTACGGGGTGCTGCTCGGCCCCGCCCTGGCCAAGCGTGACGCGCTGGTCAAGGCCACCGCCACGCTCGGGCTGGCTCTGATCCTGCTCGGGATCATGTCCTGGATCTGGAGCGACAAGGCCCGCTCGATGCTCCTCCCGACCTCGACCCCGGCCTTCGACATCGGCCAGGTGAGCCTGACGTACACGCAGCTGATCGCCTTCGGTTTCGGGGTCGCGGTCACCTTCGGAACCGCGGCATTCCTGAAGTTCACGAAGCTGGGAACGGCCATGCGCGGGCTCGCCAACGACCGCGAGATCACGGCGACGCTCGGTGTCCCGGTGCGCCGCGTCGAGGCCTCGGCCTGGTTCGTCTCCGGGCTTCTCTCCGGGATCTCCGGGCTGCTGCTCTCCGATCTCGTCGGCCTCGACGCGGTGACCCTGACCTTCCTCGTCATCTCCGCGCTCGCGGCTGCCCTGATCGCTCGCCTGAGATCGCTCACCATCACCTTCGCCGCCGCCCTCGTGGTCGGGCTCGTGAGCGCGCTGGCGACGCCGATCAACTCGATCTCGGAGTACCGGAACATGGCGCCCTTCGTGCTCGCGGCGATCGCCTTGCTGGTGATCTCGCGCAGGCGCGAGATCTCCTTCACCGGAACTGGCTTGGGCAATGGCCGCAGCTGAGGCCTCGGCCCGGCGGGGCGGGCTCGCCGGCCCGCTCTCGCGGCTCGATCGAGGCGACCGCATCCGGATCGCGGTGATCGCGCTGTTCCTGGCCTTCGTTCTGGTGCCGCTGCCGTCGCTGCTGAGCAGCTACTGGACCGCGATCATGACCAACGTCGCCATCTACACGATCGTCGCGCTCGGACTGGGGCTGCTGATGGGGCGCGTGGGCCTGGTCTCGCTCGGCCAGGTCGCGGTGCTGGCGCTCGGCGCCTGGGTCGGAGCCCGGCTCCTCTTCGCCACCGATCTTCCCTTTCCGGTCGTGATCCTGATGACCGGGCTGATCACGATGGTCCTGGGAACGCTGATCGGACTGCCCGCGCTGCGCGTCAGCGGCCTCTATCTGGCGCTGATCACCCTGATGCTGGCGGGAGCGATCACGGTTGTGCTCGCCGCGACCGACTTCCCGAACGGCGCCGGCGGCTTCCTCGGCCACGCTGAGGCGACGATCGGCGCGACCCAGATCCGCCGGCCCAGCATCGCCGAGGGGGAACCGGCCTTCATGCGTTATTGCGTGATCGTCGCAGTGCTGATGTTCGGGCTCGCGTTATGGCACGTGCGCGGCAAGGCCGGGCGAGCCTGGGCGACGATCCGCCAGAGCGAGCCCGCAGCACTTGCCGCCGGCATCAACATCAGCCTCTACAAGATGTGGGCGTTCGCGCTCGCCGCCTTCATGACGGGCTGCGCGGGAGCGCTGCTCGCCGGCGAGTCCGGGACGCTCTACACGACCACCTTCTCGACCCAGGACTCGATCCTGCTGCTCGCGGTCGTGCTGATGGGCGGGATCTACAGCCTCTGGGGAGCGATCGTCGCGGGGTTGCTGATCAAGCTGCTGCCCGCCCTGCTCGACGACTGGGGGCTGCCGCCCGATCTGCTCACGATCCTGTTCGGCCTCGGCGTGATCCAGGTCCTGACGACCGCGCCAAGGGGCCTGGTCGAGCAGTTTCCGAAGGACATGGCGAACCTCGGCCGCCTGATCTGGCGCCTGGTCGGCAAGCCGTTCAGGAAATCGGCCGAGGCGGCGGAATGATCGAGGTCGAGAACCTCGAGGTGCGGTTCGGCGGGGTGACGCCGATCGACAAGATGACGGTGACCTTCCCGGGCGGCACCTGCGGGCTGATCGGACCGAACGGCGCCGGCAAGACGACCTTCTTCAACGTGCTCAGCGGCTTCGTCAAGCCGGCCGGAGGCACGATCCGGGCCTTCGACGAGGACCTGCTGGCGATGCCCGACTTCCGGCGCGCCCGCTGGGGGCTTCGGCGGACCTTCCAGACCGAGCAGGCGATCGAAGAGCTGTCCCTGTACGACAACGTCGCCATGGTTCAGGAGCACTCGGCGAACGGGGGCGGGTCGCGAAGCGAGGACGTGCTGGGCGCGCTCGAGTTCGTCGGGCTCGGCGACCTCGAGCCCGGCACGAAGGCCGGGACCGTGGGAGCGCGCGAGCGACGCCTGGTCGAGATCGCCCGCGCGGTCGTGGGAAGGCCGCGCGTGGTTCTGCTCGACGAGCCGGCGGCGGGTCTGCCCGATGAGGAGACCGAGCACATGGGCGGCGTGATCCGCAGGATCCCGGAGCGCATGGGGGCGCTCGTGATCCTGGTCGACCACGACATGAGCCTGGTCTCGGCGTGCTGCGAGCTCACCTCGGTGCTCGACTTCGGCAAGCTGATCGCGTCCGGCCCGACCGCCGAGGTCCTGCGCGACGAGCAGGTCGTGCGGGCGTACCTCGGCGTCGCGGAGGAGGAGGAATGAGCCCCGCCACGAGATCCGACCATCTCAGCCTCAACGAGCTGACCGTCCTCCGCGGAGGCCGGCCGGTGGTGCGCGACGTCTCCGTGCAGATCGACCCCGGAGAGGTGACGGCGCTGCTCGGACCGAACGGCGCCGGCAAGTCGAGCCTGGTACTGGCCGTCGCCGGTCTGCTTCCCGCAGAGTCCGGATCCGTGAAGCTGAATGGCGCCACGCTCACCGGCCAGCGGCCCGAGAAGATCCGGGCGGCAGGGGTCGCAGTGGTCCCCGAGGGCCGACGGCTGCTCCCCGAGCTCAGTGTCGAGGACAACTTGGACGTCGCCACCTACTCGCTCTCGCGAGCCGACGCCCAGGTGGGGCTCGCCCACGCGCTGGAGCTCTTTCCCGAGCTCGAGCCGCGGCTGGGAGCCCGCGCAAGATCGCTCTCTGGAGGCGAGCAGCAGATGCTCGTGCTCGCGCAGGCCCTCGTTTCGAAGCCGAAGTTCGTGCTCATCGACGAGCTCTCGCTGGGACTTGCCCCCGTAGTTGTCAAACGCCTGATCCCGACGATTCGCAAGGTCGCCGAGTCCGGCGTCGGCGTGCTGCTGATCGAGCAGTTCGCGACCGTCGCCCTGGACCTGGCGCGGGGCGCTTACGTGATGGGTGGCGGGGGGATTCACTACTCGGGCCCCGCAAGCGAGCTGAAGACGAAGCCCGAGCTCCTCCGGTCGGCGTATCTGACGCCCGGGAGCGTGTTGAAAGGACCGAAGGAGGAGAGATGACCGAAAGCTGGGACAAGGCGCGCAAGCTCAGCGCGCTCGAACGGATGCTGACCATCCGCCGTTTCGAGGAGGCGGTCGACCGGCTCTTCCACGAGCAGGCGTTCTTCGCCCACTACCACCTCTACATCGGTCAGGAGGCCACCGGCGTCGCCCTGATGGAGGCTCTCGGGCCCGATGACAAGCTCGCCACCCATCACCGAAACCACGGCCACGTACTCGCCCGCGGCTCCGATCCGAAGCGCGCCCTGGCAGAGATCCTCGGCCGCGAGAGCGGCCTCAATCACGGCTGCGGCGGGACCCTGCACATGAGCGACCCCGACCTCGGCTTCATCTCGACCTCGGCGATCGTCGGTGGCAGCATCAGCCTCGCGACGGGCGCCGCCTTCGCCCTCAAGCATCAGCCGGGCGACGCGGTCGCGGTCGGGCTGTTCGGCGACGGCGCCCTCGAGGAGGGCGTCTCCTCCGAGGCGATGAACATGGCGGCGCTCTGGTCGCTGCCGATCGTCTTCGTCTGCGAGAACAACAGCCCCGGCGCCCTGGGCTCGGCGGGCTTCGGCTTTCCGACCTCGGTCTCCGCGGTCGACGACCTGACCGAGATCCCGATGACCTTCGGCATCCCGGTCGAGACGGTCGACGGCCGCAAGCTGGCCGAGGTCGCGGCGATCGCGTCGCGAGCCGTCGCGCACGCTCGCGACCGCAAGGGGCCCTACTTCATCCACGCCGTCACCGAGCGCTGGGCGGGCAGCCAGGGACTGTGGCCGGAGATGATCACCGGCGAGCTCGAGATCGCGATGGCCTGGGATGACTCCCTGGCCGGCGGCGAGCACGCGGACTGGTACCGCGAGCACGACCCGGTGCTGATCTTCGCCCGAGAGCTGCTCGCCTCCGGCGAGCTCAGCCAGGAGGACCTGGGCGAGCTGGACCAGCGGGTGCGGGCTCGCGTCGATGAAGCGGCGGAATCGGCGCTGGCGGACTCTGCGCCGAGTCCCGAGGCGATCAACGAATACACCTTCGCGTAAGGGGACGACGATGGCAGAGAAGAACTACGCCGACGCAATGCTCGACGTCCTCCGTACGACGATGGACGAGGACCCGACCTTCGTCGTGATGGGCAACGAGGTGCTGGGCATCGGCCCGGAGAATCACCAGCTCGAGCCGTTCAAGGACGCCTACCCCGACCGCGTCTACTTCCCGCCCTGTTCGGAGGCGGCCTTCGCCGCCCTCGCGGCCGGCGCCGCGATGTGCGGTCAGAAGGTCTTTGCTCACCTCGGGCTCGCCCCGTTCACTTACCCGGCCTTCTCCTCGATCGCGAACGAGATCGCCAGCGCCCATATGTCCTCGGGCGGCCGGATCAAGGTCCCCGCGATCCTGCACATGAGCCATGGTCTGCTGCATGGCGGCGGCGGCCAGCACTCGGAGACGCCGCACGGCATCTACTGGAACATCCCAGGGATCGAGATCGTCGTCCCCTCCGGCCCCAAGGAGGTCAAGGGCCTGCTGCGGACCGCGATCAAGAGCGAGAACCCGACCATGGTCTGGACCCACGCCTTCGGCTACGGCGCGGTCGAGGACGTCCCGGACGACGACTACGAGATCCCCTTCGGCGTGGCCGACGTCAAGCGCCAGGGCGGCGACGTCACGATCGTCGCCTGCTCGACGATGGTCGGGATGTCGTTGGAGGCCGCGGGGCGGCTCGCCGCGGACGGGATCGAGGCCGAGGTGATCGACCTGCGCACGCTGGTGCCCCTGGACGCCGACGCGATCCTCGAGTCGGTCGGCAAGACCGGGCGGCTGGTGGTCGTCGACGAGGGTCGGCGCCGGGCCGGCGTCGCCTCCGAAATCGCCGCGACCGTCGCCGAGCAGGGCTTCGACTCGCTCGAGGCGCCGGTCGCCCGGGTCGCCCGGATCGACAGCCCGGTGGCTTCGAGCGCGGCCCACGAGGCCTACATCTCGCCCTCGCCGGAGAAGATCGCCGACGCGGCCAAGCGAGTCGCCGGCGAGGTCGCGTCGCCGGCCGGGTAGCCGGTTCTCCGGTGGTCGCGGGATCGCTGGGGACCGGACGCGAGCGAGCATGCCCCTGACCCGGATCGAGCACCTGCTGGTACTGACGGACGACATCGACGCCACCCGTGACTTCTACGTCGAGGCCCTCGGCCTGCGCGAGGGCGAGCGCCCGCCGCTGGAGTTCCCCGGCTCCTGGCTCTACCTCGGTGAGGTTCCGACCGTGCACGTGGCCGACCGCCGGGCCTTCAGCGAGCATTCCGAGCGGGTCGGGATCCCCGCCTCGGCGGCCGCAAAGAGCACCGGCGCGGTCGACCACATCGCCTTCAACGGCACCGGCTACGAGGCCCTGCGGGCGCGTCTGCGCAAGTTCGGGCTCGAGCCGGCGGAGAACGAAGTCCCGGACATCGGCATGCGCCAGCTCTTCCTCGAGGACCCGAACGGCCTGAAGATCGAGATCAACGTGATGCCCGACCCAGGGCACGAGCGGCAAGGAGACGACGATGGCGAAGACGACTGACGTGCGGCTGATGGGTGCCTACTGGACCACCGCCGGTCCGACCGACCCGCACACCGGGCAGGAGTGGAGCAACTTCGACTTCGCCGACCGCTGCGCCGAGGCCGCCAAGGTCGGCATGTGCGGGATCGGCATGTGGCACGCCGACCTCTACCACGTGCTCGAGCGGCGCAGCCTGGCGGAGATCAAGCAGATCCTCGATGACAACGGGCTCACCCACCTCGAGCTGGAGTTCCTGATGGACTGGTTCTTGGACTCCGACGACCCGGCGCGCAAGCGCTCCGACGCGGAACGCAAGCGGCTGTTCGAGGCCTGCGCCGCCCTCGACGCGCACCACCTCAAGGTCGGCAACATCCCCGGCACCGCCTGCGAGCTCTCGCAGGTGACCGAGCGCTTCGGCGAGCTCTGCGCGGACGCGGCTATGCAGACGAAGACCAAGATCACCTACGAGTTCATGCCGTTCGACGTCAACGTCAACAGCATCGACACGGTGCTCGCCGTGGTCGAGGGCGCCGGCGCCGACAACGGCGGCATCGTCGTCGACACCTGGCACATGGCGAAGCTCGGCATCTCCCCCGGCGATCTGCGGCGGATCCCGCTGGAGTACCTGACCTGGGTCGAGCTCAGCGACGGCCAGTTCGAGGACATGGAGGACAAGGTCGAGGAGACCACGAGATACCGGCGCCTGCCGGGAGACGGCGAGTTCGACATCCCGGGCTACATCGCGGTCTGCCTCGAGATCGGCTACGCGGACGCCTGGGGCATCGAGGTGCTCTCGGACGCGCTGCGAGCGCTGCCGATGGAGGAGATCTTCGAGTCCTCCTACGCGAAGACGATGGCGCAGTTCCAGGCCGTCGCCGCGTAATGGGGCCCGCGAGCGGGACCGCCGGCCTCGACGGCAGGGCGGCCCTGCGCCTGCTGGCGACGATGTGGCGCATCCGCCTGTTCGAGGAGCAGGTCGGGCGATTGAAGCGCGCCGACGAGGTCCATGGCCTGATTCACCTGAGCGTCGGCCAGGAGGCAGTCGCCGCAGCAACCTGCGGCCAGCTGCGGGCTGATGACGCCGTCTACAGCGGCCACCGCGCCCACGGCCACGCGATCGCCAAGGGGGCGCCGCTCGACCGGGCGATGGCCGAGCTGATGGGCCGTGCCGACGGCCTCTGCCGCGGCCTCGGCGGGTCGATGCACCTCGTCGACGTCGAGCATGGCCTCATCGGTGCCACCGGCGTCGTCGGCGGCAACATCCCGATCGCGCTCGGCACCGCGTTGGCCGCCCGCCAGGAGGGCGGCGATCGGGTCACGGTCGTCTTCTTCGGCGACGGCGCGGTCCAGGCCGGGCATTTCAACGAGACGATCAACCTGGCGACGCTCTGGGAGCTGCCGTTGATCATGGTCTGCGAGAACAACGGCTTCGCCGAGTTCACGCCGCGCTCCGCCCACACCAAGGTTGAGCGGGTGAGCGACGTCGTCGCGCCCTACGGGCTCGCCCGCGAGACCGTCGACGGCAACGACGTCGGCGCGGTCTGGGACGCGTTCGCCGGCTTCCTCGCCACCGCGCGCGGGGGCGAGGGACCAATGCTGCTCGAGTGCCTGACCCACCGGCTACGCGGTCACTACGAGGGCGACCCGGCGCAGTACCGGGAGGCGCTGGCGGATGACGAGTGGCAGCTAAAGGACCCGATCGAGCGCCTCAAGCGACGGGCCGCGGCCCACGGCTGGTTCGACTCCGACGCCGCGTCATCGGTCGAGGCACAGGCGCGCGAGGCAGTGGCGGCCGCGGTCGCGTTCGCCCGTGAAAGCCCGTACCCGCCGCCCGAGTTGGCGGCCGAGCTCGTTTACGCGCAGGGCTGATGGCTGAGACCACCTACCTGAAGGCGATCAACACGACGCTGGCCGCGGCGATGCGCGCGGACCCGCGCGTGTTCGTTCTCGGAGAGGACGTCGTCGAGGGCGGGCCGTACACGGCGACCGCCGGCCTGGCCGACGAGTTCGGAGTCGAGCGCGTCCTCAACACGCCGATCAGTGAGGCGGCGATCTGCGGGGTGGCGATCGGGGCCGCGCAGTCGGGCCGCCGGCCCGTGCTCGAGATCATGTTCATCGACTTCCTCACCCTGGCGCTCGACCAGCTCGTCAACGCCGCCGCCAAGGCTCACTTCATGTCCGGGGGCCAGCTGCGGGTGCCGCTCATGCTGCGCACCCAAGGTGGAGCCGGGACCCGCGGCGGCGCCCAGCACTCCCAGAGCCTGGAGGCCTGGCTCACCCACATCCCCGGCCTCAAGGTGGTGATGCCGAGTCGCGCCGCCGACGTTCCCGGCCTGCTCACGAGCGCGATCGCCGACCCCAACCCGGTGGTGGTGATCGAGAACAAGACCCTCTACTTCAAGAAGGAGGAGGTCCCGGACGAGCCGGAGCCGGTGCCGATCGGTAGCGCGTGCACCCTGCGGGCCGGCGATGACGTGACCATCGTCGCGCTCTCGCGCCTGGTCGGTGACGCGCTGGCGGCGGCCGAGCGACTCGTCGCGGAGGGGATCGAGGCCGAGGTGATCGATCCGCGGACGCTGGTGCCGTTCGACCTCGAGGCCGTGGTCGAGTCGGTGCGGCGGACGAACCGGCTGGTGGTCGCGCACGAGGCCGTCGAGCACGGCGGCTTCGGCGCCGAGATCGCCGCCTCCGTGGAGGCGGCGGCCTTCGACCACCTCGATGCGCCGGTCGAGCGGGTCGGCGCGCCGTTTTACCCGGTCCCGCTCAGTCCCCCGCTCGAGGACGCCTATCTTCCCGGCGCGGACGAGGTCTACGCCGCGGTCCGCAGCACCCTCGGCTGAGCTTCTGTCAAATAGCTTGTTTTGTTGTCGCCCGACCAATATGGTCCGGGCGTGGCGAGCGGTTGGCTGACTCTTGACGAGCGTCGGGCGGCGGTCCTCGAGGCGCTCTGCGAGACGATCGTCCCCGGGTCGAGCCGGGTCGGTCCGGCGGTCTACATCGACGCGGTGCTGGCGCGGCGCGATGAGGTCGGACGGGCTGCGGCGCTGGCGGCGATCGACGCGCTCGCCGGGGTCGCCGAAGGCGGCGCCGAGGCGCTGACGCCGCGCGCCGCAACCCCCGAGTTCATGACCGTGAGGGCCCTCGCGATCGAAGCCTTCTACAGCGATTTCGTCGCGCCTGACGCCGATGGGCCGAGCGCCTGGGAGGAGATCGACTTCCGGTTCCCACTCGCGAGCCGGGTCCAGCACGACTGGTCTTACCTCGGGATACAGTCGTGAGCGAGCGGTTCGAGGTAGTCGTGGTCGGATCGGGCGCCGGCGGCGGAGTGGTCGCCGGCGAGTTGGCGCAGCGCGGGCGAAGCGTCGTACTGCTCGAGGCGGGGCCTCACCTGACGGCCGCCGACTTCGTCCGCTGGGAAGCCAAGGCAGCCGACGACTTCTGGTGGCCGCTGCGGATGGCAATGGTGGATGGCGGCGCCGGAGGCGTGGTGCCGATCCTGGGTGGTCGCTGCGTCGGCGGCACGACGACGATGAACACCAAGGTCGCCTTCCGCGCACACGACTTCGAATTCGCCAAGTGGCACGACGCGAGCGGGCTGCTCGGCGACGACGGCGAACCATTCGGGGTCGAGACCCTTACACCCCACTACGACCGGGTCGAGCAGGTGCTCGGCGTGAGAGAGCGCGCCGACTGGCCGCACTGCGTGCGGACTCTTGACCAGGGCCTCCGCGAGCTCGGCCACGAGCTCGAGCCGGTCCACGCCTACACCGACGTCAACTGCATGAAGTGCGGTTCGTGTCTGCAGGGCTGCCCGACCAACGCCGGCAAGAGCACGATGAACACCTACATCCACGCGGCGACCGCCGCCGGGAAGCTCGACCTGCGGGCGGAGGCCCCGGTCGAGCGCATCCTGTTCGCCGATCGCGACGGCGGGCTCGAGGCGACCGGGATCGAGTACCTGGATGCTGCCGGCGAGCGCCACACGATCGAGGCGGGCGCGGTGGTGGTCGCTGCCGGAGCGCTGAACACGCCTCAGCTGCTGATCCGCTCGGGGCTCCCCGAGGCGAGCGGCAACTCCGACAGCAGCGAGCTGATCGGGAGCAATTTGGGCCTCCACCCCGCCGCCTTCGTCTTCGGGCTCTTCGATCAGATCCAAGACGCCCACCGCGTCTATCCGATCACCTCTCACTGCATGGACTTCATCCGCGACGAGGACGGCGGCTTCGTACTCGAGGCGGCGACGGTGCAGGACCCGATCGGGTTCGCGACCAGCATCGCCGACGAGGACGGCCCGCTCTGGGGCGAGCGCCTGGTCGAGGCGACGCGCCAATACCGCCACTGGAACGGCATCCTCGTGCTCGCCAACGACGAGAACAACGGCCGGGTGGTCATCGGCGAGGACGGCAGCGAGAGCTTCGAGGCCCACTTCGACCCGATCGAGCTCGAGCGGATGGAGAACGCGCTCGGGTTCGGCAGGCGGGTGATGGAGGCCGCCGGCGCCAAGCGGGTCGCGTGGACGGGCCCCGCCAGCACCCACGTGCAGGGGACCTGCCCGATGGGCTCGGATCCGACCCGCTCGGTGGTCGACGCGAACTGCGAGTCGCACGACGCTCGGCGGCTGTTCGTCGGCGACGCGTCCCTGTTCCCACGGACGCTCTCGGTCAACCCCTCGATCACGATCATGGCGCTCGCCGACCGGCTCGCCGAGCATCTGCACTCGGACCCGAACGGGTACCTCGAGTCGCGGCCGGCCGAGGTCTCCGTTGGCGGTTAGCCGATGAAGGCCGCGCTGCTGAGCGCCTATCACCAGCCGCTCGAGCTGGTGGAGCGGCCGATCCCCGAGCTCACCCGACCGGACCAGGTCCGGGTCAAGGTCGAGGGAGCGGGCGTCTGCGCCACCGACCTGCACGCGATCGATGGCGAGATGGAGCCGGCAGGCGTCTCGCTGCCGCTCGTGCTCGGACACGAGAACGCGGGACGAATCGAGGGCGCGGGCGACCTCGTCTCCACGGTCTCGGTCGGCGACCCGGTGCTGATCTACCCGCCGTTCAGCTGCGGGCTCTGCGTCCCCTGCCGGCGCGGCAACGACATGCATTGCGAGCACCACGAGTTCACCGGCCTGACCGTCGACGGTGGCTTCGCCGAGTACGTCGTCGTCGACGAGCGCTCGCTGGTGAAGTTGCCGCCGGGGGTCGATCCCGTCGACGTCGCGCCGCATGCCGACGCGGGACTGACGGCCTATCACGCGGTCAGCAAGGTCGCCCACCTGGCGCGGCCGGGATCGACGACCGTGGTGCTCGGGATCGGCGGGGTCGGGCACATCGCGGTGCAGCTCGTCCGCGAGCTCGGCTCGAGCACGGTGATCGCCGTCGATCCGCAGGAGTCGCGACGGCGCCTGGCGGCCGAGCTCGGCGCCGACACCGCCCTGGACAGCTCCGGTGCCGCCGACGCCGTGCGCGAGCTCACCGGCGGGCGCGGTGCCGAGCTGGTGCTCGACTTCGTCGGCAACGACCAGACTCACACCGAAGGGATGGCGATGCTCGCCAAGGGCGGCACATATTCGATCGTCGGCTTCGGCGGCACGCTCGCGATCCCCTCGGCCGCGATGGTGGGCAACGAGCAGGCGGCGATCGCCAACCTCGTCGGCAGCTGGACGGACCTGTGGGAGGTGGTGCAGCTTCACGGCCGCGGCCGGCTGACGCTGAAGACGGAGCGCCACCCGCTGGAGGCGATCAACGACGTGCTCGCACGGCTGCGCGCGGGCGAGATCACCGGCCGGGCCGTGGTCATGCCTGAGCATGCCAACGGCGGCTGAGATCGTCGACCTCGAGGGGCGGTCGCCGAGCTGCGCCCCCGAGCTCGAAACCCTGCGGGCGCTGGGCGCGGGGCGTGACCGCGGTGGCTGACGCCTACGTCCTCGACGCGGTCCGGACTCCATTCGGCCGCTACGGCGGTGCCCTTGCCGGCGTCCGCCCCGACGACCTCGCGGCACACGCCGTCGGCGCCCTGCTCGAGCGCTCCGCGGACCTCGACCCGGCGCTGCTCGACGACGTGATCTTCGGCAACGCCAACGGCGCCGGCGAGGACAATCGCGACGTGGCGCGGATGGCGGTGCTGCTCGCGGGCCTGCCGACCAGCATCCCCGGGACAACGGTCAACCGGCTTTGCGGCTCGAGCCTCGAGGCGACGATCCAGGCGAGCCGCGCGATCGAGACCGGCGACGCCTCTCTGGTCCTGGTCGGCGGCGTCGAGTCGATGAGCCGTGCCCCCTGGGTGATGCTGAAGCCGGAGCGTGCCTACGAGCGCGCCGATCAGACCGCGCATTCGACCACGCTCGGCTGGCGCATGGTCAACCCGCGGATGCCCGAGCGCTGGACGATCTCGCTCGGCGAGAGCGCCGAGAAGCTAGCGGGGATGTTCGAGCTCTCGCGCGAGACCCAAGACGAGTTCGCCCTTCGCAGCCACCGACTGGCGGCCGAGGCGTGGGACGCGGGACGCTATGACGACCATGTGGTCGCGGTCCCCGAGACCGAGCTCGACCGCGACGAGGGCATCCGCCCGGACACCTCGCTCGAGGCGCTGGCCAAGCTGCGACCCGCGTTCGCCGCAGACGGCACGGTCACGGCCGGCAACTCCTCGCCGCTCAACGACGGCGCCGGGGCGATCCTGGTCGGCGACAAGCGCGGCGCCGAGAGGGCCGGCCGCGAGCCGCTGGCGCGGATCGCCGGCCGCGGCGCCTTCGGGGTCGACCCCGACGTCTTCGGGATCGCTCCGGTGGAGGCCGCCAACATCGCCCTGCGCCGAGCCGGGATCGACTGGGGCGCCGTCGACGTGGTCGAGCTCAACGAGGCGTTCGCCTCGCAATCACTCGCCTGCCTCGCCGACTGGGGCGATCTCGACCCTGAGAAGGTCAACCCCAACGGCGGCGCGATCGCGATCGGTCATCCGCTCGGCGCCTCGGGTGTGCGCATCCTGGCCACGCTCGCGCACGAGCTGCGCCGCCGCGGCGGTGGGTGGGGGTTGGCCGCGATCTGCATCGGGGTCGGGCAGGGCCTGGCCCTGGTCCTGGAAGCGTGAGCGCGGAGCGGGCGCGGACCCAGGTCGGGATCGTCGGTGGCGGCCCGGCCGGGCTGCTGCTCGGACACCTGCTCCACCTGGCGGGGATCGAGTCGGTGGTGCTCGAGCGGCGCAGCCGCGACTACGTCCAGCAGCGTGTCCGCGCCGGGGTGCTCGAGCAGGGAACGGTCGAGACGCTGATCGAGTCGGGCGTCGGCGACGGCGTGCGACGCGATGGCCTCGTGCATGAGGGGGTCGAGTTGCGCTTCAACCGGCGCGGGCACCGAATCGACTTCGCCGAGCTCACCGGCGGGCGCACGATCACGATCTACGGTCAGCAGCACGTCGTCGGCGACCTGATCGACGCCCGGCTCGCGGCCGGGCTGCCGCTGCGGTTCGAGGTCCAGTCGACCGAGGTCGACGAGCTCCAAAGCGAGCGTCCGGCAATCCGATACACCCACGAGGGGTGCGAGCACGAGCTGCGCTGCGACGTGATCGCGGGCTGCGACGGCTTTCACGGGATCTGCCGGCCCTCGATCCCGGACGGGGTGCTGACCAGCCACGATCGCGTCTATCCCTACGCCTGGCTCGGCATCCTGGCCGAGGTCGCACCGTCCTCCGAGGAGCTGATCTACGCCAATCACGAACGCGGCTTCGCGCTCCACAGCATGCGCTCGCCCGAGCTCAGCCGGCTCTACATCCAGTGCGACCTCGAGGATCAGCTCGACCAGTGGCCCGACGAGCGGATCTGGACGGAGCTGGAGGCGCGCCTGGCCGCGGACGCCTTCACCCTCGGGCGCGGACCGATCGTCGACAAGGGGATCACGCCGATGCGGAGCTTCGTCGTCGAGCCGATGCAGTTCGGGCGGCTGTTCCTCGCCGGTGACGCCGCCCACATCGTCCCTCCCACCGGCGCCAAGGGGCTCAACCTCGCGGTCGCCGACGTCCGGGTCCTGGCCGCGGCGCTCGAGGCCTCGCTCAAGCACGGCGACGATTCACAGCTCGCCGCCTACTCGGCGACCTGCCTAAAGCGCGTCTGGCGCGTGCAGCACTTCTCCTGGTGGATGACCTCGATGCTTCATCGGGCGCCCTCGGATGACGACTTCGACCAGCTCCTGCGGCGCTCGCAGCTCGAGTACGTGTGCTCGTCGCGGGCCGCGTCGACGACCCTGGCCGAAAACTACGTCGGCCTGCCGTACGCGGTCTAGTACGCCGGCCGGGCGCTAACTCGAGTGCCCGGAGAGGCGCCGCATGCAGCTGATCATTCCCGAGACCAGGATCTCACGGTGCTTGTCGGGAACGTCGGCGAGCATCTCGTCCTCGAGCTCGGCCACCGCGGGCGCAACCGCGTCGACGATCCGCCGCCCCTCGGGCGTCAGCCGAGCACGCAGAATGCGGCCGTGAGCGGGGTCGGCGGTACGGGCGACCAGGCCCCGCTGCTCGAGCGACGAGACGATGTCGATCATCGACTGCGGGGTCACCAGCGACCTGCGCGCGAGCTGTGCGTTCGAGAGGTCCGGGCGCCGCCGCAGGACCGAGAGCGTGGTGAAGTGAGGCAGGCTCAGGTCCCACTCGCCGAGGCGGACGTTGAGCTCCCGCCGGACGCCCTGATGGACACGGCCGATCACGTATGGAAGCGCCGGCGGAGCGGCCTCGGAGGCGCTCATGCGTAATAGCGAAACAGGCAGTCGGCGACCAGCGCCGGCTTCGGGCCGTCCTCGACCTCGATCGCGGCGACGACCTTGATCTGAACGCCGCCCTCTATCTCCTTCGCCTCCGTCAATTGGGCCACCGCTCGGAACCGGTCGCCGACCCGCAGCGGCGCCGGGAATCGCAACCGGTCGAGGCCGTAGTTGACGCTCGTCGAAGCGCCCTCGACCACGAGCAGGTCGGCGAGCAGCGGGGCCAGCAGCGACAGAGTCAGGAAGCCGTGGGCGATCGTGCCCCCGAACGGAGTCGCGGCCGCCCGCTCGGGATCGACGTGGATGAAGTTGTGATCCTCGGTCACCTCGGCGAACCGATCGACGCGATCCTGGTCCATCTCGCGCCAAGGCGAACGGCCGAGGTCTCTACCCGCGTGCTCGAGCAGGCCGGCGACGTCGGTCACCAGCCGGCTGGCGGCATCCGTGTCAGGCATGGTGGCTGCAACCTCCTCGGTCGGGGTCGGTGACCCTGGGAACATCGGTGACCCCTCGGCGATATCAGGCTACCTGATAGTGCGTGCGGCGGGCACCAATTCGGGCTCGCGACCTTGCTCGCCGGGTCGCTCTACCCCAAGCCACCAGTGCGCGCCGACGGCTTGCCTAAAGCCTCAGGGTCTGATGGCCGATACCCGTCGCGGAGGTGCCGCCCGTGCTTAGAGAGGGCGGTCTTGACACTGCCCGCAACCCAAACAAGCCCGGCTACCCTTCGCGTCCTGCTGATCGAGGACAGCCCGGGCGACGCCGCGCTGGTGAGCGAGATGCTGCGCGAGGCCGACCTCCCGCCGTTCGAGCTGGTCCACTTCGAGCGCTTGGCCGATGCCCACGAGAGCATCGCCTCGGAGAGTGTCGACTGCATGCTCCTTGACCTCTCGCTGCCCGATTCGAACGGGCTCGACGGGGTCAATTACGTTCTGTCGAGGGCCAGCGACGTTCCGGTCGTGGTCCTGACGGGAAGCGACAACGAGAAGCTGGCCCTGCGGGCCCTCGAGGAGGGGGTCCAGGACTACCTGGTAAAGGGCAAGGCCGACCCGCAGATCATCGGTCGCTCGATCCGCTACGCGATCGAGCGCAAGCGGGCCGACGCCGAGCTCGCACGCCAGGCCTTTCACGATTCGCTCACGGGGCTGCCGAACCGAGCGCTCTTCCTCGACCGGCTCGCGCTCGCGCTGGCGCGGTTGACGCGCCGCGGCTCGTCGGTCGCGGTCCTCTTCATCGACCTGGACAATTTCAAGTACGTCAACGACAGCCTCGGCCACGCGGCGGGCGATGAGCTGCTGATCAGGGTCGGCGAGCGCCTCGGCGCGGCGGTGCGCCCGAGCGACACGGTGGCCCGATTTGGAGGCGACGAATTCGTCCTGCTCTGCGAGGAGCTGGAACCGATCGGGCAGACGCTCGAGGTCGCGGACCGGCTTCAACGTTCGCTGCTGAGACCGCTGGTCGTGGCGGGCCAGGAGGTCTTCGTCACCGCGAGCATCGGGATTGCCGTCACCGATGACGCCCACACCCAGGCAGGCGAGTTGCTCCGAGACTCCGACGCGGCGATGTACCGAGCCAAGCGAGACGGCAGGGCCCGGGCCGTGCTGTTCGAGGACGAGCAGCACCGCGACGCGCGGGACCATCTGGAGCTGGACACCGCGCTCAATTACGCTCTGGAGCGCGAGGAGCTGTGGCTCGCCTGGCAGCCGATCTTCGACCTGGAAAGCGGCCGGGCGGTTGGAGCCGAGGCGCTGCTGCGCTGGCGCCACCCCGAGCGAGGGGAGTTGCTTTCCGGCGACTTCCTCCACATCGCGGAGGAAAAGGGCCTGATCGTGCCGATTGGCCGCTGGGTCCTCGCGGAGGCGTGCCGTGAGGCGGGGCGCTGGGCCAAGGAGCTGGGAGACGCGGCGCCCTGGGTGAGCGTGAACCTCTCCGTGCGCCAGCTCGAAGACCCGCACGTGGTGGGTCAGATCACCGAGAACCTGCGGGCGAACGCGCTCGCGCCCGAGCGCCTGTGTGTCGAGATAACCGAGCAGGCGCTCCTCGCCCCCGAGACCCCGGCCGACTCCGCTCTTCGGGCGCTCAAAGGCGCCGGCGTACAACTCGCGCTGGACGACTTCGGCATGGGCCACTCATCGCTGCACGTCGTCAAGCAGGCGCCCATTGACTGCCTCAAGATCGACGCCTCCTTCATCGCCGGTCTCGAACGTGACTCGCAGGATCGCGCAATCTGCAAGGCCATGGTGGCGCTCGGAGCAGACCTCGGGCTCCAGGTTGTCGCCGAGGGGATCGAGACTGAGGCTCAGCTCGCGGAGCTCTACGCGCTCGGGTGCAGGCTCGGTCAGGGCTTTCATCTGTCGCCGCCTGCGCCGGCCGACGCCCTGAGCCTCGCGGATGCATTGACGCCATCACCCGAAGGGCCCTGAGACCCTGCCATGGGGGAAGCGCTGAACGTGGCCGCGATCGACGACGCAGTCGCCGCGCGCACCCACCCTCGCCCCTTCGACCGGCCGGGCCTCTTCGGTCGGGCGATCCCGTTCATCGCCACCGCCTACCTCGCGGCCATCTCGCTCTTCGTCATCCCGGGCACGACGATCCTCTGGGGTTACATGGCCGGTGCGATCGCCTTGCTGGTGGTCCTGACCGTTGCGGTTTTCGCGGTCCCCTGGACGAGGCTTCCCGACTGGGCGCAACCGGCGATCCCCTTTCTGTTCATCGTCGACACCCTGCTGCTGAACCTGGGCGCCGATGGTCTGGGGGGCGTCGGCCTGCTCGCTTTTCTCAGCGTTCTATGGCTGGCGCTCTACGGGACGCCGCGAGAGGTCGCGATCGCGGTCGGGCTCGTCGCGCTTCGGTTCTACGCACCGATCGCCCTGGACCTGCCCAACGGCCTGTCTCCGTTGGAGACGCAGTATCGGTCGCTCATGCTCTTCACCGCCGTCGCCGGGCTCGTGGGCTACACGGTCAACACGGTCGTCTGGCGCATGCGTGACGCACAACACGCCGCGATGAGCCAGGGCGAGCGGTTTCGCGGGCTCCTGGAGTCCGCGCCGGACGCGATGGTGGTCGTGGCCGCAGACGGCCGCATCGCGATGGTGAACGGTCAGACCGAGCAGCTGTTCGGATACGACCGCGAAGAGCTGACCGGCGAGCGCGTCGAGATGCTGGTCCCGGCGCGCTTTGAGTCCCATGAGACCCACCGGCGGCGGTACGCCGCGCACCCGAATGCGCGCCCGATGGGCGCCGACCTCGAGCTGTTTGCCAAGCGCAAGGACGGCAGCGAGTTTCCGGTTGAGATCAGCCTCAGCCCACTCGAGACGCAGGGCGGCAGTCTGCTCACGGCCGCGGTACGCGACGTCACCGCCGTCAGGAAAACCGAGAGGGCGCTCAGCCGCGCGAACGAGGAGCTGAGCCGCTCCAACCAGGAACTGGAGCAGTTCGCCTACATCGCCTCACATGACCTTCAAGAGCCGCTGCGGTCGATCGGCGGCTTCGTCGAGCTGCTCCGCCGCCGCTACGAGGGGAGGCTTGACGCCGACGCTGACCGCTTCATCGGCTTCACGGTCGACGGCGTCGTGCGGATGCAGGCGCTGATCGACTCAGTCCTTGCCTATTCCCACGTCGGCCGTGCCGACGCGGATCGCGAGTCCGTCGACACGCAAAAGCTCGTGGATGGAGTGTTCGCGCAGGCCGACTCAACCATGGCCGAGCTCGACGGGCGGCTTCACGCCCAGGGGCTGCCGGTAGTCCAGGGTGACCCTCAGCTGCTCCGCCAACTCTTCACCAATCTGATCGGCAACGCGGTCAAGTTCGGTGACGGCAAGACCCTGAGGGTTGACGTCTCGGCGGAGCGCGAGAACGGCGACTGGGTCTTCTCCGTGGCCGACAACGGCCCCGGGATCGCGCCCAAGGACGCCCGACGGATCTTCGAGATGTTCAAGCGCCTGCACGGGCGCTCCGTTCCGGGCACGGGGATCGGCCTCGCGCTTTGCAAGCGGATCGCGGAGCGACACGGCGGCAGGATCTGGGTGGAGTCCGAACCTGGCCACGGGAGCGCCTTCCGGTTCGCGATCCCGGACCCCGATCGCTCGGCTCGTTCGATCGGCCGGCGGAGATCCGAGCCCGTCGCCGAGGACGCCGCGGCACGCGCTGTCAGCGGTTCTTCAGGACCGTGACGTTGCCGGCGCCGTAGTTCGTGATCGCCAGGTCGAAGTCGGTGTCGGCGTCGAAATCGGCGACGGCGGAGGAATAGGCGCCTGAGGCGGCGCCCTCCGGGCTGGTGGCGGGCTGCGTGAAGTTCCCGTTGCCGGCGTTCTCGAGGATCGTGACGCTCGCCGCGCCCGAGTTCGTCACCGCGAGGTCTCTGTCGCCGTCGCCGTCGAAATCGGCGGCGGCGACCGACGATGGCTGCAGCCCGACGAATTCGGGGCTCGATGCGGGCTGGGCGAAGTTGCCGGCACCGGTGTTCTTGAGGATCGTGACGTTGGCGTCGTTGAAGTTCGCGACCGCCAGATCGCGATCGAGGTCGCCGTCCAGATCGGCAGCTGCGACCGAGAGCGGCGACGAGCCGACGGCCTCCGGGCTGCTCGCGGGCTGGACGAAGTTGCCGTTGCCGTTGTTCTTGAGGATCGTCACGTTCTGAGAGCTGATGTTCGCAACCGCGAGGTCGGGGTCCAGGTCGCCGTCGAGGTCGCCGGCCGCGACCGAGGCCGGGTTGGATCCCGCGGCCTCGGGGCTCGATGCGGGCTGGTTGAAGTTCCCCAGCCCGTTGTTCTTCAGGATCGTGACCGCACCGGAGACGACGTTGTTCGTGATCGCGAGGTCCGCGTCGCCATCGTGATCGAGGTCTGCGGCGGCCACCGAAACGGGATTGGCGCCCGACGCCTCCGGGCTCGTCGCAGGCTGGACGAAGTTTGCCGTGCCGGTGTTCCGCATGACCGTCAGATCGTCCGACGCCTGGTTTCCGACCACGAGATCCACGTCGGCGTCACCGTCGAAGTCGGCCGCCGCCACGGACGCCGGCTCTCCGCCGGCCGGCTCGGGGCTTGGCGTTGGCTCGAAGAAGTTGCCGGCGCCGTTGTTCTTCAGGATCGTGACGTCGTCGGAGCCGAGGTTCGCGACGGCGAGATCGGCGTCGGCATCGCCGTCGAGGTCGGCTGCCGCGACGGCGACCGGCGTCATCCCGGCCGTCTCAGGGCTCGAGGCCGGCTCGAGGAAGTCGGTCGAAGCGGCGAGCGCCGCTCCTGCACAGATCACCGCGAACGCGACCGAAGCCGTGGCCAGGAGCAGCCCCCTGCGCCGCGGTCTTGCCTCCTTGCATGGTGAGACCGCCACACCCCGACCCTAGTCGGCCTTGCCGGATTCCGTCAAGGCCTGACCGCGGCCCGCCGAACCCCATGCAGGGCGTGGCTCCGCAGAAACGCATCAAATCAGATTGATGTATTGTGGGATCTCGTGATCACCACGGCGCGAGACGCCGAGACGTCACCGCCACGGGTCCTGCGATTGGCGGGGCATCCGCTGCGCTGGCGGCTGCTGACCGAACTGGCCCAAAGCGATCGCCGGGTGGGCGAGCTCGGCCAACTCGCGCAGCAGCGCCAGAGCCTGGTCTCCTACCACCTGCGCCAGCTGCGCGACGGCGGCCTCGTCTCGATGCGCCGCAGCGACAACGACGGCCGCGACGCGTACTACGCCCTCGACCTGGCCCGCTGCGGCGAGCTCCTGTCGAGCGCCGGCGCGGCGCTACACCCGGGCCTGACGCCCATGCCGGCACCGGCCGCCCGGCGTCAACGCAGGCCGGAGCTCGCGCGGGTGCTCTTCCTCTGCACCGGTAACAGCTCGCGCTCGCAGATCGCCGAGGCACTCGCTGCCGAGCTCTCCGGCGGCGCGATCAGCGCCGCCAGCGCCGGGAGCCACCCCAAGCCGCTGCACCCCAATGCGGTGCGGGTGATGGGTGAGCATGGCGTCGATCTCTCCGGGCGCCGTTCCAAGCACCTGGATGAGTTCGCCGATGAACGCTTCGACTACGTGATCAGCCTCTGCGACCGGGTGCGCGAGGTCTGCCCGGAGTTCCCCGGCGGGCCGCAGGCGATCCACTGGAGCATCCCCGACCCGGGGCGCGAGCCCGGAGGCGACGAGGAGACGCTCCCCGTGTTCGCCGCGGTGGCTGATCAGCTTTCCATCCGCATCAGCTTTCTGATCGACGCGATCGAGGAGACCACAACGACGACCAAACAGGAGGTGACCTGACGTGGCAGGCGAGCTCGTAAACGTCCGCTACATGGTCGACGACGTCGAGGAGGCCGTCGACTTCTACACGACCCATTTCGGCTTTGAGGTGCGCTCGAGCGCTGCGCCGGCGTTCGCCGACGTCGTGCGCGGCAACCTGCGGCTGCTGCTGAGCGGACCGAAGAGCTCCGCCGGGCGGCCGATGCCCGACGGCCGCCGGCCCGGGCCTGGAGGGTGGAACCGTATTCACTTCATCGTCGACGACATCGGGTCTGAGGTCGAGCGGCTGCGCGGCGCCGGTCTGACGTTTCGCAACGAGATCATCAGTGGGCCGGGCGGCCGGCAGATCCTGGTCGAGGACCCGGCCGGCAACCCGATCGAGCTGTTCCAGCCCAGGGCTCAGCGGTAGGCGTTCTCCTTGAGCTCGATCACCCAGGCGCGGCGCTCGGCGATCTTGCCGTCGCGCATGACGAACACCTCGGCCATGGACATGCGCATCTCCCCGCCGGCGGCGCGCTTCGCCGTGCCGTTGAGCTCCGCCATGACGACGTTGTCCTGCTCGACCATGCGCACGACCTCCAACTCGGGAGGATCGATGAATTCGGGCGCGCCGTCGATGGCCTTGTCGTAGGCCTTCTTTCCGGTCAGATGGAAGGCGCCGAAGACCGTCCACTCGATGTCGTCGGTCAAGCAGGACAGGATCTGCTCGTGATCGTTCTTGCGGAAGCCGTCCAGGTAGGTGTTGACGGTCTCGACGTTCCGCGACGTGTCTGCGCGTTGCTGCATCCACCACTCCTCTGACGTGATTGCCGTCGCCCTCAAAGGGACCGGCAGACGGTGCGGGAATCATCGGCTCAGGGCGAGACGGCGGCGCCGAGCGAGTCGGCAGCGAGGAACTTGGGTGCGCTCTCCTCGTAGAACACATCGAGCTCGGTGATCTCGAACCCGGCGTCGCGCAGCAGGTCAGGGATCTCGCGTGTCAGGTGACAGCCTCCGAAGATCCGCTTCTGGATGGGCTCGAGGCGATGCTGCCACCGGCGCACCCCCTCGTCGGGCGCCAAGCCGTGCTCGACGAAGCGCAGCGTGCCACCGGGCTTGAGCACGCGCCGAATCTCGCCCAGCGCCTGCTCGAGATCGGGGATGGTGCACATCGTCCAGGTCGAGAGCGCGGTGTCGAAGGTGTCGTCCTCGAACGGCAGCGACTGCCCGTCGAGGCCCGACCGTTCGACCGGAACGCTCGATGCCCGCAGGCGTTCGGCGGCCAGCTTCCACCCGAGGTCGGCCGGCTCCACCGCCGCGACCCGCGTCACCGAGTCCGGGTAGAACGGGACGTTGAGGCCGGAGCCGAACCCGATCTCGACGACCTCGCCCTCGAGCCCGTCGCAGACGCGCTCTCGCAGCGGGGCGGCCGCCTTCATCCCGCAGGCGGCGTTGATGATCCGAGGCAGGACCTGGTCGCCGTAGAAGCCCATCGCGCCACAGTCTCGCCGATCGGGGCTGTCGTCTACGGCAGGATCGGGGGCGCGTCCCGGACCTTCAACCTGGCGACCGGGGTGCCGTCGCTCCACCTGCCCATCGAACGGTGCCTGCGGGTGTCGCCGAGGGCGTAGTTGCAGTGGATCTCGTCGATCGCGCAGTCGCGCAGCGCGTCCCACACCTTCCAGCAGAAGTTCCAGTCGTAAGCGTTGGGATCGCCGAACTGCGGGCCCCCCGCCGCGCACACGCCGTGGTCGGATGACAGTGCCGGCTCGCCGTTGCCGTCGTCGTGGGTGAGCACGAGGTCCTTGTTCTCATCCGGGATCTGCCCGATCAGCGGGAAGACCGCGTTGCAGCTGTTGGTCGAGAAGTCCGGGTGGTCGGCCGCCGCCCCCTCCGCTCCTGAGTGGCATTGGAACAGCGTGCTCCGTGGGATGCCCGCGAGCGAATCATCGAGAGCCGGCTCCCCTTCCCCGGCGAGGCCGCTGTCCTCGGGGTCGTCGAGGAAGATCGCCCGCGGCTTCGGCAGGCCGAGCGGCCGATAGCGGTTGGTCATGTCCGCGGTGACGATGCCGCCGAAGGAGAAGCCGAAGTAGCTGGTCTTGCGCAGCTGCGGCTGGACCCGCTTGGGATCGGAGCGCAGGTAGGAGAGCGCGCCGTTGATCCCGTTGACGGCCGAGGCGATGCAGGGCTCGATGTTGAACGGGCCAGGACACGGCGTGGCGATGTCGGTCTGCCACCGGGGGTAGATCACGACGGTGCCATTGCGGACGGTGTGGTTGATGAACGCCGCCTGCGAGTCATAGCCCGAGAAGTCGAAGTAGCCGTGCATGACGATCGCGAGCGGTGCCTTGTTCGGCCGGGGCTTGACGGGCTCGAACGCATACCAGGCGTCGGCGCCGGCGCCACCGGAGCTGACCCGGACGCCCTCATTGGTGTAGTCGCTGCCGCCGGGGCCGTGCTTGGGCTGCGGTGGCTGGATGATCGCGGCCGCGGCCGCCGCGGCGCACAGGAGCGTGGACAGCGCCACGCCCAGACCGAGCGCACCGAGCGCGCGGCGTCCCATCAGGCGACCGGGCTCTTGGCCTCGCGGGGCATCAGACAGAACGGAAGCTAACGTCGCGAGCCGCTCGACCAACTCGCGGCGGGTCGGTTCATCAGCTCGGCCCGCGATCGAGATCACCCAGGAATCTGGGATGGACGCGACGGCGTCCGTGCCCCACCCTTGGGCCATGAGCTCGACAACGGATGAGACGGGACGAGCGACGCCGGCAACGGCCCCGCTCCCGCCGCCGTCGCTGGACGGTGAGCTGCGCTTCGGCGAGCCGACGCGCATCGGGCGCGCTGACGACTTCGGGCACCTCGTACACCAGACGCCGGCAGGCGTCCTGCTGGCGGGGTCTGCCGACGACGTGGCGAGGACGATCCGATGGAGCGCCGAGCGGCGCTTCAAGCTCGCCCCGCGGGGCCAGGGCCACTCGACCTTCGGGCGCTCGCAGGTCGAGGGCGGCATCGTGGCCGACATGTCGGCCCTCCGGCACATCGGGGCCGTGGAGGACGACCGGGCGGTCGTCGAGGCCGGCGCGAAGTGGAGCGACGTGCTCCGCGCGACCTTGGCGCGGGGCAGGACGCCGCCGGTGCTCACCGACTACATCGAGCTGTCGGTGGGTGGCACGCTGGCCGTCGGCGGCGTCGGGGGCACGACCTCGGCCTTCGGCGTGCAGAGCGACAACGTGATCGACATGGACGTCGTGACCGGCACGGGCGAGCACGTCACCTGCTCGCCGAGCACCAACGCCGATCTCTTCAACGCGGTGCGCGCGGGGCTCGGTCAGGCGGGGGTCATCACCCGGGCGACGCTCGAGCTCGTCGAGGCGCCGGAGTCGGTGCGCCGGTTCCTGCTCTTCTACCCGGACCTGGCGACGATGCTGAAGGACGCGCGGCTGCTGTCCGGCGACGACAGGTTCGACGCGGTGCAGGGCGCGATCCTGCCAACGCCGAGCGGCGGCATCGCCTTCCGGCTGGACGCGGCCAGGAACTTCGACGCCAACCCGCCCGACGACGACCTCCTGCTCGCCGGGCTGTCCGACGACCCGGCCCTGCGGGAGCCGGCGACGCTCGACTACTTCGACTATCTCAACCGCCTCTCCGCGCTCGAGGCGGCGGCGCGCGCCAACGGGCAGTGGTCGTTCCCGCACCCGTGGCTGACGACGTTCGTCGGCGACTCCCGGGTCGAGTCCGTCGTCGACGCCGAGCTCGCTCTGCTGACCCCCGCGGTGGACCTGGGCCCGCTCGGCCAGATCGTGCTCTCTCCGATCCGCAGGGCGGCGATCTCCAGCCCGCTGCTGCGGATGCCGTCGGACGACCTCTGCTACGCGTTCAACCTCGTTCGCATCCCGGCGACCGACGACGCCGGCGAGGCGGCCCGGCTCGTCGATGCCAACAGGGCGGCGTACGAGCGGATCAAGGCCGCGGGCGGCTCCCTCTACCCGGTCAGCGCGTTCCCGCTGTCCCGAGATGAGTGGCGCGAGCACTTCGGCTCGGCCTTCGCTCAGCTCGACGCCGCGAAGCGGGAGTTCGACCCGGGCAGGGTCCTCACGCCCGGCTACGAGATCTTCTGATCGATGTCCGCGGTCGCGACCTGAACGAGTTGACAGGTGACCGAAAGGTCACATATACTCGCTTCATGGACGGGGTGTTCAAGGCGCTCGCCGACCCGACGCGCAGAAGCCTGCTCGACGAGCTGTTCGAGGAGGACGGTCAGACGCTGACCGCGCTCGAGCGGCGGTTGCCGATGACCCGCTTCGGCGTGATGAAGCACCTGCGGGTGCTCGAGGAAGCCGGGCTGGTGACCACCAGGCGGCGGGGCCGCGAGAAGCTCCACTTCCTGAACCCCGTCCCGATCCGGCTCATCCACGACCGTTGGGTGAGCAAGTACGCCGAGCCCTGGGCGGCGACGCTCACCGGGCTGAAGCAGACACTCGAGGAGGAAGCGTGATGGAGAAGGCATTCGAGATCTACATCAAGACGACCCCGGAGCGCCTCTGGGAGGCGATCACAGACCCGGAGCTGAGGAGCAAGTACTCGTTCGGCGTCGGCACCCGGTCGGACTGGACGTCCGGCTCCCGGTACGAAGCCGTGCACACCGGCGCGGGGCTGACGATCGCCGAGGGGGAGAACCTCGAGGTCGACCCGCCACGACGGCTGGTGCAGAGCTTCACCGCGACGTGGAGCGACGAGGTCAAGGACGAGGGCACCTCGCGGGTGACCTGGGAGATCGAGCCGGTCGGCGACTCCTGCCGCCTGCTCGTCACCCACGACGAGCTGCGCGAGGGCGCCAACGACGAGATCTACGGCGGCTGGCCGATGATCCTCTCCGGGCTCAAGACCCTGCTCGAGACCGGCGAGCTGCTCACCACACCAGGCTCGCTGCGTTACGCGCAGGCGACCGAGTCGTTCGCCTAGGGAGGCTCAGGCGACTGCGGCGCCGGCCGGTGCGCCGGCGCCGTGGCGCTCGAGCAGCATCGCTCCGAGCTCGCGCCCGCGCTGCGCCGCGTCGGTGTCGCCCTCGCCGGCGGAGACGATCGAGCCCTTCATCAGGATGTGCCACTGGCGGGCGAACCCGTCGGGATCGGGGATCGCGGCCGCCTCTGCGAGCGCGGCGAGGAACTCCCGGATCGCGGCCAGGTGCGCCGCGCAGGCCTGGCGAACCGGGTCGTCGCGGTCGGGGTGCTCGAGCATCACGTTGATGAACGCGCAGCCCTCGAAGTCGGGGCGGTGAAACCACTCGTCGAAGACCTCGAAGATCGCCAGCAGGCGGTCCTCCGGCGCGCTCGCCCTGCGCTCGACCTCCGCCTGCAGCCAGCCGCGGACCCAGAGCTGCTCACGGCGCTCGAGCACCGCCAAGACGAGGGTCTGCTTGGATCGAAAGCGCCGGTAGAGGGTCTGTCGAGCGACGCCCGATTTGGCGATGATCTCGTCGATGCCGACGATGTGCACGCCCCGGGTGCAGAAGAGGTCGTAGGCCGAGTCGAGGATGCGCTCGCCGGCGTCGGAGGGGGGCGAGGCAGCGGCACCAGCAGCGGTCTGAGTCGCCTCGATCACCGGTTCACAGTAGCCGATCCCGCGGCCGATTCACGCCCGTCGGCGCGCAACTGCGGGAACCTACGGACCTGGGGTCGCGGAAGATACGGACCCCGGGGCGAGCCGCCTCTCGCCCCGGGGTCGGTCCGCGCTATCGCGCGAACGGCCGCGTGACCCGCTTGCGAATCAAGATTGTGACCGACCGGTCTCTCTACCGCGAGCCTATCCACTCGGCGGCGTGCGTGCCGGACGATGGGTCCGGTCCCGCGGGCGGTCTTGAGCATAAGTTGTGTGGATCAACCGCGCCGGGAACGGCGCCGGAGAGGAGACACGCATGGGACAGCCGGTAGTTCACTTCGAGATCATCGGGAAGGACGGCGCCAAGCTGCAGAGCTACTACTCGGAGCTCTTCGGCTGGGAGATCGACGCCGACAATCCGATGAGCTACGGAGTCATCAACCGCGAGGGCAACACCAACGCTGACGGGGCGGGCATCGGCGGCGGGGTCGCCACCGGGCCGGAGGGGTACGACGGCCACGTCACCTTCTACATCGAGGTCCCGGACGTCGAGGCGGCGCTCGCAAAGGCCGAGAGCCTCGGTGGCACTCGCGTGATGGGCCCCGAGACGGTCATGGGCACCATCGAGCTCGGCCAATTCACCGACCCTGAGGGCCATCTGGTCGGCGTGGTCAAGACGGCGTAGGCGCACCCTGCCCGGACTGAGAGCTGCTCGCGGCGATCGACTCGGCTCGATCGTCGCGTGGTCCCTTGCCGGCGCCTGGGCCGCGTGGGCGGCGATCCGGCTGCTCGGCCTCGAGTCGGGCTTTCCGCTGGCGGCGATGATGGCGTTCACGCCCTATGTGGCGCTGACCGCCGTCGTCCCGCTCGCGGTCGCGATCGCGCTTCGCGCCTGGCTCGCGGCGGTGGTCGCGGCGGCGGTCGCGGTCGCGCTCGCCGCCGCCGTCCTGCCGCGGGCGTTCGGCGGCCCGACCGAGGCGGAGGGCGACGCCGGCGCGACCCTGCGCGTGCTGGGGGCGAACATGGCGCTCGGCGGGGCCGAGACCGAGGCGCTGGTGCAGCTGGTCGGCGAGCTGGACGTCGACCTGCTCAGCGTCGAGGAGCTGACGCCCGCGCTCGCACGCCGGCTGGACGAGGCCGGGCTGGGGCGCCTTCTGCCCCACCGCGTGCTGGCCGCGGACAGCTCCTCCCAGGGGTCGGGCCTGTACAGCCGGTTCGACCTCGGACGGGAGTCGGTCCTTCGATCCGGCAGCGCCTTCCCGTTGATCTCCGCGCGGCTCGCGATCCCCGGCGCGACGCCGGTGACGGCGAGCAGCGTGCACACCGTGCCGCCGACCACCTCGACCTCGAGCTGGGAGGCGGACCTGCGCGAGCTGCCGGCGAGCGGCGCCGGCCCACCGCGGATCCTGCTCGGCGACTTCAACGCCACCCTCGACCAGGACGAGTTCCGGGAGCTCGTCGGGCGCGGCTACGACGACGCCGGCGAGACCCTGGGCGACGGGCTCGCGCCGACCTGGCCCGACAACCGGCGCTTTCCGCCCTTGATCACGATCGACCACGTGCTCGCCGACGAGCGGATCGGGATTCGCGAATACGCGGTCGAGCCGCTCGCCCGCAGCGATCACCGGGCCGTGTTCGCCGAGCTCGACCTGCCCGCGGCTCAGTAACGCGGCTCGCGCGGGTCGCGCTCGACGACGACCGTGTCCGTGCGGCGCCGGCCGAAGGCGTAGATCGCGCCGCCCTCGAGCACGCGTGGACGGACGGTCAGCCGACGTCGATGTCCGTGAGCCAGACCGCGTTCAGCGACGGCGCCGGGTCGCGTGGCGGGATCCCGCGGACCGAGCGCTCGGCCGCGAGCTTGCTCTCGCCCGGCTGCGGGATCGTGGTCAGCAGCGGGTCCGCGTGAATCGCGGGCAGCTGCCCGGTATCGAGCTCGGCGACGCGCACGAGCCCGTCGCCGAGGCGGTGCAGGCGGTCGCCCGCGCCGGGCACGGCGAGCAGCTCGAGCTGGTCGACCGCGGGCCCGAGCCCGCGGTCGGCTCCCCACCAGCCGGTGTTGCGGGCGAGCAGCAGCCGGTCGGCGCTGCGCTCGCGCAGCTCGAACGGGCCAGTGCCGCTGTCGGGGAAGCGGCCCGGGTCCAGCGGCGCGCCGGCCGCATCGGCAATCGCCCGCGGGGAGACGATCCCGAGCCGGGGCGAGGCGAGTCGCGAGGGGAAGTCCCGGTCGGGCTTCGGCAGGATGAAGCGGACCAGGTCGGGTCGCGGCCCATCGGCCAGCAGATCTCCCAGCGCCCGGCGGCCGGCGGGCACCGCGAGCCAGCGCTGGACGTTGGCGAGCACCGCCGAGGCGTTGAACCGCGCGCCGTCCTGAAAGCGAACGCCGGGCCGCAGCCTCAGGCGCCAGACCGTGCGCTCGGCGGACGGCCGCATCGAGAGCGCCAGGCCCGGCGCATCGCGCTGCGGGTCGAAGGGGCCGTCGAGGCTCTCCACCAGCGGCTCGTGGAGCTGGCGGGCGGCGAGCCGGTCGGCTCGATTGCGTGCGTAGAGCGGATCCAGGGTGGCCGGGCGGCGCTCGAGCGCCCAGCTCAGGGTGGCCGACCCACCCGGCGAGATCGCGGCGCTGATCGCCGCGTTCTGGTCCTCGTCGCCGCCGCAGCCGGCGATCCCCGATGCCGCGAGCGCCACGGCGGCAACGGCGAGGAGGCGTCCTGGGGTCAGATCTTCAGCAGGACGAGGGTGTTGATGACGAACAGGATCGCGAAGAAGATCGTCCACCGGTCGAGGTTGCGCTCGACCAGCGAGCCGCCGACGCCGGAGCCGCCGGCCGCGCCGATGCCGAAGGCGCCCGAGAGCCCCGCGTCCTTGCCCGAATGCAGGAGCACGAGGAAGATCAGGACGATCGAGATCAGCACCTGGACCACTTGAAGCACGCCTTCCATCGCGCGCAGTTTAGACAGGCCGCTCGCGCGCGGCATCGATGCGTTTCAGCACCGCAATCGCCTCCCGCCGCAGCTCCGCATCGGCGCGCTTCCAGTCGGCGGCCGAGAGCTTTCCCTGCTCGCGGTCGAGCTCCGCGTCGCGGATCTGCCGGTAGAGCGCCTCCTTGCGCGCCTCGAGGTCGGCGAGCAGCGGATCCTCGGACGGCTCGGCGTCGCCGCCCTCAGGCCGGGGGCGGCGAAGCGGCGAGCTCACGAACCAGGCGAGCGCCACGAGCAGGATCGCGCCGATCAGGAATTCCACGCAGGCACAGGCTAGGGTCGGCCGGGCGCGGGCCGCGCAACGCCGGGGCGCTCGAGGTGTCGGCGCGGCTACGCCCGGCCGAGCTCGCGCGCGAGGCGGGCCGCGTAGACGTCGGAGACCCGGCGGCGGCGCGCCTCGGGGGCCGGCCAGATCGCGATCAGCCCACCGGCGACGGAAATCGCGCCGCCGATCCAGATCCAGATCACGAACGGGTTGAGGTTGAGGCGGAAGTCGATCGGCAGCGGCTTGGCCACGTAGAGCGCCGCGAGGTTGCGGATCACCTGGCCCTGGCGGTCGGGGTAGCTCTGCATAGCCTCGAGCTGCGCGGGGGTCGGGCCCTGGGGACCGACGTCGGGCAAGGCCGCGGCGAGGCGTCGGTCGACCGCCGCGATCACGGGGTCCAGCGGTGCCAGGTCGGGTCGCATCGCGGTCCAGATGTCGCCGCCGACGCTCGTCCGGCGCCCGACCTCGCTCGTCGCCTCGCCGTCGAAGAAGCCCGCGATCGTCGCATCGCCGCTGGTGCTCGAGTAGTAGCCGCGCGCCGGGTGCAGGGTGGCGATCCGCTCGTCCGCCACGGCTCACGCTGAGCACCGCGCCGAAGACGAGCTTCTGCTCCTCGGGGTCGATCTCCTCGGTCGGCCGCTCGTAGGTGACGGTGTAGTCGCCGACCTCGGCGCTCTCGCCGGGCTTCATCCGCACGTCCTCGCTGGTCTGAAAGCTCGACGACGCGGCGACGGCGATCAGCAGCAGGGCGAAGCCGGCGTGGACGATGTAGCCGCCGTAACGGCGCCGGTTGCGCGCCACCAATCGCGCCAGCGCGGCGGGCAGGCTGCCGCCGCCGAGCGCCCGCTGGGCAACCGCGCCGCGCCAGAACTCCGCCACCAACGCCGCGAGGGCGAAGAACGCGAACGCGAACAGCGCCAGCGCGAGCGGGTGCTCGAAGGCGTCGGTGAAGGCGGAGACCGCGGCGGTCGCCACGACCGCGACCGCGAGCGGCGCCCGGACCAGCCGCCAGAGACCCCCGGCGCTCACCCGGCGCCAGGCGAGCAGCGGCCCGATCCCCGTGAAGAGCACGAGCACGATCGCCAGCGGGGCCGTATAGCGGTCGAACCACGGCGACCCGAGCGATGACTGCTCCCCCGTGAGCGCCTCGGAGATCAGGGGGAAGAAGGTGCCCCAGAAGATCACCACGCAGAGCCCGACCAGGAGCAGGTTGTTGACGAGGAAGACCGCCTCGCGCGAGGCGAGCGACTCGATCCGCCGCTCCGAGCGCAGGTCGTCGTGCCGCGAGACGATCAGCGCCGCCGAGCCGATGATGACCACGGCGATCAGCCCCAGCAGCGGTGTGCCCACGGTCGAGGCGCCGAACGCGTGGATCGACTCGAGGATCCCCGAGCGGACGAGGAACGTCCCCAGCAGCGCGAGGGTGAACGTGGCGACGATCAGGGACACGTTCCAGACCCGCAGCATCCCGCGCTTCTCCTGGACCATCGCCGAGTGCAGGAACGCGGTCCCGACCAGCCACGGCATCAGCGACGCGTTCTCGACCGCGTCCCAGCCCCAGTAGCCGCCCCAGCCGAGCTCGGAGTACGACCACCGGGTGCCGAGCAGGATGCCGACGCCGAGGAAGACCCAGGCGACCAGGGCGAAGCGCCGCGTGGTCCGGATCCAACTCGCGTCCAGGCGGCGGGTGATCAGGGCGCCGATCGCGAACGCGAACGGGATCGACCAGAGCACGTAGCCCGAGTAGAGCATCGGCGGGTGGATGGCCATCGCGGGGTGGCGGAGCAGCGGGTTGAGGCCGACGCCCTCTACCGGGGCCGGGTCGAGGCGGTCGAAGGGGTTGGCGCCGAAGAGCATCAGGCAGGTGAAGAAGAGCCCGAGCCCGGCGAGCACGGCGGTCGCCCAGGGGACCACCTCGCGATGGCGGCCGCGGGTGAGGAAGAGGACGCCGCTGGCGGCGATCGAGAGCACCCAGGCCCAGAGCAGCAGCGACCCGCCCTGGCTCGACCACATCGCGGTCAGCTTGTAGCCGAGCGGGGTCGAGGTCGAGGAGTGGTCGGCGACCAGGGCGACCGAGAAATCCGAGCGCAGGAACGCCGCCTCGAGCACGACGACGGAGATCGTCAGCAGCAGGCAGAGCCCGTAGACCGCCCGCCGCGAGGAGTCGACCAGCCGCCGGTCGTCGCGCCGGGCGCCGGCGATCGCCGCGCCGGCCGCGTACAGGCACGCAAACGGTGCCGCGATCAGACAGGCTGCGCCGAGCTCGACCATCTAGTCGGGCCTCTCCACTACTGGATCACGACGTGCTCGGGGTCCGCGGCCGCCTCATCGGCGAACTTCGACGGGCACTTGGTGATCAGGCTGTCCTTCTCGGCGACGAAGGTGCCGTCGCGGACGGTCCCGCTGACGATCACCTCGCGCCCGTCGCGGAACGGGTCCGGGATCGTGCCGCTGTACACGACCGGGATCGTCGCCGCCGGGTCGTCGCGGTCGGCGACCTTGAAATGCAGCTGCTCGCCCTGGTGGGAGATCGAGCCCGGCGAAACGTCGCCGGTGAGCTCGTAGTTGCCGCCGCTGACCCCCGCGAGGTCGGAAGGCTCACGCGTCTCGCTCGAGGCGCTGAAGGAGGTGTAGACGAGCGCCGCCGCGAGCAGCACCGCAGCGCTGAGTGCGACGACGAGTCGAATCCTGCGCTTTCGATCCGGGTCCATCTGCCGCCTTGGATTATGGCGATTGGTTCCTGGGTACCTGGCCCAGCCGATGGCCGACGACCCAGTGCTCGTGATCACCGGCGCATCGAGCGGCATCGGCGCCGCGACCGCTCGGGCCGCCGCGGACGCCGGATACCGGCTGGTGCTCGGCGCCCGCAGCGAGGACAAGCTCGAGCGGCTCGCCGAGGAGCTCGGCGGTTCGGCGCGCGCGGTCGCCGTGCGCTGCGACGTCACCGAGTGGGCCGACAACGAGCGCCTCGCCGCGGCCGCGACAGAGGCCTTCGGCGCCTTCGACGCCGTGTTCGCCAACGCCGGCTTCGGCGCCACCCGCGGCTTTCTCGAGGAATCGCCCGAGCAGTGGCGCTCGATGGTTCTCACCAATGTGCTCGGCGTCGCCTACACGATCCGCGCCACCCTCCCGCACCTGCTCGAGCGCGAGCGCGCCCATTTCGTGATCACCAGCTCGGTCGCCGGACGGCGCTCGCTCCCGGGCTCGCTGTACTCGGCCACCAAGCACGCGGTGACCGCGATCGGCGAGGCCCTGCGCTCGGAGCTGCGGACGATGCGCGAGAACGACACGGTCAGGGTGACGCTGATCGAGCCCGGGATGGTCGACACGCCGTTCTTCGACAACCGCCCGGGACCCGCCCGCGCGCTTCACGACGAGGACGTCGCCAACGCGGTCGTCTTCGCGCTCTCCCAGCCACAGCACGTGGACGTCAACGAGATCCTGATCCGCCCCACCTCGCAGTCGAGCTAGGAGGTGGCGCGGTGAGCAGGCAGGTGGTCCTGGCCGTTCTCTGCGTGAGCCTGGCGCTGCCCGCCGCGGCCGGGGCCGATCCGGATCAGGGCGGCGGCGGTGCCGAGGCGCCGATCGAGGGCCGCTGGGAGGGACACGGGGGTGCGATCGAGGTCACCCCGAGCGGACCGAACGCGTGGGTGGGGACGGTGGTCAAGGAGACGAACCTGGCCGGCTGTCCGGGCCGGGTCGGCACCGTGCCGTGGCAGATCGGGCCCGGCCTCGACGATCGCTCCTACACCGGTACTCACGTCTGGGTCGACGCGCTGAACTGCGAGCCGATCGGCACCGGCCCGGCGACGTTCAAGGTCGACTATGTCCGTGACCATGATTCGGCCGACAACGGAGCCCCGCAGCTCGAGCTGTGCACGACCGATCCCAACAACGAGCACTCCGAGTACTGCCTCCTCTTCAACCAGGTCGTCGACGAGCTGCTCGTCAAGGACGGCGAGAGCTGCGTTGTGCGTCAGAACCAGCGCCGCAAGGTCAGCTTCTCCGCCCGCCGGTTGCTGATCCACTGGGCGCCGCCCGGGCCGATCGGGACCCCGCCCCATGAGCTCCGGCACGAGCTGGAGAAGTTCGCGATCGGCAAGATCCGGATCCGCGCGGCGACCTGCCGCAAGCGCAGCGGCCGCTGGGGAATCATCAGCCCCGTCGACGTCGACCTCTCGTCGGTCGGGCTCGACCCCGACGGCAAGCCGCGAAAGCGCGGGCACAGGCTCGCGGAGGGTTGGGGCATAGGCATCCGAGCGTCCTCGCTGGGCTCCCTGGAGGTGCAGGTGGCGCAGTGCAAAGAGGGCTGGTTCTGGCAGACGCTCGGGAAGCTCAACGACATCCCCGTCCCGGGTCTCAAGTACGGCGTCGAGGTGGTCAAGTACCTGGCCGGCAAGATGCTGCCCGACGACAAAGTCAAATGCGTCGACTGGGGCGTGCAGGAGCTCGAGCTGCGCGTCCATGGCCGCGGCCGGCTGGTCGTCCAAACCGGCTTCGACTCGACCCGGGAGGCGCTGCACGTGTGGCAGAGCGCCGACACCTCGACCTACTACGAGAAGATCGAGCCGGCGGATCCGGCGATCAGGACGATCGGGCGCTGACGATCGCCCACCGGCGATCGAACGTGCCCGATCTCGCGCAGGGGACGACGCGAACCTCACGGGAGCCGGGCGTCCTCGCCGCCTCAGCCGCCGAGCGTCATCTTGACCACCCTATGCGTGGTTCAGATGTCACTCGGCGAACGGGGTGTTGCCCGACGCGTGCGCGAACCGCCGCAAACGCCACGCACGGCACACCGGTCCCACGCTCACCCGGTGGGCTAGCGAGCCAGGGCGACCTGCTTGCGGTCGGCCCGGATCGCGGCGACGATCTCCGCTGCCAGCCGGCCGCCCTGGGCCTGGTCGCGCGGCGTCGCCCTGATGCTCATCGCGACCTGGTCGTCGTCCATCTCCTCGAGCTCGATGTGAGGCGGGTAGCGGGTGTCGACGCTGAGCTCACGAACGAGCAGGTCCTGGAGCTCACTCGGCGTCACGTCGGCCGAGAGCCGGACCCGGAGCTCGACCGGGTCGGGCTCGCGCATCGGGATCACCGCGAGCTGGAGCAGGACGCTGTTGGGGATCATCACGCGATCGGCGCCCTTGACGAGCTGGGTGTAGAACAGCCCGAGGGAGCTCACGATGCCGTCGATCTCGCCGGCCATCGCCCCGCCGCGGAAGCGGACAAGCTCTCCGACGCGAAACGGCCGCGTGGTCAGCATCACCAGCCCGGCGAACATGTTCGCCAGCGTCTGCTGGGCGGCGAGACCGAGGACGACGGCGGTGAACGCACCGCCGACGGCGAGCGTGCCCGTGTCGAGGCCCGCGATTCGCAGCGCGACGACGACCACGGCCGCGACCGTGAGCAGGCGGATCAGAAAGCCGACGGTTCCCGCTGTTCCGGGGTCGATCCGGCGGAACAGCGACGGCGCCAGGCTGCGCCCGAGCGCCCGAGCGAGCGCCATCCCGAGGATCACCAGCGCGATCACGGTGGCGATCCGCACCGGGGTGCCCTGGCCCGGGAACAGCGTGTGGCGCTGCGAGAACGCGACGATTACCCCGCCGAGCAGGATCAGGATCACGACCAGCGAGCCGCGCGCGCGGGCGGCCCTGCCGGTGTCGATCTGCTCGCCCAGCCCGACCTCGTGCCACTGCTGCGTGCGGCTGTCGAAGTAGGCCGTGGGGCGGCGCAGACGCTGCCTCGACCTGAAAAGCATCCGCGTTCGCATACCCGGGACGCGCCCGGTCAACACGGCCCGTCCGCGGACCGCTCAGGAAAGCGGTTTCAGGCCGTGGCGTAGCGCTCGGCGGCCCGGGCGCGGCGCTTGGCCGCCTCGACCTCGCGGTCCTTCGGCGGCGCCGAGGTGACCAGGCCGTCGAGCAGCCTCGTGGTCGCCAGGGTCACCTCCTCGACCGCGCGCTCGAAGACCTCGGCGTTCGCCTGCGAGGGCTTAGTCGAGCCGCTGATCTTGCGCACGTACTGAAGCGCGGCGTCCTGGATCTCCTCGGCGTTCGCCGGAGGCTCGAAGTTATGCAGGGTGCGGATGTTTCGACACATGCACCCAGCGTAACGATCAGCTCTCCAGGAGCCTCTCGATGGTCGCGTTGAGCTGCGGATCCTGGGGCTCGGTCGCGACCTCGTAGTGCTCGACCACCTCGCCCCTGCGGTCGAGCAGGTACTTGTTGAAGTTCCAGGTCGGCGCCCCGGCGACCTCACCGAGTCGCGCGAACACCGGGTTGAGCGGCTCCGAGACGACGTTGGACTTCGCGAACATCGGAAACGAGACGCCGAAGTTCGACTTGCAGAAGTGGGCGATCTCGTCGTCGGAGCGCGGCTCCTGGCCGGCGACGTCGTCGGCGGGGAAGCCGAGGATCACGAAGCCCTCGTCGCGGTGCCGGCGGTAGAGGTCCTCGAGGCCGCCGAACTGCGGCGAGAAACCGCACTCGCTTGCCGTGTTGACGACCAGCACCACGCTGCCGCGGTAGGTGCCGAGCCGCTGCGGCTCGCCGTTGAGCAGCGGCAATGTGCCGCTCAACACCGCGCCGTCGCTCGCCTCCGATCCAAGATCCGGGCCGGCGGCCGGAGGGCTCTCTCCGCCACCGCAGGCGGCGATCGCCGCGGCTGCGAGCAGGGTCGCCAGGCATGCGCCGATCCGGGCCATCACCCCAACCTACGTGTCGGCCCACCCTGCCGGTTCACCGGCGTACCCTGGGATCGTGGACACGGGCTTCGCCGACCAGGACGCACAGACCGACTTCAGCCGCGCGCGCCGGCGACACCAGCTGGCCAGCCTCGCGTCCCGGCTTCGGCGCGAGCCCGACGACGTCGACCTCATCCTCCCCTTCGACGAGGTGGTCGAGGCACTCGGCCGCCGGGGTGAGAAGCGCCTCGGCATGCAGACGATCGAGCTCGACTCGATCGTCGGCACGGTCGACCGCTCGCGCCGCGACTTCGACCGCAGCTTCCGCCCCACCTCGCACCGGGTGCGCCGGCGCTGGCAGGGGATCGCGACGGCGATGCGCCGCGGCGCCGACATGCCGCCGATCGAGGTCTACCGCGTCGGCTCGCTGCACTTCGTCATCGACGGCCATCACCGGGTCTCGGTGGCGCGCCAGCTCAGGCTCGACAAGATCGACGCGATGGTCACCGAGATCATCACCGAGGTCGACGCCGACCAGGGGATCTCGCCCCGCGATCTGCCGCTCAAGTCCCATCAGCGCCTGTTCTTCGAGCGGGTGCCGCTGCCGGCGGCGGCGCGCGAGCGGATCCGCTTGAGCAACGGCTTCGACTACGCCGGCCTGGCCGAGGGCGTCGAGGCCTGGGGACTCCGGGCGATGCAGGCGCGGGGCGAGTTCATGAGCCGCGAGCAGGTCGCCCGCGCCTGGTTCACGGAGGAGTACGAGCCGGTGACCGCGATGATGCGCGAGGCCGGGCTCTGCGGGCGCGGGACCGAGACCGAGGCCTACGCCCGCGTCGTCAGCCTTCGGTATCTGCTCCTGCGCACGCACGCCTGGAACGACGAGGTGATCGAGCGGCTGCGGGCCGAGCTCGAGAGCCCGCCCCGCGACGAGGACACCTTCGTCCACCGGCTCCGCGAGGACCTCGCGACCTGAGCCGCGATGAGTTCCGGGCCTGTCGGCGGTCCATCCATAGGAGACAGGCAACCACGGGACAGGAGGACGACGGATGAAGCTCACGGTCACAACCTTCACCACCCTCGACGGCGTCGGCCAGGGACCGGGAGGCGCGGACGAGGACCGCGACGGCGGGTTCGAGAACGGCGGCTGGTTCATCCCCCACGCGGACGAGGACTTCGGGCGCGCGATCGGAGGCTGGTTCGGCGAGGCCGACGCGTTCCTGCTGGGCCGCAGGACGTACGAGATCTTCGCGTCGTACTGGCCCAAGGTCACCGACGAGAGCGACCCCGTCGCGAGCAGGCTCAACGGGCTCCCCAAGTACGTCGCGTCGCGGACGCTCGAGAGCCCCGAATGGGCCGGCACCACCGTGCTCCAGGGCGACGTCGCCGAGGCGGTCGCCGACCTCAAGTCCCAGCCCGGGCGCGAGCTGCAGGTGCACGGCAGCCTCAACCTGATCCGGACCCTGGTCAGCGCCGACCTCGTCGACGAGTTCCACGTGGTGATCGCGCCGGTCGTCATCGGCGGGGGTAAGCGGCCGTTCGACGACGTCACCCCGACAGGGCTCGAGCTCGTCGGCACCGAGGCCACCGGCAGCGGGCTCATGCTCCAGACCTATCGGGCCGTAGGCCGCCCGGTGTACGGCGAGCCGCCGCCGGCCGAATAGCGGCGTCCGACCGACGATCGGAGGGTTGTCCGACCTATGGGTCGGACAACGTTCCGATTCGCGCAGCCGAACCGCCGCGCTGCGCCTCAGGGCTTGCCGCGCTTGTAGAGATAGCGGTGGAACAGGGCACCGAGGGCCTTGCCCGATTGCGTCTCGGCGAGCTCGATGAACTCCGCGATCGTCGCGTTGGAATCACGATGGGTTCGCGTCCACGTGCGCAGGGTCGAGTAGAAGGCGTCGTTGCCGATCCGTTGGCGCAGCGCCTCGAGCGCCATCGCGCCACGGACATACACCGAGTCGGCGAAGAGCTGCGCGGGCTTCCTCAGCGCCCCCGGCGGCGGGGCCCACAGCGACGTCTCGCCGGCGGGTTCGCGCTGCAGCCGGCGCAGGCGCTCGGCCGGGGAGGCATCGCCGACCGACTGCGCATACCGCCACTGAGCCCAGGTCGCAAAGCCCTCGTTGAGCCAGATGTCGGGCCAGGTGGCGATGCTGACGCTGTCGCCGAACCATTGGTGAGCCAGCTCGTGCGCGATCAGCCGCGCGTTCGGAGCGATGTTGTAGACCGGCCGGGTCTGGGTCTCGAGCGCGTAGTCGATCTCGGGCGCGTGCTCGACAATTGCCCCGACCTGCGAGAACGGATACGGGCCGAAGATCCGGTCGAAGAGGCGCAGGATCTTCGGCGTCGCCCGCAGCGGGCGCTTCGACTTGCGGGCCTCCCTCGGGTCCACGGCGACGTAGGACGGCACGCCCGCAACCCGGCCGCGGTCGACCCGGAAGCGGCCGATCGTGACCGTCGCCAGATAGGTGGCCATCGGCTCGTCGCTGACCCAGTTCCAGGTCCCGTCGCGGCCGTGGCTTGCGAGCCTGCCGTTCGAGATCGCCTTCAGGCGCTTCGGGACGCGAATCGAGATCCGGAACCGCGCCTTGTCGATCGGCGTGTCGTTACAGGGAAACCAGGTCGGCGCGCCCTGCGGCTCGCCGAGGGCGGCGACCCCGTCGTCCGTGTGGATCCAGCCGTCGAGCGCCCCGTCGGGGTCCTTGATGTTGCGGGCGTCGCCGCGATAGCGAACCTCGACCTTGAATCTGGTTCCCGACTCAATCCCCGCCGGCGGGGTGATCACGAGCTCCTGGCCACGCCGGGTGAAGCCCGCCGGCACGCCGCCCACGGAAACCGATTCGATGTACGGGCCGCGATAGTCGAGGTCGAACCGGCTCAGGTCCTGGGTCGCGTCGGCCGTGATCAGCGCAGTCGCGCGGAGTAGCTTCGAGCCCGGCTTGTAGGCGAGGTCGAGGTCGTAGGCGGCGACGTCGTAGCCGCCATTGCCCTGATCGGGAAAGAACGGGTCCCCGACCCCCGCGGACCCGGCCGTGAACTGGGCGCGCGCGGTCGCCGTCGCTGAGGCGAGCAGCACCAGCGCCGCCGCAACCGCGATCGCCCACCTCATCGCCGCTTGACAGCTCAGCTCGCGTCGGCGC
>CAWJHV010000015.1:0-471293 GCA_963842795.1 uncultured Solirubrobacterales bacterium | reverse complement strand
CGCCGGGCACGCAGTCCGAGGACGCGCTGCTGCGCCGCTATGCGACCGAGCGCTCGCCCGAGCTTCGCGAGGAGCTCGTGCGCCGGTTCATGCCGCTGGCGCGCTCGCTGGCGATGCGCTACCGCCGTCAGACGGAGTCGCTCGACGACCTGGTCCAGGTCGCCGGGCTCGGCCTGGTCAAGGCGATCGACGGCTTCGACCCGAGCCCGGGCGGGCTTCGCCGCCTACGCCGTGCCGACGATCCTCGGCGAGCTCCGCCGCCACTTCCGCGACCACGTCTGGAACGTGCGCCTGCCGCGCGGGCTGCAGGAGCTGACGATGAAGGTCGACGACGCGACCAGCGGCCTGACCGAGGAGCTCGGCCGCTTTCCGACCCCGACCGAGATCGCGACCGGCTCGGCCTCTCGGTCGAGGACGTGCTCGAGGCGCTCGAGGCCGGTCACGCGCGGCGCACGCTCTCGCTCGACGCCCCGCGCCGGAGCGACGAGGAGGACGCCGCGACCGCGGTCGAGACGATCGGCGACGCCGAGCCCGGCTACGACCGGGTCGAGGCCGAGCTGGCCTCGGACGCTGCCGGCCTCGACGAGCGCGAGTGGCAGGTGCTGCGGCATGCGCTTCGTCGACGAGCTCACCCAGCAGGAGATCGGCGCGCGGCTCGGCGTCTCGCAGATGCAGATCTCGCGGATCAGCCGGCGGGCGCTGTGGAAGCTGCTCGCCGCGGTCCGCGGCGAGGACCGGCAGGGCCCGGTGCCGGCGTCGACCAGCCGTGCGGCCGGGGAGACGGAGGGCAGTCGCGAGCACGGTTGGCGGCCGAGGAAGCGGGTAGCCGACCGGTGAAGACAAACGAGCCGAAAGGAGAGCCAGATGAGCGAGCGCATCGAAGGCAAGAAGGTCGCCTTCCTGGTCGCCAACGAGGGCATCGAGCAGGTCGAGCTCACGACTCCTTGGGAGGCGGTCGAGCAGGCCGGCGGCGAGCCGGAGCTGATCGCCCCCGAGCCCGGCGAGGCGCAGGCGTTCAACCACCTCGACAAGGCCGACACGTTCGACGTCGACCGCACCGTCGCCGACGCGAACGCCGACGACTACGACGCGCTGGTGCTGCCGGGCGGCGTCGCCAACCCCGACATCCTGCGCACGGTGCCGGAGGCGGTCGAGTTCACGCGGGCGTTCTTCGAGGCCGGCAAGCCGGTGGCGGCGATCTGCCACGCCCCCTGGACGCTGGTCGAGGCGGGCGTGGTCGAGGGCCGGACGCTGACCTCGTGGCCGAGCCTGCAGACCGACATCCGCAACGCCGGCGGCGAGTGGGTCGACGAGGAGGTCCACGTCGACTCCGGCCTGGTCACCAGCCGCAAGCCCGACGACCTCGAGGCGTTCTGCGCGAAGACGATCGAGGAGATCGCCGAGGGCGTGCACGCCGAGCAGCGCGAGGCGACGGTCGGTTCCTGAGCCGGGGCGGCGGGGCGGCGGCGCGGCGACGCTCGTCAGGCGGGCGGGCCGTTGGAGAGCGCCGCCACGGCCTCGTCGCGGGTGTCGAACAGGCCCACGGCCTTGTCGATGCCCGTGAGCTCGAGCAGCCGGCGCACGTCGGCGTCGGGGCAGCAGACGCCGAAGCGCCGGTCGTCCTCGGTCAGCCGCCGCTTCGTCTCGACCAGCAGGCTGAGGCCGGTCGAGTCGATGAAGTTGCAGTCGCTGAGGTCGACGAGGACCCCGTTGTGGGCCTCGCCGACGGCGGAGGAAAGCGCCGCGCGCAGCTCGGGGGCCGTGCTCTGATCGAGCTCCCCCGCCACGCTGACCGTATGGATGGCGCTGCTGGACTCGGCGCTGACTTTGAATGGTGCGGTCAAGCGAGGTCGATCTTAATGCTTATCTGAGCCCGGGCTGGTCGGTAGATTGGTGGCGCCCGGCCGATCCTTGCCTGGAAAGCGCCGGGTTGATGATGTTTGAGTGGCTCCGCAGACTCCCGAGGTGGCGTCCCGGGCCCGCAGGGGGTTCGGCCGACGATGCCGCCGGCGCGATCGCCGGCCTGCTGACGCTGGGCGCCTGCGTCGCCGCCGACGTCGCGCTCTCCGACGAGTCGGCGGCGATCGTCGGCACCTTCGTCGCCGCGCCGTTCTTCGCCGCGATGCTCGCCGGGCCGCTGGTGACGGCCGGGGTCGCCGTGCTGGCGCTCGGCGCCGCGGCGGCCAGCCCGCTTTGGAACTCGGACGCGGGCAGCGCGGAGCAGGTCGTCCGCCTGGCCGTGATCGCGCTCGGCAGCGCGCTCGCCGTGGGCGGCGCGTGGCTGCGCGAGCACTGGGCCGGCCGCTCGGAGCGCCTGCGCCTGCTCGACTCGGTCGGGGCGGTCGCCGACGGCTCGCTGCCGCTGGCCGAGACGCTGCGGCGGGTCACCGGAGTGATCGTGCCGGCGTTCGGCGACATCTGCATGGTCGACGCGATCCACGAGGGCCGCGTCTCGCGGATCGCGGTCAGGGCCGACGGCCCGGAGGACGCCGCCGAGGTCGAGGACCGCCTGCGCCGACGGCCGCCGGCGCTGCCCGAGTGGCTGGTCCGCGGCGAGCGCTCCTGGCGCCACATCCCGCAGTGGCGCCCGCACGTCGCCGATGAGGAGCTGCGCCGGATGGCCCATTCGGACGACGACCTCGAGTTCCTGCGCCGGATCGACCCCCGCTCGTGGATCGTCGTCCCGGTCCGCGCCCGCGACCGCAACCTCGGCGCTCTGACCCTGATCACCGCGTGGTCGGGGCGCAGCTACGACACCGAGGACGTGCGCTTCGCCGAGATCCTCGCCAGCCGGATCGGGCTCGCGCTCGACAACGCCGGCCTCTTCTCCGACCTCGAGAGCATCGAGCGCCGGATGGACACCGTGATGTCGATCCTCGACGAGGCGATCGTCATCCACGGCGCCGACGGCGAGCTCGTCTTCGCCAACCCGGCCGCGGCGCGGATGCTCGGCTACGAGACCTCGCGAGGACGCGGTCGCCGCCCCGACCGCCTCGATCCGCGATCGCTACGAGATCCGCGACGAGCAGGGCAACGAGGTCCCCGCCGAGGCGCTCGCCGGCCGCCGGGCGCTGCGCGGCGAGCCCGCCGAGCCGCTGACGCTGCGCGCGATCGACCGCAAGACCGGCGAGGAGCGCTGGACGCGGACCAAGGCCCGCGGCGATCCAGGGCGCCGCGGGGGAGATCCTCTACTCGGTGACCGCGATCGAGGACGTCACCGACGTCAAGCGGGCGGAGTTCGCCAACAAGCTGCTCGCCCGCACGGGGGAGCTGCTCTCCCACTCCACCGACTACCGCGGCACGCTCGAGCGCGTGCCGCAGCTGCTGGTGCCCGAGTTCGCCGACTGGTGCTCGATCGAGATCCCCCGCGACGACGGCTTCCTCCAGCGGGTTGCGATGGCCCACCGCGATCCGGCGCGGCTGCCGTTGCTGCGCACCCTGCGCGACCGCTACCCCCTGCGCTCCGACGAGCCCTCCCGGATCGGCGACGTGATGCGCACCGGCGAGCCTCAGCTGATCAAGCCGGGCGAGGAGTGGCTGCGGACGATCGCCGCCGACGACGAGCATCTCAAGCTGCTGCGCGAGCTCGACATGGGCGTCGGTGATCTCGGTCCCGATGACCGCGGCCGCGACTGTCGTCGGCGCGCTCGTGTTCGTGAACGAGGTCGGCTCGCGGGTCTTCGACGACAACGACCTCGCGATCGCGGTCGAGGTCGGGCGCCGGGCCGCGCTGGCGATCGAGAACGCGCGGGTCGCCGACGAGCGCGCGCGGGTCGCCGACGCGCTCCAGCGCGAGCTGCTGCCACCGAGCCTGCCGCGGATGCCGGGCTGGGAGGTGGCGACGATGTACGAGCCGGCCGGCGAGATCAACGAGGTCGGCGGCGACTTCTACGAGGTCTTCCCGGTCGAGGGCGGTTGGGCCGTCGTCCTTGGGGACGTCTCCGGCAAGGGCGCCGCCGCCGCCGCGGTCACCGCGGAGGCCCGGCACACGATCAGGACCGCGGGCACGCTGGTAGCCGACCCGGTCGCCGGCCTGCATCTGCTCGACTCGGCGCTCCGCGGCCGCGACGACGTCGCGCTCTGCTCGGTGGCGATGGTGGTGCTCCCCGACGCCTCCGGCGCGACCGCCGAGGTGCTCGTTTACCTCGCCGGGCATCCGCATCCGATCCTGCTCCGGGGCAACCGCGCCGAGCCGGTGGGCCGGCCCGGGCCGCTGCTGGGGGTCGTCGACGAGCCGACCTGGGTCCCGTCCGCGGTCACGATCGAGGCCGGCGATCAGCTCGTGCTCTACACAGACGGGGTGATCGAGGCGCGGGGCGGGAGCGGCGAGCGCTTCGGCAGCGATCGGCTGCGCGCCGGCCTCGCGGGCTGCGAGGCGCCGGAGCTCGCGGTCGAGCGCGTGCGCGGGGCGCTCTCGGATTTCGGCGCGCACGCGCGCGACGACGACGCGGCCCTGGTGGTGATCCGGCGCAGCGCGCCCGAGCCGGAGGTCTCGGCCCTCTACGAGGCCGCCGCCCTGCCCGCCGCCTCCGCGCCCTGATGGAGCACGGTCCGGCCGCCGACGACCGCAGGCCGTACCTGTTCCTGCTCGGCGGCGTGGCGACCGCCGTCGTCTCGATCGCGCTCGCCGGGATCGCGGGCCCCCCGTACCTCGCGCTCGAGTCGCTGAGCCCGTGGATCGTCACCTACGCGATCGGCCTCTTCGCCGCCCTGTTCGCGACCCCGTTCGCGATCTACGGCCGGCTCGGCGGCATCCTCGAGGCCGACGCGCGCTGGGAGCGCGCGGTCCTGTGGTGGGCGGCGGTCGCCGCGGCGGTTCTGATCGTCGCCGCGATCTGCGGGCTGGCGACCGGATTCGACCCCGACACGCTCGGCGGGGCGGTCGCTCTCGTCGGCGGGACCGAGGCGGTGCTGGTCCTCGCGACCCTCGTCCTCTGGCTGCTCAGCGGCTGACCGCCTGGAGTCGCTAGATTGACTCGTCAGTCAATCGGCCCCGCCGGCCGACCGGAAGGGGCAGGAAGGCGTTCTCGATGCGCGCCGCCGCAATCCAGCTCAATGCGAACACGGACAAGGCCCGCAACCTGGGAGTCGCGGCGCGCCTGGTCGCCGAGGCGGCGGCCGACGGCGCCGAGCTCATCGCCCTGCCGGAGAAGTGGAACCTGCTCGCCGGGCCCGACGAGCTCGCCGCGGGAGCCGAGGAGCTCGAGACCGGTCCATCCCTGAGCGCCGCCCGCGACTGGGCCCGAGAGCATCGCGTCCACCTGCTCGCCGGCAGCATCACCGAGCGTCGCCCCGACGTCGATCGGTTCTCCAACACCTCCTGCCTGCTGGGACCGGGGGGCGAGACGATCGCCACCTACCGCAAGGTGCACATGTTCGACGTCGACGTCGGCGGCGTCAGCTACCGCGAGTCGGCGCTGGAGGAGCCGGGGGACGAGCTCGTCGTCGCCGAGGCGGCCGGGGTCGAGATCGGGCTCAGCGTCTGCTACGACCTCCGCTTCCCCGAGCTGTACCGGATCCTCGCGGTGCGCGGTGCCCGGCTGCTGACCGTCCCGTCGGCGTTCACGATGGCCACCGGACGCGATCACTGGCAGGTGCTCCTGCGCGCCCGGGCGATCGAGAACCAGGCCTTCGTGCTCGCCCCGAACCAGTTCGGCGCTGCGCCACCGCACTACAGCTCCTACGGGCGCTCGGCGATCGTCGATCCCTGGGGTGTCGTTCTCGGCCAGGCCCCCGACGGCGAGGGCTTCATCGCCGCCGAGCTCGACCTCGCCCGCCAGGACGAGATCCGTGCCTCGCTGCCGTCGCTCGCCAACCGCCGGCCGGAGGCCTACCGCTGGCCCGAGCCCGCCGAGGCGCCGCGCTGATGGCCAAGGCCCCGCCCGCCGACCGCCGCCGGCAGATCCTCGACGCCGCGATCCGGGTCTTCGCCCGCGAGGGCTTCAACGACTGCCGGGTCTCCGACATCGCCCGCGAGGCGAACGTGGCCTACGGGCTCGTCTACCACTACTTCAACTCCAAGGACCAGGTGCTCAACGAGCTCTTCGTCGAGCGCTGGTCGCTGCTGCTCCTGGCGATCGAGGAGGCCGACGCGCGCGAGATCCCCGCCCGCGAGAAGCTCGACGCGGTCGCCGGGTTCATCATCGGCTCCTACCGCCACGACCCCGAGCTGATGAAGGTGATCATCATCGAGGTCACCAGGGCGGCGAACTCGTTCACCCGCACGCACCTGCCCGAGATCCGCAAGGCCTACGCCCTGATCGCGAAGATCGTCCGCGACGGTCAGGAGGAGGGAGCCTTCCGCGCCGACGTCGACCCGGAATTCGCCTCGATGTGGTTCTACGGCGCCGTCGAGCAGCTGCTGACAGGCTGGGTGTTCGAGATCATCCCGGACGAGGAGAGCGAATTCGAGCGCGCTCGGGAGATGCTCGTCGAGACCATCTGCCGCGGGCTCGAGAGCGCCGACGCGGCCGCCGCCGGCCGCTGATGGTTTACTCCCCGGGTCGCGCCGGGTAGGCGCGCCGCAGAGGAAGGCCAAGTGGACAACGAGATCGTCAAGCGACTGATGTGGACCGGGCTCGTCGCCGGCACGGGGGCGCTCGCGAGCGTCGTCGCGATGCGCGTCTCGGCGCTGATCTGGCAACGGATCTTCGGCGAGGACCCGCCGGAGTGACCCGCCCCGCGAGGAAGGCTTTGCGTTGAGCTACCAGCCACCCCGCGACCCGGGCGAGGATCGTTCGGTCGGCGAGCTCGTCTTCGACGTCTCCGAGCAGGTCTCGACCCTCGTCCGCGAGGAGATCGAGCTCGCCAAGGCCGAGGTCTCGGAGAAGGTCTCCAGCCTCGTCCGTGGCGGCGTCGTCGGCATCGCGGCCGGGACCTTCGCCTTCCTCGGCCTGATCCTGTTGATGCACTCGATCGCGTGGGCGCTCAATGACGCGTTCTTCGGCGACCATTTCTGGGTCGGCTTCCTGATCGAGGCGGTGATCTTCTTCGCCGTCGCCGCGGTCGCCGGCCTGCTGGCCTACCGGGCGGTCCAGGCGGGGGCCCCGCCCACGCCCGACATGGCGATCGAGGAGGGCAGGCGGATCAGGCAGACGCTCGAGTCCGGGACCACCCCGGCCGCCAAGGAGCCGCCTACCCCGGCCCCCGGGCCGCCGCCCACTCCGGCCAAGGAGCCCAGGCCGTGAGCGGCGAGCCCGAGATCTACAGCGGCGCCGGAGAGCCCGTCGCCCAGCGCGCCGCCGGCGCCCCAGGACGCACCTCGGCGGAGATCCGCGCCGACATCGAGCGCCAGCGCCAGGAGCTCTCGCACTCGGTCGAGGCACTGCGCGGCCGCGTCACCGAGCTCACCGACTGGCGCCGCCAGGTCCGCGAGCACGGCCGCGAGATCGTGATCGGGGCCGCCGTTGTCGGCTTCGCGGTCGGCGGGCTGATGATGCTGCGCCGCGGCCGGCGCCGCTAGCCCCGCTCAGTCGCGCAGCAGCTCGGTGCGGATTCCGCCGACGCCGAGCAGGCCGGGACCGACGTGGGCGCCGATCACGGGGCCGACCTCGGAGACGAAGATCGGGTCGCTGCCGAAGACCTGCCGGCACTCGTCGACCAGCCGGCGCGCGGTGTCGGGGTCGTGGATGTGCTGGACGACCCAGGCGCCGGTGCCCGCCGCCTGACGCTCGCGCGCGAACTCGACCATGCGCTCGAAGGCTCGGCGCCGGGTGCGCACCCGCTCGACCGGCGTGATCTCCTCCTCGAGCGTCAGGATCGGCTTGATCCGCAGCGCCGAGCCGAGCCAGGCCTGGGCGGCGCCGATCCGGCCGCCCTTGCGCAGGTACTCGAGGGTGTCGATCGAGAACCACATCTTCAGCGACTCGCGGGCTCGCTCGACCGCCTCCAGGGCCTCCGCCCCGGAGGCGCCCTCGGCGGCGGCACGAGCCGCGACCATCGCCATCATCCCCTGGCCGCCGCAGCCGGTGCGGCTGTCCCAGACCTGGATCCGCTCGCCCCCGGCGCCCGACTCGGTGAGCCGCTCGCGGGCCTGCAGCGCCGAGCCGTAGGTGCCCGAGATGCCGGCGGAGATGTGGATCGAGACGATCTCGCCGCCGTCGGCGAGCAGCGGCTCGTAGAGGGCGACGAAGTCGCCGACCGACGGCTGGGACGTGGTCGCGCCCTCATCGCTGCGGCGCAGGCGCTCGTAGAAGTCGTCGTACTCGGCGGAGCTGATCTCGCTCTCCGGGCGCTGGACCCCGTCGAGCGTGACGTAGAGGCTGATCCGGTGGATCCCCTGCTCGGCCGCGAGCTCGTCGGGCAGATAGGCGGTCGTGTCGGTGACGACGGCGGTTCTGGCGCCCGGGGCCACTCGGGCCTTCTATCAGTTCGGCGGTGGCCGAACCGCGGAGATCTCACTCTAGGATCAGCCGGAATGGCAGACAAGACACTGGTCACGGGCGCCAGCGGATTCCTCGGCTCGCACCTCGTGCGGGCGCTGGCGGCCCGCGGCGACGACCTCCGGCTGCTCTCCAGGCGCGGCGCCGATCTGGGCCATCTGGGCGAGCTCGAGTTCGAGCGGGCCAGCGGCGACATCGCCGATCGTCGCGCCGTCCGCAGGGCGATGGACGGGGTCGACCGGGTCTTCCACGTCGCCGGCAGGACGTCGCTGCGCGCGGCCGACCGCGATGCCGTCTTCACCGCCAACCTCCGCGGCGCGCGGATGATCTTCGAGTGCGCGCTCGAGGCCGGGGTGACCCGCGTCGTCCACACCTCCAGCGCCGGCGCGATCGGGGCCGCGAAGCCGCGCGGGACGGCCGACGAGTCGACGCCGTTCGAGATCGGCCACCTGGGGATCGCCTACGTCAACTCCAAGCACGAGGCGGAGCTCGAGGCCTTCCGCCACGCCGCCCGCGGGCTGCCCATCGTGATCGTCAACCCCACCTTCGTCCTCGGCCCGGATGACCCGACCCGGACCTCGATGGGCCTCGTGCGCCGCTTCTGCCTCGGCCAGATCCCGGCCTACGTCGACGGGGCGCTGAACATCGTCGACGTGCGCGACGTCGCCACCGGGCACCTGCTCGCAGACGAGCGTGGCGAGCTCGGACAGCGCTACATCCTCGGTGGGCGCAACTTCACCTTCGACCGCCTGTTCGCGGACCTCTCGCGGATCTCAGGCGTCGACCCGCCGCCGCTGAAGCTGCCGACGCGGGTCGCGGTCGCCGGCGCCGAGGCGGTCGCCCGGGTCGGGCTGCGGGCGCCGAGCTCGCCGGAGGAGATCCTCTCCGCCTCGCAGTGGTGGACCTACCGCAACGCCAAGGCGCGGCGCGAGCTCGGCTTTGCGCCGCGCCCGCACGAGGAGACCCTCGAGGACGCGATCCGCTGGCAGCTCGCCGAGCTCGGCGAGCGGCGGCCGCGGCGGGGCCCGGAGCACCTGGCGCTGCGCGCCATCGGGCGGGCGGCGAGGGTCGTCAGCGGATGATCGTCCTCTACCGCTGCCCGACGCGGACGAACGTCCTCTGCCCATGCGGTGCGGTCGAGCGCCGGTTGCGCAAGCTCGGGCTCGAGCACCAGACCGAGCGCGTGCCCTACCGCCGCGCCGGGCGGCCCGAGATCGAGGAGCTGACCGCCCAGCGGCGGGTCCCCGTGCTCGTCGACGGCGAGGAGATCGTCAGCGACTCTAAGCGGATCCTCCAGTACCTCGATTTCCGCTATCGGGGACAAGTCCAAAAAAAGTCCTGACCACCCTTTAGAATGTGAAGCGATGGATACCCCGAATTCAGCGGTGAAGGTCACCGACACGGCGGCGGAGAAGATCCGCGACCTGGTCCAGGCCAACGCGACCGAGCAGGCGCTGCGCGTCGCGGTCAAGGGCGGCGGGTGCTCGGGCTTTCAGTACGCGCTCGCGCTCGACTCGCCGAAGTCGGACGACCACGTGTTCGAGCACAACGGCGTCGCGGTGGTCGTCGACAAGGTCAGCATGCAGTTCGTCTTCGGCTCCGAGGTCGATTTCGTCGACGGGCTCCAGGGCGCCGGCTTCACGGTCAACAACCCGAACGTGGTCGCAGCCTGTGGCTGCGGCTCCTCGTTCCAGGTCCGCGAGGACGCCGCCGAACAGGCGGCCTCCGTCTAAGTCCCGGCAGCCTTGCCGATCATCACGGCCGCCGGCCTGGTCAAGCACGTCGGCGCCCGGACGCTGTTCGCGGACGTCTCCTTCAAGCTCGACCGGGGCGAGCGGATGACCCTCTCGGGGCGCAACGGCTCGGGAAAGACGACCCTGCTTCGGGCCGTCGCCCGGGAGATCGGCCTCGACGGCGGCACGCTCGGGTTCGACAAGGGCGTGCGCGTCGCCCTGCACGACCAGCGCCCGCCGCGCACGGACTCGACCCTGCGCGAGTACGCGACCGCCGGCCTCGACTGGATCGTGCGGATCGAGGAGGAGCTGGAGGGCCTCGAGCGGCGAATGGCCGAGGGAGCCTCGGACCCGGCGACCCTGGGCGCCTACGCCGACGCCCAGGCGCGGCTCGAGCACGCCGGCGGCTACCGGTGGCGGGACGCGATCGAGGTCGCCCTCCGAGGCCTCGGCTTCGCCGGCGACGAGCTCGACCGGCCGCTCGCGACCTTCTCCGGCGGCGAGCTGACCCGCGCCTCCCTGGCTCGGGCGCTGGCCTCGAGGCCCGACCTGCTGCTGCTCGACGAGCCCACCAACCACCTCGACATCGCGGCGCTCGAGTGGCTCGAGCGCTATCTGGTCGACCTCGATGCCGCGGTGATCCTGGTCGCCCACGACCGCTGGTTCCTGGAGTCCGTCGGCACCTCGGTGCTGGAGCTCGAGGCCGGTCGCGGCCGCTACTTCAAGGGCCCGTGGCACGCGTGGCGCGCCGAGCAGGCGGCGCGCGAGCTCGCCGCCGGGCGCGACGCCGCCCGCCGGGAGGCCGAGATCGCGCGCATGGAGCGGTTCGTCGAGCGCTTCCGCTACAAGGCGACCAAGGCCCGCCAGGCGCAGTCGAAGCTCAAGCACATCGACCGCCTGCGGCGGGGCGCCACCGAGCCCGATCCGCGCGACGGCCGCACGCTCGCCTTCTCCTTCGGCGCCGCCGAGCGCACGGGGCGGGTGGTGCTCGAGCTCACGGAGGCGACGATCGTCGCCGGCGACCGGACCCTGATCGGCGACGCCGAACTGTGGCTCGAACGCGGCGAGCACGTCTGCCTGGTCGGCGCCAACGGGTCGGGCAAGACCACCCTGGTCGAGACCGTGGTCGGCGAGCGCGATCCCGGCGGGGCCAAGATCCGGCGTGGCCACAACGTCAAGCTCGGCTACCTCTCCCAGCACCCCGAGACCGCGGGGGACCCCGAGAGGACGGTGCTCTCGCACGCCCAGCGGGCGACCGGGCTCTCGGAGGCGAAGACGCGCGGCCTGCTCGGGCGCTTCCTCTTCTCCGGCGAGGAGGTCGGCAAACGGCTCACCGATCTCTCCGGCGGCGAGGCCCAGCGCCTGGCCCTGGCCCTGCTGACCAACTCCGACGCCAACCTGCTCGTCCTCGACGAGCCGACGAACCACCTCGACCTCGAGAGCCGCGAGGCGCTCGAGGACGCGCTCACAGCCTTCGCGGGGACGGTGCTGCTGATCTCACACGACCGGGCACTGCTGGAGGCGGTGGGCTCGCGCACCCTGGTGATCGAGGAGCGGGCCCTGCACAGCCACGCGGGAGGCTGGGCCGAGTACCGATCCGCCACCGAGGCCGAGGAGGCCGCCCGCGCGGAGCCCGGTAGGGCGCCGAAGGCCAGGCGCGGCCGTGCCGCCGGGCCGAGCAAGAACCGCAAGGCCGATCTCGCGCGGCTCGAACGTGAGGTCGAGGAGGCCGAGGCGTCGTTCAAGCGGCTCGAGGACGAGCTCGCCGACCCGGCCAACTGGTCGAGCCCGGAGCGCTCGGCGCGATCCTCCGCGCGCCACGCCCGGGCCCGGGCACGGCTCGACGAGCTGATCGCGCGCTGGGAGGAAGCGGCGGAGCGGGTCGAGGGGTAGCGGCCGGGGAGGCGCCTGGGGGGCCGGATGAGCTCGCGGGGGCAGGCAGTGAAGGGGTGGGCGTGGGTGGCGACGCGGACTCGGGTACCTGAACTCGCGCGCGGTGCGACGCGATCGATACGGGATCCGCACGCCCAGGCCCCCACGGACGAGAGTGATGTTTTGGACGGTATGCGTCCAAGACTTCACTCTCGATGAGCGACGCGCTGCCAGGACGCACGCAAGCGCCACAAACGTCACGCAATGCCCACCGCCTCGACTCCCCTCAGTGCCAGACCCGAGCCGTGATGCACGAACGGCGACTTCCTGCCCCTCAGCCCACATGACCCGCCGCTCGCGGCGGCCGCCGGTTTGGCGCTAGTCGAGCGACATCGGGGGGCTCGTCTGCGAGCCGCCCGGAAGGATGCGCTGCGGCTCGGGCGCCGCCACCTCGGCCGGCTGCTCGACGCCGAGCAGCTCGCCGAGCTCGCCCGACTCGAGCATCTCCTCGACGATGTCGGCGCCGCCGACGAGCTCGCCGCCGACGTAGAGCTGCGGGAAGGTCTGCCAGTCGCTGAGCTCGGCGGTCACCTCGCGAAGCGGCTGCAGCGCCGGGAGCACGTCGATCGCCCCGTAGTCGACGCCGAGCTGCTCGAGCACGCCGACGACCCGCATCGAGAAGCCGCAGCGCGGCATCTCGGGAGTCCCCTTCATGAACAGGAGCACGCGGTTGTCGGCGATCGCCTGCTCGACCTGCTGCTTGAGACCGGGATCGGCTGCCATGAACGCAGGGTAGCGAGTCCGGTCAGCCGGATCCGAGCACGGTCGTCTCGATCGAGAGCGCGTGGATCGAGCCGTCGTCGAACCGCGAGCGGACGGCGTTGCGGACCGCGCGGTGCTGGTCGATGCGCTTCATCTGATCGAACTGGGGCGCGGCGACGATCGCGCGCAGGTGGTCGCCGCCGCCCTCGTCGAGCACCTCGACCTCGGCGCCCGGGAGCGCGCTCTCGATCAGCGCCGCGATCTCCGCCAGATCGGCCATGGGCGCAGATCATAGGTAGGCCTGCGAGCAGTGACGGAGGGCCGGCTCGAGGCCGGCCCTCCGCTCCCGGGGCGTTCAGGCGGCGATCGTTACCTGCGTCCTGCCTTCTCGGCCTCGACCCCTGCCTGGGTGCAGATCGCGTAGGCGTTGCCGGTCTGCTCGGCACCGCTTTGGTTCTCCACGCTGACCTCCCAGCCCGTCGGCACCTCGCCGCCGGCGCTCGGGAGCGGGCTGCTCTGCGTCATGTAGACGCCCTCCGCGCCGAAGTTCGTCGCGCCGCCACCGAGCGCCTTCTCGCCGGTGTCGCAGCTCACCTCCAAGGTGGTCAGCTGTCCATCGTTCGTGATCGTCGTGTCGGGGCCGAGCGTGGTCAGCACGCTGAGGTCCGCACCGCCGACGGCGCCATCGTTGATCTCGTTGCTTTGGATCGCGTCGTCGGGGATCTCGATGTCGCCGAAGCCGGTGTCGCCGATATCACCGCCGAAGAACGTTCCGTCCGCGATCTCCTCGGCGGTCACGGACCCGGGCCCGAGGTCGTTCGCCGTCAGCGAGTTGTTGACGACGTGGCGCGAGGCGGTGGAGTCGCTGCGGAGCTTGCCGCCGTTGACCGAGTCGCTCGCGAGGTCGGCGGCGGTCACCTCGCCGTTGACGATGTCGTCGCTGAAGACCGTATTGGCGCCGGTCAGGGCCACCGCGGTGCCGCTCATCGCAAAGCAGAACAGCGCGATGTAGCCGACGATGTTGCTGCGCAGGTGCTCACGGACGCTTCCGGACATCGATGCCTCCCATGTGTGAGTGGCCGCCTCCGCGAAATGGGAGGCGGCGGACGTGTTAGGCGTACCACCCTACCCACGGCGGGTCAACGCTCCGTGGGCAGGCTCAGGGGGCGACCGCGTTCGCGCTGCGCGAGGCCTCGACCATCTCGTGGACGCGGCAGAACTTCACCCGCGGGCGGCCGTGCGGCTCGCCCGCGGTCACCTCGGCGCGATCGATCGCCTGCCAGCCCACGTACGTGACATGGTCGCCGCCGCGGCGGTCGAGCGCCTCGGCCATGGACTCGGCCGGCGTCTCGCGCTCCGGGACGCGTCCGGCCTCGAGGTCCGCCAGCAGTGTGTTGACGGTGTCGAGCGCGTCCTTCTTGTTCGTCCCGATCACGCCCGACGGGCCGCGCTTGATCCAGCCGACGGCGTAGTGGCCGGCGACCTGCTCGCCCGTCTCCGGGTCGGTGACGCGACCGGATTCGTTCGGGATCAGGCCGCGGGCGGCGTCGAAGGGGATCCCCTCAAGGCCGGTGCCCTTGTAGCCGATCGAGCGCAGCACGAGGCCGCACTCGATCTCCTCGCGCTCGCCGGTGTCGCGGGCGCGGATCCGCCCGGATTCGTCGGTGTGGAGCTCGTTGCGGCCGACGACGATGCTCTCGACCCTGCCCTCGCCCCTGATCTCGACCGGCGAGCAGCAGAAGCGCATCACGACCCGCTTCGGCTTGCCCTCGGGCGGACGCCGGGAGAAGTCGGTGAAGATCTCGACGTTGCGGCGGTGAGTGGGCTCGCAGTCCTCGGACTCGACGTAGGCGCGGCTCGCCGGGTCGAGCTCCATCTCCGCCGGGTCGATCACGATGTCGGCGTCGGTGAGCTCGCCGAGCTCGCGCACCTCGGGGTTGGTGAACGCGGCCTGGGCGGGCCCGCGGCGGCCCAGGACGACGACCTCCTCGACCCCCGAGCCCGCGAGCTGCTCGATCGCGTGGTTGGCGGTGTCGGTGATCGTCAGCTCGCCGTGCGGGAGGGCGAGCATCCGCGCGACGTCGGCGGCGACGTTGCCGTTGCCGATCACGACCGCGCGCTTCACCGAGAGGTCGAAGTCGTGGTCGGCGAAGTCGGGATGCGCGTTGTACCAGTTGACGAACTCGGTGGCCGAGTGCGAGCCGCGCAGGTCCTCGCCGGGGATTCCGAGCCGGCGGTCGATCGCGGTCCCGTAGGCGGAGATCACCGCGTGGTAGCGCTGCTCGAGCTCGGCGACGGTGACGTCGGCCCCGATCTCGACGTTGCCGAAGAACTGGAAGCCCTCGCGCGCGGCGGTCTTCTCATAGACGCGGATCACCGACTTGATCTTCGGGTGATCGGGGGCGACCCCGGCGCGGACGAGCCCGAACGGGGTCGGCAGCCGGTCGAACATGTCGACCTCGACTGCCACGTCGTCGCGCTTGAGCAGGTGCTCGGCGGTGTAGAAGCCCGCCGGGCCCGAGCCGACGATCGCGACGCGAAGCGGGTTTTCTGGTGTTCCGAGGGGGGCCAAGGGCACGCAAGGGTAGGGGATCGAAGGCGCCGATTTGTCGGATAGGGTGGGCGCCATGAAGCGATTCGCGATCCCCCTGCTGGCGGCCGCCATCGCGCTCCTGGCGGCCGCTCCGAGCGCCCCGGCGAGGGCGAAGTTCAAGCTCTTCGCGTCGCCGAGCGGCAACATCGGCTGCGTGATCTCCGGCGGCGGCGTTCGCTGCGACATCCGCAACCACCAGTGGCCGACGCCGCCGAAGCCGCCGTCGTGCGACGTCGACTACGGCCAGGGCGTGGGGGTCGGCAGGCACGGCAAGGCCGGCTACGTCTGCGCCGGCGACACGACCCTCGACCCCAGCGCCCCCGCGCTCGGATACGGCGAGAAGATCCACAAGAAGCGCTTCCGCTGCACCAGCAAGCAGAAGGGGATGCGCTGCGTCAACCGCCGCAACGGCCATGGGTTCTTTTTGTCCTCCCAGGACGTACGTTTGTTCTAGGCCAGCGCGGTGCGTGAGGTGGCGGCGCCGTCGAGCGCGTCGAGGGCGCGGCCGACCGACATCGCGACGCAGGTGAAGATCGGGGTGTCGCGCAGGGTGTAGGCGCTGGACTCCGATCCGCGCAGCTCCTGGACCAGGTCGAGGAACTCGCCCGGGTCGTCGCACTCGAACGAGACCACGAACTCCTGGTCGTCGAGGCCGAAGGAGTAGGCGGTGTTGATCGTGATCTCCGGGTAGCGGCGCCCGATCTCGATGTGCTCCGCCATCACCCGCCGGCGCTCCTCCAGCGGCAGCCGGTACCACTCGCGCTTCTTGTCGAGCGGATAGACGATGCAGTACCTGCGCTCGGAGGTGCAGATCTCCGGCCGCGCCTGCGAGTCGGAGTAGGGCGAGGGCTTGGTCATCGCCAGATACGAGTGGGGGATCGACATCCATTGCGCCAGGCCGCTTTGGGCGAGGACGACGTGGAAGGTGTGGATCTCCTCGAGCACCGGGCTCTGGGCCAGCAGCATCAGGTCGGTGTCGCCGCGGGTGCCGACGGTCGAGTAGGCGCGCAGGCTGCGGTCGACCCCGTAGTCCTCGCAGGCGGCGAGGAACTCCCGTTTATCCTCCGCCCGCGCTTCCGGGTCGCGACGCTGCCAGGCGGGATCCAGTGCAAAGAAGGTGAACTTGGCGAACGTGCGGTCTGCCATCGTCGCGATGCTAGCGCCACTTCTCGGGGTCCTCGCCGCCTGCGCGCTCGGCGCAACCGCGCCGCCGGCCGCCGCCGCCACGTCGTCGGCCGAGCCCAGCGCCGTGATCGCGATCCTCCCCTACGGGACCACCGTCGAGCAGATCGCCGGCGTCGATGAGCTCGCCCCCGGCGTCGTCAGCGCCGGGCTCGGCGCCGTCCCGGTGGCCCAGACCTACCTCGACATCAGCCAGGGCAACCGCCTCAACGAGGACCTCTACGACGACTCGCTGCCGCGACTGTACGTCGAGGACGGGCGGGTCCCGCCGGGCCGGTGGGCCCGGGTCGACGAGCGGGCCGAGAACGCCCCCGCGCAAATCGTCCCCGGGCTGCTCGCCTCGACCCTCGAGCGCGCGCGGGTCCCGGTCGCGGTCGAGGCCGACAGCGGCCTCGCGTCGCTGATCGGAGTCGATCGGGAGGGTGTGGCGACGATCGCCGACGCGCCGGCCTGCGCCGGAGGCTGCGGCCCCGGCCTGACCGTGAGCAGGATCCGGCTCGGCGAGCTCGGCCCCCTGGTCGACGACCTCGGCCCGGATGACCTGCTGATCGCGGTCGCCGCCGGTTCCGGGACCCAGCAGGAGCTGCTGCCGGCGGGCGTCGCCGGGCTCGGCGAGGGCAACCTGACCTCACCGTCGACCCGGACCGACGGCGTCGTCATCACCACCGACATCGCGCCCACGGTGCTGGAGCGGTTCGGGGTCGAGGTGCCCGACGAGGTCAAGGGCAGCGCGATGGAGACCGAGGGCGACCGCGACCCGGCTGCGGTGGCCGACCGCCAGTCGCGGCTCGACCACCGCCCGAGCCGCGACGCCGCCGTGCTCGCGCCGCTCGGGACCTGGCTGCTGGCGACCGCGATCGCGGCGCTCGCCTGGCGCCGTCGCGGAGCGCGGGTGGCGCTGCGGCTGCTCGCTCTCTCCTGCGCCTGGGCCCCGCTGGTGCTGCTCTTGCTCGCGGCGCCCGACGCCGGCCCGCTGGTCTCCGGGCTCACCGTGGTCCTCGGCGCGCCGCTGCTCGCGGCGGCGACGAACCGCCTGCTCGGCGCCTGCGCCGGGCTCGCGCTCGCCTGCGGGCTCACCGTCGGCGCCTACGCGGTCGACGTCGTCCTCGGCTCACCGCTGACCGCGCTCTCGGTGCTCGGCCCCAACCCCGGGGCTGGGGTGCGCTTCTTCGGCATCGGCAACGAGCTCGAGGCGATCCTCACCACGCTCACCCTGATCGGCGCCGGGGCTTGGCTCGAGACCCGGCGCGACCTCGAGCCCAGGCGGGCCGTGGTCTGGTTCGTCGGCCTCGCGCTCCTGGCCGCGGCGGCCTTCGCGCCGGGCCGCTTCGGCGCCGACGTCGGCGCCGCGATCGTCCTCGGCGTCGGCGCCGCCACCGCGTCGGTGTTGGCGCTGCGGCTCGAACCCCGTCGCGCCGCCCTGATCGTCGTCGGCGGCGGGGCGCTCGCGCTGGCGGCGCTGTTCGCGGTCGACCTGGTGCTCGGGGGCGCCCATCTGAGCCGCTCGGTGCTCGGCGCCGGCGAGGCCGGGGACGTGCTCGACGTGCTCGACCGGCGCGTGACGCTGATGGTGCACACGTTCGTGCACCCGGTCTATCCGGAGCTGCTCGCCGTCTGCGCCGTCCTGCTGATCGCCGCCGCCGTCCGCCGTCGCGACGTGCTCGGCTGGTTCGGCGATCGCTGGGCCGCCCGCAGTGGCTACCTCGGGGCGGCGGCGGGGGTGCTCGTGGGCACGATCGCCAACGACTCCGGCTCCGTGCTGCTCGTGATCGGAACCATCTACCTCGCCGTCGTGGCCGGATTCTTCTGGGCCTCGCGAAATGAGGACTCTTCCGGCGGCGCGATGGGTACCATCGAAGCGTGCGCATCGCCATCGTCACGCCCTACTCCTGGGCATATCCGGGGGGCGTGAACGGGCACGTCGACGCCCTGGCCGCCGAGCTCTCCGGCCGCGGCCACGAGCTTCGCGTGCTCGCCCCCCATGACCCACCCGGCCGTATCAGCCGGGTGCTTCACCGTGCCGAGCCCGAGCGTTGTGAGCTGCCCGACCACGTGGTCCCGCTCTCGCGGACGAAGTCGTTCGGCGCCAACGGGTCGATCTCCAACATCGGCATCTTCCCCGACGGGGTGACGAAGATGCGCCGGGCTCTGCGCGAGTTCGACCCCGACGTCGTCCACGTGCACGAGCCGCCCGCCGGCCCGCTGAGCTGGGACGCCTGCTCGTACCCGGGCGCCCCGGTCGTCGCGACCTTCCACGCCTATTCGACCAAGCCGCTGCTCAACCACGTCGCCACGCTCGCCGGCATGCGCCGCAAGCTCAACCAGCTCTCGGGCAAGATCGCGGTCTCGGAGGCCGCGGCGTGGACCGGGAGGCGGTGGTTCGGCGGCAACTACGAGGTGATCCCCAACGGCGTCGACATCGACGCGGCGCCCGCCGGCCCGAAGCCGGCCGCCGCCGAGCTGCGCCTGATCTTCGTCGGCCGCCCCGAGGAGCGCAAGGGGCTGCCGGTGCTGCTGACCGCGTTCGAGGCGCTGGTCGAGCACGAGGACGCGCGCCTGGTGGTCGTCGGCGCCGAGGCGTCGGAGGTCGGCCGTTACGTCTCCGAGCCGGAGACCCTGGAGCGGATCGAGGCCCTGGGCCGGGTCGGCGACAGCGAGCTCTGGCGCCGCCTGGGCGAGGCCGACCTGCTGGTCGCCCCCTCGCTCGCGGCGGAGAGCTTCGGCATGGTGCTGACCGAGGCGTTCGCGGCCGGAACCCCGGTGCTCGCCTCGAACATCGCCGGCTACGCCGACGTCGTCACCGACGGCCACGACGGGGTGCTCGTGCCCCCTGCGGACCCGCAGCGGCTCGCCGAGCAGCTTCAGGAGCTGAGCGTCTCCCCCGAGCGGCTCGCGCGGATGGCGGTCGCGGCCCGCCAGTCGGCGCGGCGGTATGCGTGGCCGAGGGTCGCGCGCGAGGTCGAGGCCGTCTACGAGCGAGCGGTCGCGGTTCCGGCGCCGCAGCAGACCGGCGATCGCGTCGCGCGCCGGATCGGGATCGCGCCCTCGGACGGCAAGCCGCCGGTCCGCGCCCGCCGCCTGCCCTCGCTCGACCCGGAGCCCGCACGCAACAGCGACCGCCACCGCACGGCACGGCGCGTCGGCGTCGGCGTCGCCGCGCTGCTCGGCCTCGGTCTCACCTTCATCGCCGCGCGCCGGGTCGGCGTCGACCAGGTGGTGAGCAACATCGTGCGCTCGGACGCCACCTGGGTCCTGATCGCGACCGGGCTGATGATGGCCTCGATGTTCCTTCGCGCCAGTTCCTGGTACTCGATTGCCAAGGCGGCGCTGCCGCGCAGCCCCCTGCGCCGGCGCGACGTCGCCTCGGCGACCATGGTCGGGGTACTGATGTCCGCGACGCTGCCCGCGCGCCTCGGCGAGCCGGCTCGGGCGATGGTCCTCGCCCGGCGCACGGGACGGATGCGCGAGACGCTGCCGGTGCTGCTCGGGACCCTGGTCTCGCAGTCGGTGCTCAACCTGGTCGCCCTGGTCGCGCTCGGCGGGATCATCATCTCCTCGACCGACCTCTTCCACTCGAGCTCGGAGCGGCTGTTCATCTTCAGCCTCGCTCCGGTCATCCTGCTGATCGCTGTCGTGCTCGCGCCGACCGTGGTCAAGCGCAGCGGCTCCGGGCGCGTCGCCCGGCTGATCGCCGCGGTCCGCGACGCGCTGATCAAGGTCCGTCGCGGCCTCGTCGTCTTCCGCGACCCTCGCCGTGGCTCGGCCGCCGCGGTCGCACAGCTCGGCGCCTGGGGGCTGCAGCTGCTCGCCTGCTACGCGCTGTTCACCGCGCTCGGGCTCGACGGCCAGGTCGGGGTTGGCGCCGCCGCCGCGGTCCTGTTCGCGGTGAACGTCACCGCGGTGATCCCGGCAACGCCGTCGAACATCGGCGTCTTCCAGCTGGCGACCATCAGCGTCCTCACCACCGGCTTCGGCGTCAGCACGGCCGACGCGCTCGCCTACGGCGTGATCCTGCAGGCGGTCGAGATCGCGACCGCGGTCGCCCTCGGCCTGCCCGCGCTCGTACGCGAGGGCGTCACCTGGCAGGACATGCGCCTGCGCGCGCTCTCCGCCGCCCCGGTGCGCCTGCGGCCGGCCGGCGCGACCGAGAACGGCTGACCCCGATCGCGGAGCGAAGCGAGGCGGAGGTGCGCCGCCGTTGAGGCGCCTGATGTGAGGCGCCGAATTCACGCGGAAACGCCGCTATCCTTCGCTGACCATCTGGAGCGGCTGAGGGACCCGGACCGGAGAAGCCGCCGCAACCGCCGAACTCCCCGGAGCAAGGCACGGTGCGACAGCCGGGATCGATGGAGGTGACTCGACTGCCAGCCATAGACAGAGACTTTCTCGCCGCGATCCGCGAACGCGTGGTCGTCTTCGACGGCGGCATGGGCGCGACCCTGGAGCAGTTCGACCTCACGAGCGAGGACTACGGCGGGCTCGAGGGCAAGTGCCACGAGGCGCTGGTGCTCCAACGTCCCGACGTGATCGAGGGCGTGCACACCTCGATGCTCGACGCCGGCGCCGAGGTGGTCGAGACCGACACATTCCAGGGCTCGCGAATCAAGCTCGACGAGTGGGGGCTGGGCGAGCACACGCTCGAGATCAACACCAAGGCGGCCGAGATCGCCCGCAAGGCCGCGGGACCGGAGCGCTTTGTCGCGGGCTCGATCGGCCCGACCGGCTACCTGCCCGCCTCCGACGACCCGACCCTGGGCGGGATCTCGTTCCGCGAGCTCGCCGACGTCTTCGCCGAGCAGGCGCGGGGCCTGGTCGCGGGCGGCGCCGACCTGATCATCATCGAGACCGCGCAGGACATCCTCGAGGTCAAGGCGGCCGTCTTCGGCGCCCGCGAGGCCTTCAAGGAGGCCGGGCGCACGCTGCCGATCCAGACCTCGGTCTCGCTGCTGCCGCAGGGCGGCAAGATGCTGCTCGGCACCGACATCCAGGCGGTGCTGACGACGCTCGACGCGCTCGAGGTCGACGTGATCGGGCTCAACTGCTCGACCGGCCCCGAGGACATGCGCGACGCGATCCGCTTCCTCGGCGAGCGCTCGCCGGTGCCCGTCCACTGCATCCCGAACGCCGGGCTTCCGCTGCAGGGACCCGAGGGCGAGACGATCTTCCCCGAGACCCCGGAGCAGCTCTCCTCGGTGCTCGGCGAGTTCGTCGAGCGCCATCAGGTGTCGATCGTCGGCGGCTGCTGCGGAACCACTCCCGAGCACATCCGCGCGCTCGCCGAGCGGGTCGAGGGGCGGGTGCCCGACAAGCGCCCCGAGCCCGGGCCTCCCGAGGTCTCGAGCATGATGACCTCGACCCCGCTCGCCCAGCAGCCGGCGCCGACGCTGGTCGGCGAGCGGGTCAACTCGCAGGGCTCGCGGAAGGCCAAGGAGCTGCTGCTCGCCGACGACTACGACGGCCTGATCCAGGTCGCCGAGGACCAGGTCACCGGCGGCGCCCACGTGCTGGACCTCTGCGTCGCGCTCACCGAGCGCCAGGACGAGGACGAGCAGATGGCCGAGGTCGCCAAGCGCGTCTCGCTGACCCAGCCCGCGCCGCTGCAGATCGACTCGACCGAGCCCGAGGTGATCCAGGCGGCGCTCGAACGGACGCCGGGCCGCGCGATCGTCAACTCCGTCAACCTCGAGGCGGGCCGCGACAAGCTCGACCGGGTGGTCCCGCTCGCCCGCGCCCACGGGGCGGCGCTGATCGCGCTGACGATCGACGAGGTCGGGATGGCGAAGACCGCCGAGCGCAAGCTCGAGGTCGCGCAGCGGATCAAGGAGCTCGCCTGCGACGAGCACGGGCTCGACCCCGAGCTGCTGATCTTCGACGCGCTCACCTTCACGCTCACGACCGGTGACGACGAGTGGAAGCCGTCGGCGGTGGCGACGATCGAGGGCATCCGGCTGATCAAGTCCGGGATCGCCGGGGTGAAGACGTCGCTAGGAGTCTCCAACGTCTCCTTCGGGGTCGGCCAGCCCGCGCGGGCGGTGCTCAACTCGGTCTTCCTCCACCACTGCGTCGACGCCGGGCTCGACCTGGCGATGGTCAACCCCAACCACATCACCCCCTACGGCGAGATTCCCGAGAACGAGCGCGAGTTGGCCGACGACCTCGTCTACAACCGCCGCGAGGACGCGCTCGAGCGCTTCATCGAGCACTTCGAGTCCAAGGGCCCCGAGGAGGCCGACGAGGCCGAGAACCCGACCGAGGGCATGGAGCCCGAGGAGGCCCTGCACTGGCACATCCTGCGGCGCAAGAAGGACGGCGTCGAGGAGTGGATCGACGCCTCGGTGGAGAAGATCGGCGCGGTCCCGACCCTGAACGGGGTCCTGCTCCCGGCAATGAAGGAGGTCGGCGACAAGTTCGGCGCCGGCGAGCTGATCCTGCCGTTCGTGCTCCAGTCGGCGGAGGTGATGAAGCGCGCCGTGGCGCAGCTCGAGAACTACCTCGACCGGATCGAGGGCCACAGCAAGGGCAAGGTCGTGATCGCAACCGTGTTCGGCGACGTCCACGACATCGGCAAGTCGCTCGTCAACACGATCCTCACGAACAACGGCTACACCGTCGTCGACCTCGGCAAGCAGGTCCCGATCGACACGATCATCGACGCCGCGGTAGAGCACGATGCCGACGCGATCGGCCTCTCGGCGCTGCTGGTCTCGACCTCGAAGCAGATGCCGGCCTGCATCCAGGAGCTGCATCAGCGCGGCCTGGAGTTCCCGGTGCTGATCGGCGGCGCGGCGATCAACCGCGACTTCGGTCGCCGGGTGCTCTACCCGCACGGCAAGGAGTCAGAGGAGGTCTACGAGCCCGGGGTCTTCTACTGCAAGGACGCCTTCGCCGGCCTCGACACGGTCGACGCCCTCATCGATGAGGGCGCCCGCGAGTCGCTGGTCGCGAAGATCCGCGACGAGGCGCACGAGCTTCGCAACCGCCCGGTCGAGGTGGACACGGGCCCGCCGGTCACCGACGACTCGGTGCGCTCGGCGGTCGCGGTCGACGTCCCGATCCCCGAGCCGCCGTTCTGGGGTGCGCGCGAGATCGAGGTCGACCTCGACGACGTCTACCCGTACCTCGACCGCCACGTGCTCTTCAAGCTCCACTGGGGCGGGCGCGGGAACAAGGGGGAGGACTGGCGCCGGATCGTCGAGGGCCACGACGGCGAGGAGGGCTTCGCGCCGAAGCTCGAGCGGATGTGGCGCGAGCAGGACTACCTGAACCCGCGCGTCCGGCTCGGCTACTTCCCCTGCAACGCCGACGGCAACGAGCTGGTGATCTTCGACCCCGACGACCACGACCGCGAGATCGAGCGGCTCGTCTTCCCGCGCCAGCCCCGCCACGACCGGATCTGCCTCGCCGATTTCTACCGCCCGTTGGACAGCGGGGAGCGGGATGTCGTGGCGCTGCAGGCGGTCACGGTCGGCGACGAGGTCACCAAGCGGATCACCGAGCTCGAGGCCGAGGGCGAGTTCGCCGAGCAGCTGTTCACCCACGGCATCGGGGTGCAGGCGGCGGAGGGTCTCGCGGAGTGGCTGCACGCCGAGGCCCGGCGCGAGCTCGGGATCGAGCTCGACCAGGGCCGGCGCTACTCGTGGGGCTATCCCGCCTGCCCCGAGCAGTCAGAGCACGAGAAGGTCGAGCGCCTGCTCGGCATGTCGGAGATCGGTATCGGGCTCTCGGGCGGGTACGCGCTCGAGCCCGAGCAGTCGACGGCGGCGATCATCGCCCACCACCCCCAGGCGGTCTACTTTGGGATGAAGTCGGGGTTCGTCCCCGCCGAGAAGAAGGGCGACGAGCTCATCGCCGGCACCGACCGCGGGGGAGAGCTGCCGCCCGACGTCGACCCCGAGGGGGACGGGACCATCGAGGCGGAGGGCGAAGCCCGAGGCCGAGACCCGGCGCCGTTGAGCCGGCTCAACTGAGGCGGAGTCCGACGAGCCCTCGATGGAGGCGGCCTCCGCCTAGTCCTCGCCGTGCAGCGTGGCGACCAGTCGCCGCGCGCCTCCGCGATCGCGGAATTCGCAGAGGTAGATCCCCTGCCAGGTGCCCAGGGCGGGCTCGCCGGCGGCGATCGGCACCGTCAGCGAGCTGCCGGTGAGCACCGACTTGACGTGGGCGGGCATGTCGTCGAGCCCCTCGAGCGTGTGCCGCCAGTAGTCGGCGCCTTCGGGCACCGCCCGGTCGAGCCACGTCTCGAGGTCCCGGCGCACGTCGGGGCTGGCGTTCTCGTTCAGCGCCAGACCGGCCGAGGTGTGGAGCAGGTGCAGGTGCAGCAGGCCGATGCCCACCTCGGGGAGCTCCGGCAGCGCCGCCTCGATCTCGGCACCGACCAGGTGCACCCCGCGCGCCCTCGGCGCGAGTGTGATCTGCCTCTGGGCCCACACGGGACTAGTTTCGCTACTCGTCCTCGCCGGCGAGCAGGTCGGCCGCGAGCTCCGGTCGGCGGTCGACGTTGTTCGCCCGGGTGATGCTCGTGGCGCCGAACCGGTCGCGGAGCTCGTCGATCGCGGCATCGAGTGCCTCGTTCGCCCTCGTGACCGGAAGCCGAAGTTGGATCCCGCCGCCGTCGGGCTCCACGTTGGTGACCGTGACCCCCACCATGGTCAGCCCGCGAGGCTCATACAGCGGGCGCGACGCGGCCAGGAGCGCCCGCGCCGCCTCCTGGATCGGCAGGGTCTCCGCGGTCGCGGTCTGGAGGGTGCGCGAGCGGGTCGCGCGCGCGAAGTCGCCGAAGCGCATCCGCAGGATCACCGTGCGACCCACCCGGTGGGCCTTTCGCATGCGCCGCGTGACCCGGTCGACGAGCGCGTCCAGCGAGCGCTCGAGGTCGCCGCGGGCGAAGCGCCGCAGCCCGATCGCGCGCTGGGCGCCGAACGACCGCCGCGAGCGGCCGGAGCGGACCGGCCGAAAATGCCCGCCGGCCGCAATCGCGTGGAGCCGCGCGCCGTGGGCGCGGCCGAGGATGGCCCCGAGGGCATCCTCGCTTACCCCGGCGACGTCCCCGACTGTGGCGATCCCATGCGCGCGCAGCCTCGTCGCCGACGCCTTCCCTACGCCCCAGACGCGTTCGATCGGTAGCGGGTGGAGGAACGTCCGCTCTTCGCCCGGAGCCACGTGGAGGAACCCGTCCGGCTTCGCCGCGGCCGAGGCCATCTTGGCCACCACCTTCGACGTCGCGAGGCCGACCGAGACCGCGAGCCCGACCTCCTCGCGCACCTCGGCTCGCAGGCGACATGCGACCTCGGGCGGAGCGCCGCGAATGTGGCCGAGCCCGCGAACGTCGAGAAACGCCTCCTCCATCGAGAGGCCCTCGACCAGCGGAGACGTGCGTCTGAAGACCTCGAAGAGATCCCTGCTCGCAGCCACGTACGCGTCGAAGCGGGAGGGGACGGCCACGATGTCCGGACAGAGGCGGCGGGCCTGTCTGATGTGCATGCCGCCGTGAACGCCGCAGGCCTTGGCCTCGTAGCTCGCGGCCATCACGACGCCCGGCCCGACGGCCACCGGCCGCCCGCGCAGCCTCGGGTCGTCCCGCTGCTCGACCGAGGCGAAGAAGGCGTCGGCGTCGGCATGCAGGATCGTGGCCTCCGCGACGGGCACGAACATATGTTCGCATAGGGCGCAAGGAGGAAGCTGCCCCACGCCGAGTGACATCTGAGCCACCTCCTGGGTGGCTGAGATGACACTCGGCCGGGAGGCCTAGTTGTCCTCTACGACCTCCTGCGGGCCTGCCGGCCCGTGGTCGTGGGACCCGAGCCGCTCCGCGGGGAAGATCGAGAAGCTGCCGATCGCGGTCGCCAGCAGCCGGCCGCGGTCGTCGTGGACCTCGGAGCGCATCACCGCGACTCGGTCGTTGCGGCGGTCGAGGACCGTCTCGCAGATCACGTCACCCTCACGCGCGGTGCGCAGGTAGTTGATCGAGATGCCGATCGTCGCGATCCGCTCGCCGCGCTCGCGGTGGCGCCACAGGGTCGAGCCCATCGAGTAGTCGACCATCGCGTAGGTCACCGGGCCCGCGAGCAGGCCGGCTGGGTTGATCAGCTCGGGGCGGACGGTGAGCCGGACCCGGTCGTGGGCCTCCCAGCGGAGCCCGAGCCATCGGGTGAGGCCGTCGATCGGGCCGTACTCCTCGGGCATCGCCCGGGGAATCTAGAGCTAGGAGCGCCGGCGCAGCCCGAGGCGGTTGCGGAGCCCGCGCGCATTCAGCAGCGTGTACAGGCGGCGGACGACGCCGCGCTTGCGCGCGCTGTAAGGGAACCAGACCGGCTCCGACTTCGCCGTCGGCAGTCGCGGGATGGTCAGCGACTCGGTGTGGCAGAAGCGCCGGATTCCCTGGGCGCCGTGGCGGACCCCGATGCCGGAGTTCTTCCAGCCGCCCATCGGCAGGCCGAGGACGTTGTAGTTGACGAGCACGTCGTTGACGTTGCAGCTCCCGGCCTCGACCCGGCGCGCGATCCGCTCGCCCTCGCCTACGTCGCCGGCGAACACGGAGGAGCCGAGTCCGTACTTGGTGTCGTTGGCGAGCTCGATCGCCTCGTCCGTGTCCTTCACCTTCATGACCGGGATCACCGGGCCGAAGGTCTCCTCGCGCATCACCTTCATCGAGTGGTCGACGTCGGCGATCACGGTCGGCTCGTACCAGTCGCCCGGGCCGTCCTTGCGCTTGCCGCCGGTTAGCACCCGGGCGCCGGCGGCCCGCGCGTCCTCGACCTGCTCGGAGACGATCTCGACCTGCGCCGGCGAGGTCATCGCTCCGATCTCGGCCGTGTAGGTGTCGCCGTCGGCGCCCTGTCGCAGGGTCTCGACCTGGGCGCGGAGCTTGTCGACGAACTCCTCGTAGATCGGCTCCTCGACGTAGACGCGCTCGATCGAGATGCAGATCTGCCCGGTGTTCAAGAGGCCGCCCCAGGCGGTGGCGTTGACGGCGCGGTCGATGTCGGCGTCGCGGGTGACGATCAAGGGGTCCTTGCCACCGAGCTCGAGGCTGACCGGGGTCAGGGTCTCGGCCGCCCGCTTCATCACGATCCGCCCGGTTCGCTCCGAGCCTGTGAACTGGACGTAGTCGGACTCGTCGACGAGCGCGCCGCCGGTCTCGGCCATGCCGTTGACGACCGCGAGCACGTCCGGGGCGCCGAGGTCCTCGCGCCACCCGCGGACGATCTCCATCAGCGTCAGCGGGGTGAGGTCGGAGGGCTTGATCAGGGCCGCGTTGCCCGCCATCAGCGCCGGCAGGGCATCTCCGAGCGAGAGGATCACGGGGAAGTTCCACGGGCTGATGAAGCCGACGACCCCGAAGGGCCGGTAGACGATCTTCGCCCGCTTGCCCTTCAGCAGGGGGTTGTGGGGCGAGACGATCTCGTCGGCGAGGAACTTCGGTCCCTGGTCGACCCAGAAGTTGATCGCGTCGAGGCAGTAGAACGCCTCGAGCGCGGCGTCGGCGCGGACCTTCCCGGTCTCCTGCTGCATCAGGTCGTCGAGCCGGTCCTGGTTGTCGAGGATCCAGTCGCGCAGGCTCTCGAGCCAGCGGCGACGTCCGGCGAACCCGATCGCCTCCCAGGCGGGTTGCGCGGCCCGCAACCTCGACGCCGACTCCGCGACCGCCTGCGGCGAGTCGATCGCCACGGTCTCGAGCACAGAGCCGTCGACGGGCCGGCGCACGTCGAAGCTCTCGGTCGCCTCGGGCTTGCCGTTCGACGCGTCCTTCTCGGCGGGCGGGGCGGTCGTCTCCGACCGGGTCGCGGACTCCATCTGCAACGTCCTTTCGCGTGGGCCTGATCAGCGCTTCGGAGCGCACGATACCCCTCGGCTGGCACGGCCGTCCCAGCCGGGGCCGATCGGGGTCAGTCCTGGACGATCCTGTACACGGCTCCGGTGAGCGAGGCGACGTAGATGCGCCCGCCGGCCCCCTCGCCGAAGGAGCTCGGCTGATCGACGTCGAGCCCGGTCGAGGCATCGCTGCCGCCGGGATTGGCGGGGTTGAACGACCGGATCTCGCCGCCGCAGAAGTCGGCGTAGATGTAGCTCCCGGCGAGCGCCGGCAACTGGGGATCGTGGACCACGAAGCCGCCGGTGACCGCGCAGCCGGCGCCGCGGGACGAGTACTCGAGCGCCGGCGGCCGGTAGTGAGCGGGCGCGTGGTGGCCGTCGAAGTCGTGGGTCCCCTCGAGCAGGTCCCAGCCGAAGTTCGACCCGCCCAGGCGACGGCGTGAGACGTGGTCGATCTCCTCCCACGAGTCCTGGCCGACGTCGCCGATGAAGATGTCCCCCGAGCGGCTGTCGAACGAGAACCGGTACGGGTTGCGCAGCCCGAGCGCGTAGATCTCGTCGCGCCCGCGGCTGCCGTCGAACGGGTTCGACTTCGGGGTCAGATAGCCGTTCGTGCGCTTCGGGTCGATGCGCAGCAGCTTGCCGAGCAGCACGTTGCGGTTCTGAGCGTTGCCGTCCGGATCGCCGGCATCGCCGCCGTCGCCGGTCGCCAGGTAGAGCATCCGGTCGGGCCCGAACTGCAGCTGGCCGCCGTTGTGGTTGTCGAACCTCGGGTGCTTGATCCCGATCACCCGCGTCCGCGAGCGCGCCGCGGCCCGGGTCGCGCTCGAGCGCTTGCGCCGGAAGCCGTCCACCTCGATGTTCCCGGCCTCGTTGACGTAGTAGACGTAGAAGCGCCGGTTCTTCGCGTACCCGGGGTCGAAGGCGACCGAGAGCAGGCCCTGCTCGCCGCCGTAGCGGACCCGATCGCGGATGTTGAGGAACGGCTGGTCGAGGAGCTCCCCGTCGCGCAGGACCCTGATCGTCCCGGGCTGCTCGACCACGAACAGCAGCTCCGGCGCCCCCGGCGCGTCGTCGACGTAGACCGGGGCGTCGAACTCGCCGATCGAGGCGAGCCGCAACCCTCCGCCCTGGGCGAGGGCGCGGTCGTCCGGGCCCCCGAGCGCACCCGCGACAGCGACCGCGGCCGTGCATCCGATCGCCGCGATCAGCGCCCTGCCTCGCCGACCCCTCATCGCAGTCAGATTAGCGGTGCCGATCGTGGCCCTCCGGACGCTCAGCCGCCCTCCGCCTCCAGTCGGTAGACGGGGCCGTCGAGCGAGACCGCGTAGACGTGGCCGGCGGCGTCGGAGGCGAACGAGCTCAGCGACGGCACCCGGGGCCCGAGCGGCCGATCGCCGGCGCCGTGGCCCGCCGGGTTGGCGGGAAAACTGCGCAGCTCGCCCTCGCAGAAGTCGGCGTACAGGTAGCGGCCGACGAGCGAGGTCAGAGCCGCGTCGCGGACGACGTAGCCGCCGGTGACCGAGCAGCCGCGGTCGCGGCCGTACTCGAGCACGGGCGGCCTCGCGCCGGGCGCCTGCTGGTCGTCGTTGTAGCGCTGCGTCCCCTCGAACGCCGACCAGCCGAAGTTCAGGTCCGGGCCGAGGTCGCTCACGCGGGCGGCGTCGATCTCCTCGAACGTGTCCTGCCCCACGTCGCCGATCCAGAGCTCGTCCGTGCGCCGGTCGAACGAATAGCGCCACGGGTTGCGGAGCCCGATCGCGGCGAGCTCGTAGTCGCCGGGGTCGTCGCGATCGATTCGCAGCAGCTTGCCGAGCGGGCTGTCGGGGTTCTGGGCCGTGCGCTCGGGGTCGCCCGCGCCACCGCCGTCGCCCATGCCCAGGTAGAGCTCCGAGTCGGGGCCGAAGAGCAGCAGCCCGCCGTTGTGGTTGCTGGCGAAGTCGTCGATGTGCAGCAACTCGCGGGCGCTGTCGGGGTCGGCGACGGCCGGATCGCCGTCCGATCGCCGGTACTCGACCGTCCGCGAGTCGCCGGTCGAGTCCGTGTAGTTGACGTAGAACGCTCCCGTGCGCTCGTAGTCGGGGTCGAAGGCGACGGAGAGCAGCCCCTGCTCGCCGCCGCAGGTCACCAGTTCGCCGAGGTCGAGGAAGACGCTCGCCTCGCCTCCCCCGAGCGGCACCCGCTGGATCCGGCCGCATTGCTCGACCACGTACAGATGCTCGTCGTCTCCCGACGGCGGCTGGGTCAGGTAGACCGGCTGCTCGAACTCGCCGATCTGCGCGAGCCGGACGCCGCCGTCGCCGTCGCCGACACGCGCCGTGCCCGGCTCCGAAGGACGCGCCGGCGTCGTGGTCGTGGTCGTGGTCGAGCCGGCGGTCGCCGCCGGCTGCGTGGTCGCCGCCTCCTCGCCGCCGCAGCCCGGGAGTGCCGCTCCCAGCCACAACGCCGCCAGCCCGGCTCCGATCGACGACCGCACCCGCACCGACCGGACGGTAGCGGCTCAGTTCTCCTGAATTACCACGTTGCCGGCGTCGTCGACCCTCGCCGCGGGCGGCTTGCCGCTGACCGTGACCACGAACTCGCCCTTCACCGGCCCGCCGTCGGCGGTCACCGCCTTCGCGTTGCCGTTGAGCCCGGCGGCGAGCTCGTAGTGGACGGTGTAGGTGCCCGCGACCACGGGCGTCACCCGCCAGACGATGTCCTTGCTCTCGCCCGGTTCGAGGGGGCCGAAGGAGAAGGTGTCGGTCTGCGCCGCCTCGGCGCCGGCCGAGGGCGCGGCGTCGAGCTCCGCCCTGGTCTCGCCGTGGGAGGCGAGCTTCGGGAAGCCGCTCTCGAGGATCCAAACCGGGCGGTTCGGGTCGGCGAGCCCCGGCTGGTCTGAGCGAACCGAGAACGAGCCACCCGCCTTCACGTCGCCGGTGTAGATGGTGACCGCGAGGTCTGGGACCTGATCGTCTCCCGTGTTCTCGATCTCGAGCCGCAGGTCGTTCGTATTCGCCAGCCGCTGGTTGGTGGCGAACTTGGCCGACGTGACCGCGACCGGGAAGTCGGCGGAGGGCTCGTCGGCGTCCTGGCGGGGCTTGTCGCCGCCGCAGGCCCCGAGCCCGACCGCGAGCGCGGCGAGCGCGGCGAACGGGGCCATCCGGGCACGTGTTCGACGCGGATATGGCGGTGGACGGACGCTGATGGCGGTCTCCTCCCCCAAGGCGCGGGCAACATACCACCGCTCGCGGTTTCTCCGGCGCGGTTCGGCGCGCCGGCAAGCCGGGCCAGAGCGGCCGCTCGCGCGGCGGTTGGGGGTGGCGCACGCGCACCCCATCGAATAATCTTGTCGCGCCGGTCACCGCGCGTGCGCGCCGTGGCCCGAGGAGAAGATGGTCAGATCAGTCGCTGACAGGGCTTTCCTGCCCGCCAAGAGCCTGTTCGAGCAGGTCGGGAACATGATGATCCTGACCGGTAAGACGATCACGGCTACGGTCAGGCCGCCGTACCCCTACGGCGGCGAGTTCATCGGCCAGTTCCTCTTCGCGCTCCAGCTCTGCTGGTTCCCCATGATGATCTCGACCATCGCGTTCGGCTTCGGTGCGCCGGGACTGCAGGCGGCCAACTTCCTCTCGCTGTTCGGCGCTCTGGACCGGCTCGGCGGTTTCTTCATCCTCGCCTCGGTGCGCGAGTTCGCGCCGTTCGTGACCGCCGTCGTGGTCGCCGGCGTCGCCGGCACCGCGATCACCGCGGATCTCGGCGCGCGCAAGATCCGCGAGGAGCTCGACGCCCTGCAGGTGCTCGGCGTCGACCCGATCAAGAACCTCGTCGTGCCGCGCTTCCTCGCCCTGATGCTGATCACCGGGTTGATGGACATCTACGCGCTGCTGTTCGGGATCGCCGGCGGGCTGTTCGCCGAGATCGCCTACGGGCAGCCGCTCGGCGGCTTCTTCGCGACCCTGTTCAACAACGCGTCGGTCACCGACTTATGGGGCTCGATCCTCAAATGCACAATCTTCGGCGCGATCATCGCGGTCGTCTGCTGTTACAAAGGGATGAATGCGTCCGGAGGCGCCGAGGGGGTAGGCAGAGCCGTGAACGAGGCGGTCGTGATCGCCTTCCTGGGGGTGTTCGCGTTCAACTATGTCTTCACGCAAACCCTGCTCGCCACCCATCCCGAGATCTCAGTTATTAAATGACGGGCATAACTCCGGCCACGTCCTCCGCTCTCGCCTGGAATAACTGGTCCGCGGCTACGCCGCGGACATTTGATGCTGCTTCCGCGTCCGGGCGTGCCGGGTGTCTCTCGGATAGGACGGACGCCTGACGATGCCCGGCTGGTTGGCAGTGCCAAGAGACTGGCTCGGCAGCCTGGGCGATATCGCGCGCTTCTCGGGGCGCGTGATGGGGATCGTTTACTCGGGCCGGGTGATGCGCTTCTTCGGCGAGGCGCTGCGCCAGGCCGGGATCCTGATCCTGGGCTCGACCGTCGTGATCTGGGGCCTGGTCTTCATCCTCGGCCTGCAATGCGGGATCGAAGGCGCGTACTTCAACCGCTCGGTCGGGTCGCCCGCCTACGCCGGCGTGTTCGCCGCGTGGTGCGACCTGCGCGAGGTGATCCCCTATGCCTTCGGCTACATGATGGCCGCCAAGGTCGGCACCGGGATCGTCGCCGAGCTCGGGGCGATGCGGATCTCCGACGAGGTCGACGCCCTCGAGGTGATGGGCGTCAACCCGATGATCTTCCTCTGCGGCACGCGCCTGCTCGGCGCCTGGCTGACGCTGCCATTCATGTACCTGGCGGCGATCGGGGTTGGCTATCTGGCCTCCTACCTGGCGGTGGTCGAGCAGATCGCCGAGGTCTCCTCGGGCGGCTACTTCCTGATCTTCTGGATGTTCCAGAACCCGCCCGATCTGTTATTCAGCCTGATCAAGGCGATGTTCATGGCGACGGCGATCGTTCTGGTCGGCTGCTACTACGGCTACACCGCCTCCGGCGGTCCGGTCGGCGTGGGCACGGCGACGGCGAAGTCGATGGTGCTCAACATCGTCCTGGTGCACATCATCGGGATGATGGGAACGCTGGTGTTCTGGGGAGCGAATCCGAGGGCGCCGATCGGCGGCTAGGGAGAAAGGGGTCAGGTCGATGGCAGAAGACGAGCGCAACCGCGAGGAGGCCGGCCGCGACGAGGAGGTCGCCGAGGACCAGCCCGAGGACCGGCAGCTGGATAGCGAGTACGACCGCTTCGCCAGCGACGTCGACCGGGGCGAGAACGAGGACGACTACGAGGAGCCCGCGCCGGAGCTCGGCAACCTGCACAAGGACTACTCGATCCCGGGCGTCGACCCGAAGGAGTCGAACCCCTACCGCTGGCACACGGGCGAGAAGCGCGACCACGGCGGCGAGGATGCGATCGAGGTCATCGACGTGGTCAAGCAGTTCGGCCGCACGCGGATCCTCAACGGGCTCAACCTGGGGCTGCCCGACGATCAGATCTCGATGGTGCTCGGCCCTTCGGGGACCGGCAAGTCGGTGCTGATCAAGCACATCGTCGGCCTGCTCTACCCCGACTCCGGCGATCTGCTCGTGCACGGCGAGTCGGTGCCGAACATGAGCGACGACGAGCTCTTCGAGATGCGCAAGAAGTTCGGCCTGCTGTTCCAGGACGGGGCTCTGTTCGGCTCCATGAACATCTTCGACAACGTCGCCTTCCCGCTCCGCCAGCACACGGACAAGAGCGAGGACGAGATCGGCGAGATCGTCAACCGCCGTCTGGCCGAGGTCGGCCTCTCCGAGGCGCTGGAGAAGATGCCGAACGAGCTCTCGGGCGGGATGCGCAAGCGGGCCGGGTTCGCCCGGGCGCTGGTCCTCGACCCCGCGATCGTCATGTTCGACGAGCCCGACTCGGGCCTCGACCCGGTGCGCACGGCGCTGCTCTGCGAGCTGATCCGCGAGATCCACGAGGAGAACGGCGGCTGCTACCTGGTGATCAGCCACGACCTCGGCACCGCTCGCCGGATCGCCGACTTCATCGCCGTGCTCTGGAAGGGCAAGATCGTCGAGTCGGGCCCCTCCGACGAGCTCTTCAACTCCGACAACGAGTTCGTCTCGCAGTTCCTGAACGCGGAAACTGCCGGTCCGCTTTCGATGGACTAGGACGCGCTGGGCGGCGTCATCGGTCGCTCGCGTGCAGAGCACGCAACCGCTCCCTGCATCCTTGCCCAGCACGCCCCAAGCGGCTTAGGACGCGCTGGGCGGCGTCATCGGTCGCTCGCGTGCAGAGCACGCCACGCTCCCTGCCTCCTTGCCCAGCACGCCCTAAGCGGCGAGCTGACGCCCGCGCGTCCGTAAGCTCTCCGCGGTGACCGATCGCTTCGCACGGATCGCGGGCTGGTGCGTCGAGCGGCCGGTCGCGGTGGTCGCCGGCGTGGCGATGGTGGCGCTGATCGGCGCGGTCGCGGCGCTGCGGCTGGAGCCCGACGCGGGCACCGACCAGCTCGTCGACAGCGATTCGCCCGCCTACCACGCGACGCAGGAGTTCCGGCAGAAGTTCGGCGACGACGCCGTGGTCGTGCTCGTCAAGGGCGACCTCCAGCAGCTCGTGCTGACCTCGGACCTCGGCACGCTGCTCTCGCTGGAGGGTTGCCTCTCGGGCAACGTGCCGGGCGGCGAGGTGTTCACCGACGAGCCGGCGCCGGCGCCGTGCGCGTCGATCGCCGAGTCGAAGCCGGCCCAGGCGGTGCTCGGCGGCGCCACCTTCCTCAACCAGTCCGCGATCAGCGCCTCGAAGCTGCTCCGCTCGCAGACCCGCGCGGCGGTGCGCCAGGCTCGCGCCGCCGGCGTCGCAGCCGCCGCCCGCGCCCGCCGCCAGGGCTTTGACGAGGCCGGTCAGCGCGCGGCGGCCCAGGCCGCGGGGCAGGAGGTGCTGGGCGCGTTCCAGGCTCAGCTGCAGGGGCTGGCGATCAAGTACGGGCAAACCGATATCCCCCGTCTCGACGACCCGACCTTCGTCAGCTCCGTCGTCTTCGACAGCGCTCGCGGCGGCCAGCCGAAGCCGCGCTTCTCGCTGTTCTGGCCGAGCGCCGATTCGGCGCAGATCCTGATCCGCCTGCGCCCCGACCTGAACCAGTCGGAGCGGGGCGAGGCGATCGACCAGATCCGCGCCGCGGTCGCCGATCCCGCCTTCCGGATCCGCAACGCCGAATACGTGGTCAGCGGGGCCCCGGTGGTCGTCGATGGGCTGGCCGAGAAGCTCTCGAGCGCGATCGGGGTGCTCCTGATCGCCGCTCTGGTGGTGATGACGCTGACCCTGGCGCTCGTCTTTGGGCCCCCGCTGCGCCTGCTGCCGCTGGCGTTGGCGCTCGCCGCCGCGGCGATTGCGTTCGGGCTGCTCTCCGCGCTCGGCGGCTCGCTGACGATGGCCTCGATCGCGGTGCTGCCGATCCTGATCGGGCTCGCGGTCGACTACTCGATCCAGTTCCAGGCGCGCTTCGTCGAGGCACGGGCTTCGGGCTCCTCCGCTCCACGCGCCGCGATCGAGGCGGGGGCGCGCGGGGGGCCGGTGATCGGCACCGCCGCCGTGGCGACGATCGCCGGGTTCTGCGTCCTGCTGCTCTCGCCGATCCCGATGGTGCGCGGGTTCGGCGTCCTGCTCGTGCTCGGGGTCGCGATCGCCTTCGTGCTCGCGCTCACCGCGGGCCTCGCGTTGCTCTCGCTCACCGGGCGCGCGACTCCGGCCGGATCCGGGCGCCGCGCGACGGCGCTCGGCGGCCGCCTGCCCGCTCCGGGGCGCTGGGCGGGGGTCGGCGCGGCGCGCGACCGCGCCGGGGCTCGGGCCGGCCGGCTCGGGCGGCGGGCGCTCGCGTTCTCGGTCGCCGCGCCGGGCAGGGTGCTTGCGGTCGGCCTCGTGCTCGCCGCCGCCGGCTGGATCGCGGGCACCCGGGCGGAGGTGATCTCCGACCTGCGCGAGCTCGTCCCCAGCGACCTCCCCGAGCTCCAGAACGTCGACGAGCTCCAGGAGACCACCGGCGTCTCGGGCGAGGTCGAGGTCGCGGTCCGCGCCGACGACCTCACCGATCCCGCCGTGGTCGCCTGGATGAGCGACTTCAAGCAGCGCGTGCTCGCCCGCGCGGGCTTCGCCGGGGAGGCGACGACCTGCGCCCGCCAGGACGCCCAGCTGTGTCCCTTCGTCGACCTCTCCGACCTCTTCGGCGACGAGCCACCGACCAGCAGCGAGCGGGTCGAGGGGATCCTCGGCCTGCTGCCGAAGTACTTCCTCGCGGCCTTCGTCAGCCGCGACGGTGAGGACTCGACCGCGGGCACGGCGGTGATCCCGTTCGGGATCAAGGTGATGCCGTTCGACGAGCAGAAGGAGCTCATCGACTCGATCCGCGGCGAGATCGATCCTCCCGGAGCCGAGAACGGCCCGCCCGAGGGGGTCAGCGCCGACGTCGTCGGACTGCCGGTGCTCGCCGCCGACGCAAACTCGGCACTCTCCTCGAACCGCTACGTGCTCACCCTCGCCGGCCTGGCGGCGGTGGCGCTGGCGCTGCTCGCGATCTACCGCTCCGCCCGCCGCGCTCTGGTGCCGCTGATCCCGATCGTGCTCGCGACCGGCTGGGCGGCGCTCGGGCTGGCGATCGCGGGCGTCTCGCTGAACCCGATGTCGGCGACCCTGGGGGCGCTGGTGATCGCGATCGCGACCGAGTTCAGCGTCCTGCTGTCCGCGCGCTACGAGGAGGAGCGTGGACCGGGGGTGCCGGTCGGCGAGGCGCTTCGCCGCGCCTACTCGCGCACCGGGATGGCCGTGCTCGCCTCGGGGATCACGGCGATCGCCGGCTTCGCCGCCCTGATCGCCACCGACATCCGCATGCTCCGCGATTTCGGGCTGGTCACGGTGCTCGACCTGGGCGTCGCCCTGCTCGGGGTGCTGCTCGTGCTCCCGGCGGCGCTCGTCTGGGCGGAGACGGGCTTTGCGCCCCTCGGCTCGTTCAAGGGCAGGCGCCCGCGCGCGCGGCCGGCCGCCGATCCGGGATGAGCGATGAGCCCAAGGCGCGCCCCGATTCGCGCCGGCCGACGAGTCGTTACTCGGTCTTCGTCGGGATCGCCTTCCTGATCGTGATCGTGATCGCGACCGCGAACACGCTGCGAACCCGCGACGACGGCATCCTCGGGACCAGCGAGGCCGATCGCGGCGAGCCGCTGCCGGAGTTCGCGGTGCCGGAGCTGCTCGGCTCCCAGGAGGGGGACGCGAACGTATTCCAGGACGATTGCGAGACCGGCGCCAACCCCTGTCCTTCCGACGAGAGCCACAATCCGGCCTGCCGGGTAGACCTGCCGGAGGTGATCCGCGTCTGCGATCTCTTCGACCGCCCGCTGGTGATCTCGTTCTGGTTCACCGGCGGCGCCGACTGCCTGCCAACGCAGGACGTCGTCGACCGGGTCGCGGACCGGTTCGGCGCGCGGGTCAACTTCCTCTCCATCAACGTCCGCGACGATCGCGACGAGGCGGCGGCGATCGTGCGCGAGCGCGGCTGGGGGGTGCCCGTGGGCTGGGACGCCGACGGCGCCGTCTCCAACCTCTACCGGGTCGGCGTCTGCCCGACGGTCGCCTTCGCCTTTCCCGGCGGCCTCTTCAGCGAGGCGAAGCTGGGCACCGACGAGCTCTCCGACGAGGAGCTGACCGCTGCCGTCGAGCGCCTGCTGCGCGAGTCCGAGCGTCGCGCGGCCGAGGAACGGTGAGCGACCGGCCGACACCCGACGCGTCCGCCGGCGAGGCCGAGCCCGAGGCGGGCTGGATCGCCCCGCAGCTGCGGGAGGAGTTCCCGGGACTCGGCATGCGCTGGCTGCTCGTCGAGCGAGGGTCCGGCCGCTCGCCGCGCGAGGTCAAGGAGCGCCTGCGCCTGCTATCCGACCGCTTCTCGGGCGCCCAGGCGATCAACCTGCGACATCAGCCGATCCCCTGGGCCTACCGGGTCTTCTACCGTCACATCGGCCTCGACCCGGACGAGCAGCGCACCCCGGTCGAGGAGGTGGCGCTCGAGCGCATGCGGCAGGGCGGCTTCAAGAGCCAGAACCTGCTCGACGACGCGCTCACGATCGCGATCATCGAGTCGGGCGTGGCCCTGCGCGCGTTCGACGCCGATCAGGTCAGCGGCACGCCCGGGATCAGGCCGACCGAGGCCGGCGAGCGGCTCGAGGGGCGCCCTGGCGACCTTCCGCCGGGGACGCTCGTGATCGCCGACGAAGGGCGCCCGCTCGCGCTGCTGTTCGGCGCCGGCGCCACCGATCGCGGCGTCGGCCCGCGGACTTCGCGGACGCTGCTGGTCGCGATCCGGGTCGGCGGGGTGCCCGATATCGCGGTCGAGGAGGCGCTGTGGCTGGCCGGCAGCGTCCTTCGCGGTTAGAATCTCGGCGTCGGCGACGGGTCTCCGAGGAGTGTGAAGTGCCCGACGTGCTCGAACACAGCGAGGCGATCGCACCGGCATCCCCTTTGGGGACGCCCCGCGCGCCCGCGGTCGAGATCGACGAGCGCCGGGCTCGCGACGACCTGCGGCGTCAGATCGGGCGCCTCGAGCGGGCGCTCGGAGAGACCTTCGCCTCGGCCTTTCCCCGCCGCGGGCTCGAATGGGGCGTCGGCGCGGTTGGCGGCCCCCGCGTGCTCTCGACCGGAGAGCTGGAGCGGGTTCGGGATGCGCTCGCCGCGCGACTTCACGACGCGCGCGCCGAGCTCGGACGGCGCGCCGACGTCGAGGAGGCCAACCGGGGCCTGCTCGAGTCGATGATCATCGCGCCCGAGCGCCACCGCTGGACGATCATCTCCAACGAGGACATCGGCGAGCCGGGCTGTCGCCATTGGCACTCGCGCCCGCGATGGGGGATCCTCGGGATGCTCTTCAACTGGTGGCGGATCCGTCTCTCCTCGGGTTGTCCGTTAGCCGTGGGGCTCCGGCCCCCGGCCGTAGCGGCCCCGTGCTGAGCTGATGGCGAAGAAGCGGCGCAAGCCGCGACCCCGCCGGCCCGCGCCGACGCCCGGCTCGGAGGCTTCGCCACCGCCGCCGAGCGCGGACAAGGCCGGCGCGGAGAAGACCCCGGCGCCCGCGCCGCGCAAGCCGATCGACGAGGAGCGCCCGGCGGCTCCCTGGGGCTCGTTTCCGCTGGTCGAGCTGGTCGTCCTCATCGCCTTGGTGATGCTGGTCGTCGGCCTGTTCGTCAGGGGCTCGCAGGGCGCCGTCCTGCTCACCACCGGGCTCGCGCTCGGCGCGCTGGCGGGCCTCGAGCTCTCCGTCCGAGAGCACTTCGCCGGCTACCGGTCGCACACGGTGTTGCTCGCCGCCGCGACGGCGGTGGCCACCCTCGCCCTGCTCTTCTACGCCGCGCCCGACCTGCTGCCCCCCTCCGCGAGGCTGGTGGCGGCAGCCGCCGTCGGCGGGCTCGCCGGGCTGGCGCTCGCGCGGGCGTTCCGGGCGCGCGCCGGACGCACGATCAAGCTCCGCTGACCCGGCTCGCAGCGGGCTAGTCTCTGCTCGGATGCTGGTCCGGATCAGGGAGATCATGATCGGTCCCGCCAGCGCGGCGCTCGTCCTGCTGATGCTCGTCGGCTGCCTGTTCCTCTGGGTTGGGGTGCCGCTCGGGTGGCTGTGGATCGGGTCACAGGTGCAGGGCTCGGCCTCGCTCGGAACCGCGCTGATGGTGACGATGACCGGGATCGTGGCCTCGATCGTCGTCCTGGTGACCGCGCTCTCGTGGCTCAACCGTCGCCACGCGGAGCTGCTCGAGCGCCGTCAGCGGCCGATGCGCGCCTCGGCGCTCGAGGTGATCCTCGTCTCCAGCGCCGGCGTCGCCCTGGTCGGCTTCGCGATCTGGTTCTTCCTGTTCGCCGGCGCCAGCCCGCTGCCGCTCAACATCGGCTTCTGAGTCGCGCCTGACGAAACGGCGGCGGGGCGGGCGCCGAGCGCCCGCCCCGTTCGAAACCGGTCAGCCCGAGATCTGCGGGCCTGGATCAGGTGTGCGCCAGGGCGCGTCTGGTCTCCAGCTCTTGCGCGAGCAACATGCTCTGCCGGGCGGTCAGGCGGCCGAGCTCTCGGTTCTCGTTCAGCGCGATCGAGAACAGGAACTTGCGGACGCGGGTGCGACCCCATCGGCGCTGGCTGCGGAGCAGCTCGCCGACGGTCATCGATTCGACCTCCCATGGACATGACCTCACGACCTCCGCCGCATCGACGGCTCCGGCTGCGATTGCACGCTTCAGGGACGCTCGTGCCAGCCGAACGCGGTTGGCGTGGGCGAGCGCACGCATGTGCTGCGGCATCGGCGCAGGGGCCATGGTCGAGGCAGCTTCCATCTCTCACTCCTCCTCCGAGTGGGTCCTGGACGTTGGCGGGGTATCAGGGCGTCGACGATCCCAGTGGACTCAAGCCCACTCCAGGGGGCGCGGCCGGAAACAAACTCTCTCGGATTTTGTCCCGTCCGCTCCCTGCCCCGGGATGCGTACGGCGCGAGTGGGAACCTAGATTGCAGGGCGGGCGGGCGCAACGGGGAGAACTACTGACCGGTAACAGTTCTCTCGCAAGTAGCACCCTTTTCGTTCACAACTTCCTCTTGTTCAGAACTGGACAAGAGGAAACACCCCCAGCCGGGGGAAGGGTGACCGTCCCTGATCGCCGATCTAGGCCCGCGGCAGCTCCGGGAAATCGGCGACGGTGGTCTCGATGATCGCCAGCGCGCGGTCGAGGTGCTCGCGCTCGTGGGTCGCCATCAGCGAGGTCCGCAGCAGCGCGCCGCCGGGCGGCACCGCCGGGTGGATCGCGACGTTGGTGTAGACGCCGGCGTCGAAGAGCGCCTTCCACAGCAGCGCCGCCTGGTAGTCCTCGCCGACCACCACAGGGACCACCGGGGTCGTCGCCTCGCTGCCGTCGGGGAGCGTCCCCGGCTCGATCACCGCGAGGCCGAGGTCGCGCAGCCCCCGGCGCAGGTAGCGGGCGTTGTCGAGCAGCTTGGCCATCAGCACGTCCCCATCGCTGCGGATCACGCGCAGGGCGCCGAGCGCCGCGCCGACCGCGGCCGGGACCGCGGAGGCGGTGAAGATGAACGGCCGCGAGGCGTAGCGCAGGTACTCGACCACGTCGGACGGGCCGGCGATGAACCCGCCGCAGGAGGCGAGGCTCTTGGAGAACGTGCCCATCCGCAGGTCGACCTCCCGCTCGAGCCCGAAGAGCTCGCAGGTGCCCGCGCCGCGAGCGCCGAGGACGCCGACCGCGTGCGCCTCGTCGACCATCAGCCGAGCTCCGTAGCGGCTGCAGAGCTCGACGATGGCCGGCAGGTCGCAGAGGTCGCCCTCCATCGAGAAGACGCCGTCGACGATCACGAGCACGCCGCCGCCGTCGCCGGCCGCTCGATCGAGCATCTTCTCGAGCTTCTCCATCCGGTTGTGGCGGAAGGGGCGCAGCTTGGCGCCCGAGAGCATGCAGCCGTCGAGGATCGAGGCGTGGTCGGCCGAGTCGCAGATCACCGTGTCGCCGGGCCCGAGGATGGTGCCGATGCAGCCGACGTTCGCCTGGTGGCCGGTGGTGAACACGAGCGCCTCCTCGGTTCCCATCCACTCGGCGAGCTCGCGCTCGAGCTCCAGGTGCAGCGGCGTGGTCCCGTTCAGCAGCCGGGAGCCGGTGAGCCCGGTGCCGTAGGTCTCGAGCGCGTCGCGGGCCGCCTGCTTGACTCGCGGATCGCCCGTGAGGCCGAGGTAGTTGTTGGAGCCGAGCATGATCGTCTCCCGCCCTTCCATCTCGACCACGGGGCCCGCCTCCGAGGTGAGCACGCGGAAGTACGGGAGCAGGTCGCCCTGCTTGGCGATCTCGAGCAGCTCGAGCCGGTCGTGGGTGCGCGCCTTCTCGAACACGTCGACCGGCGCGCGGGTCTCCGTCATGGCGCCATTCTGGCACCCGGCACCCCCGGAGGCGGGAGCACGAGGTCGTGTTCGCGGCGTAGCCGCGAACCATTTGTACGAGCGGAGCTGAGGAGGTGGCCGGTGTCGTTTCAGTAGGTTGCGCCAGGTGACGGAACCGACGATCAGGCCGGTCAGCGGGAAGGCCGATCTGAAGGAGTTCATCGAGGTCCCATACCGGCTGCGCGCGAACGATCCCCAGTGGGTGCCGCCGCTGCGGTTCGAGCGCCGCCAGTTCCTCGACCGGTCGAAGAACCCGTGGTTCGAGCACGCCGAGGCCGAGTTCTTCCTCTGCGAGCGCGATGGCGAGTCCGTCGGCCGGATCACCGCCCACATCGATCATCGCTGGGACGAGTTCCACGGTGGCAACGACGGCATGTTCGGGTTCTTCGACGCGATCGACGACGAGGCCGTGGTCGCGGCCCTGATCGACGCGGCCTCGGGCTGGCACGCCGAGCGCGGGCGCGAGCGCATGCTCGGGCCGATGGACTTCACGATGAACGACGAGTGCGGGATCCTCATCGAGGGCTTCGACGAGCCCTCGATGATCCTCGAGCCGTGGCACCCGCCCCACTACCAGCGGCTGCTCGAGGCGCGGGGCCTCGGCAAGGCGATCGACCTGCTGATGTGGGAGCTGTGGTTCGGGCAGCTCAAGGAGGGCACCGAGATGCACCCGATGATCCACGCGGCGGCGGCGAAGTCGCGCGAGGAGGGCGTGGTGCTGCGCAACATGCGCAAGCGCGACATGGAGGCCGAGGTCGCCCGGTTCATGGACGTCTACAACGAGGCCTGGGGCCACAACTGGGGCTTCGTCCCGATCACCGAGGCGGAGGTCGCCTTCCAGGCCAAGAACCTGAAGCCGGTCCTGGACGAGAACTGGGCGATGATCGCGGAGAAGGACGGCGAGGTCATCGGCGCGGCGCTGACGCTGCCCGACGTCGAGCAGGCGCTGGCGCGGATGGGGGGCAGGCTGCTGCCCTTCGGCTGGTGGCACTTCCTGCGCCGCAAGCGCTACATCGACCGCCTGCGCGTCTTCGCGCTCGGGGTCAAGGACGACTACCAGCACCTCGGGGTGGCCGCGGCTCTGTACGAGCGCCACATACAGACCGCGGCTTCCGTCGGCCCCCGCGGCGGTCACATGGGCTGGATCCTGGAGACAAACGACCCGATGAACCGGGCGATGGAGGGGATGGGCGGACGGGTCGTCCAGCGTTACCGGATCTACGAGCTGGGGCTCGGAAAAGCTCCGCTTGACAAGTCCGTAGAGTAGGCCGGGCCGATGGACGAGCTGCTCGAGACCGAGGCGGTCGAGATGCCGGCGGGCGACGCCGACGGTGACGAGCCAACCGCCCGGCCGCTGCCGGCGACGATCGACCAGCGGGCCGAGCTCTCCGCCTGGAAGGGCGAGGTCCGGACCGCCGCGCTCGCCGCCGCCGGAGGGCTGGTGGCCGGCGCCGCGACGGTGGCCGTCGCCCGCGCCACCCGCGGCGGCTCCAAGCGCCCGTCCAAGCGCTCCGGCCGTGGCCGCGAGCGTCCGGTCCGCGTGCTCGCGAGCCGCTCCTTTCTCGTCGACGTCCACCTGCTCGACAAGTAGCCGATGCCGGCCGGGCGCCAGGGCGCCGTCGTGCCGCTCGAGGTCGAGGTGCGCCCGGCGTGGCCCTATCGGCTGCGATCGCGGCTCGGCGGCGACGGCGTCGCCCGCCGCCGCGGCGCGGTGGTCAGCCGGCTGCTGGCGACCGACGGCGGCCGGGTCGTAGTCCACGCCTGGCAGCCGCGGGCGTCGACGGTCGTCTTCCGCGCGGCGGCCGCCGACTCCGAGCGCCCCGCTCCGCGGGAGTCGGTCGAGCTGGCGATCGAGCGGATGCGATTCGCGCTCGGCGTCGACGAGGACTTCACGGAGTTCGCGCGCACGTTCCGCGGCGATCCCCTGATCGGCGAGGTCATCCACCATCGCCCCTGGCTCCGCCCCCGGCGGCGGCCGTGGCCGTGGGAGGCGCTCGCCTGGGCGGTGACCGAGCAGCTGATCGAGGTCCGGCGCGCGGTCGAGATTCAGCGCCGCGTCGTCCGCCGGTGGGGCGACCGCCTCCAGCCCGACGATCACGGCGCCTGGCGCGGCCCGGGCCCGCTGCGCGATGTCCCCGGCGCCGAGATCGTCGCCGGCGTCGCCCCGGCCGAGCTCGCTGCCTTCGATCTCGCCCCCTCGCGGGCGATCGCCCTGATCCGCTGCGCGCGCGAGGTCGCCGCCGGGCGGGTCGACCCCGGTTGCCCCACCGGCGACCGGCGCCTGGCCCGGATCTCCGGGATCGGGCCGTGGACGCTGCAGGTGCTCGGCTTCAGCGGCCGCGGCGAGCCGGACTCGCTCCCCGCGGGCGACCTCGCCTACGTGAAGCTCGTCGGCGCCCTCGCCGGCCTCGGCCGCCGGGCGACCGTCGCCGAGGTCGAGGAGTACTTCGCCGCGTACGCGCCCTTTCGCGGCCTCGCCGGCGCGTTCGCGCTCGCGCGCTGGCACGGCTCGGTCGGCCAAGGACCGCCGCTGCGGATCGCGGCCTAGGCGCGCACGTTTGCGCCGAGTGTCATCTGAACCACCTATGACGTGGCTCAGATGACACTCGGCATCGGGAGCCAGCCGGCGGGCGCGCCTACTCGGACGGCCCGCGCGGCAGCAGCTCGTCGGTGAGCAGCTCCGCCGCGCTCGGGCGGGTGGATGTCAGGCCGTGGTCGGCGAAGAAGCCGGCGAACGCCTCCCACTCGCGGGCGTTCATGTAGCCGAACGGTCGCCCCCGCTCGTCTCCGAGCAGCAGCGGCAGGGTGCGGTCGATCTCGGCCCGGGTGAGCTCCGGGTCGAGGCCGTCGCCGGCCGCGAGGATCGCCTCGGCGGCCGCGGCGGGGTCGCGTTGCGCGGCTCGCGTGCCGCGCTCGAGCGCGGCGATGAACAGCCGGATCGACTCCGGGTCCTCGGCGACCCGGTCGGCGTCGGCGACCAGGACGAGCTCGTCGTAGGTCGGGATCCCGAGGCGGTCGACCGGGACCACGCGCGGATGGCGGCCGCGCTCGGCCAGGTCGACGCCCTCGACGTTCGAGAAGCCGCCGAGCATCGCGTCGGCCCGCCCCGAGAGCACCGCCGGGAGCAGGTTGAGGCCGACGTCGACCCGGGTGACGTCGTCGGGGTCGACCCCGGCGCGGTCCGCGATCGCGTCGAGGTACGCGGCCTGGTACGCGATCCCGGCCGTGGCCACCGTCTTGCCGGCGAGATCGGCCGGCCGCGAGATTCCCGCCTCGGGCAGCGAGATCAGCGAGGTCAGCGGCCGGGAGACCAGCGCGGCGACCGCGACCACCGGCAGTCCCTGGTCGCGCGCGAGCACCACCTCGGGCTCGTAGGAGATCGCCAGGTCGGCGCGCCCGGCGGCCACCTGGCGAATCGGCGACGAGGGGTCCGAGGGCACCTGGGGCTCGACCTCGAGCCCCGCATCGTCGAAGTAGCCGCGGTCGAGCGCCGTGTAGATCCCGGCGTGGTCGGGGTTGACGTAGAAGTCGAGGGCAAGCGAGATCGGCTCGGAGTCGCCGTTGCGGCTCTCCTCCTTCTCCCCGCATCCGGCAGCCAGCGTCGCCGCCAGCACGAGCAGGGCCGTCAGCACCCGGCTCACGGCGCGAACCCCCGGCGCTCGCGCGGGCTCCACCAGGCGAGTCGTCGCTCGACCAGCGCCAGGGCGCCGAAGAGCGTGAGCGCGAGCGCCGAGAGCACGACCACCGCGGCGAACACGCGCGCCGTCTGCAGCTGCCCCTGGGCGACCAGGATCAGGTGGCCGAGGCCCTCGTCGGCGCCCGACCACTCCCCGAACACCGCCCCGATGACCGAGATCACGGCCGCGATCTTGGCGCCGCTGAGCAGGTACGGCAGCGCCGAGGGGATCTCGACCCGCCGCAGCGTCTGCGAGCGCCGGGCGTCCAGCGTGCGCATCATCCGCGGCAGCTCCGGATCGACCGAGCGCAGGCCGTCGAGCGTGTTGACCGTGATCGGGAAGAAGCAGACCAGGGCGATGATCGCCAGCTTCGGGCCCAGCCCGAAGCCGAGCCAGACGACGAGGATCGGCGCGATCGCGATCACGGGCACGGTCTGCGAGGCGACCAGCAGCGGGTAGAAGGCGCGGCGCAGGGTGTCCGAGAGATGGAGCGCGACGGCGAAGGCGAACCCGAGCGCGAGCGCGAGCGCGAACCCGAGGAGGACCTCCTGCACGGTCACCCAGGCGTCGTCGGCGAGCAGGTCGCGGTCCTCCCAGAGCGCCTGCGCGACGTCGCTCGGAGCGGGGATCAGGAACGGCTTGATGTCGAGCGCGTCGGCGATCAGGTCCCAGCCGGCGGCGAGCTCCCAGGCGGCGAGCAGCGCGACGACGACCGCCAGCGGCAGCAGCCAGCTGCGTGGCGGTAGCCGAGCCGCGCCGCTGTTGAGGCGCCTTGTTCTCATTTCGAGCCCTCGGCGAGCGCCGCGAGCGCCCGCTCGCGGGCACGGGTGAACTCGGAGGAGGTCACGGCCTCGAGCCGCGGCGTCGCTCGCGGCCGCGGCGACTCGATCGTCGCCTGGGCGCTCGCCGGGCGCGCGGTGAGCACCACGACCCGGTCGCACACATAGAGCGCCTCCTCGACGTCGTGGGTGACCAGCAGCACCGTCGCCGGCTGCTCGGCGAGCGCGCCGGCGAGCCACTCCTGCATCTCGGCCCGCGTGATCGCGTCGAGCGAGGCGAACGGCTCGTCCAGCAGCAGCACCGGCTTCGCCGCCAGCAGGGTGCGCAGGAAGGCGACGCGCTGGCGCATCCCGCCGGAGAGCTCGGTGGGCCGCGCCGCCTCGAAGCCGGCCAGCCCGAAGCGCTCGAACAGGGGCGCCGCCGCGGCCCGGGCCGCGGCCCGCGACGCGCCCCGGTTGCGCGGCGCGAGCGCGGCGTTGTCGAGCGCCGAGAGCCAGGGCAGCAGCAGGTCGCGCTGAGGCATGTAGACGCACCGCGCGATCCGGGCCGAGGCCGGCTCGTCGCCGCCGACGCGGACCGTCCCGCGGGTGGGGTCGGCGAGCCCGGCGACCAGCTCGAGCAGGGTCGACTTGCCGCATCCGGAGGGGCCGACCAGCCCGACGACCTCGCCTCTGGCGACATGGAGCTCGAGGTGGGCGAGCACCTCGAGCTCGCCGTAGGAGTGCCCGAGGCCGGCGGCCTCGACGGCCGCGCCTGCCGGAGCGCCGCCCGTGGCCGCGCCCGCGCTCCCTGAAACTGTTCGAGGCTCCCCCGCGGGAGCCTCGGTAGCCGGTCTCATGCTCCCTCCGCGCGCATTACCGCACAGGTTCTGAGGGTCGGCGCCGGGTGATCCTTCAGAGGCGCTATCTCAGCCCGCTTTCCCGCGAGCCCCCCTGTTTTCGGTCACGGCGAAGTGTACGCGGAGCCGAGGCGAGCGAGATACTGCGCGGTCGATGCCGCAGGAGAACGTGGAGATCGTGGGTCGCTGGTTCGAGGCCCTGAACGCCGAGGACTTCGACGCCGCTCTCGCCCTGGTCCATCCTGAGATCGAGTTCGTCCCGCCGGGAGGTCAGGCGCCCTACAGAGGTGCCGCGAGCCTGCGGCGCTGGATGGAGCCGGACGCGTTTCGCGAACAGGTGGTCCAGCCGTTGGAGAGCGTCGTCGCCGCGGACGGGAGGGTCCTCACGAGACAGCACGTCACGGCCCGAGGGGCGAGCAGCGGGATCGAGCTGGACCTCATCTCCTGGTCCGTATGGAGCTTCGACGGCGACGGGCTGATCACACGGGTCGAGATCTACCTGGACCACGAGGCGGACAGGGCCCGGGAGGCCGCCGGGCTCTAGCGAGGCTCAGTCCTCGACCACAGCACGGCCGGCGATCACGTCGACGAAGTTCTCCAGATGCTTCGTCGTCCAGCATTCGAACGCCGCGTCGCAGTGGCGCTCGTAGGCCGACATGACGGAGTCGCCGTAGTTCCAGTACAGGCGCGGCTCGGGGTTGAGCCAGAACGTCCGGCCGGCGCGCTCGGAGATCCGGGCGAAGACCTCGGCGTGCGGCTCGCGCCCGTTGGTGCGCGCGTCGCCGAGCACGATCACGGTCGATCGCGGGTCGAGGTCCTCGGAGATCTCGTCGAAGAACTCGAGCCACACCCGCCCGTAGTCGGTGTAGCCGGAGACGTCGGCGACCCCGCCCTCGCGACTGATCTTCTCGGAGATCGCCCGGAAGTCGCGCTCGCGCTCGAACACCTCGGTCACCTCCGAGATCCGCTCGATGAAGACGAAGCTGCGCAGCTTGCGGAACGAGTCGTGCAGGGCGTGCAGGACCGAGAGGAAGAAGACGCTCGCCGAGGTGACCGAGGTCGAGACGTCGCAGAGGACGTAGATCTCCGGCCGGCGCGGCCGTTTCGGCCGGTAGCGCAGGCGCAGCGGCACCCCGCCGGTCTCCAGCGACGCCCGCATCGTGCGCCGCATGTCGACGACCGCCGCGCGCCGCCGCCCCCGTTGCTCGTGGCCGAGCGTCGCGAGGCGCTTCTTCAGCTGCGCGACGGCGCGGTGGACCGCGGCCAGGTCCTGGGTGGGGCTCGTCGGCAGCGCCCGGTCGAGCTCGGCGAGCGGTCGCGAGGGCGGCATCTTGGAGGTCCGCTCGATCAGCGCCCGCTCGAGCTCTCGCCGCAGGTGGCGCTCGAACGCCTGGATCTGCTCGCGGTCGAGCGCCGGGGACTCGCCCTCGGCGTCGCGCCCGCCGGCCTGGAGGCCGAGCGTGCGCCGGATCCGCTGCACGTCGACGCCGACCACGCCCGAGCCCTCTCCCTGGCGGCCGAAGGCCGCGATCGCGAGGCGCGCCGCGTCGCGCATCTCGCCGTCCGAGCCCCTGGCGATCGCCGCCCGGATCGCCTCGCGCAGCTGGTCGAGGTCGAGCCGCTCGCCGCCCTCGTACCGGCGCTCCTCGCGGATCTCGCGCTCCAGCGCCTCGGCCTCGGCGGCGCGGAAGAAGTAGCGATCGAAGATCAGCTCGAACACCCGCCTGTCCTCCTGCGACTTCGCGATCGTCGCCGCGAGCGCCTCGCGGAAGTCGGCGGGCTGGGTCCACGGAACGGCCGCGAGCGCCTCGAACGCGTCGAGGATCTCGGCCGTGCCGACGGCCACCCCCTCGCTGCGCAGCTCCTCGCAGAAACCGATCACCCGCGGGGCCAGGCCGGCGGGCAGCGACCCTGTCACCCGGCCGCCTCCCTGCCGATCTGCGGCTGGGCGAGCTGGGCGCCGACGCGCTCCGCCACCAGATCGATGTCCGTGCGGTGCTTGACGATGATGCTCATCGTCCGCTCGAAGAGCGACCGGTCGATGTCATCCGCCCCGAGCAGCAGCAGCGCCCGCGCCCAGTCGATCGACTCGGCGATCGAGGGGGGCTTCTTCAGGTCGAGCGCCCGGACCATGTGGATCACCTCGATCAGCCGCCGCGCGAGCTGCTCGTCGAGCTCGGGCGCGTGCAGACGCACGATCTGCATCTCGCGCTCGACCTCGGGGTAGTCGAGCCAGAGGTAGAGGCAGCGGCGCTTGAGCGCCTCGGTGAGCTCGCGCGAGTTGTTCGAGGTGAGCACGACGATCGGGTGCGTGCGCGCCTCGATCCGGCCGAGCTCGGGGATCGAGATCTGAAAGTCGGAGAGCACCTCGAGGAGCATCGCCTCGAACTCCTGGTCGGTCTTGTCGATCTCGTCGATCAGCAGCACGACGGGCTCCGTCGAGGCGATCGCCTCGAGCAGCGGCCTCGTGAGCAGGAAGTCCTCGCTGAAGATGTCCTCCCAGTTCTCGTTCGCCTCGTCGCCCGATGCCTGGATGCGCAGGAGCTGCTTTCGGTAGTTCCACTCGTACAGCGCCTTGGCCTCGTCGAGGCCCTCGTAGCACTGCAGGCGGATCAGCTTGCGGCCGGTCGCCCGCGAGAGCGCCTTAGCCAGCTCGGTCTTGCCGACCCCGGCCGGGCCCTCGACCAGCACGGGCTTGCCGAGCTCCTGGGCGAGGTAGGCGACCAGCGCCGCCGGCTCGTCGGCCAGATAGCCGACCCGGGCGAGCGCCTCCTTGACCTCCAACGCGTCGTCTGGGATGGCCGGCGTCATCGCCCTGAATAATGACGCGATGAACCTGCTGAGCGCGGGCGCGCTGCTGCCGGAGTCGATCGGGCCCTACATCGGCCTGATGCTGGCCGGCTTCGCGGTCGCGATCCTCGGCTACCTCGCGGGCGCCCGCTGGCTGGTCGCGATCGGGGTGATCATGATCATGCTCGCGACGCTGCTGTTCCCGCTCGCGCTGCAGATCATCTCCGACCCGCCGCCCCAGCCGGGGCCGAAGGTGCCGCTGGCGCTGCTCGCATGATCGCGCCCCGCGGGCGGTCACCGGCTTGATCGCGGGACGATCGCGCGAGAGGATGGCCCCATGGGCCGCCTCGACGAACTCGACCTCTCCAAGTCCCTGTCGCGCAAGGAGGAGGCCAAGGGCCTCGAGCGGACCCAGACCCGGCTTGCGCAGCTGCGGCTGACGCTCGGCGGCCAGCTCGCCGTCGAAGACGAGAGGAAGATCGGCCCACCGGTGCTCGTCCTGTTCGAGGGCTGGGATGCCTCGGGCAAGGGCGGGGCGATCAAGCGCCTGGTCGCGCCGCTCGACCCGCGGCATGTTCGCGTTCACCAGTACGCGGCGCCGACCTACGACGAGAAGCGCCACCACTTCCTCTGGAGGTTCTGGAGCCGGCTGCCGGGTTGGGGCGGGATGGCCGTCTACGACCGCAGCTGGTACGGCCGGGTCCTGGTCGAGCGGGTCGAGGACTTCGCCACCCGCGAGCAGTGGCTGCGGGCCTACGACGAGATCAACCACTACGAGCGCTCGCTCACCGACGAGGGCATGATCCTGATCAAGATCTGGATGCACCTCTCCTCGGAGGAGCAGCTGAAGCGCTTCAAGCGCCGCGAGCAGAATCCGCTCAAGAGCTGGAAGCTGACCGAGGAGGACTGGCGCAACCGCGACAAGCGCGACGCCTACGTCGAGGCGGTCGAAGACATGCTCGCGCGCAACGATCAGCCAAACGCGCCCTGGAGCCTGATCGAGGGCGACTCGAAGCGCCATGCGCGTGTGGCGGTGATCGAGACCGTGATCGCGAGGATCGAGGAGGGGATGCGGGAATGGGGAATCGAGCCGCCGCCGCCGCTGGAGGAGATCGAGGATGGCTGAGGGCCGTCGCGGAGGGCCGCGGTGGAACTGACCCCGCAGGAGAAGCGACTGCGCTGGATCCTGCGCCTGGCGGGCTTCACCTTCTGCGGCGAGACGCTCGTCTACCTGCTGCCGGCGCTGATCGACCCCTCCCCGGGGTGGGGCCAGCTTCCGTTCGTGGTCAACTCGGTGCTCAAGGCGGCGCTGATCGGCGGCGCCTGCCTGATCGCCGCCGCGGACCTGCGGCGGTTCGAGCGCCTCGTCTCCCTGGTCGTCATCGGGCTCGCGCTCTGGGTGCCCGCCGGCGCCCTGGTCCTCCTCTTCGGCCAGCACTCGGGGGACGTGGAGATCCTCGGGGTCGAGATCTCGATGACCGCGATCCTCTGGATCGGGATCCTCTTCGAGGGCGCTCTGGCACTCGTGTTCGCGCTCCTGCACCGGGCCGCCTTCCGCTCCTGGCACCGGATCGCCTACCTGAGCTCGGGCCAGTTCCGCACCGTGATCGCGCTCGCCGAGGGCTTCTACTGGAGCTCGAGCTCAAAGGACGACGCCCCCACCGACCTGACACCGGAGAAGGTGGCCGAGAACGCCGACGACTACCTGGGGGGCTTCGAGGCGAAGCGCAAGTGGGTGATGGGGGTGGCGCTGACGGGGATCAACCTCTACCCGCTCCTCTTCGCCCGCCCGTCGTTCACCCTGATGGCGATCGACGAGCGGCGGGCCTTCCTCGAACACCACTTCGGCGACGACGTGGCCCGCAAGCGGATCGGCAGCTTCCGCCGCTGGCTGGTGCAGGGCATGATTCGGCTCGGACAGCAGGTCGTCTACCTCGGGTACTACGGCGATCCCGCGAGCTGGCCCGCGACCGGATACGTGCCGTTCTCCCGTCGCCCGGAGGGCCTGCGCGCCGAGCGCAAGCAGCCGGGCGGACTCGCGGTCGAGGACGGGCGCCACGGCTCGGGCGACCTCGACGCCGAGGTGGTGATCGTCGGCTCCGGGGCCGCCGGCGCGGTGATCGGCTACCGGCTCGCCGAGCACGGCCACCGGGTGCTGATCCTCGAGCGCGGCCACCACCGCGACCCGGCCACCTTCAGCGAGGACGAGGTCGACATGCTCAGCTCGCTGTACAGAGACGGGGCGGTCCAGATCGCCCGCGACTTCAAGCTTCAGGTCCTGCAGGGGATGTGCGTCGGCGGGACCACGGTGATCAACAACGCGGTCTCGATTGAGCCACCCGACGAGGTATTGGCCGAATGGGACCGGCGGCTGGGCGACCACTTCGATCCCGGCCGCGTCCGCGATGCCGTCGCCTCGATCAAGCGGCTGCTAGAGATCAAGGCCCAGCCCGCGCGTATCCACAGCCCGGGCGCGCGCAAGTTCATCGCCGGGGTCGAGGCGCTCGACCTCCAGCACCGTGCGCGGCGCTACGAGCCGATCGAGGCCAACATCCGCGACTGCCTCGGCTGCGGCTACTGCAACATCGGCTGCGCCTACGGGCGCAAGCTCTCGATGCTCGACACGCTCCTTCCCTGGGCACAGGAGAGGTTCGACGGGCGCCTGCGGATCGTCGCCGAGACGAGCGTCGAGGGAGTGGACGCCAGCGGCGATCACGTCGACGCGCTCCAGTGCAAGGCCGGGGACCGCAGCTTCCGCGTCCGCGGGCGGCGGTTCGTGATCGCGGCCGGTGCCATCAACTCGAGCTATCTGCTCGGGCGCAGCGGGCTCGGCGGGCCGGCTGTCGGCCGCGGGCTGTCGTTCAACGTCGGCTCTCCGATCACGGCCGAGTTCGACCAGGAGCTCAACTCGTATGCCGGGCTGCAGATCACCCACGTCTTCGAGCCGCCGAGCGCCGGCCCCGACGTGGTCATGGAGACGTGGTTCAACCCGGTGCTCTCGCAGGCGCTGGCGATGCCCGGCTGGTTCGAGCAGCATCGCCGCAACATGCGTAACTACGACCACATGGCGGCCACGGGGGTTCTCATCGGCACCGAATCCAACGGCAGGGTCGAGAAGGCGTTCTTCGGCGGTCCCGACGTCGTCTACGAGCCGACGGCCGCCGACCTCGAGCGCCTCGTCGAGGGGCTGAAGCTCGCCTGCCGCATCTACCTCGCGGCGGGCGCGAAGAAGGTCATGCCGGCGACCTTCCAGTTCAAGTCCTTCAGCTCCCCCGAGGAGGTCGAGCGGCTCTCGGAGATCGTGCGCTCCAACGAGGACATCCAGCTCGGGACCGGGCATCCGCAGGGCGGCAACTCGCTTGCCCGCGAGGCAGCCGAGGGGCCGGTGGACCCCCGCGACTTCCGCGTCCACGGGACCGAGAACCTGCATCTCTGCGACGCGAGCGTCTTCCCGACCAGCCTCGGCGTCAACCCGCAGCTGACCACGATGTCGCTCGCCGAGTGCGCTGCCGCGGAGATCTGCGCGGCGCTCGACTGACCGGCGAGCAGGCGGCGGGGGTGCGGTACGCTCGCCGCCCCGGCGTCCGAGTTCTCGTGTCACGTCCGGGCGAGGTGTGTTGATGGGCGAGAAACCCGATCTGGAGGGCGCGGCCGGCTCCGCGGATGGTGGGCGCTCGCCCAAGCGGCGCCTGCGCGCGGTGGAGGCGCCGTCGCCCGAGGGGGCCGCGACCGCCGCGCGATCGGCGGTCGACGACGTCAGCGAGGCCACCGGACGGGCGCGTGGAGAGGCGGCGGCCGAGCTCGGCGCCGAGGTGCGCCGCCAGCGCACGGAGCTGCAGGAGGCCCGGCAGGCGGCGGCCGAGGCCGAGCGCCGCGTTCGCGAGGCCGACGCCGCCCGGATCGACGCCGAGCAGCACGCCCGCGAGCTCGAGCAGGCGCTGCGCGCCGCCGAGCTCCACGCGGCCCGGGCCGACTCGCGCACCGAGGCGGCGATCGAAGCGGCGATGAGGCAGGGCGAGCAGGAGGCGAGGGCCGCGCGCGCCGACGCCGAGGCCGACGCCGAGCGCGCCCGCGCCGAAGCCGGTTCGGCGCGCGCCGAGGCCGAGGCGGAGGTGCGCAGGGTTCACGAGCTCACCGAGGCGAACCTCCAGGAGGGCCGCCGGCGGTTGAAGGCCGCGGCCCAGCAGAAGCTGACCGCCGCGGCCGAGAAGCTTCGCAAGCAGGCCGCCGAGCACGCTCGCGAGCTCGCCGCCGGGGCCGAGGCGAGGGCCCGTGCCGAAACGCGCGAGGAGATGCAGGCCGAGCTCTCGGCGGAGCGCGCGCGGGCCGAGGAGGAGGTGGCGCGGGCGCGCCGCGACGCCGAGCTCGCCTCCGAGCAGGCGCATCGCAAGGTGCAGGCGGAGGCGGAGCGCAACGCCGAGGCGGAGCGCGAGCACGCGCGCACGAAGCGCAAGCTCGACACGCTGGTCAACCGGCTCGCCCGCGAGGCCGAGCAGCGCACCCGCGCCGAGGCCGCCGAGCGGCTGCGCGAGCGGACCGCCGAGCTCGATCGCGAGGCCGAGGAGGCCGCGGAGCTGGCCAGCCGGGAGGCGGCCGACGGAGCCCGGGAGGAGCTCGAGACGAGGCTCGCGGCCGAGCAGGAACGCGTGCGCGCCGAGGCCGAGGAGCGCGCCCACGCCGATGCCGAGAAGCGCCTGGAGACGTACGAGGCGCGCCTCGACCGCGAGCTCACCCTTCGGGCGAAGTCCTCAGCCGAGGAGGCCCGCCGCGAGGCGCGGCGACGCCGGGACGAACTCGCCGCGCAGCTGCGAGAGGAAACCGAGGCCGCGGCCCGGGAGGCGGCGGCCAAGGCGCGCCGGGAGGCGCTCGGAGAGGGTTAGGCCCGGCGGGCCGGTCTCCGCCGAGACCGGCCCGCCTCGTCACCGCGGTCGCTTCAGACCGCGATCTCGGCGTCCGTGTGAGCCTGAAGGACGGTCTCGCCCTCCTCGCCCGTGCGGATCCTGATCGCCTCCTCGACGGGAATGACGAAGATCTTCCCGTCGCCGACGTCGCCGGTCCGCGCGTGCTTGAGGATCGTCTCGACGACCAGGGACTTGTCCTTGTCCTCGATCACGACCTCGATCTTGAGCTTCGGCCGCACGTTGACGGTCAGGCTCGAGCCGCGGTAGGTCTCGACGATTCCCTTCTGGCGGCCCGATCCCTTGACCTCGCTGATCGACAGGGACGGAAACCCCTTGTCGAGCAGCTCCGTGCGGATCGGCTCGAACGCCTCGTGTCGAATGAACGCCTCGATCTTCTTCATCTGGCTGGTACCTCCTCAGGCCCCGAGGGCCGGTCGGCGGTCATCGCGGTCACCGGAGCCGGGGCCGGCGACGGGACCGCCCCGCCGGCCGGATACTCCGGCTGCGGGATGAACTGCTCCGGGTAGCCATACATGCCGTGCTCGGAGATGTCCAGTCCAGCGACCTCCTCCTCTTCGGTGACCCGGAGGCCGTAGACCTTCTTGATCACCCAGAAGGTGGAGAGGCTCATCGCGAACACGAACGAGAACGCGATCAGCAGGCCGAGCACCTGAGCGATCAGCTGGTCGAACGAGCCGCTGTACCAGAGCCCGCCCTCGGGGTCGCCGAAGGCGTTGTACTGGGCCAGGCGCGGGGCGGTGAAGAGCCCGCACGAGATCGTTCCCCAGATGCCCGCGAGGCCGTGGGCCGAGAGCGCCCCGACCGGGTCGTCGATCCACTTGTCGATCGCGTAGACGCCGAGGACGACGATCACGCCGGCGACCGCGCCGATGATCGGCGCCGCCCAGAGCTCGACGTAGCCCGAGGGGGCGGTGATCGCGACCAGGCCCGCGATCGCGCCGTTGCCGGCCATGCCGATGTCGATCGTGCCCGTCTTCAGGCGCGCCGTCGCCACCGCGGCGAGCACGCCGAAGGCGGCTGCCACGTTGGTGATGATCAGGATCTCGGCGAAGCGGCCGTCGAGCGCGTTCAGGGTCGAGCCCGGGTTGAACCCGAACCAGCCCAGCCACAGGATCAGCACCCCGAGCCCGAACAGCGGCATGCTGTGCCCCGGGATCGCCCGCGGCTTGCCGTCGGCGCCGTACTTGCCCTTCCGTGGGCCGAGCAGCAGCAGGGCAGCGAGCGCGCCGGTGGCCCCGATCAGGTGGACCGCCGTCGAGCCGGCGAAGTCCTGCATCCCCACGATGCCGGTACCGAGGTAGTCACCGACCTGGAGGAAACCGCCGCCGAACACCCAGTGGGCGCCGATCGGATAGATCAGCGTGCTGAAGACGATCGCGTAGATGACGTAGACGCCGAACTTGATCCGCTCGAGCGTCGTCCCCCAGACGATTGCCAGCGAAACCGCGCAGAAGACGAACTGGAAGAAGAACTTCGACTCGATCGTCGCGTCGGAGAGCGACATCACGGGGAAGCTCGGATGGAAGGTGGTCACGCCGTCGGCGGTGATCGCGTACGGCCCGAGGTCGGAGAAGAAGAACCCTCCGTCGTGCCCGATCAGGCTGCCGGCGCCGAAGGCGAAGGCGAAGCCGCAGACCCACCAGCCGACGGCCGCGATCGAGAAGTTCGTGAGGATCTTCGCGACCACGGTGCCCGCGTTCTTGCCCCTGGAGAAGCCGATCTCGAGGAACGCGAACCCGGCCTGCATGAACATCACCAGACAGCCGGCGATGATGACCCACATCGTGTTGATCCCGACCGAGGGAGCGAGCTTTCCGGCGATCGCCTTCTCGAGGTCCGTGGCGTCGGCCAGCGCCGAGCCCGGTACCGCCATCAGCACGGCGGCGGCCGCCACGAGAAGCCCGGAGACCGCGTACCTTCGTCTCATCCGATCACACTCCTTGCCCGCCGGCGCAGGGGTCCGGCGTCGCGGTTTCAGCGGTACCGGCGGGACGGTAGGCGCGGGCGCCTCCGGATTCGTTATCCCAGTGTCGAAACTTCGGGCCCGACCGCTTGTACCGGCGGGCGGACCAGGCGGCCTTCGGCGCCGCCGGTGAGCTCGAGCTCCGCGCCTTCCATGCCCATCTCGAGTTGCGTCGCGTCGCCACCGAGCTTCTCCCAGGCGCCGCGCGCGTGCGAGCAGAAGCCGTCGAGGAACTCGTCGGTATGCAGCGGGTCGTGGTGGAAGAGCAGCAGGCGGCGGGCCTCGACCCGGCGGGCGAATGTGAGCGTGTCGGTGACGCCTGAGTGCCCCCAGCCGATGTGCCCGGGGTACTCCTCGTCGGTGTACTGGCAGTCGTGGATCAGCAGGTCGGTCTCGCGGGCGAGGTCGAAGCCCGAGATCCACTCCGGCTCGAGCTCCGAGAGCCGAGCGCCGAGCGCCGGCTCGTGATCGGGGACGTAGGCGAGCGTGGTCTCGCCGTCGGTGATCCGGTAGCCGAGCGTGGGACCGCGGTGGGTGACGGCCTCGGCGCGGATCGTCGCCCCACCGAGCTCCCACTCGGTCGCGGGCGTGTCGCGAAACGAGACCGAGCAGGGGAGCTCGCGGACCTCGACCGGAGACAGCGGCGCGGATATGTAGCGACCGATGCGGTCCTCGAGCGAGGCCTCGGGGGAGGAGGGCCCCCAGATCGTGATCTCGGACTCGGGCCGGAAGCAGGGCGGGAAGAACATCAGGCCCTGGATGTGGTCGAGGTGCAGGTGGGTGAGCAGGATGTGGATGCGGCGGCCCGCGTTGAGGTCGAGCCCGAGGCTGCGGATCCCGGTCCCGGCGTCGAGGATCAGCTCCTCACCGCCGGCGAGGGTGACCTGCACGCACGACGTGTTGCCGCCGTAGCGGTTCATGTGCGGCCCGGGAGCCGGCACCGAGCCCCGCGCTCCCCAGACCTTGAGCCTCACGCGGTTCCGTTCTCGCTCAGCGGCCAGAAGAGGATCATCGCCCCGGATGATCCGTGCTCGGAGGCGACGATCGGAAAGGCGCTCGCCTCGACCGAGCGCCGCTCTCCGCCGGCGGCCTTGATCGTGAACGTCGCGTGCGCCGGGCGGCCGTGGCGGATCGCTTCCGTGGTCGCGAGCGCGTCGACCTCGACAGGGCTGCCGCTGCCGTCGAAGGGGCCGAAGGCGCGGGTCCACTGGTCGGCCTCCATCCGGCCGGCCTCCTCGAAGCTGCGCCCCAGCAGCGCCGCCGCGGCCTCGTTGTAGAAAACGACCGCAGCCTGGTCGTCGAGCAGGAACGCCGGGGTCGAGATGCTGGTCAGCAGGTTCCGAGCCAGAATCAACTCGAGCGGCTTCTGCGGTCGCGGACTCACCATGCGCTTGGCAGCGCATTCTTCCACCGATCGCGCCGATTATCACCTGATCGCGCGCCCGGCCCGATTCTCTTTGTCGCGGCCCCGAAGGGCCGCGTTTAGGTGGCTAGGCCTCGAGCTTGCCGATCTTGAAGATCTTGGTACCGCAATCGGGGCACGTTCCCTGGATCGCGGGCCGGCCATTCTTCATCGTGACCTGCTGGGGATCCTGGATCTCGACCTTCTTCCGCTCTTTCACGCAGTAACCCTCAGGCATCGAGTGTCTCCTTTCCCGGGGCGATTGGCGCGACCGTAGAGGAGTCGTCGGACGCCCGCCAGGCGAGATCGTGCGATTTGCCACGAACTCGGTTCGCCGTGAGGGATCGCTCCGGACCTGGAAGGATGACGCCCTCGATGGCTCGGGCCTGCTCGCGGATCGCCGACTCGCCGCGGTTTCAGAACTTCATCTACGGCGTGATCGTCGCCAACGCGATCGTGCTCGGCCTCGGGACATACGACTGGAGCGACTCGGTCGACGACGCGATCACGGTCGCCGACGAGACGTTCCTCGGCATCTTCGTGCTCGAGCTCGCGATCAGGATCGGCGCCTACGGGCGGCGGCCGCAGGACTTCTTCAAGAGCGGCTGGAACGTGTTCGACTTCGTCGTCATCGCCGCTGCCTTCCTGCCCGGCGTCCGCGACAACGTCACCCTCCTGCGCCTCGTGCGCCTGCTGCGCGTGGTCCGCCTGATCAGCGTGATGCCCGACCTGCGGATCCTCGTCCGGGCGATGGCTCGGTCGCTGCCGCCGATCGCGAGCCTCGGCCTGCTCACCCTGCTGCTCATGTACGTCTACGGGATGGTGGGCTGGATCCTGTTCGGAGACCAGGATCCCGAGCAGTGGGGAAACATCGGCCAGGCGATGCTGAGCCTGTTCCAGATCCTCACGCTGGAGAACTGGCCCGATTACCTCGAGGCGGGGCAGGCGATCCACCCGTGGTCGTGGATCTTCTTCGTGTCCTACGTCCTGATCGCATCGTTCCTGGTCATCAACGTCCTGATCGCGATCATCATCAACTCGATGGAGGAGGTCCACGAGGCCGAGAAGGTCGCCGAACGCGACGAGCTCGACGACGAGATCGCCGACCATCAGGGGATCACCGTGGCCGAGCGGATGCGCGAGATCCGTGAGGCGATCGACAAGCTCGAGCTTCAGCTCGCCGAGGGCGGCGGCGACCTGTCGGGCCCGGCGCGCCCGGTGCGCAGGCGCCCGACCAAGGGCGGCCGGATGCGGGGTTAGTTGGGGTCCGCGCCGTCGAACCGCATCTAAACCACCTATACGGGTGGTCAAGGTGCGGCTCGGCGGATCGGGAGGAAATGGCCCGCGTCCCGCCAACGCCCGGACGTTGCGCCCCGCTGCGTACGCGATGCGGGACTAGTTTCCGCCGCTGCCCCCGCCGCTGTCCGTCGGGGCTGACTCGAGGTCGTTCACCGCGGTCTCGAGGTCGGCGATCTGATCGCGCAGCTCGTCGATGTCGTCCTGAGCGACGTCGACCTCGCTGTCGCTCGTGCGCTGGCTCGACGCGATCGTGCTCACGCGGCTCTCCAGCGCATCGATCCGATCGCTGAGCGTGGCGAGGTCGTCCTCGGCAGCGCGCGACGCCTCCCGCCCGACCGAGGTGATCTGGTCGCGCAGCGAGCTCACCTCCTCCTTGGTCGCGCTCTCCTCCTTCGCGTTGTTCGCGAGCACGACGCCGACGATCCCCGCCGCCAGCGCCAGCACCAACGCGACGCCTCCGGCGAGGGTGCGCACGCCGAGCCGGCGGTCGAGCTGCGCGAGCCAGGCGCGCAGGCCCTCGATCTGCTGCTCGGGCGTCTGCGGCGCGGCCTCGGGCTCCGACCCGGCGGGCGGCGCCTGAGGCTTCGATCCGGTCGGCTGTTCGTCGCCGGCTTGCATGCCCGCGATCCTAGAGTGAGCGGTGGCGGGTCAGGACGCCGGGAGCGGCGGGCGCACCTCGCCGCCCTCGGGCTCCAGTGGCCTGCCGTCCGCGCGCCAGGCCTCCAGCCCGCCGGCGAGGTGATGCGCGTCGTAGCCGGCCTGGCGGAAGGCCTCGGCGGCCATCGACGAGCGATTGCCGCTGCGGCAGTAGAAGATCACCGGGCGCTCGCGCGGGAGATCCTCGGCGTGCGCGCTGAGCTCGTTCATCTCGAGGTTGCGCGCCCCGGCGATCCGCCCGCCCTCGAACTCGTAGGGACGCCGGACGTCGATCAGCTCGGCGCCGGCCTCGATCAGCGCGTCCGCCTGCGCGGGCGAGAGCTCGCCGGGGGTCGGGTCGTCGTTCATGCGGAAATCAAAGCAAGTGCGGCAGGGCGGCTCCGCGCCCACGTCGTTTCGCGGGGCGACCCTGGGGTACGAGGCAATCTCGATCGGTTTAGTAGACAAAGGAGGCGAGGATGCCGAATCGGGACGACGCTGGCGTCGGGCACCGCTCACTGGCGCTTCGGCAACGTCGACTGGCGGATTGTCGGGCTGCTCGCGGTCCCCGGGTTCATCGGGGCCTTCGCCGGAGCCGTCGTGCTCTCGTCGCTCTCGGCCGAGGCGGCTGAGCCGGTCGTCTCCGGGATCCTGCTCGTGTTGGGCGTCTACGTCCTGTGGCGCTTCACGCGCTCACCCGGCGGCGACGCGCCGAAGCCGAATCGGATCAAGAGCGTGTTCATGGTCCCGCTCGGCCTGATCGCCGGTGCCATGGACGCGCTCGGGGGCGGTGGCTGGGGCCCGATCGGGACCCCGACGCTGCTCTCGACGACCGACGTCGAGCCGCGCAAGGTCGTCGGCTCGATCGACACCTCGGAGTTCGTGGTCGCCGTCGGCGCCTCGATCGGGTTCCTGGTCGGGCTCGGGGCCGAAGCCATCAACTACAGCTGGGTGGGCGCGCTGCTCGCCGGCGGCCTGATCGCCGCGCCGATCGCGGCCTGGATCGTCAAGAGCCTGCCCCCGCGGATGCTGGGGCTCAGCGTCGGCGCGCTGATCATCATCACCAACATCCAGACGATCGGCGACGCTGCCGGCATCGACGAGGACGTGCTCTCGGGCGTCTCCGTGGCGTTCGGGGTCGCGTGGATGGCGGCCGTGGCGACCTTGCTGCTGCGCGGACGCCGCACGCCGTCCGTCGCCGCCCGGGCCTGAGCCGAGAGGGGCCCCCGGTGTGGTTGCGCGCGAGGGGCACGCGCGCCGTACCATCCCCGGCCGCACCGCCAGAGCACACCTCGAATCCAAGGAGCGCAACGCAGATGCCCGAAGCCGTGATCGTCGACGCCGCCCGCAGCCCGATCGGGCGCGCCTTCAAGGGCTCGCTGGCCCAGCTGCGGCCGGACGAGACCGCCGCCTACGTGGTCGACCGGCTGCTGGAGCGCAACCCGGACGTCGCCCCGGAGACGATCGAGGACGTCTTCTGTGGCTGCGGCATGCCGCAGGGGCTGCAGGCCTTCAACATCGCCCGGATCGTCTCGCTGCTCTCTGAGCAGCTCCCGCAGACGGTCACCGGAGTGACCTTCTCGCGCTATTGCGCCTCGAGCCTCGACGCGATCCGCCACGCCGCGAACGCGGTCAAGGCCGGCGAGGGCGACGCCTACGTCGCCGCCGGGGTGGAGTGGGTGAGCCGCTACAACGAGCGCACCGAGCCCGCCGGCGCCGCCGACCAGAACCCCAAGCTGCAGGGCAAGGACGGGACCCCCAACGCCTACATCGAGATGGGGCTCACGGCGGTCAACGTGGCCAAGAAGTACGAGGTCAGCCGCGCGGACATGGACAAGTACGCGCAGCGCTCCCAGGAGCTCGCGGTGGCCTCGCAGGAGGACGGGTTCTTCGACCGCGAGATCGTCCCGGTGAACGACGCCGAGGGCAACGAGGTCGCCAGGGACGACGGCCCGCGAGCCTCGTCGACCCTGGAGAAGCTCTCGCAGCTCGACGAGGCCTTCGGCGGGGGCGGCGTGACCGCCGGCAACTCCTGCCCGCTCAACGACGGCGCCGCCGCGGTGCTGGTGATGTCCGACGAGCGCGCGAAGGAGCTCGGGCTGGAGCCCAAGGCGCGGATCTTGAGCGCCGCGACCTTCGGCAACGAGCCCGAGTACATGGGCGTGGCGCCGATCGGCGCGATCAAGAAGGTGCTCGAGCGCACGGGGATGTCGATGTCCGACATCGACGTGGTCGAGCTCAACGAGGCCTTCGCCGCCCAGGTGATCCCGATCATGGCCGAGTGCGACATTCCGCTCGAGAAGCTCAACACGCACGGCGGCGCGATCGCGCTCGGGCACCCGTTCGGTATGACCGGGGCGCGGATCATGACCACGCTGCTCAACGTGATGGAGACCGACGACCACGCAGTCGGCCTGGAGACGATGTGCGTCGCCGGCGGGCAGGGCGAGGCGATGATCGTCGAGCGCCTGAATTGATCCGGGCACATAGGGGCCGCAAGGGGGCGGCGATCGGCGCGGCCGCGCTGGCCGCGCTGGCGATCGCGGCCTGCGGCGACGACGACGAGACCTCCACCACCGCGGCCGACACGGGGGCGAGCGGCGCTGCGCTCACGGGCGACGCGCTCGTCTCCTGCCTGCAGGGGGCGGGCTACGACGCCGCCCTCGACGACCCGGTCACCGGGCTCGACGCCGAGCACACGAACGTGGTCATGCCGCTCGGCGACCTCGACCAGGGAGCCGAGTTCGTGGTCTTCGGAAGCGAGGCCGATGCGGAGGCGAACGAGAGCGGCGCCTCCGCGCTGATCGGCGTCTCGCCGACGGAGCTCACGGGCAACGTCGTCTGGGGGTTCGACGCCTCCGCGGGCGAGTCCCCCGACGACCAGCGCGCCGTCGAGGGCTGCCTGCCCTAGTTGCGGGCGAGCGGGCGGCCGCGCCCGGCGACCGCGCGCGCCGGGTGTCTAGCCGAACGTCATCACGCGCACCGGGAGGTTGGTGAACGCCGCCTGCGTCGTCCCCGAGAAGTTGCAGACGCTGAGCGTCACAACACCGTCGGAAGGCACCCGCTGCGCGTAGATGACGATCCCTTCCTGCAACGCGCCCTTGGTCGAGAGGATCACCGCCTCCCCGGCGTGGGTCCCGCCATTGGACGAGTTGAACTGCTCGCAGCGGCCGTTGGCGACGCTGCCCGCCGGCAGGTTGAGCGTGCCGTTGACGTCCGTTCCCGCGATGTCGGAGCTGGTGATCGTGTTGGCGGCCACCTTCGCGCCGGTGATGGCGCTGGTCGCGATGTCGGCGTTACCGACGCCACCGTCCTGAATCTCGCTCGTGCGGACCGAACCGCCGGCGAGGTCGGTATCGAGCAGCGAGTCGGCGGCGATCTCGCCGGAGTCGATCGCGTTGTTGGCGATCTCGGTCGCGTTGACCGAGTCGGTCGCGAGGTCGCTGCTGGTGAGCGACTCGTTGACCACGTTGGCCGAGTTGATCGAGTCGTTGGCGAGGTCGGCGTGGGCGATCGAGTTGTCGATGACCTTCGAGCTCTCGATGGCGTCGGCGGCGAGGTCCGTGTTGCCGACATGGCCGTCTCGGATCTTGTTGGTGGTGACGGCGCTGTTGTGGATGTCGGCCGCCATCACCTCGCCGTCGACGATGTCGGTCGAGAAGACGGTGTCCGCGGCGTAGGCGCTTCCGGTGCCCAGCGCGATCAGCAGAGCGAGAAACGAGCACACGTTGGCGAACGTAAGCCGGGTACGCAGTCTGGCGAGCATTTTGCCCCCTTCGAGTCGAGAGAGCCCGGCCCCTGCCGGGCAACGAGCCTCCCGACCCTACTGAGCAACCTGGGCCCTCCGAGCACCCTAGTCGGGACCCGACGCTTGTTCGATCTCCCCTAGAGCGTGATCGTCAGGATCGCCACCTGGATGTTGTTGAGCTGCGGGAAGATCCCCCCGGTCAGGTTGCAGGCCTTCCCCTGGATGACGTCGTCATCGATGACCCGGACGCCAGAGAGCACGATCCCGTCGGGGAGGTCGGTGTTGACCGAGAAAATGATCGCGTCACCGACCTCGGCTCCGGGCACGGTGACGCCGAAGTCGCGGCAGCGGCCAGTGGCGACGAAGCCCGAGTTCAGCGTGATCGTGCCGTTCGACCTGCCGCTGTCGAGCTCGACCGCCGTGAGCGAGCCGTTCGGGATCTTGGCGGGCTGGACTGAGTTGTCGGCGAGCTCCGTGCTCGTGACCGCGCCATTCGTGATCTCCGGGCCGTTGACCGAGTTCTGGCCCAGGTCGAAGAGGGTCAGCGAGTTGTCGAGGATCTCATCAGAGTCGATCGCGTTCGCGGAAACCTCGGACCCGTTGACGGCGTCGGTCGCGATCTCGCCGGATGCGACCGAAGCGAAGCCGAGATCTGCGGCGCTCACCGTGCTGTCGAAGATCTTCGTGCCGTCGACCGCGTCGGCGCGGATCTTGTTGGTGGTGACGGCGCTGTTGTGGATGTCGGCCGCCATCACCTCGCCGTCGACGATGTCGGTCGAGAAGACGGTGTCGGCCGCGTAGGCGCTTCCGGTGCCCAGCGCGATCAGCAGAGCGAGAAACGAGCACACGTTGGCGAACGTGAGCCGCACACGAAGTCGAGCGAGCATGGCCCCCTCCTTGGTCGAGAGCCCGGCCCCTGCCGGGCCGCAAGTCCGCGGACCATACCCGGGGTTTCGCCCGCCGGCAAGCGGCACGCGACGGCGCGGAACGAGCTCGCCGGGCCCCCGAGCGGGGCCCGGCGAGGCGCGCGCTCAGCCGCTGCCGGCCTGCAGCGCGGAGGTGGTCGCATCGGCCGCGTGCTGGCAGCCGGCAATTGCGGCGTCGCGAGCCGTGCCCTCGGGCGTGCTCTCGGCCTGCTTCGCGCACTGCTCGAACGCGGTTCGGACCTGCTCGCAGCCCGACTGGCCGACCGACTCGGCCGGGGTCCCCTCGATCGCGTCGATGCACGCGTTGTAGACGTCATCCGGGGTCGCGCCCTCGCTCGACTCGGCGGCGGTCGTCGACGTGTCCGCGCTCGTCGATTCGGTGCTGGTCGACGTGTCCGCGCTCGACGAGCTGTCGTCGTCGCCGCATCCGGCCGCGATCAGCCCGCAGGCAAGCAAGCCAAGCAGGACGATCAGACCCTTACGCTCTCGCATCTGTTCTCCTCTGGTGGTGGCCGGGTCGGCAGATCGCCGCGCCCGGCAAGGCGATCCTAGCCCTGACAGGAGCGGGCCGCCGGGATCAGTCCTCGAACAGCGCGTAGCCGTACTCGCCGCGCTTGTAGGCGAGCTTGGCGATCGCCGCGACGCGCTCGTCGTCGTTGTGCTCGAGCTGGTGGAAGCTCGAGCGCACCCGCCCGGCCGCCCGGGCGCAGAAGGTGTCGGCGATGTAGCGCTCCTGGCCCGAGGGCTCGACGCCCTGCTCGTCGAAGATCGAGCTGACCCGCGAGAGCACCGCGATCTGCGCGTAGATGTCGGAGATCGCGGCCGAGATCCGCTTCTGCTGGAACTGCGCCTCGACGATCCCCTGCTTGTGCTCGCGCAGCAGCGACTCGGTCGCACCGTGCAGCTCCTTGACCTGGTCGGCGACCGCGTCGGCGTGCCCGGACAGCTCGTCGTGGGCCATCGAGATCCGCTCCGGACGGACCTGGCTGCGGATCCGGCCCCCGACGTAGTCGGCGAGCACCCCGATCGAGCCGATCGGGTCGCCGAGGCCGATCTCGCCGAGCCCGGACAGCTTCTCGCCGACCGGCTTCATCCCGGAGAGGGCGATGAATGCGCGCATCACGTCGTTGGCGCCCTCGAAGATCGGGAAGACGCGGATGTCGCGGAGGATCTTCTCGTACGGCTGGTCGCGCATGTAGCCGGCGCCGCCGGCCAGTTGCATCGCCCGGTTGGCGGCGTACCAGAGGAACTCGGTCCCCGAGACCTTGCAGATCGCCGACTCGAGCGAGTAGTCCTCGACCCCGCGGTCGACAAGCCCGCAGGTCAGGTAGCACATCGACTCGAGCCCGAAGAGGTAGGAGACCATCCAGGCGATCTTGTCCTGGACGAGCTCGAACTCGGCCAGCGGGCGGCCGAACTGGCGCCGCTCCTTGACCTGGGCGATCGCCAGGTCGATCAGATGCTTGGTGGCGCCCACCGATCCGGTGCCGAGCCCGATGCGGCCGTTGTTGAGCACCTGCATCGCGATCCGGAATCCGTCGCCGGGCTCGCCGAGCACGTTCTCGGCCGGGACCTTGACGTCGTTGAATCGAAGCCGCCGGAGGTCGTTGCCGCGCAGGCCCATCGTGTCGAAGCGCTCGCCGACCTCGAAGCCCTTCATCCCCTTCTCGAGGATGAGCGCGATGTGGCGGTCCTTGCCGTCGACCTCGCAGCGGGCGAAGGCGGTGAACACCTCGCCCACGGATCCGTTGCCGATGTAGCGCTTCTCGCCGTTGAGGACGAACGAGCCGTCGGGCTGCTGGACCGCGCGCGACTTGATCTCGTAGGCGTCGGAGCCCGCCTCGGGCTCGGTGAGCGCGAACCCGGCGAGCTTGCGGCCCGCGGCGAGGTCGGGCAGGAAGCGCTCCTTCTGCTCGTCCGTGCCGAACATGTGGATGCCCTTGAACCCGATCGACTGGTGCACCCCGAGGACGATCGAGAGCGTCGCGTCGATCTGGGCGAAGGTCTCGAACACGCGGGCGTAGCCGGTCTGCGAGAGACCCTGACCGCCGTAGCGCTCGTCGACGTAGAGGCCGCAGAGACCCGCCTCGCCGAGGTCGCGGATCACGTCGTCGCCGATCCAGCGCTTCTCCTCGATCTCGCGGTGGTCCATGCGCTCGCCGATCTCCCGCGCCGCGGCGTTCAACAAGCGGATCCGTTCCTGCTCGCCGGGGTCGGGGGAGGGCCAGGGAAAGACCATCTCCTCGTGGATCTCGCCGAGGAACAGGGACTTCGTGAACGAGGAGACCTCGCGCTCGGGCTTGTCCTCGATCTCGGCTTGGGTGGCGGCCTCCACGCCGGCCAATCTACTCATTGCTCGTCGAGGATCGTCTTCGTCTCGGCGCCGGCCCACGCCGTTGCCACCGCGGCGCCGCGCGACTGGACTCCGAGCTTGCGGTAGACGTTCTCGAAATGCTTGCGGACGGTCGCGGGGCTGATCGACATGTCGTCAGCGATCGCGGCGCTCTGGGACCCCAGGGCCGCGAGGCGGAGAACCTCGCTCTCGCGCGGGGACAGCCCCAGGGCCCGCAGCGATTCATTCGACAGCGGGTCGATGCTGCGCTCGAGCAGAAGGACGTCGCTCTCGTCGTTGCTGCGTCCGCGAACGAAACGCACCACCAACCGCTCTTCGCCGCCCGCGACCACGAGGGGAACGTTGTCGCCGGGGCCGCCGCCGGCCCGCCTCTCGGTAACCCAATCCTCCAGATCGGCGGGCAGCCTGCTCCGTGCGGCCGGTCGCCGGCCGAAGCCGCCCTCGAGCATCCGTTTCGCCTCCCGGCTCGCGGCGCGAACCCGGCCGTCGCCGCGGAGCATGATCGCGGCGTGGCCCGCTGCCTCGAGCCCTCGATCGAGCGCCGCCAGCCGAGCGCGAGCCTCGGTGTGGATCTGGGCATTGCGGTGGGCTTGCGCCAGCTGGGGCCTGGCGAGGTTCAGGAGCGTCCGGTCGCGCTCGTCGAAATCCCTGTCGCCGTCGTTGAGCGTGATCCCGACCATGACCGAGGGCTGGGACGGGAGCGCCAAGGCCATCTGGTACTCGACCCCGAGCGGCCCGAGGGCCTCCTGCCACAGCGGGGTCGCGTGCAGCTCGCTGCGGGTGAGGAAGTCCGAGAGCTTGTAGGCGCGGCCGTCGCGCGTCCTCGCGTACCGGCTGATGATCGGGCTCGACGGGCCCACCCGTGCCAGCAGCCCCCCGGGGTCGTCGAAGATCATCGCCTCGGCGGGTTCGAACAGCGCCACCCCCCGCTCGCTCGCCGGCTCGAGCTCGTTGTAGGCGACGAGCGCGCACGGGACGGCCTCGCGGACCAGCTGGAGGATCCCAGTCCGAAAGTCGGTCAGGTCGAGCAGCGCATAGGACCCGCGCACCAACTCCAGCAGGGTCGCAACGTCTTTATGCCGGAGCTGAGTCAACGCAACTGCACACTTGTACGCCATCCGTCGACCACGGCGCAACCGACAACCGCGGGCAGCTACGTACGTCAGATGACGTAAATCGCCTTGCGTCCGGAGGGAATCGGGTGTACGTTCGCGCGACCCGCCCGTTCCACCGCCGAGAAGGAGCTTCCAGAGTGGACACCGCCCACGCGAACCCTGCACTCGTCCCCGGCCGACGCGCCCGCCGCCCACTCGGGATCGCGCTGATCGGGGCGATCGTCACCGTGGCGGCGCTCGGGGCCTTCCTCTGGAGCACCGACTCGGCTCGTGCCAGCGGGTGCACGATCAACTGGGTCGGCGACCTCGACGCCGACTGGAACAAGACGGTCGTCGTCGACGACGTGATCGTGGATACGAACTGGAGCAACAACCTGCTCCCGACCACGAGCGACCATGTGTGCCTCAACAACCTCGGCGGCCCGTACACGGTCAACCTCGGCGCGGCCGCGACGGTGAGCCATTACTCGATCGAGTCCCAGGCCACGCTCGCAATCAACGGCGGCGCCTTCCGGGCGCTGGCGAACTCGACCAACGCGGGAACCATCAGACTCACCAACGGCGGGGCCGAGCTGCGCACCGAAGACGGCACCACCGGGACCACGGAGACCCTGACCAACACGGTCGCGGGGACGATCTCCTTCCCCGCCGGCGGCTCCGCCGGCCAGCGCTACATCGGCGGCGACCTGCTCAACTTCGGAGCGGTTTCGGTCGCCAACCCCGAGGCGACGTTCGCGCCCCGCGCCGAGTCCCGTAAGCCGAGGCTCACCAACCGCGGGACGGTGACCGTGGCGAGCGGCGGCGATCTGAAGATCCTCAACGCGAACCTGCGCCAGGGAAGCGGCGGGACGATCAACGGCCCCGGCCCGGTGGACCTGAGCAGCGAGGGCCCGTTCAGCAACTTCTCGGTGCTCGAGATCGCGGGCGGAACGATCGACCCCGGCGCCGACGTCAACCTCACCTGCTGCGGCTTCAACAGGGTTTCGTTCGTCACCGGGTCGGCGAGCGCGACGGGCAACATCGACGTCCAGGCCGGCGACCACCCGATCACCGGCAACGTGCCGGCCGGGATCTCGATCGAGATCGAGGGCGGCGGACGGCTGAACTCGCGGACCGACTACACGAACGCGGGCACGATCACCCTGAACGGCGCCGACGCCGAGATCCGAACCGCGAACGGCAACAACGCCGACACCGAGAAGCTGACCAACACCGGCACGATCGTCTACACGGGTTCCACCGGCACCGAGTACATCGGCGGCAACCTGCTCAACCAGGGGACGATCACGGTCGATCACCCCGACGCGACGTTCGCCCCGCGCGGCGAGTCGCGCAAGCCGAGGCTGACCAACGCCGCGACGGTGAACGTGGCCAGCGGCCGCCAATTGGAGATCCTGAACGCGAACCTGCGGCAGGCAAGCGGCGGGACGATCAACGGCCCAGGCCCCGTGAACGTGAGCAGCGAGGGCCCGTTCAGCAACTTCTCGGTGCTCGAGATCGCCGGCGGAACGATCGCCCCCGGCGCCGACGTCAACCTCATCTGCTGCGGCTTCAACACGGTCTCGTTCGTCGCCGGGTCGGCGAGCGCGACGGGCAACATCGACGTCCAGGCCGGCGACCACCCGATCACCGGCAATGTGCCGGCCGGGATCTCGCTCGACATCGAGGGCGCCGGGCGGCTGAACTCGCAGACCGACTACACCAACGCGGGCACGATCACCCTGAACGGCGCCGACGCGGAGATCCGGACCGCGAACGGCAACACCGCCGACACCGAGACCCTCACCAACACGGGCACGATCGTCTACACGGGCTCCACCGGCAGCGAGTACATCGGCGGCGACCTGCTCAATCAGGGCACGATCACGGTCGATCACCCCGACGCGACGTTCGCCCCACGCGGCGAGTCGCGCAAGCCGAGGCTGACCAACGCCGGGACGGTGACCGTGGCCAGCGGCGACCAATTGGAGATCCTGAACGCGATCCTGCGGCAGGCAGGCGGCGGGACGATCAACGGCCCAGGCCCCGTGAACGTGAGCAGCGAGGGGCCGTTCAGCAACTTCTCGGTACTCGAGATCGCCGGAGGCGCGATCGCCCCCAGCGCCGACGTCAACCTCACCTGCTGCGGCTTCAACGCGGTCTCGTTCGTCGCCGGCTCCGCAGGCGCGACCGGCAACATCGACGTCCAGTTCGCCCAGCACCCGATCACCGGCGACATCCCGGCCGGGATCTCGATCGACATCGAGAGCGGCGGGCGGCTGGAGGCGCAGGCCGACTACACCAACGCCGGCACGATCACCCTCACGGGCGACGGCGCCGAGATCCGCACCGAGAACGGCAACAACGCCAACGCCGAGACGCTCACGAACACCGGCACGATCGCCTACGCCGGCACCGGCGGCACCGAATACATCGGCGGCGATCTGCTCAACCAGGGCACGATCTCGGTGAGTCACCCCGACGCACACTTCCAGCAGCGGTCGGAGAGCCGTCCGCCCAAGCTCACCAACGCGGGCGGCGGAACCCTCACCGTCGCCGCGGCGGATCAGTTGAGCGGCGTCGCCGGCAGCACCCAGGCATTCGAGAACGCCGGCACCGTGCAGGTCAGCGGCGCTCTGACCATGCCGGGTTACACCCAGACGGCCGGGACCACCTCGCTCGTCGGCGGCCCGCCGGCCGCGGTGTCGGTCAGCGGCCCGGGCGTGCTGGCCCTCCAGGGCGGGACGCTGAAGGGCGCCGGCACGGTCGGCCCCGACGTCAACAACACCGGCGGCACGGTCGCCCCGGGCGCTTCGCCGGGGATCCTGTCGATCGCCAGCGACTACACCCAGTCGGCCGGTGGCACCCTCGCGGTCGAGGTCAACGGTCCCGCCGCGGGCACGGGTTACGACCAGCTGCAGGTCGGCGACGAGGTCTCATTGGCCGGAACGCTCACCGTCGACACATCCGGCTTCTCGCCGGCGGTCGATCAGGTGTTCACGATCGTCGACGCCCCGGCCCCGCCGGCGGCCCCGAACGTGACCGGGACGTTCGACACGGTGCAGGAGACCGGCCACGACTACGACACGATCTACAACCCGACGAACGTCGTCCTTCGCGCCAACGGGTGGACGAATCCGCTGACCCTCTCGGGCGCCGGTCAGTCCGTAACCGACCCCCAGGTCGCTGTCGATGCCGACGGTGACGCGGTCTTCGCCTGGGCTCGCTCCGACGGCACGAACCAGAGGATCGAGGCGCGGGGGCGCTCCGCGGCCGGTGCGCTCGGCGCGGTGCAGTCCATCTCCGCCGCCGGCCAGGACGCGTCCAGCCCGCGGGTCGCGATCGCCGACGACGGCGACGCGGTCTTTGTCTGGGCTCGCTCCGACGGAACGGACCAGAGGATCCAGGCCCGAGCGCGCTCGGCGGCCGGCGTGCTCGGCCCCGTACAGACGCTCTCGCCCGCCGGGCGCAACGCGTTCCAGCCCGAGGTCGCGATCGACGACGACGGCGACGCCGTCTTCGCCTGGCGGCTCTTCGACGGTACGAACCAGGTGATCCAGGGCCGGGTGCGCTCGGCGGCAGGCGCCGTCGGCGCGCTCCTGAGCCTCTCCGCCGCCGGCCAGAACGCCTTCAACCCCCAGGTCGCGATCGACGACGACGGCGACGCGGTGTTTACCTGGGAGCGCTCCGATGGCGTCAACCAGAGGGTCGAGGCGCGAGCGCGCGCTGCGGGCGGCTCGCTGAGCGCGGTTCAGCTCCTCTCCGCCGCCGGGCGGGACGCAGGCGCGCCCCAGGTCGCGATCGACGACGACGGCGACGCGGTCTTTACCTGGGAGCGCTCCGATGGCACGAACCAGAGGATCCAGGCGCGGGCGCGTTCGGCGGCCGGCGTGTTGGGTGCGATCGAGAACCTGTCCGGCCCGGGCGAGAACGCGTCGGTCCCGCAGGTCGCGGTCGATGCCGACGGCGACGCGGTCTTTACCTGGGAGCGCTCCGATGGCACGAACCAGAGGATCCAGGCGCGAGCGCGTTCGGCCATCGGCGCTCTGAGCGGCGTCCAGACCCTCTCGGTTGCGGGCCAGGATGCCGAGGCCCCCCAGGTCGCGGTCGATGCCGACGGAGACGCGGTCTTCGTCTGGGAGCGCGTCGACAACTCGGGCAACGAGCGGATTCAGGCCCAGACGCGTTCCGCCGCGGGCGCCCTGGGCGTGGTTCAGACGCTGTCCGTCGCCGGCCGGGACGCGCACTTCGCCCAGGTGGCGATCGACGACGACGGCGAGGCCGCGGCGACGTGGCAACGCTTCGACGGCGCGAACGACCGGGCGCAGGCGGCCTTCGGCCCCTAGATGAGCGATTAGATCGGAGTCGGTTCGCGCCCCCGCGACGGCGCCCGTTGCACCATGCACTCGACCGTGAGATCGAGGTCGAGTGGGTCACCGGTTGCGAGGCGGGGTGGCCTGCGGGAGGTTGCGGTAAGCGCCGAGGGATCCCCGCGGAGCGCGACGGGCGAGCTGCGGATGAGCGAGCCGTTGCGCCTGTGGAAGACGATCTGATCGCCGTCGCGCGAGACCGAGAACCCACCCTCGTGGATCAGCCGATGGTGGCGGCGACAGAGGCTGACCAGATTCGCCGCCGAGGTCTCGCCGCCATCGGCCCAGTGGTGGATGTGGTGCGCATCCACGAAGCGGGCGTGGGTGCAGCCCGGGAAGCGGCAGCCGCCGTCGCGAATCCTCAGCTCTCGACGCAGAGCCGAGGGGATCGTCCGGGTGCGCGGCCCGACCGCAGGCGAGGAGCTCCGGTCGCGTGCCACGGCGACGAGCGACGCGTCGCAGAGCATTCGGCGTGCCGTCTGCTCTGAGACCGCGGATCCCTCCTCGAGCTCGCGGCGACCGGCGGTGTCGAGGTGGAGCACGACCTGGTATCGGTCCCCCCCGGGTCGAGGTGCCCGAGGACGAGAGGGCTGCCTCGCAGACGGCGACGAGGGCATCGGCGTTGGTCTCCGGGGGCCCCGGTCGCTCGCCGTCGGCGGTCACCGCCGAACGGGAGTCGGCGTAGACGAGCCGACGGCCGTGGTGCATCGCCTCGATCAGCAGCGCTCCCTGGTCGGCCGGCAGCCGGCCGCGCACCGAGAGCGTGCCGTCGTCGTCCCAGCCCCAGGCGAAGAAGGTGTCTGGCGGAGGCCTCTTCTCCGCGACCGCGATCGCGCAGCGGTAGGCGCGCACGGCGCGCTCGAGTTGCGCGGCGGTCGCGTTGTGGGCGAGCTCGAGCATCTCGGCCTCGGTCTCGGCGGTGGCGGCGCGGGTCACGGCTCGGACCTTCGAGTAGCTGAGCTCGCCGCGAGCGAACGAGGCCCGAATCAAGGGCAACTCGCGCAGATTGCGGGCGACGCGCACGTGCTCGCGCGCCGCGCGCGCAGTCAGCCCGCAGGTCCACGCCAGCCAGGCCGTGGTTGAGTGAAACCCCCACGAGAGATGGCATTCCCGGCGATCGAACTCCGCGATCAGAACGAGCCAGCGGCAGGTGGCGGCGTAGATATGGGCCGCCAGGGTGGTGATCTCGTGCTCGAGGTGCTCCGTGGGGATGGCTTTCGGGTCGGAGTCGGAGTCGAACATATGTTCGTGAGACTACGAGCCCCGGCGGACGGAATCCGGGCGCCCGCCAGCGGGCCGACTACCGCGTTTCGGGGAGGTTCCGCGGTACCGGCGGCGCCCCGTCGTCCCCGGAACCCTGCGCCACGGCAACCGCTCTCCCGTCTGCGGCGCGATACTGGGGCATGGCCCGCAGCGAGGTCGAGATCGTCAGCGAGTTGATCGAGGCGTGGAACGCGGGTCCCGAGGCGATCCAGCGGGTCAAGGGGTTGCTCGCCGAGGATGCCCAGATGCGACCGCTTCGCGCTCAGCTCGAGGCGACGACGTACCTGGGGCCGGAGGGACTCGTGCGCTTCTACGCCGATCTCCATGTCGATTGGGACGACCTCACCCTCGTGATCGAGGAGCTGCGCGCCCGGCCCGGGGTCGTGGTCGCGCTGCTGCGGCTCTGCGCCCGTGGGCGGACCAGCGGCGTCGAGCTCGATATCCCGGTCGGAGTCGTGTGGACGGTCGAGGGCGGCCTCGTTCGGAGAGGGGAGTCGTTCTCGGATCAGGATGAGGCGCTGCGCGCAGCCGGATTTGGCGACGAGTAGCGACACGCGTACAGGTATTGTCCACTGTCCAACCTCGCGCCGGCGAGTAGTGTCGTTGCGTGACCTCGGTGAGGGGTTCTCCGCTGCTCGAAAGGGAATCCGATCTGCGGCAGGCGTCGGGGCTGCTCACCGCGGCCGCGCGCGGAGACGGAAGCGCGCTGGTCGTGGAGGGGCCCGCCGGGATCGGCAAGTCGGCACTCCTGCGCGAGGTCCGCGCTCGTGCCGACGCCGAGGGCTTCACGGTCCTCGTCGCCCGCGGAGCCGAGCTCGAGCGCGGATTCTCGTTCGGTGTCGTCCGCCAGCTGTTCGAGGTCCACGTCCGCTCGGCGCCCGAAGCGGAGCGAGAGCGGATCCTCATCCGGCGCGGCGCATCTGGCGCAGCCCGCGATCGGCGAGCTGGACCTGACGAGCGCCTCGGGCCCCGTCCCCGGGTCGACGTCACCGTCGCTCGATGCGTCGTTCGCCGTCCTGCACGGGCTCTACTGGCTGACCTCCAACATCGCCGAGGACCGGCCCGCTGCTGCTCGCCGTCGACGACGCGCACTGGGCCGACGTCGAATCGCTGCGGTTCCTCGCGTACCTGGCCGGCCGGCTGGAGGGGCTTCCCGTGATGGTGGCGATCGCCGCTCGGCGCTTCGAGCCGGGATCGCCGGTCGAGTTGCTCGAGGCGGTCGACTCCGAGAGCGCCTCGCGGGTTCTCGGCCTGGCGCCGCTGACCGAGGCGGCCACCGACGAGCATGTGCGCGCGCTGCTCGACGTGGAGCCGGCCAACGGGTTCTCCAGCGCCTGTCACCGGGTGACCGGCGGCAACCCGCAGCTGATCCGCGAGCTGCTCGCGGCGCTCGCCGCGGACGGGATCGAGCCGACGGCATCGGCCGCCGATCGGGTCGTCGACCTTCACGCCGACCGAATCGCGGCCTCGATCCTGGCGCGGGTCGGCCGGGTCGGTGAGACGGCGGTAGCTCTCGCCCGCGCGGTGGCGGTGCTCGGGCGCGAAGCGACGCTTGAGCTCACGACCGAGCTCGTGGGCCTGGACCCGGACGAAGCCGCGTCCGCCGTCGACGCGCTGATCGCGCTCGAGATCCTCTCGCCCGGCGAGGTGCTCGGGTTCGTGCACCCGATCGTCCGAACCGCGGTCTACAACGACTTCGCCGCTTCGGATCAAGGCCGGCTGCACTGGAGGGCGGCTCGCCTTCTGAGCGAACGCGGCGCGAGCCTCGACTCCGTCGCCGCCCAGGTGGCCGCGACGCCGCCGTCGGGCGACCAGTGGGCCGCGGCGCGCCTGCGCGAGGCGGGAGCGGCGGCGCTGGCCAGCGGGGCGCCGGACGCGGCGCGTCGGCTACCTCGAGCGGGCGCTCGCGGAGGAGCCGCCGGACGCGACGCGCAGCGAGCTGCTGTTCGGGCTCGGCCGGGCCAGCTCGATGCTGGGCGACCAGCGAACCGCGATCAAGCGGCTGCGAGAGGCGCTCGAGTGCACGGTCGACACGCGAAGCAGGGTCGAGATCGTGCACGTCCTGTTCAACGAGCTCTCGGTTTCCCGCGCGGGCGCCCGAGTGATCGAGCTGCTCGAACGAGAGCTCGCGGCGCTCCCGGACGACGAGCACGATCTCGGCGTTCTGCTCGAGAGCGACGTCGACTCGTCGGGCTTTCTGAGCCTGCCGGCGAAGCGTGCGGCGGAGCACCACCACCGCCGGTTCGACGACCCGCAGGATCCGGGGATGCAGGCGACCGCGGCGATGCATGCGGCGCTCTACGGCGGCGCCGGCCGACAAGGCCGCCGAACACGCGATCAGGGCCATCGGCGCCGGTCGGCTGCTTGAGGAGCGCGGCCCCGATTCACCGGCGGTGTGGACCGCCGGCTTCGCGTTGCTCTACGCCCACCGCCTCGCGGAGGTGGTGGCGTTCGCGGACGCCTGGAGCGGCGCGGCGAGCCGGCGCGGCTCGTTGCGCGGCTACTACCTGGCGTCGTCGCTGCACACCCGGGCCTCGCACTGGAGCGGCGATCTGGGCGAGGCCGAGGGCCACGCGCGCACCGTGGTCGAGGGGATGCCGGAGGCGATCGGGCTCGGCCGCGGGTTCCTCGCGGAGATCCTGCTCGACCAGGGAAGAGAGGAGGAGGCCGAGGCCGCGCTGGCCCCCACCGATCGCGCCGAGGACGAGATCGAGTGGTCGTTCTTCCTGCCGACGCTGCTGATCACCCGGGGAGCGGTCAGCGTGAGTCGGGGTGCGCTCGAGCGGGGATGCGAAAGCGCGCTCGCCGCGGGCAGAGTCGCGCAGGAATGGGGCCTGGACACTCCCGGGCCGTTCCAGTGGCGGCCGCTTGCGGCCGAGGCGCTGGCGGCGCTCGGCGAGCGCGGGCCTGCGGTCGAGCTGATCGAGGCCGAGCTCCGCAGCTGCAGGCGCTACGGGTCGCGGCGGGCGCTGGGAATCGCGCTGCGAGTCGCGGGCCGGATCGACCTCGATGACCGTGGCCTGGAGCTCCTCGCCGAGGCGGCCACCGAGCTCGCCCAGACTCCCGCCCGGCTCGAGCACGCCCGGGCCTCGATCGACCTCGGCGCCGGGCTGCGGCGTGCGAAGCGTTCGTCCGAGGCCCGCGAGCATCTGCGCGACGGCCTCGCGACGGCGCGCGCGTGCGGTGCCCAGCGGCTTGCCGAGCGCGCGCACGAGGAGCTGGTCGCTACCGGCGCCAGGCCACGCAAGATCGTCCGCGCGGGGCTCGATGCGCTGACCTCGAGCGAACGGCGGGTCGCCCGCATGGCCGCCGCGGGGATGACCAACAAGGAGATCGCCCAGGACCTGTTCGTGACGGTGCGAACGGTCGAGGCTCACCTCCACCACACCTACCAGAAGCTCGACATCGCGTCGCGAACCGAGCTCGGCGCAGCCCTGGGACCGACGGGCGGAGACGGCTCGGACAGCAGCTGACGGCGAATGTTGGTGGTGATGTTGGTGGTGGACCACGATGCGAACCGACGCCGCCGCAGGGAGCATCCATTGCGATGGAGCATGGTCGCGCGACCCGATTGATCGGCCTCTCGCTGGCGGTGGCGGCCGTGGCGCCCGCCGCGGCGCAGGCCGCCTCGGTCTCCGAATCCGCAACGACGATCACCTACCTCGCCGCGGCCGGCGAGGCCAACGACCTCTCGGTCACCGTCTCGGGCACGGACTACGTCGTCCGCGATCCCGGCGCGACGCTCGTCGATGGCGACGGCGCCGGCGGCTGCGCGCTGATCGCGACTCGCGCCGTGTGCCCGGCGGCCGGGATCACCGACACGACGATCAACACCCGGGACGGCGCCGACCAGGCCGCCCTCAGCACGCCCACCGATGACGTCGTCAACGGTGGCGACGGCGCCGACGTCCTGCGCACGGGACCCGGGGCCGACACCCTCCGCGGCCAGCAGGGCAAGGACACGCTCCAGGGCGGCGACCAGAACGACTTCCTCGACGGCGGCACCGAGGCCGACATGCTCAGCGGCGGGGCCGGGAGCGACCTCGCGACGTACGCGGGGCGCACCGAGGGGCTGAAGATCACGATCAACAACGTCGCCAACGACGGCTCGGCGGTGGACGGCAACGCCGACGACGTGCGCTCGGACGTCGAGCGGGTGACGGGTGGCTCCGGGGCGGACTCGCTGACCGCGAACGCACAGGACAACATCCTCACCGGAGGTGGCGGAAACGACACGCTGCGCGCCGCTGACGGCATCGACCGGCTCCTCGGCGGCGACGGCAACGACAGCCTCGACGGGGGCCCCGGTGCCGATGACATGCGCGGCGAGGCCGGCGTGCACGATCGCGTCCTCTATTCCACGCGGCTCGGGCCGGTCGACGTCGACCTCGATGACCTGGCCGACGACGGCGAGGCCGGCGAGGGCGACAACGTGCACTCCGACGTCGAGGACCTGACCGGCGGCCAGGGAAGCGACTTCCTGGTCGGCGATGCCGACCCGAACCGCCTCATGGGAGGCGGCGGCGTCGACGACCTTCTCGGCGAGGACGGCCCGGACGTCCTCCAGGGTCAGGGCGACGGGGACTACCTCTGGGCCGGGCCGGGCAACGACGTGCTCGACGACGGGGAGGGGGCGAACCAGTTCGATGCCGCTGACGGCGACGACACGATGCTCCAGGGCCCGACCCCGAACGCCGGCGACAGCTTCTCGGGGGGCTCCGGGATCGACCTCCTCTCCTATGAGCGCCGCTCCGTGGGCGTCACCGTCACCGCCGGCGACAACGTCTCGAACGACGGCGATCCGAGCGGCGAGAACGACTTCGTCACCGGCGTCGAGAACGTCACCGGGGGATCCGGGGCGGACATCCTCCACGGCACCCCCGACGCGAACGTGCTCAGCGGCGGCGAGGGGGGCGACGTGACCAACGGCCAGGCCGGCAACGACAGCGAGCAGGGGGGCGGGGGCAACGACCTCTTCCTGCAGCCCGGAACGTCCGGAGGCGCCGCTGATCTCAGCGACGACGACCTCTCGGGCGGCGTGGGCGTCGACACGGTCGAGTACAGCGCGCGCACGACCTGGGTCGGGATCCACCTCGACGATTTCGCCAACGACGGCGACCGGGGGCCGGCGGAGAACGACAACGTGCACTCCGACATCGAGATCGCCTACCTCGGCTCCGCCGACGACTTCGCTTACGGCCCCTCCGGCATCGCGACCGACAACCAGTTCTACGGCGGCGGCGGCCGCGATTCGCTCTTCGGCAGGGAGGGCAACGACCTCCTGGACGGCGGGAACGAGGCCGGCTTCGGCGACGGACTGGACGGCGGTCCGGGCAACGACCAGATGTACGGCGGCCAGGGCGAGGACACCTTCTACTCCGACGACGGCAACGACATCTGGCAGGGCGGCGAGGGCGACGACAGCCTGTTCGACCTGGCGGTGGCGGCGAACGGCTCCGACGACATCTCCGGCGGCCCCGGGTACGACCGGCTCTCGTACGACGACCGCACCGCGCGGTTGATGTTCATCTTCGACAACGTCGCCAACGACGGCGACATCAACGCGGTCGAGAACGACAACATCCGCACCGACGTCGAACAGCTCTTCGCCGGCCTCGACACGGACACGATCGTCGGCAGCGCGGGCAACGAGACCTTCATCGGCGGTTGGGGCAACGCCCCCGACACGATCAACGGCGGGGGCGGCATCGACTGGCTCCAGGGGCGGGGCGGCAACGACGCGTTGCGCGGTGGCGACGGCAACGACACGATCGACGGCGACGGAATCACCGGCGAGGTGGACGGCGCCGACGACATCACCGGCGGCAACGGCGACGACACGATCCGCGCCCACGGGGGCGCCGACACGATCAGCGGCGAGAGCGGCAACGACAACATCGACGGCGGAGCCGACGTCGACAACGTCGACGGCAACGACGGCGACGACACCCTCCGAGGCGGGGACGGCAACGACGACGTCGACGGAAGCGTCGGCACCGACAGCATCTTCGGCGACAACGGCGACGACTACCTGCGCGCCAGGGACGGGATCGCCGACACGGTCAACGGCGGCGCCGGCACGGACACGGGCGAGCTCGATCGCCAGTGCTTCATCGGCTGCTGGGACATCGACAGCGTCACCGACGTCGAGAACAAGACCTATCCGCCGTGAGCCGAGTGACCCTCAATCTGCGGCTCGAGCTCGATCGAGACGCGATCAACGGCGAGGTGGGCTCCAACGGCGGCCCGCCGCATCGCTTCAGCGGCTACGCGGGCCTGATCGCCGCGCTCGAGTCGATCCGGGCCGAGCTGTTCGACGGCCCGGACCCCGGAGCGCCCGCGCTCGCCTCCGAATCGCGCGCGACGAGGCCGTGAGGACGGTGCGGGCCGGGGGTCGGCGGGGCGCGCTCGTGATCGTACTCGGGGCCTGTCTCCTCGGGGTCGCGGCGTCGCCCGTCTCGGCGTCGTCCATCTACACCCGGGGCACGGCGACCACGCAGCAGTACGTCTACGCCAACGAGACCAACACCGGCGAGATGAGCGTGGTCGTCGTCCGCGAGGCCGGCGGCAACTACCACTTCGAGGAGGCCGGGCCGGGCACGGGGATCACCTACGCCGATCCCCGATGCACGCTCGTCTCGCCCACGGAGGCGACCTGCCCCATCGTCGACAACCTCGGCGACCTGTACACGGTCGACGCGGAGCTCCACGACGCCACCGACTCGATCGATATGAGGACCACGCGCGGGGCGCGGATCGAGGGCGGGGCCGGGTCGGACGTGCTCAAGGGGGGCAGCTCCGGCGATCTGATCCTCGGCGACGGCGACAACGGGGACCACGGTCCCGACGGAAACGACTTCATCGACGGGCGCGGGGGCGCCGACAACATGCTCGGCGACGCCGGCTCGGACACGGTCGGCTACGCATCGCGGTCGACCGCGGTGACGGTCTCGGTCGACGACGTCGCGAACGACGGCGGCTTCGGCGAGGGCGACAACGTCCGATCCGACGTCGAAATCGTCCAGGGGACCTCGGCGGGCGACACGATGAGGGGGAACAACGGCGCCAACCGGTTCATCGGCCTCGCGGGCTTCGACGATCTCGTGGGTCTCGGCGGGCCCGACACGCTCGAGGGCGGCGACACGAGCGACAGCCTCGACGGTGGCGGGGGCAATGACTCGCTCGCGGGCGGTGGCGGCGCCGACACCCTCCGGGCGGGTGTCGGCTTCGACTCGCTCGCCGGCGGCGGCGACGACGACGCGCTGCTCGGCGGCGCGGACGGCGACGACATGTCGGGCGGCCCCGGCGGCGCCGACGCGGTCGACTACGCGGGCGTCTCGGCGCCGGTCACCGTCACCGCCAACGACGACTTCGCCAACGACGGGCACCTGGGCGAGTTCGACAACGTCCACAGCGACGTGGAGCGCATCTTCGGCGGCTCCGGCGACGACACGCTCGAGGTGATGGACCTCGGTGGCGAGGTCTGGGGCCGCGGCGGCGACGACCACCTGCTCGGCCACAACTCCAACGACCGGCTCGAGGGTGGCCCCGGCGACGACGAGCTCGACGGCCGCTTCGGCGGCGACGTGATCAACGGCGGCAGCGGGATCGACATCGCCGACTACTCGGATCACTGGTTCGACGACGGGTTTGGAGGGCTGTTCGGCGTGGCCGTGCGGCAGAACGGGATCGCCGACGACGGCAACGGCTTCATCGACAGCGGCGGGGGCGGCACGTTCGACGACCTCGCCGGCGACGTCGAGATCGTGATCGGCACCCCGGCACCGGACGTCCTCCAGGGGGCGGCGGTCGCCAACCGGCTCGTCGGCGGCGGTGAGGCGGACGATCTCGCCGGCGGCCAAGGCGACGACGACCTCCTCGGCAACGAGGGCGCCGACCTGCTCGACGGCGGGCTCGGGGCCGACGGGATCGACGGCGGCGCGGACACGGACGTCGCCACGTACGCGGCTCGCAACGCGCCGGTGCGGGTGACGATCAACGACGTCGCCAACGACGGCGACATCGCCACCAACGAGAGCGACAACGTGATGACCACGGTCGAGAACGTGCGGGGCGGCAGCGTCGCGGACGTGCTCAACGGCAGCCCGGCGAGTAACCGCCTGATCGGGGGCGCCGGTGACGACACTCTCAACGGCGGCGAGGGGGCCGACGTACTCGACGGTCAGGTCGGCAGCGACACGGCCAACTACGCCGGCCGCGCCGAGGCGGTCGCGGTCACCCTCGACGGGCTGCGAAACGACGGAGCGGACCCGAACGGAAACGGGGTCTCGACCGTCGCCGAGGAGGGGGACCTGGACCTCGGGATCGAGAACGTGAGCGGCGGCTCGGCCGGCGACATCCTGCGCGCGCCGCTCGCGGACGCGGTCGCGAACGTCCTGCGGGGCTTCGACGGCGACGACACCCTGGAGGCCCGCGAGGGGTCGGAGACGGTCGACACGCTCGCCTGTGGCAACGGCGCCGCCGACCGTGTCGCGAAGGACCCGGCCGACGCGCAGAGCGGCTGCGAGGTGAGCCTCCCATGACGAGGCTGGCACTCGGTGTCGCGCTGATCGCGGGCCTGATCGCGGCCCCGCAGGCAGGCGCGCTCTCGCTGGGCGGCCAGAACACCTTCGGCGCGGGGCCGGGGCCGATCTCGATCGCGACCGCGGACTTCAACGGGGACTCCGACCTGGACCTGGTGGTCGCCAACGACGCCTCCACCACCGTCTCGGTCCTGCTCGGCGGCCCGGGAGGGAGCTTCGGCGCCCCCACCGCCTTCCCGGTCGGGTCGATCCCCCTCTATCTCGCCGTCGGCGACTTCAACGCCGACACGGACCCCGACCTCGCGGTGACCCGGTTCACCACCGACGTCTCGGTCGTGCTCGGCGGGTCCGGCGGCACCTTCGGGGGCCCGGCCTCGCTCGCGGCCGGCACCGACCCGCACGGGGTCGCGATCAGCGACTTCAACGCCGATTCCGATCCGGACCTGGCGGTCGTCAACAACATCTCCAACGACGTCTCGATCTTCCTCGGCGGCCCGGGTGGCAGCTTCGCCGCCCAGACCCCCTACCTGGTTGGAGACCGCCCGCGCCAGGTTGCGATCGCCGACTTCAACGGCGACTCCGACCCCGACCTGGCGGTCGGCAATTCGACCGAGGCCAATGTCTCGATCCTGCTCGGCGGCCCCGGCGGCACCTTTGGGCCCCAGACGAAGTTCCCCGCGGGAAGTGTCCCGTTCTCGGTCGCAGCCGCCGACTTCAACGGCGACTCCGATCCCGACCTGGCGGTGGTCAATCAGATCTCAAGCACCTTCTCGATCCTGCCCGCGTTGGCCGGTGGCGGCTTCGGGGCGCCGACAGCCTTCCCGAGCACGTCCGACGTCCGGTCGATCGTCGTCGCCGACCTGAACGCCGACGGCGATCCCGACCTCGCGGGCGCGAGCCTCGCCACGGACAGCGTCGTCGTCCTCACCGGCGGCCCGGGTGCCGGCTTCGGCGCGCCGACGACGTTCGCGGTCGGCGATCAGCCCTGGTCGCTGGCGGCCGGCGACTTCAACTCCGACTCGGGGCCCGATCTCGCGGTCGCCAACTTCAACACGAACAACGTCTCGGTGTTGCTGAACACCGGCAGGCCGGCGACCGCCACGGCGCCCGGGGCCGTCGCGTTCGGCGCGCAGCTTCCGGGTAGCCAGGGCGGCGCCCGCACCGTCTCGGTGACGAACACCGGCGACGCGCGCCTGCGGATCGACGACGTGCGGATCAGGGGCACCGCCGCGACCGACTTCGACCTCGTCAGCGAGAGCTGCACCGGCGACGTGTTCCTGGTCGGCGAGGGGTGCGCCGTGCGAGTCGCGTTCTCGCCCACCGAGCCGGGAGCCCGCGCCGCCACCCTGCGAATCACCGACAACGCCCCGGGCAGCCCCCACGACGTCCCGCTCTCGGGCACCGGTACGCCGGCGGTTTGCAACGGTCTCGATGCGACCATCGCCGGAACGCCCGGACCCGACTCCCTCCTCGGCACCGCGGGCAACGACGTCGTCGCCCTGCTCGGCGGCGACGACAGCTTCCGCGGGGGAAGCGGGAACGACATGGTCTGCGCCGGCGGCGGCGATGACGAGGTGAGCGGCCAGGTCGGGATCGACCGGGTGCGCGGCGGCAACGGCGACGACCGGCTGCGCGGCGACGAGAACAACGACTCCCTGCTCGGCGGCTCCGACGACGACGAGCTGTTCGGCGGCTCGCAGAACGACACGTGCAACGGCGGCTCGGGCTCCGACACGGCGGACGCCGAGTGCGAGACTCTCGCCGGGATCCCGTAGGGCGGCTCAGACTCTCGCCGGGGATCCCGTAGGCGGCTCAGGCGCCGAGCATCCGCTCGAGCGCCTCGCGGTGATAGGCCCAGGGGTTGCCGCGGCTCGCCCGCTCCGACGGGTCGAACTCGCGCACCAGCGCGAGGCCGGCGACCGTGTTCATCGCCACCGCGAGCCGGCGGTCGAACCCGGGCTCGGAGCCGAGCTCGCCGGCGACCTCGGCCGAGAGCTTCGCGACGTTCGCGTAGATCCGCTTCTCGACCGGGACCAGGCGCTCGCGCAGCTCCTCGTCCTCGGCGGCCGCGACCCAGAGCTTCATCGCGACCGTGAACACCGGGCTCGAGAAGTCCTCCCAGAGCAGGTCGAGCAGCGCCCGCACGCGCGTCGGCCGGTCGGGCGGAAGCTCGCGGGCGCGCTCGCGGTAATGCTCGACCCGCTGCTCGGCCAGGCGCTCGAAGGCGCTGACGACGAGGTCGACCCGGTGCGGGAAGTGGTGGCTCTGGGCGCCCTGGGAGACACCGGCGAGCTCGGTCACGCGCCGGATCGTGGTGCCGGCGTAGCCGACCTCGATCAGGCTCTCGATCGTCGCGTCGAGCAGCCGGCCGCGGGTCTCGGCGCTGCGCTCGGACTGCGTCCGCCGCGGCGGTGCGGCCTGACTCAATCGAGCGGCCTCGACGGCGTCCGGGCTCGGCTACGTCCTATCGGACTCCGCCTCACAGGATCTCGCCCCAGCCGTCCTTGATCACCACGGCACCGGCGTCCGACGTCGTCTCGTACGCGTAGCCGCCCTGGGCGTCCCAGATCCGCGTCGTGATCGTCTGCTCGGGCAGGGCGATCGAGGCGAAGCGGACCGCGAGCCGCTTCAGCCGGGCCGGGTCGTCGGCGCAGGCGTGACCGATCAGCGCCACCGAGGTGAAGGCCATCGTGCAGAGGCCGTGGATGATGATCCCGGGCAGGCCGACGGCCTTCGCGAACTCCTCGTCGAGGTGGATCTGCATCGGGTCGCCCGAGGCCTCGGCGTAGCGGAAGGTCTGGTCGGCGTCGAAGGTCTGGGCGACCTCGGCGTCGGGCTTGCGCTCGCGCAACGCCTCGTCGAAGCGGTGGGGCGGGGCCTCGTCGCCGACGTCCTCGACTCCCTGGGCGCCGCGGACGAAGGTGGTCATGAACTGCTCGACCACGAGCTCGCCGCCGGCCTCGCGCGTCTCGGCGCGGGTGATGACCGTGACCCCGGAGGAGCGCTGGCGCATTCCGATCGGCGCCGCCGTGGTGCTCAGGGTCATCCCGGGCTCAATCGGGCGGTGGTAGTGGAAGTCCTGTTCGCCGTGCAGGATCGCCCCGAGCAGCTCGCCCGGGATCACCTGCATGCTCGCCATGCCGGCGGCCTGGAAGGCGGGCACGATCGCGAACACCGGGGGGGCCATGTCGCCGCCCGCGTGGGCGGGCAAGGGGTCGTTGGTCGCCGCCGCGTAGGCGGCGATCCGCTCCCTGGTGACCTCGAAGGTGACCGGGTCGCCGGGCTTGCCGATCGCGTCGGCCTGGAACGTGGGTGTGGTCTCGGTAGTCATCGCGGGGGACGCTAACAAACCGGGCACCTGTTCTGTATCTTTCGCCGCACCAGGCGCGACGGGCGCCTTCCGTCCTCAGTGAGGACGTTTTGCGCCCGTCGGCGAGTTGAGACGACGAAAGGGCTCTGGCCGCGATGAGCAACCGCACGTATGTGATCGGCGTCGGGATGACGAAGTTCGACAAGCCCGGGACCAAGGAGGGCGACTATCCCGACTGGGCGCGCGAGGCGGGCGAGAAGGCCTTGGCCGACGCCGGGATCCCCTACACGGACGTCGAGCAGGCTTATGCCGGCTATTGCTACGGCGACTCGACCTATGGGCAGCGGGCGCTCTATCAGCTCGGGCTCACCGGGATCCCGATCGTCAACGTGAACAACAACTGCTCGACCGGGTCGTCGGCGCTCTTTTTGGCCCGCCAGGCCGTCCGCGGCGGGCTCGTCGACTGTGCGCTCGCGGTCGGCTTCGAGAAGATGGAGAAGGGCTCGCTGGGGGTCAAGTACACCGACCGCACGAACGCGATCGACAAGCACGCCATGGCGATGTTCGCGATCCGCGACCCTGAGGAGTCGCCGCCGGCGCCGCAGATGTTCGGCAACGCCGGGCGCGACCATATGGAGAAGTACGGCTCCGAGCCCGACCACTACGCCTGGATCGGGTGGAAGAACCACAAGCACTCGGTCAACAACCCCTACGCCCAGTTCCAGACCGAGTACTCGCTCGACGAGATCAAGGAGTCGCGGGTGATCCACGAGCCGCTGACGAAGCTCCAGTGCTCGCCGACCTCCGACGGCTCGGCCTGCGCGATCGTCGCCTCCGAGCGCTACGTCGACGAGCACGACCTCGGCGACCGGGCGATCGAGATCGCCGGCCAGGCGATGGTCACCGACCTGAGCTCTACCTTCGCCGACGACACGGACTGCATCAAGATCGTCGGCTGGGACATGTCGAAGCAGGCCGCCGACCAGGCCTACGAGGAGGCCGGGGTGGGCGCCTCGGACATCGACGTCTGCGAGCTCCACGACTGCTTCTCGGCCAACGAGCTGATCACCTACGAGGCGCTCGGGTTCGCCGCCGAGGGCGAGGGCCACAAGCTGGTCGAGGCCGAGGCGACGACCTACGGCGGCGACGGCCCGGTGGTCAACCCGTCCGGCGGGCTGATCTCCAAGGGCCACCCGCTCGGCGCCACCGGGCTCGCCCAGTGCTCGGAGCTCACCTGGCAGCTGCGCGGCGACGCCGACGCGCGCCAGGTCGACGGGGCCAGGGTCGCGCTGCAGCACAACATCGGGCTCGGGGGCGCGGCCGTGGTCTCCGTCTACAGGCCCGCCGCGGGTTAGAGAGGAGATCACGATGACCACCACCGTGGCCCCGGTCGAGGGCCTGACCGACGAGCAGCGCGACTTCCAGGCCGCGATCCGCGACTTCTGCGAGCGCGAGGTGGGCTCCAGGGAGCAGCGCGAGCGCCTCACCGGCGGCTACACCGAGCTCCACAACCAGGAGATCTACGAGAAGCTCGCCGAGCTCGGCTGGCTCGGGGTCTCGATCGACGAGGCCTACGGCGGCTCCGGCGGCGGCATGGTCGACGCCTGCATCTTCCTCGAGGAGACGATGCGCGGCCTGGTCCCGATCGCGGGCTACGGCGTGAGCCTGATCGTCGCGGGGGCCTACGAGCGGTTCGGCACCGACGAGCAGAAGCAGGAGATCCTCAACGGGATCACCCGGGGCCGGGTCGAGGCGATCGCGATGTCCGAGCCCGAGGCCGGCTCGGACGTCGGCAACCTCTCCTGTCGCGCCGAGCGGCAGAACGGCGGCTTCATGCTCAACGGCCAGAAGACCTGGATCTCGGCCGCCCACATCGCCGATCACATCCTGGTGATCGCTCGTTCCGATACCTCCGGCTCCAAGCACGAGGGGCTGACGATGCTCTCGGTCCCGACCGACGCCGAGGGGGTCGAGATCCGCGGGATCGAGACGATGGGTGGCAAGGAGGTCAACGACGTCTTCCTCACCGACTGCTACGTGCCGGAGGAGCGCGTGCTCGGCCAGGTCGACGCCGCCTGGATGCAGCTGATGGCCGGGCTCAACGTCGAGCGCCTGATCCTCGCCGCGAGCGCGCTCGGGATCGCCCAGCGGGCGTTCGACGACGTGCTCGCCTACATCAAGGAGCGCAAGCAGTTCGGTCGCCCGATCGGCTCCTTCCAGACGCTCAAGCACCGGATCGCCGACCTGGCGACCGAGATCGAGTGCACGCGGCTGCTGGTCTACGACGTCGCCCGCAAGGTCGACGCCGACCCGAGCCGGCTGCTGCCGCGCGAGGCCTCGATGGCGAAGCTGAAGGCGACCGAGGTGGCGAAGAAGACCGCGCTCGAGGGGATGCAGATGATGGGCGGGTACGGCTATGCGACCGAGTACGACATGGAGCGTCACGTGCGCGCGACGCTGGTGATGTCGATCTACGGCGGCACGAACGAGATCCAGCGCGAGATCGTCTCGAAGACGTTCGGTCTCTAGGGCAAAGGCGCGGCAGGGAGCGGCAGGGATGCCCGCGATCCGCCTGGGCGACGATGGGACGCGCTATCCGGACGACCGGGGGCGCGGCAAGACCGCTCGCCTGCGCAGCCGCACGGTCGAGGTCAACGGGATCGAGACGCGCGCGGTGTCAACGGCCGGGGACGGCGCGCCGGCGGTGCTCCTGCACGGCTGGCTCGACAACGCCGATACCTGGCTCGCGGTCCTCGACCGGCTCTCGGTGGCCGGGCGACCGGGAATCGCCTACGACCTGCCGGGCTTCGGATCGGCCCCGCCGCTGGACGACGGCCCGGTCCTCGACCAGCTGGTCGACTTCGCGGCCGCGGCGGTGGAGGAGGCAGCCGAGGCCTCGGGCCGGAAGGTGGTCGTCGCCGGCAACTCGCTCGGCGGCTGGGTCGCGCTGCGGCTCGCCGGGCTCTCCGACCTGCCACTCGCCGGAATCGTGCCGATCGGGCCCGCCGGGATCAAGATGGCGCCGCTGTTCTTCACCCTCGACCGGTTGCCGGCCGTCTCGCGGATCATCGGCGTCCCGGCGCCCGTGCCGCCGGCGGTCGTGCGCTCGGTCGCCGGCCGGCTGTACCGCACCCTCGCCTTTGCCGACCCCGCCGCCGTCGACAGGGCGGTCGTCGACCGGTTCACCCGCTACCACGTCGACCGCCCGGTGATCCGCGAGCGGATCGAGTACGCGAAGCGCCTGCGCCCGGACCTCGATGCGCCGTTCGACCCCGAGCGGATCGACGTCCCCGTGACCGTGATCTGGGGCGACGCCGATCGCCTCTGCATGCCGGCCGGCGCCGCGGAGCTCGCCGAGGCGCTTCCGCAGGCCAGGATCGAGATGCTGCCCGGGGTCGGCCACACGCCGCAGATCGAGGCGCCGGAGGTGGTCGTGGCGGCGATCGCCGAGCTCGCCGGCTGGCCCGACTGAGCCGGCCTCAGTCCGCGCCCTCGCCGAGCAGCTCGGCCTCGTGGACGGCGGCGAGGCGCTTCGGCGCGCGCTCGAGCCACGCCTCGACCAGCAGCTCCCAGAGCTCGTCCGGGTCGGCGTCGTCGAGGGCGACGAGGACGTACGGATGGTCCTGGTAGTGCGGGGTGATGAAGTAGGCGCCGCCGGGGACGGCGAGCAGGGCCTCGCGCTCGAGCGGGTCGACGGGGACCACGAGCGTGGTGCCGTCGTCGCGCAGGCGGGCGAAGAGGCGCTTGCGGACCCGGAAGCAGGGGGTCCCGTAGGCGCTGGACTCCTCGGCCTCCGGGAGCGCCAGCGCCAGCTCGCGGACGTCGTCGAAGGTCATCGCAGCAGCGGCTCGGCCTCGTCGGCGATCAGGCGGGCGAGCGGCAGCGCGGAGGTGGCGGCGGGGGAGGGGGCGTTGCGGACGAACAGCGCGCGCTCCGTGCGCGAGACCAGGAAGTCGTCGACCAGCGTCCCGTCGCGGGCGAGCGCCTGGGCGCGAATCCCGGACGGACCGGGGGCGAAGTCCTCGGGGCGCAGCTCGGGGACCAGGCGGCGGCCGGCGGCGACGAAGGCGCTCTTCGAGGCTGCGTGGTGGACCTCGGTCGCGCCCGCGCGCCAGAAGCGGCGCGCGAGCCTCCAGGTGCCCGGCCACGACACGGTTTCGCGCAGATCCTCCCTGCGCACGCGAGTGAGGCGATAGGCGTCCCTGGCGCCCGCGATCAGCGCCGACGGGCCGAGCAGGACCGAGCCGTCGCTGCTGCGGGTCAGGTGGACGCCGAGGAAGGGAAGCCCGGGATCGGGCACGGGGTAGATGCAGGATCTGACCAGGTCCGCGCGGGCGTCGCGCAGCCGCAGGTAGGCGCCGCGGAAGGGGACGATGCGCGGCTCGGCGGGGGCCCCGGCGGCGCGTGCGAGCCGGTCGGCCCAGGCCCCGGCGCAGATGACCGCGGCGCGCGCGCGAGTCGTACCGCGGGCGTGGCCGAGGGCGGCGCCGTCGCCGGTCTGGTCGATGGCCGTCACCGCGCAGCCCGGGGCGACCGTGCCTCCCGCGAGGGCGAGATCCTCGGCGAACGCGGCGGTCACCCGCGCGAAGTCGACCACCCCCGTCTCCGGACAATGCAGCCCCGCGAGCCCGGCGGCGTGCGGCTCGATCTCCCGGATCCCGGCCGCGTCCACCCGGGTCAGGCCGGGGACTCCGTTGGCCCGGCCGCGGCGCTCGAGCTCGGCCAGACGGTCGAGCTCGCCGGGGCGAGTGGCGACGATCAGCTTGCCCGCCCGCCGCGCCGCGATCCCCCGCTCGTCGCAGTAGGCGTACAGCTCCCGAGCCCCGGCGACGCAGAGCCTCGCCTTCAGCGAGCCGGGCTCGTAGTAGATCCCGCTGTGGATGACCCCGCTGGAGTGACCCGTCTGGTGGGCGGCGATCCGGGGCTCGCGCTCGAGGACGGCGATCCGGGCGCCGTCGTGGCGGAGCGCCAGCTCGCGCGCGACCGCGAGCCCGACGATCCCGGCGCCGACGACGGCGACATCGCACTGACGAGGCGGCTGCGCGGCCTGCACGCTTGCGAGACTAACCCGATGGCCCTCCCTCTCCGCCCACCGATCGAGCCTCAGCTCGCGCTCTCGCGCAAGACGATCCCCGAGGGCGACGGCTGGTGCTACGAGCCCAAGTACGACGGCTTCCGGGCGCTCGCATTCGTCGACGGCTCCGACGCTCTTCCTCCAGTCGCGCAGCGGGCGGCCGCTGGCGCGCTACTTCCCCGAGCTCCGCTTCCCCGAGGGCCGCTATGTGATCGACGGCGAGCTGCTGATCCTCGACTCGGACGGCCGCGAGGAGTTCGACGCGCTCCAGAACCGCCTCCACCCGGCCGAGTCGCGGGTGCGGATGCTGGCCGAGAAGACGCCGGCGCTCTTCCGCTCCTTCGACCTGCTCGCCGTCGGCGACGAACCGGCGCTCTCCAAGCCGTTCACCGAGCGGCGCGAGGCGCTCGAGCGCCTGCTCGACGCCTTCCCCGACCCGGGCTCGATCGAGCTCACCCCGCTGGTCGGAGAGCCGGCCGAGGCCGAGCCCTGGCTCGAGACCGGCGAGGGCGTGATCGCCAAGCGCGCCGACTCCCCCTATCTGCGCGGCGAGCGCAAGGCGATGGTCAAGGTCAAGCGACTGCGGACGATCGACGCCGTCGTCGTCGGCTGGCGGCCGGGCAAGGAGGAGAACACGGTCGGCTCGCTGATCCTCGGGCTCTACGACAAGGAGGGCGAGCTCCACGTCGTCGGCCACACCTCAGGCCTGAAGGCGAAGCAGAAGCGCGAGCTGGTCGAGACCCTGGCCCCGTACGCGAGCGGCGAGACAGGGTCGGCCGACCCGAGCCGCTGGGCGGCCGGCCGTGAGCTCGAGTGGGTGGGGCTGCGCCCCGAGTTGGTGATCGAGGTCAGCTTCGACCACGTCTCCGCCGGCCGCATCCGCCACGGGGCGAAGATCCTGCGCTGGCGCGACGACAAGCCGCCGCGCGACTGCCTGCTGGAGCAGCTCGACTCATAGCGATAGGGTCGGTTTCGTCCGGCCGGGGGAGAGGAGTCGACATGGATCTGCAGACCTATCGGGAGACGAGCCTCGAGACCTGGGATGAGATGGCGCCCGGCTGGGAGGATCGGCGCGAGTGGATGCTCGCGACCACCGGGGCGCTCAACGACTGGCTGGTCGAGAGGGTCGATCCGCAGCCGGGGCAGACGATCCTCGACGTCGCCGCCGGAACCGGCGACCTCGGTTTCGCCGCCGCGAAGCGCGTCGGCGACGACGGCCGGCTGATCTGCACGGACTTCGCCCCGGCGATGATCGAGGCAGCGCGGCGCAACGGCGAGCGCCTCGGCCTGTCGAACGTCGAGTACCGGGTCCTCGACGCCGAGCGGATGGACCTCGACGACGACAGCGTCGACGGCGTGCTCTCGCGCTGGAGCTACATGCTGATGGCCGATCCCGCGGCCGCCCTCGCGGAGACCCGGCGGGTGCTGCGCGACGGCGGCACCCTGGCGTTCGCCGTCTGGCAGACCCCGGATCGCAACCCGTGGGCGGCGCTGCCCGGGATGACCCTTGTCCAGCGGGGCCACATGCCGGCACCCGAGCCCGGGGCGCCGGGGATCTTCGCGATGGGTGAGGCCGACCGGGTGCGCGAGCTGGTCACGGGCGCGGGCTTCCGCGAGCCGCAGATCGACGAGCTTTCCTTCGAGTGGCACTACGCGGCCGCGGACCTCTGGGACACGTTGACGCGCCTCGCGGGGCCGCTCGCGCGGGTGATCAAGGAGTTGCCGGAGGACGAGAGGGCGTCCACCCGGGTCGCGATCGAGGAGAGCCTGGCGGATTACCGGCACGGCGACGAGCTCGTCGTCCCGGCGGCGTGCTGGGGCGTCGTGGCGACCTGAGCCGCGACGGATGAGCTCGCGCGCGATCGTCGTTCGGCCCGGCGAGGGCCACCGAGTCGGCAACGTGGAGTTCCTCGCCCGCACCGCCGACACCCCGCGCTTCACCTTCGCGATCATCGAGATCGTCGCCGGCCGGGTGCTGGAGCCGCACGTCCACGACGAGGAGGACGACGCCTTCCTGATCCTCGAGGGCGAGCTCACCTTCGACCTCGACGACGGACCGGTGGCCGCCGGCCCGGGCACCTTCGTCCTCGTCCCGCCCGGGGTCGAGCACGGCTTCTCCAACCACACCTCCGAGCCCGTGCGGATGCTCAACATCCACGCCCCGGCGGGCTTCGACCGGCGCATCGGGCTTCGGGATTAATGCCGAATCTTCACGCAATCATGTGAGAAAACGATTGCTTTCGTGAGAACTATGAATTGCATCGCTGAATGGACGTCGGTAATCCTTCACCCGTGAGGACCGATCAGCAGCGGCGGACGACGGTCGACGTCCGTCGCCTCGAGGCGACGGCCGTCGACGATCCAGGGCTCGTCGACCACCTGACCCGGCTCGTCAACGACGTCTACGCCGTCGCCGAGCGCGGGCTCTGGCGTGACGGGTGGACGCGTACGACGCCGTCCGAGCTCGCGCAGCTGATCGACGCCGAGGAGATCGCGGTCGCTCGCCGCGACGACGAGCTCATCGGCAGCGTCCGCATCCAGGACCTCACCGATGACACGAGCGAATTCGGGATGCTGGTCGCGGCGCCCGAGCACCGCAACAGCGGCGTCGGCCGTGACCTGGTCGACTTCGCCGAAGGCCAAAGCCGCGAGCGCGGCGTGCGGACGATGCAGCTCGAGCTGCTCGTGCCCCGCACCTGGTCGCACCCCGACAAGGAGTTCCTCAAGGCGTGGTACGGGCGCCGCGGCTATCGGCTGATCGGCAGCCGCAGCGCCGACGAGGCCTATCCGCGGATGGCGCCGCAGCTCGCCACCCCGTGCGTCTTCACGGTGTACGAGAAGCCGCTCAACCCGCACGGGTGACAACTTCGGCGGGCGAGGATGCTAGGCCGGGTCCAGCCGCCGGTACATGACATGGAGGCCGGTGAGCGCGCCGTCGGGGAGGCGGAACGCGTCGGGCACGGTGCCGATCGTCTCGAAGCCCAGCGATCGCCACAGTGACACGGCGCGCGCGTTCGTCTCGACCACGGCGTTGAACTGGATCGCCGAGAAGCCGGCCTCCGACGCCCAGCGGATCACCCGCTCGGCGAGCGCCCGCCCGACGCCCCGCCCGGCGCGCGCCGGATCGACCATGAAGCTCGCCGAGGCGACGTGCGACCCGGGCCCGTCGCGATTCGCATAGGCATTCGCGCTCCCGGCAACCGCCCCGTCGACGACGGCGACGAAGGTGACCCCGGGCGGCCCGACCATCCACATCGCGCGCGCGTCGGCCTCGCCGATCTCCGGGTCGTAGGGAAAGGTCTCGCCGGCGCGCACGATCTCGCCGAAGAACGGCCAAATCGCCTCCCAGTCGGAGTCGGCCGCCTCGCGGATCTCCATCGCTACTCGGCCAGGACCGCCGAGCGCAGCGGCGGGAAGTCGGCAGGCAGATCCGGAGCCAGGACCTGGAACATCGTCACGGGCTCGGGGAGGCCTCGGAAACGCCAGGCGCCGAGGCTCTTCAGGCCGGCTCCGTCAGGCAGCGGCTCTCCGAGCGCCGAGCGGACGGCGGAGGAGAGCACGATCTGGCCCCCGTGAGCCGCGAAGCAGATGCGCGCGGCGGCGTGGACCGAGAGGCCGACGTAGCCGGTCTCGGTGAGCTCGGGACGGCCCCGGTGCAGGCCGATCCGCAGCCGGACGTCGTTCCCGCCGGGCCAGTCAGCCGCGGGCATCGCCCGCTGGATCGCGAGCGCGCCCTCCAGCGCGTCGGGTGCGCGCTCGAAGACGATGAAGTGATCGTCGCCGCGAGCCGAGGCCTCGTGACCGCCGGCCGAGCGGACCGCCGCGCGCACGACGCGGCGCACCCCCGCGAGCATGGACGCGTACTCGTCCTCGAGCCTGCTGAGCAGCTCGGTCGAGCCCTCGATGTCGGTCAGGAGGAACGTGACGTTGCCTCTCGGCAGCTTGCGCTGCGGCTGCAGCTGAGCGCTGATGAAGCCGATCGGCATGATCCCGTGCTTCTTGGCCGCTCTCAGCAGCCGGCTGCGGGCCCGGTCTCGCGCCGCCTCGTCCTCGAAGGCCACCTGGCCGAACCGCCCCAGCGCGGCGCGGACGTGCGCGGCGTCGTGGATCGGCAGGCGGCGCTTGCCCTGCGAGTCGATGTAGGCGAACGCGCTGTCGGGGAGCTCCCGGCGTTCCTTTGCGGTCAGCGACGGCACCCGGTCAGCCGTCCTTCTTCGCCCGGCTCGGCTGCACCCGGCTCGGCTCGCCCTTCTGCTTGCGGAAGTGGGGCGGCCAGGGGGCGTCGCCGAGCCCCTCGGCCTCGTCGCGATCGGCGAGCTCGTGCAGCGACTCGAGCGAGTGGTGAACCTCGTCGATCGTCGCCGACGGGTCGCCGCGCTCGGCGAGGCGCGCCGGCACCGTGTCCAGGCGCAGCTCGGCGGGCTCCACGTCGGGGACCTCGTCCCACTCCAGCGGGGTCGAGACGCGGGCGTCGGGCACCGGGCGCACCGACCAGGCGGAGGCGACGGTGCGGTCGCGGGCGTTCTGGTTGTAGTCGACGAAGACGCCGTGACGCTCCTCCTTCCACCACTTCGAGGTCGCGAGCTCGGTGCGGCGCTCGACCTCCCGCGCGAGCGCCAGCGCCGCCCGGCGGACCTCGGTGAAATCCCATTTCGGCTCGATCCGCACGTTGACGTGGATCCCGCGCGAGCCAGACGTCTTGGGGTAGCCGCGCAGACCGTGATCGTCCAGGACCTCGCGCACGCACATCGCCACCTGGCGCACCTCCCCGAAGTTCGACTCGGGGGTCGGGTCGAGGTCCACCCGCAGCTCGTCTGGATGGTCGAGGTCGGCTCGGCGCGCGGGCCACGGGTTGAAGTCGATGACGCCGAGGTTCACGGCCCAGATCAGATGCGCGGCGTCGTTGGCGCAGAGCTCGGTCGCGCTACGGCCGCTGGGGAACTTGACCGTCGCGGTCTCGATCCAGTCCGGCGCCGTCTTCGGGACGCGCTTCTGGAAGAAGAACTCGCCGTCGGCGCGGTCGACGAAGCGCTTCATCGTCGTCGGGCGCTCGCGCAGATGCAGGCAGGCGGCGTCGGCGACGGCGAGGTAGTACTCGGCCAGGTCGCGCTTGGTGAAGCCGGGCTCTCCGAACTTGACCTTGCTCGGGCTCGAGAGCCGGACCTCCCGCCCGGCGGCCTCGATCGTGATCGCCTCCTTGGCCACGCTCGGATGTTCCCAGGCCGCGCCTTACTAGGCTGGCGCGATGATCGCGGTCGCCCTGCGAGCCCGCGCCCGGCCGCCGAGGCCGATGCGCTCGTTCGACCCGCGGGTCGTCGGGACAGTCGAGTGCAGGGCGTGGGAGACCTACTACCGACGGGAGTGGGCCGCCTTCCTCGTCGCCTCGGTGCGCATGGTCCGGGCCGCGTTTCGGATGAGCTGGCCGCGGACGTTGCGCGGCGCCTGGCTCGTCCTGCGCGCCAACCAGGAGTGGGCGCCGGTGCCCGACAACGACCCGCAGGCGGCGCGCGAGCTGATGTGCGCCTTCTACCGCCTGCTGGCGGCGAGCGATCCCGACGCCCGCTTCGACCCCGTGCGCGCCGCCGAGCTCGAGGTCGAGTGGTGGCGCGCGCACCGCGCGCACCAGGGTGGGGAGGAGTCGTTCGAGGTGCTGGTCGACGCGCTCACCGATCTCTACGCCTACTCCTATGCGGCCGACCCGGCCGACGTCCGCCGCGCCGCCGAGCTGCGCGCCGAGGCCATGGACGTCTCCGACGCCTGGGTGAGCGCCGGCTGCGACCCAGACGATCCGGAGCTCGCCCGCGAACGGGCGCTCCTGGTGCGGTCCTACGCGGCGCTGCTCGCCGGCGTTCACCGCTGAGAGGTGATCCCACGAGGGCACCTACGCCGGGGTGAGGGTGCGTGGTGCCCCGGGCTTGCGCTGAGGGTGCGTGGCCGGGTTTGGCGGTGAGGAGGGTCGGCTCGGGGCGCTCCTGGCGGTCCCCGGGGCGTGGTTGGTGCCTTGAGCACATACCTGCGCTCAAGTCGACAATCGCCGGGTTCTGCGGTCGATTGATGAGTTGACCACCCCATACGGTGTTCAACTCATCACTCGGCGTTCGCTCGAAGCCCCGCCACGGGCGCCTCTCGACCGACGCCCGCACCCCCACCCCCTCACTGCCAAACGGCCCGAGCCCGCCTCCGCCGGGAGTACCACCCCGGGTATGCGCTTCGCCCGATCGCCGCGCCCGGCTCGGTCCCGTGCGCCCCCGCGCACGCGAGGCCGTGGAATCGACCATCCAGGGCGGCACGCGGCCGTCCCTTAGGCTTCATCGCGATGGAGGCCCGCGCCGAGCCGCTCCCCGCTTCGCCGCCCGCCACGGGCCCGGACCTCTCCGCGCTGCCGCCGCGACCGGACCTCTCCCGCTACATGATGAGCATCGGCTTCATGCTCTCGCCGACGCGCTTCTTCGACGGCTGCGAGCGGACCTGCGGCGAGTACTTCACCCTGCTCCCGGAGGCCGACCGGGTGCTGGTGGTGACCTCGGATCCGGTCGCGGTGAAGCAGGTCTTCACCGGCGATCCGAACCTGCTGCACGCCGGCGAGGGCAACGTCACCCTGGCGCCGATCCTCGGCCCCGGGTCGACGCTGCTGCTCGACGGCCCCGAGCACCTGCGCCATCGCCGGCTGCTGCTGCCGCCGTTCCACGGCGAGCGCATGCGCAACTACGGGGCGATGATGACCGAGGTCGCCGAGCGCCACCTCGCGGCCTGGCCGCGATCCGGGCGGCTGGCGACGCTGCCGACGATGCAGGCGATCACGCTCGAGGTGATCATGCGCGCCGTCTTCGGCGTCGCCGACGACAGCCGCCGCGACCGGATCTCGCTGCCGCTGCGGCGGCTGCTCGACATGCTCGCCAGCCGCCGCCGGGTGCTGATGCTGGCGCTCACCTTCGGGCGCAGCGGGCCGCGCAGCCCGTGGGCGCGCTTCGTCGCCCTGCGGCGCGAGGCCGACGGGCTGCTCTACGAGGAGATCCGCTCGCGCCGCGCCGACCCGCACGGCGACGAGGGCGACGACATCTTCTCGCTCCTGCTCGCCGCCCGCGACGAGGAGGGACGCCCGCTCAGCGATTCGGAGCTGCGCGACGAGCTGATGACCCTGCTCGTCGCCGGCCACGAGACCACGGCGACGGCGCTCTCCTGGGCGCTCGAGCGGCTCACCCGCAGCCCCGAGGTGCTCGACCGGCTGCTCGCCGAACGCGGCTCGGGCTCGGGCGAGTACCTGGAGACGGTGGTCAAGGAGACCCTGCGCCTGCGGCCGGTGGTCCCTGCAGTGGTCCGGCGGCTCCAGGAGCCGATGCAGTTCGGGCCGTGGCAGCTGCCCGCGGGGGTCCACATCGCGCCCTCGATCTACCTCATGCACCGGCGCGCGGACATCTATCCCGAGCCGCTGGCCTTCCGCCCCGAGCGCTTCCTCGGCGAGGACGCCCCGGGAACCTACGAGTGGATCCCGTTCGGCGGCGGCGTGCGCCGCTGCCTTGGCGCCAGCTTCGCCCTGTTCGAGATGAAGGTGGTGTTGGACGCCGTGCTCGGAGCGGTCGCCCTGCGGCCTGCCTCGAGGCGGACGGACGAGGCGGTCACCCGGAGGGCGATCACCTTCGCACCCTCGCGCGGAGGGCGGATCGCGATCGGCCCGCTGCCGGCCGCCGCGCATTAGAGTCGATCCCGCGACCAAGGGGCGACCGGGAGGAGCGGAGCGATGGACCTGATCGGCATCGTCGAGAGCACGTTCTCGCGGGTCAACGCGACCGTGTTCCGCCAGGTGAACCGGGCGACGGACTGGTGGAACCTGCCGCTGCCGATGGCCCTGCTCAACCTGCGCGCCCACCGCGACGACCTACGCCGCCACAACCTCTACGACACCGAGGCGCCGACTGGGAGGCGGAGCGAAGCGGAGCCGACCCGCGCCGCCGTTGAGGCGCCTTATTCCAACGGCGACGCGACCGCGGGCGACCTGCCCGCCTACCGAACGTACGACGGCTCGCGCCAGGACCCGATCGATCCGCGTATGGGGATGGTCGGAAGCCGCTTCGGCCGCAATGCGCCCACCGACGCCACCGCCCCCGAGCCGCCGGCCGAGCGCATGCAGCCGAACCCGCGCGAGGTTGCCAACCGGCTGCTGCTGCGGCGCGAGTTCAAGCCGGCGACGAGCCTCAACGTGCTCGCCGCCTGCTGGATCCAGTTCCAGAACCACGACTGGTTCGGGCATGGCGAGAACGCGCCGGAGACCTACATCGACATCGAGCTCGACGAGAACGACGAGTGGCCCGAGGGGACGCCGATGCGGGTGCGGGCGACGAGCCCCGATCGCACCCGCACCGGAACCAGCGGCCTGCCGCCCACCTACGTAAACACCGTCACCCATTGGTGGGACCTCTCCCAGCTCTACGGCTCGACCGAGGAGCGCAACCGGCTGCTGCGCTCGGGAACCGACGGCAAGCTCGAGCTCGCCGACGGGATGCTCCCGAACGAGACCGACGCCCACCTCGACGGCGTCGACCTGACCGGGTTCGCCGACAACTACTGGGTCGGGCTCTCGCTGCTGCACACGCTGTTCGCCAAGGAGCACAACTCGATCTGCGACCACCTGAAGGGCTCCTATCCGACGTGGGACGACGAGCGGCTCTTCCTCACCGCGCGCCTGGTCAATTCGGCCCTGAGCGCGAAGATCCACACGGTCGAGTGGACGCCCGGGATCCTCGCCAACCCGGTGCTCGAGCGGGCGATGAACGCGAACTGGTACGGGATCCTGCCGCGCTGGGTGCGGCAGAAATTCGGCCACGTCGGGACCGAGATGATCGGCGGGGTCGTCGGCTCCGACCAGGAGCACCACGCGGCCCCGTACGCGATCACCGAGGAGTTCGTCTCCGTCTACCGCCTGCATCCGTTGCTCCCCGACGACTACGAGATCCGCGACCATCGCGACGGATCGCTGATCGCCGAGACCGAGTTCGACCCGATCCAGGGCCACGGGACGCGGCCGACGATCCTGGAGCACGGGTGGTCGAACCTGCTCTACTCGTTCGGGATCGCCCACCCGGGGGCGATCACGCTCCGCAACCACCCGCGGGCGCTCTCCGACCACGTCCGCCTGAACGGCGATCGGGTTGACCTGGGGACCATCGACATCGCCCGCGACCGCGAGCGCGGCGTGCCCCGCTACAACGACTTCCGCGAACGGCTGCGAAAGAAGCGGGTGACGAAGTTCGAGGACCTCAGCGACGACCCGGAGCTGGTCGAGGAGATCCGCGACGTCTACGACGGCGAGATCGACCGCGTCGACCTCCAGGTCGGGATGCTCGCCGAGCCGCTGCCGCCGGGATTCGGCTTCTCCGACACCGCCTTCCGGATCTTCATCCTGATGGCCTCGCGCCGGCTGCGCTCGGACCGCTTCTTCACCAACGACTACTCGCCCGACGTCTACACGCCGGAGGGGCTGGCGTGGGTCGAGAACAACACCATGGTCGACGTCCTGCTCCGCCACCACCCGGAGCTCGAACCGGCGCTCGACGGGTGCGAGAACGCGTTCGCGCCCTGGCGCCGACTGGCGTGAGTGGGCTGCCGAGCGCGTCCCTGCTCGAGAACGCGCGCTTCAACTCGCTGGTCATCGTCCCGAATGCCCTGCAGGGTGTCTTCCGCCGCCGGCGCAAGGCGGTCGCCGCCGCGACGCTGGCCAACGTCGACGGGCAGGCTGTGGGGCTGATCCGCGGCATGCGCCGGGGCCACTCGGGCGGCCCCGTCCGGGTGCGGGTGATCCGCGAACCGGCGCTGCTGCTGCTGGCCCCCGCCGACGTCCACCGGGCGCTGCAGGGATCGCCCGACCCGTTCGCCGCGGACCCACCGCCGAAGCGCGACGGCATGGTCGCCTTCCAGCCCGACGCGCTGACGATCTCGCGCGGCGAGAGCTGGCGCCGGCGGCGCGAGTTCAACGAGGCCGTGCTCGAGACCGGCCGTCCGCTCCATGGGCTCGGCGACCGCTTCGTCGCCGTCGCCGGCGAGGAGACCGAGCGGCTCGTGATCGCCGCCCGCGACGGCGAGCGCGGCGAGCTCGGCTGGGACGAGTGGAACGACGCCTTTCGCAGGATCACCCGCAGGGTCGTGCTCGGCGACGCGGGCGCCGGCGACTCCGAGCTCTCCGCGACGCTCGCCGAGATGATGTCGGAGGCGAACGGGATGCCGGGGAAGACCTCGCCCCGCTATCCCGGGATGATCGCGCGGATCGGCGAGTACGTCCGCGCGGCGGAGCCGGGAAGCCTCGTGAGCCGCTTCGCCGATGCCCCGGCGGATGCGGAGACCAAGCCCGTGGGCCAGATCCCGCACTGGATGTTCGCCACCGGCGACACCCTGGCGATCAACGCCTTCCGCGCGCTGGCGGCGATCGCCGCCCATCCGGGCCCGCGTTCGCGGGTGCTGACGGAGCTCGGCGAGGCCGACGGTCTCGATGCCGAGCGGGTGCTCGCGCTCGCGTATCTCGAGGGCTGTCTGGAGGAGGCGATGCGCCTGTGGCCGACGACGACGATGCTCTCGCGCGAGACGCTGGCGGACACGGAGTGGGGCGGGGCCGTGGTCCCGGCCGGGACCCAGGTGCTGATCCCGAACACGTTCCTGCATCGCGACCGCGACCGCCACCCGTGGGCCGACCACTTCTCCCCCGAGCGCTGGGTAAGCGGCGAGGCCGCCGGCGACTGGTCGTTCAACCACTTCAGTCGCGGGCCGCAGGGATGTCCAGGGTCGGCGCTGGCGCTGCTGCTCGGCAAGGCAGTGCTGGCGACGGTGCTGCGCTCGAGCGCGGTCGAGCTCGCCTCGCCGTCGCTCGACCCGACCAGGTCGCTGCCCCACATGCTCGACTTCTTCGGGATCCGGGTCCGGCTTTCCTGACGGAGACCGGGTCGGCGCACGTGGGAGACGAGCCGAAGTGATCGGGCCGCGACTTTGCAAAGCAAAGTAGTTTGCGCTACAGTAGCTTTGCGATGCAAAGTACTTGACGGTGGAGGAGGCTTCGATGTCACGAGCAGAGGCGGCCGAGACGCTCCGGGTGGTGGAGCGAGCGCGCGAGCGGACCTGGGCGTCGCTTGACCGTGGGTGGATCGGGTTCCTGGTGTTCGGGGTTGCGTCCCTGCTGAGCGTTCCGTTCACCCGCATCGACGACGGCCACCTGCTCGGCAGCTACTGGCTGATCGCCGGGCCGCTGGCGCTGTTCGTCACCTGGCTCGGGTTCCGCCGGATCGAGGTTCGGAGCGGTGTCTTCGATCGCCACGAGTACTTCTACGCGGTCGTGATGGCCCTCATTCTGGGCGGAGCGATCCTGGTCGGCTACACCGGCGACGGAGTCATCTCTCAGGCGGGAACGTTGGTTCCGATCGGGGCGGGGCTGCTGGCAATAGGGGTCTTCGACCGCAGCAAACTGTTGTTGGCAACCGGCGGGGCGATCGTCGCGCTCGCCGTCGGGCTGATGGTGGTGAGCCCGGCGCACGCGGACACCTGGGCCGCGGCCGGCTTGGGAGCGGTGTTCGTCGCCGCCGGCCTGGTTGCACGCGCCGGCCGGAGCGATTCCGCCGCGTGAGTCATCCCGCCCTGCGGCTCGACGACACCGTGCACCAGCGGGTCCGGCTGGGGATCCTCGCCGTGCTCGAGGAGGCCAAGCGCGCCGACTTCACCTTTATCCGAGACGCTCTCGACCTCTCCGACGGCAACCTCTCTCGCCACGTACAGGTGCTCGAGGAGGCCGGCCTGGTGCGGGTCGAGAAGGGCTTCGAGGGCAGGCGTTCGCGCACCTGGATCTCCGCGACCCGCGCGGGACGAGCGGCGCTCGAGGAGGAGCTGAGTACGCTGCGCGAGTTGATCTCGCGCGTCGACGGAGGCCGCTGAGGGTTACTTGCGGGGCGCCCCGCGCGAAGGGTGGCGCAACCGGGCGCGGCGGCCGGAGGAACCCGGCACGACCGCGGGCCGACCGTATAGCTGCGAGTGGCGCGACACCGGCCCCGCTTCAGGATTCGGCGACTTGGGGGGCGGAAGCTGGACCTGGCCCGGATCGATCATCGTTATACGTCGCTCTCTCGCGTCCCTGTGGAGGAAAAGACGGCTCGAGGGGCAGAGGGAGGCGAAAAGAACCCGGCGAACTCCCACCCAGTCTAGATGAATGAATCCCAATCCCCGCCCACCCGGATGACGCACGGATACCGTCGCTGGCTCGCGCCCGTCGGGACTCGCCCATGCCCACCGGCATGGCCTTCGCCCGCCGGCCACGCCCAGCTCGGTCCCGTGCGCCCCCGGGCGCTCGCGGATTGAGACTCAGGTCATCTAGTGGGAGGCCGCGGCGTCGCCGATCGAGAGCCGCGGATCGCCCGCCCCTCGATAGCGTCCCGGTCCATGGATCTCGAGACCGTCACCTACGAGCGCGACGGCCGGGTGGCCCGGATCACGCTCGACCGGCCCGAGCGCGGCAACGGAATCACGCTCGAAATGCCGCGCGAGCTCGCCGATTGCGTCGAGCGCGCCAACCTCGACCCCGAGGTGCACGTGATCGCGCTGGCTGGCAACGGCACGGGCTTCTGCGGGGGCTATGACCTGGTTGCTTCGGCCGAGCGCATGGGCGAGGCGGGATTCGGCGCCGACGCCCCCGAGGGCTCGCCACTGGATCCATCGGTCGTCGCCGCGAACCACGACCCCTCGTCCACCTGGGACCCCGTCGTCGACTTCCAGATGATGTCGCGCAACGTGCGCGGGTTCATGAGCCTCTTTCACTCCGAGAAGCCGGTGGTCTGCAAGGTGCACGGCTACTGCGTCGCCGGCGGCACCGACATGGCGCTCTGCTCGGACCTGCTCGTAGTCGCCGACGACGCCAAGATCGGCTATCCGCCTGCGCGCGTCTGGGGCGTGCCGACGACCGCCCTGTGGGCGTACAAGCTCGGCCCGACCCGAGCGAAGCGACTGCTGCTCACCGGCGACTCGATCTCGGGCCGGGAGGCGGTCGCCTGGGGCCTGGCGACCGACTGGGCGCCGGCCGCCGAGCTCGACGAGGCGTTCGAGTCGCTGCTCGAGCGGGTCGCGCGGATCCCGGTCAACCAGCTGGTGATGCACAAGCTGCTCGTCAACCAGGGGCTCTACGCCCAGGGGCTGGCGGCGACCCAGGCGCTGGGGACGTTCTTCGACGGGATCGCCCGCCATACCCCCGAGGGCTTCGACTTCGTCCGCCGGGCGGCGGAGGGGGGCTTCAAGGAGGCGGTCCGGGAGCGCGACGAGCCGTTCGGCGACTTCGGCCTCGCCAGCGGCTCGGAGCCCGAAGGCGGACGCTGAGCCAGAGCCCGAACGCGATCCCGAAGCAGTCGATCAGCACGTCGACCGGGTCGGAGTCGCGGCCGGGGACGTAGCTCTGGTGGATCTCGTCGCTGATCGCCCACAGGACGCTGAGCGCCGCGGCAGCCGCGATCGCCCGTCGCTCCAGCCACGGGTCGAGCGCCCATGCCCAGAGCGCCGCCAGGACCGCGTACTCGCTGAAGTGCGCGATCACCCGCGTGAACGCCGGCAGCTCGGGGCCGACGCTCCGCTGCGCGGAGAGGTAGAAGATCAGCGCCATCAGCGCGAGCGGCGCCGCGAGGCGCGCGATGTTGCCCCGGGCGCGGGAGATCAGGGGACCCGGTGGATCTCGAACAGGTTCGTGCCCAGTTGCTGCTGGGGAAGGCCCGCGGTGATCGCGATCAGGTCGCCCGACCGTGCGATCCCAGTCGACTTCGCCAGCCGGGCGCAGTCCTCGAGCAGGGCGGTGAGCCCGGTCCAGTCCTCGGCGATCTCGCACTGGACCCCGAACAGGAGGTTGAGCCGGCGGACGGTCTCGAGCCGCGGCGAGATCGCGAGCACCGGCGTTCGCGGGCGATGCGCGGACACCAGGCGCGCGGTGCGTCCGCTGCGCGTGGGGACGATGATCGCCGCGAGTCCCAGGGTGTAGGTCGCGCCGACCGCGGCCCGGGCGACCGAGCTGGCGACGTCGCTGTCGTCGGATTCGACCCGGTTGAAGACCCAGTCGCCGTAGGGGAGCTCGGGCTCGGTCGCGCGCGCGACCCTGTCCATCACCCGCACGGCCTCGACCGGGTACTCGCCAACCGCGGTTTCCTCGGAGAGCATCACGGCGTCGGTGCCCTGGAAGATCGCGTTTGCGACGTCGGAGACCTCGGCCCGCGTCGGACGCGGGGAGGCGACCATCGAGGCGAGCATCTGGGTCGCCGTGATCGAGGGGATCGAGTAGCGGCCGGCAAGCGCCAGCAGGTTGCGCTGCACCCCGGGGACCTGCTCGATCGGGAGCTCGATCCCGAGGTCGCCGCGGGCGACCATGATCCCGGCCTTGACCGCCTTCACGATCTCCTCGGCGCGTTCCGCCGCCTGCGGCTTCTCGATCTTGGCGATCACCGGGATGTCCGAGCCGCCGGTGCGCACCCGGCGCTCGACCGGGGCCAGGTCCTCGGCCCGGCGCACGAAGGAGACCGCGAGCAGGTCGATCCCCTGCTCGACCGCGAAATCGACCCAGGCGAGATCCTCGCGCCCGGCGGCGGGCAGGCCGACCTCGGCGCCCGGGAGGTTGAGCCCTTGATGGGAGGAGACGCGGCCCCCGACCTCGACCGTGCAGCGGACCTCGTCGTCGCCCGCCTCCAGCACCCGCAGGCGGATGCGCCCGTCGGCGAGGTAGACGAGCCCGTCCTTGGTCACGGCCTCCGGGAGTCCGTCGAAGGAGACCGAGAGCTTCTCGTTGCTGCCGACGATGTCCTCGGTCGTGAGCACGATCTCGCTCCCCGGCCGCAGGCCGACGATCCCGTCGTCGACGTCGCCGATCCGCAGCTTCGGGCCCGGCAGGTCGCCGAGGATGCCGACCTGCTTGCCGCTCCGCTCCGCGGCCTCGCGCGCCATCGCCACGTTCTCCGTGTGATCGTCGCGGGTCCCGTGGGAGAAGTTGAGCCGGAAGACGTCGGCGCCGGCCTCGATCAGCTCGAGCATGCCCTCGACGGTGCGAGTCGCGGGGCCGATCGTCGTCACGATCTTTGTCCGCCGGTGACTGCTCACGATCTCCGCATTCTCTCCGTTGGGGCGACCGTCGTCGGCGCCTCGCTCTCGTCCTCCCGCGCCGGCGCGGGCGTCGCCACCGCCTCGAACTCGCCCGTCTGCGGCCGGTGCGTCGGCTCGGGCCCGTCGTCGGGCTCCAGCTCGGCGCCCTCGGGCAGCTCGAGCCGCTGCACGTAGGGGAGCTGCCAGGCGGCGCCGGCGATCCCGAGTCCGATCGCGACGCAGAGCAGGGCAGCGAACCACTGGCCACCGGAGAGGACGACGAGGTCGAAGAACTCGCGTACCGGCTCGATCGCGATGATGCCGGCGAAGATCGCGCCGAGGATCGCGACCAGCGCCAGCATGTAGCTCTGGACGGTGATGTGCTCGCGGCCCGGGCCGCGCTCGAGCAGGACGATGAAGCAGAGCCCGAGCACGATCAGCGTCGTCGTCGCCGCGGTGCGGCCCTCCTCGAGGGTGCCGCCGGAGACGGTGTCGACGAAGAAGATCGAGAGCAGCGAAGCGATCCCCATCGCGATTCCGGCCGGGAACGCGAACGCGGCCAACGCCTTCAGCAACCGCCCGCGGTAGAGCGGTCCCTCGCTGGGCAGGATCGCGAGCACGAACGAGGGAATGCCGATCGTCAGGAAGGCCGCCACCGTGAGCTGGCGCGGCAGGAACGGGAAGGTGAAGTTGAAGATCGCCGCGAGCAGGATCAGGAAGCCGGCGTAGACGGACTTGGTCAGGTAGAGGCGTCCGAGCCGGTGGATGTTGCGGGCGATCCGTCGGCCCTCGCCGACCGCCCGCGGCAGCATCGAGAACTGGTCGCGCAGCAGGACGATGTCGGCGACGCCCTTGGTGATCTGGCTGCCGGAGCCCATCGCCACCGCGAGCCGCGCCTGCTTCAGCGCCGGCACGTCGTTGACCCCGTCACCGATCATCGCCGTGAACCGGCCCTTCTCGGCGAGGCCCCCGACCAGCGCCTTCTTCTGCTCCGGGGTGATCCGGCAGAAGACGGTGTTGCGAAGCGCCGCCTGGGCGAGCCCGCCCTTGTCGGTGGGCAGGTCTGGGCCCTCGATCACGTGCGCATCGGCGGGCACGCCAACTGCGTGTGCGACTGCGGTCACGGTCTCGCGCGCGTCGCCGGAGATCAGCTTCAGATCGACCTGCTGCTCGCGCATGTAGGCGATCGTCTCCGCGGCGTCGGGGCGCAGGGTCTCCTCGAGTACGACCAGCGCTCGCGCCTCGAGCGGCGGCGGCGGCTGGGTTGCCGGGTCGGACGGCAGCGCGCCGCGCACCTCGCCGAAGGCGATCACCCGCCGTCCGGCCCGCGTGTGCTGCTCGAGCCGGGCGCGCATGCCCTCGGAGAGGTTCAGGGCCCCGGCGCGGGTGAGCACGTCGGGGGCGCCGACCACGTAGCTGCGGCCGTTCAGGGTCATGCCGCTCCACTTCCACTGCGAGGAGAACGGCACCTCGGCGGTCGGCTGCTCGGGGCGGGCCGGGTAGCGCTCGGCGATCGTCTCCAGGGTCCGGTTGCGCTCCCCGGCGGAGGCGGCGAAGGTGCCGAGCGCGCGCTCGGCGTCGGGTCCGCGGTCGGCATCGGGGACCTCGACCGCGACCAGCTTCAGGGTGCCGTCGGTGAGCGTGCCGGTCTTGTCGACGCAGATCGTGTCGACCGCGGCCAGCGCTTCGGTCGCCGCCATCTGCTGGACGAGGGTGTTCTGCCTCGCCAGGCGGACCGCGGCGAGCGCCAGGGTGACGCTCATCAGCAACACCAGGCCCTCCGGGATCAGGGTCACCAGCCCAGCCGTCGCCTCCTGGGCCGCGTCGCGGAACTCCTTGTCGTGGATCGTGAACGAGACGAGCACGATCAGAGCGATCGGCACCAGGGCGATCGTCGTCGCCCTGAGCACCGTGTTGACCTCGACCTGCAGCGGCGACAGCGCGTGGCGGAACTCGCGCGCCTCGCCGGCGACCTTCTCCGCGTAGCTCTGCTCGCGCACCGCGTCGACCTCGTAGTGGCCCGAGCCCGAGAGCCCGAACGAGCCCGAGAGCATGCGGTCGCCGATCCGCTTGCGGATCCCGTCCGACTCGCCGGTGAGCAGCGACTCGTCGACGGTCAGCCCGCGCGTGTCGACGAGCGGCCCGTCGGCGACCAGCTGGTCGCCGGGCTCGACCCGGACGACGTCGCCGGGGACAACCGCGTCCGCGGTCACCTCGGCCACGCGGCCGTCGCGGATCACCTTTGCCCGCGGCGCGACCAGCAGCGCCAGCCGGTCGAGCGTCTCCTTCGCCTTCAGCTCCTGACGGATGCCGATACCTGAGTTGACGATCGCGATCAGGCCGAAGAGCGCGTCCGCCCACAGCCCCAGCGAGAGGATGAGGATGAAGAAGACGCCGATGATCGCGTTGAACAGCGTCAGCACGTTGGCGGTGACGATGCTCGCCACCGAGCGGCTGTTCGGAGGCTCCGGCTCGCCGAGGCGCGCCAGGCGGCGCGCCGCCTCTGCGCTCGATAGGCCCTGGGTCACGGATGCCGCCTCCATGGCCTCATCTTTACAGGGGCGCTCCCGGGCATCGAGGCGAGCCGAGGGCGGGATAGGGTCGCCTGTGTGATCGCTGCGAGGGCACGGCGGGTGGCGATCTCGCTCCGAGCCGTCACCTCGGTGTTCGCTAACCCTCAGATGCGCCGGCTCCAGCTCTCCTGGGCGGCGACCTCGTTCGCGATCTGGTCGTTCGCGATCGCTCTCGGCGTCTATGCGTTCGGCGCCGGCGGGGCCGCGGCGGTCGGGGTTGCCGGGCTCGTGCGCCTGCTGCCGGGCGCCCTCGCCTCGCCCTTCGCCGGCGTGCTCGGCGACCGCCACTCGCGCCGCGCGACCCTGGTCGCGAGCGCGCTCTGCGCCAGCGCGGTCCTCGGTTGCTCGGCACTCGCGGTGGCGCTCGACGCGCCCGCGGCCACCGTCTTCGTGCTCGCCGGCCTGTTCACGGTCGCCTCGAGCCCGTACGCGCCCGCCGAGGGTGCGCTCTTCCCGCTCGTCGCGCGAACGCCGCAGGAGCTCGCGGCGGCCAACGTCGCCCACACGGCGATGGACAATCTCGGCTTCCTCGCGGGCGCCGTGCTCACTGGGGTTCTGCTGGCGATCACCACGGTCGAGGTCGCATTCGGCGTCGCGGCGGTGGCGAGTCTGGCGGCCGCCGTCCTGCTCGCGACCCTGAGCCACGACCGGCGTCCCGTCTACGCGGACGAGGTCGAGGCCCGCGGCGTGCTGCGCGAGACCGCGCGCGGCGCCCGCTCGCTGCTCGCCGAGCCCGACCTGCGGCTCGTCGGCGCGATCCTCACCCTGCTGGTCTTCTTCGAGGGCGCCGCCGACGTGCTCGTCGTCGTCCTGGCGCTCGACCTGCTCGGCCTCGGCGCCGGGAGCGTCGGCTTTCTCAACGCGGCCTGGGGCGTTGGCGCGCTGCTCGGCGGCGCCGCGGTCGCGATCCTGCTCGATCGCGGCCGGCTCCCCGCCGGCCTCGTCGCCGGCAGCCTGATCGCGGGTGCGGCGATGGCGCTCTCGGGGATGTGGCTCCTGGCGGCCGTCGCCTACCTCGCCTGGGCCGGGGTCGGCGCCGGCTACACGCTGGTCGAGTGCGTCGCCCGCACGCTCTCACAGCGGCTGGGATCGGACGAGACCCTGGCGCGCGCGCTCGGCTTCCTCGAAACCTCGCGCCTGTTGGCGATGGCGCTCGGCTCGATCGCCGCCCCGGCGCTCGTCGCCCTGCTCGGCGGCCGCGGCGCCCTCATCGCGCTCGGCGCCGTGCTGCCGGCGTTCGCCATCCTGCGCTGGGCGGCGCTGCGCGCGGTCGAGATCGGCGCGCCGGTCGACGAGCGTCGCTATGCGCTGCTGCGCGACGACTCGATCTTCGCGCCCCTACCCGTCGACAGGGTCGAGCGGCTCAGCCGCGAGCTGGAGCCGATCGACGTCCCGCCGGGCGGCGAGATCATCACCCAGGGCGACCACGGCAACCGCTTCTACGTGATCGAGGCAGGAGAGGTCGCCGTGTTCGCCGACGGGGTCTTCCAATGCCATGAATCGGCCGGGCAATCGTTCGGCGAGATCGCCCTGATCCGCGACGTCCCCCGTTCTGCGACCGTGCGAGCCACCTGCCCGACGCGCCTCCTGGCGCTCGACCGCGATCAGTTCATAGCCGCGGTCACCGGGCACCGCCGAAGCCACGAGGCGGCGCGAACCGTCGCCCACCGGCGGCTGACCGGTCCGCCCGAGCCCCGGCGCCATCGACCGACGCCAGGCGGTTGACCGCGAGCCCGGTGACGATCTCGCGAACGATCCGCTCGGCGACCAGCGCGGTCACGTCGGCCGAGCCGACCGCGGTCGGGATCACCTCGACCACGTCGGCGCCGACGATCCGCAGCCGTCCGGCGAGCTCCCGGCAGGCCCAGAGCAGGTCGGCACTCGTCATCCCGCCCGGCTCCGGGGTTCCGGTGCCCGGGGCGAAGGCCGGATCGAGGACGTCCACGTCGACCGAGAGGAAGGTCGGGCCGTCGCCGGCGATCGTCGCGGCGCGCTCGACCACCGCGCGGATGCCGAGCTCGCGGACGTCGTGCATGAACAGGCTCGTGATCCCCCGCTCGGCCTGCCAGGCGAACTCCTGCTCGCCGGGCCAATAGCCGCGGAGGCCGATCTGCACGTAGCGCTCGGGATCGACGTGGCCCTGCTCGACAAGCCTGTACATCGGGGTCCCGTGGGAGATCTCCACCTGGAAGACCTCCTCGCCGGTGTCGGTGTGGGTGTCGAAGTGGATCAAGCCGACCTCGCCGTGGCGTTGCGCGCAGGCGCGGATGTCGGGCTCGGCGATCGAGTGGTCGCCGCCGAGGACGATCGGCACGGCGCCGGCATCGACGACCTCGCCGACTGTGCGCTCGATCGCCTCCGCCGACCGGGCCGGGTCGGCGGGCATCACCGGGGCGTCGCCGTAGTCGACCACCCGCAGCTCGGCGAACCCGTCGACCCCCGCCTCCAGGTGGGGTCCCGGGGGACAGCTGGCCGCCCGGATCGCCCGCGGGCCGAAGCGGGTCCCGGGCCGGTCGGAGACGAGGTCGTCGGTCGGGGCGCCGACGATCGCGACGTCGATCCCGGCGAGCTCCGCGGCGTCCTCGGTGTACGGCATGCCCGAGAAGCTCAAGAGACCCGCGTAGTCGGGCTTGTCCCCGTAGGGCTGCCAGCGTTCGAGCGGATCGATCACGGCCACCGGATCATGTCACCGCGGGCGTGCGGGGGCCGCTGCGGTGCCCCTGGCGTCTCGTCAGGGCTCGGGCCTGGCTTCCAAGGTCGAGTGACACCTGAACCACCTATACGGGGGCTGATGTGTCACTCGGCGCCCAAACCGTCGGCGCACCGCCCGCGGCGTCACCCCCTCACCGCCAAACCAGGTCAGAGGTGGAAGCGGCGGTGGTGCTGGTGGTGGGCCGGGTCGCCGGCGGGCGGGCCGGGATCGGCGGGAGCCCGCACGAGCAGCCACGTGAGCACGGTGCCCACCACGAGGACGACGATCCCGGGGACGAAGGCGCGGGCGACCGCGTCGGCGAACCCCGTCACCGCCGCCTCCCCGTGGCGCTGCGTCGGGAGCGTCGCCTGGAAGACCGCGCCGCTGACCGCGAGCAGCACGGCCCCGGCCAGCACGCGGGTCATCGCCAGGACACCGGAGGCGATCCCGCTCTTTGCCCGCGGCATCGCCGCCATCGCCGCGGTCGACATCGGCGCGTAGACGAGTGCCAGCGAGATCCCGAACAGGGCGAAGCCCGGCAGCAGGGCGACGTAGCTGTCCGATCCCTCGCCGATCGCCTGCAGCGCCATTCCGGCGAGCCCGACCAGCATCCCGACGCTCATCGTCGCTCGCGGGCCGAAGGCCGAGATCAGGCGCCCGGAGAAGGGGGAGAAGACCGCCATCGGCACCGTCACCGGCAGGATCAGCGCCCCGGCCGCGACCGCGCTGTAGCCGAGCTCCGTCTGCAGGTACTGCGGCTGGAAGTACATCACCACCCAGTAGGCGCCGACCAGCGCGAAGGCGGCGGCGGTGGCGCCGAGATACGGGCCGTTGCGAAACAGCGAGAAGTCGACCAGCGGCGCCTCGGTGTGGTGCTCGAGCACCCAGAAGCCGACCAGCAGCGCGAGGCTGAGGGCGCCCACCCCGAGGGTCGCCGCGGGCCCCCACTCGTCGGCCTGCACAAGAGCGAGCACCCCGGTGGCGAGCCCGGCGGCCAGCACGGCGACGCCGGCGAGGTCGACGCGCGACGACGAGGGGTCGCGCGACTCCTCGCCCCGCGCGAGCAGGATCACGACCCCGGTCACGGCGACGGGCAGGTTGATGAAGAAGATCCAGCGCCAGCTGGCGGCCTCGATCAGGACGCCCCCGACGAGCGGCCCGACGGCCAGCGCCACCGCCGAGACCGCCGCCCAGATCCCCAGGGCCCGCGGCTGGAGCTCCGGGGGGAAGGCGGCCGAGGTCAGGGCGAGCGAGAGCGAGAGCAGCGCCGCGCCGCCGATGCCCTGCAGCACCCTCCCGCCGATCAGCATCTCTTCCGACGCCGCGGCCCCGGCGAGCAGCGATCCGAGCGCGAACAGGACCATGCCCCAGACGAAGACCCGCCGCCGGCCGACGATGTCGCCCAGCCGCCCGGCGGCGACCACGGTGGCCGCGAGCGTCAGCAGGTAGGCGTTCTGGATCCACTGCAGGCCGTCGAGCGTGGCGTCGAGGTCGGAGCGGATCGCCGGCAGCGCGAGCGTGACCACGGTCGAGTCGAGCATCAGCACGAAGAGGCCGGTGCACGCTCCGGCCAGCACCCACCAGGGGTTCACCTTTGTGGGGCGCGGCTCGCTCACCTCCGCGCGAGCGTATTCCCGTGTCCGGCGGGTACGATCGCCGCGACGTGGAGGCGGGCACGAGCCCCAGCAGCGAGCAGGCCGCACACGCGCTCTCGGTCGAGTTCCGCGAGACGACCAAGGTCTACCCCGGCGCCGAGCGCCCCGCCGTCGACGCGCTCAGCCTCGAGGTGCCGGCGGGAGACATCTGCGTCCTCGTCGGGCCCTCGGGCTGCGGCAAGACGACCGCGATGAGGATGGCCAACCGGATGGTGGACATCACCGAGGGCGACATCCTGATCGGCGACAGCTCGGTTAAGGACCGCTCGCCGGCCCAGCTGAGGCGCGAGATCGGCTACGTGATCCAGCAGATCGGCCTCTTCCCCCACCGGACGATCGCCCAGAACATCGCCACGGTCCCCGCCCTGCTCGGCTGGGACAGGGCGCGCCAGCATCAGCGCGCCGCCGAGCTGCTCGATCTGGTCGGCCTCGGCGCCGAGACGGGCGACCGCTATCCGGCCCAGCTCTCGGGCGGTCAACAGCAGCGGGTCGGGGTCGCCCGCGCGCTCGCCGCGAACCCCGGCGTGATGCTGATGGACGAGCCGTTCGGCGCCGTCGACCCGATCAACCGGGAACGGCTTCAGAACGAGTTCCTGCGCCTCCAGGCGGAGCTCCGCAAGACCATCCTCTTCGTCACCCACGACATCGACGAGGCGATCAAGATGGGCGACCGGATCGCGATCTTGAAGGAGGGCGGCCACCTCGCCCAGTACGCGACCCCCGCCGAGCTCCTGATGGCGCCCGCTGACGCCTTCGTCGAGGATTTCGTCGGCGCCGACCGGGCGCTGAAGCGGCTGGCGCTGTTGCGGGTCGCCGACATCGACCTCTGGGAGGCGCCGCTGGCCCACGTCGGGCAGGCGACGAGCGAGGTGCGGGCGAAGCTCGACGGCGCCGAGGTCCCGCATGCCCTCGTCATCGACTCCGAGCGGCGCCCGATCGGCTGGCTGTCGGACGCCGACCTCGCCCGCGAAACGGTCCCCGCCAAGCCCGACACCAGCCCCGACCCGATCCTCGACCTCGACGACGTGATGCGCGACGCGCTCTCCGATCTGCTCCAGGCCGAGACTCGCTACGCGCCCGCCGTCGACGGCAACGGCCGGATCGCCGGAGTGCTCTCGGTCGAGATCATCTCCGAGTTCCTGACCTCCCCCGAGGCGCTCTCCGACGAGCATCCCGCCGCCGAGCGCCCGCTGGCCCAGGAGGCCTGATTTGGTCGCCACCGTCCTCACGTGGCTGCCGGTGCTCGCGCAGGGTGGCGGCTTCGTCCGCAAGCCGGGCGAGTCCGCGGACGCGACGTGCGTCGCCGACAACGACACCGTCTGCATCGGCTGGGCGATCGACAACATCGACCGGTACGTGACGCCGACGCTTCAGCACGTGGGGCTCGTCCTCCCCTCGGTCGCGCTGGGGTTCGCGATCGCGTTCGGTCTGGCGCTGCTCTCCCACCGTCGGCGGTGGCTGATCCCGGCGTTCACCGGGCTCACCGGGATCATCTACACGCTGCCGAGCATCGCGCTGTTCCTGCTCCTGCTGCCGATCACGGGCCGCGGATATCTGACGGCCGTGATCGCGCTCACGGCCTACAACCTGCAGATCATCTACCGCAACATCGTCCTCGGGCTCAACAACGTGCCGAACGCGTCCAAGGACGCCGGGCGCGGGATGGGGATGACCGAGCGCCAGCTGCTCTGGCGCGTCGAGCTGCCGCTGGCGCTGCCGGAGATCGTCGCCGGCCTGCGGATCGCGACCGTGTCGACGATCGCGATCGCCACGCTCGCGCTGTTCGCCGGCGCCGGCGGCCTCGGCGCCGAGATCTACAACAACATCACCTTCAAGACCGGGATCGTCGTCAGCACGGTGATCCTGCTCGGGATGGCGCTGCTCTTCGACCTCGTGCTGGTGCTCGTGCAGGCGCGGCTGACGCGCTGGCGCGATGCGGACCGGGGCGGGGGCGACGGGCGGCACTGGATCTCCGGGTTCTTCCGCCGGCTCGCCGGGCCGGCTGGGGCGGGGGGCTGATGACACTCGCGTTTCTCGGGAGTTTCGGAGGCGCGATCGAGTTCATCTTCGAACCGCGCAGTTCGGTCTTCACCGAGTCGGGCAACGAGGTCGGGGGTCTCGGCGAGGTGGGCCAGCTGATGGCGAAGCAGATCGAGGTCAGCGCGCTGGCGCTCGCAGTCGCATTGCTGCTCGCATTCCCGCTCGGGGTCTACCTCGGCCATCACGGCAAGGGCGAGATGCTTGCGATCGCGATCGGCAACGCCGGGCGGGCGATCCCGGAGCTGGCCGTGATCGCCTTCATGGTCGCGTTCATCGGCCTCGGCCTGCTCAACGTGACGATCGCGCTGATGATCCTCGGGATCCCCCCGATCCTCACCAACACCTTCGTCGGCATCCGTCAGGTTGATCGGGGTACGGTCGAGGCGGCCCGTGGAGTCGGGATGACGGAGTTCGAGATCGCGCGCAAGGTCGAGTTGCCGCTGGCGGTGCCGACGATCATGGGCGGCGTGCGCACGGCGGCGACCAACATCATCGCCACCGCGACGATCGCCTCGATCGCCGGGGTGACGACGCTCGGCGACTTCATCATCAACAGCAACGTCTACGGGGAGGAGGGCCAGATCGCCGGGGCGCTCCTGGTCGCGCTGCTCGCCCTGGTGGTCGAGCTCCTGCTCGCCGGGCTGCAACGGCTGCTGACCCCGCGCGGAGTCGAGCTCGAACGGGTCGGCGCAGCCGCACCCGCGTAAGTCGACGGGCCGACCGCATAGGATTTCTGAGTCGCGAAACAGCGGCAGTCACACGAGAGGGAGGATCACTCCGATGCGCACCCATCCCCGTCTGCGAGCGCTGTTCGCGTTGCTCGCCATTCTTGGCCTAGCGGTCGCGATCGCCGCCTGTGGTGACGATTCGGACGACTCGACGTCAACGAGCGCCGACACGGGCTCGAGCACGGACACCAACCTGATCCAGTCGAACCCCGACAACGGACAGGTGAGCCTCACGGTCGGCTCGAAGAACTTCACCGAGCAGTTCATCCTCGGCGAGATCTACGCCCAGGGGCTGGAGGCCGCCGGCTACGACGTCTCCACCGACCTCAACCTGGGCTCCGAGCAGGTCGCGCTCAAGGCGCTCCAGGACGGGGAGATCAGCGGCTATCCGGAGTACACGTCGACCGCGCTCACCGCGTTCTTCGGCACCGCGCCCGAGGACGTGCCGGGCAACGCCCAGCAGGCGTTCGAGGACTCCAAGCAGGAGTTCGCCGACGAGGGCCTCGTGTCCTATCCGCCCACGCCGTTCTCGAGCGCCAACGCTGTGGGAACGCTGAAGACGACCGCCGACGAGCTCGGAATCACGAAGATTTCCGATCTCACCGACCATCAGGACCTGACCCTGGCCGGATCGCCCGAGTGCCGGGAGCGGATCGACTGCCTCGCGGGGCTCGAGAAGTACTACGGCCTCGACGGCCTGCGTGACAACTTCACCCCGGTCGACATCGGCCTTCGCTACGAGGTGCTCGACAAGGGTGACGCCGACCTGTCGATCATCTTCACCACCGACGCGCAGCTGTTCACCTCCGACGACTACGTGACCCTGCAGGACGACAAGGAGGTGCTGCCGGCCGGCAACGTGATGTTCATCGCCAGCCAGGAGGCGGCCGACGAGGCCGGCCCCGACTTCGGCGCGACGATCGAGAAGGTGCAGTCGAGCCTCTCGCTCGAGGTGCTGCAGGAGCTGAACGCCCGGGTGGACATCGACAAGGAGAAGCCCGAGGAGGCGGCGCAGGAGTACCTGCAGGAGTTCGGCTACATCGAGTGAGGCGGAGGCCGAAGGCCGAAGCCGAGCCCCGGCGCCGTTGAGCCGGCTCGTTAGACGGCTTCCGCCGTGGCCCACAGGGTAGGTTGGCCCCGTGGGCGCGGCGGCTCTGCTCGACATCGACGGCACCCTCGTCGACTCCAACTACCAGCACGCGATCGCCTGGTACCGGGCTTTTCGCGAGCACGGGGTGACCCCGGCGATGTGGCGCGTGCACCGCCACATCGGCGTCGGCGGCGACCAACTGGTCGCGCGGGTGGCCGGCGAGGAGACCGAGAAGCGCCTCGGCGACGCGATCCGCGATTCCGAGTCCCGCTTCTACGGGGAGCTGATCGACGAGGTGCAGCCGTTCGATGGCGCGCGCGAGCTGATCGTCGAGCTGCGTGATCGCGGCCATGCCTGCGTGCTCGCGAGCTCGTCCAAGCGGGAGGAGACCGAGCACTACGTGGAGCTGCTGGACGCGGGGGAGCTGATCGAGGCGTCAACGACGTCGGCCGACGTCGAGCGGACCAAGCCGGAGCCCGACCTGGTCGCCGTGGCGATGCAGAAGGCGGGCGAGCGCTCGGCGGTGATGGTCGGTGACTCGACCTGGGACGTGGAGGCGGCCGCGCGGGCGGACGTCGAGACGCTCGCCGTGCTCACCGGCGGGTTCTCGGAGGCGGAGCTCCGGGACGCCGGCGCGGTGGACGTGTTCGAGTCGCTGGTCGAGCTGCGCGAGCGCCTGGACTCGACGCCGCTACGGTAGGCAGCCGTGGAGGGCGAGCGCCTGAGCGCCGACGACGCGCACATCCTTGCGCTGGAGTCGCCTGCGATCGCCGGCCACACGCTGAAGGTGCTGGTGCTCGAGCCGGAGCCCGAGCCGATCGACCTCGAGTCGCTGCGGGCCTCGGTGGACGCCCGCCTGCCGGAGGGCTCTCGCGGCCGCCAGCGGGTCGAGCTCGGCCCCGAGGGCGCGGCCGACGCGCGCTGGGTCGCCGACCCGCAGTTCGACGTGGCCGCGCAGGTGCTCCGGCGCGAGGGGACCGCGGGGCTCGACGAGGCCGGCGCCTGGGCGACGGCCTCGGAGATCATGGCCGAGCGCCTCGACCACGCCCGCCCGCTGTGGGCGATCGACCTGGTCGGCCCGCTCGCCGACGGCCGCGAGCTGATCGTCGTCCGCATCCATCACGCGATGGCGGACGGGGTGAGCTGCGTGCGCTTCCTCTCCGAGGTGCTCTGGGACGAGGTCGCCGACGACGCCGCGGTCCCGCGCAAGCGCCCCGCCGGGGCGGCGGCCGGGTCGGCCGAGCCGCACCGCTCTCGCCTCGCGGAGCTCGGCCGCCTCCCCGGGGCGATCGGGCGCGAGCTCGGACACCGGGCCGGGCGCAGTCCGCTCGCCCGCCACATCGGCTCCGGCCGCGAGCTCGCCTTCACGGCCGTCCCGCTCGCCGACCTGAAGGCGATGGGCAAGTCGCGGCCCGGGCACGTGACCGTCAACGACGTCTTTCTCACCGGCGTCGCCGGCGGGCTGCGCCATTGGTTGGCCGCCGGCGCCCGGCGCCTGCCGCGGCTGCGGGCGCAGATCCCGGTCAGTCTCCATCACCGCGGCGAGTCGGAGACCGAGCTCGGCAATCGCGACTCGTATTTCAACGTCGACCTGCCGCTGAGTGAGCCCGACCCGCTCACCCGCCTCGAGCGGATCAACGCCGAGACCGAGCGCCGCAAGGAGCTCGACGACGCCGAGGAGCTCTACGACTTCTTCCATGCCCTGGCCCGCTTCCACCACCTCGACCGCGCGGCGCAGCGGTTCGCCACCGGCCCGCGCGAGTTCAGTCTCTCCATCTCCAACGTGCCGGGGCCGCGGGCCGCGCTGAGCGTCGCCGGGCGCCCGGTGGAGCGCCTCTGCTCGCTTGCCGAGCCCGCCGATCGCCACGCGCTGCGGATCTCGGCGATCTCCTGCGCCGGCAACGTCGGCATCGGCCTCTGCACCGACCCGGAGGCGGTGGAGGGGGTCGGCGAGCTGGCCCGCGCCATCGACGCGTCGCTCGCCGAGCTCAAGATCGCCTGCGGCTGCTGACCGGCGGCCGGGCGCGAGCGCGACCCGATCGGTTAGCGTCCCGGGACCGATGGCGTTGAAGCTCGGCATCAACCTCGGCTACTGGGGGATCGGACCGAAGGGCTCCGAGGCGGTGGAGCTCGTCCGCACCGCGGAGGCACGTGGCTTCGATTCGGTCTGGGTCGCCGAGTCCTACGGCTCGGACTGCGTCTCGGTGCTCGCCTGGCTCGCGGCGCAGACCGAGCGGATCAAGCTCGGCGCGGCGATCATGCAGGTGCCGGCACGCCCCCCGGCCGCCGCGGCCATGGCCGGCGCGACGATCGACGCGCTCTCGGGCGGGCGCTTCATGTTCGGCTTCGGCCCCTCGGGTCCGCAGGTCTCCGAGGGCTGGTACGGGGTCGAGTACGCCAAGCCCTGGGGCAGGACCCGCGAGTACATCGAGATCGTGCGCGAGATCATCGCCCGCGAGGGCCCGCTCGAGCACAAGGGCAACCACTACCAGCTGCCGATCGAGGGTGGCACGGGTCAGGGCAAGGCGCTGAAGCTCAACTTCCACCCGGTGCGCAGCGAGATCCCGGTCTTCGTCGGGGCGATCGGGCGCAAATCGGTCGAGATGGCGGCCGAGATCTGCGACGGCTGGATCCCGATCTTCTTCAGCGCCGACGCCTTCGAGGAGACCTGGGGCGAGCACCTCGAGGCGGGCTTCGCCAAGGGCGGGCGCTCGCGCGAGGACCTCGAGATCTCGCCATCGCTGTCGGTCGCGATCGACGGCGACCTCGATGCGGCGCGCGGGATCGTCAAGGGGGGCCTGCTGCTTTATCTCGGGGGCATGGGCTCTCGCGAGACCAACTTCTACGTCGACCTCACACACCGGTTCGGGTTCGGGGAGGTCGCCGACGAGGTCCAGTCGCTCTACCTCGACGGCAAGCGCGAGGAGGCCTACAACGCGATTCCCGACGAGCTCGTCGACGCCACGTCGCTGATCGGCGACGAGGGGGAGGTCGCGGCGCGGATCGAGCGGCTCGCCGCCGCCGGAGTCGATCGGCTCATCTGCTCCCCCGTGCACATGGACGCCGCCCAGCGGGTGCACACGGTCGACCGTCTCGCCGATCTCGCGGGCGTCGCGGCGCCGGCCTGAGCGCCGCCCCAGGTCCCCTCCTTCGGCAAGCGTAGGATCGCGCCATGGCCGAGGCGCTGCAGCCCGGGGACGTGTTCGCCGGCCACCGGATCGAGGCCGTCGCCGGCCGGGGCGGCATGGGCGTCGTCTACCGCGCGACCCACATGGCTCTCGACCACGTCGTCGCCCTGAAGGTGATCTCGCCGGCGCTGGCCCAGGACGAGCGCTTCCGGCGCCGCTTCGGCGAGGAGTCGCGGATCGCGGTCTCGATCCGGCACCCGAACGTGGTCCAGATCCACCACGCCGGGGAGGAGGACGGGCTGCTGTTCGTGACCATGGACCTGATCGAGGGCACCGACCTGCGCGGCCTGCTGCGCGAACAGGCGCGGCTCGATCCCGCGCACGCCGCGAGCATCGTCGCGGAGGTCGCGTCGGCCCTCGACGCCGCGCACGCGCGAGGGCTCGTCCACCGCGACATCAAGCCGGGCAACGTGCTGATCGAGGGCGAGGGGGCGGACGAGCGCGTCTACCTCACCGACTTCGGGCTTGCGCGCCAGGTCGAGGCCACGACCGGGCTGACGGCCACCGGCGCGTTCGTCGGCACGCTCGACTACGTCGCCCCGGAGCAGATCCGCGGCGAGCGGGTCGACGCCCGCGCCGACGTCTACGCGCTCGGCTGCGTGCTCTTCGAGCTGCTCACCGGCATTCCGCCCTTCGCCTCCCGCGAGGACAAGGTGGCGAAGATGTACGCGCACCTGCAGGAGGAGCCGACCAGCGTGCGCGTGCTGCGGCCGGAGCTGCCGGGCGAGGTCGAGCTGGTGATCGAGCGGACCCTGGCGAAGGACCCGGCTGAGCGCTATCCCTCGGCCGGCGACCTTGCGCGGAGCGTGGGCGCCGCGCTCGAGGGCCAGCCGACGAAGGTCACCGAGCGCAGCGTCGGGATCGGCGCCGCCGCCCCGGGACCGCCGGAGGCGACGACCACGGCCGAGGCGGAGCGCCGCGGCGAGCCGTCGCTCGAGCCGGCGCCGCCGGCCGAGGATCCGACGGGCAGCGGGCCGACGGTCGCCCAGCCGCCGCCGCGCCGCCCGCCTCGCAGAGGGCTGCTGATCGGGCTCGGCGTCGCCGGCGCGGCGGCGGTCGCGATCGTCGCGATCGTGCTCGTCTCGGGAGGCGACGGCGAGAGCGGCGCGGGCGACGACGGCGAGTTCGGCGATGCGACCGTGGCACAGAAGCTGGTCCCGGTCGGCCGCCTGCCGATCAACCTCACGCACGGCCAGGAGGGGATCTGGGTCACGAACCGGCTCTCGGACTCGGTCTCGCTCGTCGACGGCGACCCGGCGGAGGAGGTCGACGCGTTCCCGGCCGGCTCGGCGCCGGAGGGGGTCGCGGTAGGCGACGGCTCGGTCTGGGTCTCGAGCAGCGCCGACGACGAGCTCCTGCGGCTCGCACCCTCTGGCGGCGCGATCGAGGACCGGATCCCGGTCGGCGAGACGCCGGGCGGGGTGGCCTTCGGGGCCGGGTCGGTCTGGGTCGCGAACAACGGCGAGAGCTCGGTGTCCCGAGTCGATCCGGAGAGCGGCTCGGTCAGGCCGATCGCGGTCGGCCCCAACCCGTACGGGGTGGCGATCGGCGACGACGCGGTCTGGGTCTCCAATCGCGGCGGCGACTCGATCAGCCGGATCAACCCGATCAACGGCCGCGTCGACGAGCCGATCGCGGTCGGCGACAACCCGAAGGGGATCGCCTTCGGCGCCGGGGCGACGTGGGTCGCGAACGCCGACGACGGCACCGTCTCGCAGGTGGTCGGCGGGTCGGAGCGCGCGGCGATCGAGGTCGGTCCCGAGCCCCGCGGCGTCGCCTCGGGGTTCGGCTCGATCTGGGCCTCGGTCGGTGGCGCCGACGAGGTCGCCCGGATCGACCCCGAGACCGCGGAGGTGGTGCAGAGGATCCCGGTCGGCTCCGGCCCCGAGGGGATCACGGCGGGGCCGAAGAGCGTCTGGGTGGCCGACGGGATCGACGGCGCCCTGACCCGGATCGCGCCCTGAGCCACAACGACGCCGGGCCCCTGGGGAGGGGCCCGGTCGCGGGAGTTGATCGAGAGTCGACGACGCGCTACGCGGTCGGGGCGCCTTCGGCGGGTCCGGTAGCCATCGGGGTCAGTCGAGGTCTCGAACGCTTGATGACTGCACCATCGCCGCTCGCGGGCGCCGTGCCCAGGCCCCCCGGGTGGGGTCCGGCTTCCCCCGGGGGGTGGTCGCGCTCAGACCTTGGTGGTGGGCCTCGTCCTCTGCGGCGACGCGGCCACCGGCGGTGCGCTCAGAGCTCGCGCTCGGTGACCAGGCCGGTCTGCAGCGCGCGCTCCACCAGGGCAACGCGCTTCTGGTTCTGCGGCAGGTCCTCGACCCCGAACTTCTCGAACAGGGCGCGCAGGTGTGTCTTCACCGCGTCGACGCTCAGATGCAGCTCCTCGGCGATCCGCCCGTTGGTCGCCGGCGTCGCGAACGACGAACCATCCTTGAACGGCCGGCAGAGGGCGACCAGGACGCGCTTCTGCGCCGGCGAGACCCCGGCGGCGGTGAGCGCGTCGCCGGAGAGCACCGTCTCGCTCTTGGTCTCCGCGGGGGCGCGATAGAGGACGCCCGTGCGCCCGAAGCGCAGGGTGTCCCCGTCGCGCAGCCGCCGCCGGCCGCCGACCCGCTCGCCGTTGACGAATGAGCCGTTGCGTGAGAGGCCGTCGTCGACAAGTGTGCACTCGAGCCCGACGAGCTCGAGCTGCGCGTGCAGGCTCGAGACCTCGGGGTCCCACTCGAGGTTGAGGTCGGCAGAGGCGCTGCGACCCACCCACAGCGACTCGACCGGCTCGCCGATCACCAGCAGCCGCTGCTCGTCGCCGCCGTCGCGGTAGACCAGGAACGGGCGGCCCAGCCGCTCGGCCTCGATCTGCGCCTTGAGCTCGGGCGCCGAGCGCGCCCGAGGCCCCGATTCCCGCTCGTTCATGGCCTGACCATAGAGCGGAGGCCGGAGGAGGCGGAGGCCGGAGGCCGAAGCCGACCAACCGCGCTGTCGAGCGGGCGAATTTCGTTAGGCTGCCCCGGCTCTGCGATCGGCGGCCGCCCTCGGGCGCCGATCCGCGCATAGGGAATGAAGGTCGGGGTCAGAAAAGAGACCGCTCCGGGCGAGCGCCGCGTGGCGCTGATCCCCGACGTCGTCGCGGCGCTCGGCGAGCGCGGGGTCGGTGTGATCGTCGAGGCCGGCGCGGGGGAAGGGGCGGGGCATCCCGACTCGCAGTACACCGACGCAGGTGCCGAGATCGGCGATCCCTGGGGCGCCGAGATCGTCGTCTGCGTCGCGGTGCCGACCGTCGAGGACATCGGCCGGCTGCTCACCGGTCACCTGCTGATCGGCCACCTCGCGCCGCTGACCTCGGCGGAGACGAACAAGGCGCTCGCGGCCGCTGGGATCACCAGCTTCGCGATGGAGGCGATCCCGCGGATCACGAGAGCGCAGGCGATGGACGCGCTCTCCTCGCAGGCCAGCGTCGCCGGCTACGCCGCGACCCTGCTCGCCGCGCGCGAGGCCGGCCGCTTCTTCCCGATGATGACCACCGCCGCCGGCACGGTCGCGCCGGCGAAGGTGCTCGTGCTGGGCGCCGGAGTCGCCGGCCTGCAGGCGATCGCGACCGCGAAGCGCCTCGGCGCGGTGGTCACCGGCTTCGACATCCGCCGGGCCGCCTGGGAGCAGATCCGCTCGCTCGGGGGCCGGCCGCTGGAGCTCGACTTCATCCCCGACGCTGAGGCCGAGGGCGGCTACGCGCGCCCGCTCACCGACGAGGAGAACGAGCAGGTCCGCGAGGCGCTGGCCGAGAACGCCGCGAAGCAGGACGTGATCATCACCACGGCCCAGATCCCCGGGCGCCCGGCGCCCGTCCTGATCACCCGCGCGGCGGTGGCCAACATGGCCCCCGGGTCGGTGATCGTCGACCTCGCCGGCGACTCCGGCGGCAACTGCGAGCTCACCGAGGCCGGGAAGTCGGTGGTCTCCGACAACGGCGTCAAGGTGATCTCGCCGGTCAACCTGCCCTCGGACATGGCCGCCCACGCGTCCCAGCTCTACTCGAAGAACGTCGAGAACCTGCTCGGGCTGCTGCTCGACGAGGAAGGCAAGCTGGCGCTCGACTTCGACGACGAGGTCGTCGCCGGCGCCTGCATCACCCACGAGGGCGCGATCCGCAACGAGCGCGCCGCCGGGCGACAGGAGCGGTAGCGGTGACTCCTCCCACGCCAGCACGCCTCAGCCGGCTGCAAACCGTCGCCAGTCGTCGTCCTCGGTCACTCGCGCACTCTCCGAGTGCGCCACGTTCCCTGCGTCCTCGCCTGGCTCGGTTTTCGCCGGCTGAGTCGCACTGCCGCGGAAGGAGGCACCGCTAGATGGACCTGGTCACCGAGCTGACGATCTTCGTCCTGGCCGCCTTCGTCGGCTTCGCGGTGATCTCGAAGGTGCCGACGACCCTGCACACGCCGCTGATGAGCCAGACGAACGCGATCCACGGGATCGTGATGCTCGGCGGGCTGATCGTCGCCGGGATCGCCGACGGCTTCCTCGAGGAGCTGATCGCCTTCATCGCGATCGCATTCGGCGCGATCAACATCGTCGGCGGGTTCCTGGTCACCGACCGCATGCTGGGCATGTTCGTGCGGAAACCAAAGCCGCCCGCCTCCTCGGCTTCGCCTCCGGGGGCGGCCGGGTCGGCTGACGGGTCGGAGGAGCCGAAGCCATGACCCCGCTCGCGGTCCTCGAGCCGGGCGGCGACGCGTCGGTCCTGCTCTACGTGGTCTCGTTCTCGCTCTTCATCTACGGGCTGATGCAGGGCACCCACCCGACGACGGCGAAGACCGGCAACCTGATCGCCGCGGGCGGGATGGCGGTCGCGGTCGCAACCACGCTGTTGCTCGACGGGCTCGGCAACTGGGGCGTGATCATCGGCGGTCTCGTCGTCGGCTCGGCGATCGGCGTGATCGCATCGACCCGGGTGCAGATGACCCAGATGCCGCAGATGGTGGCGCTGTATAACGGCGTCGGCGGCGGCGCCGTGGCGCTGATCGCGTGGTCGGAGTTCCGCCACGGGATCGACACCGTGGACTTCTTCGGCCCGAGCGCCGAGATCCCGCTCGACGAGCTGATCCCGATCCTGTTCTCCGCCGTCGTCGGCTCGATCTCCTTCTGGGGCTCCAACATCGCCTTCGCCAAGCTCCAGGACCTGATCCCGACCCGGCCGCTCGCGGTTCCCGGACAGCAGGTGGTCAACGCGCTGCTCCTGGCCGGGGTCGTGATCGCCTGCGTCTGGCAGGTGGCCAACAACGACGATCCCTCGCAGGGCCTGTTCATCGGCGTGCTGATCGCGGCGGCGCTGCTCGGCAACCTCGTCGTGCTGCCGATCGGCGGCGCCGACATGCCGGTGGTGATCTCGCTGCTGAACGCGTTCACGGGCCTCTCGGCCGCCGCCGCGGGCTTTGCGCTCGACAACGTTGCGCTGATCGTCGCCGGCACCCTGGTCGGCTCCTCGGGAACGATCCTGACGATGGAGATGGCGACCGCGATGAACCGCTCCGTCGCCAACATCCTCTTCGCCGGCTTCGGCGGCGTGCCGGCGGCCGGCGCCGGCTCCGGCGAGGAGCGCCCGCACATCTCGATCGGCGCCCAGGACGCGGCGATCAAGCTGGCCTACGCCGATTCGGTCGTGATCGTCCCCGGTTACGGGCTCGCCGTCGCCCAGGCGCAGCACGCGGTCAAGGAGATGGCCGACGAGCTCACCAAGCGCGGCGTCGAAGTCAACTACGCGATCCACCCCGTCGCGGGGCGGATGCCCGGGCACATGAACGTGCTGCTCGCCGAGGCCGACGTGCCCTACGAGAAGCTGCGCGAGATGGACGAGATCAACCCGGAGATGCCGCGTACGGACGTCGCCGTGGTCATCGGTGCCAACGACGTCACGAACCCGGCGGCCAAGAACGACCCGAACAGCCCGATCGCGGGGATGCCGATCATCGAGGTCTCAGAGGCTCAGCAGGTGATCGTGATCAAGCGCTCGCTCTCGCCGGGGTTCGCCGGGATCGACAACGACCTCTTCTACGAGGAGAACACCTCGATGCTCTTCGACGACGCGAAGAAGGCGGCGGCAGACATCGCCGCCGAGATCGAGAACCTCTGAACGCCGACCAGGTCCTCGCCCACCGGCTCGCCCGGCACGGGCTCGACCGGCGCCGGCGGATCGACCTCGCGGCCGCGGCCACCTGCCCCGCCTCGGACTTCCAGCGCGACTCGGCGATCCTGGCGCTCGCCGCCCGGGCGACAAAGGTCGACCGCGCGGGCTACGCCGAGGCCATCGACGGCGGCGAGCTCGTCCTCGGCCCGAGCCTGCGGGCGGCGATCCACGCCGTCGCCCCCGACGACCTCTCGCTGTACGGCCGCACCGCGATTTCCGGCGACGACGAGGAGCTCGGGCGCCAGCTCGGCCGCGGCGCGATGAGCTCCCTCGAGCGCCACCGGATCGCGCCGACCGAGGCGCTCGCCGAGGTCGCCGAGGCGATCCGGGGGACGCTCGCCCACGGCCGCGCCCTCGACCGCACCGGGCTTCACGACGGGCTGCGAGAACGGGTGCGCGACGAGCTCCTGCCGTGGTGCAAGGGCTGCAAGAGCCACCATGTCGCGCCGATGCTCTGGCGCTACGCCGGAGTCGCCGCCGGGATGCGGATGGACTCCGAGCGGCGCTTCCGCGCCGGGCGGCCGGGCCGGCGGCGAAAAGGCGCCGACCTCGCCCGCGCCTACGTGCGCTTCTACGGCCCGGCCGAGGTCAAGGGCTTTTCCGCGTGGGCGGGCCTTGCGCCCGCCCAGGGCCGAAGGCTTTGGGACGCGATCACGGACGAGCTCGTCGAGGTCGAGTGGAGCGGTGGCCGCGGCTGGATCGCAGATCGGGACCGCAAGGGCCTCGATTCGCCGCCGCAGGCCTCGGGGACGCGGCTGATCCCGCCGCGGGACCCCTACCTGCAGCAGGCCGACCGCGAGACTCTCGTCGCCGACGCCGCGGTTCGCAAGCGCCTCTTCCGCGCCGTCGCCAGCCCCGGCGCGGTGCTCCGCGACGGCGCCCTCGCCGGGACCTGGAAGGCGCGGGCCCGTGGCGACCGGGCCGCGATCGAGGTCGAGCGTCTGGCGCCGCTCGACCGCGACCAGCTCGAGCGCGAGTGCGCGCGGGTCGCGACGCTCCGCGGCGCCGACGGCTTCGAGCTCGCGATCTCCTGAGCGGGCGTCTAGCCGGGCCCGTCGCCGACGCGGCCCTCGGCGACCAACGTCGCGAGCTCCGCGCGCGAGTGGATGTCGAGCTTGCGGTAGACGCGGCCGAGGTGGAAGTCGATCGTCTTCGGGCTCAGGAAGAGCTCGGCGGCGACCTCGCGGTTGGTCTGACCGCGGGCGACGGCCCGCGCCACCCGGATCTCCTGTGCGGTGAGCTCGTCGGGGTCGCCGAAGCGGCGGCGGGCGACCGCGCCGGCGGCTCGGAGCTCGTCGCGCGCCTGCTCGCTCCACGGCGAGGCGCCGAGCTCGTCGTAGACCTCGAGCGCCTCGCGGAGGCGGTCGCGGGCGGCCACCCGGCGGCGCGCCCGGTGCAGGCGGGAGCCGAAGGCATGCAGGGTACGGGCGCGCTCGAACGGCAGGCCGGCATCGCGGTGGAGCTCCAGCGCGCGCTCGAACTCGGGCTCGAACTCCTTGCCGGCGACGAGGCCGCGGCAGCGCGCCGCGAGCGCCAGGCTCAACGGGTTGTCGGTGCGATCGGCCTGCTCGCCGAGCGCGGCCATCAGCTCGGCAGCTTCGGCCTCGCGCCCGCAGCGAACGCGGGCCTCGACCAGGTCGGGCGCCCAGGGGACGATCACCGGATCCTCGAGCCCGGACATCCCGGCGAGCGCCGCGGCCTGCTCGAGCTCCGCCGCCGCCTCCTCGGCGTGCCCGAGGCCGAGTTCGAGGAAACCGATGCAGGCCGCGGACCACAGCCGGGGGCTGCCGAATCCGACCGGGTCGGCGATCTCGATGCCCCGATGGGCGTCGTCGCGGGCGGCCTGCTCGCGGCCGCGAGCAGCATGAATCCGGGCTCTGACGATGAGCGCGATCGAGAGCGGGCCCAGCTGGCCCGACACATCCGCGTTCTCGACCGCGTCCTCGGCCTCGCGCTCGGCCTCGTCCCAGTCCCCGAGCCGGTAGCCGGCGTCCGCGGCCTGCAGCTGAAACCAGGGCAGGATCCCGAGCGAGCGACTCTCACGGGCGACCGCGGCCAGCCCGCGCGTCTCCTCTCTCAGGCGCTCCTCGCCCCCGGTGCACAGCCGACCCATGAGCGCGAACGAGATCGACTGCGCCGCGGCCGAGACGGGCTCGACCTCCGCCAGCAGGTCCCCGGCCCGGTCGAGCTCCTGCGCCGCCTCCGACGTCCGGCCCTTGAGCGCCAGCCCCATGCCGTGGATGGAATGCGCGCGGCAGCGGGTCGTCGCCGGTGCGTCGTCGGGCAGGCTCGCGATCGAGGCCTCGGCCGAGGCGAGGACCATGTCGCAGAGGCCGACCACCGTCGCCGTCACCCCGGCGTCGGCGTGAAGGACGGCTGCCATCTCCGGGTCGGTCGGGGCGATCCGCACGGCCTCCTCGGTCAGCATCCGGTGGTTCTCGATCCCGTTGCGGATGCCGCCGTTGAGAGTGACCATGCCGAGCAGGTGAAGCGCTCGGACCCGCATCGCCGGATCGTCCGTGTCGGCGGCGCGCTCCAGCAGGGTTGCCCCGCGCTCGTAGGCGCCCGCCATCGCCGCCGCCAGCCCGGCGCCGTAGAGCCTCCCGGAGGCGGCCGTCGGGTCGGTGCTCAGCCGCGCGGCCCGCTCGAGCGCATCGGCCGCCGACGTGTGCGCGCCGCGCCCGCCGGCGCGCTGAGCCGTGCGCTCGAGCTCGGTGGCGACCGCCTCGTCGGGCCCGATCGCGGCGGCGGCCAGATGCCAGGCCCGCGAATCCGCGGGGGCGTGGTCCGCGAGAGCCCGGTGCGCGCGCCGGCGATCGGCCGGCGCGGCACCGCCATAGACGACGCCGCGCAGCAGGGGATGGACGAGCCTGAACTCCTCGTTGTCGGTGTCGAGCAGGCCCGCGGACTCGCACCGCTCCAGGGCGTGGTCTTCGATCCCGAGGTCGCGGCAGGCGGCGATCACCGGGACCAGCGCCCGGTCCGACGACGCGGCGGCCACCAGCAGCATCGCCCCGGCTTCGGGTCCGGCGGCCGCGACCCGGCGTTCCAGCGCTTCTCCCAGGGCTCCCCCCGGCGCGGGCGGCGGGTCGATCGGGGCGATGCCCCGGCGCTGGTCGTCGGAGAGCATCGACGGGAGCTCGATCAGGGCGAGCGGGTTGCCGAGGGAGAGGTCGAACATCGTCTCGGCGACCGGCGCCGCAAGCTCCGCCGCCGAGAGCAGGGCGAGGGCGTGCGCGCGGTCGAGGCCGCCGAGCGGAAGCTCCTCGGCGACGCCGGCGGCGAGCGGGGACTCCGCCTCGTCGGGCCGCGCGGTCATCAGCAGCGCCGCGCCGACATCCTCGAGGCGTCTCGCCGCGTAGCCGAGGCACTCGGCTGAGGGGCGGTCGAGCCAGTGGGCGTCGTCGACGAGGATCAGCACCGGGCGTTCCCGGGCGGTCACCCGGATCAGCGCGAGGAAGCCGGCGAACATCGCCAGGCGCTCGTTGATCACGCGCTCGCCCGGGGCGAGCGCGAGCGCCGTGGAGATCGCCGTCGCCTGTGGCTCGGGGAGCTCCGCGAGCCCGCTGAGCATCGGCGCGGCCAGCTCTCCCAGCGCCGCGAACGGCAGCTGGGCCTCCGACTCGACGCCCGAGGCCGTCGCCACCAGCATCCGGCGAGCGCGCCCACGCGTCTCGGCGAGCAGCGCCGTCTTGCCGATCCCGGGCTCCCCGCGGATGACGAGCGATCCGCCACATCCGGACCGTGCGCCGTCGAGCAACGCCTCGATCCGGTCGAGCTCGGCTTCCCTTCCGACCAGCACGCCTGCCCGACACCCTAGGAGAGCGCGAGCGGCGCCGCAAGCCCGCCCCGCCGAGCGCAAGCAACTAGGCGATCACCCGGTGCCTTCCGCGAGCCCTGCACCTAGTCTCGCGCTCATGGTCAGAGCGATGGTGAGACTGTTCACCGCAAAGCCCGAGCGCCCGGCCGCCCACCCGGCGACCGAGCGGTCCACACGCCCGACGGCCCGGCGCCGCACGTAGCGATCGCCGACTTAGGTGCGCTCCGAGTCGCGCTCGACCCGGCGGCTGCGGCGCACGTGCGGCAGCGCCCAGCCGATCAGGGCCCCGAGGCCGCCGGCGATCAGGAGGGCGACGATCAGCGGCGTCTGCGTGTGGATGAAGAGGAAGTCGAGGTCGACCTGCTGGAGGTTCTGGGCGACCAGGATCAGCAGCAGCACGCCCGCGGTCGCGAGCAGGTAGAAGCGCCACCCGCGCCCCTCCTTGCGGGTGAGGACGGGAGGCTCGCGGGGGTCGGCCACGGCGCGACTGTATCGCTTCGATCCCGACGCGCTCGTGGCGCAATCGCCGCGCCACGAGCCGCGTCGCCACGCCTAGCGTCAAGGCGTGCGACTACGAAGCGAGCGCGGCCAGGCAACCGTCGAGTGGATCGCCCTGCTCGCGCTCGTCGCCCTGGTGGTGGTCGCCCTGGCGGCGCTCGCAGGCATCGCCCTCCCCGGCGCCGCCCTGGCGCGCGCGATCGGCTCGCGGCTGGTGTGCGCGATCGAGCTCTCGGGTGGCTGCGAGCCGGTTGCGTCGGCGCTGGTCGGCGCGTACGGGGAGGAGCTCGCGGCAAAGGTCTCCGCGCACGCGCCCGACCTCGTCTACGAGCCGGGCATGGGCGCCCTGCCGGTCGACTACCGCAGCTGCCGCGAGGACCCGTGCTCGCTCGGCCCCGAATCCGGCGAGGTGCGCGCATCGTTCGAGGGCGAGCCGGTGACCCTCTTCACCCACGCCGTCGACTGCCGCGGTTCCGCGGAACCGCCGGCGGCCGAGGCTCCCGACTGCTCGGGCGAGCGCGCCGACTCGCTCTACCTCCAGTACTGGGCCTACTACCCGGGCAGCGACACCCGCATCTACGGCGACAACGGCTTCCACCACGACGACTGGGAGTCCGAGCAGCTGCGCCTGCGCGCCGCAGCGGCCGACGCTCGGGCGAGCTCCCACCACGGCTACAACTACGAGGGCGGGCCCGGCAACTGGCTCTCCGACGCCGGCGTCACCCACCGCGCGGCCTGGGGCCCCGACCGCGGCCGCTACTTCATCTCCGGCGGCAGCCACGCCGGCCACGCGAGCGAGTCCGACGCCGAGCCCTACCGCTGGACCCCGGGCGAGGCGGTTCGCCTCGTGCCGCTGGAGCCGATCGCCGCGGCCGGCCCGGACACCGAGTTCGCGATCACGCCTCCGTGGGAAAAGCGTGTGTGGGCCGATCCCGAGTACATGGGGACCGACTGAGCTCCGCACTCGCGCCGGTACAGAGCTCCGCGCTCGCCGGCACATGCTCTTCCCGGACCCGCCGCTTCACCCCGGCAGGCCCGGCTGCGGTTCGCCGAGCACCTCGAGGTGCTCCTCGTCGCCGAGCCGCTCCAGCATCCTCGTCTCCCGCGGCAGCAGGGCTGCGAGCAGCGCGAAGAAGGCGATGACCGAGCCGATCAGGAAGATCGTCACGGCGCCGAACTCCGCCGCCAGCGGCCCGGCGATCAGGAACCCGAGCGGCACGAGGCCGAGCGAGACCAGGTAGTCGTACGAGGTGACCCGGGAGAGGCGGTCCGGCGGGATGCGCTCGGCGAGGGCGGTCAGCCACCAGACGTCGAACAGCGCCAGGCCGACGCCTGCGATGAGGCTCGCCGGGTACATGATCGCCGGGGTGATCCCGGCGGCGTAGACGATCTGCGCCAGCGGCAGCGCGAGGACGCAGATCATCGCCAACCGCATCGGGTAGCGCGGGCGCCAGCGGATCCCGATCAGCGAGCCGATGATCGTCCCGGCGCCGAGCACCGCGGCGGCCGCGCCGTAGACGGCGATGGTGCCGTACTGCTCGCTGGCGATCGCCGGGCCGAGCACGTACCAGGGCGCGAGCCCGATGAACACCGCGACGCAGAACGAGAGCAGGGTCGCCCAGACCCAGGTGCGCGACCGCACCTCGCGATAGCCGTCGCGAAGCTCCGCCCGCCAGTCCTGCCGCGGGGCCGCCGGCTCCTCGGCGCCGCGCCGGCGCGGGCGCAGGCGGACGATCAGCGCCGCGCTGACCACGAACGTCAGCGCGTCGAGCGCGAAGGCGGCGCCGGCGCCGACCCCGAGCACGAGCAGCGTGGCCACGGCCGGGCCGACGAACTCGCCGACGTTGTTCGACATCGTGGTCAGCGCGTTCGCCTCCTGGATCTCGGCCTCGGGGACCGTCTGCGGCAACAGCGCCGCGGCCGCCGGACGGAAGAACGCCTCCGCGCTCCCGAACACGGCCTCGATCACGATCACCTGCCAGATCTGCACGTCGCCGGCGAAGATCAGGATCGCGAGCAGCGCGTGCAGGGCAAAGCGGGCGAGGTCGGTGACGACGATGACGCGGTGGCGGGGGAGGCGGTCGGCCCAGACGCCACCGATGAGGATGAACCCCACCAGGGGCAACGTGTGGGCGGCGAGCACGAGGCCGAGGTCGGTGACGCTCCCGGTGAGCTCGGTGACGAACAGCGCCAGGGCGACGGTGACGATCTGGTCGCCGAGCACGCTCAGCGACTGCGCCGTCCACAGGAGGCGGAAGTCGCGGTGGCGGAGCACCGCGCTCAGGTCTCGGAGCCGGGTCATGGGTCCTCGCAGCTAAGCGAATCGCCGGCCGCGCCCCGAACGTGAGTCGATCGACCCTGTCAGGTGGGCGGCGAGGCCGCCGCCGGCAACTCGAGCACGTAGAAGCGGCTGCGGCCGATCTCCTGTCCGCCGACGGTTATCACCACCGCGTGTGGGCCTGGCGTGGCGAGCTCGAGCCGCGCCTCGAGCGAGAGCACGATTCGCTGGTCCTGGCCCGGCACGAGCCCCGGCGGGCGGCCGGTCTCGAACTCGAACGAGAACTCGTCGCCGAGCCGGGCACCGTCGGGATCCTCGATCTCGAGCCGCAGCTCGTGCCGCATGTTGTTCTCCTCCCAGGGAACGTCGAGGCCGAAGGCGATGCCGAACCCGTGCTCGACCGGGAGCTCGGGGAAGTGGAGCATGTTCCACCCGCCGCCCATCGCGTACACCTTGCCGTTGAGGACCTCGCTGTGGTCCGTGAGGAGCAGGAACCCGAGTTGCATTGGCGACCGGACTACCCGCCGAGCGGACCGGCACCCGCAGCGCGCCGCGGGCGGATCGGATGTCGGGGTCGGGTCATTGAGGGCGGGTTAGGATCGTCTCGATGGTGCGGCCATCGCGGCCGCTCGGAGACATGGAGGTTTGCCGATGGCGCTCAGCATGAATGAATCGCGGACGAGGCGGGGACTGGTAGCCGGTGCACTCGGGGGTCTCGCGGGGGTCCTGGGAGTCGCCGCGGGCCGCCCGGAGCGCGCCGAGGCCGGTCAGAACAGCGACCCGGACGCGGTGCACAAGAACGTCAACAACCCCACCACCGACTCGACGACGGTGACCTGCAACGGCGCCACGTCGATCCGGGCGATCTCGACCGGAGGCGGGACGACCAAGTCCGGGGTTTTCGCGCAGGCCAACGGGACGAGCAGCCGCGGCGTCACCGGCGTCGGCGTCACCGGCGTCCTCGGTCAGAGCAACGGAGCGAATGGCAACGGCGTCACGGGCTTCGTCCCCGGCGCCAACGCGACCGCGGTCTTCGCCAACGCGACCTCGACAACTGGGGCCCCGAGGGGAGTCGCCGGCCGCAGCGTCGCGCCAAACGGCATTGGGGTCCGCGGCGAGAATCTCGCCACCTCGGGAGATGCGGTCGGGGTGTTCGGGCAGACGAACAGTCCCGTGGGCGAAGGGGTCAAGGGTGTCTCCGTGGCGACCACCGGTCCCGGGATGGGCGTCCGCGGCGAGACCAACAGTCCCTCCGGGTTCGGAGTGGCCGGGCTTGCGACCGGCGCGAGCGGAGGGGCCGGCGTGCTCGGCGAGGCGTTGCGGGCCGGCGCGGTCGGCGGCGTCTTCGCGGGGTCCGGCGGCGCGGTCGCCCTGGAGGTCGACGGCCCGGTCGAGTTCCTGACGAGCTCGGGGATCGCGACGATTCCCGCGGGCGACAGCTCGGTCGTGGTGAGTCCGGGGTTCGACATCACCCCGAGCGCCGTGATCCTGTGCACGCTGATGACCGATCCCGGGGGCACGACGACGCTGGCTCACGTGATCAAGGACTCCGCGGCGGACAGCTTCGAGGTGAACCTCACCGCCGACACGACCAGGAACGTGAAGGTCGGCTGGTTCGTGATCAGCTAGCGGCCGAGCTTCACCGCGGCGGCATCCGCAGCGCCCCATCGAGGCGGATCGTCTCCCCGTTGAGCATCGGGTTGGCGACGATCGCGCCGACCAGGTCCGCGTACTCGGACGGTAGCCCGAGCCTCGACGGGAACGGGATCCCGGCGCCGAGTGCCTGGCGCTGCTCCTCCGGCAGCGCCGCGAGCAGGGGCGTGTCGAAGAGGCCGGGCGCGATCGTCACCACGCGCACCCCGCGCCCGGCGAGATCGCGAGCCGCGGGCAGCGTCAGCCCGACGATCCCGCCCTTCGAAGCCGAGTAGGCGACCTGCCCGATCTGGCCGTCGAATGCCGCGATCGAGGCGGTGTTGACGCAGACGCCGCGCTCTCCGCCCTCGTCGGGCTCGTTGCCGGCCATCGCCGTGGCGGCGAGCCGCAGGACGTTGAAGGTGCCGATCAGGTTGACCTTGATCACGTTGGAGAAGATCTCGAGGTCGTGCGGCCCCTGCTTCGAGACCGTGCGCTGCGCCCAGCCGATCCCCGCGCAGCAGATCGAGATCCGCAGCTCGCCGGCGCCGGTCGCCGCGTCGACCGCCGCCTGCACCTGCTCGGGCTCGAGCACGTTCGCCTCGACGAAGCTCGCGCGCTCGCCGAGCTCGGCCGCCAGCGCCTCGCCCTTCTCGGCGTTCATGTCGCAGATCACGACCGTCGCGCCGTCGGCGTGCAGGCGTCGGGCGCTCGCCTCGCCCAGGCCCGAGGCGCCGCCGGCGACGAGCGCGATCGCTCCTTCGGTCTGCATCGGCGCGGACCATATATCCGCTTCGTTTGCGCATGGCGAGTCGGCAGCTGGGTAGCCTTGGGCCATCGCGCCGACGGCCGAGGCCAATCTGAGTCAGCGGATCGCCGATCGCCTCACCGAGGCCCGCGCGCGCACCCTCCTGCTGATCGAGCCGCTCGCCGACGAGCAGCTGAACACCGTCTACTCGCCGATCCTCAGCCCGCTGGCCTGGGACCTCGGCCACATCGCCAACTTCGAGGAGCTCTGGCTGGTCCAGCGCGTCGGCGACCGCGAGCCGATGGACGGTGACCTCGGCCGCCTCTACGACGCGATCGAGAACCCGCGCAAGACCCGCAACGAGCTTCCGATCCTCCGCGGCGCCGAGCTCCGCGCCTACATGGACCAGGTCCGTGGCCGGACCCTCGAGGTGCTCGAGTCGGCCGAGCTCGACGGCAGCGGCGATCCGATGCTCGAGGGCGGGTTCGTCTACGAGATGCTGCTCGCCCACGAGCACCAGCACAACGAGACCATGCTCCAGCTCCTGCAGATGGTCGACGGCTACGAGCCGGTCGAGGTCGATCCCTCGGTCGCCGCCGAGCCGGTCGTCGCGGGCCCCGAGACGGTCGTGGTCGAGGCCGGTCAGTACGAGATCGGCGCGCCGCCCGAGGGCTTTGCCTACGACAACGAACGCCCCCGGCACGCGGTCGAGCTGGACGCGTTCGAGATCGATCGCGTCCCGGTCACCAACGGCGCCTTCGCCGAGTTCGTCGCCGACACCGGCACCGAGGCGCCGATGTACTGGGAGCGCGACGGCGAGGGCGGGTGGGTCGACGCGGCCTTCGGCCGGCGCGAGCCGGTCGACCCGTCGCTGCCGGTCGTGCACGTGAGCTGGCACCAGGCGGACGCCTTCGCCCGCTGGGCCGGCAAGCGCCTGCCGACCGAGCTCGAGTGGGAGGCGGCGGCGCTCGGCGCGGATCTCGAGCGGGCCAACCTCGACCACCTCGGCTTCGGCTGCGCCCCGGCCGGCGCCTACGCCGACGGCGCCTCGGACGCCGGGGCGGTGCAGATGCTCGGCGACGTCTGGGAGTGGACGGCCTCGGACTTCACGGGCTATCCGGGCTTCCGCGCCTTCCCCTATCCGGAGTACTCGGAGGTCTTCTTCGGCGACGGCCACAAGGTGCTCCGCGGTGGCGCCTGGGCGACGCGGCGCGACGTCATCCGGCCCAGCTTCCGCAACTGGGACCTGCCCGAGCGCTCACAGATCTTCTCCGGCCTGCGTTGCGTACGGGAGGGGTAGATGGCGGCGACCGCGCAGATCGAGATCGAGGTCCACCTGCCGGAGGGCGGGACGCTCGCCGGCCTCGCGGAGGACGTCCGCGAGGGCCTCTCATGCCCGTTCAAGGAGCTGCCCCCGAAGTACTTCTACGACGAGCGCGGCTCGGAGCTGTTCGAGGGGATCACCGAGCTGCCCGAGTACTACCCGACCCGGGTCGAGCGCTCGATCCTCGACCGCGAGGCTCCGGCGATCATCGCCGCGGCCCGGCCCACGACCCTGATCGAGCTCGGCTCCGGCGCGGCGGCGAAGACCCGTTGGCTGCTCGACGCGATGCGCGCCGCCGGCACCCTGGAGACCTACGTCCCGGTCGACATCTCCGAGGAGATCACCCGCCGGGTCGCGGACGAGCTGGTCGACGAGTACGAGGGGCTGCGGGTCCACGGCGTCGTCTGCGACTACGAGACCCACCTCGAGCGCGTCCCGCGCGAGGAGGGAGCCCTGATCGCCTTCCTCGGGGGCACGATCGGCAACTTCCGCCCGGGGCCGCGGCGCTCGTTCCTGGCCCGGATCGCGACCCTGATGTATCCCGGCGACCGCTTCCTGCTCGGCACCGACCTGGTCAAGGACGTCGACGTGCTCGAGGCCGCCTACAACGACTCCGCCGGGATCACGGCCGAGTTCAACAAGAACGTGCTCCACGTCCTCAACCGCGAGCTCGAGGCCGACTTCGACCCCGACAGGTTCGAGCACGTCGCCTTCTTCGATCCCGACAACGAGTGGATCGACATCCGCCTGCGCTCGCTCGCCGAGCAGTTCATCGACCTGAAGGCGCTCGACATGCGCACCCACTTCGCCCGCAACGAGGAGATGCGGACCGAGATCTCCACCAAGTTCACCCGCGAGCGGCTCGAGGCGAGCTACGCGGACGCGGGCCTCGAGCTGGTCGAGTGGTGGACGGATCCCGACGAGCTCTTCGCGCTCAGCCTCGCAAAACCGGGCTGAGCGCGCGCTTTCACGGTCGTTTCACCCGCGGTTCGTAGAACTCTCCGCGCTGTCGGAGAAACGAGGAACGAAATGCAGTGGAACGCACGCAACAAGGTCATCGCCGCCGGAGCCGCGGTGCTCGCGCTCGGCGCGGGTGGCGCGGCCGTCGCCGGCGCCGCGGGCGGCGGCGAGGACGCGGCCGAGGGGCCGGATCATGCGATCACGGGCAGCGCCCTCGACCGGGCCGGCGCCGCGGCCCTCGAGGCGACGGGCGGCGGCACGGTCACCGAGACCGAGACCGGCGACGAGGAGAGCTACTACGAGGTCGAGGTGACCCGCGACGACGGCAGTCAGGTCGACGTCCAGCTCGACCGCGGCTTCGACGTCGTCGGCCAGAGCGGCGACTCCGAGACCGAGGGCTGACCACCGCGCGAGCGCACGGGCCGGGCGCGACGCCCGGCCCGTGGCGCCGGCCGATCAGTCCGGCGCCAGGGCCTCGATCAGCTCCCCGAGCTGGTCGGGGGCGGCGATCGGCAGCAGCACCGGGCAGGTGATCCCGCCGGCGACGAACTCGTCGAGCCGGGCGCGCATCTGCGCGGGCGAGCCGAGGATGAACATCTCCTCGATCAGGTCCCACGGCGCGGCGGCGGTCGCTCGCTCGCGGTCCTTCGCCGCCCATGCCTCGCACATCTCGGCGATCGCGTCGCCGTGCCCGAGCCAGCGATAGAAGTCGGCGTAGACCGGGACGGTCACGTAGGAGGCGAACATGAACCGGGCGAGGGGCTCGATCTGCTCGCGCTCGCCGGGGAGGCAGAAGAAGCGACAGAGGAGCTCGAAGCCCTCCGGGGCGCCCTCGAGCTGCTCGACCACCTGCGGCAGGCCCGAGAGCGGGAGGAAGTTGCTGAACGCGCCGTCGGCGCGCTCGACCGCGAGCCGCAGCATCTTCCCGCGCAGCGCCGCGAGCACGATCGGCACCGGGGGCGGGGCCTGCTCGAGCTTGAACCCGTTCGGGGTCCGCTCGCCGGCGAGCGCCGGGCGCAGGAAGTCGACCGCCTCCGCGACCCTCGACAGCGGGCGCTCGAACGGGATCCCGTTCCAGCCTTCGACGATCCGGTCCGAGGAGGCGCCGATCCCGAGCGCGAAGCGCCCGCCGCTGGCGTCGGCGAGCGCGGCGGCCTGCTGGGCGAGCAGCGCTGGACCGCGCTGGAAGACGCCGACGACGCCGGTGCCGAGCCTGACCTTCTCCGTCCACGCCGCGGCGAGCGCCAGCGGGGTGAAGCCGTCGGGCCCGTTGGTCTCGCCACTCCAGAGGTCGGTGTAGCCGGTCGCCTCGGCGAGGCGGACGAGCTCCGCGTGCTCGCGGAGCGGGGTCGCCGGGAGCGGCAGCGTCAGTCCCCAGCGTTGCTTGTCGGCACCCGTTCGCACCTGCGCGCAGCAGCCTATCCGTGGGATAGGCTCGCGGCCGGATGGACTTCTCGCGCCTCAACAGGGGACGGGTCCTCGTCGGCGCGATCGCGTCCGCGCTGCTGATCGTCTCGATCCTCTTCCTGCCCTGGTACTCGGTCGACCTCGACGTCCCGGCACGGGTCGTCGGGAGCGCCGACTTCAACGCCGACACCTTCATCTGCGGGGTGGGCGACGGCTCCTGCACAGGCTTCGAGACCTTCCCGATCCTCCGCTGGCTGCTGCTCCTCGCGGCGATCGCCCCGCTGATCCTCGCGTACATCATCGTCCGCGGGCACAAGCTCTCCTACCCGCCGGGCGAGATGACGATGATCGCCGGCTTCGTCGCCACCGTGCTGATCGTCTACAACGGGATCATCGACAAGCCGGGCTCGGGTCCGGCCGAGATCGGAGTGAGCCTCGACTACGGCTACTGGGTCGCCCTGCTGTCCTCGATCGTGATCGGCGCGGTCGGCTTCACCCGCTCGATCGAGAGCGGCCCGCGCCGCACCCGCAAGGCGCCCGGCACCGTCTGACCGCGGTCTGATTTCTCTATAGCCTGCCGTCGCGTGAGCGTGATCTCGCAGGACCAGAGGTCCGGCGACAAGCCCGACCGCAACCTGGCGCTCGAGCTCGTCCGGGTGACCGAGGCCGCCGCCCTCGCCGCGGGGCGTTGGGTCGGCAAGGGAGAGAAGGAGACCGCCGACGGCGCCGCGGTCGACGCGATGCGGCTGCTGCTCGAGACGGTGCCGATGGACGGCGTGGTCGTGATCGGCGAGGGCGAGAAGGACGAGGCGCCGATGCTCTACAACGGCGAGCGGATCGGCGACGGCAGCCCGCCCGAGGTCGACATCGCCGTCGACCCGCTCGAGGGCACCACCCTGACCGCCCGGGGCATGCCCTCGGCGCTCTCGGTGATCGCGCTCGCCGAGCGCGGGACGATGTTCGACCCCGGCCCGTGCGTGTACATGGAGAAGATCGCCGGCAACGCCGAGATCGCCGACGTGCTCAGCCTCGACGATCCGCTGGCCGAGGTGATCGGCCGCGTCGCCGAGCGCAAGGGCAAGCAGGTCGGCGACGTGACGATCATCATGCTCGACCGCCCGCGTCACGAGGAGCAGGTCGCCGAGGTCCGCGAGACCGGCGCCCGGATCCGCTTCATCAGCGACGGCGACGTCTCGGCCGCCCTGTTCGCGGTCTCCGCCGAGGCGGGGGTCGACCTGCTCTGGGGGATCGGCGGGACGCCGGAGGGCGTGATCTCCGCGGCGGCGATCAAGTGCATCGGGGGCGCGCTCCTCGGCCGCCTGTGGCCGCGCGACGACGACGAGCGCCAGGCGGCGATCGACGCCGGCTACGACCTCGACGAAATCCTCGACGCCGAACGCCTGGTCGCCGGCGAGGACGTCTTCTTCGCCGCCACCGGGGTCACCGACGGCGAGCTGCTCCAGGGTGTCCGCTACAGCCGCGGCAAGGCGACCACCGAGTCGCTGGTGATGCGATCGCGGTCGGGCACCGTGCGCACGGTGACCGCCCGCCACGACCAGGCGAAGCTGCGCGAGGTGACCGGGGGTCGATACGGCTAGCGTCCTGATCGCGGGGGCGACGGGCTACATCGGCGGGCTGCTCGCCGGCGCCCTCCGCGGGGATGGCCTCGAGGTCCGGTGCCTGGTCCGCGACCCGTCGCGCGCCGGACGCCTGGAGGAGATCGGCTGCGAGATCGTGCGCGGCGACGTGCTGGAGCCCGAAACCCTCGGCCCGGCCCTCGACGGGATCGAGTCCGCCTACTACCTGGTGCACTCGATGGGGCGTGGCTCCGACAGCGACTTCGCGGCTCGCGACGAGCGCGCGGCCGCCAACTTCGGGACCGCGGCGGCGGCCGCCGGTGCCGAGCGGCTGATCTACCTCGGAGGCCTCGGCGATCCCGGCTCCGAGCACCTGCGCAGCCGCCATCACACGGCGCAGGTGCTCGAGCGCTCGGGCGTCCCGCTGACCTACTTCCGCGCGGCCGCCGTCATCGGCGCCGGCAGCGAGTCGCTGCGGGTCGTCTACTACCTGGTCAAGCGGCTCCCCGCGATGGTCACGCCCCGCTGGGTCGCGACGAGGACGCAGCCGATCGCGATCGCCGACGTGATCGGCTACCTGCGCGCCGCGCCCGGGGCCGAGGCCGCGACGGGACGCGAGGTCGAGATCGGCGGTCCGGAGGTGACCACCTACCGGGGGATGATGGAGGAGATGGCCCGCGCGCTCGGCCGGCGCCCGCCGCTGCAGCTGCCGGTGCCGCTGCTGACCCCGAGCCTCTCGTCGCTCTGGATCGGGCTCGTCACGCCGGTCGACGTGGGCGTCGCGAGACCGCTGATCGAGGGCCTGGCGACGGAGACGATCGTCGTCGACCGCTCGGGCATGGAGCTCTTCGACGTCCCCTCGACGCCGCTTGCCGAGGCGATGCGAACCGCGCTCGACGAGCTGCGAGTTTCGGGGCCTGAGGGCGGCTAGGCCGCGGCGGGCTCGGGTTTGGCAGTGAGGAAGTGGGAGCGGTCGGCATTGGTGACCTTCGGTGGCGCTTGCGTGCGCCTTGGCGGTTCGCCGCGCATCGAGAGTGCCCTTTTGTACGCATATCGGCCGAAACCGCACTCTCGTCGGTCGGGTCCGGTGCACGAGCCCCCGTCGCCACGCGCCCTCACCCGTCACTGCCCAATCCCTCGCCTCCATCTCGCCCGTTACGTAACGGTCGTCCTACGCGTCGAGATCCGCGAACGCCCGCGCCCGCTCCTCCTCGACGCTCCCGGTCTCGAGGAACTCGTAGCGCAGCGCGTTGATCACCGCCCCGGCGAGCAACGCCAGGCTGACGACGTAGAACCAGACCAGGGCGACGAGGATGAACCCGAGCGCTCCGCCGAGCTCGTCGATGCTCGACTGCCCGAGGTAGAAGGGGAAGACGGCGTTCGCGATCGCCGTGGTCAGCGTCACGAACAGCGCCCCCGGCCAGACGCCGAGCCACGGGACGTGCCCCTTGGGGACGAAGTAGTAGATCGTGGCGACGATCCCGAAGGTGACCGCGAGCGCGGCGCCGAGCACGACCGCGCTGCGCAGGCCGCTGATCTCGTCGAGGCCGAACGGGAGGTCCTCGGCGCTCGAGGCGAGCACACCCTCGGCGACCGGGATCACGACGCTCGCCGCGAGGAAGATGATCACGACCACGAGCATCACCAGCGCGAACCGCTTCTGCTCGACCCAGCCACGGCACTCGACGTGGTAGATGCGGCAGAAGGCGGTGTCCATCGCGCCCCAGAACGAGGCGCCGATCCAGATCGCGCCGACCGCGGCAACGACGCCGATCGTCGTCGAGCTGTCGCGGATCCGGTCGACGATGCTGGTCAGCGAGCTCTGCTCGGCGGCCGGGAAGATGCTCTGCAGGTCGCGCAGGACGCTCGCCTCCACGTCGGGGTTCTGGATCACCTGGCCGAAGACGAACAGGACCAGAAGCGCGAACGGGAACAGCGCCAGGGCGAGGTTGTAGGCCACCATCGCAGCCATGCCGGTGATGTTCTCGCGGTAGGCGCGCTCCCAGAAGACGCGCAGATACCGAAAAGGGTTGCGCGAGACCGTCGCACCGGCCTCGGCCACGCTCACTCCTTCTCCGCGTTCCCCCGCAGGGCCTCGATCGCCCGGCTGGCGAGCCGGACCCCGATCGTCGCTGCCTCGGCCGCCGCGGCCACCCCGGCCCAGGCGATGTCCTCCAGCCCGCCGCCCTCCTTCGCGGGCTCCTCCTCGATCGCCGCCCGGCCGCTCGGCTCCGCCCGGGGAGGCGCGGGCCCGACTTCGCGCTCGGCCACCGGCTGCGACGCGGCGCGATCCTCGGCCCGAGGGCGCTTGCTCGTGGTGGCCGGCGGTGCGTCGCCGGAGGCACCCTTGCCGGCACGGCCGGAGTCGCGGCGTGGGCTCCGGGTCCCGGGGCGGGAGTCGGGCAGGTTGCCGAACACGCCCCCGGCCGGCGCTTCCGGCTGCGGCCGGCTCGTAGACTCGTCGCTCATGCGTCGGTATTCCAGCGCGATCGGCGGACGCGCGCGTTGCGATGGGACGCGGCGACCGAGCCGCGACGCCCCCCAAGGGCCTGATTGGACGAAACTGCGGACGGGTATCGGTGTCGAGGTGCGGCGCGCGTTCTGCACGCGACCGTGCGCCGCCCAGGAAACCCCCGCAAACAGCGAACTAACCTTGACTTCGTTTTCTTAGGGATTAATATTCGAACACACGTTTGACCTCGTCGTCGCCGGGAACGCTCTAGCCAGGGAGCTGACCGTGGGGGCGGGCCGGTTGGTCGTCGAGGTCCGATGGGCGCCGCTGAGTTCCCGAACGGCCCCGGCGTCCGATATGAGACCAGAGCCTTTCACCTACCACCAGACCAGGAAGGAAGACCCAGCCAACCGATGCTGATCGCCGAACTTCAGGAGCTCGAAGAGGTCAAGAACCTCGTCGCCAAGGGTCACGCCGAGGGCGTGATCGCCTACGGCGAGGTCGCCACGGCGCTCGCCGAGGTGGACGTCGAAGAGGGCGACATCGAGGAGCTCTACGGCTACCTCGAGGGCCAGGGCGTCGAGATGGTCGACGATGTCGATCCGGCGCAGGCGTCCTCACCCGACGCCGAGCGGGCCGAGCCCAAGCGCGGCAAGCGGCGCAAGGCCGCGGCGCTCGACCTGAAGCCGGACATGACCACGGACTCGCTGCAGCTGTTCCTAAAGGACATCGGCAAGGTCCGCCTGCTGACCGCTCAAGAGGAGGTCGACCTGGCGAAGCGCATCGAGCGCGGCGACCTCGACGCGAAGCAGAAGATGGTCGAGTCCAACCTCCGCCTGGTCGTCTCGATCGCGAAGAACTACCGCAACCAGGGCCTGCCGTTCCTCGACCTGATCCAGGAGGGCACGCTCGGGCTGGTGCGCGCGGCGGAGAAGTTCGACTACCGCAAGGGCTTCAAGTTCTCCACCTATGCGACCTGGTGGATCCGCCAGGCGATCGCCCGCGCGCTCGCCGACAAGGCGCGGACGATCCGGATCCCGGTGCACGTGGTCGAGAAGCTCAACAAGATCGGCCGCGCCGAGCGCAAGCTGGTCACCGAGCTCGGCCGCGAGCCGACCCCCGACGAGATCGCCGAGGTCACCGGGATCGACCCGGAGGAGGTCGACCAGATCAAGCGCTCGGCCCAGGCCCCGGTTTCGCTCGAGAAGCCGGTCGGCGACGAGGAGGAGTCCGAGTTCGGCCAGTTCATCGCCGACGAGAAGGCCGAGTCGCCGTTCGAGCGCGCGGCCGACCTCCTGACCAAGGAGGCGCTGCGCGAGGCGCTCGAGAACCTCTCCTACCGTGAGCGCCGCGTGCTCGAGCTCCGCTACGGGCTCGGCGGCGAGCATCCGCGGACCCTCGACGAGGTCGGGCGGACTTTCAACGTCACCCGCGAGCGCATCCGGCAGATCGAGAACCAGTCGCTGAAGAAGCTTCAGAGCCTCGCCGAGGCACAGAAGCTGCGCGAGGTCGCCTAGCCACCGACACTCCTTCTCGTACCGGTTGACACGAAGTCACCCGGGTGAGAGGGTGGGGCGACGCCCGTCGCCCGCGGGCGAATCCCGGGCGTCCGTCCAAATAATCCACCGGGCCGGCATGACGCCGGCTCATCCGGGAGGTGCTCATTTATGAGCAGAGCAATAGGCGACCACCTGCGCAGCAACGTGGTCGGCTACATCGCGATCTTCCTCTTCGCGAGCGGCGGTACGGCGTTTGCGCTGGCCGGCACCAACACGGTGTTCACCGACGACATCGTCAACGGCGAGGTCCGCACGGCCGACATCCAGGAGGACGCGATCAATGGCAACAAGATCCACGACGACTCGACGGCGTCGCGCCACGTCGTGGACAACACGCTGCAGAGCGAGGACGTGCTCGACGGGACGCTCACCGGGGCGGACGTCAGCAGCAACTCGATCGACGGGACCGACATCACCAACGAGACGCTGACGACGAACGACCTCCAGTCGGACTCGGTCCAGTTCGACGAGATCGAGAACGAGACGATCGGCGCCGCCGACATCGGCCCCAGCGCGATCGGCGCGTCGGAGGTCGGCGACGCGGTGATCACCCGGGCCGGGACCGCTGTGAACGTGCCCGGAGGCACCGCCGAGAACGGCGCCTATGACGTCTCGAACGCGACCGCCGCGTGCAACGCGGGCGAGGAGCTGATCGGCGGTAACGGCCAGTGGGTGCCCGACGACAACTCCTCGGGCAACCACGAGCTCTGGATCGCCGAGGTGCGGTACAACGCCGGCGCTGAGTCCGTCTCCGTCGACGGCGGCAACGACAGCGGTGCCGACCACAGCATCCAGGCCGTGGCCCTCTGCCTGACGGTCTGAGCGCGACCGGTCCGCGTCGCCGCATAGAGGCGGCGGCGCGGGCCGGATAGCGTTCATCGATCACGGCAGGGACGAAGAGACGAGGCCGGGGCACGGTCGCGGCGGCGGCGCTTGCGGTTGCGGCCGCGACGGTCGCACTCGCCCCGGCGACCGGGGGCGCGCCCGCAGCGGTCGTCCCCCCGCCCAACTTCGTGATCGTGATGAGCGACGATCAGGGCCCGGGAATGATGCGCGCGTTGCCGACGATCACGCGCGAGCTCGGCCGCCACGGGACGACCTTCGCCAACGCGTTCGCCAGCTACCCGCTCTGCTGCCCGGCCCGCGCGACGCTGCTCACCGGCGAGTACGCGCACAACCACGGCACCAAGGGCAACAATCCGCTGAGCGGCGGCGGATACCGGGCGCTGATCGACCCGGAGCGCAACCTCGCCGCCTGGCTGCAGGCGTTCGGGTATCAGACCGCCTTTGCCGGCAAGTGGCTGAACGGCCTGCGCACACCGCGCCGGGCGCCACCGGGCTGGAACCAGTGGTACGGGCTCGTCGGCGCGGGCGGCGAGGGCCTCTCCTCCTTCTACGACTACGACGTCTTCGAGCCCGACGGCACGCCGCGCCACTTCGGCGATCGCCCCTCCGACTACCAGACCGATGCGCTCACGCGCGAGTACGCGCTCCCGTTCATCGACGAGCAGGCGGTGATCGGCGGTCCGTTCTTCCTCTGGCTCGCCTATCACCCACCGCACAACGGCGTCGGCCGCGACGACCCCGCCGGGCGCCGCTGCGCGGACGGCCGGCCCGACAGCCGGGCCGGCAAGCAGAGCGCGATTCCGCCGCCCCGGTACGCCCGGCGCTTCGGCGCCGCGCGCGTTCCGCGCCCGCCGTCGTTCGACGAGCGCGATGTGAGCGACAAGCCGAAGTTCATCCGCCGCCGCCCGCCGCTCACCGATCAGGACCTGACCCAGATCGACCGTGACTACCGCTGCGGGCTCGCGGCCCTGCTCGCGCTCGACGACGCGGTCGGCAGGATCGTCGGCCGGCTGGCGGCGACGGGCGAGCTCGCGAACACGGTGCTCGTGTTTCTCACCGACCAGGGGGTGATGGCGGGCGAGCACCGCGTCAAGCGCGGCAAGAACCGCCCCTACGAGGAGGCGATCCGGGTGCCGCTGCTGATCCGCGGGCCCTCGATCGCCGCCGGCGCGCAGGTCGACGCCCCGGTGGCGAACGCGGATCTCGCCCCGACCATCCTCGACATCGCCGGCGCCCCGATCCCACCCGAGCTCGCCCGCCCGATCGACGGCGCCTCGCTCGCCCCGGCGCTCGCCGGCGCCCCCGCCGATCGCCGCCGGGCGGTGCCGATCGAGGGCCGCGGCAACGTCGCCGGGTCACGGCGCGGGTTCAAGGTCCGCTCCTACGTCGGCGTGCGCACCGCCCGCTACGCGTACTTCGAGTACCGCCGCGCCCGCTTCGACACCCGTGCCGAGGGGATCGACGCCGAGATCGGCGTCGGGCGGACGACCGAGCGCGAGCTCTACGACCTCGATCGCGACCCCTACGAGCTGCGCAACCTCGACCGCGATCCGGCCTACGCGCGGGCGCGCGGCCGGCTCGCGGCCGCGCTCGCGGCGCTCGAGCACTGCTCGGGCACCGAATGCGTGCTCGACGTCTCGATACCCGGCCCCTCGCGCGCAACCCGCGCGGGGCGTTAGCTTGGACGGCCGACGATGGCGGCGGGACGGGTCCTGACCACGACGAGGCGCGCGGCGGCGGCGGCCCTGACCCTGGGCGCGCTCGTCGGCGGCGGCATCGTGCTCGGCGGCGAAGAGCCCGCCTCGAGCGCGCTGGTGAAGCCGAGCATCGTCCTGATCTCGACCGACGACCAGACGCTCGCGTCGCTCTCGGCGATGAAGCGGGTCGGCCGGCTGCTGGTCGACGAAGGGGCGACGTTCGAGAACAACATCGCCTCGTTTCCACTCTGCTGTCCCTCGCGGGCGACCTGGATCACGGGCGAGTACGCGCACAACCACGGGGTGATCGACAACCAGGAGCGAAACGGCGGCGGGTACGAGTCGCTGCGCGACCCCGACCGGGTGCTGCCGGTGTGGCTCAACCTCGCCGGGTACGACACCGCCCTGGTCGGCAAGTGGCTGCACGATTACCGGACCCTGAAACCCGCTCCGGGATGGGATCGATTCTGGGCTCTGACCCCGGCGACGATGGTCAACTACTACGGCTACGAGATCACCGACTCGAAGGGCGGGCGGGTCCGCTACGGCGACTCGGCCTCCGACTACGTCACCGAGGTGCTCACCCGCGACTACGCGCTGCCGTACATCCGCGCCCACGCGCAGGACCGGGATCCGTTCTTCCTCCACGTCTCGTACATCGCCCCGCACTGGGGCCGCGGCCGCAACGACCCGGCCGGGCGTCGGTGCTCGAACGGCAAGCCGTTCGCCTTCGACACGGCGAAGGCGAAGCCGGCACCGCGCGACGCGGGCGCGTTCGGCGACCGGCCGCTGCCGATGCCGCGGTCGTTCAACGAGCGCAACATGGAGGACAAGCCCGGCGCGGTGCGCGGGCGCCGGCGCCTGCAGCCGCGGGCGGTCCGCGACCTGACCGAGAAGTACCAGTGCGAGCTCGCCAGCCTGCTGGACGTCGACCGGGCGGTGGAGGAGATCTCCGACGCGCTCGACGAGGCCCACCTCAGCGACCACACCTACGTGATCTTCACCAGCGACAACGGCTACATGCACGGCGAGCACCGGATCAGCGCGGAGAAGGTGCAGCCGTATGAGGAGGCGCTGCGGGTCCCGCTGGTCATCCGCGGCCCCGGGGTCCCCGCCGGGGTGCGGGTCGCCGATCCGGTCGCGAACGTCGATCTCGCGCCGACGATCCTCGACCTCGCCGAGGTCGCTCCGGTGCCGCTGATCTTCGACCGCCCGATCGACGGCCGCTCGCTCGCCTCCTACACCTACGGGCGCGGCGACCCCGAGCGCGCGATCCTGATCGAGTCCAAGCGGCCGCCGCGCCGCGGCTCGACCGGCACGTACGTCGCTCCGTCGTGGGTCGGCGTGCGCACCCGCCGCTACGTCTACGTCGAGCACTACCGCGACGAGGTCGCGACCCTGGAGCAGGGGTTCGGGCTGCCGATCGGCGCCGGGGCGCTCACCGACACCGAGCTCTACGACCTCGAGCTCGACCCGCAGGAGCTCCAGAGCCGCCACGCCGACGTCGCCTACGCCCAGACGCGCGCGGCGCTCGCCGAGGCCGTCGCCGAGCTGCGCGCGTGCTCGGGGGCGGACTGCCTGCTCGACGTCAACCCGCCGCCACCCACGGGCCCCTGAGCGGCCGGTCGAGCCGCGTCGATTCGGCTCAAGCCTCTCCGCCAGAGGCCGATACAAGGATCTGATGTTCAACATCGACGAAGCGCTGCGCCACGTCGTCGAGCAGGAGGGCTCGGACCTGCACGTCAAGGTCCCCTCGCCGCCGATGATCCGCACCCACGGCGACCTGAGCCCGATCGAGGGCGCCGAGGCGCTGAGCCCGGAGGACACCGAGCGCGCCCTGTGCCAGATCGTCAAGGACCCGGGGATCCTGGAGGAGTTCGAGAGCGTCGGCGAGGCCGACTTCTCCTACGCGATCCCGGGGGTCTCCCGCTTCCGCGTCAACGCCTTCCGCCAGCGCGACAGCGTCGCGATCGCCTGCCGAGCGATCCCGTTCCAGGTCCGCACGATCGAGGACCTCGGGCTGCCCGAGGTGATTCGCACCCTCGCCGAGGAGCAGCGCGGGATCGTCCTGCTCACCGGGACCACGGGCTCGGGCAAGTCGACCACGCTGGCGGCGATGGTCGACCACATCAACTCGACCCGCTCGCGCAACATCATCACGCTCGAGGACCCGATCGAGTACCTGCATCGCGACAAGCGCTCGATCATCAGCCAGCGCGAGGTCGGTCAGGACACAGAGAGCTTCGCCCGCGCGATGCGCCGCGTCCTGCGCCAGGACCCCGACGTGATCCTGATCGGCGAGATGCGCGACGAGGAGACCGTTCGCACCGCGCTCTCGGCGGCCGAGACCGGGCACCTCGTGCTCTCGACCCTGCACACGCTGGACGCGACCGAGACGGTCAACCGCATCATCGACTTCTTTCCGCCCCACCTGCAGCAGCAGGCGCGGGTGATGCTGAGCGCGACGCTGCGCGGCGTGGTCGGCCAGCGGCTCGTTCCCGCCGCCGGCGGCCACGGGCGGGTCGCCGCCTGCGAGGTCCTGGTCGCGACCGGGCGGGTCCAGGACCTGATCCTCAACCCGCAGGAGACCGGGCGCATCAGCGAGGTGATCGCCGAGGGCGAGTACTACGGGATGCAGACCTTCGACCAGGGCCTGCTGCGCCACGTGATGGCGGGCAACATCGAGGAGCGGGTCGCCTTCGAGGTCGCCTCGAGCCCGCACGACTTCAAGCTCATGCTCGACGCCAAGGGCCAGCGCTCCAGCGGCATCGAGCAGGTCATGGGCGAGGACGACGACGAGCCCGCCGAGGCTCCCGCGGCGACCTACTCCGGGTCGTAGCGCCCGCCCGCGAAACCCGCGATTACCCGCTTCATTTCCTGAAGCGTTGGCTATACTCGGACCCGAGCCGGGGCTGCGCATTCGTCGAAGAACCACCCCGGCCGCAGATGGCTATGAACGACTCTCCCTGCCCCGTCGGCTGCTGTGCAGAGATCATCTCCGGCAAGTGGACGCTCCTCGTGATTCGCGACCTCGCGGACTCCAACCGCCGGTTCTGCGAGCTCGAGCGCTCGCTCGCCGGGATCAGCCCCCGGACGCTCTCGTTGCGCCTGCGGGCGCTCGAGGAATGCGAGATCGTCGCGCGCCACACCTACCCCGAGGTGCCGCCGCGCGTGGAGTACACGCTCACCGAGAAGGGACGCGCGCTCGTCCCGGTGATCGAGGAGATGCGTTCATACGGCCGTCGCTGGCTGGTCTCGGCCTGAGCCGCGAGAGCCGGCGCATGGCGGCGTCATCGGTCGCTCGCGTGCGGAGCACGCCACGCTCCCTGCTTCCTTGCCCTGCTTGGCTCTCGCGGCTCAGGTCTGAGCCGCGGCTCACGCTGCAAGCTCGCTTGCAGTGAAGGAGGGGGCGCGGTGCGCGCGAAGCCCCTCGGCATGCGTGACCTGGTGGTTCGAGAGGGCTTGGAGGCGATGGCCGCCGACGCCGCCGACCGCCTGCGCGAGCTGATCGACGCCGGCGAGGAGATTCCCTACGAGGTCCACGAGCCCGGCGACGGGTCGCCGCTGTGCCGGTATGAGCCGCAGACCGAGATCTTCGTCCGCGATCACGCCCGCGACCTGCGCGAGCTCGACTCCTTCGGTGCCTGTTGCGCGGCGATCGACGCCGCCGGCCTCGCCTCGAGCTACCTGCGCGACCTCGGGATCGGCGTCCCGGCGGATCCGCGCCCGCGAGCCGAACTCGCGGGAATCGTCTTTCTCTGCCGGCTGTGGATGGGAAGCTCCGACTTCTCGGTCGAGGGCGAGCGGCTCGCCCTCGCGATCGACGAGCTCGAGGCCGGCGGCGACGTCGACCTGGGCGAGATCGAGCTGATCGTCCCGATCCGCGGCCTGCAGATGCCCGCCGCGAGGCTCGACCTGGCGCCCGCCTCGATCGTCCGCTCCGACATCGTCGACGTGCCCGCCGAGGCCCGCTCGACCGACGGGCTCGGGGTCTCGCCGTGGGAGACGCCGTTCCTTGGCGTCGTCCGGGTCAGCGAGCGCGCCGAGGATCTCGGCGAGACCGTCGAGGCCGGAATGGCGGCCGTCGAACGCTTTCGCCGGCTGATCACCACGCTGAGACTGTTCAAGGCCGGCGGCGTCGGGCTCGGACCCCACGCCTGGACCCGGATTGGCAGCGATCGCTGGCGCCGGATCGCCACCGGCAGCGGGCGTCAGCGTCCCGGCGGCTACCGCCTGACTGAGGACGAGCTCGGCGAGCTGGCGGCGTTCTCGCGCGCGCTGAGCGCGACCGGGACCCCGTTCGCCCGCCTCGCCGACGACCGCCCCGGGTTCGCGATCACCCTCGGACGCGCGCTGAACCGGTTCGAGGCCGGCCTCGAGCGCAACGTGGTGATCGAGGCGCTCAACGACTACCTGCTGGCACTGCGGTTCGTGCTCGAGGGGGCCGGGCCCGCCGATCTCGGGCTGCCGATCCGGGTCGCGGCGCTGTGCGCCGAGCCCGAGCGTCGCAGCGAGGTCAAGGCCGTGGTCGATCGCGCCGTCGGGCTCGAACGCGAGCTTTGGAGCGGCGAGCCTGCCCCCGGGGGCGACTCGTCGACGCCCGCCGAGACGGCCGCCGCGCTCGAGGACCTCGCTCGCGCGATCCTCAAGGACGCGGGCGCGGGCCACCTCGGCTCGGACCTGCGCGTGACCGCCGACGAGATCCTGCTCGCCGACGGGCTCGCCGTCGGCGACGGCGCAGCCGAGCAGCGCGGCGGGACCACGGAGTGGGACCTGGAGCCGGTCGTCGAGGAGGTGGACGAGGAGCGCGAGCCGGAGCTCGAGCTCGAGGCGGAGCTCGATCGGCTCCTGCCCGATCCCGCCGACGAGGAGGTCTCCGAGCTCGACGAGCGAATCTCACCCGAGGACGGCCCCGAGCCCGAGGAGGAGACGGTGTTCGAACGCGCGCGAGAGATCTTCGGCAGCCGGATCGATCCGGATCCCGATCCCGAGGCCGAGCCCTCGACCGGCTCGCTCGAGCTGGTCCCGTCCCCGCCGGAGGCCGCCGCCGACCCGGGCGAGCCGTACGAGGCCGAGAGCCATCGCCTGGTCGACGACGACGGCCGCCCGCGCCCGGCGAGCCCGGTCCTGCGCCTGATCGAGAAGACGCGGGCCGAGCGCGAGGCTCGCAACGACCGCGTCGCCGGGCTCTTCCCCCCGCCCGAGACGACCGAGTGGAACGTGCGCGAGATCGCCTACGACCGCGCCCGGCGCGCTCGCGTCACCCCCTGAGACTTCCTCCGACCACCCCCAGGAAGAGCAGGTCGAGCCACCGCGCCCAACGCGCGGTGGCTTCGGCCTGAGCGCGTCTCGTCGCCACGTCTGCGGGTGCGCGCATGGCTGGTGCGCCGAAACGCGCGCGAGGCCTCGCGCGAGCCTCACCGAAGCGCGGCATCCTCGCCGGCTCGGGTTGCGGGCCACCAGAGCACGCAAGAGTGGCACGAACGTTGCGCAGGGCGCACGCACCCACCCTCTCACTGCCAAGACGGCTCCGAATCGCGCGGCTGGCCGGGGGCTGCGGCCCGCGCGCGGCTAGACCGCGGCTGCGATCGCGGCCCGCTCCTCGCGACCGGAGGCGAACAGGTAGCGGTTGACCTCGAGCAGGCCGGCGAGGTCGTGGACGTCGTCGTCGAGGTAGGGGACCTCGATCACGGCCGGCGCGCCGAGCTCGAGCCCGAGCCGCTCGATGTTGCGCCGGTCGCGCTCCGAGAGCACCCGGAACTCGTCGAGGTTCTCGCACACGCGATGGGCGAGCTCGGGGTCGCCGAGCAGCTCGGAGAGCTGCGCGACCAGCTTCGGCTCGGCCTCGTTGCCCTCCCCGACGTAATGGACCTTGTTGACGATCACCCCGCCGAAGTGCATCTCGGCCTCGATCAGCTTGTGGTGGAAGTAGACGGCCTCGTCGATCGGCTCGTCCTGGGGGCCGCAGACGACCAGGAACGAGGTGCGCGGGTCGGCCAGCAGCTGGTTGACCTTCCGGGCGCGCTCGCGGAAGCCGCCGACCATGCCGCCGAAGGCCTGGAAGAACTCGGCCAGGTCCTCGATCAGGTCGACGCCGGTGATCCGGCGCAGGACCGAGAACATCATCGACGCCCCGCGCCCGAAGAACTTCATCCCGAGCCCGGTCGGGCGCATGAATACCTGGAGCGCGCGGCCCTCGATGAACTGCAGCAGCCGGTTCGGCGCCTCGAGGAAGTCGAGCGCGTTGCGCGAGGGGGGCGTGTCGAGCACCAGCAGGTCGTAGCGGTCCTCGGCGTGGATCTCGTACAGCTTCTCCATCGCCATGTACTCCTGCGAGCCGGCGAGCGCGGCCGAGAGCTGCTGGTAGATGCGGTTGGAGAGGATCCGGTCGCGGGTCGCCGCATCGGGCGCGTGCTCGCGGATGACCTCGTCGAAGGTCTCCTTCGCGTCCAGCATCATCGCCCAGAGCTCGCCGCCGCCCGGCGTCGACCCCGGCCTCGGCGAACAGCGCCGGGTCGACCTGGCGCTCGGTGTTGCCGAGCTCGGGCAGTCCGAGCGAGTCGGCCAGCCGCTTGGCCGGGATCGATCGTCAGCACCGCGACCCGCTTGCCGCGCGCCGCCATCCCGGCTGCGATCGCCGCGGCGGTGGTCGTCTTGCCGACCCCGCCGGAGCCGGCGCAGACGCAGACCCGCCTTGCCCTCGAGCAGCTCGGCGACGCTCGCCATCAGGCCACGAGCCGATCGGCGAGGGCCTCGACCGCCTCGACCCCGAGCTCGGCCGAGAACAGGTACGGCAGCGGGGTCACCGGCGCCTCGCAGTTCTCCTCCAGGCGGGCGAGCTGCTCGCGCTGGGAGCGGGCCCGCCGGCTCTCGGTCAGCGCCGCGCGGCAGGCCGTCCGCGCGGCGCCCGTCGCCTCCGGCATCGCCGCGGCGATCCGCTCGGACTCGGGCTCGTCGAAGCGCTCCGGATAGAGGCCGTTGCAGAAGATCCGGTCGACCTCGACGCCGACCTCGGTCGCCAGGTCGCGCTCGAGCATCGCCGTCTCGTTCACCGGCATCTCCTCGGGGAGCGCGACGACGGCGATCCCGGTGCGCTTGCGGTCGCGGATGAAGCCGTCGAGGGTCTCGGCCTGCTGGCGGATCGGGCCGACCTTGGCGATGTTCGCGAACGTCCGCGGGGTCTGCAGGAAGCCGACGCCGTGCCCGGTCGCGGGAGCGTCGACGATCACCTGGTCGTAGCGCCGCCCGCCCCGCGCCTTGCGGTCGTCGAGCGCCAGCTCCCAGATCTTCCCGATCGTCACCAGCTCCTTGAGCCCCGGGGTCGCGGCGGCCAGGTAGTTGAAGATGCGCGAGCGGAAGAGCAGGTCGCGCATCGGCTTGACCTTGAGCTGGAGCAGCACGTACTCGCGCATCGACTCGTCCGGGTCGATCGAGATCGCCCACAGGTTCTCCGCGCATCTCGACCTCGCGAAAGCCGACCTGGCTGCGATGGAAGACGTGCGAGAGGTGCTCCTGGGACGACGACCTCGCAGAGGATCGTTCGCCTGCCCTCGCGGGCCGCGGCGAGCGCCAGAGCCAGCGAGACCGTGGACTTGCCGACGCCTCCCTTGCCGGTCACGATCACCAGGCGCTTGTCGAGCAGGCCGGGCACGGTGACCCATGATTCCAGGAGTCGCCGAGAGCCCGTTGCGATGCACGGGAAGGAAAGCCGGCTCGTCGTGCGAATAGTCGCGAACGATGGGACTTTTCAGCCGCGGATCGCGCTCCGAAGATGATCGACGGTCGAGCCCGGACGGCTGGCCGACAAACGGCACCGGCGAGTCGCCGGATCGCCCCGACGACGCGCCGGCCGAGGTGCGCTCCGAGCCCCAGCCGGGGCCCGAGGCTCCCGCCCCCGGGCCTCGGAGCCGAAGCCGGCGCCGAGCGGCCCGCCGGCCGTGATCCGGGAGCGCCCGGTCGAACCGCCCGCGCCGGCGGTCGAGCCGCCCGCGCCGGCGGTTGAGACCAAGCCCGTCGCCGAGGCCCCGGTCGAGCCGAGCGAGCCCGCATCCGCCCCGGTCGATGCGCCGCCGGCCACCGCGGCGGAGCCCGCAGCTCCGGTCGCGTCGCCGCCCGCCCCGGTCGAGACGCCGGCGGCAGCCGAGCCCTCACCGTGGCGCACGCCGCCCCGCCCGGCCGTTCCGCCCGAGCCGAGCCCCGACGAGGACGTCCGGATCACCGCCAGCGAGGCGATCGCGCCGCGCCGCGTGCCCGCCGCTCCCGATGCGGAGGAGGGGGCCGACGACACGCGCCAAGGTGATCAGCTTCGCCAACCAGAAGGGCGGTGTCGCGAAGACGACCACCACCCTAAACCTCGCGGTCGCCTTCGCCGAGTCCGGCCATCGCGTGCTCTGCGTCGACCTCGATCCGCAGGGCAACCTGACCATGAGCCAGGGGATCGACCCCGACAAGGTCGAGAAGTCGATGTTCGACGTGCTCGTCCATCACGTCCCGATCCGCGAGGCGATCCAGCATCGCGAGATCGACATCGCCGTCGCCTCGATCGACCTCGCCGGCGCCGAGATCGCGATGTCGACCCAGATCGGCCGCGAGCGCTCGCTGGAGAAGGCGCTCTCGGTGGTCGAGCGACGACTACGACTTCGTCTGCATCGACACCCCGCCGAGCCTCGGGCTGCTGACCGTGAACGCGCTCACCGCCTCCGACAAGGTGATCGTCCCGGTGCAGTGCGAGTACCTGTCGATGCGCGGGCTGCTGCAGCTTCAGAACACGCTCGAGATGATCCGCGAGAACCTCAATCCCGACGTGCAGATCGAGGGCATCCTGCCGACGATGCTCGATTCGCGCACCGTGCACGCCAAGGAGGCAATCGAGATCCTGGAGGAGAACTTCGGCGAGCTCGTGTTCAAGTCGCGGATCCGCAAGGCGATCAAGTTCGCAGAGGCTCCCGTTCGCGGCGCGAGCGTGCTCAAGTACGATCCCAAGGGCAACGCGGCGGATTGCTACCGGGCGCTCGCCCAGGAGGTTCTGACGAATGGCGCGTCGTAAGCGGGCCAGTATGCGCGAGGGCCCGCTCGCGGATCTCTTCCGGTCGACGGTCGATCCGGACGATCCGCCCGAGGCTCGCCCCGAATCTCGTGCCGAGGGCACGGGCGAGGGCGAGACCGGCGTGATGCGCGAGCAGCCTCCGCCGCCGCCGCCTCGCGAGCCGGAGCGGGCGAGCGAGCCGCCGCCCACCGCGCCGTTCGACCACGCCGAGTCCGAGCCGGCGCCGGAGCCGCCACTCCCCGAGCCCACCCCGGAGGTGCTCGCCTACCGCACCCACGACGACCCTCCCGCTCCCGCCGCTCCCGCCGCCAAGGAGCGCCTCTCGCGGATCTTCGCCGACGACGTCCTCGACGTCGAGGGCCCCACCTACGGCCGCGAGGAGCCGCGCTACAGCGGCGACTTCCGCGACGCGACCCCGCACGCCCCGGTGATCCGGGTGATCGGCGTCGGAGGTGCCGGGGTGAACGCGATCAACCGCATGGTCGAGGCCGGGATCCCGGGGGTCGAGTTCCTCGCCGTGAACACCGATCTGCAGTCGCTGCAGCAGTCGAACGCCGACGTCACGATCCACCTCGGCAGCGGCATGGCCCGTGGCCTCGGGGCCGGCTCGGATCCCGAGCTCGGCTACCGCGCGGCGTTCGAGGAGCAGGACAAGATCAAGCGCCTGCTCAAGGGCACCGACATGGTCTTCGTCACGTGCGGCGCCGGCGGCGGCACCGGTACCGGCGCGGCGCCGGTGATCTCCCGGCTCGCCCGGGACGTCGGGGCGCTCACCGTCGGGATCGTGACCAAGCCGTTCCGATTCGAGGGTACGCGCCGCGGCACCCAGGCCGAGGAGGGCGTCCAGGCGCTCGGGGCCGAGGTCGACACGCTGATCGTGGTCCCCAACGAGCGTCTGCTGACGGTCCTGGCGAAGACGACGACGATGGTCGAGGCCTTCCAGGTCGCCGACGACGTCCTGCGCCAGGGCGTCCAGGGGATCTCCGAGCTGATCACCCTGCCGGGGATGATCAACCTCGACTTCGCCGACGTGCGGACGACGATGCGCGACGCCGGCCACGCGCTGCTCGGGATCGGCATGGGAAGCGGCGACAACCGCGCGGTCCGCGCGGCCGAGAGCGCCGTCTCCTCACCCTTGCTGGAGACCTCGGTGGACGGGGCGAAGTCGATCCTGCTCTCGATCACCGGCGGCTCGGACCTGAGCCTGCTCGAGGTCTCCGAGGCGGCGAAGATCGTCCAGCAGGCGGCGCACCCCGACGCCAACATCATCTTCGGCGCCAACGTCGACGAGACGGTCGACGACGAGGTCTGGATCACGGTGATCGCGACCCGCTTCGACGGCCGCGGCCGCCGCTCCGACCGCTCCGAGACCGGTGAGCGGCGGGAGATCGGCACGGCCGCGACCGCCAACCGCAGGCCGGCCGAGCGCCGGGCGGGCACGGCGAAGAGCTTCGAGTCGCGGCCCCGCGACTACGAGCTCGACGTGCCGGAGTACGTCCCCGGCCGCTGACACCCCATGAGCCCGCGTGGCGTCGTCGCCGGTGGGCATCCGCTGACCGCGGAGGCGGGCGCGCAAGTGCTTCGCGAGGGCGGCAACGCGGTCGACGCGGCGGTCGCCGCGGTGATGACCTCGTGCGTCACCGAGAGCCCGCTCACCGGCCTCGGGGCGGGCGGCTACATGCTCGTCCACACGGGCACGGAGGCGACCGTGCTCGACTTCTTCGTCGCCGCCCCGGGGGCGGCGGGGGCGAACGGCGCTCGGAGCTGGTCCCGATCGAGATCTACTTCACCCCGGAGTCGGTCCAGGTCTTCAACGTCGGCGCGGCCTCCTGCGGCGTCCCGGGCACGCCCGCCGGGCTCGAGTGGGCCACCCGGCGCTTCGGCACCGTGCCGCTGGCCGAGCTCGCGGCGCCGGCGGCGCGGCTCGCCCGTGAGGGCTTCGAGATCAACGGCGAGCAGGCGTTCTTCTTCGCCATCCTCGCTCCGATCCTGACCCACTACGAGGAGGCGCGGGCGATCTACGCGCCGGATGGGAACCTGCTCCGCGAGGGCGAGCTGTTCCGCTTCGCGGAGCTCGGCGATGCGCTCGAGCGCTTCGGGGCGGAGGGCTCGGAGCCGTTCTACCGGGGCGAGGTCGCGGCGCGGATCTCCAGCTGGGTCCTCGACCGGGGAGGCACCCTGGCGCCCACCGACCTCGCCGCCTACGAGCCGATCCCGCGCGAGCCCGTCGCGGCGCGCTTTCGCGGCCGCGAGGTGCTCTCCAACTCACCGCCGTCGTCGGGCGGGATCCTGATCGCGTTCGCGCTCGAGCTGCTCGAGCGCTCGGACCGCCCGTTCGAGGTCGAGTCGATCGTCGCCGCGATGGAGGCCGCCCAGGCCGAGCGCAGCGAGCGCTTCGCGGCAGGCCTCTACGAGGAGGGCTTCGCCGCGACCTTCCTGGCATCCGACCGGCTCGGCTCGACCACCCACATCACCGCCATCGACGGCAACGGCATGTGCGCGAGCGTCACCTGCTCGAACGGGACCGGGTCCGGGCTGATCGTCCCCGGGACGGGAGTGCACGTCAACAACATGCTCGGCGAGGAGGACCTCAACCCGCTCGGCTTCCACCGCCACCCGGCGGGGCGGCGGCTGCCGTCGATGATGTCGCCGACGGTCGTCCTCGGCGAGGGCGGGCTCGAGGCGGGGCTCGGCAGCGGCGGCTCGAACCGGATTCGCTCGGCCGTCCTGCAGACGATCCTCCGGCTCTGCCAGGGCCTCGACGTCGACGAGGCGGTGGACGCGCCCCGGGTCCACTTCGAGGCCGGGGCGGTGCAGGCCGAGCCCGGGATCTCCGAGCCGGCCCTCGGGCGTCTGGAGAAGCGCGGCTACGAGGTCGTCCGCTGGCCCGATCGCAACGTCTTCTTCGGCGGCGTGCACGCCGTCACCCGGGACCCCGAGACCGGGGAGCTTCGCGGCGGAGGAGACCCGCGGCGCGGCGGCGCGGTCGCCGTCGCCTGAGTCGCCGGCCCGCCGGTGTCGCTCAGACGTCGCCGATGATCAGCTTGCCGTTCATCCGCGCCCGGTCGGCGATCTCGCGCGAGCGGGCGACGGTGGCGATCAGGGTGTCGAGCGCGGTGGCGAGCACCCGCATGCGCTCGGGCTCGGAGCGCAGCTCGAGCAGGCGCTGCTTGGTCTCCGGCGGCAGCTCGACCCGCCCGGCGAGCCCGTAGGAATCGAGCGCGTCGAGCTCCGCGGGCTCGGGCGCATCGGCGCCGACCCGGCGGACGAGCTCGGCGAACGCGTCGCGCGCCGCCTGCGCGGCCGGCACGTCCTCGCCGCCGCCCTCGGCCGCCTCCGGGTCCACCGGCTCGACCTCGCCGGCCGGATATCCCGGGGCGTCGAACCGGTCGAGGACCGAAAACGGGCGCTCGCCGGTGACGATGATGTTCAGCCGCCCATCGGCGAACCGCTCGGTGACCTCGGTCACCCGCGCCTCGCAGCCGACCCGCCGGGCGCCGCCCTCCTCGTCGCGAAAGACGATCCCGAACGGCTCCGAGTCCTCGAGACAGCGACCGATCATCCGCTTGTAGCGGTCCTCGAAGATGTGCAGCGGCAGCAGCTCGCCGGGCAGCAGTACCAGCGGCAGCTCGAAGATCGGCAGCTCGACCCCGTCCGGGCCCATGGGTCGAAGTCTAGGACGCCGGCGCCGCCGGCCCGGCAGAATGCGGCCGCGATGCCGCAGATCGACTTCGAAGCCGAGGGCCTGCTCGACGGGCTCGACGGCGACGCCCGGGATGCGCGGCGAAAGCTGCTCGCCGAGCTGGCCGATGAGGGGGTCTCGCTCGACGAGCTGCGGATCGCCGTGGAGGAGGACCGCCTCGCCCTGCTCCCGGTCGAGCGCGTGCTCAGCGGCGGCGAGGAGCTGCTCACTCCGGCCGAGGTCGCCGAGCGAGCCGGGGTCGACGAGGATTTCCTGCGACGCCAATGGCGGGCGCTCGGGCTGGCGGGGGCGAGCGACGATGCCGCGGTCTACTCCGAGCGTGACGTCGAGGCCGCGAAGCGGGTCCGCGAGCTGCGCGAAGCCGGCGTTCCCGACGACGGCATCCTCGAGGTCGGCCGGCTGCTGGGGATGACGATGTCGCAGCTCGCCGCGGCCAACAGGCGCCTGGTCGCCGACGCCTTCATGCGCGAGGGCGACACCGAGTACGAGGTCGCGACCCGCTTCGCCGAGGCGGCGCGAAGGTTCATACCGTTGATCGGCGACCTGCTCCCGTACGCGCTCGCCGTCCATCTGCGCGAGCAGATCCGCCACGACGCCTTCGGGCTGGCCGAGCTCTCCAGCGGACGGGCCGCCGACCGCGACGAGGTCACCGTCTCCTTCGTCGACATGGTCGACTTCACCCGCCTCGGGGAGACCCTGGACCCGGAGGCGCTGGGGTCGGTCACGGGCAGGCTCGGGGAGCTCGCCGCGGAGGCGGCCGAGCCGCCGGTGCGGCTGGTCAAGCTGATCGGCGACGCGGCGATGTTCGTCGGCCCCGAGCCGACGCCGGTGGTCGAGGCGGCGCTCGGGCTGGTCGAGGCCGCCGAGTCGGAGGGCGAGGACTTCCCGCTTCTGCGTGCCGGGGTCGCCTCGGGGGAGGCCCTGCCCCGGGCGGGCGACTGGTACGGGCGCCCCGTCAACCTGGCGAGCCGGATCACCGCGATCGCGCGGCCCGCGAGCGTGCTCGCCGACGCCGCCGTCCATGACGCGCTCGAGGGCGACTACGACTGGTCGTACGCCGGATCACGGCGGCTGAAGGGCATCGACGGCTCGGTGAGGCTGTTTCGCTGCCGCCGCGCCAATTGATCGAAACCGCGCCCTCGCCCGTACCTCCCCGTGGAGGCCGAGGTCTTCAGTAACGATTGACCTCCTTCCGCGACTCTATGAGCTAGATGGTCCTGCTGATGCTGTTCGCGTTCGTCGCGGGCGCCGCCACGGCGCTCTCGCCGTGCGTGCTCCCGGTGCTTCCCGCGGTGCTCGGGGCGGGCGTCGGCGGCGGACGGCGGCGACCGCTGGGCGTCGTCACCGGCCTGGTGGCCGCGTTCACGTTCGCGACCGTGGCGCTCGTCTACGTGATCGACGCCCTCGGGCTGCCCGACGACCTGGTGCGCACGCTCGCGATCGTCACCCTGTTGGTCTTCGGGATCACGCTGCTGATCCCGGGCCTCGCCGCCCGGATCGAGGCCTTCGGAAGCCGGATCGCGCCCGGTCCGGCGCGGGTGGGCGGCTCCGGCTTCGGCTCCGGGCTGCTGCTCGGCGCCAGCCTCGGGCTCGTCTACACACCCTGCGCCGGGCCGATCCTGGCGGGCGTGATCACGGTCTCGGCGGCGCAGGACTTCACCGCCGGCAAGCTCGCCGTCGCGCTCTCCTACGCCCTCGGCTCGGGTGGGGTGCTCTACCTGCTGATGCTCGGAGGCCGCCGGCTGGTCGACAGGATCAAGCCGGCCCGCGTCTGGGTCCAGGCGGCCGCCGGGGCGACGATGGTGCTGGTCGCGATCGCGATGACCGCCGACCTCGATCTCAAGTTCCAGGACGCGATCGCCGACGACCTTCCCTCGGTGCTCGTCAACCCGACCGAGGGGCTTGAGGCCAGCGACGCGGTCTCCGACCCGCTGGCCTCGGTCCGCGGCGCGCACCGCGTCGCCGCCGAGGGCGGGTCCAAGGAGGCCGAGGCCGGGGTCTCGCTGCCCGACTACGGCGCCGCGCCGGACTTCGTCGACACGCAGGAGTGGTTCAACACCGACGGCAAGCCGCTCTCGATCGACGAGCTCACCGCGAAGCAGGGGCGCGTGGTGCTGATCGACTTCTGGACCTACACCTGCATCAACTGCATCCGCACCCTGCCCGAGGTCGAGTCGTGGGACTCCGAGTACCGCGACGACGGCCTGACGATCGTCGGCGTGCACTCGCCCGAGTTCGCGTTCGAGAAGGACGCCGGCAACGTCGCCGGCGCGATCGACGAGTACGGGATCCACTACCCGGTGGTCCAGGACAACGACCTCGGGACCTGGACGGCGTTCGGCAACCAGTACTGGCCGGCCAAGTACCTGATCGACGCCGAGGGCGAGATCCGCTACGTCCACTTCGGCGAGGGTCAGTACGAGCAGACCGAGGCGGCGATCCGCTCGCTGCTCGCCGAGGCCGGCTCCGGCGGTCTCGGCGCCGGAGCGCGGGCCGGGAGCGTCGAGCGCGCCGACCCGATGCTGCGCACGCCAGAGACCTATCTCGGCACGGCCCGCGCCCAGGGCTGGGTGAATGGCCCGCAGCCGGGCAGCAAGGACTACGGCGCCGCCGACCCCGGCTCGCTGGGCCTGAACGAGTTCGCCTACGGCGGGGCCTGGGACGTCGGCGACGAGTCGGCGCGGGCGGGGGAGGGGGCCACGATCGCGCTCGGCTTTCAGGCCCGCCGCGTCTTCCTGGTGCTCGGATCCGAGGACGGGCCGAGAGAGCTCGAGGTGCTGCTCGACGGCAAGCCGATCTCGGACGCCGATGCGGGGGAGGACGTCGCCGACTCGCGGGCGACGATCGGCCCCCAGCGCCTCTACCGGCTCGTCGACCTGCCCAAGGCGGGCCGCCACACCCTCGAGCTGCGCTTCCAGGCCGGGATCGAGGGCTACGCGTTCACCTTCGGCTGAGCACCTTCCGCCGGCTCCGCCCGCGACGGGCGCCTTTCGTCCTCAGGGAGGACGTTTTCGACCCGTCGCGGCGCCGGCGATCGCGGCGCGGCCGCGCTACGCGATGCGGCGGAACAGGTAGATCGCCAAGAGGACGAGCACGATGATCACGAGGATGGTGACGACGGACATGGTCGACTCCTATCGGTAGTCCGGTTATCGCCCGGCGCCGGGGTCGACGCGGTCGGCACGCACTGTGTCGGGCCGACATCTACCCGGGTCCCCGCCGCCGAAGCTTCGGAGCCGCTCGCGATCGGCCGGTTCGCGGGGGATCGATCGGCCCGTGCCGGGCCTTCGATCGGCCCGTCAGGCGCGCTTGCGGGCGCTGAAGAGGAGGTTGTAGAAGAGCTCGGGCGGCAGCCGCGGCTCGAGCACGGCGGAATCGACTCGCTGGAGGGCCATGTAGCTGCGGTAGGCGAAGCGCCGCCAGGCCATCGGCACCCCGTCCGGCTCCGCGGTCGCCTCAAGCGTTCGCAGCAGCCAGCCGTAGGCGTTGGCGAGCAGCTCCTCGCCCCGCAGCCGGACCGCCTCGAAGCCCGCCCCGCGGGCGAGGTCGCGAAGCTGGCCGGGGGAGAAGGCGTGTACGTCGACCTCGGGCTCGAGCTCGTGCCCGTCCTCGACCGTCCCGTCGAGCCAGCCCGCTCCGGGAGCGCCGAGGAGCCGGCGCCAGGCGGGCGCGACGAGCAGCCCGGCGCGCTTCGGGACCGCCGCGATCCGGTCGCCGTAGCGCGAGGGCTCGCCGCAGAAGGCGAGCGTCCCGCCGGGGCGCAGGACGCGATCGAACTCCGCGAAGGCCCGCTCGAGGTCCGGGATGTGGTGCAGGACCGCGTGCCCGAAGACGAGGTCGAAGCTCGCGTCGGCAACCGGCAACCGCTCGGCCTCGGCGCGGACCGTCTCGACCTCGAGCCCGAGCCGCTCGGCGGTCGTCCGCAGGGTCGCCAGCATCCCCGGCGAGATGTCGGTCGCGGTCGAGCGCTCGATCGTTCCGAGCTGCAGCAGGTTGAGCGAGAAGTAGCCCGTGCCGGCGCCGATCTCGAGCGCGTCGCCGAACCGCTCGGGGGCGCGGCCGAGCGCCTTGGCCAGCTTCTGGCGCACCTGACCCTGGCCGATCGGCCCGTAGTCGATTCCCCACTTCGAGTCGTACTCCGCCGCGGCGGCGTCGTGGTAGCGGGTGTTGACGTCCTTGATCTCGGCCGCAGTCGCGGTCGGGGGAGCGGGCATCGGCCGGGATGGTAGGTGCTCGGCCCGCGCACGCACTACGGTCCGGCGCCGTGGAAGAGGCCCATCTGCAACAGAACCAGCCCGAGGGCGTGCCGGCGCTGGCGCTCACCGGCGAGCGCACGCTGCCCGACGTGCCCGCCGAGAACTACTGGTTCCGGCGCCACCTGGCCGTCTACGAGTGGATCGCCGCGCGGGTCGCCGGGGCGCGGGTCGCCGACCTCGCCTGCGGCGAGGGATACGGCTCGGCGGTGCTCGCCCGGCGCGCGGCCGAGGTGGTCGGGGTCGACGCGAACCCCGAGGCCCACGAGCACGCGACGCTCCGCTACACGGCCCCGAACCTGCGCTTCGAGCGCGCCCTGGTCGAGGGCTATGACGAGCCCCGCGACGCGATCGTCTTCCTGCAGACGATCGAGCACGTCGCCGATCCCGGGGCGCTGCTCGAGGGCTTCGCTCGCGCCGCCCCGGTGAGCTACGTCTCGACTCCCAACCGGCTCACGCTCGCCCCAGCGGGGGCGCAGAAGTCCGACAACCCCTGGCACCTGCGCGAGTACACGGCGGCGGAGTATCGGGCCCTGCTCGCGCCGGTCTTCTCGAGCTTCGAGCTCTTCGGCGTCTTTCACGCGCGCAAGCTGCGCCTGCACGAGCTCGCGATCCGCGCCGGGTGGGATCGCGTCCACCCGGCCCTGCGGATCACGAAGCCCTTCTACGACCGCTTCGTCCCCGCGATCGCCGCGAGCGATTTCGTGCTCCGCCCGGAGGCCAACTGCGACCTCGACCGCGCGCTCGACTTCGTCGCCGTCTGCTACTCGTGACCGAGCACGCCGGCTCGCTGGCCGTCGTCCTCCACAGCCACATGCCCTACGTCGAGGGCTACGGGACCTACCCGTTCGGCGAGGAATGGCTGTTCGACGCCGTGATCCGCGCCTACGCGCCTGTCTGCGCGATCGCCGACCGGCTCACGTTCACGGTCACCCCGGTGCTCGCCGACCAGCTCGAGGCCGAGGGCGTCTTCGAGCGGCTGCTCGAGTTCCTGCGCCGCTTCCGGATCGAGTCGTGCGAGGCCGACGAGCGCGACGTCGAGCCCGCCTACCGGGCGGCCTGCCGCGCCGAGGCCGGGCGCTACCGCGAGGTGCTCTCCCGGGTCGAGTCGCTCGACGGCGACCTGCTGCGGCTGTTTTCCGACCCGGCCGCCGCTGGGCGCGTCGAGCTGCTCGCCTCGGCCGCGACCCACGCGGTGTTGCCGCTGGTCGCGACCGCGGCCGGGCGACGGCTGCAGATCGACGCCGGGCTGCGCTCGCACCGGCGGCGCTTCGGCGACCCCGGGGGCTTCTGGCTCCCCGAGTGCGCCTACGAGCCCGGGCTCGAGCGGCTGCTCGCCGAGCGCGATCTGGAGTACTTCTGCACCGACCAGAGCGCGACCGAGCCGTCGCTCGCGGCGCTGGTGCCGGTGGCGGCGGGCGAGACGGTCGGCTTCGCGATCGACTGGGAGGCCGTGCAGTGGCTGTGGTCGCTGCGGGGCTACCCGGCCGACCCGGTGCACGCCGACTTCCACCGCAAGTCGCTGCGCGGCGCCCGGCCGTGGTCGATCGGCGGCTCGCCGTACGACCCCGACACCGCCGCCGAGCGCGCCCGAGCGCAGGGGCGCGAGTTCGTCGCCGCGGTCGCCGACCGCCTGGAGCGCTTCGCGGCCGAGCGCGGCCGGCCGGGGCTGATCGTGTTCGCGATCGACACCGAGCTCCTCGGGCACTGGTGGTGGGAGGGCCCCGCCTGGCTCGAGGAGGTGCTGTCGGTCGCCGGCGGGCATGGGATCGATCTCGTCACCCTCGGCGAGGCCCGCGGGCGCCACCCGGCCGAGCCGCGTCCGCTGCGGCGCTCGAGCTGGGGCGAGGGGAAGGACATGCGCACCTGGGACTCGCCCGAGGTCGCCGACCTCGCCACGGCGGCGCGGCGGCTGGAGCTGCGCGTGCTACGCGGGCTCGGCGCGGGCCTCGGACGAGCCGCGGCCGAGCGCTCGGCGCGCGAGCTGCTCGCGGTTCAGGCGAGCGACTGGGCTTTCCTCGACCGCCGCCGCCAGGCGGGCGACTACCCGTGGCAGCGGAGCACCGACCACGCTCGCGGGCTGCTCGAGGCCATAGACTCCGCCGGCCCACCACCAGCTCCTCAGGTGCGGAACCTGGCGCCAGACCTGAGCCTCAGCCCCCTGCTCGAGCCTTAGCCCACCCCACGTAGTGCGAAGAGTCCTGATCCTCTCCTGGGAGTACCCGCCGCTGATCGAGGGCGGGCTGGCGCGGCACGTGCGCAAGCTCTCCGAGGGGCTCGCGCGCGAGGGCACCGAGGTGCACGTGCTCACCAGGGGGAGCGAGGAGTCGCCGCCTGAGGAGGTTGTCAACGAGGTCAACATCCATCGGGTCCGCGAGCCGACGCGGCCGACCGACCTGGGTGAGTTCGTCGCCTGGGTCGAGCGCATGAACGCCGACATGCTCGCCGCCGGGGTCGAGCTCGGCGACCGCCACGACTTCGACCTGGTCCACGGCCACGACTGGCTCGTGGCGATGGCCGGCGACCACCTCGCGCGGCGCTTCGACGCGCCCCTGGTGACCACGATCCACGCCACCGAGCACGGCCGCCACCAGGGCTGGGTCGACAAGCACCCGCAGAGCCACATCCACGGCGTCGAGCGCTGGATCGCCAACCGCTCCGACCGGGTGATCGCGTGCTCGTATTACATGCGCGAGCAGATCGTCGACATCTTCGGCGCCGACGAGGGCCGCGTCGTGGTGATCCCGAACGGGATCGACCCCGGCGACCTCCAACCCCAGGACGGCCCCGAGCTCGAGCGCCTGCGGGCCGAGTTCGCCGCCCCGGACGAGAACCTGGTGCTCCTGATCGGCAGGCTGGTCTACGAGAAGGGCTTCCAGCTCGCGCTCACGGCGATGCCGCGGCTGATCGAGGCGGTGCCCGGGACGCGCTTCCTCGTCGCCGGCTCCGGCACCCACGAGGCCGAGCTGCACGCGCAGGCGGGAGAGCTGGGGCTGATGGAGCACGGGACCTTCCTCGGCTGGATCGGCGACGACGTGCTGCACTCGCTCTACCGGATCGCCGACGTCTGCGTGGTGCCGTCGATCTACGAGCCCTTCGGCCTGGTCGCGCTGGAGGCGATGGCCTCCGGATGCCCGTGCATCGTCGCCGACACCGGCGGGTTGCGCGAGGTCGTCCCCCACAACGAGGCGGGGCTGCGCTTCCGCAGCCGCGACCCCGAGGCGCTCGGCGAGATGGTCGAGCGCCTGCTCACCGAGCCCGGGCTCCGCGACCGGCTGGTCGCCGAGGGATCCGAGCACGTGCTGCGCTTCGACTGGGCCGACGTCGCCGAGAGCACCTCGCAGGTCTACTCCGGGTTGGTCGAGGAGCGGACGCGGGCCTGACCGCCTTGGAGCCGCTGGCGACGATCCGGCGGCGGCACGCGAGCCAGCGGCTCGCGGGCGAGCCGCTTCGGTCGGTCGCCGAGGCGGTGCGGTGGTCGGGAGCCGTGCAGGGACAGGAGTTCGCCGAGGTCAAGTGGTCGCTGGCGGAGCGAGTCGCGGGCTCGCCCACCGACGCCGACGTCGAGCGGGCGTTCACCGCGGGCGAGGTCCTGCGCACGCACGTGCTGCGTCCCACCTGGCACCTCGTCGCCGCCGAGGACCTGCGCTGGTTGCTGCGGCTCACCGCTCCCAGGGTCCACCAGGCGACGAGGTACTGGTACGGCAGGGCCGGCCTCGATGGGGCGACGCTCGAGCGCTCCCACCGGGTGATGGCCCGCGAGCTCGCCGGCGGCGAGCCGCGGACTCGCAGGGAGCTCGTTACCGCGCTCGCCGCTAGGGGGATCGAGGGCGACTCGATCCGGCTCGGCTACGTCTTCGTGCACGCCGAGCTCGAGGCGCTGATCTGCAGCGGCCCGCGGCGCGGCAAGCAGCAGACCTACATGCTCGTCGACGACCGGGCGCCGGCGGATTCAGGACCGAGCGGCGACCGGGCCCTCGCCGAGCTCGCCAAGCGCTACTTCCGAAGCCACGGCCCGGCGACGGCACGCGACTTCTCCTGGTGGTCGGGGCTGACGCTGACCCGGTCGCGCGAGGCGATCTCGCTCTGCGAGCCGCGCCTCGACGCGGAGCTCGACGACCAGGGAAACGCGTGGCACTCGTTCGGCGCGAGCGAGCGCCCCGCTCGCAACCGTGCTCTGCTTCTGCCCACCTACGACGAGCTGATCGTCGCCCACAAGGACCTGCGCATCGACCTCGCCCGCGAGGGCCGGCTCACCCGGACGATCTCGATCGACGGCCGCACCGTCGGCGGCTGGCGACGGACCCTCGGGCGGGGGACGGTGACCGTCGAGGCGACGGCCTTCGTCCGGCTCGATCGCGACCAGCGGGCCGAGCTCGAGGCGACGGTCGCCCGCTTCGGCGCCTTCCTCGGGCTCGAGGCTGACCTGGAGCTCACCCAGGTTTGAGCAGCGCGCTCGCGGCCAAGTACCGGGTGGGAGAGTGCACGTGACCGTCGGCCTTCTAATCGCCCTGTTCTTCGCCGCTACCGGCATCTACGCGCTGCTGGTCGCGCGCGCCGAGTGGGGTGGGGGAACCGGCGCCGATCCGTATCGCGCGCCCGATTGGTGGCCGTTCGACCTGCCGACCTGGCGGGCGCTGCTACGGGCCGGGCCCGTCGGCGCGGTCGAGGCCGTGTTCTTCGCGGCCCGGTACGCCTCGTCGCTGCCGGAGGGCTCGCCGGCGGCCGACGCGCTCGAGACCGCGTTGGGCGTGCTGATCGCGCTCACCGTGGCGCTGATGGTCCTGATCGGTCTCTACAACCGCCCGGCATGGGCGGTCCCGCCGCCGTTTCGTCGCTTCCCGGGCGCGATCGACGAGTGGCAGGGACGGGCCGAGCCGCCGGCGCCCGAGCGATCGCGGTCCGCCTAGGGCTCCACCGGGTTCGGCCAGCGCAGCTTCTGCGGCACCTCGCGCATCCGCAGGACCTTCGCCGGCACCCCGCCGACGACCGCATTGGCCGGGACCTCCTTGGTCACCACGGAGCTCGTGCCGACGATCGAGTTGTCGCCGACCCGCGTTCCCCTGAGCACGCAGGCGCCGTAGCCGATCCAGACGTTGGAGCCGACGTCGACGTCGCGCATGTAGATCCCCTGCACACGGATCGGTCGCTCGACCTCGACCACGCCGTGGTCGAAGTCGATGAACATCGCCCGGTCGGCGATCACGCACTGCTCGCCGATCCGCACGTGGCGGTAGGCGGAGATCGTGCACTCCTGGCCGATCACGGTCTTCTGTCCGATCACGACCTCGCCCTCGTGGCAGCGGATCTTGGTCCCGTCCCCGACCCAGACGAACCGCCCGAAGCGCACCCGGCCGTGCTTCGCGATCTGCAGCTCCAGGCGCTTGCCGAAGAACACCGGCCCGTCGGTCTCCCAGCGCCAGCCCGCCGGGGTGAGGAAGCGTCGCCACAGATAGCGCCAGAGCAGGCGCGCGTAGCGCAGGTTGAGCATGCGGTTGGCGGCGAGGAAGCGGACTGTCCGGATCACGGCGGCGCGGACTCTAGACTCCCGGACCGCCTTGGCCGAAGCGAGCCAGAAGACGACGGACTCCCTTGGCGAGCGGCTGGTCGCCGGCGACAAGCGGGCGCTGGCGCGGGCGATCAGCCTGGTCGAGAACCGCGACCCCGAGGGCGATCGGCTGGTGGCCGAGCTCTTCCCCCGAACGGGGGAGGCGCGGATCGTCGGCCTCACGGGGCCGCCCGGGGTCGGCAAGAGCACCCTGATCGGAGCGATCTGCACCGAGCTGCGCGCGGCCGAGCGCGAGGTCGGGGTGCTCTCGATCGACCCCTCGAGCCCGTTCACCCAGGGTGCCGTGCTCGGCGACCGGATCCGGCTCTCCGACCACTTCCTCGACCCCGGCGTGTTCATCCGCTCGATGGCGACCCGCGGCTCCCACGGCGGGCTCGCCGAGGCGGCCCTGCAGGCGGCGCTGCTGATGGACGCCTCGGGCAAGGACGACATCCTGCTCGAGACCGTGGGCGTCGGGCAGGGCGAGATCGACGTCGTCGACCACGCCGACACGATCGTGCTCGCGCTGATGCCGGGCTCGGGCGACTCGATCCAGGCGCTGAAGGCCGGGGTCATGGAGATCCCGGACGTGATCTGCGTCAACAAGGCCGAGCACCCGCTCGCCGACACCATGATCCGCGAGGTAAAGGCGGTGCTGGCGCTGGGGCCCGACCGCGACTGGAAGGTGCCCGTGGTCCGCACCGAGGCGATCAAGGGGGAGGGGATCGACGAGCTGGTGCGGACGATCGACGCCCACCGCGAGCAGATCGTCGCCGCGGGGACGCTGGCCGAGCGCCGGGCGCGCAACCTGCGCGCGGAGGTGCTCGGGATCGCCGCCTGGCGCCTGCGGCAGGAGCTCGAGTCGCGCGCCGCGGCCGATCCCGGCTGGTCGGAGCTGCTCGAGCGCGTGGTGCGGCGCGAGATCGACCCCGCCACGGCCGCGCGCGAGTTGCTAGAACAGGAACTCGATGGCTGATGCGTCCAACACCGCCGCCCGCCCGGGCGCCGACGCTGTCCGCGGGTGGGTCGGGCACCGCCTCGACGACATCTCCGGCGGCAGCGTCGGCAAGCTCGAGGGCGTGTTCGTCGACGACTCGAGCGGCGACGTGGAGTGGCTCGTCGTCCGCGTCGGGCGCTTCGGCCACTACACGCTGATTCCCGCCCGCGACGCCGTCGAGGGCGTCGGTCACGTCTGGGTCCCGTACTCGCGCGACGAGATCCGCGGCGCACCGCGCGTCGATCCGAAGCACACCCTGAGCACGGCCGGCGAGCGCGAGCTGCTCGGCCACTACGGGATCGCGGTCGACGCCGGGCGCGCCGCCGAGCTCGCCGAGCGCGACGACGACGCCGTCAGCGCCCGGGCGCTGAGCTGAGCCGCCGGAGCGGGCCGGTCAGGCGGCCAGGCGCCGGTTGCGCGCGTCGGAGATCCTCGACCAGGACTCCGAGAACGAGAGCGCCTCGGCGAAGCTGCGCGCCTTCGGCGAGAGCTCGTGGCGCCGCCCGTCGACGCGGCTGACGCAGATCGGCACCACGACTGCGGGCTGGTCGAGCTCCTCGCGCAGGGCGGCGATCTCCTGCCACCTCGCGTTGCTGTCCATACTTTCCATCGACACTCCTCGACGCGGAAAGGTGACCTGTCGAGCCGAGTGTAAGCGCGGCCATCGGACGCATTCTCGTGACGATGCGAACGAACCCGCAATTTCGGGGATCGGCGCCGCCTGAGGCGCGCCCGGCGGCTCAGCAGCCGAGCTGGCGGGCGATCACCATCTGCTGGACCTCGTCGGTGCCCTCGCCGATCGTGAGGATCTTGGCGTCGCGGTAGAAGCGGCAGACCGGGTACTCCTCGATGTAGCCGTAGCCGCCGTGGATCTGCACGGCCTCCTCGGTCGCCCGGACCGCGAGCCGGCCGGTGATCAGCTTCGCCTGGGCGGCGGTGAGCGTGAACGACTCGCCGGCGTCCTTCTCGAGCGCCGCGCGGTAGGTGAGCAGCCGGGCGGCCTCGATCTGGGCCGAGAGATCGGCGATCTTCGCCTGGATCGCCTGGAACTTCGAGATCGGCTGGCCGAAGGCGCGGCGCTCCTTGGCGTAGGCGATCGCCTCGTCGAGCGCCCCCTGGGCCAGGCCGACGCCCATCGCTGCGACCCCGATCCGGCCTCCGTCGAGGATGTGGAGGAAGTTCTTGAAGCCCTCGCCGCGGCGCCCGAGCAGGTTCGCCTCCGGGACCCGGCAGCCGTCGAAGGCGAGCGGGCGGGTATCGGAGGCGTTCCAGCCCATCTTCCGGTAGGGCTCGCCGATCTCGTAGCCGGGGGTGCCGTTGGGGACGATGAGGTTGGAGATCTCCCGATGCGAGGCGGAGCCGAGCCGCGCCGCTGTTGAGGCGCCTTGTTCCCCGCCCTCGCCCCCGGTGACCGCGGTGATCGTCACGCAGCCGGAGATGTCGGTGCCTGAGTTGGTGATGAACTGCTTCGCGCCGTCGATCACCCAGTCACCCTCGTCGAGCCGGGCGCGGGTTCGCGTCGCGCCCGCGTCGGAGCCGGCCTCGGGCTCGGTGAGCCCGAACGCGGCGAGGCGCTCGCCGGCGCAGAGCGACGGGAGCCACTCCGACTTCTGCTCGTCGGTGCCCCAGAGGTAAATCGGCATCGTTCCGAGCGAGGTGTGCGCGGCGAGCGTGATGCAGACCGAGGAGTCGATCCGGGCGAGCTCCTCGACGCAGAGGGCGTAGGAGAGGGTGTCGCCGCCCCCGCCCCCGTACTCCTCGGGGAAGGGGATGCCCATCAGCCCGAGCTCGCCGAGCTTGGCCACGATCTCGTACGGAAACGCCTTCGTGCGGTCGAGCTCCTCGGCGACCGGAGCGACCTCGTTGCGGGCGAAGTCGCGGACCGTGTCGCGCAGCAGCCGCTGCTCGTCTGAGAGCTGGAAGTCCAAGCGGCGGCGAAGCTTAGGGCGCTGGTGGGCCGTGAAGACGACCCACTAGGCCGCCTCGGCCGCCCGCCGCCACTCGGCGGGGGCTCCGGGCCCGTACTCGGTGTACGCGTCGCGGGCGGCGAGCCGCTCGCCGCAGGTCTCGCAATAGCCGCGCCCGTCGACGAGCCCGTCGCAGCGCTTGTGGCGGATCAGCATCGGCGGGCCGCTCGGCTCGGAGAGGTGATGATCGCCCCAGTCGAGCAGCGAGATCATCACCGGCCACAGGTCGAGCCCCTTCTCGGTGAGGAAGTACTCGTAGCGGGGCGGGCGGTGCTGGTAGGGCCGCTTCTCGAGGATCCCCTCGTCGACGAGCCGCGCGAGCCGCGCCGAGAGCACGTTGCGGGCGACGCCGAGGTTCTCCTGCATCCGGTCGAAGCGCCGGTGGCCGTTGAAGACGTCGCGGATCACCAGCAGGGTCCAGCGCTCGCCGAGCACCTCGAGTGTGCGGGCGATCGAGCACACCTGGTCGTAGTCGCGCTTGAGCACGACTGTGATTTTCGCACACTCGGTTGCATCACGCAACTGGGGTTGATAGCGTCCGTTGCATCAAGCAACTCCCCTGAAGGAGGGCCGCCATGAGGCTCGTCGAGCTCCCACCGATCAACATCAGCTTCACCGACGAGGAGATCCTCGCCGACCTGCTCTACCCGGCGGGCGACGCGGACCGATGACCTCGGTCGAAGCGGCCGCCGCGCACGCCGAGCGCTCGCCCGAGGCGACGCGAACCAGGACGGTCTCCTGGCAGGACCCGCGCTCGGCGGCCGCCGAGGGGGCGCAGCTCGCCGGGATCGACTACATGCGGGCGCTGGCGGCGGGCGAGCTCCCGCCGGCGCCGATCGCCGTGCTCCTGCGCATGCAGCCGGTGGAGCTCGAGCCCGGCCGCGCCGTGTTCGAGGGCGAGCCGGGCGAGGAGCACTACAACCCGATCGGAGTCGTCCACGGCGGCTACGCCGCGACGCTGCTCGACTCGGCGCTCGGCTGCGCCGTGCACACGACGCTCGAGCCGGGGGTCGCCTACACCACGCTCAGCCTCGAGGTGAAGATGGTCCGCGCGATCACCAGCGACATCGGCCGGGTTCGCGCCGAGGCCGAGGTGCTGTACCGGGGGCGGCGCCAGGCGACAGCCCAGGCGCAACTCACCGACGCCGCGAGCGGCAAGCTGCTCGCCCACGGCTCGGCCACCTGCCTGATCATCGACTGACGCGCGCCAGGGGCGCCATCGCCACGCTCGTCCCGTCGCCGTTCGAAGCCGGGTCATGGACGAGCAGGCGCTCGAGCTCCAGCGGCTCGGTCGGGCGGCCGAGGAGGAAGCCTTGGCCGAAGTCGCAGCCGAGCGCCAGCAGCTGGGCGAGCTGGTCGGCGGTCTCGATCCCCTCGGCGACGACGACCATCTCGAGGCTCTGGCCGAGTCGCACGATCGAGCCCGCGATCGCTGTCTGGCGCTGGTCGATGCCGATCCGGGCGACGAACGAGCGGTCGACCTTGAGCACGTCGATCGGGAACCGGGCTAGATGGCGAAGCGAGGCGTTGCCGGTGCCGAAGTCGTCGACCGCGAGCCGGGCGCCGAGCTGCTTGAGCTCGGCCATTCGCGCTCCGACGGTGTCGGGGTCGCGGAGCAGCGCCGTCTCGGTGAGCTCGAGCACGAGGCGGTCCGCCGGCAGCCCGCTCTCGTCGAGCGCCCGGCGGACCTCGCCGACCAAGCCCGGGTCGGAGAACTGGGCGCCGGAGAAGTTGACGCTCAGGGTGAGGCTCGGGTCGGCGCCGTTGGCGCGCCAGTCGGCCGCCTGCCTGCAGGCGGCGTTGAGGATCCACCGGCCGAGCGGAAGCATCAGCCTGCTGTCCTCGGCGATCGGGATGAACTCCCCCGGGAGCAGCAGGCCGCGAGTGGGGTGCTCCCACCGGACCAGGGCCTCCATCCCGACCAGCCGCTGGCTGCGGAGCTCGAGGATCGGCTGGTAATGGAGGAGCAGCTCCTCGTTGCGCAGCGCCCGAGCGAGCGACTCCTCGAGCTCCATCCGCTCGACCATCGCCGCGTGCATCTGCGGCTCGTAGACCTGCTCCTGGCCCTTGCCCTTGGACTTCGCCCGGTACAGCGCCAGGTCGGCGTTGCGCAGCAGGTCGTCGGCCTCATTGCCGCCGATCGCGATCCCGATGCTGGCGCCGATGAACACCTCGCGGCTCTGGATCCGGAAGGGCTCGTTCATGACCGCGAGGATGCGGTCGCTGACCTGACCGACGTGGCGCTCGTCGACCTCCTCGAGCAGGACGACGAACTCGTCGCCGCCGAAGCGCGCCGCGGTGTCGGCGGCGCGGATGCACGAGGTCAGCCTGGTCGCGGCCTCGCACAACAGCTCGTCGCCCGCGGCGTGGCCGAGGGTGTCGTTGACGTTCTTGAACATGTCGAGGTCGACGAAGAGCACGGCGGCCTTCGTCTGCCACCGCGCCGCCCGGGCGAGCGCGTGCTCGAGCCGGTCGACCAGCAAGAGCCTGTTGGGCAGCCCCGTGAGCGAGTCGTGCAGCGCCTGGTGCATCGCGTCCTCGACCGTCTTCGCGTCGGTGAGCGCGAGGCTCGCGTGCTCGGCGAAGGCGACGAGCATCTCGCACTCGGCCTTCGAGTACCTGCGCCCGGCCCGGTGGGTGGCGACGACGAGGCTGCCGACGACCTCTCCGTGCTCGCGCACGGGCGCGGCGAGCGCCGCCCGGATCCCGTCGGCGGCGAAACCCAGCAGGCGGTCGGGGTCGTCGGCGTAGTCCTCGACCACGATCAGCTCCCCCGCGGCCGCCGCGCGACCACCGGCACCCTGGCCGAGCGGGCACCGGTGCATCTCCTTCACGAGCTCGGGGTCGATGCCGACCGAGGCCGCCAGCAGCAGCTGCTCGGGATCCTCGGGGTCGAGCAGTCGCAGGCCGACGGTCTCGTCGCCAAGCAGGTCGCCGGCGCCGGTGACGATCGCGTCCAGCACCTCCTCCAGCTCACGGCGGCTGACGATCGAGCGCTGGATCTTCGACAGCCGCTCGAGCAGGCGCTGGCGCTCCTCCAGCGACTCCAGCAGGCGCTCGTTCTCGGCGCGCTGGCGATCGCTGAGCGCCCGCAGCCCGCGCTCGGCGTCGACCACCCGCAACAGACGGACGGTCAGCGCCAGGACCCTGGCCATGCCGCGGGCCAGGTTGCGCTCCTCGGAGGAGAAGGCCGGCTCGCCGTGCCGGGCGAGGACGAGCGCCTGCAGCTGCTCGTCGTCGATCGGGATCGAGAGCGCTTGGCATTCGCCGACGCCGTGCACCTCGAGCCGCTCGCTGCCGCCCTGGCGCACCAGCTCGATTCCCTCCACCGGGATGTCGTCGAGGCCGAACCCGGCCGCCGCCAGGACTCCCTCGGCGCCGACGATCGCCCCCGCTTCGGCGTCGAAGGCCTCGGTCGCGCGCTCGATCGCGTCGCGGATCGCCGCCTGCTCGTCGTCGGCCATCGAGACCGCGGCGACGAACTCGGTCAGCTGCTGGGCGGCCCAGCTTGTCGGCACGACCGTCAACGCGAGCGCTCCCGGCGGCGCTTCTCGTCAGCCGATCGCCATCGCGACCAAGGTCTGGCTGTGGAGAGCATTGACCCCCTTGATCCGGGCGATCTCGCCGTAGGTGTAGAGGCCCGCGAACGGCGCCCCGCCGACGCAGCCGCGGATTTGCTCGACCTCGTCGCCGATCCGCTGCTCACCGAGCACCCCGCGGCGACCGATGCAGTCGAAGGCGATCAGCCCAAGCGGCTCGGCGCCGCCGAGCGCCGCGACCGCGTCGCCGCAGGCAGCGGCGGTCGAGCGCAGGACCGAGTCGCTGTCGCCGTGCATGAACCAGGCGAGGCCGCCGGAGGGGACCTCGGCGGTGCAGATGATCTCGCGTGCCTCGAAGTCCGCCTCGCTCACGCACCGGACAGGCTCGTGACCGTCCGGGCGCTGTCCGACGCCGAGCGGATGGGTGCGGGCCCAGCTGCTGAACGCCCGCGGGTTGGTCGTCACCTCGGTCGGGGCTCCGAGCCGGCCCAGGTACTCGTCGAGCGCGGGGCCGTCGTCGATCTCGCTGACGCGGTTGCCGGACGAGCGGGTGATCAGCATCGGCTCGCCGGCTCGCTCCCAGCCGTGGCTCCAGCCGATCCCGATCGGGCCCTGGGAGGCGATCGCGGCGCCGACCACGCCGCCCGAGACGATCTCGTCGTCGCAGATCTGGAACGTCCGGTTCATCTTCATCCCGTCCCCGGCGCAGCCTCCGACCAGCGGCACGCTCGAGCCGACGACGTCGTGGATGCCGCGGATCATGTCCTGCTGGTTGCCCGCGACCCCGTCGGAGAGCAGGAGCAGCGCGGCGTTGGGTCCCTCGGGACCAAGCTCCGCGGCCGCCGCGGCGGCCGCGGCGCCGGCCTCGCGCAGGCGCCCGCCGTCGCCACGACCGAGCGCGGCGCGGACCTCGAGCCCGTCGCCGCCCATGGCCGTGACCACGACGCCACCGTCGCCGGCGCCCTGGTGTGAGATCTCACCGGCCGTCGAGCACCCGATCAGCGCGGCGTCGCCGGTCATCGCGCGGATCCCGCGGACGAGCGACTCGAGCTCGTGGGAGTCGGTGAAGAACGCGATCACGAGCTTCGCCCGGCGCCCCGCGAGCGCCTCGGCGGCGGCATCGCGGCCGGCGTCCTCCGGGTCGCCTCCGGACCAGGCGTGACCGACTCCGACCCAGCGGAGGTCGGTGCCCGCGCCTGCCCCGTTCGCCCCGGGAGCGCGTGTTGCAGCGCGCATGGCTCCCATGCGCTCCCTATCGGTCAGGCACGAATCAGCCTTGAGAGAACCTGCCTCAGGTGGCCAGATCGCGCGCGAGGCGGACGAGCAGCCGGACGCCGAATCCGCTGGCCCCCTTGCCGACGTACGCGCGGCCCGTGTCCCAGGCGGTCCCGGCGATGTCGAGGTGCGCCCATGGCACGTCGTCGACGAACTGCTCCAGGAAGGCCCCGGCGTAGATCGTCGACGCCTTGCGCTTCGCCGCCGCGTTGGTCAGATCGGCGACCGTCCCCTTGGTCAGCTGCCTGTACTCGTCGTGGAGCGGCAGGCGCCAGGCGAGCTCGCCGCTCTCCTCGGCCGCGCGCGCGACCGCCGCCGCCCACTCGTCGTCGTTGGAGATCAGGCCCGCGTAGGTCGAGCCGAGCGCGACCACGACGCCGCCGGTGAGCGTCGCCACATCGACGAGGCGCTCGGCGCCGAGCTCGCGCACGCAGTAGGTGAGCGCGTCGGCGAGGATCAGCCTGCCCTCGGCGTCCGTGTTGTTGACCTCGACCGTCTTGCCGTTGAGCTGGGTGATGATGTCGCCGGGCCTGACGGCAGAGCCGCTGGGCATGTTCTCGGTCGCCGGGATCGCGGCGACGAGATCGAGCTCGAGCCCGAGCTCGGCGATCGCGGCGACGGCCTCGAGCACGGCGGCGCCGCCGGACATGTCCATCTTCATCTCGTGCATGCCGGAGGAGGGCTTGATCGAGATCCCGCCGCTGTCGAAGGTCACCGCCTTGCCGACCAGCCCGATCCGCGGGCCCGAGCCGCCGCCGGAGTAGCGCAACGCGATCAGCCGCGGCTCGGTCTCGCTGCCGGCGGAGACGGCGACGATCCCGCCCATGCCCAGCGCGGCGATTGCCTCGCGGTCGAGGACGTCGACCTCGACGTGCTCGTGGCTCGCCGCGATCTCGCGGGCGCGGACCGCAAGGGCCTCGGGGGTGAGCTCGTTGGCGGGCAGGTTCTGCAGCTCGCGAGCGCGGTTGGCCGCCTCGGCGGACGCAGCGGCGATCGCGACCGCGGGCTCGACGCTCTCGCGGTCGGCCTCGCCGGCGACGATTCGGAGCCGCTCGACCGCGACCGGCGCCGGGTCGTCCTCGTCGGACGAGCGGTAGCGGTCGAAGCGATACGCGCCCAGGACCGTGCCCTCGACGATCGCCGCCGCGGCCTCCGCGGGGGCCGGCCCGGGTGGAAGGGCCCACGCGATCGAGCCCACGCCGAGGGCCGAGGCCCGCTTGACGGCGAGGGCGCCGACCACGCGCAGCCGCTCGGCGTCGAGATCGTCGCGCTTGCCGAGGCCCGCGACCAGCACTCGGGCCGGCCGCTCCGGATAGGTCAACGACAGCTTCTTGAAGCCGGCCTTGGCGTCGACGCCGCCGGGCGCGTCGGCGATCTCCGCGGGGAGCGCCTCGCCCTCGATCCATCCGAGGACGACGAGGTCCGCCTCGACCTCGCTCAGGTTTGCCGCGGTGACGTCGACTCGCACGGCGGGCGAGTCTAACTAGCATTGTCGAGTTCCTCCGCGGCGCTCCCGCCGCCCGACAGAGAAAGGCCCCGATGTCTCAGACCGTGATCCTCGGCACCGCGCGCACCCCGTTCGCGAAGATGGGTGGAGCGCTCGCCTCAAAGGGCGCGACCGAGCTCGGGGGAGAGGCGATCGCGGCCTCGCTCGAGCGGGCCGGCGTCGAGCCGGGGCAGGTCGAGCAGGTGATCTTCGGCCAGGTGCTGCAGGCCGGGCAGGGCCAGATTCCGTCGCGGCAGGCGCAGATCGAGGCGCAGATCCCGAAGGAGGTCCCCTCGGAGACGATCAACAAGGTCTGCGCCTCCGGGATGCGGACGATCGGCCTCGCCGACCAGGCGATCCGAGCCGGCGACCTCGAGCTCGGGGTCACCGGCGGGATGGAGTCGATGTCCAACGCCCCGTACCTGCTGCCGGGCGCGCGCTTCGGCTTCCGCATGGGCGACGTCACGGCGGTCGACTCGATGACCCATGACGGGCTCACGAACCCGTTCACCGACAAGCAGATGATCAACGAGGCGAGCGAGGTCGGCAACGAGCTCGAGATCACGCGTCCCGACCTCGATCGCTGGGCCGTGCGGTCGCACCAGCTGGCGGCGAAGGCGACCGACGAGGGCCGGCTCGCCGAGGAGATCGTCTCGGTGACCGTGAAGAGCCGCAAGGCCGAGAACGTGGTCGAGGCCGACGAGGCGATCCGGCCGGACTCGAGCGTCGAGACGCTGGCCAAGCTGCCGGCGATCGGCGGCGACGACGCCACCCACACGGCCGGCAACTCACCCGGGGTCAACGACGGCGCCGCGGCCGTGGTCGTCGCCTCCGACGGATGGGCGAGCGCGAACGGCCATCAGCCGCTCGCGCGCGTGCTCGCCTACGGGACGGTCGCCGACGACTTCGCCTACCTGGCGCGCACCCCGGCGAAGGCGGCGCAGCAGGCGCTCGAGAAGATCGGCAAGTCGGCCGCGGAAATCGACCTCTGGGAGATCAACGAGGCGTTCGCCTCCGTCGCCCTGAACTCGGTGCGGATGCTCGGCGTCGACGAGGACAGGGTCAACGTCAACGGCGGGGCGATCGCGCTCGGCCACCCGATCGGGGCCTCCGGCTCGCGGATCGTCGGTGCGCTCGTCCACGAGCTGCGCCGCCGCGGCGGCGGGCTCGGTTGCGCCGCCATCTGCTCCGGAGGCGGCCAGGGCGACGCGATCGTGATCGAAGTCAACGGGGGGTAGCGCCCGCCTACGCGGCAGCGGGACGGGGAAGTCGGGGCGCCGGCGCGTCCTTCGGCGACTCGAGCCGGCCGACGACCTCGATCAGTGTGGCGACCACATGGGGGTCGAACTGCGATCCCGAGCACGCCTCGAGCTCCGACACTGCCAACTCCACCGGTAGCGCACTACGGTAGGAGCGATCGGTCCGCATCGCGTTCCAGGAGTCGCAGCAGGCGATGATCCTCGCTGCGGGCGGGATCTCCTCGGCGGTCAGCCCGTCCGGATACCCCTCGCCGTCCCAGCGCTCGTGGTGGGAGCGGACGATCGAGCCGACGTCGCTCATGAACCCACCGATCCGCTCCAGCATCCGCTGTCCCTCGACCGTGTGGGTCCTGACGATGTCCCACTCCTCAGGGTCGAGGGCGCCGGGCTTGTTGATGATCTCCTTGGGGATTGCGATCTTCCCCACATCGTGCAGCAGCGCCGCGAACTCGAGGTTGCGCCGCTCGTCGGCACTCAACCCCAGACGGTCGCCCACCGCCAGGGACAGCTCGACGACGTGGCGACTGTGGCGACCGGTGTACTCGTCGTCTGCCTCGACGACATCACCGAGCAGCAGCGCCGTCCCCTTGTAGGCATTGGTGAGCTCGATCAGGCCCTCCAGCCGCTGACGGCGCTCCCGCGCGAACGTCGCGAGCATCCAGATCAGCGGCAGCGGACTCAGCAGGGCAAGCGGAACGTTCTCGCTCAGCTCCGCCACGCATAGCGCCACAGGCGACAGTGCGGCGTCCACGGCGTAGACCCAGGTCTCGCCGAGTTGCTCTGTGACGCCGACGTTGCTGGCGATCGCGTCGCGCACGACAGAGGCGACGAAGTCGCCCGCGAACTGCGCCAGCAGGGCGATCAACAGCACGGCCGGGCCCGCATCCTGCGGCGCGACGCCCGCGATCCAGAAGACGACGACCGGGCCGATCACGAACCAGGAGTTTCCGAGGACGTGAACCAGGCGCCAAGCCTGCATCGCTCCTGAGGCGATCTCCGGTAGTCGGGCCACCGCGAGCGACGCGGCCACCACCACCGGGATCAGGTTCAGGGGGACGGCGAACAGCATCGGCACCAGGGCGAGCTGCGTCGGGACCGTGAATCCGAAGACGACGTCGAAACGAATTCGGCTCGCGACGACGAAGACGGCCGTCGCGAGGATCGCGCGCATCGGGTCGAGGTCCGCCTTGGGCCCCCAGATGAGGATCGCCGCGGCGCAGACGGCGAAGGCACCGCCGACCACCCACTCGGCCGAGCGCTCACGCTCCGTCATCGGGGCGTGGTCCCGCCCCAGCGTCAGCGCGAGGAAATGTGCCTGATCGTGATTCGGAACCGCCGTCACAGACGATTGATCGGCATGCGGCGCAGAGGCCCTGAGGTGCGCCGACCGGTGAGGGTCGGGAGCCTCGCCCTCCGGCGAGGCTCCTCTCCCTCTGCACGCATCACTTCATGCGCGGATCGACATAGACGTCGTCGACCAGCCATGACCCTCTGTCGTCCTCCGCGCTGAACCGGAGGGCGACCATGCGCCATCCGATGTTCTTACCCGCGCGGTCAGGCTCCAACTTGATGTCCTTGGATACCTGCCAGCCGTCCTTGCTCTTCAGCTTCAGGCTGCTGGACCTGTGCCACGTGCGCTTCTTCTCGTCCACGGCCTCCGGGTAGAGCACCTCGACGTCGAGGTCCCCGTCACGTTCGGCGGTCTGCGCGCTGACGAATCTCATCGTCGGGAAGCGCAGATCGACGCACATCAGGGGGCTCGTCGCGCTGGCGCCGGCCGGAAGCGAGAGCGAGTACGTGTCCTCGACCGCACCGAGCCCGAAGGGATCAGTGGCGGAGATGACCGAGGCCCCTCCATCGAGGGACCAACCCGGCGCTGCCGGGTCTGCAAAAGCGCCGCCGGGAGCCAGGACGTAATCCCTGGAGTCGCCGATGGCACCGAACGGTTGCTCGAGCGTCGGATCGCTGCACGTTTGCGACGTGCCGGCGGTGACCGCCGGGTCCTGGCCCCACGCGTTGCCGGCGAGGGTGAAGGACGCGACGACCGCGAGGCCAAGCGCGCGCGGAGCGCGCGTCCAGCGTCGGTTCATTACTCAGACCTCCTGTAGTGCGTGTCTGAGCCGGTAGTCGAGCCGTCTCCCGAGGGAGATCTCCAACTTTGCGCCCCCGCCTCACGACGGGTTTGCCCTTATCAACTCGGTTATCCGTTCGACCTTCGGATCGGGGCCGGAGGCGGCGGCCTGTAGGCAAGCCGCGGTTAACGGACGGATGTCCAACGCCGGTGGTCGGCATGATTCCGGTCAATGGCACGGGAAGCGGCCTTCTTCGATCTCGACCGGACGCTGATCTCGGGGTCCTCGGGGCTGCCATGGGCGCGTGCGGCGACCAAGGCCGGGATCATCAGCCGCCGGCAGATGGCGCGTTGGGGGGTCGACGCGCTCCGCTTCCGCATGCGCGGCTCGACCGACGAGGCGACCGAGAAGCTGCTCAAGGAGATCAAGGAGGTCTTCCACGGCACGCCCGCGCGCCAGATCGCGCGCATGGCGCCCGAGGTGCTTGTCGGGGTGTTGCCCCGGATCTATCCCGAGATGCTCGCCGAGGTCTACGCCCATCAGGACGCCGGCCGGCCGACCTTCATCGTCTCGGCCGCCGGCGACGAGCTGGTCCAGCTGCTCGCCCGGATCCTCTACATGGACGGCGGCATCGGGACCAGCTACGAGGTCGGCGAGGACGGCCTGTTCACCGGCGAGCTCGGCGGCACCTTCATGTACGGGGAGGGCAAGGTCGACGCGATGCGGCAGTTCGCCGCAGAGCACGACATCGACCTCGCCCGCTCCTACGCCTACTCCGACTCGGTCTCCGACCTGCCGATGCTGCGCGCGGTCGGAGTGCCGGTGGTCGTCAACCCCGACGACGAGCTCACGGCGATCGCCCGCGAGCAGGGCTGGCGGGTAATGCGGTTCGAGCATCTCGGCCGCCGCCTGGCGCTCGCCGCGCTGAGCGTCGCGCTGCTCGGCGCCGGGTTGCTCGGACGGCATAGGATCGCGCCGTGGACGCCGAGGAACTCGCGTTTGCCGGCGCTGCGCGCCAGGCGGAGCTGATCCGCTCGGGCGAGGTCTCCGCGCGCGAGCTTGTCGAGCTCTACCTGGAGCGGATCGAGCGCCTGGGACCGAAGGTGAACGCGTTCACCGAGGTGCTCGGCGAGCGGGCGATAGCCGAGGCCGACGCCGCCGACGAGCGCCGGGGCGCCGGCGAGTCGGCTCTGCTGCTGGGCGTCCCGATCGCGATCAAGGACAACGTCGACGTCGAGGGCGCGCCGACCCGGTACGGCAGCGAGGGATACGACGCGACGCCCGCGAGCGCCGACGGCGAGTCCGTCCGCCGGCTGCGGGTGGCCGGGGCGGTGATCCTGGCCAAGACCACCCTGTCGGAGCTGGCCATCCTCCCATTCACCGAGACGCCCGGCTGGGGCCCGACCCGCAACCCCTGGGACCTGAGCCGATCGCCGGGCGGGTCGAGCGGGGGCAGCGGCGCGGCGGTCGCCGCGGGACTGGTCGGCGCCGCCTCGGCGACCGACGGGGGCGGCTCGATCCGGATCCCGGCGGCGTTCTGCGGCCTATTCGGACTCAAGCCGCAGCGCGGCAGGGTCCCGATGGACCCTCACGATCATTGGAACTCGCTCTCCGCCGCCGGGTCGCTCACCCGCCGCGCAGCCGACACGGCGCTATACCTGGACGCGGTCACGGCCGGGGGCGGCGATCCCGGCGGCCCGCCGCCGCCCGAGCGGGCCTTTGCCGAGTCGGCGGCGACCCCGCCGCCGAGGCTGCGGATCGCGATCTCCGAGCGTCCCGCGCGCGCGATCCTGCCCCCGGTGGTCAGCGACGACGTCAAGGCGGGGCTCGCCGACACCGAGGCGATCCTGCGCTCGCTGGGCCACGACGTGCGTCGCCACGAGCCCTCGTTCGGGCTCAGCGGCAACAACTTCGTGCCGCGGTATCTCGGCGGGGCCCGCGACGACGTCGAGGCGGTCCCGAACCCCGAGCGGATGGACGCGCGCACTCGCGGGTTCGCCAAGCTGGGAAGGGCCTACCCGGCGTCGGTGATCCGCAGAGCGAGCCGCGCCGCGGCCGCCGACGCCGAGCGGATCAACCGCAGCTGGAGCGAGTTCGACGTCCTGGTCACGCCGTCGGTCGGCGAGACGGCGATCGAGATCGGCCGCTGGGCGGGGCGGGGCGCGTTGCGGACCCTGCTCGCGATGAGCCGGGTCTACGCGTTCACCCCGAGCTGGAACCACACCGGCCAGCCGGCGGCGGCGATCCCGGCGGGGTTCACCGCCGCGGGGATGCCGAGGTCGGTGACCCTGGTCGCGCGCCCGGCCGAAGAGGCCACGTTGCTCTCGCTCGCCGCCCAGGTCGAGGCCGAGACGGGGTGGCCGGACCGCCGCCCGCCGCTCGTCTAGACCGGGCCGGCTCCGGCGAGCCGCTCGGCCAGCCACAGGTCCCAGAGCCACGCCGGCCCCTCGTGCCCCTCGCGGCGGATCACGATCCGGTCGCCGTCGGCGCACGCCTCGACCCCGTCCCAGACCCGCTCGTCGCCGGCGCCCGCGTAGGCGAGGATGCCATCGCCGCTCAGCGGGAGCGCTCCGGAGCTGCCGTCGATGGCGGTCACCGAGCCCTTGGGCGTGATCCGGACGCTGACCGCGCGGCCGCGGCGCTCGCCGCTCATCCTGTCGCCGAACTGGCTCAGCCCGAGCGGGGTGAGCACGGCCCGTGACGCCGCTCGCGCTTGACGCAGGACGAAGGGCACGGCGGCCGCCCACGCGACGACGATCACGACGATCGCGATCACGGTCGCCCGCGGGTCGCCGACGCCGAAGCCCTCCTGCAGGATCGTCGCAAGCCCGAGCGCGGTCACCAGCGCACCGAGCACGATGTACGCGCGGGCGACTCGGCGCATGCCGCTGATCGCGCGCGCGCTCCTTGGCGCGGCACCGGGATCGAGCGAGAGCTCGGCGAGCAAAGCGTCGAGCTCGGGGTCGGTCCGCGGCCTGGTCTGCCACCAGGCGAACCCGAAGACGACGGCGAAGAACGCAGCCGCGCCGCCGGCGAACGCGAGCACGGTCGGCTCCCCGTCGGCGGGATCGTCGTTGAGCACCGTGACCAGCACCGTGACCCCGACCCAGAGCGCGATCCCGGCGAGGCAGAACACGGCCCAGCCGCGGTTGGATGAGCGCGACATCTGACGCGCCCGCCGTTCGCCTACGCGAGTCCCGCGGCGCGCGCCTTGCGGATCCCACTCCGGGTCCCGATCGCGGCGCCGGCGACGAAGATCGCCTTCGACGCCGGGAGCGCGTAGCCGGCGCGGGTGTGCGGGGAGTATCGGATCCGCCCGCCCTCGTGCTCCAGCCAGCCGGTGTGGACCCGCTGCTCCTGGCCGACCATCCGCGGCTTGAACGCGTGCGAGGTGAGCCCCGCCCGACGCTGCCCGGGCGGGATCAGCGCGGCGGAGGCCGAGGCGAGGTCGACGCCCTCGTCGTCGGCACCGGCGACCGCGACGGGGACCACCTCCGGCAGCCCGTCGGCGCCGACCCAGCCGAGCAGGGTGTGGGACAGCTTCTCCGCCCGGCTGCGCAGGCGCGAGGTCGACTCGCGCGCCGCCGTCCCCTTGCGCGGCGGGCTCTGCGAGGGCGGCGGCTCCGGTGGACGGGCGGCGCCGAAGACCTCGGGCTCGCCGGCGCAATCCGCGGTCGGCCAGGAGAGGACCCGGTCGACCTCGATCTCGATCGCCACCCGCTGCCAGTAGTAGACCTCGAGCCAGCGCCCGAGCATCCCCGTCTGCTTCGGCCCGAGGAACCGCTCCCACTCCGGGGTGATCGACTCGAGCCAGGCGCGATCGGGCGTCGGGTCGAACGAGGCGCGGCCCTGGGCCAGCACGTACTGGTCCCGGTCGAGCTCGGAGTGCTCGCGGGCGTGGTAGGCGACCGCGACCTCGGGGTTGTCGCGGATCCGGATCAGCTTCTTCGGCAGCCCGAGCGAGCTCGAGAGGGTCACGGTGGCGCGCTCGCGGTCGCGGAGCCCGATGGGCGCCATCGGGGTGATCACGACCCCCTTCGCCGGGGTCGTATACGCGAACGCCGCGGCCAGATCGTTGCCGAGGATCTCGTCGACCTCGTCGCTCCACCGAACTGCCATGGCAGCCAATCTAGTGGGCGCCGTCGGTAGCCTCTTCGACATGGCGATCGAGCCCGAGGCGCGCCGCCGCGCCCACCAGTGGAAAGAGGAGCTGTACGAGCGCACCCCCGAGCGCGACTCGCTGTTCGAGACCCTCTCGGGCCACCCGATCGAGCCGCTCTATACCGAGGAGGACCTCGACGGCTTCGAGCCCGCCGAGAAGCTCGGCCACCCGGGCGAGCACCCGTTCACGCGCGGGATCTACCCCTCGATGTACCGCGGGCGGCTGTGGACGATGCGCCAGTTCGCCGGCTTCGGCACGGTCGAGGAGACCAACGCGCGCTTCCGCTACCTCCTCGACCACGGCCAGCACGGGCTCTCGACCGCGTTCGACATGCCGACCCTGATGGGGCTGGACTCCGACCATGGGCGCTCGCTGGGCGAGGTCGGCGTCGAGGGCGTCGCCGTCGACACCGTCGACGACATGGAGACGCTGTTCGACGGGATCCCGCTCGACGAGGTCACCGTCTCGATGACGATCAACGCGCCCGCCGCGATCCTGCTCGCCTTCTACGTCGTCGCCGCCGAGGAGAACGGGATCGCCGCCGACCGCCTCGGGGGGACGATCCAGACCGACATCCTCAAGGAGTACATCGCCCAGAAGGAATGGTGCTTCCCGATCGAGCCGGCGATGCGGCTGGTCACCGACATGGTCGAGTGGTGCTCGACCGAGATGCCCCGCTGGCACCCGATCTCGATCTCCGGCTACCACATCCGCGAGGCGGGCTCGACCGCCCAGCAGGAGCTCGCGTTCACGCTCAAGGACGGCTTCACTTACGTCGAGCGGGCGCTCGAGCGGGGCCTCGACGTCGACGAGTTCGCCCCCCGCCTGAGCTTTTTCTTCAACGCCCACATCGACTTCTTCGAGGAGATCGCCAAGTACCGCGCCGCGCGCAGGATCTGGGCCCGCGAGATGCGCGACACCTACGGCGCCCGCGACGAGCGCTCGCAGATGATGCGCTTTCACACCCAGACCGCCGGGGTCTCCCTGACCGCTCAGCAGCCGCTGGTCAACATCGTGCGGACGACGATCGAGGCGCTCGCAGGGGTGCTCGGCGGCACCCAGTCGCTGCACACGAACTCGTTCGACGAGGCGCTCGCGCTGCCGACCGAGGAGGCCGTGAGGGTGGCGCTGCGCACCCAGCAGGTGATCGCCCACGAGTCCGGGGTCACGAACACCGCCGACCCGCTCGGCGGCGCCTATTTCATCGAGAAGCTCACCGACGAGATGGAGGCCGCCGCCTACGAGTACTTCGCCCGTATCGACGAGCTGGGGGGCATGGTCGAGGCGGTCAGGACCGGCTTCCCCCAGCGCGAGATCGCCGATGCGGCCTTCCGCTATCAGCGGGAGGTCGACTCCGGCAAGCGGATCGTCGTCGGCGTCAACGACTACCGGGTCGAGGGCGAGCCGGCGCTCGAGCTGCACCGTCCCGACCCGGCGGCCGAGGGGCGGCAGCGCGCGCGGCTGGAGCGGACCAAGTCCGAGCGCGACCAGGGCCAGGTCGAGGCGGCGCTCGCCGAGCTCCGCCGCGCCGCCACCGCCGACGGCGAGAACCTGATGCCCCATTTCATCGCCGCGGCACGCGCGCGCGCGTCGGAGGGCGAGATGGTCGCCGCGCTGCAGGAGGTCTTCGGCACCTACGCCGAGCACCCGCAGTTCTGATTCGCGGGCCCGCCGCCGGGTACTCGGGGGGCATGGCGCTCAAGGTCGTTCGCAACGAGATCGATGGTTGGGACGTGCTCCGCGAGGACGAGGGCGTCGCCCTCTCCAACCACCCCGACCGCGAGAGCGCCGAGGCGGCGGCGGAGCTGCGCGCCGAGGAGGACCGGGTCAGCCAGGAGGGCGGTGAGCCGGTCGTCGTCGCGCCCGACGAGGTGCACCCGATCGACGATGCCCGCCAGGGCATGCGCCCCGCGTTCCTGGCGCTCGTCGGGCTGCTCGCCGCGGTCACGATCCTGGTCGTGGTCCTGGCCCTCACCGGCTCGCTGACCGGCTTCGGCAGCTGACAACTCCCGAGCGAGCTCGGGTTACTGGGTTACGGTCATCGCTGTGAGCGGAGGTCGGGCGCAGAAGGTGATCCTCGTCGCCGACGACGACGCCGACGTCCGCGAGCTCGTCGTCTTTCGGCTCGAGCGCGCCGGCTACGAGGTGCTCACGGCGGGCGACGGGGAGGAGGCCGTCCGCGTGGCGCTGGCGCGGCGCCCCGACGTCTGCGTGATCGACGTGATGATGCCGAAGCTCGACGGCTACGAGGTGACCGAGCGCCTGCGGGCGAGCGCGGAGCTCAAGGGGATCGGGATCGTCCTGCTCACCGCGAGCGTTCAGGAGGCTGCGGTCGAGCGCGGCTTCAGCGTCGGCGCCGACGACTACATCAAGAAGCCGTTCTCGCCCGCCGAATTGCTCGGCCGCGTCGAAGAGGTGCTCGCGAAGCACTAGCTGCTCTACGCTGCCGGGCGAGATGAGCGACGAGCAGAGCTCCGCGTCCGGCGGGCGCAAGATCCGCGTGGTGGTCGCCAAGCCCGGCCTCGACGGCCACGACCGGGGCGCGAAGATCATCGCCCGCGCCCTGCGCGACGCGGGCATGGAGGTGATCTACACCGGTCTGCACCAGACCCCGGAGCAGATCGCGGCGACCGTGGTCCAGGAGGACGCCGACGCGATCGGGCTGTCGATCCTCTCTGGCGCCCACATGACCCTGGTGCCGCGGGTCGTGAAGCTGCTCGAAGAGCAGGGGGTCGATGACGTCGTCATCACGGTCGGCGGCACGATTCCGGCCGAGGACGTCTCCGAGCTCAAGCGGCTCGGCGTGGCGGAGGTGTTCACCCCGGGCGCGTCGACCGACGAGGTCGTCGACTTCGTCCGCAGCGCAGTGAGCGAGCGGTCGCCGGCATAGTCCGGTCGCCGAGCGACTCTCCGTGCGCGCCCGGGCCGGGCTGTTATTTCTGGGGATCGCCGCCGCCGCGGCGGCCTCGGCGCCGACGGCGAGCGCCGCGGCCCGCGACGGGGTCGTCATCGACGACGGCCCGGCGCGGTTCGAGGTCCTCAGCCCGACTCTGATCCGGCTCGAATACGCCGCGGACCAGCACTTCGAGGACGCGCCGACGCTCACCGCGGTGCGGCGTGGCGCCCCGCCCACGGAGGTGACCACGCACCGCGCCCACGGCACGAGGGTGATCAAGACGCCGCGCGCGGTGGTGCGCTACCGCCTTGGTTCCGGTCCGTTCGGGCCGCAGAACCTCTCGCTGCGCCTCGAGGTGGGCGGCAAGCGGCGCACCGTGGCCCCGGCGTTCGGCGGCGCCTCGACGGCGCGGGCGGACACGCCGCCGCCGCTCGTGACGCCACCGCAGCCCGGAGATCCGGCACCGCGGACCCACGGCAACCTCGGCGGCTGGTACCGGGGCCTCGACGGCCAGTCGGGCCCGGTTCCGCTCCACGACGGGATCCTGTCGCGCGACGGCTGGTATCTGCTCGACGACACGATCAGCCCGCTGCTGGTCGAGGGCGGCCGCTGGTTCGCCCCGCGCCCGCCCCGCGACGGGCCCTACCAGGACGGCTACCTGTTCGCCTACGGCGACGACTACGCCGCCGGGCTGCGCGACTTTCGCGACCTGACCGGCGCGGCGCCGTTGCTGCCGCGCAAGGCGTTCGGCAACTGGTTCTCGCAGTACACCTTCTTCTCCGCTCGCGAGTACCACGAGCTCCTCGCGCGCTTTCGCAGCGAGGGGGTCCCGCTCGACGTCCTCGTGATCGATACCGACGTCAAATCGCCGAACGCCTGGAACGGGTGGCAGTGGACACCGGCGTTCGGCCCGGATCCGGCCGGCTTCTTGCGCTGGGCCCACAGCAAGGGGCTCGAGGTCGGGCTCAACGTCCATCCCTCGATCTCGCTCTCGGACCCGTCCTTGGCGGCCGCGGATGCGACCGCGGGCGGGCTGGCGCCCGACAGCGGACGGTGTCGCTCGCACGTCAGAGATCCCTTCGAGAGCTGCGCGGTCTTCGACTGGGCGCGGCGCGAGCAGGTCGCCGCGTACTTCGAGCTTCACGTGCCGTTCGAGAGCCCGGGCGTGGATTTCTGGTGGCTGGACTGGAACAGCGACGAGAGTGACGCTCAGGCGCCGGGCCTGACGCCCGACGCCTGGATCAACTCGCTGTACACGGCCCGCGAGGGCGCGCGCGGCCGCCGCTGGTTGACGCTGAGCCGGATCGGGTCGTCGTTTTGGAACTACGGCGCCGCGATGCCAGGTGTGTGGGCCGAGCATCGCAACGCGATCCACTTCACCGGCGATGCGCAGGGCACGTGGGAGATGCTCGACTTCCAGATCCGGATGACTGCGGCCGAGGGAGCCGGCATCGGGCTGCCGTACGTCTCGCACGACATCGGCAGCTTCCAGCCGGCGCGGCTGCCGTCGGACATGTACGTCCGCTGGGTTCAGTTCGGCGCCTTCCAGCCGATCCTGCGCCTTCACTCCGACCACGGTGAACGCCTGCCCTGGGAGTACGGCGGTCGTGCGGAGCGGATCGCGAGCGGCTTCCTGCGGCTGCGCGAGGCGCTGATTCCCTACCTCTACACGACGGCGCGCGAGGCCTATGACAGCGGGCTGCCGATCGCGCGGCCGATGTACCTCGACTGGCCGCGGGCGGCACGCGCCTACAGGTACGACTCCCAGTACATGCTGGGCGATGAGCTGCTCATCGCGCCGGTCGCCGAGCCCGGGCCGCACCCGGCCAAGCGGGTGTGGTTTCCGCCGGGAAGGTGGGTCGACGTGTTCACGGGGGAGGTACACGCCGGCGGCCGCAGCGAGCGCCTGCGGGTGCCGCTCGACCTGATGCCGGTCTTCGCGCGGACGGGAGCGATCGTCCCCCGCCAGCCGGACCCGAAGGTTCGCGGCGGTCAGGCGGATCCGCTGGCAATCGACGTCTACGCCGGGGCCGACGGGTCCTATTCCCTCTACGAGGACGCCGGGGACGGGTTCGGTTACCGCCGCAGTCAGTTCGCGCGCACGCGCCTGGGCTGGAACCAGGACACCGCGACGCTGACGATCGGACGTGCGCACGGGCACTTCCCGGGCATGCGCCAAAGGCGCCGCTACCTGTTGCGGTTCGTGGGCGTCGACCGGCCACGCGAGGTGACCCTCACGACCGGAGGCAGGACGCGCGAGCTGCGCGGCTGGTCGTACGGCGCCGCGACGGGGCGGCTGGAGGCGTCGGTCGCGGGGCTCGCCGCGGGCAGCGTCCGGCTGGAGTTCGGCCGCCGCCCGCATCGCAAACCGAGTGACTGATCGGTTACGCCTCCAGGCAGAGGACCCAGATCCTCACCGTCCTGGCGAGGCCGCTCTAGTTGTACGCCCTCACGTTCCAGGAGTTGGCCGTGTCCGGGTAAGAGCTCACGAGGACCACCTGGCCGTCGCCGGTCAGATACTCGCCACCACCCCGAGAGCAGCTGCTGCCCGGGCCCGCAGGAGACGCTCTTCGCCAGCACATTGCCGGCCGGGATCGCCACCGCGCCATCGGAGAGCTGGCGTGATCCGTCTCATTGCATCCATCCCTTCGATTCGGTCGAGCGTCCGCTCATTTCGGGTGCTTCTTCAGCTGGCTGGGGAGGACCTGGGTGTGCCAGGTCGCGGTCTCGCCATCGCGCTCGATCTGGGCGAAGAGGTCGAGCGGTCCCGCCGACCCCTCGCCGGTCAGCCGCCACGTCACGTCGGTCCCCTTGGGCGGCTTCACGCTGGCCAGCCTCTTCGCCTTGATCGCCGCCGGGTTCGTGCGCACCGCGTAGAGGCGGCCGTGGCGCTCCCAGAAGATCCACAACCGCCCGCCGTCAGCCTTCGCGATCCCGATCGCCTCGGCGTCGCGGGCGAACTTCCCCAGCTTCCTCTTGCGGTGGTTCTTCTTCTTCCCGTTCAGCAGCGCCGTTGCCTGTGCGGCGCCCATCCGCCAGAGGCGGATCTGAAAGGTGCTCGGGTATCCCCTGCCGTAAGCGAGGTAGATGCCCGGCGCCCCCTGCAGCGCGGTGATCGCCGTGCGCTGGCTCTGGAGGCGGAGAGAGCCGCCGGACGCCGAGCCCGGGGCCAGGAGCGGTGCGGCGAGCGGCGCGCTCGGGCCGAGCGGTGAGGCGAATATCCCCTGGTTGCCGGCCGCGAGCGACTGCCAGGCGCCGACCGCGGTCCCGCTCGCGGCGTCGATCGCGACCTCCGGATTGACGAGAATGCTCACCGGGCTGAGATTCGGGTTCGGGAAGGCAGCACCGAAGCTGTAGCCGTTGTTGCCTGGGGCGCTGTCGCCCCATGCGCCGGCGACCACCGACTGACCCGCGCGCGGGTCGGCATCGGCGCCGATCCCCGAGGCGACATAGGCGACCTCGCTTTCCGAGAGCGCCAGCGGCGGTCCCCAGGTCTTCCCGTCGACGGTACCGACGCTGCCGATCAGCTCCCCGTTGAACTCCTCGCCCGGATCGAGGGTGCGAAATCCGCTCCAGATCGCCACCAGGGAGCCGGCACCCGCAGGCACGTAGACGACCTCGACGCTCTCGTTGATCCCATTCCAGTTCGACACCACGGGGACGGTTGCGCCGGGGATCGGATTTCCCGCCTGGTCGAAGGCCGAGTGCATCAGCGTCTCCGGAGCGCTCGTGCTCGGCTGGTCGAGCCAGAGGAGGTGGGCAATTCCGTCCGGCGTGCGCACGACGCCGACCTGGTCGAGGTTGGTCGGGCTGGGGGTCGTCACCTGGGTCCAGGGCGCAGCACCCGCGCTCGGCGCAAGGATCGAGAGCATCGCTCCCGCCGCCAGCGCCACCTGCAGGCAGCGGCGCATGCGCCTCGCCATCGTCATCCTGTTCACGCTTCGACCTCCTTCAGTCGGACGGGTTTCGAATCAGCCGGACCTTCTTGGCGCTGGTGCCGGCAAAGCCGTCGGTCGGGGTGAAGGAGCGCGATCGCCGCCTGCAAGTTGAACGTCCGCCCAGCGGTCGTCATCCCATCACTCCCATCCCGTTGCTCACATGGCCGCGCCCGCTCGGCCAGCCGAGCGCGAGCGCAAGCGGCGTCGTCGCTGGCCGATGTGGAACGCGATCCCCCGGCGCTCAGTCTGTGCGCTCACCCCGGCCCGCGCAATACCAACCTGGTCCCGATCGGGTCTCAGGACCGAGGCGCAGGTGTCTCAGCAGTAGATCACGACCGTGTAGTCCGCGTTGACCCCGCCACCGTCGTCGGTCCCGGTCGCGATCTCGAGGATGTTCGGGAAGTTCTCGAACAGGGCGACCTCGCTCAGGAGCCCGCTCGGACTGGCCGTGTCCGGGTTGAGGCTGGTCTGCAGCACCGGGCTCACGGTCGCACCGCACGCCGCGACCGGCTGCGGAGCGGTGATCCGCGTCAATCCGAATCCCGGGCCCTCCTCCGCGACCGAGAATCCCGGATCGCTCGCTGCCGCGATGCTCGGCCCCGAGGCCGACTGGTCGACCTTGATCCAGATCACCTCGCTCGGCGCCGGCGGCGCCGCCGACTCGGGGATCGTCAGCGAGCCCTCGTCGATGTCGCTGCCCTTGAGCGAGTCCTTCTTCACCTGCTTCGACCGCACCGAGTTCTTGGCAAGGTCGTTGCGGTCGACCGAGTTCTTTCCCGGCAGCGCGATCGCGGTGCCCGCGAGGGCGAGTACGAGCGCGATGACTGCGACCAGATGAGCCGGGGTGATCCGGCTGGTCAGCATTGTGAGCTCCCTTTCGTCTTGAGGAGCGGACCCCCCGGCCCCGGCCCCGTTTGCACGGCTCGCGACGCTAGGCGCTCACGGACCCGAAGTCAGTGCCGGCCCGGTCCCGATCTGGTCCCGGAGCCCTACTCACCCGCCTGCGAGGACAGGTAGCTGGCCACCCGCTCCGCGGCGTGCTTGAGGCGGCGGAAGTAGGTCGAGCGGCTCAGCGAGAGCTCGTCTGCCGCGAGCTCGTGGCTTGGGGCCGGGTCGAGATAGCCGCGCACCAGGACCCGCTGCATCAGGCGCTCGCCCGGGGTCTCGCCGAAGGCGTTGTCGGCCGCGTCGCCGAGTAGCCGGCGCACGTGGGCTGAGCGCTGCTCGTCGTTCTGGCCCTTTGCGAGCGCGCTTCGAGCCAGGAGATGTGGGGTGCGCAGGTTCCGCAGCGCCTCGCGGACGGCCTCCGCGGTCACCGACGCGCTCGCCTCCTCGCGCGGCGGCGGCGGGAGGCCGAGCTCGCGGTAGATCACCGCGCGCTCGTCGGCGAGCATTCCGCCCGGGCCGTGATCGAGCAGATGGCATTCGAGCCGGACCCCGCCGTGCTCGATGTCCAGCTCCTGGACGTGCTCGGCGCGCAGGGCGCGGGCGAACTCGCGCGCTCCGGGAAGTCGAGGGTTGATGATGAGGTAGGCGTAGCGCGGGTTCGCCAGCGGCGCGCGCAGCATCCCCGCGAGGCCGAGCATGCCGATGACATGCGGGCTGCCGTCGCCGGTCAGGTCGACCAGGTCGCGGTAGACGACCACCGCGCCCTCGTTCCCGAGCCGGCGGGCGTGCTCGAGCCGCGGCCCGACCACCTCGTCGTCTTCGGCCAGCTCGGGGGCCGTGGCCGGGGTCATCGCCACGGCGTAGCCGCAGGGGCGCTCGAGCTGGTCGCGGACGACGCTCACGTGCTCCGGGGCCAGCTCGAAGAACTCCCGGCTGCCGAGCCAGAGCGCCTCGTGGCGTGTTCCCCGCAGGGCGTCGTCGAGCGCCTCGGTGTCGCCGGCCCGGACATCGTCGAGGTGGTAGTCGCGGTGCGCCTCCGAGGAGTATCCCCAGCGGATGGCGGGATTCTCGATCAGGTGCGCGAGGTCGATCGCCAGCAGCAGGTCGCCGGCGGCGGCGCGTCCGTAGAGGTGGTCGGCGACCCTCCGGCGCAGCGCTCGCTCGCGCTCGGGGTCGTGGCGGCGGAGATCGGCGTAGAGAGCTTCGCGGACCAGGTGGTGGAGAGCGATGCCCTCGCCGAGCTGCTCGCTGAAGCTGCAGCCCCGAAGCCACTCCAGCTCCTGCTCGGCGCGGCGGTCCGGCAGCACGTCGGCGAGCAGCGGCACGGTCACACAGCGCGCGATCGAGGCGGTCGCCAGGGTGCTCCAGTGGGTACCGCTGATCTCCGCCCCCGCAAGCCGCCGGATCACCCCCTCGACGAGCTGCTCGTTGTCAATGCTGCTCTCCGGCCGCCAGCCGGGATTCGACCGGATCACGTCCGCGGCCAGGGTGAGCGCGAGCGGCGATCCCTGTGCCCAGGCGAGCAGCTCGGAGATCGAGCGCTCGTCGAGCACGCTGTGAGCTCCGAGGATCTCGCGGCCGTCCGCATCGGCGATGGCCCCGACCTTGAACTCGACCGTGACCCGCTCCCAGCCTCCCTGGAGCCAGGCGTCCTCGGGCGGCTGGCGGCTCGCGACCACGACGAGGCTGCCCTCGGGCAGGGACGGAAGCAGCGCGCGCCGGAGATATCCGTTGACGCCGGAGATGCGCTCGTAGCTGTCCAGGACCACGAACGGACGCTCGAGCTCGCGGGCCGGCGCGAACGCGTCCTCGAGGGCGTCGGGATCGGGGGTGAGGTCGCGACCCTCGATCCAGACCGGGGTCAGGCCCCACCGCGGCGCCCGCCGCGCCAGCTCTCGCAGGATCGCGCTCTTGCCGATACCTCCGGGCCCGTGCACCAGCACGACGCTGATGGGCTCGGCCGACAGCAGTCCCTCGAGGGCCTCGAGCTCGGCCTCTCGCCCGACGAAGCGTGCCGCGTCTTCGCGCGCGAGTCGCGCGCCCAGCGTCGAGCCCAGGCTGATGCCTCCCCTCACCCTGATTCGATTATCCCCCTTTTCCAGCCGCCCGCGGCCGGGAACGATGCGAGCGTCGGTGGCGGGCCCCATTCGGGCGCCGGCCGCCCCGATCCTCCCTGGCGATTGACTAGTCAGTCAATAGCCCTACACGCGCTAACATGGCGCCGCTCTGTCCCCTAAAGGAGGACCTCGACTTGAAGATCTGCTGTCTTGTCAAGGAGGTCCCGGACGCCGCCGTTGCGAAGCGGATCGATCCGGGCACCAAGCGGCTCGACCGCTCCGGTGAGAAGAACCTCAACCCGTTCGACACCCATGGCATCGAGGCCGCGATGCAGATCCGCGAAGGCGGCGCGGTCGACGTCGACGAGATCGTCGCCGTGACCATGGGCCCCGAGACCGCCGTCCGCGCCCTGCACAAGGCGGTCGCGCTCGGCGCCGATCGCTCGGTGCACCTCACCGACGCCGCGCTCGAGGGCTCCGACGTCTGCGCGACCGGCTACGCGCTCGCCAAGGTGCTCGAGTCCGAGCAGCCCGACCTGGTCCTGCTCGGCCAGCAGTCCGATGACGGCGAGTGCTACACGATCGGCGCCGTGGTCGCCGACCATCTGAAGATGCCGTCGCTGACCCAGGTGATCAAGATCGACGTCGAGGACGGCGCCCTCGTCTGCGAGCGCCAGGCCGAGTACGGCTACGACACGGTCGAGGTCGACCTGCCGGCCGTGATCTCGGTCGGCGATGCGATCAACGAGCCCCGCTACCCGTCGCTGAAGGCGATCATGGGGGCGAAGAAGAAGCCGCTCGACTCGAAGGCCACCGGCGACGTCGGCATCGAGGCCGACCAGGTCGGCGAGGGCGGCTCCAAGACGCAGGTGCTCGAGATCAACCCGCCGCCGCCCAAGCAGGCCGGCGAGATCATCGAGGACGAGGACACCAACGAGACGGTCGAGAAGATCGTCGCCTGGATGGACGAAAGGAAGCTGATCTGATGGCAGGTGGGATTCTCGTTTACGCCCTTCACGACGACGAGGGCAACTTCAACAAGAACTCGCTCGGGGCGATCTCCGAGGCCGCGAAGCTGGCCGGCGAGCTCGGGACCGAGGCGGCCGCGGTGGTCGTCGGCGAGGTCTCCGACGATGCGGCCGCCGGCCTCGGCGCCCATGGCGCGAAGCGCGTCTTCCGCGCCAAGTCGGCGCCGGAGGGGCTCGCTCAGCCGATCGTCGACGTGATGGCGAAGGTGATCGGCGACGAGGGCTTTTCCTACGCCCTCTTCGGTGGCGGCCTGCTCGGCTTCGAGATCGGCGCCGGGCTCACCGCGCGCCTGAACGCCGGGGTGACGATGGAGGTGACCGCGGTCAAGGTCGCCGACGGCAAGCTCGTCGCCGAGCGTCCGGTGCTCCAGGACTCGGCGATCGTCGACGTCGGCTACGTCGGCGAGCCGGGGATCATCATCAGCCGCCTGAACGCGTTCTCGGAGAACGACGGCTCCGGCGGCCCCGCCGAGGTCGTCGACGTCGAAGTCGAGCTCTCGGAGTGGTCGACCAAGGCGCGCATGCGCCAGCGCGGCGAGCAGCGCGGCGCCGACGTCAACATCGAGGACGCCGACATCCTCGTCGGCGGCGGCCGCGGGCTGGGCGAGAAGGACAACTTCAAGCTCGCCGAGGACCTCGCCGACGCGCTCGGCGGCGCCGTCGCCGCGACACGCGCGGTGGTCGACGCCGGCTGGTACCCCTACGCGGCGCAGATCGGCCAGACGGGCAAGACGGTCGCCCCGAAGCTCTACCTCGCGGCGGGGATCTCGGGCGCGATCCAGCACAAGGTCGGGATGCAGAGCTCGGAGAACATCCTCGCGATCAACAAGGACCCGAACGCGCCGATCTTCGAGTTCGCCGACCTCGGCGTGGTCGGCGACCTGCACAAGATCATGCCCAAGCTGACCGAGGCGGTGAAGGCGAAGAAGGGCTCCTAGCCCTCGCCGCGCGAGCAGATGCCCGCCGTAGAGCCAAGCGAGTACCCGCCCCCGTTCGACGAGCGGGAGCTGATCGCCGAGCCCACCGATCCCGAGGACGAGCGGATCGAGGTCGGCGTCGCGATCGTCGGCGGCGGCCCGGCCGGGCTCGCGTGCGCGAACCGGCTCCTCGATCTGCTCGCCGACGAGCCCGAGCTGATGGAGAAGCTCGGCGAGGTGCCGGTGGCCGTGATCGAGAAGGGCAAGGTCTGCGGCGCGCACGCGCTCAGCGGCGCGAACATGAAGCCGGAGGCGATGCGGGAGCTGTTCCCCGACCTCGATCCCTCCGACTGGCCGTTCGCCTACCAGGAGGTGACCAAGGACGCGGTCTACCTGCTGACCAAGAAGGCGGCGCTGCCGCTGAAGCCGATGCCGCCGAACTTCCGCAATCACGGCAACTACGTGATCTCGGTCTCGAAGCTCTCCCGCTTCCTCGCCGACCAGGCGGAGGAGAAGGGCGCCTACATCCTCACCGAGACGGTCGCCGACAAGCTCCTGGTCTCAGACCGGATCGTGCGCGGGATCCGCTCCGGCGACCGGGGCCGGGGCAAGGACGGCGAGCCGCTGGGCAACTTCGAGCCCGGCTCCGACGTGGTCGCGAGGACGACCGTGCTCGCCGAGGGCACCCTGGGACACCTGACCCAGGCGGCGCTCGGGTACTTCGATCTCCACGGCTCGCTCCCGACCCGCTGGGAGATCGGCGTGAAGGAGGTCTGGGAGGTGGAGAAGCCGCTCGACCGGGTGATCCACACGATGGGCTGGCCGCTGCGAAAGCGCGCCAAGTGGAACGAGTTCGGCGGCAGCTTCATCTACCCGATGGGCGAGGACAAGCTCTGCATCGGGCTGGTGATCGGGCTCGACTACACCGACTCGACCCTCTCCTGCCACGACCTGCTCCAGGAGATGAAGACGCACCCGTTCATCAAGAAGATGCTCACCGGGGGCAAGCGGGTCGCCTGGGGGGCGAAGACGATCCCCTCCGGTGGCTACTTCTCGATGCCCCGCAGCCTCTCCGTCCCCGGGATGGCGATCGCCGGGGACGGGGCGAACATGGTCAACATCCCGACCCTGAAGGGGATCCACTACGCGATGTACGCGGGCATGTACGCCGCCGACGCGATCTTCGCGGCGCTGAAGGCCGACTCGGTCAATCTCGACTCCTACGACGAGCGGGTCCGCAAGTCGCAGATCGAGAACGACCTGTTCGAGTCGCGCAACATGCGCCAGCCGTTCTCGCACGGGTTCTTCCTCGGCGGCGCGGTGGCCAGCGCGATGACGATCACCAAGGGTCTCTTCCCCGGCGGCAAGTGGAAGTACGAGCCCGACACCGAGATCGCGATGACCGACGGTGGCGCGTCGAAGCACTACCCGAAGCCCGACAACGAGCTCACCTTCAACAAGCTCGACTCGGTCTTCCTCTCCGGCAACGCGACCCGCGACGACGCCCCCAACCACGTCAAGGTCCAGAGCCACGTTCCGCGCGAGCTGGCGAAGACCTGGGTCAACCTGTGCCCGGCGCAGGTCTACGAGATCCCCGAGGACCAGCTCGCCGGCGGCGCCGACCAGGTCGACGTGCACGTGACCGCCTCGAACTGCGTCCAGTGCGGGGCGATCAACGCCAAAGGCGGGCGGCTGACGATGCCCGAGGGCGGCGACGGGCCGCTCTACCAAGAGGTCTGACCGCGCCCCCGACCAGGCTCAGGCTGCGCGACGACTCCGAGGTCGTCGTGCGCCCGATCGAGCCGGACGACAAGGCGGCGCTCCGGTCGGCGTTCGAGCGGCTCAGCGAGCGCTCGCGCTACCAGCGCTTCATGACCTCGGTCGCCGAGCTCTCCGAGGCGCAGCTGCGCTATCTGACCGAGGTCGACCACCACGCCCACGAGGCGTTGATCGCCGTCAACGCCACCGGCGAGGGGGTGGGGGTCGCCCGCTTCGTCCGCCTCGACGACTCGCTCAAGGCCGAGGCGGCCGTGACCGTGATCGACGAGTGGCACGGGCGCGGGCTCGGGACGGCGCTCTGCCAGCTGCTCGCCGAGCGCGCCCGGGAGGAGGGCGTCGAGACCTTCACCGCGCTGCTGCTGGCGACCAACGACCAGATGCAGGACGTGCTCGCCTCCCTCGGCCCGGCGAACGTGATCTCGCGCGAGGCGGGCACGATCGTGGCCGAGGTCGAGATCCCCGAGGCCGGGATCGGCGAGCACATGGCGGGCGTGCTCCGGGTCGTCGCCGGCGGCACGGTCGAGCTCGCGACGCCGCCGTGGGGGCTGCGGGCGGCGCCGGGCTCGGGCCCGGAACCGGGATAGGCTGGCCCGGATGAAGAAGCTCCTCCTGCCGCTCGCCGCCGCCGCACTCCTCGCGATCCCGGCCGGCCCGGCCGCGGCGGGAGGCGGCTATGAGCGTGCGTGCGGCGACCAGGAGAGCGCGATGGGCGCCCCCTGGACGAACCTGAAGGCCGACAACGTCTCCTGCCGCGCGGCGCGCAACCTGGCCGACATCTATGTCAGCGCCGCCTACGACCCGCCGTTTCACAACTGGACCTGTCGCGAGAAGCAGCTCGGCCCCGAGGACCTGAAGATCAAGTGCAAGCGCCCGAAGAACGGCGGCCAGCGGCTGAAGTTCTTCTACGGCGCCTGAGCCGGCGCCGGCGCGAACTCGCCGATCAGCTCGGCGAGCCGCTCGGGCTGGTCCTCGGAGACGAAGGTGCGGGCGTCCTCGATCCACTCGAGGCGTGAGCCGGGGATGTCGGCGGCAAGCCGCTCGGCGAACTTCGGCTTGAAGAAGCGGTCCTCGGTCGCCCAGGCGAGCATCGTCGGGCCGTCGAACTCGCGTAGCCGCGTGGCGGCCTCGAGCGTGTAGCGGTTCGAGATGCCGCGCAGGACCGCCTTCGCGTCGCGGCGGATACCGGCGTCGCGGGTGATCGGCTCGGTCCACTTGGCGAGCACGTCGGCCGGGATCCGGCGCTTGGACAGCCAGCCGAACGCGAGCGGGGTCCGGCGCACGGCCGGGATCCGCATCGACTGGGCGACCGCGCCGACGCCGCCGGGCACGCGCGCGAGCAGCTGGAGGTAGCGGAAAGCCGGCGGGAGGAAGTTCTCGTAGGCGTCGCAGGGCGTGAGCACGAGGCGGCCGACCCGGTCCGGGTGGTTGACGACGACGAGCTGGGAGAGCGCGCCGCCCGTGTCGTTGGCGACGAGCGTGACGTCCTCGAGCCCGACCGCCTCGACGAAATCGGCGATCAGCTTCGCGAGGCCGGGAGGGGAGAGGTCCGCGTCGGGCTGCATCGGCGTGCGGTGCGAGCCGAGGGGGAGGTCGGGCACCACACATCGGTAGCTGCCGCCGAGCAGGGGCACGACCTTGCGCCACAGGCTCCCGTCGACGAACGCCCCGTGGACGAAGACGATCGCGGGGGCGTCCTGCGGGCCCGTCTCCGAGTACGCGACGGTGCCCTGGTCGAGGGTGACCGCGCTTCTCATCGGCGCAACCTCGCGCGGACGAAGGTCGGCCACGCGGTCGGGCTGAGGGCCACAGCGCCGAGCACTTCGAGCGGATCGAAGGTCGCGATCCGCTCCACCGCGACGCCGTCACGCAACGTGACCTTGTCGACGGTGTGGAGGGCGACCGGCCGGCCGCCGACCTTGGCGCGGATCGTGAGCTCGATCAGGACCACCTCGCCGTCGGCGTCGGGCGTCGAGGCCCAGGATCCCACCGTGCCGCGGATCTCCGCGAGCAGGTCGAAGAGCGGCCGCGCGAACTGCTCACGGAAGGCCTCCTTCCCGACCACCTCGTGCATCTGAGGCTGGACGAGGCGGATCCGGTCGGAGAGGTAGGGCGCGAAGTGGTCGCAGAAGCTGTCGGCGTCGGTCGGCGCGCGCCAGCCGTCGGCGAACCCCTCGACCCACTCGGCCGCGGTCCGGGTCTCGACGGCAGTCGTCATGACAAGCCGAGCTGGTCGAGCGCCGCCTGCCAGTCGAGGTACGTGTGCTTGGCGGTCAGCTCGCCGTCGGCGACCGTGATCACGTCGAGCGCGTCGATCTCGAATCGCGAGCCGGGCTCGGCGACCCTGCTCCCGGCCGGATATGGCTGCGCCGCCGTGCCGCTCATCGTCCACCGCACGACCCAGCCCCAGTCGCCGGAGTGGAGCTCCTGCTCGACGAAGGTGAGATCCGGGAAGACGGCGAGCAGCCCGGCGAAGGTCTCGCGGATCGCATCGCGCCCGCGCACCGGCTCGGCGGCGGAGTGGAGGTGGAAGACCCCGTCCTCGGCGTGGTAGGCGGCGATCCGGTCGGCGTCGCGCGCCTCCCAGGCGGCGACGTACTCGTCGATCAGGGTCTCGATCGCCGCGGGCGCTGCGCTGGTGGTCATTCGCTCTCCGATCTCGGGGGTAACATACAGCCAGTACGTTTTAACATACAGGCTGTATGAATGTCAAGTAGAACCCAGGCGGAGCGGTCGGAGACGACCCGGGCCGCCCTCCTCGACGCGGCTCGGCGGCTGTTCGCCGAGCGTGGCTACGCCGCCGTCGGCACCGAGGAGATCGTGCGCTCCGCCGGGGTCACGCGAGGCGCTCTCTACCACCACTTCGACGGCAAGCGGGAGCTGCTCGCGGCCGTCTACGAGCAGATGGAGGAAGAGATCGCCGCCCGGCTCGGCGACTCGGTCACGCCGGGAGCGGGGGCCCTGGAGACGCTCGAGGCCGGGGCCGAGATGTTCCTCGACCACTGCCTCGAGCCGGAGGTCCAGCAGATCGTCCTGCTCGACGCGCCCGCGGTGCTCGGCTGGGAGCGGTGGCGCGAGATCGGCGCCCGCTACGGCCTCGGGCTGATCGAAGGGCTGCTCGCGGTCGGCATGCAGCAGGGCGAGATCCGCGACCAGCCGCTGCAGCCCTTGGCGCACGCGCTGCTCGGCGCTCTCGACGAGGTGGCGATGTTCGTCGCCCGCGCCGAGGATCCCGTCGCCGCCCGGGCGCAGGCCGGCGAGACCCTCGCCGGGCTGGTCGAGGGGCTGCGACCGCGACGCTAGAATTGATGCCATGAAGACCGGGATCCACCCCGATTACGTGCTCTCGCACGTGCGCTGCTCGTGCGGGAACGAGTTCTACACGCGCTCGACCAAGCCTGAGATGCACGTGGAGATCTGCTCTGCCTGCCATCCGTTCTACACCGGCAAGCAGAAGCTCGTCGACACCGGCGGGCGGGTCGAGCGGTTCAAGCGCAGGGCCGCGCGCAGCAAGCAAGGCTGAACCGCGCCCGGCCGATGAGCGCGGACGGCGGCCCGAGCATCGACGTGACCCGCATGCCCGACGGCATGCCGGTCGCCTCCAAGGACGCCCCGGTGGGCGGCCAGGCGGTGCTCGAGGGCGTGATGATGCGCGGCGTCTCGACCTGGGCGGTGGCGGTCCGCACGCCCGTCCCCGAGGACGCCCCGGAGGGCGAGCTCGGCGAGATCGAGGTCACCTCCGAGCCCCTGGTTTCGTGGGCCAAGCGCCACCGGCTCCTGCGGCTGCCGGTGATCCGCGGCGTGGTTGCGCTCGCGGAGTCGCTGAAGATCGGCTTCCGGGCGCTGGCGATCTCGGCCAACGCCCAGCTGGTCGACGAAGAGGGCGAGGAGCCGCAGGCGATCGGCGGGTTCACGTGGGGGCTGACGATCGTGTTCTCGATGGCGCTCGCCATCGGGCTCTTCTTCGTCGTCCCCGTCGGCGCCACGAGCCTGATCAAGGACCAGCTCGGGTCGGCGTTCCTGTTCTGGCTCGTCGAGGGCATCCTGCGGACGGCGATCTTCATCGGCTACATCGCGCTGATCAGCCGCCTCCCGGACCTGCGGCGCGTGTTCGAGTACCACGGCGCCGAGCACAAGACGATCTCCTGCTTCGAGGCCGGCGACCGGCTCATCCCGGCCCGGGCGGAGCTCTACTCGCGCCTGCACCCGCGCTGCGGGACCAGCTTCCTGCTCATCGTCATGGTCCTCGCGATCTTCGTCTTCGCCCCGATCGGGTTGCCCGAGTGGTACTGGCTCGTGCTCTCGCGGATCCTCGGCATCCCGCTGATCGCCGGGCTCTCCTACGAGGTGATCAAGTGGGCCGGCAGGAACCGGCGCAAGCGCTGGGTCAGGGCGCTGATGTGGCCGGGCCTGATGCTGCAGTACCTGACGACCCGCGAGCCCGACCGCGAGCAGCTCGCGGTCGCGATCGCAGCGCTCGAGGCCGTGCTCGCGGTCGAGAACCCCGAGCAGGCCGCCCGCGAGGCGGGCGAAATCGAGATCGTCGCCTAGCTGCGCCGGCGCCGGCCATACGGGCCGTGGATCCCATGGCCGTTCCACCACCGGCCGGCCGTCCTGGGTGATTACCGCGATCTCGCCGCCGTTCGTCCTCTCGAGCACAGCCGCCGTCTGCCGCCGCAACTCGGTGACGGCCACCTCGCGGATCGGCCGAGGCCCGGCCGACTCGGCCCGGTGATGTCGTGGCGGCTGACGGTGATGTGGTGGTCTTTGCAAGGCGATCGGTGTAGGTCCTCGAGGGCCTCCCGGATTTCGCGACAGGTCCGGGAGGCTCCCCTGGGGAGGCACACTGCTCCGATCGTGATCGCCGAGGGCACGCGCTGTGTGCTCGATGCGTGACGAAATCGAGCCGGTGCGCAACGCGCAAATCGCGCGCCGCGGCGGCTACCGAGCGCGCGGCGAGGCGGCTAGGTGTAGCTACCCATGACGTTGTTCCAGCTCGGCGAGCCGAGCTGCGGGCGCCTTCTTGGCTAGGGAGCCATGACGTCGTTTGAAGTTGTAGTAGGCGAGCCAGCCTGGTAGGGCTGCGGTGCGCTCGGCCGAGCTGCCGTAAAGGGCTCCATAGGCCCAGCGGTTCTGAAGCGTCTGGATGAAGCGCTCGGCCTTGCCGTTGGTCCTGGTGGCGTCGTCGACGCAGACGTGGACGAACTCCCAGCCGGTCGCACCCCGGCGCTTGGGACCGACCTTGAACTGGCTGCGGCGGTGGCCAAGGACTCGATGTCCTGCGCCCTTCTTGCTGATCCGTGCGAGCCGCTTGACGTCGACGTGGATCAGCTCTCCCGGGAGCTTTCGCTCGTAGCGGTTGGGCGGCTCGGGTGCCTCGAGGCGCGAGCGCTTGCCGAGGCCGATGCGCTGGAGCCAACGCGAGACGGTCGAGAGCGCCATCCCCAGGCACTCGGCGATCTCATCGGCGGTCATCCGCAGCCGTCGCAAAGCCTCGATCGCCTTCACGCGCTCGGCCGGCGTGCGGTTGGGCGAGCTGGCCGGCCGTGAGGAGCGGTCGCGGAGGCCGATCTCGCCCTCCGCTTGGAAGCGGCTGAGCCACTTGTTGGCCGTTGGTCGCTGACGCCGGCGGCGTCGGCCGCCGCCGCCAGCGACCAGCCTTCCTCTTCGACTCTGTGAACGATCAGCCTGCGGCTATTCGGGCAGGTGCGGGCGTTAGCGTGGAGCTTCATTCGGTGTCCTCCTTGGGACTGGGTGGCTTAAGCACCCCCAGCCTCCAAGGAGGCCCGGATGAACAACGTGGTGAGGAACTACAGCTAGCTCTCGCAGCCGCTCGAGGGGCCGGAGCCCGAGCCCTGGTCGCAACTGTCGGTACCGGGGCCGCCGTCGAGCGAGTCGTCACCGGCGTCGCCGCGGAGCTCGTCGGGACCGTCGCCGCCCGCGATCTTGTCGTCGCCGTCGTCGCCGTTGAGCTCGTCGGATCCCGGGCCGCCGTCCATGCGCTCCCCGGGCCCGCTCTGGTTGTCGCCCTTGAGGCGGTCGTCGCCGGAGCCCCCCTCCATCTGGTCGGAGGTGGTCTCGCGCCGGTAGCCGGCGCTGTTGAGGTGGTCGTTGCCGCCCCCGCCCTTGAGCAGGGTGCCGCCGATCAGGCGATCGTCGCCGGAGCCGGCGAGCAGCAGGTCCTCGCGCCCGCGGCGGCCGTCGAGGAAGTCGCCGCCCGGCCCCCCGATGACGCGATCGTCGCCGTTGAAGCCGTGCAGCTCGTCGTCGCCGTCGCCGCCGTCCATCTGGTCGTCGCCCTTGCCCGCGTCCATGGTGTCGTTGCCTTCGCCGCCGCAGACGAGGTCGGCCCCGCCGCCGGCGGCCACCGTGTCGTTGCCGGCGCCGGCGAAGATCACGTCGGGGCCCTGGCTGCCCTGGATCCGGTTGGAGCCCGGCCCGTCGACCAGCGTCGCCGCCTGCCCGAAGCAGGAGGGCGCCGCGTGGGCGCCCGGGAGCCCCGCCACCGCCGCGACCAGCAGCCCTGCGAGGGCGGCGATGGCTACGCGGGTTCGAGTCATGCGCATGTTCTAACACGCGGAACCGCACGCCGGGGCGTCAAACTGGGTGAATGATCGAGAAGTTGGCCGAGCAGGTCGAGGAGCGGTTCGCCGAGCTCCAGCGCCAGATGTCGGACCCGGAGGTGATCTCCGATCGCGAGCGCTACGCCGAGGTCGGGCGGGCCTACCACGAGCTCGAGCCGGCGCACGAGCTGGTCGCGCGCTGGCGCCGGCTGCAGGGCGATCTCGAGGGCGCCGAGGAGCTGCTCGCCGAGGACGGCGACGACGAGGAGCTCCGGCGCCTGGTCGACGAGGCGCCCGAGGCGATGGGCGAGCTCGAGGACGAGATCCGGCTGGCGATGGTCGAGCGCGATCCCAACGACGACAAGAACGTGATCGTCGAGATCCGCGGCGGCGCCGGCGGGGACGAGGCGGCGCTGTTCGCGGGCGACCTCTACAAGATGCTCGCCCGCTACGCCGAGGAGCGCGGCTTCAGGACCGAGGTGCTCTCTCAGTCGCCGGCCGAGGTCGGCGGGTTCAAGGAGATCACGTTCGAGATCACGGGCGACGGCGCCTATTCGGTGTTCAAGTTCGAGGGCGGGACACACAGGGTCCAGCGCGTGCCGAAGACCGAGTCCCAGGGGCGGATCCACACCTCGACGGCGACCGTTGCCGTGCTGCCGGAGGCCGAGGAGGTCGAGGTCGAGATCGCCCCCGAGGACCTCCAGGTCGACGTCTACCGGTCCTCGGGCCCGGGCGGGCAGTCGGTGAACACGACCGACTCGGCTGTCCGGATGACCCACAAGCCGACCGGGATCGTCGTCTCGATGCAGGACGAGAAGTCGCAGCTTCAGAACCGCGAGAAGGCGATGCGGGTCCTGCGGGCGCGACTGTATGAGCGCGAGCTAGCGCAGCAACGCGCGGAGACCGCGGCCGACCGCCGCTCCCAGGTCGGGACCGGCGACCGCGCCTACAAGATCCGCACCTACAACTTCCCGCAGGGGCGCGTCACCGACCACCGCATCCCGCTCACCGCGCACAACCTCGACGAGATCCTCGCGGGGAACCTGAGCGAGTTCACCGGCGCTCTGGCGGCCGAGGAGAAGCGGGCTCTGCTGGAGGCGCAGACGGCCGACGGAGGATGAGCGCGGCGGTCGCGGGGACGGCCCGCGAGGCGCTCACCTCGGCAACCGACGCGCTCGCGGCCGCCGGCGTGGAGAGCCCTCGGCTCGACGCCGAGCTGCTGCTCGCCGCGGCCTCGGGGCGCGACCGCGCGCAGCTCGCCGCCTCGCCCGAGTCCGGCGTCGACGCCCGAGCGGCCCGCGCGTTCGGCTCGATGGTCCGCCGCCGTATCGCCCGCGAGCCGGTCGCCTACATCCTCGGCAGCCGCGGCTTCCGGCGGATCGAGCTCGCGGTGGATCCGCGGGTGCTGATCCCGCGCCCGGAGACCGAGCTCCTGGTCGAGGTCGCGCTCGAGCTCACCCCGGGATCGGTGCTCGAGGTCGGCACCGGCTCGGGCGCGGTCGCGCTGGCGCTCGCCGACGAGCTCCCGCAGGCTTCGATCACGGCCACCGACACTTCCCTCGACGCCCTCGCGGTCGCCGAGGCCAATCGGGCCCGAATCGGCGCGCGTGAGCGTGTGCGCCTCGTCTACGGATCGCTGGAGCCCGGGGCCTTCGACCTCGTGCTCGCCAACCTCCCGTACGTGAGCGAGTCCGAGTGGCGCGCCCTGGCGCCCGAGATCCGCGACCACGAGCCGCGCGAGGCGCTGGTCGCGGGCCCGACCGGGCTCGAGGCGATCGAGGTCCTGCTCGCCGACCTGGCTCTCGCCCCGCGGCTGCCGGGGGCGGTGGCGCTCGAGCTCGGCGCGGGGCAGGCAGCCGCGGTCGCCGAGCTCGTCCGCCGCGCCGGTTTCGAGCGGGTCGAGTCGCGGCGGGACCTCGCCGGCATCGAGAGGGTCGTCGTCGGGTGGACGTAAGAAACGCGCGCGGACCGCTCGAGCGGTGCGTGTTCGACGGCGGGGTCGCCCTGTTTCCGGCCGACGGGCTCTACGGGCTCGCCTGCGACCCGACCCGCGCCGACGCGATCGAGCGCATCCACACGGTCAAGGGCCGCGACGACGGCAAGCCCTCGGCGGTCATGTACTTCTCGCCGCTGGCGATGCGCGAGATCGTCGCCGCGCTCGGTCCCCGCACCCGGGAAGCGCTCGGCGCCCTGCTCCCGGGCCCGGTGACGCTGGTGGTCGCGAACCCCGAGCGCCGCTACCCGCTCGCCTGCCGGGAGGACCCCGAGCGCCTCGGCCTGCGTCTGATCGAGGGGCCGCTGACCGGCGCCGCGTGCGCGATCTTTCAGACCTCGGCGAACCTCGCGGGGGACCCGCCGCCGGCGAGCTTCGCCGAGGTCGACCCGGCGATCGCCTCAGCGGTCGACCTGGCGATCGACGGCGGCGAGCTCACGGGGCTGCCCTCGACCGTCGTGGACGTAACTGCGATCGAGGCCGGAGGAGAGCCGGAGATCCTGCGCGAGGGCGCGCTCAGCCGGGGGGAAGTCCTGCGGCGGCTCGAGCTTGCTGGAGATCGCTGAAGAACTCCAGCGAGACCAACTTGCCCTCGCTCGCCCTCGCCAGCCCCACGGCGCGCTGCTCGGTCTCGATCCCGGTCGTGCGACCCCGGGCCTGGATCGCGAACTCGACCAGCGCCGCGTCGTGGTCGATGGGGTGGACCTCCTCGACCACGACCCGCACCGATTCCATCGCCTCGAGGAACGACTCCCACCAGCGTCGCACGCCCTCCGGGCCGCGGTAGACGTCCGGCTCGCTCGCGAGCTCGCCCGGCGTCTCCATCACGAACCGCTCGTGGATGAGCACCAGCGCCTGCTCGTAGGTGTCGGAATCGAGCAGGCGGAACGTTTCTGCGATCACCTCGATCTCGTCCGCCACGGCCGCATTATCGCCTCGACGCGAAAGTCCCGAGGAGGTCGACACTCGATACCCTGCGCGGCGGCTAAGTCTCGACAGGCCAATCGTCGGGCTCGGTGTGGGCCTGGCGGAAGGGATAGGGGAAGATGGTCACACGGCGTAATCTGGCGCTGATCGGACTCGCGATCGGGGCCGCTGTGCCGTCCGTCGCGAGCGCCGCCGCGCCTCCCACCGGCACGCTCAACTACCTCGGCTGTATCGAGGTGAGCGGAGGCCCGGACGAATGCTCAGCGACCGGGATCGGGATCGACGAGCCGACGACGATCCTGGCGGCGCCCGGCTCGACGTCCCTGTACAGCGGCAGCGAGGGCGACAATGCGTTGACCCCGCTCGCCCGCGGCGCCGACGGGCGCCTCGGGACCCTCCCCTGTATCGAAGCGGCGCCGGGCACCTTCTGCCCAAGCGCGACCGCCGGCCTGATGTCCGAGCCCTCCGCGCTCGCCGCCTCGCCGGACGGAGCGCAGGTCTACGCGACCAGCCTCGCGAACGTCGGCACCGGGGCGATCGCGTTTCTGACTCGTGCGGCCGACGGCACGCTCACCGACGGCGGCTGTCTGAAGTCGTTCGCCAGCAGCTGCGGCACCGCGGTGACCGGGCTGGCGTCGCCGGCCGACATCGTGGTCTCGCCGGACGGCGCGAACGCCTACGTCGTCACCGCCCAGGGTGACTTCGGGGCCGCCGCGGGGACGATCCTGAGCTTCGCGCGCGCCGCCAACGGGACCCTGAGCCCGCTCGGCTGCATCGCCAACCAGGGCAACAACGTCTGCGGCGCCGCCAACACGACGCCGGGCCTGGCGGGCGCGACGGGCGTGGCGATCAGCCCCGACGGCATGAGCGTCTACGTCACCGTCCGCTCTCCCGACGCCGATCCCGCCACGGCGGGCGGCACCGGGGCGGTGATTACCTTCCAGCGCGGCGCGGGAGGCGCGCTGACACCGGCCGGCTGCGTCGCGGAGACCGGCTCGGTGGTGTGTGGCGCGGGCAAGACCGCAGCCGGCCTGCGGGGCCCCTCCGATGTCACCGTGAGCGCCGACGGCGCCACCGTCTACGTCGCCTCCGGGAACTTCCGCTTCAGCCCGGCGCCGTCGCTCGACGGCTCCGACGCTGCCGTGGGCGCCTTCCGGCGTGGCACGGACGGCGCCCTGACGCCGCTTGGCTGCGTCGCGCAGGCGGGCTCGGACGAGTGCGGTGGCGCGACGATGGAGGGACTGCGCGGAGCGGTCGAGGTGGCGGCCAGCGCCGACGGTCACGACCTCTACGTCGCCGGTCGCGGCGGCCAGACGTCGACAACCCAGCCCGGCGCCGTGGCGCAGCTGGTCCGCGCGACCGACGGCGCCCTGACGCCCGCCGGTTGCTACGCGGGCCCGGGGACGACGCTGTGCGGCGCGGATCGCGCATTGCCCGGCCTCGGCCTGCCGTTCGGGGTCGCGATCACCCCCGACGACACCGGCGTCTACGTCGCGGGACTGAGCTCCAGCGCGATCGCCGAGTTCGGGCGCGCGCTGGCGCCGCCCTCGAACGAGTTCAGGTTCGTGAAGGTGAAGCACAACCGCCGGAAGGGAATCGCGAAGGTCGTCGTCGAGGTCCCCGGACCGGGCGAGCTGGCGCTGGCGAAAACCGGCAAGGTCAAGCGCGGGGCCAAGCAGGCCGAGGCGAACGGCCGGATCACGCTGAAGTTGAAGCCGCGAGGCAAGGCGAAGCGAAAGCTCAAGCGGGCCGCCAAGGCCGGGCACAAGGTCAAGGTGAAGGTCAAGGCCAAGGTCACCTACACCCCGACCGGGGGCGATCCGAGGACCAAGTCGAAACGGCTGAAGCTCGTCCGCAAGCCCTGAGCTACTCCATCGGCTCGGCCGCGTAACGTCTGTCAACCTGGACCGCCGACCGAGGAGCTCAATTGACCGACCTGCCCGAGGACTTCCAAACGGCCCCGCTCGCCGAGGTGGACCCCGAGATCGCGACCGTCCTGCGGCGCGAGCTCGAGCGCCAGCAGTCGACGCTCGAGATGATCGCGTCGGAGAACTTCGTCCCCCAGGCGGTGCTCGACGCCGCCGGCTCGGTGCTCACCAACAAGTACGCCGAGGGCTACCCGGGGCGCCGCTACTACGGCGGCTGCGAGGAGGTCGACGTCGCCGAGCAGCTGGCGATCGACCGGGCCCTGGCGCTGTTCGGCGGTGAGCACGCCAACGTCCAGCCGCACGCCGGCGCCCAGGCCAACAACGCCGCCTACATGGCGATCCTCGAGCCCGGCGACACGATCATGGGCATGGCCCTCGACCACGGCGGCCACCTCACGCACGGGATGAAGCTCAATGTCTCCGGCAAGCTCTACAAGGTCGTCGCCTACCACGTGCGCCGCGAGGACTACATCTGCGACATGGACGAGGTCGAGCGGCTCGCGAGCGAGCACCGGCCGAAGGTGATCGTCGCCGGCTGGTCGGCCTACCCGCGGCAGCTCGACTTCGCCGCGTTCCGCGAGATCGCCGACTCGGTCGGGGCCAAGCTGATGGTCGACATGGCCCACTTCGCCGGGCTCGTCGCCGCCGGCGAGCACCCGAACCCGGTCGAGCACGCCGACATCACCACGACCACGATCCACAAGACGCTCTGCGGCCCGCGCAGCGGGATGATCCTCTGCCGCGAGGAGCTCGCAAAGGACGTCGACCGCGCGGTCTTCCCCGGCCAGCAGGGCGGCCCGCTGATGCACATCATCGCCGCCAAGGCGGTGGCGCTCGGGATCGCGGCCTCGGAGCCCTTCCGCGCCCGCCAGCGGCAGACGATCGCCAACGCCCAGGCGTTCGCCGAGGAGCTGATCGCCAACGGGGTCGAGGTGCTCACCGGCGGCACCGACGTGCACCTGGTGCTCGTCGACCTCGGCCCGACCGGCCTCGACGGGAAGACAGCCGAGCAGCGATTGGAGCAGGTCGGGATCACCGTCAACCGCAACGCGATCCCGTTCGACGAGCGGCCGCCGATGAACCCGTCAGGGCTGCGGATCGGGACGCCGGCGCTGACCACTCGCGGATTGGCGGAGGACGACATGCGCGAGATCGCGCAGGTGATCGCCGTTGCCCTCTCCGACCGCTTCGAGGCCGAGCGCGAGGCGCTGGGCGAGCGGACCCGCTCCCTGATGGAGCGGTATCCGCTCTACCCGCAGCTGTCGGCCTCGCCGGCGGCCGCCTGAACTACTGGACGGCGCCGCCCCAGATGCCGGGGTTGAAGAACGTCGCCGCGCCGCTGCCCGGGTTGCTGTAGCGGAGCGAGAACGTGTAGGTACCGGCGTTCACGGGCGAGAACACCAGGAATCCGGCGCGGATCGGGCTCGCGACCCCGCCGATGTCGCCCGCGCCCGGGACCGTGTAGCGCGTCTGCAGGTCGGCGCTGTTGAACGTCATGATCGACGGAGCGTTGGGAAGCAACGTCGGCTCGTACAGGTGCACCTGCGCGGCCGCGTTGTTGCCGCCCCCGTTGACCTGGCCGGTGACCCGGGCGTAGATCGCGACCAGCCCGCCCTGCGGGACCTTGACCTTGACCGAGGGGCCGCCGAGGTCGAGCGGCGAGGCGGACGCGGTCGACAGCGGGCCGGCCAGGCCCTTGGTCTTGAACAGGTTCAGCGCCGTCGGCTGGACGGCGAGCTTGTGGATGTCGGCGGCCTTGACCGCACTTGGCGCGATGTCGTCGGACTTGACCGAGTTCTTGCCCTGCAGGGCGACGGCCGAGCCGGTGAGGCCGACGACCAGGGCGCAGATCGCGACCAGCATCGCCGGCGAGGGCAGCCTCCTGTTGCTCATGTGGACCTCCCGTGGAGTGTTCTGGACTCCCCCCACCCGAGCAAACCCGCCGGACGGCACGTAAGTTTCGGCCCCCGATGAGGATCTGGGTCGACTGCACGGCCGCGGCTCATCCCCTTGTGCTGCGGCCGATCATCGAGCGCCTGCGTGCCCGCGGGCACGAGGTCGAGATCACGACCCGCGAGTACGGGCAGACGATCGGCATCCTCGATCGGCTCGGGCTCGCGTACGAGATCGTCGGCCGCCATGGAGGAGGCGCCACCGCCGGCAAGGGGCTGGCGCTCGCGAGGCGCAGCCGCGAGCTCGCCGGATGGGCGCGGCGGCGGCGGTTCGACCTCGCGCTCGCGCACGGCTCGGTCGACCTCGCGGTCGTGGGCACCGTGCTCCGCATCCCCTCGGCGCAGATGCAGGACTACGAGTACGCCGGGCTCCAGCGCCAGCTCTCCTTCCGAGCGGCGAGCCGGGTGCTGGTCCCGGACGCGATCGGGGTCGAGGCGATGCGCCGGGCCGGGGCGGCAACGCGCAAGCTGTTCCGCTATCCGGGGCTGAAGGAGGACTACTACCTCGCCGACCTGGTCGTCGACCCCGCGGTCCCGAGCGGCCTCGGTGTGCCGGCGGAGAGCGTGCTCGCGGTCGTCCGCCCGCCCCCCGAGACTTCCGCCTATCACGCGCGCAACCCGATCTACGAGGCGGTGCTCGACCGGCTGGCTGCCGACGAGGGGAGCGCCGCGGTCGTGATCTGCCGGACCGAGGCCCAGGCAGCCGCGGTCCGGGCCCGCGCCGATCCGTCGCTGATCGTTCCCGAGCGGGCGATCGACGCCCAGAGCCTGATCGCCTGCGCGGACCTCGTGGTCAGCGCCGGCGGGACGATGAACCGGGAGGCGGTCGCCCTCGGAACGCCCGTCTACACGATCTTCAGCGGCAGGATGGGCGCCGTCGATCAGCAGCTGATCGCCCAGGGGCTGCTGAGGCCGCTCGCCGACCCGGCCGGCCTCGAGCTCGTCAAGCGGACCTCGGAGCCCGGCCCGCGCCACCCCCGCGATCCCGAGCTGCTGGTCGAGGCGATCCTCGGCGGAGCGCGCGGCTGATGTTCGTCGACGGCCGTCCCGAGACGATCTACGCGCTGTTCGCCTTCGCCGTGGCAGCGGTGATCGCCTGGCTGCTCGTCCCGGTCGCCGAGCGGATCGCCTGGCGCATCGGGGCGGTCGACCATCCCAACGAGCGCAGCCTGCACACGGACCCGACCCCGAAGCTCGGCGGGCTGGCGATCTTCGTCGCGATCGACGTCGCGACGATCCTCTTTCTGCCCTGGGCCGAGCAGACCCAGGCGCTGCTCGTCGGCGCGCTGGTGATCGTCGTCGTCGGCGTGCTCGACGACGTCTTCGAGCTCAACCCGCTGCTGAAGCTGGCCGGCCAGACGGTGGCCGCCGCGATCCCGGTGCTCAACGGGGTCAACGCGAGCGCGTTCACGCTTCCGTTCTTCGGCTCGGTCGACCTGCGCAGCGTCGAGCTCTTCGACATCGGGCTGGTGGGCAGCGTCCACCTCGGCCACGTGGTGACGATCATCGGGATCGTCGCCGTGATCAACGTGATCAACCTGATCGACGGCGTCGACGGGCTCGCGGCCGGCGTCTGCGTGATCTCGGCGGCGACCATGTCGGTGATCGCCCTGTCGCTCGACCGGCCGGGCGCCGGAGTGCTCGCCGCGCTCACCGCCGGAGGCGCGCTCGGCTTCCTGCGCCACGGCTTCCCGCCGGCCTCGAGCTTCATGGGCGACACCGGCTCGAACCTGCTCGGCTACCTGCTCGGCGCGATCGCGGTCCAGGGGGCGCTGAAGACGAACGCGGTGGTCGCCCTCTTCTTCCCGCTCGTGGTGCTCGCCGTGCCGATCCTCGACACCGGGTTCGTGATCGCGAAGCGGATCAAGTACCGCCAGCCGATCTACCGCGCCGACCGCTGGCACTTTCATCACCGGATGGCCAACATCGGCTTCTCGCAGCGCCGTACGCTCGCCTACCTCTACGGCTGGGCGCTGGTGATGGCCGGCCTCGCGCTGGCACTGCGCTTCGTGCCGTACTCCGACGACCACGGCAACTTCGACCCCTGGTGGACGGCGGTGATCGCCGTCTGCCTCGTCGCCGCCCTGGCCGCCAGCTTCTACTTAGTCATCACCCTGGAGATCCTCAAGCTGCGCACCACCCGGTTCCGCGAGCTCTTCGGCACCCGAGGCGCCGCGCCCGCCGAGGCAGAGGTCGACGCGGGCGTCGCCCGCGAGCTGGAGACCGGGAGCTTCCCCGCCGTCGACCCCGACACCGGCGAGCTCGAGGTCCTCGATCCGCCCGAGGCTGAGGTCCCGTAGCTGCTGTTACAAGCGTGTTACAAGCTCCCTCCGCCAAGGGGCACTTTTCCTCTATAGTCAGCGCCGCCGCCGTGTCCTGGCGCTCTTCCGGGACGGGCGGCTGTCACGTCCTGGGAACCGTTTTGGGCCGCATTGGCTGGTCGCTTCTTCAACTCCTCAGATGACCGAGACCCCTCCGGCGAGGGCCGTCGCCACCATGGCCGGCCCGCGACCGGCCAGGGCTACCTCCGGCGGGTTGGCGCCTGCGGTGCCGCCCGCCCGCGGCGGGTAACCCGGGGACGGGCTCGGGGGTTCTGCTCTTGTCCACGCTCGCTCTAGAAGGCTCTGATGCCAGCGCGGCACGCGGGCGCCCGGGCTTCCTGCTCCGGTACGCGGACCTCGCGCTGCTCGCGCTCGCGCTGCCGATCTTCCTTGCCGCCGGCTGGCCGATGCTCGGCTACGGCGTCGCCGCGGGAGCCTGGCTGGTCCAGCACGCGATCCTCGCCGGCGGAGATCGTGCCTCCGCCGCGGCGCTCGCACGCGGCGACCGCCGGCGGGCGCTCGCGATCGTCGGCGCCGCGACCCTCAGCCGCGTCTGGCTCGTCGCGCTCGCGATCCTGCTCGTCGGCCTGCTCGGCGAGCGCGAGGACGGACTCGCCGCCGCCGTGCTCAGCTTCGTCCTCGTCACCGCCCACCTCGCCTCCCTGGGGCTGAGCAAGTTCCTGTACCCGGAGGCCAAGTGAGCACCAAGGCCAAGGTCTTCCTCGCGCTCGGCCTCTACCTGCTGATCACGATCCTGCTCGTGGTGATCGTGGGCTCGGCGGGGGAGAACGACGAGTTCCAGCCGCAGAACGAGTTCAGGCTCGAGCCCTGGATCGAGATCTCGATCGCCGGCATCGACATCTCGATCACCAAGGCCGTGCTCTACCTGGTGCTCGCCAGCGGGTTGACGATCGGGACGATGCTGTTCATCGCCAACCGCATGCAGCGCGAGCCCAACAAGATCCAGATGGCGGTCGAGGTCGCCTACGACCTGACCCGCAACAACATCACCGGCGGCAACATCCCCGACGAGAAGCTCGCCCGCAAGTGGTTTCCCTACCTCGCCGGCCTGTTCTTCTTCATCTGGTTCTCGAACATGCTCGGCTACATCCCGCTGCCGACCAACACCGAGCACAAGGTCGACATCTTCGGGCTCGAGGTCCCGTCGCTGGCGATCTACGCGGCGACGGCGAACATCTCGATCCCACTCGCCCTGGCGCTGATCTCGGTGATCGCCTACCACCTCGAGGGTGTCCGCGCCAAGGGCCTGTTCGGCTACCTGAAGTCGTGGCTGCCGCCCGGCCTGGAGGACATGAACGTCTTCGGCCGCGCCGCGATCTTCCTGATCGAGGCGATCTCGCACCTGGTCCGGCTGATCTCGCTCTCCGTACGTCTTTTCGCCAACATCCTGGCCGGCCACCTGCTGATCCTGTTCATGGCCGGCGGCCTTGCCGTGCTGCTCGGGCTCGCCGCCCTCGGGGTGCTCACCTTCCCGCTCGCGTTCGCCTTCTTCATCTTCGAGATCGGGCTGGTGGCGACGCTGCAGGCATTCATCTTCTCGACCTTGACGGCCATCTACATCGGCGGCGCAACCGCCGAGACTCACTAGAAAGGAACAACCAAGAATGGACTTGCTGCCCATCGCTCAGGCTGCAGAATCCGTCGACCTGACGCCGGTAACCGACGCTGGGCGCGCGATCGCCCTCGGGGTCGGCGCCGGGCTCGGCTCGATCGGAGCCGGGATCGGCATCGGGATCATCTTCGGCAAGGAGATCGAGTCGGTCGCCCGCCAGCCGGAGATGAAGGACGAGCTCCAGTCGATCCGCTGGCTCGGCTTCGCGCTCTGCGAGGCGGTCGCCTTCTATACGTTCATCTTCGGCCTGATCGCCTTCTTCCTCACGTAGGCCGTGGAGTTGGTGTCCACAATCGCAACGGTCCTGCCGCTGGCGGCGGAAGAGGACAGCGGCGGGAGCTTCCTCGTCTCGCCCTCGCTCGGGCTCATGTTCTGGACCCTGCTCGCGTTCGGCGTGACGATGTACGTGCTCGCGAAGTTCGCCTTCCCGAGGATCGGCGATGCGCTGGAGAAGCGCGCGAACGCGATCCGCGAGAACATCGAGGCCTCCGAGAAGCAGCGCGAGGAGGCCGACAAGTTGCTCGCCGAGTACCGCCAGCGGCTCAAGGAGGCACGCGAGCAGGCGGAGGACATCGTCGCCCGCTCGCGCAAGGCGTCCGAGGCCGCGATCGCCGAGGCGACGGCCGACGGCAAGGCCAAGCGCGAGGAGCTGGTCGCCGCGGCGCGGAAGGACATCGAGACCGAGACCAGGCGCTCGCTCGAGCAGATCCGCAAGGAGGTCGCCGACCTGACCGTGCTCGCGACCGAGAAGGTGACCCGCAAGACGCTCGACGCCGACGACCAGAAGCGGCTCGTCGAGGACGCCCTGGCCGAGGTCGACTTCTCCGCCCTCGCCGGCAACGGGGCAAGCGAGGAGCGATGACCCTTCGCGAGGCCGGCTTCTGATGGAGGAGATCGCGCGCGTCTACGCCGACGCGCTGTTCGAGGTCGCGAACGAGAAGGACGAGCTGGACGAGATCCACGAGCAGCTCGACGAGTTCGCCGACGCGATGAACGAGAGCAACGACATGCGCGTCTTCTTCTTCTCCCCGTACTTCTCCTCGGGCGACAAGCGAGACGCGATCCGGGGCGCGGTCTCGGGGGCCAGCGAGGAGTTCGTAAACTTCCTGGAGCTGCTCGCCGAGAAGCACCGGATGCCGGCGATCTTCCGGATTCGTGACCGTTTCGACGAGCTCTGGGCCACGGCGAAGAAGCGGCTCGAGGTGACGCTGACGAGCGCGGTCGAGCTCGACGACAAGATCGTGGATGACGTCCGCAGGCAGGTCGAGCGCCAGACCGACCGCGAGGTCGACATCGAGGCCGAGGTCGACCCCGGGGTGCTCGGCGGGATCGTGCTCAGGGTGGGAAACATGGTTCTGGACGCGAGCTTGCGGGGCAAGCTGGAGAAGCTAAGAAAAGAAGTCGCGCAAGCGACTTCGGTGAGGTGAGGGGCTTTAGCCCCGAAAGCAGCATGTAAGGCCGGCGAAGCCGGCCGCAAGAGATTCAAGAAGTACGGAACGTAAGGCCGGCGAAGCCGGCCGCAAGAGATTCAAGAAGTACGGAACGTAAGGCCGGCGAAAACCGGCCGAGAGACTCAAAGAACTACGGAACGCAAGGCCGGCGAAGCCGGCCGCAAGAGATTCAAGAAGGAGCACTGAACAGCGTGGAGATCAAGCCCGACGAGATTTCGAAGATCCTCAGGCAGCGGATCGAGGGGCTGGAGGCCGACAGCGCGGACCTGGCCGAGGTCGGCACCGTGCTCTCGGTCGCCGACGGCATCGCCCGCGTCCACGGGCTCGACAACTGCATGTCGCTCGAGCTGCTCGACCTGCCGCACGACGTCACCGGACTCGCGCTGAACCTCGAGGCCGACAACGTCGGCGTCGTGCTCTTCGGTGAGTGGGACAAGATCGTCGAGGGCGACACGGTGAAGCGCACCGACCGCCTGCTCGAGATCCCGGTCGGAACCGAGCTGCTCGGCCGGATCGTCGACCCGCTCGGGCGCCCGCTCGACGACAAGGGCGACATCAACACCTCCGAGACCCGGCCGGCAGAGTTCAAGGCCCCGGGCGTGGTCGAGCGCCAGCCGGTGGATACCCCGGTGCAGACCGGGATCAAGGCGATCGACGGCATGATCCCGATCGGCCGCGGCCAGCGCGAGCTGATCATCGGCGACCGGCAGACCGGGAAGTCGGCGATCGCGATCGACACCATCATCAACAACAAGGACAAGGACCTGATCTGCGTCTACGTCGCGATCGGCCAGCGGATGGCGACGGTGGTGCAGGTGGCGGAGATCCTCGACGAGCACGGGGCGCTCGACAACACGGTCATCGTCGCGGCGCCCGCCGACGAGGCGGCGCCGATCAAGTACATGGCGCCCTACGCCGGCTGCGCGATGGCCGAGCACTTCCTGTACGACGGCAAGGACGCGCTCTGCGTCTATGACGACCTGACCAAGCACGCCTCGGCGTATCGCCAGATGAGCCTGCTGCTGCGGCGCCCGCCGGGCCGCGAGGCGTACCCCGGCGACGTCTTCTACCTGCACTCGCGCCTGCTCGAGCGAGCGGTGCGGCTCAACGACGAGCTCGGCGGCGGCTCGCTGACGGCGCTGCCGATCATCGAGACGCAGGCAAATGACGTCTCGGCGTACATCCCCACGAACGTGATCTCGATCACCGACGGTCAGATCTTCCTCGAGTCCGACCTCTTCTATTCCGGCGTGAGGCCGGCGATCAACGTCGGCATCTCGGTCTCGCGGGTGGGCGGCAACGCGCAGACGAAGGCGATCAGGAAGGTCGCCGGCAAGCTGAAGCTGGACCTCTCCCAGTACCGCGATCTGGAGGCGTTCGCGCAGTTCGGCTCCGAGCTCGACCCCGAGACCCAGCGCCAGCTCGCCCGCGGCGAGCGCCTCGTCGAGATGCTCAAGCAGAACGAGCGCAGTCCGCTCTCCGTCGCCGACCAGGTCGCCTCGATCTACGCCGGCACGGGTGGCTACCTGGACCGGATCAAGACCGAGCGCGTGCACGAGTTCCTGGCGCAGATGCTCGACCGCCTGCACTCGGAGAACAAGGACCTGATGGGCCGGATCGACGAGGGTGCGCTCTCCGACGAGGACGAGGAGGAGCTCGGCGAGGCGGTCGCCGAGATGGTCGACGACTTCGGCCCCGACTTCGACGCGGAGGGCCAGCCGCTCGAGGAGGGCGAGTCGGATCGCGTCAAGGACGAGGGCGAGCACGGCCGGCCGGCGCGCACCGACGAGGAGGCCAAGGGGGAGGCCGAGGCCGAGAAGGAGGCCGAGAAGGCCGAGCGCACGGTCGAAGAGGCCGAGCGCGAGGCCGACGACAAGGTCACCGCCTGACCCTCGCTCCAGGAACCACAACCAGAACCAGCACCTCCCCCCATGGCCACCCAAAAAGAAGTCAAGAACCGGATCGCGAGCGTGAAGAACATTCACAAGATCACGCGCGCGATGGAGATGGTCGCCGCGGCGCGGCTGCGGCGCGCCGAGCAGCGCATCGACCACATGCGCCCCTACGCGCAGGCGATCCGCAAGATGACCCAGCAGGTCGCCGACGCCGCCGCGGGGATCCCGCGGATCAAGCTGCTCGAGGAGCGCGAGAACCCGAGCCGGGTCGGGATCATCCTGGTCACCGGAGACCGGGGGCTCGCCGGCGCCTTCAACACCAACATCATCCGCGAGGGCACGAGGCTGAAGCGCGAGTTTCAGGGCGACGGCGTCAAGACCTCGTTCTCGGTCGTCGGCCGGCGCGGCACCTCGACCCTGACCTTCCGCGGCGAGGAGATCGCCAACTCCTACGTCGGCTTCACCGACCGGCCCGCGTTCACCGACGCGCGCGCGATCTCCCGCGACGTCACCGCCGCCTACGTGGACGAGGAGCTCGACCGGGTCGAGCTCGTCTACAACCGCTACGTCTCACCGCTGACCCAGTACGTGCGGCGCCAGACGCTCCTGCCGCTACAGCAGGCCGAGGTCTTCGGCGAGGGCATTCCCGAGCCCGAGGAGCCGGCCGACCCCGAGCTCGCGGAAGCTCACGAGAAGGCCTACTGGGACTACGAGCCCGAGCCGGAGGAGCTGCTGCCGATCATGTTCGAGGAGTACGTGGACCTGTCGGTCTACCGGGCGCTGCTCGAATCCTCGGCCTCGGAGCTCGGAGCTCGGATGACCGCGATGCGCTCCGCGGCCGAGAACGCGGAGGAGATGATCGACGACCTGACGTTGGAGGCGAACCGCGTCCGCCAGGCCGAGATCACGCAGGAAATCTTGGAAGTCGTCGGCGGAGCCGAAGCGCTCGGCTGATCTAGAAAGGGAACATGGCTGAGAACAACGGAAGCGAATCGAGCAACGGCAAGAACATCGGCAGGGTGGAGTCCGTGACCGGCGTCGTCGTCGACGCGGTGTTCGGGGACGACCTGCCCGAGATCTACTCGGCGCTCGAGATCCAGATGACCGCGGGCGGCGCCGAGCGCGACGCCGACGAGGCGAGCACCCTGGTCTGCGAGGTCCAGCAGCACCTCGGCGACGACCGCGTGCGCGCCGTCGCCATGGACGCGACCGACGGACTCAAGCGCGGCGACGAGGTGCTCGACACCGGGGGCCCGATCACGGTCCCGGTCGGCGATGCGACGCTCGGCCGGATCTTCAACCTGCTCGGCGAGCCGATCGACAACGCCGGCGAGGTGAACGCCGAGACCCGCTGGCCGATCCACCGTGCGGCGCCCGAGGTCGAGGACCTGACTCCGACCCAGGAGGTGCTCGAGACCGGGATCAAGGTCGTCGATTTGCTCGCCCCGTACGCGAAGGGCGGCAAGGTCGGCCTCTTCGGCGGCGCCGGCGTCGGCAAGACGGTGCTGATCCAGGAGCTGATCCGCAACATCGCGGAGGAGCACGAGGGCTATTCCGCCTTCTGCGGCGTCGGCGAGCGCTCGCGCGAGGGCAACGACCTGTGGCTCGAGATGAAGGAGTCCGGCGTCATCGACCGCACCATGCTCGTCTTCGGGCAGATGAACGAGCCGCCCGGCGCCCGCCTGCGGGTGGCGCTCTCGGGGCTGACGATGGCCGAGTACTTCCGCGAGCAGGGCGGCAAGGACGTGCTCCTGTTCATCGACAACATCTTCCGCTTCGTCCAGGCGGGCTCCGAGGTCTCGGCGCTGCTCGGGCGGATGCCCTCGGCGGTCGGCTACCAGCCGACGCTGGAGACCGAGATGGGCGGCCTGCAGGAGCGGATCACGTCGACCAAGCAGGGCTCGGTGACCTCGATCCAGGCGGTCTACGTGCCCGCCGACGACCTCACCGACCCGGCGCCGGCGTCGGTGTTCGCGCACCTGAACGCGACCACGACGCTCTCGCGGGCGATCTCGGAGAAGGGGATCTACCCGGCGGTCGACCCGCTCGACTCGACCTCGACCATCCTCAAGCCCGACATCCTCGGCGAGGAGCACTACAACACCGCGACCGAGGTCCAGGAGAACCTGCAGCGCTACAAGGAGCTCCAGGACATCATCGCGATCCTCGGGATCGACGAGCTCTCCGACGAGGACAAGGTGGCGGTCAACCGGGCGCGCAAGCTCGAGCGCTTCCTCTCCCAGCCGTTCTTCGTCGCCGAGGCGTTCACCGGCCGCGACGGCGAGTACGTCCCCGTCTCCGACACCGTGCGCAGCTTCCGCGAGATCCTCGACGGCAAGTACGACGACCTGCCGGAGTCGGCCTTCTACATGAAGGGCTCGATCGACCAGGTCACGGGGACCGAGGAGAAGGGCGAGAAGGACGAGGGCGTCGAGCGCGAGAAGGAGGAGGCCGAGGAGCGCAAGGAGGCCGACGAGCGCGAGCGCGACGAGTCCTCCGACGGCGAAGACGAGGCCCCTGACGGCGAGGGCGAGTCCTCGAGCGGCGACGAGTAGGCCTCGCATGGCGGGCGACAAGAAGCTCGAGGTCGAGGTGCTCACGCCCGAGGGCGCGGTCTACTCCGGCGAGCTGCAGATGCTCTCCACGCGGACCGCGGTGGGCGAGGTGGGGATCCTCGCGGACCACATCCCGATGGTCGCCCGCCTGGTCCCGGCCGAGCTTCGCCTGCACAAGTCCGACTCGGAGGTCGAGACCTACGCCCAGGGGGAGGGCTGGCTCGAGGTGTTCGCGAACCGGGCGCGGGTGCTGGTAGCCGAGGCGGTCTCGCCCGACCAGCTCGACACATCGGAGCTCAAGCAGCGCCTCGAGCAGGCCGAGCAGAGCCTCTCCGAGGCCGAGGAGGGCACGGCACACGCCGAGCAGGCCGAGCGCGAGCGCGCCCGCTGCGAGGCGTTCATCGAGATCGCCGGCGGCGGCTGACGCCGCCTGAGGGCCGGGGGGCCGTCGTCTAACCTCCCCGGGCCCGTGGATGAGCAACTGCTCACAGAGAAGCTGATCGGCTACGACACCTCGAAGGCCGAGGGGATCAAGCAGTGCGCCGGCTTCGTCAAGGGCTGGCTCGACGCGCGCAACATCGAGACCCGCCAGATCGACTGCCGCGACCTGCCCGTCACCCTGGCGGAGGTCGGGCCCGCCGACGCCGAGACCACCCTGCTCCTGCACGGCCACCTCGACGTCGTCCCCGGGCGGCCGGAGCAGTTCGAGCCCCGAATCGACGGCGACCGGCTCGTCGGCCGGGGCGCCTACGACATGAAGGGGGCGCTGGCGGCGATGCTGCTGGCGGTCGCCGACCTGCGTGACTCCGAGCGCGTCCGCGTGCGGCTCGGTGTCGTCCCCGACGAGGAGTCCGAGGAGGAGGTCGAGCGCGGGGGAGACCTGATCGTCGGCGAGGGCTTCTTGGGCGACTTCGTGATCACCGGCGAGCCAACCGACATGCACGTCGGGGTCGCCGCCAAGGGCGTGGTCGCGATGCGGATCCGTGTCGACGGGCGCGCGGCCCACGGGGCCACGCCGTGGCTGGGCGAAAACGCGATCCTGCGGGCGCTGGACGTATTCCGCGCGATCCAGTCGCTACCGTTTGCGTCCCGGAGCTCGGAGCTCTTCGACCGCCCGTCGATCAACCTTGGCCGGATCCTGGGCGGTGACGCGCTGAACAAAGTGCCCGACACCTGTTACATCGACGTCGACGTGCGCTACCTGCCCGAGCAGGACCCCGACGCGATCCTCGGAGAGGTCGCCGGGATCCCCGGGGCGACGATCGTCTCCACCTTCAAGCGCCCGCCGGCGATGGTCGACCCCGAGTCGCCGTTCGTGCGCGCCCTGTGCGCGGCGACGGCGTCGCACACCAACGGCGACGTGACCAGCGTCGGCCGCGACGGCGCCTCCGACGCGGTCTCGTTCCTGAGAGCGGGCGTCCCGGCGGTCGAGTTCGGCCCGCTCGGCGCCGGGCACCACGGCCCCGACGAGTGGGTGTCCATCGACTCGCTCGCCGGCTATCGCCAGACGATCGTCGATTTCGCGACCGACCTCCCGGACCGGCTCGTGGCGCCGGTCGACGGGGAGGATGGATGACGCACGACGACGAGCGCCCCGACCCGCCGCCGCCGGACGGCGACGACGACGGGGGCGAGCACGAGGTCCCGCCACCGGCCACCTGGGCCGGCCGCAAGCGCGCCGACGCCGAGGACGCCGAGGCCGGTTCCGAGCAGCCCGAAGCCGCCGACGACGAGGGCACCGCGGGCGGCGGCACGGAGGAATTCGACGCGATCGAGCGCGACCTCGACCGGGACCTGGCCGGAGTCGGCGCGACGGATGAGCACGAGGACGTCGACGAGGCGCCCGAGGCGTCCGACGAGCAGCCGGACGAGCCGGACGACGAGCCCGAGGCGTCCGACGATGAGCCCGAGGCGTCCGACGAGGACGAGCCCGAGCCCGCCGCCGAGCCGGAGGCAGAGCCCGAGCCCGAAGGCGAGGAGCGGCCCGAAGGCGAGGAGGAGCCCGGCCCCGAGGACGAGCAGCAGGAGGCGGCGGACCTCTCAGGCGAGACGGTGGAGGCCGAGACCCTGGCGCTCGCCGATCGCGAGCAGGCCGAGGAGGAGGCGATGGCCGGTCTCCGCGCCCGCGCCGGCGAGCCCGAGCCCGAGGCCGCGGCGGTCGCCGCGACCGCGGAGCCGGGGCCCGAGCCGCAGGCCGAGGCCGCTCCTGAGGATTCCGGCGACGGCAAGGTCCCCAGAGCCCGGCCGCTGTGGGCGCGCTTCTTGGCGGCGTCGCTGGTGATCGTGATCTCGATGGCCGCGGCCACCTCGATCAGCATCCTGCTGTACCTCACCGACATCGCCGAGGGGCTCTCCGACAACGACACGCTCGCCTCCCTGCGCGACCAGCTCACCGAGGCCGACGGCGGGGACCCGCAGACGATCCTGATCATCGGCTCCGACAAGCGCCTCGACATGAGGGGCGACCCGGGCCGCTCGGACACCACCATCCTCCTCCGCGTCGACCCCGAGAAGCAGGCGATCGCGTTGCTCTCGATCCCACGCGACCTGAAGGTCAACATCCCCGGGGTCGGGGTGGACAAGTTCAACGTCGCCTATACGGCCGGCGGGCCGAAGAAGACGCTGAAGGTGGTCGAGCAGCTCACCGGGCTCGAGATCAACCACGTCGTCAACATCAACTTCACCGGCTTCGCCGACGCGGTGAACGCGATCGGCTGCGTCTACATCGACGTCGACCGCCGCTACTACATCCCGCCGGAGTCGGGCACGGCGGAGATCAACGTCGAGGCCGGCTACCAGCGCATGTGCGGCCTCAACGCGCTCCAGTACGTGCGTTTCCGCCATTTCGACAACGACCTGGTCCGCTCCGCGCGCCAGCAGGACTTCCTCCGCGAGGCGCGCCAGAAGCTGCCTCCGGGAGTCCTGATCCGCGACCGCAACGAGCTGCTCGACATCTTCACCGAGTACACGACCTCGGACATCGGCGAGGCGGTGCCGCTGCTGGAGCTGCTGAAGACCTTCGCCGCAGTGCAGTCGGCGCCCGTCCGCGAGGTCCATTTCCCCGCGGAGCTCGGGGACATCTACGTGACCGCCGACGACGACGCGGTGAAGGAGGCGGTGAAGCAGTTCTACAACGCCGAGGGGACCCCCGGCGAGCGCCCGTCGGGCGAGTCGCCGGAGAACGGCGGGGAAGACGGGGGCGGAGGTGGCGGCGGCGGCGAGGACAAGCCCAAGCCCGACAAGGAAGAGGGTCACTTCGAGGGCCCGACGATGGACGACTCGACCGAGCAGGGCCAGCGCTACGCCCACCAGATCTCGATCAAGAAGCGCAACGACGGCGAGCCGATGGTCGACTTCCCGATCTACTACCCGACCCGCCTCGCGCCGGGCTCGGTGATCACCGCCGACACCCGCGCCTTCCCCATCGACGGGCCCGACAAGGACGTCTACCACGGGTACAAGATGGTCGTCGACGTGCCCGGCGACACCTTCGGCCACGGCCTCTTCGACGAGTTCTACGGCATCTCGGGCACCGACTGGGTCGACGCACCGATCCTCCAGAACCCGTCCGAGACGCGCACGATCGACGGCACGGACTACCTGCTGTTTTACGACGGCGACCGCCTGCGACTGGTCGGCTGGAAGACGGGCAAGGCCGCCTACTGGGTCAACAACACCCTGCTGCAGTCGCTCGAGGAGGGGCAGATGCTCTCGATCGCCACCTCGATGCGCGAGCTCGAAGGCAAGTAGCTTCCCGGCCATGAGCGCAGACGCAAAGCCGACGATCGGCGTCATCGGGGTGGGCTGGGTCGGCCTGGTCACGGCGGCCTGCTTCGCGGAGAGCGGGCACCCGGTGGTCGCGGTCGACATCAACGCCGAGAAGGTCGAGGCGTTGCGCTCCGGCGCCACACTGCCGATCCACGAGCCGGGGCTGCCGGAGCTGGTCGAGCGCAATCGGGAGCGACTCACGTTCACCACCGAGATGCCGGAGGTCCTCGACGCCGCGCGGCTGCTGTTCTGCTGCGTCGATACGCCTCCGACCTACTCCGGCGACGCCGACCTCTCGCGCGTCGAGGCCGTGGTCGAGGCGCTCCCGGCGGGCTCCGAGCACGCGCTGGTGATGAAGTCCACCGTCCCCGCCGGCACCGGCGAGGCGATCCGGCGCTCGAACCCGGACCTCGTCTACGTCTCCTGCCCGGAGTTCCTCAAGGAGGGCTCGGCCGTCAAGGACTTCCTCGAGCCCGACCGCGTGGTCGTCGGCGCCGATCCCGGCTCCGAGTGGGCGGCGGACGCCGTTGCCGACATCTACGCCCCGCTCGGCGGCCAGCTCGTGCGCACCGACGTCGCCTCCGCGGAGATGATCAAGCTCGCCTCGAACGCCTTCCTGGCGACGAAGATCTCGTTCATCAACGAGATCGCGAACGTCTGCGAGGGAGTCGGCGCCGACGTCAGCGAGGTCGCCCGCGGGATGGGGCTCGACCAGCGAATCGGGCCGCAGTTCCTGCAGGCGGGGATCGGCTACGGGGGCTCATGCTTCCCAAAAGATGTCTCCGCCCTGAAGATGCTCGCGGGGAACACCGGCTATCACTTCCAGCTGCTGAACTCGGTGATCGAGGTCAACGAGCTGCAGAAGCGGCGGGTGATCTCGAAGCTCTCCAAGCACCTCGGGTCGCTGGTCGGCAAGCGGATCGCGCTGCTCGGGCTCGCGTTCAAGCCGAACACCGACGACATGCGCGAGGCCTCGAGCCTGGTGCTCTCGGCGCGCCTGCAGGGCGAGGGCGCGACGGTCGTCGCCTACGACCCGGTGGCCGAGCGGCCGGCCGCCGAGCTGCTGCCCAGCGTCTCGCTCTGCAACACCCCGGTCGAGGCGCTCGAGGGAGCCGACGCCGCGATCCTGGTCACCGAGTGGCCCGAGTTCGCGGAGCTCGACTGGGAGGGTCTCGCCGGGCGGATGTCGAACCCGCTGATCGTGGACGGGCGCAACTACCTCGACCCGGCGCGGATGCGCGCCGCGGGATTCCTCTACGAGGGGATCGGTCGCCGATCCGCCGCCAACGGCGGCAGCGCTCGGAGCTGATGCGCGCCCTGGTGCTTGTCGGGGGGGAGGGCACCCGGCTGCGCCCGCTCACCCTGACCCAGCCGAAGCCGGCGCTCGCGCTCGTCGACCGGCCGTTCATCCGCTACCTCGCCGACTGGGTGGGCCGGCACGGGATCGACGAGGTGATCATGGCCTGCGGTTTCAAGGCGGACGCCCTGCGCGACGCGATCGGCGACGCGATCCCCGGCGGCCCCTCGATCGTCTACATCGAGGAGCCAGAGCCGCTTGGCACCGCGGGCCCGCTCCGCCTCGCCGCCGACCAGGGCCTCCTCGACGAGCGCTTCGTCGCCGTCAACGGCGACCTGCTCACCGACCTCGACCTGAGTGCCCTCGTGCGCAGGCACGAGGCCACCGGCGCCGTGACCACGCTCGCCCTGCACCCGGTCGACGACCCGAGCTCCTACGGGCTCGTCCGCCGCCGCGAGGACGGCGAGGTGCTCGGCTTCCTCGAGAAGCCCGACCCGGACGAGATCGACACCGACGAGGTCAGCGCCGGCGCCTACGTGATCGAGCCCTCGGTGATCGAGCGGATCCCGGCCGGCCGGCCGGTCTCGATCGAGCGTGAGATCTTTCCCCAGCTCGTCGGCAACGGGCTCTACGGCCTGCGCCTCGAGGGTTACTGGATGGACATCGGGACGCCCGAGCGCTACCTGCAGGCGAGCTGGGACATCCTCGAGGGGCGGGTGCAGACCGACCTCGACGGCAACGGAGGCCCGTTCGTCGCCGCCGGAGCCGAGATCTCCCCGGCGGCCAGCGTCGCCTCCCGGGCGGTGGTCCGCTCCGGCTCGAGGGTCGGCGACGGCGCGGTCATCGCCGAGAGCGTCCTGCTGGACGGCTGTCAGGTCGGCGCCCAGGCCGAGGTCCGGGGCTCGATCCTCGCCCCCAGGGTCGAGGTCGGCGACGGCGCGACCGTCGCCGCGGGGAGCGTGATCGGCGAGCATGCGCGGGTCGAGGCCGGGGCGGCCGTGGCCGCGGGGGCCAGGATCGCGCCGGGTGAAGTGATCGAATCGGAGGTGGTGGTGTGAGCGACGCGGACGCGATCCGTGCGATTGACCCGAGCGGCCAGCTCGACGACGTCCTGGCGCTCCCCGATCACCTCCGCGACGCTCTCTGGCGGGTCGAGTCGGCCGGCCTCGAGCCGGTCGAGGCGCGCGGGCTGATCGTCTGCGGCATGGGCGGCTCGGCGATCGGCGGCGTGCTCGCTCGCGCAGCCCTCGGCGACGGACTCAACCTGCCGATGCTGATCTTCCGCGACTACGAGCTCCCGCCGTGGACGGCGCCCGACCGGGCCGTGCTCTGCTCGAGCTACTCGGGGAACACCGAGGAGACGCTCGCCTGCTTCGAGGCGGCGGAGGCCGTCGGCGCGCACCGGTTCGCGATGACCACCGGCGGCGCTCTCGCCGAAGCGGCGCGCAAGGCGGGTGTCCCGGTGATCGGCCTGCCCGCCGGACTTCAGCCGCGCCACGCGGTCGGCTACGGGTTCACGATCGCCTGCGAGATCGCCGCGCTCGTCGGCGCCGCGCCCGGGATGCGGACGGAGATCGACACCGCGGCGGCGCACCTGGAGGCGGCGCGCTGGGCGCTCGTGGCTCGCGCCGGAGAGATCGCCGAGCGGCTCGCCGGAGCGGTGCCGCTGATCTACGGCTGCGACCTCACCGTGCCGGTGGCCTACCGCTGGAAGTGCGCGATCAACGAGAACGCCAAGCGACACGCCTTCGACAACCAGCTCCCGGAGCTCGATCACAACGAGATCGTCGGCTGGACCTCGCAGGCGACCGACAGCCCCTTCGCCGCCGTCTTCCTCGTCGACCGCGACCAGCATCCGCGCCTGCGCGAGCGCGCCGAGCTGACCGCGAAGCTGATCGAGCCGGCGGCCGCCGCCGTGATCGAGGTCGAGACCGAGGGCGAGACGCGGGTCGAGCGGCTGCTGTGGTCGGTCATGTTGGGCGACCTGGTCTCGCTTCACCTCGCCGCCGCCGACGGCGTCGACCCGGGCCCGATCGACGTGATCGAGCGGCTCAAGCAGGACCTCGGGCGCACCTAGCGTCCCCGGATCCGCGGCGATCTACTCGGAGTAGCCGACCGCGCCCACGAACGGCAGCACCGGCACGCACGGGACGGGGCGCGGGTGGCGCGGGTCGAGGGCGTTGAGGATCGTGTAGGCGGCGGTGGGGTCGAAGGCGATCGAGAGGTGCTCGGACTGGTCGAGGTCGCAGACGTCCTGGACGACGACGTTGTCGGCCCCGTCCATGAGCCCGCTCTGATACGGGCGGACGAGCTCGTCGTTCGCGGTCAGCAGCATCGTGTAGTCGACCCCGTCGACTCGCGGGCCTCCCTGCGAGTTGAGCTTGCGGAGGAAGCGCGAGCCGGCGAGGAACTGATGACAGGAGGCGCAGAAGGGCTCGAGCGCGTCGTAGGTGGCGGCGGAGAACCCGAGCGCCCGGCCGATCTGATCGAGCGAGGCGAGGCCGGCGAGGTTGGTGCCGTCCCAGAGCGGGGTGATCCCCACGTAGTCGTCGACCTTGCGCCGCCCGCCGAGGTACTTGACCCACCAGTCCGGCATCAGGCTGCCCTCGGAGTGGCCGACGACGTCGACCCGGCGAGCTCCCGTCGCGCGGAGCACCCGGGCGGCGAAGCGCTTCAGCTTGCGGGCGCTTTGCTGCATCCGCAGGAGGCCGCCGGGCTGGTATCCGGGCGGGTCGACCTCCGGGCGGGTGCCGTAGGTGAGCGCGAAGACGCAGAAGCCGTGGTTAGCGAGGAACGGGGAGATGGTCGGGAAGTTCACGGTCCGGTTCGCGCCCAGGCCATGGACGAGGATTACGGGGTTCGGGTGCCGTCGCGACGGCTCGCAGCTCCAGTCGTTGGCCCCCGCGGGCGGCGAGTTGGGGTCCGAGACCTGCCGGGAGAAGTCGCCGGTCCAGGGGACCGGGAGCTCGCCTGCGGCGGCCGAGGCCGGCAGCGCGAGCGCGGGCAACACGAGCGCGATCACGACCAGGGGCTTGGCGCGCACGGCGCGAGCCTAGCGACGCCTGGATAATCCCGAGCCGGTTGATCACCGTCGACGAGAGCTCCTTCTTCGCGATCATCCTCACCGCGATGGTCGCGGCGATCACGGTGGTCGCCCTGCCCCGCCGCTTCGCCCCGCCGGTGGTCGTGGTCGAGCTGATCCTCGGCATCGTCATCGGGCCGGAGGTGCTCGGGCTCGCCGAGCCCGACGGGTTCATCGACTTCTTCTCCAACCTCGGGCTCGGGATGCTCTTCTTCTTCGCCGGCTACGAGATCGACTTCGATCGGATCCGCGGCAAGCCGCTCACGCTCGGCGCCCTCGGATGGCTGCTGTCGCTGGCGCTCGCATACGGGATCGGCGGGGCGCTGGCGGCGGCCGGGGTCGTGGTCTCCTTCCTCTACACCGGCTCGGCGCTCGCGACGACGGCGATCGGCACCCTGATCCCGATCCTCCGTGACAACGGGGAGCTCAGGACCCGCTTCGGTACCTATCTGCTGGCGGCCGGAGCGATCGGGGAGTTCGGTCCGATCCTGCTGATCACGCTCGTGCTCTCGACCACTCAGCCGCTGCACGAGGCGGTGATCCTGTTCGGCTTCATCGGCATCGCCCTGCTGCTCGCGCTGTCCTCGGTGCGGTACGGCTGGCGCGGGATCCCGGCGCTCGAGCGGACGCTGGAGTCGAGCAGTCAGCTCGCGGTCCGGATCGCGACCGTGCTCGTCTTCGGGCTCGTCCTGCTCGCCTCCGAGCTCGGTCTCGACCTGCTGCTCGGTGGGTTCGTCGCCGGGATGATCGTCCGCGCCGCGTTGCGCGGACACGAGCTCGAAGCGTTCGAATCGAAGCTGACCGCGGTCGGCTTCGGCTTCCTGATCCCGTTCTTCTTCGTCGACAGCGGCCTTACCTTCAATCTCGACGCGCTCGGCTCGGCGGGTGCGATCGCCAAGTTGCTGCTCTTCCTCGCCCTCTTCCTGGTCGTCCGCGGCGCTCCGGCGCTGCTGCTCTACCGCGGCGTGCTCAAGGCCCGCGACCGCACCGCGCTCGCGTTCTTCTCGGCCACCGAGCTGCCCCTGGTGGTCGCGATCACGACGCTCGCGATCGACGCCGGCGAGATGCGCTCGTCGACCGCCGCCGGCCTGGTCGGCGCCGCGATGCTCTCGACGCTGATCTACCCGTTCGTCGCCATGGCCCTGCGGCGGGGCGCCGAGCCGCCTACTCCGGAGGAGGTCGCCGCCGCTCCCGCTTGAGCTCCGAGCGGCGGCGCTTGGAGGACAGGCGCCGCTCCTGCGAGCTGCGCGTCGCCCGGGTCGGGCGCCGGCGCTTGCGCGGCTTGAGCGCCGCGGCGACCCGGTCCTGAAGGCGCTCGATCGCGAGCGCCCGGTTTCGCGACTGGCTGCGGGCGTCCTGGGCGACCGCGGTCACCCGCGGCCCGAAGCGCGCCCGCAGCCGTTGCTTCTGCTCCTCGCTCAGAGCCCCCGAGTCATCGATCTCGAACACAGCCTCGACCCGCGAGGCGGTCACGTTCGCATGCTGTCCCCCCGGGCCGGACGACCGGCTGGTGCGCAGATGGATCTCGCTGAGCGGAATGTCAGGCGCCACGCCCGGCCAATATGGCACCGCGCACGCCCGGAGGCGGAAGCAGCATCAAAAGTCCGGGGCGTAGCCGCGGACCGTTGATTCAAGGCGAGAGCCGAGGACGTGGCGCGAGTTGTTCCTAGTACCGGTAATGGTCCGGCTTGTACGGCCCCTCGACCGAGACGCCGATGTAGGCGGCCTGCTCGGGGCGGAGCTCGGTCAGGCTGACCCCGAGCGCGTCGAGGTGCAGACGGGCGACCTTCTCGTCGAGATGCTTGGGCAGCACGTAGACCCGCTTCTCGTACTCGTCGTTCTTCGAGAACAGCTCGATTTGGGCGATCGTCTGGTTGGTGAACGAGTTCGACATCACGAACGACGGATGGCCGGTCGCGTTGCCGAGGTTCAGCAGCCGGCCCTCCGAGAGGACGATGATCGAATGGCCGTCGGAGAACGTCCACTCGTCGACCTGCGGCTTGACCGTCACGCGCTCGGCGCCTGACGACTCGAGTCCCGCCATGTCGATCTCGTTGTCGAAGTGGCCGATGTTGCCGACGATCGCCTGGTGCTTCATCCGCGCCATGTGGTCGACGGTGATGATGTCCTTGTTGCCGGTGGCGGTGACGAAGATGTCGGCGGTGGCGATGACCTCGTCGAGCGTGCGGACCTCGAACCCCTCCATCGCCGCCTGCAGAGCGCAGATCGGGTCGATCTCGGTGACGATCACGCGCGCCCCCTGGCCGCGCAGCGAGTCGGCGCAGCCCTTGCCGACGTCGCCATAGCCGCAGATCACGGCGACCTTGCCGCCGATCATCACGTCGGTGCCGCGGTTGATCCCGTCGACGAGCGAGTGGCGGCAGCCGTAGAGGTTGTCGAACTTCGACTTCGTCACCGAGTCGTTGACGTTGATCGCCGGGAAGAGAAGCGTCCCGGCCTCGGCGAACTGGTAGAGGCGGTGGACGCCCGTGGTGGTCTCCTCGGTGACGCCGAGGAGGCCCTCAGCCATGCGCGTGAAGCGCTGCGGGTCGTCGGCGAGCGAGCGGGTCAGCGTCTCGAGGATGATCCGGAACTCCTCCGACTCCGCGGAGGCCGGGTCGGGGACGGTCCCGGCGGCCTCGAACTCGACCCCCTTGTGGACGAGCAGCGTGGCGTCGCCGCCGTCGTCGAGGATCATGTTCGGCCCGTCGGCATCGGGCCAGGTGAGCGCCTGCTCGGTGCACCACCAGTACTCCTCCAGAGTCTCGCCCTTCCAGGCGAAGATGGGGACTCCGGTCGCGGCGATCGCCGCGGCGGCATGGTCCTGGGTCGAGAAGATGTTGCACGAGGCCCAGCGGACCTCGGCGCCGAGAGCGATCAGGGTCTCGATCAGGACCGCGGTCTGCACCGTCATGTGGAGGGACCCGGTGATGCGGGCGCCGGCGAGCGGCTGGGAGTCGGCGTACTCCTCGCGCGTGCGCATCAGCCCCGGCATCTCGTGCTCGGCGAGGGTGATCTCCTTGCGCCCGAACTCGGCCAGGCCGAGGTCGGCGACCTTGTAGTCCGGGGATGCGACGGTGGTAGTGCTGGTCATGCTTCTCCTGTTTGTTTGACCTCCGAATCGTAGTTGGAACGTGGCCCGAGACAGGTTCTGCTGCGGACCCAATAGCCTGACGCCGATGAGAGCGATGGTGATGGCGGCGGGGTTGGGCACGCGCCTGCGCCCGCTCACGCACGAGATCCCGAAGCCACTCGTGCCGGTCGCGAACCGGCCGATCATGGAGCACATCCTCGAGCTGCTCGCGGGCCAGGAGATGCGCGAGGTGGTCGCCAACCTGCACTGGTTCGGGGACACGATCCGCGATCGTTTCGGCGACGGCTCGGAGCTCGGGATCCAGCTCACCTACAGCGAGGAGGAGACGCTCCTCGGCACCGCCGGGGGGGTACGGAACGTACGCTCCTTCTTCGGCGACGACCCGTTCGCGGTGATGGCAGCCGACGCGCTCACCGACATGGACCTGAACGCCCTGGCGCGCACCCACGAGGACAACGACTGGATCGCGACCCTGGCGGTCAAGCGGGTCACCGACACCACCGAGTACGGGGTCGTCGTCACGGGCTCCGACGGCCGCGTGCAGGGGTTCCAGGAGAAGCCGGAGCCGGCCGAGGCGCTCTCGGACCTCGCGAACTGCATGATCTACGTGCTCGAGCCTGAGGTCTTCGACCACTTCCCGGACAAGGACGAGGTCGACTTCGCGCTCGACGTCTTCCCGGCCCTGCTCGAAGCCGACGTGCCGTTCGGCGTTCACGTGACCGACGACTACTGGAACGACGTCGGCTCGCTGCCCGAGTACTTACAGGGCAACCTCGACGTGCTCACCGGGGCGATCGACGTCGCCCCCGCCGGAGAGCTGATCGACGACGGCGGCGCCGAGGGACTGTTGCCCGGGGTCGAGGTGACCGGCCCCGTGCTGCTCGGCGAGGGCGCCGAGGTGGGCGAGGGCGCCATGCTCGAGGGACCGCTCGTGATCGGGCCCGGAGCGACGATCGGCGCCGGCGCACGGGTGCGCGAATCGGTCCTGCTTCCGGGCGCGCAGGTGCCGCCCGCGGGCCTGCTCGCGGGGGCGATCGCCGGCAGCGCCCCGGCGCTCGCCGACTCCCCGACTGCCACGGGCCGCGGGACCTCCTCCTAGACTGCGGGAAGCCCGCGGACGGTCCGCGGGTTACTCGTACCGCCAACCCGCCATCTTCACCATGCTCCAGGGAGGAGAGATGGAAGGCGCGCACCGGACTTTCCGCCCCACGGCCCGTCAGATCGCCGGTGCCTGCGGCTGGGCGGTGGTCGCGCTCGGTGTGCTGGTGCTGATCGGCTGGGCCGTCGACTCGAGCGCGCTCACCCGGATCGCCCCCGGCATGCCGTCGATGAAGCCGCTGACCGCGGTGGCGATGATCCTGATCGGCGCCGCGCTCGTGCTGCTCGCCCCGGCGGAATCGCCGGGCGCCCGACATCGCCTCGGGGTCGGGCTCGGGGCCGCGGCGACGCTGATCGCGGCGGCGGTGCTGGCCGAGTACCTGTTCGGCGACCTCGGAATCGACGACCTGCTCTTCGGCGATTCGCAGGCCGATGCGGGCCGGCCCTCCTCGGTGACCGCGGTCGCCGTCGGCCTCTGCGGCCTGGCGCTCGTCACTCTCGATCGCGATCCGCCGCGCCACCGCGCGGCGGCTGTGCTCGTGCCGCTGCTCGGTTTCGTCGTTCTGGCGACGCTCGTCGGCTACGCCTACGACGTCGACTACCTTCGCGGCACGTCCTCGACGCCGGGGATGGCGCTGCCGTCGGCGATCGCCCTCGGGCTGACCGCGATCGCGATCGCGCTGTCCCGCCCGAAACGCGGCATCGTCGCCTTCCTCGGCGGCGACGACCCCGCCTCGACCCTGGCGCGGCGCCTCGCGCCGCTCGCGGTCCTGCTGCCGCTGTTCCTCGGGGCGCTGCGGATCGCCGCCGAGGACCTCGGCCTGCTCGGCGAGCATGTCGGCCTCGCGCTGACCACGCTCGCCTCGATCATCGTCCTGCTCGCGGTGATCGTCGTCAGCGCGCGCGACGTCCGCGTGCAGAGCGGTCGGCGCGATCTGAGCGAGCGGTCCTTCCGGGCGGTGACCGAGAACTCGATCGAGGCGATCGTCTCCGGCGACGAGGCCGGGCTGATCACCTACGTCAATCCCGCAGCGGAGCGGATGTTCGGCTACTCGGCGACCGAGATGCTCGGCCGCGAGATCAAGATGCTGATGCCCGACCGTTATCGCGGGGCACACGAGCACGGAATGCGGCGCTTCCTCGAGACCGGCGAGCGCCGGGTGATCGGCGAGACCGTCGAGCTCGTCGGGTTGCGCCGCGACGGCGGGGAGTTCCCGCTCTCGCTCTCGCTCGTCGACTGGCGGGTCGAGGGCCGCACCTACTTCACCGGCACGATTCGCGACATCAGCAAGCGGGTGGTCGCCGACCGCGCGCGCCGTGAGCTCGCCGCGATCGTCGACGGCACCGCCGATGCCGTGATCGGCTGGGGCCTCGACGGGATCGTCACCAGCTGGAACCGTGGCGCCGAGCGGATCTACGGCTACGACGCGGACGAGATGGTCGGCCGACCGCTCGACGCCCTCGTCCCGCCCGGTCACGAGAGCGAGCTGCCGGAGCTGCTCGAGCGGGTGCGCGCCGGCGAGCGGATCGAGAACCTGGAGACGATCCGGATGCGCAAGGACTGGCGCCGGATCGACATCGCGCTTACCGTCTCCCCGATCCGCGACGAGCAGGGAGTGGTCACCGGCGTCTCGACGATCGCCCGCGACATCTCCGAGCAGAAGGCCGCGGAGCGCAAGCTCGCCGAAAGCGCCCGCCACTTCGAGCTCATCAACGACCTGGTGGCCACCTGCGGCTTCGACGGCTACTTCAAGAAGCTCAACGGCGCCTGGGAGCAGACCTTCGGCTGGACACCGGAGCAGCTGCTGCCGAACCCGTTCATGGTCATCGTCCACCCGGACGACCGTGAGGCGGTCGAGAGCGAGGTGGCGAAGCTCGCCCGGGGCGGGACCACGGCGGAGTTCAAGATCCGGGTCGAGACCAGCGCCGGGGGTTGGCTGTGGACCGAGTGGTCGGCGTCCCCCGACGTGCCCGCCGGCCTCTTCTACTGCGTCGGTCGCGAGGTCTCCGGCCGGATGGAGGCCGAGCGGGCGCTGACCGCAGAGCGGCGTCAGTTCGCCGACGCCCAGCAGATCGCCAGCGTCGGCAGCTGGGAGCTCGACCTCGACAGCGGCGAGCGCACCTGGTCGGCCCAGCAGTACAGAAACCACGGCTTCGAGCCCGGCGACCCGCTGCCGACGCTCGAGCAGGTGCTCGAGCGCATCCACCCCGAGGACCGCCCCGGGGCCCGCGACCGGATCGACCAGATCTTCAACGGCACGGAGCGCGAGCTGCGCTTCTCCTACAGGGTCGTGCTCGGCGACGGCCGGGTGCGGGAGATCGAGGTCGAGGGCCGACCGCTGGTCGACGCGGACGGCTCGCGCCGCCTGCTCGGGACCAGCCGCGACGTCACCGCCGAGCGCGACGCCGAACGCCTCAAGGACGACTTCTTCGGTCTCGTCTCGCACGAACTGCGCACGCCGCTGACCTCGATCATCGGCTACAGCGAGCTGCTGGCCGAGGTCGAGAGCGAGAACCTCAGCGAGCAGGGGCGGCGGTTCATCGAGGTGATCGAGCGCAACTCGCGCCGCGAGCTCAGCCTGGTGGGCGACCTCCTGCTGCTGACCAAGATCACCGCCGGGACGTTCGAGATCGAGGTCGGCCGAGCCGACCTCACCGAGCTCGCGGCGAGCACCCTCGAGGCCGCGCGCCCGGTGGCCGAGCAGGCCGGGGTCGAGCTCTCGCTCGACGCGGGCGGCCCCCAGGTGGTCGACGGCGACCCCCATCGCCTTGCCCAGGTGGTCGAGAACCTGGTCTCGAACGCGATCAAGTTCACCCCGCGCGGTGGTCGCGTCGAGGTCAAGGTCGAGCGCACGGCGCGCACGGTCGGTCTCGAGGTCACCGACACCGGGATCGGGATCGCGGAGGACGACCTCGGGCACCTGTTCGACCGCATGTACCGGGCCGACGAGGCGGAGCGCCGCCGCATCCAGGGCACCGGCCTCGGCTTGACGATCGTGAAGGCGATCGTCGACGCGCACGAGGCGACGATCGCGGTCGAGAGCGAGCCGGGGAAGGGGACGAGATTCCGGGTCGAGCTGTCGGCCCGCCCGAGCCCCGACGAGCGCGGGCATGGTGCCCCGGCGCGCGATCGCCCGGCGCGCTCGGCACGGGTCGGCGACCGGCGGATGACGGCGGACAATGACTGACGGCGCGCGCGGGGCGCTGGTGCTCGTCGCCGACGACGAGCGCGACATCGTCGACCTGGTCGCCTTCGTCCTCGGGCGCGCGGGATACGAGGTCCTCACCGCCGCCGACGGCGAGCAGGCGCTCGAGCAGATCCTCGAGCGCCACCCCGCGCTGTGCATTCTCGACGGGATGATGCCCGGGCTGGCCGGGTTCGAGATCCTGCGGAAGCTGCGAGGCGACCCGGAGACCGAGCGGTTCAGGGTCCTGATCCTGACCGCGACCGTCGACGAGGAGCGCGCGATCCGTCGCCACGGGGTCGAGCCGGACGGGTTCATGAAGAAGCCGTTCGAGGCCGACGCCATGCTGGCGGAGGTCGAGCGCCTGCTCAAATAGGGGCGATGGAAGTCGAGCTGCTGTGGTGGCGCGGGTGCCCCTCGGCCGAGCGGGCGATCGAGATCGTGCGCGAGGAGATGGGCGCCGCCGGGCTCGAGCCTGACGAGCTTCGGGTGCGCGAGATCCGCGACGACGCGGAGGCCGAGCGCGAGGCCTTTCCGGGCTCGCCGACGATCCGCGTCGACGGGCGCGACGTCAGGGATCCGGGCGACGATCAGATCGGGCTAACCTGCCGCGTCTACCGGCTGCGCGACGGGCGGATCTCGGCGTTGCCGGACCGAGCCGACATCGCCGACGCGCTCGCGACGGCGGAGAGGAGTGAGGCGCACCGATGACCGAGAGCGACGGAGGCCCCGCGCGCCAGGCGCCCGCCCTCGCGCTGCCCGACACCGGCGGCGAGACGCGCTCGCTCCCCTCGGGGCCCGGCGAGGCGACCGCCACGGTCGTCGTCTGGACCTGCAACCACTGCCCGTACGCGCTCGCCTGGCACGATCGCCTCGTCGACGTCGCCGGTGATTACTCGGAGCGAGGTGTCCGCTTCCTGGCCGTCAACTCGAACGACGCCGAGCGCTACCCCGCCGATGGGCCGGAGGCGATGCGCGAGCGTTTCGAGCGCGAGCGCTGGCCGTTTCCGTACCTGCGGGACGAGACCCAGGAGGCGGCCCGCGAGTGGGGGGCACGCACGACGCCGCACCTGTTCGTGCTCGACCCGGAGCTGCGGATCGTCTACGAGGGCGCTCCCGACGCCGATCACCAGGATCCCTCGCTGCGGGCCGAGTGGCTGCGCGAGGCGCTCGACGCCGTGCTCGAGGGCGACGACGTCCGGTCGAGCACGGAGCCGGTCGGGTGCTCGATCAAGTGGCGGTGACGGTCCCGTGCCACCCCTGAAACTGTGACCGCCCGGCGGCGCCTGGTCCGCGTCCCGGCGTCGTCGGCGAACCTCGGTCCCGGCTACGACGTGCTCGCCGCGGCGCTGGCGATCGAGCTCGAGCTCGAGGTCACCGAGGCCGGCGAGTTCGCGGTCGAGGCCGGCGCCGACGTCCCCACCGATCGCTCGAACCTGTGCGTGCGCGCGTTCGAGACCCTGCATCCGGCCGACGGGTTGCGGTTCGAGATCCGAAGCGAGATCCCGCTCGCCCGCGGCCTCGGGTCCAGCGCCGCCGCGATCGTCGCCGGGCTCGTCGCCGCCGACCACCTGTTCGAGCTCGGGCTCGAGCGCGCCGAGATCTACACGCGCGCGGTCGAGCTCGAGGGGCATCCGGACAACGTCGCCTCCGCGCTCTACGGCGGCTTCGTGCTCTGCCCGAGCCCCGACGGGTCCGAGCTCCCGGCCCCGGTGCGCCTCGAGCCCCCGCAGGGCGTCGAGCCGGTGCTGGTCGTGCCCGACGACACCGTGCCGACCGCGGAGGCGAGGACGGCGGTCCCGCCCGCGATCTCGGTCATCGACGCGGTCGCCAACGTCGCCGCGGCGACCCAGCTCGTGCTCGGGATCGAGCGCTCCGACCTCGCCCTGATCGCCAACGGGCTCGCCGACCGCCTGCACCAGCCCGCGCGCCGCGACCTCTATCCACGCTCGATGGACCTCCTGGCCCGCGCCCGCGACCTGGGCGCGATCGGCGCGACCATCTCGGGCGCCGGCCCGACGCTGCTGCTCTGGTGCTACTGGCAGGACACCGGCAAGGTGGTCGAGGCAGCGACGGAGGCCGCCGAGGGCTGGGCCGATGTCCGCCGAGTCGCGTTTAGCGCGCTGGGGGCCGACGTCCCGGAGCTCTGAGGGGCCCCCGGCGCGGACCGTCCTGGCCGCCCGCCGGCGTCGGCGGCTACGCGGGCCGTGGCTTGGCTGGGTACGGGAGGAGTTGGTGGCGACGCCACCGCTCGCCGAGCCGCACCTAAACCACCGTATAGGGGGATTAGATGCGGCTCGACCGGAGGTGTGCGAGCAGAGCGCGCAACAGCCACCACAATCGGCACGCAAGGCGCACACGACCGTTACCCCCTCACTGCCAAACCCGGCCCGCGTCGCACCGACGGGCCCGGCTCCGGGCGCAAACGGCCCGAACCCTCAGAGCAACCCGAGCGCGCTCAGGATCGTGACCGAGTCTGAGTAGACGTCCTTGCGCTTGACGAGGCCGTTCTCGTACGGGATCACGTCGAGGCCGTCCCAGGTCACGCGCTTGCCGGTCGGCTCGGCGACCAGGTCGCCGCGGCGCATCTCGTTCGCGTGCGTGGCGGTGGCGGTCCATTCCTGGACCACGAGCCCCTCGCGGCAGTAGGTGCGCCGGCCGTCGAAGCGGATGTCGGGCCAGGTCTCGAAGATCGAGCCGATGTGCTCGCGGACCGCCTCGCCCTCGGCGCGCTCGTGGGCGGTGTGGTTCTCGAACACCATGTCCGGCGCGTGCATCTCCATGATCGCGTCGAGGTCGTGGGCGTTCCAGGCGTCGTTGTAACGGGCGATCGCCTCCTCCAGCGCCGCGGGCGAATCCCTGGGAGGCGTAGCCGACCCGCGCCGCTGTTGAGGCGCCTTGTTCTCACTCATCTCTCCTCCTCGAGCAGTTCCACCAGCACGTCGATCAGCATCTGCACGTCGGGCTCGGTCGTCTGCCAGTTGACGATCGCAGGGCGGAAGGCGACCTTGCCGTCGTAGACCGTCGTCCCGCAGAACACCCGGCCGTCGGCGAGCAGGCGCTCGCCGAGGCGGCGGTTGAGCTCGTCGAGCTCGTCCTCGACGACACCCGGCGGGCGAGCGCGGAAGCAGACGATGTTGAGCCGCACCTCGGCGAGCCGCTCGAACCCGGGCTCGCGGTCGACCCGGTCCGCCAGCGCTCGCGCCAGGCGCAGGTGGCGCTCGACCATCTCGCGGTGGCCCTCTCGGCCGTAGGCTCGCAGCGTGGCCCAGACCGGAAGCGCCCGCGCGCGCCGCGAGTTCTCCGGGGCCAGGAACCCGGGGTTGGGCCGCGGATCGTCGGGGGAGGGGAGGTAGGGCGCGCCGACGCTGAGCGCCCGCGCCAGGCGGGCGGGCTCGCGGACGAACGAGATCCCGCAGTCGTAGGGCACGTTGAGCCATTTGTGGCAGTCGACGGTGATCGAGTCGGCGCGCTCGACGCCGTCGGTCAGCGCCCGCGACTCCGGCGCCAGCCGGGCGAAGAGCCCGAAGGCGCCGTCGACGTGCATCCAGGCGCTGTGGGCCGCCGCGAGCTCGGCGATCTCGGACAGGGAGTCGAAGTCGCCGGCGTTGACCTCGCCGGCGTTCGCGATCACGATCGCGGGCTCGCCGGTGGAGAGCGCGTCCGCGAGCGCGTTCAGGTCGAGCCGCCCGGCGCCGTCGCGGGCAAGCACCTGGACGTTGGCGCGGCCGAGGCCGAGCATCCCGACCGCCTGGACCGCGCTCGGGTGCACGTAGCCGCCGGTCAAGATCCGGGGAGCGGGCATGCCCGCGAGGCCCGTCTCGTCGGCGTCGACCCCCTGTTGCTCGGCCCACCAGCTCCGGGCGGCGAGCAGCCCGGTGAAGTTCGCCATCGTCGCGCCGCTGACCAGCACCCCGGCGAACTCCGGAGGGAGCTCGAACAGCTCCCGCAGCCAGCGGGTCACCACGCCCTCGAGCTTCGAGCCCAGCGGCGAGGAGGCCCAGCCGAAGGCGACCTGGTCGAAGGCCGATGTGAGCCAGTCGGCGCCCAGCGCCGCCGGGGTGGTCCCGCCCATGACGAAATGGAAGAAGCGCGGGCCGCTCGACCTGGTCGCCGTCGCCCGGCCGCGCTCGGCGAGCTCGGCGAGCGCCTCGGGCGCCCCCGAGCCGTCCTCGGGCAGCGGGCCGTCGAACTCGGCCAGCCGCAGCTCGGCGCCGGAATCGAGCACCGGCTCGTCGGCGATCCCGGCGGCGTAGGCGGCGCCCTCGGCGGAGGCGAGCGCCAGCGCCCGCTCGAGCTCTGAACGCAGCTCGAGCGGATCGGTCATCGCCTAGCCGCGCGTGCCCGCGGGGACGAGCTCGGTCGAGAGCTCGTCGAGCGGCGTCAGCAGCTCGGGCCGCTGCAGCCGCCGCAGCAGCTCCCCGGCGAGCGAGAGGTAGTCGGCTCCTCGGTCGGGGCGGTAGTCGAGGATCGGCACCGCGCGCTCGGCCGACTCGGCGTAGGCGATCGACTGGCGGATGACGCTGCGGCAGACCTTGTCGCCGAAGCGCTCGCGCAGCGCCTCCAGCGTCTGCTGTGCGTGCTTGGTGCGCATGTTGGCGATGTTGAGCACGACCGCGAGCAGATCGAGGTCGGGGTTGAGCGAATCTCGCGCCAGGTCGACGACCTCGAGCGCCTGCTCGACGCCCTGGAGCGAGAAGTACTGCGCCTCGGTGGTCAGCAGCGCATGGTCGGCTGCGACCAGCGCGTTCACCGAGAGCAGGCCGAGGGTCGGCGGGCAGTCGATCAGGATCAGGTCGCGCTCGCGCTTCAGGTCGCGGAGCGCATTGCGCAGCGTCACCTCGCGCCCGATCTTCCCGGCGAGCGACAGCTCGGCCTCGGCGAGGCGCATGTTCGCCGGGATCACGGGGCCGTGGACTGCCTCGGCGGCGCGCACCTGGCCGTTGAGGACCTCGGCGAGCGTCGGGTGGGCGTCGCGGGGGACGTCGAAGTAGTCGGAGAGGTTGCCCTGCGGGTCGGCGTCGATCGCCAGCACGTCCAGGCCGAGGCGCCCGAACACGTCGCTCAGCGTGCGCGTCAGCGTCGTCTTGCCTGTGCCCCCCTTCTGCGAGAGGACCGCGATCGTGATCGCCATCGAGCCCACTATATGCAGCCTGACGCGGCCGTATAATCGCCTCCCCGCTGCCCGTCGCGCGCCCGCTCGGAGAAGGCGCGGAACCCGGGAGGTCCAATTGAATCGTTACTCGCCGCACCTGCCCTGGCGCCCGCTGGTCCCGCCACCCTCGGTCGACGACCGCGACGCGTGCGCGATCTACGCCTCTGTGCGCAAGGACGCCACCCCGAGCCGCGAGCCGGTGCGGCTGGCGCTGGCGAACCTGCAGAAGATGCTCCACCGGGCGGGGAACGTCGACGGCGAGGGAGACGGCTGCGGGATGCTGGTCGACCTCCCGCGGCGGATCTGGGCCGAGGAGGTGCGCTCGGGCGGCCACAACCCGGCGCTCGTCAACGACCCGGCGTTCGCCGTCGGGCACGTCTTCATCGAGCGCTCGGAGGACGCGGAGAGCGCGCTCCACGGCGCCCGCGACCTGCTCGGGCGGGCGGGCCTGAGGATCCTCGCCGAGCGCCTCGGTGCGGTCGACCCCCAGGCGCTTGGCGCCGCCGCTCGCGAGGAGGAGCCGCACTTCTGGCAGGTCGGCGGGCTCCTGGCCTCGGCCGACGGCCGCGACCGGGCGCTGTTCGCGCTCGCCCGCGAGCTCGAGTCGGAGCTCGGATTCCACGTGCCGTCGTTCTCGGCGGCGACCTGCGTCTACAAGGTGATGGGCGCGCCCAAGGTGCTCGGCGCCTACTACCCGGACCTCACCGACGAGCGCTTCGAGACCGTCGCCTGCTTCGGGCACAACCGCTACTCGACCAACACCTGGCCCTCGTTCCGCCGCGTGCAGCCGTTCTCGGTGCTCGGCCACAACGGCGAGATCAACACGATCGAGCAGCTGCGCCAGGAGGCGCGCGCGCTCGGGATCGAAATCCCCGCGGGGGGCTCGGACTCCATGGATTTGAACCGGACGATCGACCACCTGATCCGGGTCGAGGGGCTGAGCCTCGCCGAGGCGATGGAGCTGATCGTTCCGCCCGTCGTCAACGAGATCCGCTCGCTGCCCGCAGAGCTGCACCCGTTCTACATGTACCTGCGCGAGGCGATGGGCCCGTTCGCCCAGGGCCCGGTGGCGCTGATCGCCCGCCACGACGACGAGTGCGTGTTCTCGGCCGACGCGCTCGGGCTCCGCCCGCTGTGGCGGCTGGAGACGCCCGACGACCACATCTTCAGCTCCGAGCCCGGCGTGGTCGCGGTCGGCGAGATGGTGTCCGAGCCGCTGCCGCTCGGGCCGGGCGAGAAGCTGATGGTCTCGATCGACGCGTCCAAGCGCCGGTCGCGCCTCTGGGAGCACGCCGAGATGCAGCGCGAGGTCGCGCGCCGCTGGCTCGCGCGCACGGGGGCCGCCGCCGCGGCGCGCTACGACCGCGCGCTCGAGACCGGGGGGCCGCTGGAGGGCACCGACATCCCCGGCTACACCGCGGCCGGGCCGGCTGAGCCCGTCAAGGTTTCCGACAGGGTCCTGTCCGGCTTCGGCTGGCAGCGCGACGACGTCAAGCTCGTCCAGCAGATGGCGTCCAACGGCGCCGAGCCGATCGGCTCGCTCGGCTACGACGGGCCGCTGGCGGCGCTCAGCCCGGAGCGCCAGAACCTCGCCGACTACTTCAAGGAGACCGTCGCCGTGGTGACCAACCCGGCGATCGACCGCGAGCGCGAGATGGAGCACTTCTCGACCCGCGCCGTCTTCGGCCGCCGCCCCGCCCTCGACGACCCGGCCACCGACACCGAGACGATCGAGACCTCGTTCCCGGTCATCCTCGGCGGGCATCACGACCTCGCCCCGCTCTCGGACTCCACCTACCGTGAGATCGCCCGCTCGCACCAGACGTGGCTGATGGAGGACCTCTGGGAGCAGTTCCGCGGGCGCAGCGCGGCGATCGACACGGCGCTGCTCGAGTCCGAGGGCACCGCCGGCGCGATCGAGCGGATCAAGCAGGAGGCCGTGCGGCGGGCGCGCGACGGCGCCGAGCTCGTCGTGCTCACCGACCGCACGGTCTACGACGGCGAGCGCCGGTACCTCGACCCGCACCTGGCGACCTCGGCGATCGACCAGGCGCTGAAGAACTTCCGGGTCGAGCCAGGCGAGGAGAACCTCCGCCGCCGGTGCTCGATCGTGCTCCGCTCGGCGGCGCTGCGCAACGTCCACGACGTCGTCCTCGCGCTCGGCCTCGGCGCCAACGGCGTCAACCCGTACGTGATGCTGGAGGTCGTCTGCGTCGACGATTACGCCGTGGACGTCTCCAACGTCTGCGCCGCGCTCTCGAAGGGGATCGAGAAGGTGATCTCGACGATCGGCATCCACGAGGTCCGCGGCTACGCGCGCCAGTTCTCCTCGATCGGGATCCGGCCGGAGCTCGCCGAGATCTTCCAGACCGAGGCGTTCGCCGCGTCGGTCGCGGCCGGCGCCGGCTTCGAGGCGCTCGATGCCGACACCGACGCGCGTCTGGCGGTGCTGCGCTCAGACGACGAAGGGGCGCGCCCGGCGAAGACCTTCCGCTTCTACCCGAAGGTCTACAAGGCGGCGGTCGCGGCCGCCAACGGGACCGCGGGCTACGAGGACTACTCGGCCAAGGTGCGCGAGCTCGAGGCACAGAGCCCGATCTCGATGCGCCACATCATCAACGTCCGGTCCGATCGGCCGGCGATCAGCCCGGCTTCGGTCGATACCTCGGTTGGCCACCACGACTACCCGATCGTGATCTCGTCGATGAGCTTCGGCTCGCAGTCCGAGCCCGCGTTCCGCGCCTACGCCGAGGCGGCGAAGCGGATCAACGTGCTCTGCATCAACGGCGAGGGCGGCGAGATCCGCGACATGTACGGGCGCTACCGCAAGTGGCGCGGCCAGCAGGTCGCCTCGGGCCGCTTCGGCGTCTCGGCCGAGATGCTGAACGCCTCCTACCTCGCCGAGATCAAGATCGGCCAGGGCGCGAAGCCGGGCGAGGGCGGGCACCTGCCGGGCAAGAAGGTCTCCGAGAAGGTCGCCGCGGCGCGCAACGCGACCCCCGGCACCGACCTGATCTCGCCCTCGAACAACCACGACCTCTACTCGATCGAGGACCTCGCCGAGCTGATCGACGAGCTCAAGACGGTGAACCCCGACGTCCGCGTCTCGGTCAAGGTTCCGGTGGTGCCGAACATCGGCACGATCGGCCTCGGGATCGCGAAGGCGGGCGCCGACATCATCACCCTCTCGGGGTTCGAGGGCGGCACCGGCGCCGCCCGCCAGCACGCGCTGCGCCACGTCGGCCTGCCCTCGGACATCGGCACCCGGCTCACCCACCAGGCGCTGATGGAGGCCGGGATTCGCAACCGGGTGGAGATCTGGGCCGACGGCGGCTACCGCCACGCCCACGACATCGTGAAGCTGATCTGCATGGGCGCGAACCGGATCGGCTTCGGGACCCTGGCGATGGTCTCGCTCGGCTGCACGATCTGTCGCGGCTGCCAGCTCGACACCTGCCACGTCGGGATCGCGACCCAGATCGAGACGCCCGAGGCCGCGACCGCGCACGGGCTGAAGAAGTTCACCCCGCAGCAGGTCGGCAGCGCGGCCGAGAACTGCGCCCGGTTCTTCGCCGCCATGGGCGAGGAGGTCCGGGCGGTGACGGCCGAGCTCGGCTACGAGCGCACCCAGGACCTCGTCGGCCGCTACGACCTGCTCGAGCAGGTCGCCCGCGCCGACGAGCTCGACCTCGGCGGGCTGCTGGCGCCGCTGGAGGAGTACCTGGAGCTGGCCCCCGCGGACCTCCCGGTGGCCGTCGCCGACGAGCCGGTCGAGGCGCGTGCCGAGGCCGGCCTCGTCCGCGCCCGCCCGATCCGGATGGAGCCGAAGCAGGCCTCGGCCGAGCTCGCCGAGCTCGCGACCCGGATCGCCGAGAGCCCCGGGGTCCGGCTCGAGTTCCCGCGCGCCACCGACGCTCACGATCGCGTCCTCGGGGCCGAGCTCGCCGGGGCGATCGCGAGGGCCCGGATCTACGACGGCGCCCCCGAGGGCTCCGAGGACGTGCTCGCCGAGCTCGACTTCAACGGCGGCTCGGTCGCCGGCCAGGGCTTCGGCGCCTTCAACGCCTACGGGCTCGTGGTCCGGGTCGAGGGCGGCGCCCAGGACGGGGTCGGCAAGACGATGCTCGGCGGCACGGTCTCGATCGTCAAGGGCCGCAACCGAAGCGGCGAGCGGGTCAACGGCTCGGTCGGCAAGTCGTTCGCCTACGGCGCCCAGCGCGGGCGCCTGTTCGTCCAGGGCTCGGCGGATTCGCGCTTCTGCATCCGGCTCTCCGGAGCCGACGTGGTCCTCGGCGGCGAGCCCGCCGAGCCGCTCGACGACTCCCGGGGCTGCATCTCCGACCGCGCCAACGCCAAGGGGTTCGCGTTCGAGTACATGACCTCCGGGCGGGCGGTGGTGCTGGGCGACATCGGCCCCTGGGCCTGCGCCGGGATGACCGGCGGGCGGGTCTACGTGCGCCAGAACCCCGACTGGAACCTCGACCGCGAAGCCGTCCTGCGCCGGCTCGGCGAGGGGGCGAAGGTCAGCCTCGCCGACCTGGACGCCGAGGGGCTACTCGACATCGAGGACCTGCTCGGCCATTACGCGTCCGAGCTGCGGGCGACCGATCAGGCCGAGGAGGCCGAGCGCGTGCTCGGGCTCGCGGCGCAGGCGCCCGAGCACTTCCTGATGATCATCCCGGAGCGGGTCCAGGCGGACCCGAACATCTCGACGGAGTGACTTCTCAGTCGACCGCGCGCAGGTGCGACCGCCACCCGGAGTCGAGCGCGTCGAGCTCCTCGAAGATCAGCGTCTGCAACTCGTCCTCGCTGACCCCGTCCGCGTCGAAGTTGAAGCACTCGAACTCGGGGTCGAAGCCGACCGCGATCTCTCGGTTGTCCCCGGCGGCCATCGCCAGCTCCTCGGCTCGCGGGCCGGACGCCTCGAGGGTGAGGATCGGGGACATCCGGGCAAGCCTAGCCGTCATGCCGCGGCGTCGTAAGGTTGGCGCGTGGACTCGCGACGACCCGGCGGGGGGCTCTTCGCGCTCGCGGCCGTGCTTGCCGCGGCCATCTCGCCCCTGACCGGGTGCGGCGACTCGGACGAGGGCGCGACGGCGGCGCCGCGCGAGCCGGTCAGGGTCGCGGCCGACTCGATCGCGGCCGGCGTGTGGGGACTCCAGCTGAAGCCCGTCGCAGAGTTCGCCGTCGCCGGCCCGGCGCCGCGCATAGCCGACGCGCTCGCACCCTCGCTGGCCGAGCGCAGCTGCCTGGTGATCTCCCCGGCTCCCGGCGGAGAGCCCCGCGAGGTGACCGTGCCGCGTGGCGGCGCGCTGCTCGAGGCCGCCATCGACGCTCCGGCCACGGCGCGGCTGCGGCACGTCGCGACTCAGTCGTTCCCGATCGCCACGGGCCGAGTCGCGCCGGGGCACACAGCCGTCGTGCGAATCCCGGTGGACCGCTCGAGCCGCCCCTGGCAGCTGGCGATCGAGTCCCGCGCGATGATGTCGGTGTGCGGGGCGGCGCGCGGCTAGGAAGTACTACGCCTAGGCCTCGAGCACGTGGATGCGGAAGCGTCCGATCTCGAGCTCGTCGCCGTCGCCGATCGACGCCCACTCGACCTGCTCGCCGTTTACGAACAGGCCGTTGAGGCTGCGGTCGTCGAGCGCTCGCAGATCGCCGGACTCGGTGAGCACGACGAGCGCGTGGCGGCGCGAGACCGTGGCGTCGTCGAGGCGCACGTCGGCGGTCCCGGAGCGCCCGATCCGCGTCCAGCCGGGTTCGAGGCGGACGACCGCGTACTCGCCGTCGCCCTCGTCGAACGCGAGGTAGCTGCCGGCGCGGTCGAGCTCGGCGCGCGCCTCCTCGATCCACTCGGGCGCGTCCGCGGAGCCCTCGTCGGCGGGTATCCGGACGGAGGGGCGGTGGTCGAAGATCGAGCCGCGCCGGAACCTGCTCCCGTGGCAGTTCGGACACTCGGGGAGCGAGCCCGGGGCGATCGCAACCGCAAATCCGCAGGAGACGCAGTACAGCGACCCGGGTTGGGCCTCGGTGATCTGCTCACCGGATCGGTGGATCTCCGTCGGTGTGGGGGAGCGTTCGATCAGCACGATTGAGGCCTACCCAGCTTGTGAGGATGTTAACGACACTTGCCGCAACGTCCAACGAAATAGCTACGCGCTGTACGTAATTTGCGGACTTTATGCGCGAACTCGCAATAGAATCGCCGCCTCGATGCGCCCCGTGTCCGCGAGCATCTCGATTGACGCACCGCGCGAGCGGGTCTTCGACCTGCTCTGCGACCTCTCGGCCCGCCCGTCCTTCTGCGACCACTTCCTCGACGAGTACCGGCTCGAGCGCCTCGACCCGGTCGGTGTCGGGGCCGCCGCCCGATTTCGCCTGCGCCAGTCCGGCGGCTGGATGAACTCCGTGATCGAGCAGGCCGAGCGCCCGCACCTGGCCCGCGAGGCCGGCCACGGCGGGCGCTCGAACCGGGTCCCGGCGTTCACTGTCTGGGAGCTGTCCGAGGGTGCCTCGCCCGGTTCGACCGAGCTCTCGGTGACCTTCTGGACCGAGCCGACGATGCCGATCGACCGCATCCGCGAGCTCACCGGCTCGAGCCGCTATTTCCGGCGCGATCTCAGGCGGGCGCTCGAGCGCCTCCGGGCGCTGGTCGAGGGCGGCGGACCGGTCGAGCGAGTGGGCGTCGCGGGCGGCGACCGCCTGCCGGCGTTCGCCCGTTAGCCGCGCCACCCGGTCGCATATGCTTCCGCCCGCCATGCGCCGCCGCGTCGCCCTGTACGTCGTCTTCGCGCTCGCCGTGCTCGCGATGGGAGCCGTGCTGGCCGGCTGCGGCGAGGAGCACGAGAGCGAGGTCGCCGAGGGCGAGCCGCTCGAGCTCGCCGGCCTCGGCTACAACATCCAGATCACCCGCTTCCTCAACCCCGACGACGCCGAGGACTCGGAGTACCTCGTCGGCCAGCCCCCGCTCGACCCCGGCAACTCGTACCTCGGCGTCTTCATGGTGATCGACAACGCCACCGACGACGCTCGGCCATCGGCGACCGACTACACGGTGGTCGACACGCTCCAAAACGAGTTCGAGCCGGTCGAGAGCGAGAGCCCCTACGCGCTCGACATCGGCGCCGAGGTGCCGGGCAACGGCCAGCTCCCGCTCGTCAACACAACCGCCCAGAGCGGGCCGAATCAGGGCTCGCTGTTGATCTTCCCTGTCAGCGACGACGTCAGCGACAATCGTCCGCTGCGGCTCGAGATTCAGACCTTCGACGGCAGCGGCGACGTCATCCTCGACATTTAGATGAGTGATCCCACGACTTCACGCACGCGGATGACGCACGGATACCGTCGCCGGATCGGGGTCATCGGGCTCGCCTGTACCCACGGGTACAGGCTTCGCCCTGCTTCCCCCGCCCGGCTCGGTCCCGTGCGCCCCCGCGCACGCGAGGCCGCGGAATCAATCATCTAGCTAGACCGCGCTGGCGTGTCGACCCGCAAGCTTCAGCTCGTGCTGATCCTGATCGCGGCAGCCGCGGTCGTGGTCATGGGCGGCCTGCTCTCGACCGGCGCCCGGGTCGCCTGCCTCGGAGTGGTGGTCGCCGGGGCCTGGCTGATCGAGCCCGAGCGCAGCCGCCGGGGCGGCGGCTGGTGGCTTCTGGTCGGCGCCGGCGCCGCGCTCGCGGTGACCGGGTTCGTGGTGGCCGAGCTCTCCGAGCCGGCCGAGACGGTGGCCGGGATCGTCGCGATCGCCGGCTCGGCGCTGGTGATCATCGGCGCGACGATCGGCTTCCCGACCCGTTAGCGACGATCGGCTTCCCGACCCGTTAGCGCTACTCGACCCCGAAGTAGGACGCCATGATCTGGCGCACGATCGGGGCGGCCACGGTGCCCCCGTCGCCGTCGGCGTCGACGACCATCGCCGCGGCGGCGATCTTCGGGTCGGCGGCGGGAGCGAAGGCGGTGAACCAGGCGTCGATGTCCTGCGGAGGCTCCTCGCCGGGGCCGAGCTCCTGACCGGGCTCGAGCGCGCTCGGGCCGAGCTCGGCGGTGCCGGTCTTGCCCGCGACCTGGATCCCGGGAAGCGCGGCGGCGACCCCGGTGCCCCCGGTGACCACGCCGATCATGAGCTGCTTCAGCGTCGCCGCGGTCTCGGGGGAGGTGACCTTGACCTTGTCGCGAGGCGGCTGGAGCCCGGGGTCGCGGGCGATCGGGGCCGGCAGCCGCACGCCCTCGTTCGCCACCGCCTGCGAGACCATCGCCATCTCCAGCGGCGTCGCCAGGACCTGGCCCTGGCCGATCGCCGACTCGCCGGTCTCGACGCTCTCGGTGAGGTCCTTGGGAATCGTGCTCTGGGGCGGGTGGATCAGCGCCGTCGTCGCCCGGTCGAACAGCGGCGGCGGAGCGTTCCAGCCATACAGCTCGGCGGTCTCGACCAGGGCCGGGCCGCCGAGCTCCGCTCCCAGCGGGGCGAAGACCGTGTTGCACGACTTGGCGAAGCTCTCGGCGAAGGTCCCGCCGCAGAGCTCGTCGTGGGCGTTGGGGATCTCGCGCCCGATCTCGCTGTTCGAGGACTCGACCGGAAACTCGTCGGACGGCTTCACGATCCCGGCGTCGAGCGCGCCGGTCGAGGTGACGATCTTGAAGGTGGACCCGGGAGGCTGAGGCGCCGAGTAGGCGAGCCCGGCGAGCGCCAGGACCGCGCCGGATCGCGTGTCGAGCACCGCGGCGCCGCCGTAGAGGCTGCCGAGCGCGGCCACGGCGGCGTCCTGGAGCTCGGGATCGATATAGGTGCGCACGGGCTTGCCGCGAACCGGCTGGCTCGTGGCGATCACCCGCCCGCCCGCGGTATCGGCGGCCTCGTCGCCGGCCACCGCCAGGAGCTGACCGCCGGGTCGGCCGGCGAGCCGGTCGTCGAAGGCGAGCTCGAGGCCCGAGGTCCCGGTCGGGGTTCCGGGGGGGAACCCGCGCTCGGTGAGGCGCTTGGCCTGCGAGCGACTCGGCGCGCCGACCTCGCCGACGACCGCCAGCGCCGCGGTGCCGACCGTGCGCGCCGACGCGGGGCCCTCGGCGAGCGCGGTTCGATCGCTGGCGAGGATCGCCGCCCGCTCCGGCGCCCGCGTCCGGCGGCTGAGCTGCTCGTCGGGGTCGAGGCCCGGGTATACGAGGTTGGGGGCCCAGGCCACCCTGCCGTCGGAGAGCGGCAGCGAGAGCTCTCCGGCGAGCTCGCCGAAGACGTGGGTGCGGAGACTCACCGGGACGGTGGCCGCGTCGTCGGCCTCCGCGACCTCGCCGGCGCTGAGCTCGGCCACCGTCGCCGTGGCGGCGGCGTCGTCGTAGATGCTGCGGAAGTGAGGCAGCGAGTACTCCTCCTGAGCCGCCGGGGTGAGCTCGGCGTACATGCCGGCGATGTCGTCGCGCTCCCAGGCGTCGACGAACCGCTGTGCGGAAGGGGCGTCGGGCTCGACCGCGACCACGATCCCGCCCGCGAACGCCATCGTGGCGATGACGATCAGCGGAGCAGTTCGGGTTGCGATACGGCGACGGCGCTCGGCCGAAGCACCGCCAGCGTTCAATCCGCCTCGATCCGCGCGCGGTCGCTAGCTTTGCCAGTCCCGCCGCGCAGCATCTGAGAGCCGTTGATCATGCGGGAAAAGGTAGTCGCTTTCCCCGGCCCACAATGAGCCTCGTCGACGTCGGCATCATCCTTTTCGTGATCGCGCTGGCCGTGGTCGGCTACGAGCGCGGCCTGATCGCGAGCGCGCTGCCGCTCGTCGGCTTCATCGGCGGGGCCGCCCTGGGCGCCCGGATCGGCCCGGAGCTGCTCGCCGACGGCGCCGAGTCGGAGTACGCGCCGCTCGTCGCGACGATCGCCGGGGTGCTGATCGGAGCCTTCCTGGCGGTCGCCCTCGACGGGCTGACCCGGAAGCTGCGCCGGAGCGTTCCCGGGACCCCGATGCGCACCCTCGATGGCCTCGGTGGGGCTCTGCTGCTCGCCGCGCTGGCGCTGCTCGTCTGCTGGGGATTCGGCGCCGTCGCCCTGCACGCGACCGGGGATCGCGTCCGCGACGTGCGCGAGGCGGTGCAGAAGTCGGCGATCCTCGGCGTCCTCAACGACGTCCTGCCGCCGTCGGGGCCGCTGCTCCACGTTCTCCGACGCGTCGACCCGACGCCCCCTGTGCGTGGCCCGGACGCCCACGTGCCCCCGCCCGACCCCGACGCGGCGCGCGATCCGGAGGCGCAGGCGGCCGGGGCGTCGACCGTCCGCGTGCTGGGCACGGCGTGCGGGCTCGGCGTCGAGGGCTCCGGGTGGGTGGCGGCGCCCGGGCTCGTCGTCACCAACGCTCATGTGGTCGCGGGCGAGGACGACACGACGGTGAACGTCGACGGGGGCTCGGAGCTGGACGCGACCGCGGTTCACTACGACCCCCGCAACGACCTCGCCCTGCTCGCGGTCGAGGGGCTCGAGGCGCCGCCGCTGCCGCTCTCAGAGAGCGCCGGCAGGGGCGACGACGCTGCCGTCATCGGGTTTCCCCAGAACGGGCCGCTGACCTTCACCCCCGCGCGGCTCGGGCGCACCGGCACGGTCACGAGCCAGGATTCGTACGGCCGCGGCCCGGTCCAGCGGCGAATGACCCCGTTCCGGGCGGAGGTCCGCAGCGGCAACTCCGGCGGGCCGGTCGTCGACCTCGACGGCGCGGTCGCGACGACCGTCTTCGCAGCCTCGTCGGGGGAGGGCCAGTCGAACGGCCTGGGGGTGCCGAACCACGTGGTGGAGAAGGCGCTCGCGGGTAAGCTCGCGGCAACCGATACCGGCCCGTGTGCAGCCTGACCGACATCCGCCTCGCCCTGCTCCTGCTCGCCGACTCCTCGCCGGCCGGTCCGGGGCCGAGCGTGCAGGCCGGGCAACGGCTTTCTGTACCCTCGAACGCAGGGTGGAGGCCGCGGGCGAATTCCCTCGCGCCGAGCGCGCAGCGATGGTCGGCAACGGCCGCCGGGTCCACGTCTGTCCCGACTTCCACGCTGCGATCGAGCTCATAGGCCGCCGCTGGGCCGGCGCGATCCTCTGGGCGCTCGCCGAGCGGCCGCACTACTTCGCCGAGCTCACTGTCGCCGTGCCCGGCCTCTCCGACCGCCTTCTCTCTCGGCGCCTGCGCGAGCTCGAGGGAGCCGGGCTGGTCGAGCGCTCGGTGCACGACGGCACCCCCGCGCGGGTGTCCTACGCGCTGACCGAGAAGGGCCGCTCGCTCGAGCCCGTGCTCGGCGGGCTGGAGGACTGGGCCCGGACCTGGAAGCTGAGCTCGTAGCGCTGGTAGGTGATCTCCTCGCGCCCCCACCGCGGACCGCTCTCCTCCCAGAGCAGCTCGAATCCGCACGAGCGATAGATGTGCGCGGCCGCGCGCAGCTCGCTGAAGGTCTCCAGCCCGATCGTCTCGTAGCCGAGCGACTCGGCGGTCTCGAGCAGCTCGACGATCATCCTGCGGCCGAGGCCCTGTCCGCGCAGGGTCGGGTCGAGCACCACCCAGCGCAGGGCCCCGAGCCCGTCGCCCTCGTCGGTGAGCGCGACGCTGCCGGCGTGGCGGCCGTCGAGCTCGGCGATCCGGATCCCCTCGCGCTCGCGTGGGAAGCCCCGCTTGCCCGCGGCGGCGACGCTCGCCGCGACGTGCGCCTCGAAGGTCGAATCGACCCCGTACCCCGCGCTGTACACGAGGCCGTGGTGGGCGATGATCGCGCCCAGGTCGCCCGGGCGCAGCTCGCGACGGATGGTGGGCGGCATCGGGAGCATTCTCCATCAGGCGATCAATCGATGCAAGATCTTGTTGAGAACGAATTGATCGTGATATACGATCAATCGCCGGTGGACATCCGCCAGCTCGTATACGTCGAGGCCGTCGCCCGCCACCGCCACTTCACCCGCGCGGCGGAGGAGCTGCACGTCGCCCAGTCCGCGCTCTCGCACCAGATCCGGCAGCTCGAGCGCGAGCTCGGCACCGAGCTCTTCGAGCGCACCAGTCGCCGGGTGGCGCCCACCCAGGCCGGGGAGGCGGTGGCCGCGCGGGCCCGCCGCGTGGTCGCGGAGCTCGACGGCGTCCGCGACGAGATCGACGAGCTCCGGGGGCTGCTCCGCGGGCGGGTGGCAATCGGCGCGCTGCTGCCGGCCGGCGGGATCGAGGTGACGACGCTCCTGGCCCGCTTCCGCGAGGCGTTCCCGGGGATCGAGGTCGCGCTGCGGGAGGGAACCGCGGCGGACATGCTGGCGCTGCTGGAGGCGGACGAGCTCGACGCGGCGTTCTCCCTGATCGCCGGAGAGCTGCCGGAGCGGATCGCCTCGCTGGAGCTGAGCGAGGAGGAGGTGGTCGCCGCCTACCCGCCGGGCTCGGCCCCGGCGAAGAAGCGGGTGACGGCCCGCGACCTCTCGGGGATTCCGCTTGCCTCGCCGCGATCCGGTTCGGCGATCAAGGCGGTGGCCGACCGGTTCTTCGCCGATGCCGGCGAGCCGTTCAACGTCTCGCTCGAGAGCGGCGATCCCTATCTCATCCGCTGTCTGGTCTCCGACGGCTTCAGCGCCGGCGTGCTCACCGCGTCGCTCACTCGCCGCGAGGGCCCGCCGGTCGAGACCCGTCCCCTGAGCCCGCCGATCAGGCTGCCCGTGTTCGTCCTCTGGCGCCAGGACCGCCACCGCTCGGCCGCGGCGGGCGCGTTCATCGACTTCGTCCGGGCGAGCACGGCCGCCGAGAGTTGAGCCCGCCGGACCTCGACAGCTGGTTGCCCGAGCCGCAGATTCGCACCCACCATCGGCGCACCGCATCGACCTCGCCGGCGGCGCTGTGGTCGGCCGCCCAGGAGATCCGGGTCTCCGACGCGCCCCGGCTCGGCCGGGTCCTGCGATGGCGCATTCCCGAGACGCCGGACGATCTGGCCTTCCGCGAGGTCTTCAGGCGCTACCCGTTCATCGTCCTCGCCGAGGGCGAAGGCTGGTCGGTCTCCGGCCTCTGCGGACGCGTGTGGTCGATCCGCCGCGACTATCCGGCCCTCGACGGGCCGCAGGGGTTTCGCGATTGGCGCGAGTCGGGCACGGTCCGCGTGCTCTTCGCCCACTGGGTCGAGGAGGAAGCCGAGGGATGCGCGGCGATCGTCAGCGAGTCGCGGGTCGAGCCCGTCGACCGCAGCGCACGCTGGCGCATGCGAGCGCTGTGGTCGACGCTCGGGCACTTTCAGCGGCTGATCGGAGGCGAGGCGCTGACGGCGGCGGCGAGCCGGGCGGAGGGCGCGGCTCAGGCAGCCTCGGCGACGACTCGGAGGTCGGACACGAGCGCCTCGTAGGCGCTCTCACGCTCCTCGTCCTGCGCGCGGAGGACCGAGGAGGGGTGGTACGTCGCAACGGCGGCGGGCGCGAACTCGACCTCGAGCAGCTCCCCGCGCCGGCGGCTGACCCGGAACGCCGGCCCCAATAGGGCCTTCGCCGCGGTCGCGCCGAGCAGCCCGACCACCTGGGGCCGAACGCGCGTGAGCTCCGCGTCCAGCCACGGACGGCAGGCCTCGACCTCGAGCTTCGACGGCGTCTGGTGGATGCGCCGCTTGCCCCTCGCCTTGAACTTGAAGTGCTTGACCGCGTTGGTGACGTAGATGCGGTTGCGGTCCAGCCCGGCATCCGCGACCGCGCGGTCGAGTAAGCCCCCGGCCGGGCCGACGAACGGCTCGCCGGCCCGATCCTCCTGATCTCCGGGCTGCTCGCCGATCAGCATGACCCCGGCACTCGCCAAGCCGTCTCCGAACACCGTCTGGGTGGCGTCGCGCCACAGCGGGCAGGCGCGGCAGCCACGCGCCGCGTCTCGCAGGGCGCGGATGCCCCGTCCCGGCGGTATCAGCTCGTCCGCCGGGGTGCCGGGCTCGGGCCGGGACTTGCTCATGGCCCCGGCCTACCCGCTCGCGACCGGTCCTCACGGGCAGTTAACGGGTGAGGGGTCGGGGTAGACGGCCATCCCCGACGACGAACGACGAAGGAGGAGTCGATGGCGGACGTGAACACGTTGGAGGAGAAGCTGGCAGAGGTCCTCGGGCTGGCGCAGGCCGCCCAGGGCGCGACCGAGAAGGTCGAGGGCCTGATCGACGATGAGGACATCCGCGGCAAGCTGCGGCAGATGCGCGCGGAGGCCGAGGAGACCGAGCGGCGGTGCACCGAGCTCGCCGATGCGCGTGACGGGAAGAAGACGGCGATCCTCGAGAAGGCCCGTGAGACGAAGGCCGAGGCGGAGGAGATGATGTCGACGTATCTCGGCGACGACTCGGATGGACTCGACGGTTTCGAGTTCATGACCATGGCCGAGGCCGGCGAGGTCGGACACTGGGAGGTGCTCGGAAAGCTCAACGAGTCAGCCGGCGAGAGCGAGATCGGCGAGTTGGTCGACTGGGCCCTCCCGATCCAGGAGCGGCACTTCGAGACCGCGAGGGCTTCCGCGCTGACGCTGGCCGGCGAGGAGGACCCCTACGAGGAGTGACGGGCCGGATGGCGGCCGGGTCGCGCCGGCCGCCTCCCTGACCTGCCTCAAACGGCGGGCGCCGACCCGTTGACGCGAGGTCCCGTCGAGGCCGAATCCGCCGGCTCGAGCACGTACACCTGACACTCGAGAGAGGGGTCGGATTGACTGTCGCACATGAAGCCGACGACCCGGCGGCCGGTCCGCTGCTCGACCGCGTTTGCGTAGGCGGCGCGCAGCGACTTGTGGATCGCCGAGCGCATTCGCTGGACACGATCGCCATGACCGTTTTCGGCGAGGGTCCGCTCATGCGGCGCATGACCGCCCTCCATCAGCACGAGCACGCAGTCGTCGAGCACATGGGTTCGTATGTGGACGGGGCCCCGTCCGAAGTAGCGCTTGTGAAGGCTCACGATCTCCCGGGAGATGTCGCGCGCGGGAGCCCCGATCTCCAGATCGCCGCTTGGGGCTGTTGCCGTGTCCAAAGCCGGCACCTCCTCGATTCACCAGGTCGAAAAAATGTCCGAGACCGCGGCGCGGCCTCACTCTGGAACGATCGCTTCAACGAGCGAGTCGTATCGCGGCCGGGATTCTTACAAGAGGCTCAGGCGGCGTCAAGTGGCGATGCCTGCCGCACGCGTGGCCCGCTCAGGGCTGGAAGACGACCTTGAACATGCCGTCCTGCTTCTGCTGGAACTGCTTGTACGCGGCGGGCGCCTCGGCCAGCGGCAGGCGGTGTGTGGCGAAGTCCTCGGTTCCGAGCGGATCCTGCTCGCCCGTGACGAGCGGCAGGATCGCGTCGATCCAGCGCTTGACGTGCGCTTGGCCCATGCGGATCTGGATCCCCTTGTCGAACAGCTGCATCATCGGCATGGGGTCGACGGCGCCGCCGTAGACCCCGCTGATCGACACGGTCCCGCCTCGCCTGACGCTCTCGAAGCACGCATACAGCGCGCTCAGACGGTCGATGCCCGCTTTTTCGATCATCGCCTTGGCGACGGCGTCGGGCAGATAGCCGGCCGCCTTCTGCGCGAGCTCCCCGAAGGGCGCGCCGTGGGCCTCCATGCCGACCGCGTCGATCGCGGAGTCGGTCCCGCGGCCGTCGGTGAGCTCGCGGATGCGCTCGGCGATCGCCGAGGTGTCGCCCGGCGCATCGGAGACGTCGAGCACCTCGACGCCCCAGTCACGAGCGCGGTCGAGCCGCTCTGAGACCAGGTCGATGCCGATCACGCGCGCGCCGCGGTGCTTGGCGATCCGCGCCGACATCTGGCCGATCGGTCCGAGGCCGAAGATCGCCACCGAGCCTCCGTCGGGAAGATCAGCGAACTCCACCGCCTGCCAGGCCGTCGGCAGCACGTCCGAGAGGAAGACGAAGCGGTCGTCGGGCGGGCCCTCGGGGACCTTGATCGGGCCGAACTGCGCCTGGGGCACCCGCAGGTACTCCGCCTGTCCACCGGGCACCTGGCCGTAGAGCTTGGTGTAGCCGAACAGGGAGGCGCCCGTCCCGGTGTCGCGGTTCTGGGTCGTCTCGCACTGGGCGAACAGCTGGCGCTCGCACATCCAGCAGTGGCCGCAGGAGATGTTGAACGGGATCACGACACGATCGCCCTTGGCGAGCCCCCCGACCTCCGAGCCGACCTCCTCGACGATCCCCATCGGCTCGTGCCCGAGGACGTCGCCGGGGTCGATGAACATCCCGAGGACCGCGTAGAGGTGCAGATCGGAGCCGCAGAGCCCGGTCGAGGTGACTCGGATGATCGCGTCGGTGGGCTGCTCGATCGTCGGGTCGGGAACCTCCTCGACCCGCACGTCCTCGTTTCCCTGCCAGGTGACTGCCTTCATTGCGTCCTTTCGCCTCGTCGGTGCCGCGGTCGCCGGTCTACCCGGGGTGGTGGCGCGCTAACGGGGCAGTTAGCGGTCCGCTCAGCGGGTAGACCCCAGGGACACCGAAATCGAATCGAAGGAGGCCCGTATGGGCATCACCGACAAGGTCACCGGCAAGGCCAAGCAGGTCGTCGGCGACCTCACCAACGACTCCGAGACCCGCCGCGAGGGTCTGCAGGAGGAGCGCAAGGGTGAGAAGAAGGAGGAGCTCGACCGCGCCGAGGAGCGCGCAGACGAGAAGGCCGCGGAGGTCGCGGACCTCGAGCGCAAGACCTGACCCGTCGCCGCGGCACGGATGCTGCGTCGTGCGAGGACGAGGGGCCCGGCGGGGGCCCCTCGTCCGTTTCGCCCCTCAGTCCGTCGCTACTGGGCTTGTGCTCGAGCGGGCTGGTCGCCGGCCCTTCCAGCACCGACCCGTCGACGTCGAACCTCGAGCCGTGACAGGGGCAGTCCCAGGTCCTGGTCGCCCGGTTGAAGGCCACGATGCAACCGAGGTGCGTGCAGCGCGCCGAGAGCTCGTGCAGCCGGCCGTCGCGGTCGCGGTAGGCGGCGCGCTGCCGGACGCCGGCGCCGACGATCGCCCCTTCGTCGCGCCCGACTCGCTCGCGGAGGCCCGCTTGAGTCGATCGCCCACCAAGTGGACCGCGGTCTCCGCGCCGTGGCGAGCCAGCGTCGCCAGCGACCTGGGGCGCGGAAGGCGACGGGTGTCGAAGCTCGTCCGGCCGCCGCGCCCGCCGTCGGCGATCGAAGCGGCGAGCGTTTCCGCGCAGGCCGTCCCCAGGGCCAGCCCCCACTTGTTCATCCCGGTCGCGGTGAGCGTCCGGTCGGATCGGAAGCCGATAGGCCCGACGAAGGGCAGGCGGTCCTCGGTGACGAAGTCGTGTGCGCCCCAGCGATGCACGAATTCTCGGGCGCCGAACGCGCCGCGCATATTGCTCCAGGGCCTGCGACCTGCTGCTGGCGTCTCCCGTCCCCAGGCGTCTACCCTGACCCGCGACGATCAGCAGGCCCCCGTCGCCTGAATTCAAGCGCGCGCAGCGAGTTCTCGCCCGCAGCATCGATGAACATGCCCTCGGGCGCGGGGCCCGGTACGCGCGCGGTGACCGCGAAGGACGCCTGCGGCTCGGCCCGGGCGAACAGTCCGACGTGATCGACGATCGGCAGATGCGTGGCGAGCACGACCCGGTCCGCGCGCACCGTTCCCTCGTCGGTGCGCACCGTACCGCCATCGATCGAGCGCACGCGAGCCCGCTCGAAGCCCGCCGGTCCCTCGGGGCCGCCGTCGCGTCGGCCAAGCCCCGGAGGTAGGCCACCGGGTCGAACTCGACCTGTCGTCCAGGCGGACCGCGCAGGCCTCGAACGGCAGCGGGGTGCTCGTCCAGAAGTGCGCATCGAGGCCCGCGGCGCGGGCGGCCTCAACCTCGCGCTCGATCTCGGCCCGGTCTCTCCGGTTCTCGGCGTACGTGTAGTTGGACGACGCGCCGGAAGCCAGCACCGATCGCCAGCTCCTCGGCGAGCGCCGAGATCACGTCGATCCCGCGCTCGTTGGCGCGCGCGTAGTCAGTGGCGGCCTCGAGGTCCCGCGCGACAAGCTTCGAGTACGCGAGCCCCTGGAGCGAGCTGACCTTGGCCGTGTTGTTGCCGCTGGCGGCGGCGGCGACCTCCCTCGCCTCGAGGACCGCCACCGTGGCTCCGCGTCGCTGGAGGAGGAGCGCGGTCGTCAGGCCGACGATCCCGGCGCCGACCACGGCGACGTCGACCTCGATCTCGCCAGCGAGGGCCGGCCGGAGTGCCCGGATCGTCGTGCCACGGCGAGCCGATGCGGTCTCCTGGCTCATCTGAGTCGGACTACCCACCTCGAGCCGATGAAACCGAGATGCGGGATGGCCAAGGACCACGGACCGAGCGTCAAGGATGACAAGCAGTACGAGGGCCTGCGCAAGAAGGGCATGAGCAAGCAGCGCGCGGCGTCGATCGCGAACTCGCCGAACGCCTCCAGCAAGGGCGGCAAGAAGAGCGGCAAGGGCAGCGGCGGAAGCAAGTCGCAGAAGCGCGCCGCGGGCCGTGAGGGCGGCAAGAAGTCCGGTTCAAAGAGCTGAGCCGGAGCTCGATGTTTATGACCGGGGGGCTCGCTTCTCCCTCCGGCTCTATCTCGAACCGGACTCGCCCACTTCCGCGCGGCGACCACCACCACGAGCACAGCGCATCGACGATCTGCAGCCCGAGGCCGCCGCGCTCGAGCGGGCGGTTGCGGTCGATCTCGATTTCTCCGTCACCGTGATCGGCGACCTCGCCGTGGATCACGCCGTCGCCCCGGACAGCGACCCGGACGCGGATGGGCGCGGGAGGGCCGAACTGGACCGCGTTCGACACGAGCTCGGTGAGTACGGTCCGTAGGTCCAGGTAGGTCGCCGCGGGCATCGCGTCCGCGAGTTCGCGGATGCTGCACGCGCCAGCGCGGGGGCAACCCGCGTGTTCTCGATCGTCCGCGTTAGTTCCATCGCACATCGGCTACCCGATTCGGACGCGTCTATCCGGGTAACACCGGTTTCCCGCAACCCACACGAACCTAGGAGACCACTCATGGCGCAGACGAAGGCGGATCGCAGCGCGGCGGCTAAGAAGGCCGCCGCCACCCGCGAGCGCAACAAGGTCAGGTCCGAATCGCAGACCCGAGGCACGAAGGCCGCCTCGACCCGTCAGGGCAACGCAGCCGCCGAGAGCCTCGATCAGGCCAAGCGCGCCGCCGGCTCGGCGATCGGTGGCCTGACCTCGGCGGCGAAGGCGGCCGGAACGCTGCGAAGGAGGCCGGGAAGTCGGTCGCCACGCGTGGACGCTGGTGCCGCGGCGACTGAGCGACGTCTTCGCGGCGGCCCCGACCCCGACCGTCTCAGCCCTCGATGCCCGTTCTGCCGTGCGGTTCGCCGACCGGCTTCGATTCGCTGGAGCCGCGCTGTCGCAGATAGATCGCGAAGACCCCCATCGAGCCGACGGCCAGGAACTCCGACTGCCAGTTCTGCAGGCTGCGGGCCCAGAAGTCGGCGTTAGTCGACGTACTCGAGCCAGCTCGACGGCGTGCTCGCCGTGCTGCGCCAGGCTCCTCGTCGAAGGCCACCCAGCCGGCAACCGACTGCGCCGAGCCAAGACCCGACAAAGATCGCGGCCATCACGACCAGCGAGCGAGTTCGAGTACATGCTCGGTCCGCCATTCCGCCGATCCGCGCCCAGCGCGGGTGAGTCCGTCTGCGGCATGCTCGCCCACCTTCTGGTCCTGGTCGCGACTCGCGGTCGGGCCTCGTCGAGCTTCTTGGACTCCGGTGAGCCGCGCTGCATCAGCCAGACCGTAGACAGCACGTACAGCGAGAACTGCAGATACTCGCTCTGCCAGTTCTCCGCGACATCGCACCAGCGAAGCTTCCCGACGTTACGAACCGACGCAGCTAGATCACCCAGCTGGCCCTCCGCCAGCTGCTCGTGCGTTGTGGGCGATGTACCCCGCGAACGACTGCCCGACCAGCGCAGCGAGGAACAGCAACCCGAAGAACAGGCAGACTGTTGTCGCGGACGGCCGCCTCACTTCCAGCAGTGGCAGGACGATCATGACCGCGAGCCCGCCGGTGATGATGGTCGTCCAGATCCAGAACATCGCCCGCATCCGCGCATCCGGGCGGCAAGACGGTTAGCGTGCCGGCCGTTGCTGCAGGTGAAGCCATGAGCAGGCCGCTGGTCGTCGTCCAGTTCAGCGACCCGCACGTCGGGGCCGATTGGGGCGGCGCCGATCCGGCCGCGCGCTCGAGGCCGCGGTCGAGCAGGTGCGGTCGATGGGCCTGCGCCCGACGCGGTGCGTGTCTCCGGCGACCTCTCCGAGCACGCCGCTCCGGCCGAGTACGAGCTGGTCGGCTCGCTCGTCGCCAGGCTCGAGGCGCCGGTTTACGTCCTCCCCGGAACCACGACGAGCGCGAGCCGCTGCGGGCGGCGTTCGATCTCGACGGCGAGGGGTCCGAGCCGATCCAGTACGCGGCCGGGTCGGGGGTCTGCGCCTGCTGACGCTCGACACGATCGTCCCGGGCGAGGAGGGTGGAGCGCTTCGATGCCGGGCGGCTCGCCTGGCTGGAGGCGCGCTCGGCGCCGAGCCCGGGACGCGCCGACGCTGATCGCGATGCACCACCCGCCGATCCCCACCGGCATCCCGGCCTTCGACGAGATCGGCCTCCCCGACGCCGACCGCCGGCGTTCCGCGAGCTGTCGCCCGCACGCGCAGGTGCGGCGGATCGTCGCCGGGCACATCCACCGCGCGATCGCGGGCGAGGCCGGCGGGCGCTCGGTCCTCGTCGCGCCGAGCACCTACCTGCAGACGGCGCTTGAGCTCGAGCCCGGCGAGATCGCGACACCGCCGAGGCCCCGGCTTTCGTCGTCCACCTGCTGATCGACGGCGAGCTCACCTCGCACGTCCAGCCGCTCGCGCCGCCTCGCCCTGAGGCGGCGCCGCCGGCCGCGGGGGCTCACCACGCCCGCGGGTTGCCCTGCGGGATCCGGTCGCGGACCAGCGTCGCCTCGACGACCTCGACCGGCGGCGGGCCGGTCGTCTGCGCGGTAGAGCTCGAGCTGGCCGGGCCCGAGCTCGGCGAAGGCGGCCTCGACCGCCGCCGGGTAGGTCGACGAGGATCACGGCGCCGGGCGGCGGCTCGGGGTGGTGGTGCTCGGGCTTGGCGCGTGTAGGCGACGACCCGGTCGAAGCCGTGGGCGCCGTCTCGCCGCCGTCGATCGTCCGGCTCGGTGACGTCGACGCGGTCGTAGCGGATCTCGCGCAGGTCGAGGCGGTCGAGCTCGGCCTCGGTGAGCTCGATCAGGACGCCGTTCGGCGCCGGCGCCGTCGCCGCTCGGCTCGATGTTGAGGCCGAGGCAGTAGCGGCGGCAGCGAGCCGTCGGCGCGGGCGAAGGTCTTCTCGGAGGCGCAGGTTGTCGCGGCCGAGCGTCCAGCGCGCGCCGCCAGCCGCGCAGGCGGGCGAGCGCGGCGACCGACCGGGCGGCCGAGCGTCTGCGCGGCGCTCGCGGCGCTGACCAGCGAGGCGTAGCCGAAGACGGCGAGCTCACGGCGCTCACAGCGGCGCGGCTCGGCTTCGGCCGTCGGCCTGCGCTCACGGCGGCCGCCAGGCGGGCGCGGCAGAGCCGCGCGGCGGCCGGGCAGCCGAGGCAGAGCGCGGCGTGGGGCTCGCGGTGGCGCTCGAACGCGCCGCCGCGATGCGCCGCGATCAGCCGCTCGAGGCGCTCGCGCGCCGCCGCGAGCTCCGGCGGCGTCGTGCGTCTCGTCGACCGGGTCGTCGGGCGCCTCGAGGAAGACGTGGGCGCACGCGCGCGCCCCGTCGCGCGCGACCCGGCGGCGAGCGCGTAGAGCTCGCGCTGGGCGCGGTAGCGCTCGGCGAGCTCGGCCGGCGCGCGGCCGGCGAGGCGGTCGGTCTTGTAGTCGACGACGGTCGGGACCCCGTCGCCGGCGGCGGCGACGAGCAGGTCGATCTGGCCGCGGACCACGGCGCCGCCGAGCCCGAGCACGAACGGCACCTCGGGCCTGCGCCGGCGCGCCGCGCGAGCTCGCGCGCAGCAGGCTCGAGCCGAGCCAGCCGTCGACCAGCCCGCGGCGCGTCGGCGCGCCTCGGCGTCGCCGCCGAGGCCCTCGCGCGCGAGCAGGCGCGCGAGCAGCTCCGCCGGCGGCGCCTCGCCAGCCGTGCGCGGCGCTCCACTCGAGCGCGCGCGTGCACGGCGTTGCCGAAGCCGAGCGCGCGGTCGCGCGGCGACCTCGGGTCGCCGAGCTCGTCGGCGTCGGCGGCGCTCGGGCGCGTCCTCGGTCGCCTCGGGCCGGCCGCCGCCGCCAGGCTCTCGCGCGCGCCGAGCACCCGCTCGACGTAGAAGCGGTAGCCGCAGCGCTCGTAAGCGGCGAGCGCCGAGTAGGAGAGGTGGCCGACCGGGACCGGCGCCGGACGCTCGGCGATGCAGCGGCGGCGGGCTCACGCGTCGCCCGCGAGCGGCTCGGGCTCGGGCGGCGGACGGCGCGTCGCACGAGCTCGGCGGCGCGCTCGGGGCTCGGCTCGGAGATGCGGATCGCGAGCGCGGCGCGTCGCCGAGCCGCTCGGCTGCGCCGATCGGCCGCGGCGCCGGGAGCGTCGACGAGCGCCCGTCGCCGCCGTCCCAGCCGCGCTCCGCAAGCGCGGGCAGCAGGCGCCGCAGGGCGGTGTCGGCCGGCTTCGGCTCGTCGGCGCGGCTCGAGGTCCGCGGCTTGTAGACGCCGCTCAGGATCAGCCGGTCCTCGGCGCGGGACGCGGCGACGTAGGCGAGCCGGCAGCCCTCCTCGGCCTCGGCGGCGCTCTCGGCGTCGTTGAGGTCGACCAGCTCCCAGAGCCCGAACGACTTCGCCGCCGGCGAACGCCAGCCGCATGCCGAACCGCGCGCGGCCCGTCGTCGCCGGGCTCGGCGGCGGGCCGATCACGAGGTCGCCGCGCGCGTGCCCGGCGCCGAGCCCGCGGCCGAGGTCGGGGACGGCGACGACCGGGAACTCGAGCCCCTTGGCGGCGTGGACGGTCATCACCCGGACGCCGTCGTGGCCCTCGGCCTGCACCGCCGCCATGCCCTCGCGCTCGTCGCGCTCGGTGCTGCTCGCGCGGCGAGCGCGAGGAAGCCGCGCAGGTCGCGGCCCTCGTGCGCCTCGAACTCGCGGGCGAGGCGCATCAGCTTGCGCACGTTCGCCATCCGCCCGCGCCCGCCGGGCGCGCGCGAGCAGGCCGAGGTCGTAGCCGAACGCGGTCATCGTCCGCTCGACCAGCTCCTCGAGCGCGAGCAGCGGCGCCTCGGCCCGCAGCCGCGCGAGGAGCGCGCAGAAGCGCTCGAGCCGCTGCGCGCGTCCTCGGCTCGATCGGTCGAGCCACTCGGCTCGGCCTGCGTCGGGCTCGCGCTCGCCGCCGAAGCGCCACTCGAGCACCGGCCAGACGTGCCGGGCGCCGCCGTGCTCGCCGCGCGCCGCCTGGCGCAGCAGCCAGAGCGCGTCGGGGCTGACGCCGCACGGCGGACGAGGCGAGCGCGCCGAACAGCACCTCGTCGTCGAGCGGGTTGGCGACCACGCCGAGCAGCCGGAGCAGGTCCTCGACCTGCTGCTGGGACCAGTAGCCGCGGCCGCCGACCACGTACGGGCCGCAGCCCGGCGCGCTCGAGCGCCTCCTCGTAGGCGTCGACGTGGGTGAACGCGCGCAGCAGGACGACGATCTCGCCGCGCTCGGCCTCGCCGGCGTCGACCAGCTCGCGCAGCCGCTCGGCGAGCAAGCGCGCCTCGGCGATCGACCTTCGGCGGCGAGGCGCTCGGCGCGGCGGGTCGAGCTCGATGTCCTCGGCGTCCCAGCGGCGCGCCGTCCGCGCCCTGCCCTCGTCGAGCGTCAGCAGCAGCTCGACCGGCGCCCGGGCCCGTCGTCCGGGACCGCGCGCCGGCGGTCGAGCTCGGCGAAGCCGTCGAGCAGCGCGCCGCCGACGCGTTGACGGCGGCGAGCACCTCCGGCCGCGAGCGGAAGTTGCCGCGCAGCGGCAGCACGTCGCGGTCCGGGTCGGCGCTCGGCGCGCCGCGCGCTCGCGGCGGAACACCTCGAGGTCGGCGTTGCGGAAGCGGTAGATCGACTGGAGCTCGTCGCCGACCATGAAGACGCTGGTCTCGGGCCCGCGCAGCGCCTCGACCAGCTCGAGCTGGACCCGGTTGGTGTCCTGGAACTCGTCGACCATGACGTGGTCGAAGCGCTCGCGCCAGAGCGTCGCCGAGCGCCGGGCTCGCGCAGCAGCTCGAGCGCCCGCAGCTCGAGGTCGGCGAAGTCGAGCGCCGAGCGCTCCTCCTTCAGCTCCTCGTAGCGGCGCGTGAACGCCTCGAGGAGGCGCTCGAGCGCCGCCCGCGCGGCGATCGCCGCGGCGACCTCCGCCGGGGTGAGCGTCGCGCGCCTCGTCCCTCGCCTTCGGCGACTGCACCGGGTCGCCGACCGCCGGCAGCCGCGGCTCGATCATCCCCTGGCTGCGCAGCCGCTCGTGGGCGGCGAGCGTCATCGCCGCAGCCGCCAGGGCTCGGTACGCGGCCGCGGCCCGGGCGACGCTCGGCGTCGCCGCGCGCGAGCAGCGCGTCGAGCGTCTCGCGGAAGGCGCGGCTCGCGCAGCCGCGCGGCCTCGGCCTGCGTCGAGGACCCGGAAGCGCGGATCGAGCCCGGCGGCGAGCGGGTGCGTCGCGAGCAGCCGCCGGCAGAAGGCGTGGATCGTCATCACCCAGGCGCGCTCGGTCGCGCGCGCGAGCGCCGCGCAGCTCGTCGCGCGCGTGCCGGCGTCGCCGCGCTCGCGCGCCGCGCGCGAGCGCCGGGTGAGCTCGCGCGCGGACCCGGTCCGCATCTCGGCCGCGGCGCGCTCGGTGAAGGTGAACGCGAGCAGCCGGTCGACCCCGACGCCGTCGTCGCTCGACCGCGGCGCAGTAGCGGTCGACGAGCACGCGTCGTCTTGCCGGTGCCGGCGCCGGCCTCGAGGAAGGCGTCGCGGTCGCGGGCGGCGATCGCGGCGGGCTGCTCGGGGGTCGGCTCCGGCCGCGGCGGGCGACCGGGACCGCGGCGGCGGCCGCCTCCGGCTCGAGGTCGGCGAGCGAGAGCTGCCCTCGAGTCATCCTCGCCGCCGTTCGGCGCTCCTGCCGACGTCGCCGAGCGCGCGCTCGAGCCGGCAGATCGGCTGGAAGGTGCAGTAGCGCGGGCACTCGCCGTTGAGCGGGTCGCGGGTGATTCGCCCGGCCCGCATCGCGGCCGCCGTCTCGACCGCGAGCGCTCGGCGCTCGTCGAGCAGCTCCTCGAACTCCTCGGCGGGCTTGCGGTCGGTGCGGACGAGGTCGAGGCCGTCGAGGCGCGCGTCGTCGGCGTCGACGAGCCCGCGGGCCGGCGGTCGCTCGGCGCGGTCGCGCCGAGCGGGTGGTAGAGGCCGCCGACCGGGTCGAGCCCGAGCACTCGCCGGGCGACGAGCATGTAGAGCTGGATCTGGAGCGTGCCCTCGCTCGCCGAACTTCGTCGGCGCTGGCGACCTCCTTGCCGGTCTTGTAGTCGCGGACGATCGCGCTGCGCGCCGTCGGCGGCGACGTCGATGCGGTCGATCCGGCCGCGCAGCTCGACGTCGCCGAGCTCGAGCGCCGGCGCGGCTCGGGCCGTCCTCGGGCTCGTGGTCGAGCTCGCCGAAGCCGAGCTCGAGCAGGTCGCGGGCCGGGCGGAACTCGGTCTCGCCTCGGCCTCGTCGGCGAGGAAGGCCTCGACCTGGGCCCGGGCGCGCTCGAGCGCGGCCGCGCCGGCGGCGCGTCGAGGCTCGCGCCCCGTCCTCGGCCACGGACTCGTCGAGCAGCTCGCCGAAGCGCGCGCTGCCAGCGCCCGACGTCGCCCGGGCGCGGGATCGAGTCGTCGCCCGGCGGCTCGGCGTAGAGGCGCTCGAGCGCGTCGTGGACGACGCCGCCGAGCCAGAGCGGGTCGGCGTCGGGTCGAGCCGCTGCGGCGAGAGCTCGTGGTCGACGAACCACCGGTACGAGCACGTGACCCAGCCCTCGAGCGTGTTGGCGCTGAACATCCGGCGCGCGCGCGAGCTCCGCGAGCACCGCCGGCGAGCGCGAGCGGCCCGGGAGGCTCGGGTCCGGCAGCCGGCGAACTGGGCCGAGGGTCCGCGCCGCCGGCTCGGCGCCGACGCCGAGCCGCTCGAGCGTCGCGGCGCGGTCCGCGTCGCCGGCCCGGCGAGCGCGAGCGCGCGGGCGAGCATGCGCGGCGGTGGACGCCTCGCCGGCGTCGAGCACGACGCCCGCTCGGGCCCGCGCACGCGAGCAGCCGCTGCTCGGCGCTCGCCGGGCCGGCGTCGAGCAGGTCGAGGACCTCGTCGACGAACGGCGAGCGCGCCAGCGCCGCGCCGTCCTCGTCGCAGCTCCGCCAGCAAGGTACAGGCGCTCGGTCGGCCGCGAGACGCAGGCGTGGAACAGGTAGCGCTCCTCGTCGGCCTGGTCGGCGCGGCGCAGGTCGGGGTTGCCGATCCGCGCCCGGCGCTCCTCGGCGAGCAGCGGGTCGGGCGGCGCCGCGCTCGGGAACTCGCCCTCCTGGAGGCCGGCGAAGAAGAGGTGGCGCGCCCGCGCCGCGCGCGCCCGGTAGGGGCTCATGACCCGCACCCGCCCGCGGCCGGGCCGCGCCAGAGCGGCACGGTCGCCGCCTCGATCGCCTCGATCGCGTCGGCGAGCTCGGGCGGCTCGGAGCCGGGCAGCTCGCCGAGCGTCGGCGAGCTCGTCGAGCAGCTCGGCCGCCGCGACCCCGGCGCGCAGCTCGACGGCTGAGAACGGCGTCCCCGGCGCGTCGGCGGGCGGCCGGCGAGCGGCGCCTGCTCGCGATGCGCCCCCTCGGCGAGCTCGCGGCCGACCGCGGCCAGCGCCCGCAGCCGGGCGGCCGCGTCGGCGGCGCTGCGCAGCGCGCTCGAGGTGGCGCGGCGGCTTCTCCCAGCCCTCGATCGCCTCGGCGACGCGTCGTCGCGCTCGCCGCGCCGGATCCGCCGCTCGAGCCAGTCGACCGCGCCGGCGGTCGAGCGACGGGTCGCAGCGCAGGTGGGCGAGCAGCGTCTCGACGCGCCTCGTCGGCGACGCGCGCGGCAGAGCGCGACCAGCGAGCGTGCCGACGCAGTGCGCGCGAGCGGCATCGAGGCCTCGACCGCCACCGGGATCCCGAGCGTCGCGAGGACGCTCGCGAGCAGCGGCCCGCGCGAGTCGGGATGGCGCAGCACGATCGCGATCTCGTCGGGCTCGACGCCGTCGGCGAGCAGGCGCGCGATCTCGACCCCGATCGCCTCGGCCTCGCCGCGCTCGCCGGCGCGAGTCGAGCAGCACCAGGCCGTCGTCGGGCTCGATCCGCGCCGCGCTCGGGCTCGAACAGGTTGCGGTCGAGGTGGCGCAGCGTCGGCGCTCGTCGTGTAGGCGGGGTCGAACGGCAGCGGCTCGCGGTCGCTCGGCGCCGAGCTCGTCGACGCAGCCGCGTGAGCAGCCCCGCGCGCGCCGCGAGCGCCCGCGTGTCGGCGTAGGTGACCGCGACCGTGACCTCGGCGGTGCGCGGCCAGCAGCGCCGATCAGCTCGAGCTGGTCGCGCGGTCAGGTCGTCGAAGCCGTAGACGAACACCGGCCGCCCGCCCCAGGCGTCGGGGTCGGCGCGCAGCGCGGCGATCGCGGCGGCCGTGACGAGCCGCGGTCCGCGCGCCGGCCGCGCGTCGCGAAGCTCGGCGTAGGCGGCGTAGAGCGCCGCCAGCTCGCGCTCGTAGCGCCGGTCCTCGAGCTCGGCGACGCAGCCGCTCGAACTCGCCGGGCTCGACCAGCGCCGCCTGCAGCTCGGCGATCAGCGCGGTCGAGCGCCGGGGCGAACCCGGGCGGCGCGGCCGAGCGGCGCAGCCGGCGCGGCGCCGCGTCGGCGGATCGCGGCGCGGACCAGCGCCTGGCGCTGGGTCGGCGCAGAGCCGCGGCCGAGCTCGAGCGCGAGCCGCCGCGGCGACCTCGCGCGACGAGCCCGGCGAAGGTCGGTGATCGAGCCGCCGAGCGCGCGCGCCGCGCCGGCGCAGAGGTCGCGCTCGAAGCGGCGACGTCGTCGGCGGTCGGCACGACGAGCACCGGCTCGCGGTCGAGCGCGGCCCGAAACGCGCCAGCATCTCGCCCGCGCGGCCCGAGTTCGGGGGTCCCGACGATCAGCTCGAGCGCCCATCGCTCTGAGCATAGGTCGCGCCCGGCAGCCGTCAGCTGACGCGCCGAGGCCCGCTCGTTGGGCGATTCCGGGCCCGCGTTTTTGCCGTCCTGCGAGCCGATCTATCTTCCGCTCGGCGATGTCCCTCTGCTTCATCGACCCCGCCGACGCGATCCGCGCGATCGCCGACTCGATCGGCCGCGAGGCCCGGCGCCAGCTGCTCGGCGAGGCCGTCCGCGCCTGGGTCGACGAGATCCCCGACGACGAGCTCGAGGCCCACTACGCGAAGGCGATCTCCGAGCTCGACGAGCACGACATCTCGATGCTCGCCGCCTGGCACGCCTCGATGGACGTCGGCACGCCGATCCCCAACCGCGACTACCTGATGGGCGCCTTCCCCTCGCTCGGCGAGCACCGCCGCGAGGCGCTCAAGCTCGCCGCCGGCTTCCGCGGCGAGGAGGCGGTCGACCGCGGCGTCACCGAGGAGCGGGCGCTCGAGACCGTGCTCGAGTGGCTCTCCGGCCCGCGGCTGATGGAGCTCGCGGTCGAGGCCGTCGAGCTCTACGTCTGGGACCGCGCCGGCTGCGACAACTACGGCCGCGGCGGGGTCTGGGCTGGCTCGTCTGATATCGGCGACGCCGAGGCGTTCGGCGTCGCGGACGGCGTCGCGAAAGCGCTGGTCGCGCTCGACTCGGGTGTCAAGCAGGAGGGTTGAGGACTCCGCGCAGGACCGAGTAGGCGCGCCACCAACGTCAGGCCGGTGATTCGCGGTAGGCGGCGTTCGATGCCGTCGACGATCGCCGCGCCCGCCGCCGACGGATGCAGGCGCCGGGGACGCGGCTTCCGGACCTGCGGACTCGGCCGCCGTCGGAGCCAACGTCCAGGGACGAGCTGCGTGTCTGAACACGATTGCCAACGCTGGGTGGGGCCGGCGGAGATCTATCCCGAGCAGACCGCGGGCCCGACTGCTACGGCGACGGCATTAATGACAACGACGGGATCGCCTTCCAGCGGGTCTTCGACGACTCCGCCGACCCGCGTCGCCCGGCTACTTCATCCGTGGCCAGGACACCGCCGCCACCGCCCGCCAGGTCGGCTGCATGGTCTACCACCCGGCTCACTCGCACTGGCACTTCGAGGACTTCTCGCTCTACCTGCTCAAGCGCGAGCCCGACGCGGTCACGGTCGCGCAGTCCGAGAAGGTCAGCTTCTGCGTCATCGACACCGACCACCTGTTCCCGGCGCTGCCGGGGTCGCCGCGGAGCTCCCACTACGGCAACGTCGGCTGCGGCCCGGCGTCGGTCGAGGGGCTCTCGATCGGCTGGGCCGACACCTACGACGCGTCGCTACCGGGCCAGAGCCTGGGCGTGGCCGGGCTGCCCGCCGGCAACTACTGCCTGATCTCGCGCGCCGACCCGGTCAACCGCCTCGACGAGCTCAGCGACACGAACAACAACCACCGCACCCGGATCCACCTCGACCCGGCCGGCACGACGTGCAGGCGCTGCCGGGGCCTGCCAGTTCGGCGCCTAGCGGCGCGCCGCTTTGCGCCCGTCCGGTCCGGCGGCCCCTGGCAGACTTCGCGGGACGATGAGGGTGCTCGCGATCAGCCATGAGCGCGACGCCGGGCCGGGCGTCTTCGCCGAGGCCGTGCGCGCGGCCGGCGGTCGGCTCGACGTGTGGCACCGGGCCGAGACCGACGACCTTCCGGGGCTCCCGGACACCTACGACGGGGTGATCACCTTCGGCGGCGCGATGCACGTCGACCAGGCCGACCAGCATCCGTGGATCGCCGCCGAGATCGCCTTCCTCGCCGGGCTGCTCGAGCGCCGCGTGCCGCTGCTCGGCGTCTGCCTCGGGGCCCAGCTGCTCTCACAGGCCGCCGGCGGCGAGGTCCGCCGCGCGCGCGAGCCCGAGATCGGCTGGCGGGCGGTGGAGCTCACGGCCGAGGGCGAGTCGGACCCGCTGCTGTCCGCGCTTGCGCCCGGGTTTAAGTCCTTCCAGTGGCACGGCTACGAGTGCCTGCCACCGCCGGGCGCCGCGATCCTGGCCCGCAGCGCCGTCTGCGTCCAGGCCTACCGGGTCGGCGACAGCGCCTGGGGAATCCAGTTTCACGCCGAGGTCAGCGCCGCCAACGCCCACGGCTGGATCGACGACTACGGCACCACCGATCCGGACGCCGTCCGCATCGGGCTCGACCCGGACGCCCTTCGAGTCGAGACCGCGGAGCGGATCGCGGCCTGGAACGACCTCGGCCGAGGCCTCTGCCGGCGCTTCCTGACCGCGGCCGAGCGCTACTCGCCGGTCTCCGGCGTCAAGTAGGCCCCGCGCCGGCCCTCATTCGTTCAACGAAGGTCGGCCACCACTCCGCCTGGTCCGAGCGCGCCTCGAGCTCGGGTGGCGACCGCGTCCCAGCGCTTCCAGACCTGCGCTGCGGCCTCGCGCGCTTCGGCGGACTGTTCGTACTCGGAGGCGATCCACCGGCGACCGATCTTGACGTGTACCACCTCGTCCGCCCAGTCGAAATCCTGGAAGGTCGCGATCAGCGGATCTCCGTGCTCCCGCACGATTTCGAACTCGAACCGCTTACCGGTGTCGGCGGGCATGAGGCTCTGTTCGATTCCCCACAAGAGGAGATGCGCTTCACGCGGATCGAACTCGGAGTTGAGCGCCTCCACGGCGTTGATCGGCACCGGGAACGCGTAGTGGGGCACGCCGTGGCTGTGGAGCACGACCTCGCCCATCATCGCGTGCCTCGTTTCATCGCAGAGTTGGCGGCTGAGGTCGAGGTGGTACTCCCAGGGCCGATCTGCGGCCGAGGCCAGGATCGGGCCCATCCACTCAGGAACGTCCATCTCCCGGAGCCGCTTGTAGGCGAGTGCGTAGGCGCGCTCGTCGGCCGGGCGCGACTCGTCGCTGTAGTAGCGATCGATCTTCGCTGACGTGTTGAACCGGTCGCGGAAGCGGCGGTCGCGGCGCGGCGTCATCTCGGTCGCGCCCGACGGCCAGGGGCTGGTTCGTCCCCGTAGTGCTCGGAGAGGCCCTTCAAGGCAACGCGCGTCCACTCGAGCACGTCCGCCTGCTCGCGCCCGACGCGTCGCAAGAGAAAGACGGTTGGGAAATCGGCGAGTGGATTCGCCACGGCGATGTACTCATCGATCGAGGCCAGCAGGTCCGAACGCACGAGCTTGAGCCCGGCCAGGAGCTCGACCGTTGACTCGGCCTCGACGAGCTCGTCCAGCAGGGTCGTCAAACGCTCGTCGGGCGAATCGTCGAAGCGCAACGAGGGGTGGCGCAGCTCGTTGATGCGGTTGCGGATCGCCCCGCAGGCTTCCGCGTCGAGCCACGAATGCACCCCGAGCCCGCACTTCACCTCCCACTCCGGAACGGTCGGGAGCAGGCGGGCGCAGAGGAGATGCAGCCGGCGGAGAACGTATTCGAGCCGGCGGAGCCGTTCGACGCTCTCATCGACTCCGAGGCCGGGCCGAGAGGCTTCCTCGTAGGTGCTGATCCCGGCGAGTGGCGGCACGCCGAGATTGTCGATCCCATTCACCAGGCTGGTAACGATATCAACAACAGTTCCTTCGTCTAAAGCCGGTTAGATGGTGCGTTACGACTTCATGTATGGTACCGATAACTTGACCGTTCCCCGCGACCTGTCGACGCCGAGCGCTGACGAGCTTGTCGGGCGGTGCCGCGATCTGGTCAAGGCGCGGGAGCTGGACACCATCATCGTCGCCGCCGCGGATCTGAGTGGCGTGCTTCGGGGCAAGAGCGTGGCGGGGGATCGCTTCGCGGACGATCCCCTGGCTCCCGTCGGGCTGAGCGACCTGGCCCTGGTGCTCGACGTACGTGGCGAGGTCATCGTCCGTCCCAAGCATTTTGAGGGCTGGTGGCCGAGCGGAGAGACGACGGGCCATGAGGACGTTGTGATCGTCCCCGATCTCGAGACGCTTCGGGCTCTTCCGTGGAGCGAGGGCACGGGGATCGTGCTCGCCGAGTTCCGGCTACCCGACGGCGGTCCGTTGCCCGCGTCGCCGTACCGGGTGCTCCAGCGCGTGCTCGAGCGTGCTGCGGGACTCGGCCTCAGCCCACAGATGGCTGCGGAGCTTGAGTTCTTCATCCTGGGCGATCAGGTTCCGGGCCCCGGCGAGGGATTCTGCGGAGTGGGTCCGGGCGACGACGATCTGCTGCTGCGCTCGTTCGGCAGCCATCTGCGGTCGCTCGGCCTGCGACCGATCGCGCACCACCGCGAGGGCGGTCCTGGTCAGTACGAGGTCGCGATCGGACACGGTCCCTTGCCGGCCGCCGCCCACGAGGCGATGCTGCTCAAGTACGCGATCAAAGCTGTCGCTCGCATCCACGGGGTTCGCGCGACCTTCATGTCGAAGCCGGTCGAGGGCCTCTTCGGCTCCGGCTGTCATCTGCATCAGTCCCTCCTGTCGGAGGAGACCGGGCAGAACGTCTTCTTCGACCCCGGTCGCGAGGACGGCCTCAGCGACGTCGCGGCTTCCTACATCGCCGGCCAACTCGCGACCCTGGCCGACTTCACCTGCATCTGGGCCCCAACCCCCAACTCCTACAAGCGGCTGCTCCCATTCGTCGGGGGAACCGTCAGCTGGGCGTTCGCGAACCGGGCGGCGGCGCTTCGCGTCAGCGGAAACGATGCCGGGAGCTTCCGGGTCGAACATCGGGCACCGGGCGGCGAGGCCAACGTCTATCTCGCGATGGCGGCCGCCGTCGCCGGCGGCCTGCACGGCATCGAGGCCGGGCTCGAGGCTCCGCCGCCGAGCACCGGAGCCTTCTACGAGGATCCGGACGCCGAGACGATCCCGACATCGCTCGAGGCAGCGATCGAGCGCTTCGAGGCCAGCGAGATCGCGCGGGAGTACCTCGGTGATGACTTCGTGCGGCTCTACGCGGGCACGCGTCGCTGGGAGGTCACGCAGGAGCGGGCGTACGTCTCCGCTCAGGAGCTGGAGCGATATGCGGACGCCCTCTAGGCGCGGAGAACGCCGGTGATCAAGGTCATCGTCGACCTGGATCTCTGCCAGAGCAACGGCCTCTGCGCGCTCGCGGCGCCCGACGTGTTCGAGCTCGGAGACGACGATCGCCTGCGCTGGAAGGAGGAGGTCGACGAGTCGAGGCGGGCCGAGCTCGAGGAGGCCGAGAGCGCCTGTCCCATGATGGCGATCCGACTCGAACAGTGACCTCGCCTGCACTCGACATCGACCTCTCGGACCCGGATTCGTTCGCCGCCGGTCCTCCGTACGAGGCCTTCGCCGCATTGCGTCGCGAGGACCCGGTCCACTTCAACCCCGAGCGCGATGGACCCGGCTTCTGGGCGGTCACGCGGCACGAAGACATCCGTGCGATCCATCGCGACGCTGCGACGTTCTCCTCGGAGCTGGGCGGGATCACGCTCGAGGACGTCACCCCCGAGGATCTCGAAGGGCGCAAGCTGCTGATCGATCACGACCCGCCCCGCCACAACGAGCTCCGGGCGATCGTGAACAGGCGGTTCACCCCGCGTGCGGTCGAGGTGTGGACCGATCAGATCCGGACAGCGGCGAGTGAGGCGATCGATCGAGCCCTGCCGCTGGGCGAGTTCGACTTCGTCAGGGAGGTCTCATCGGAGATCCCGATGCAGGTGATCGCGAGCGTCCTGGGCATCCCCCAGGCGGAGCGCCGCGAGGTGGTCGAGATCGGGAATCGGATTCTCGGCAGCCAGGACCCCGAGTTCGAGCTCGCAGCCGACGAGGTCGACCAGACCCTGCCCCTCGCGAACCCGGCGGCGTTGGAGTTCTTCGAGTTCGGCCGGCGCGTGGCTGCTGCTCGCCGCGCGAACCCGGGCGACGACGTCGTGACGCAGCTCATCTCCGCGGACCTGACCGAGCGGGAGTTCGATCTCTACTTCCTGCTCCTCGCCGTGGCCGGCAACGAGACCACTCGCCATACGATGACCCACGGTCTCCTGGCGCTGCTCGAGTTTCCGGAGCAGCTCGAGCGGCTGCGGCGCGATCCCGACCTGCTCGCCCCTGCTGCGGAGGAGATGCTGCGCTGGGCGACGCCGATCTACTACTTCCGCCGTACCGCCACCCGGGACGTCGAGTTACAGGGCGTCCGGATCGCCGCCGGGGACAAGGTGACCACCTGGCTGACGTCGGGGAACCGCGATGAGACGGTCTTTGACGCCCCCGACGCCTTCGACGTCGGTCGCGACCCCAATCCGCAGATCGCGTTCGGGCCCGGCGGAATCCATCATTGCCTCGGGGCCCATCTCGCCCGCCTCGAGATCCGAATCACGTTTGAAGAGCTGCTCTCCCGGCAGGTGGACTTCGAGTTGGCCGGGCCGGTCGAGCGGTTGCGCTCGAACATCTTCAACGGGATCAAGAGCCTGCCGGTCTCGGTGCGCTGAGGCGAGCTACGCCTGGCTCACGACCCTGGCCCCCTGTGGTTCGGGCGACCCGGGGTCCGCTCCCGTGCAGCCGCAGGAGGTACGGATCCTCAGATCGGTTCCCACGATCGCGGTTCGCGGTTCGGAGTCGTCACCCCGCATCAGCGCCAACAGGCGGCGCGCGGCCAACTCGGCGATCTCGCTGGCCGGCTGATCCGCGCAGGTCAGGATCGGTTCACGCGGGCCGATCTCAAAGTCGTCGAACGATGCGATCGCGAGGTCGTCGGGGACGCGGAGTCCGAGCGCCTCCGCAGCGCTGATCACGCCGAAGGCCAGAAAGCTGTTGGCGGTGAGCAGGGCCGTCGGGGGATCCGGTCCCCCGAGGAGCTCGCTGCCGATGTCGAATCCGTCCGACCGGCTGAACCTCGAATCGCGGTACAGCGAGGGATCCACCTCGATCTGGGCCTCGCGCAGCGCCTGGCGATAGCCGTCGCCGCGCTCGCGACTGGTGGAGGCGGTCGAGGGGCCGCCGATCATCCCGATCCGCTGGTGACCGTGCTCGATCAGATGCTGCGTCAGCAACTGGGCGGGCTCGGTTGTGGCGCCGAGGACCATGTCCAGCTCCAGCTTGTCGATGCGACGATCGATCGCGACGACCGGGATGCCCGCGCTGCCGAGCTGCTTGATGCTCGCCGCCGCGCCGTCGCCCGTGGCTCCGACGATCGCACCGTCCACGCGCAACGCGGCAACGGTTCGCAGAAAGTCCGCCTCGCGCTCGGGACGCTCGTCTGAATTGCCCATGAGGACCGTCAGGCCCTGCTCGTTGGCGATCTCCTCGATCTTGTGCACGATCTCCGTGAAGTACGGATTGGTCAGGTCGGGCACCAGAACGGCGATCACTCCCAGCTGGCGCGCGCTGAGCCCACGGGCGAGCCGGTTCGGGACGTAGCCAAGCTCCTTGATCGCGCGCTCGACGCGCGCCCGCTTGTCCGACCGGACCGCGGCGGAGGCGTTGATGACGCGCGAGACCGTCATCTGCGATACCCCGGCGCGCTCGGCTACGTCCGCGATCGTGACCTGCCTATCGGAACGAGCCGCCGCCATCGCAATGATGTTAGCGCTCCCGAAAACGGAGCCCGACAGGCGTCATGCCTCTCGCGCTTCCGGCTCTGGTAACGCTATCTCTCACGGTGTAGGCGTGCGTGGTTGCGGCGCCTATTGCCAAGGCACCCGTTCTCTGATAGCGTTCCCAAAATTGGCTGGCGAACGGAGCGCCGCGTCCACGGGGAAGGAGATCCTGGTATGGCTATCAACGCAGGAGCGGGTGGCGGCGCTGAGGCGGGTTCGGGCGACTCCACCGCCCGGGCGTTCGTGAGGCGCTCCTCCGGCCTCGTCCGCGACGTCTCGCCGCTGCAAGCGCTCTTCTTCAGCATGGCCGCGGTCCTGGGCGGCGGGATCGCGTTCACGTTCCAGAACATGACGGTGACCTTCCAGCCGATGTGGCAGGCCGGCTTCACCGCCTACGCCTGGTCCGCGATCGCGGTCGGTGCCGCGTGCGTGCTGCTCGCCGTTCTCTACGCGAACCTGAGCAGCGCGATGCCGAGGGCCGGCGCGAACTACGTGTTCACCTCGCGGATCCTCTCGCCCCTGCTCGCCTGGCTGGAGTCCTGGTCGTTCGTGATCGGGCTCGTGGCCGGCGCCGCGGTGCTGATTCCCCTGGGGCTGCTGATGTTCAATCTCGCCGGGTCGGTGATGTCGATCGCGTTCCCGGACTCAGGGCTCTGGGACGGCGCGGCGGGCTGGTTCTCAACCGTCGACTCGCAGTTCATCAGCGGGACCGTTGTCATCGTGCTCGCGTGCCTGTTCGCCATCCTGCCCACCCGGCTCTTCTACCGCGCGCTCACGGTCCTGGGCTTCCTCGCGCTGATCATCATCGTCCTGATGATGGTCGTCGTCCCGTTCCTGTCGCAGAGCGACTTCCTGCGCAACGTGGTCGAGGTCACCGGACAGACGCCGGAGAAGATCATCAAGGCGGGCGCCTATCCGCAGGAGGGCGGCACGTTCCTGGGCTTCATGGCCATGTGCTCCTTCATGCTCTTCGCGCTCGTCGGCTTCCAGTACGCCGCGTTCATCTCCGGCGAGATGTCGGGCGGCGTCAAGCGGGCCACCTATATCTCGATCCTGGGCGCGCTGGCGATCGTCGTCTTCTCGCAGACCATCTACGCCGATGTCCTCGCCCACAAGTTCGGGGTCGAGCTGACGACGTCATGGAGCTCCATCTTCTGGGCGGGCGGCGACGCGCCGGGCGGCATCACGGGCTCCCCGCCGACCTTCGGCGCGATCGCGAACCCGGACCTGTGGCCGATCTGGGCGGGTTGCGCGCTCGTCGCCGGCCTGTTCACCTTCCTGCTGATCCCGGTCTGGTTCACGGTCGCGGCCCGCGTCATCCTCGCGTGGTCGATGGACCGGCAGTCGCCCGAATGGCTCGGCCGCGTCAACCCGCGCACGAACGCCCCGCTGAACGCGATCCTGGCCTGCGCGTTGGTCGCCGAGCTGATCCTCTACCTGAGCTCGTATCAGGGCCTGGCACTCGGCGCCACCCTGTGGTTCACCGTCCTGCTGTTCGCCTTCGTCTGGATCATGCCGGGCGTCAACGCCCTGTTCGCCAGGCGGCGCCGGCCCGACCTCTTCGGCGACAGCTCCGAAGCGCTGCCCTGGGTCGGGGCCGGCTGGCTGGTCGCGATCGTGCTCATCTACGTCACGGCGATCTTCAAGCCGCTGTTCGAGGGGTTGACCGGCGATGAAGAAGCGGCGGGCTCCTACCTGAGGTCCTCGGGAATCCTGGCCGCCCTGATCGTCATCGGCATCGGCTTGATCCTGTATTTCGTCAACCTCGCCTGGAATCGGTCCCGGGGAGTGGAGCGCACCGAGGTGTTCGCGACGATCCCACCGGATTGATCGGAGTAGAACCCACGAATGGAGTCAGAGCAGGCAGGGTTCGGCCCCCATGGGAGCAGCCTCCGCGACCTCCCGCGCCTGCGGGCCGGAGCCCGGCGGCGGTCATCCAGCTGGGACACCACCGGGGGCAACGAGGACTGGATCATCGTCGAGCCGGCCCAGTCGGCTTCCCTGCTGGCCGCGGAGGGCGCCGGGAGCATCAACCACATCTGGATCGGGATTCCCGATGTCGCCGGATACCGCGCGGCGCAACCGGAGTCCCGCAACGCCGACGCCCTGCAGCGGCTCGTGCTCGAGATGCGCTGGGACGGCGAGGAGTCGCCGAGCGTCCTCGTTCCGCTCGGCGCGTTCTTCGGCGGCACCCACGTCGAGACGGCGGAGTTCGTCTCCTCCCCGATCCAGGTCGGCCCGCGCGACGCGCGGAGCTTCACCTCGTTCTTTCACATGCCGTTCGCGTCGGGCGCGCGGGTGAGCCTGCGGAGCGAGAGCGAGGACCCGATCCGCCTCTGGTTCTACGTCGACTACGAGCAGTTCGACCGCCTCGAGCCCGACATCGCCCGCTTTCACGCCACCTGGAACCGGCAGCGCTTCGACGGCGAGTCGGACGAGGGGATGACCAACGAGGAGTACCTGTTCGGGGGCAACAACCTCAGCGACGAGGACAACTTCGTGCTCCTCTCCGCGGAGGGGCGCGGCCACTACGTCGGCTGCTTCCTCTCGGTCCACAACCTCCGTCATACGCACGAGTGGAACTGGTACGGCGAGGGCGACGACATGATCTTCATCGACGGGCCGACTGGCCGCCGGCCCTTCACGGGACCGGGCTGGAGGACTACTTCGACTCCACCTGGTGCCCGCAGGAGGAGCACGCCACGCCGTACCACGGGCTGATCCGCGGCGGGGGCGAGAACTGGAGCGGGCTCTCCACCTACTACCGGTTCCACATCGAGGACCCGGTGCCGTTCCGGGAGTCGATCAGGGTCTCGATCGAGCACGGGCACGCGAACAGGCGGCCGGACGAGCTCACGTCGGTCGCGTTCTGGTACCAGGCCGAGCCCCATCAGCCGCTGGCGCTTCCCGCCGCCGACGAGCGGATGCCGCGTCCGCACTGAGATGCGCCTGCTCGTGGCCTCCGATCTGCACGCGTCCGAAGGCGCGTGGCGCAAGCTGCTCAACGCCGTGCGCCTGGGATCTGGGAGGCGGACGCGGTGCTCGTCGCCGGAGACCTCGCGGGTAAGTCCCTTATCCCGCTCGTGCGGTCGAACGGAGGCTGGCACGGCGAGCAGGGCGGCCGGGAGCTGGTGGCGCGTGACGAGGAGGAGCTCGAGGCCCTCGAGCGCTCGCTCGCCGACAAGGGCCTCTACGCGATCGCCGTCAGCGAGGACGAGCTCGCGGACCTGCGGGATCCGGAGGCGGTCGAGCGTCGGTTCCTGGCGGAGATCGTGTCCCGGACCGAGGACTGGATGAAGCTCGCCGGCGAGCGGCTGGCCGAGACGCGAGACGCCGCTGTATCTGATTCCAGGCAACGACGACCCGTACGAGATCGATGCGGTGCTCGAGGGGGCCGCCGGCGTGATCAACGCCGATGGACGCGTGGTTCGCCTACCCGACGGACGCGAGCTGATCGGCTTCGCGAGCTCGAACCCGACGCCGTGGGATACCCCGAGGGAGCTGGAGGAGCAGGAGATCGAGCAGCGGCTGCGCGCCCTCGTGGACGGGGCCGAGGATCCGGGTTCGGCCGTTCTGATGACCCACGTCCCGCCGCACGAGAGCTCCATCGACACCGTGCCGCTGCTCGACGACGAGCTGCGCCCGGTCATCTCCGGAGGGCAGGTGATCCAGGTCCCGTGCGGGTCGACCGCGGTCCGCAGGGTGATCGAGGACGTCCAGCCGGTCCTCTCCCTCCACGGCCACGTGCACGAGTCGCCCGGCCACGTCCGGGTCGGGAACACGTTGTGCGTCAACGCGGGAAGCGAGGCCGCGGTCGGCATCCTCCGGGCCTGCCTGGTCGACATCGACGAGCGCGGGGTCCGGGCCCAGCGGGTGGAGGGATAGATGGCGTCGCAGTTCGTGGAGCGCGCGGTTGAGCTGGTCTCGCTGGCCGACCGCCACGGGGCCTCCTTCGAATGGTCGGCGGGGTCGCGATCACCTATCTCTGCGGCACGGGTCGCTCGGAGCTCGGCGATCTCGACTTCGTCGCATCGCCGAAGCATCGCCGTGCCGTCGAGGCGGCGCTCGCCGAGGACGGGTCGATCCCGGACCGCGAGTTCAATGCCCTCCACGGTCACAAGCGCCTCTACTTCGACGGCCCCGACGGGATGCCGATCGACGTGTTCATGGGCCGGATGGACATGTGTCACGACCTCGACCTCAGGGACCGTCTGGAGCTCTCGCACCCGACCGTTACCGGCCGCGGATCTGGCCCTGAGCAAGCTCCAGATCGTCGAGTTCACGGAGAAGGACCAGCAGGACACGCGGACGCTGTTCGAGCACCTCCAGATCGCCGAGCGACACGATGCGATCGATCCGCGTCGCATCCAGGAGGTGACCTGTTCCGACTGGGGTTGGCATCGGACCGTTTCGGCGAACCTCGAGCGCTTCAGCGGAGCCGACGACGTGGTCGGCGAGCGCGCGAGCAGGCTGCTCGAACTGATGCAGGAGTGGCCCAAGTCGCGGCGCTGGAACCGCCGGGCGCGGGTGGGCACGCGCAAGCCGTGGTACCGCCTGCCCGAGGAAGTCGCTCACGGCAGCGCCGTCGGGGGCGCATAGCGATGGCGAACGTCGGCCTCCTCAGCTTCTCCGATGGGCGCGACTTCGCCCACGCGACCGTGCTCGAGGACGTCCTCTCGGCCGAGCGGGCGATCCGCGCCGCGCTCGAGGCCAACGGCCATACGGTTGTGGCCGGCGAGGAGCCCGTTTGGAGCAACGAGCTCGCCGTGCGGGAGGGGCGCAGAATCGCGGCCGCCGGCGTCGACTGCGTGGTCTTCAACCTCTCCGTCTGGGCGTTCCCCCATTTCGCGATGCTCGCCGCGACGGAGATCCGCTCGCCGCTGATCCTGCTCTCGACGCTCGATCCCGCGCGGCCCGGGCTCGTGGCGATGCTCGCCGTCGCCGGAGCACTCGACCAGGTCGGGCGCGGCTACTCGCGCGTGTGGGGCGACATCGCCGACGCGTCGGTGCGGGATCGTCTCGAGGCCCAGGTCGCCTCGGCACGCGCCGTCAGCCAGCCTGCGCGGGATGACGTTCGGGCGGATCGGAGGCCGGCCGATGGGCATGTACACAGCGACCGCCGGCACCGACACCTGGATGGCGCAATTCGGGATCGACGTCGAGGAGGTCGACCAGCTGGAACTCGTTCGGCGCGCCGAGCAGGCGGATCCGGCGGAGGCGCGCCGCGGCCGACTCTGGCTCGAGGAGAATTGCCGCGCGATCCACTACGACGGCCAGCTGCTCACGCCCGAGCTGCTCGAGCGCCAGCTCCAGATGTACATGGGGATGACGGACCTGATCGCAGACCTGCGCCTCGATTTCACCGGCATCAAGGGCCAGCCGGAGCTGACGACGCACTTCGCGACGGCCGACGTCGCGGAGGCCCTGCTCAACGATCCCTACGACTGGAACGGCCCCAAGGCCCCGCACGTCTGCGCGACGGAGGCCGACATGGACGGCGCGCTGACGATGCAGCTCCTTCAGTCCCTCTCCGACACCCCGGTCCTGTTCGCGGACGTCAGGCATTACCACCACGACCGCGGCATCTGGGACCTCTGCAACTCCGGCCAGCACGCCACCTGGCTCGCGGCGCGATCCTCCGATCCGGCCGAGAATCTGGGTCAGGTCGAGCTCTTTCCGGCTCAGTTCTACTTCCCGGCCGGCGGCGCCTCGGTCTACCACGTCGCCGCCCCGGGGCAGTTCACCTTCGCGCGGCTGACCCACGCGGGCGGGCGCTACCGGATGCATCTGCTCGGCGGCTCGGCTGAGCGCTTCGGCGACGAGGAGGACCTGGCGCTCGCCGAGCAGACGACGCGGACCTGGCCGCACATGTTCGCCCGCCTCGATCCGACGCCGGAGGCGTTCCTCGAGACCTACGCCTCAAATCACATCCACGCCGTTCCCGGCGACGTGCGGGCTGAGCTCCGAGGCGTCTGCGCGTTGCTCGACATCGACTGCATCGAGCCGTAGTCGGCGTGGCTTCCCTGGTGCTCGGAATCGACGTCGGCACGTCGGCGACGAAGGCCGTGCTCGTCGATGGGGACGGGCAGATCGTCGATAGCGCGCGCGCTGAGCACGGATTCGAGCAGCCGCAGCCCGGCTTTGCCGAACAGGACGCCGAGGCGGTCTGGTGGGACGACACGCTCCGCGTGATCCGGGCGCTCGTCGGGGAACGACCCGGCGAGCCGGCGGCGGTCTGCGTCAGCGGGATCGGCCCCTGCGCCCTGATCGCCGACTCCGGCGGCCGCCCGCTTCACCCGGCGATTCTCTACGGGATCGATTCCAGGGCAGGGCGGGAGATCGACGAGCTCAACCAGGAACTCGGTCCGGACGAGATCCTGGCCGTCGGCGGATCCCCGCTGACGAGCCAGGCCGTCGGCCCGAAGCTGCGCTGGCTCGGCAAGCGCGACGACGGGTACCTCGCGGCGGCGCACCGACTGCTGATGCCGAGCTCGCTCGCGGTGCTCAGACTCACCGGCGAGTACGTCCTCGACCATCACAGCGCGAGCCAATGTGACCCGCTCTACGACCTCCGGGCGGCCCGTTGGATCGACGAGCGGTGGACCTCCATCGCCGGAGAGCTGCCGCAGCCGCGGCTGCTGTGGCCGGCGGAGGTGGCCGGCGAGGTCACCTCGGCGGCCGCGGAGCTCACCGGGATCCCGGCCGGCACGCCCGTCTGCGCGGGGACGATCGACGCCTGGGCGGAGTCGGTCGCCGCGGGTGTAACGGAGCCCGGAGAGCTCATGATCATGTACGGGTCGACCGTTTTCCTGGTCCAGTGCATGGGCTCTCCCGCCTCGTCGGCGTCACTGTGGACGACGGCCGGCGTGAATCCCGGGACGTTTTCGCTTGCCGCGGGGATGGCGACCGGAGGCCTCGCGGTGACCTGGTTGCGAGACGTTGTGGGCGCACCGCCTTGGGAGGAGTTCCTCGAGCAGGCCGCGGCCGTCCCGGCCGGCTCGCGTGGACTGCTGATGCTGCCGTACCTCGCCGGCGAGCGGACGCCGATCTTCGACCCCGATGCGCGCGGCCTGATCGTCGGGCTGACCCTCAGGCATGGACAGCCGGAACTCCTGCGCGCGGTACTCGAAGGCATCGCGTTTGCGATCAGGCACAACGTCGAAACGATGGCCGCGGTTGGCTCCGCGGCCACCCGGATCGCGGGGGTGGGCGGTGGGACGCGCGACGACCTGCTGCCGCAGATCGTCGCCGACGTGCTCGGCCGCGAGCAGGCGATCTGTCATCCATCCGTCGGCGCCAGCTTCGGGAGTGCGATCCTCGCGGCCGACGCGGTCTCGCTGATTGCGGAAGGGGACGATTGGGTTCGCGTCGATCGCGTGCTCGAGCCGGCGGCCTCGACCGCTGAGCTGTATTCAGAGCTCTACGACCGCTACCGCGAGCTCTATCCGCGGTTGGCTGCCGACATGCACGCGCTGGCGCGAGTCGAGGCGGCTACTCGCCCGTCTCCGGAGTGAGGTAGGCGCCGGAGAGCCCGCCGTCGACCAGGAAGGTCGAGGCGGTGATGTAGGAGGACTCGTCGCGAGGCGAGGAAGATCGCCGCGTTGCGCGATCTCCTCGGCCTCGGCGAAGCGGCCCATCGGCAGGTGGACCAGCCGCCGCGCCGCCTTCGCCGGGTCGCTCGGCGAACAGCTCCTGCAGCAGCGGCGTGTTGACCGGGCCCGGGCAGAGCGCGTTGACGCGGACGCCGCGGCGGGCGAACTCGACCCCGAGCTCGCGCGACATCGCCAGCACGGCGCCCTTCGAGGCGGTGTAGGAGATCTGCGAGACCGCGGCGCCCATCACGGCGACGAACGAGGCGGTGTTGATCACCGAGCCGCCGCCGGTTTCGAGCAGGTGGCGGGATTCCGTACTTGCAGCAGAGGAAGACCGATGCGCACGTTGACCTCCTGGACCCGCTGCCAGGCCTCGAGCGGCTCCTCGACCACCGAGGTGTCGTCGTAGGGGTTGATGCCGGCGTTGTTGAAGAGCACGTCGATGTGGCCGAGCTCGTCGACGACCCGCGCGTAGAGGCTCTGGACCTGGTCCTCGTCGGTGACGTCGGCCTCGATCGTGAGCTCGCCGACCGTCGCTCGGATCGAGGTCGACGCCGACGACCCGCGCGCCCTCGGCGGCGAACATCCGCGCCGACGTCGGCCCGATCCCGCTCGCCGCCCCGGTGATCACGCAGACCTTGCCCTCGAGCCGCCCGGCCATGCCGCTAGCCCTCCGCGGTCGCGTAGAAGACGTTCTTGACGTCGGTGTAGTGGTCGAGCGCGTCCGGGCCCGAGCTCGCGGCCGACCCCCGACTGCTTGAAGCCGCCGAACGGCGTCGTCACCCGCACCGAGCTGTTCGAGTTGATCGAGAGCACGCCGGTGTCGATCGCCCGCGCGACCCGCAGCGCCCGGGCGCCGTCGCGGGTCCAGACCGAGCCCGAGAGGCCGTAGATCGTGTCGTTGGCGATCCGCACCGCCTCCTCCTCGCCCTCGAACGGGATCACGCAGGCGACCGGGCCGAAGATCTCCTCGCTGGCGGCGCGGTCGGAGTTCGACATCGGCGCGAGCACGGTCGGCGGGAACCAGAAGCCGGGGCCGTCGGGCGCCGGGCCGCGGATCGCCACCGGGCGCGTCGTCGGTGACGTAGGAGCCGACCGTCTCGCGCTGGTCGGCTGAGATCAGCGGCCCCATCTCGGTCTCGGGCGAGAGCGGGTCGCCGACCCGCATCGCCTGCACGCGGCGCTCGAGCGCCGCCATGAACTCGTCCATCGCCGCGCGCTCGACCAGGATCCGCGAGCGCGCGCAGCAGTCCTGGCCGGCGTTGGCGAACACCGCCGCTCGGCGCGGCCGCGGCGGCCGCCTCGAGGTCGGCGTCGGCGAAGACGACGTTCGCCGACTTGCCGCCGAGCTCGAGCGTCACCCGCTTGATCGTCTGCGCGGCGCCGGCGGCGATCCCGCGGCCGACCTCGGTCGAGCCGGTGAAGGCGATCTTGGCGACGTCGGGGTGCTCGACCAGCCGCCGGCCGCAGACCGACCCCGGGCCCGGCGACCACGTTGAGCACGCCCTCGTCGAGCCCGGCCTCGAGCGCGATCCGCTCCAGCTCGAGCGCGGTCAGCGGGGTGAGCTCGGCGGGCTTGAGGACCACGGTGTTGCCGGCCGCGAGCGCCGGCGCGACCTTCCACGAGGCGATCACCAGCGGGAAGTTCCACGGCGTGATCAGGCCGACGACGCCGAGCGGCTCGCGGAAGGTCATGTCGACGCCGCCGGCGACCGGGATCGTGCTGCCCGAGCAGGCGCTCGGGAGCGCCCGGCGTAGTAGCGGAAGCACTCGACCACCATCGCGATCTCGCCGCGGGCGTCGGAGATCGGCTTGCCGGCGTTGCGCGCCTCGAGCTCCGCCAGCTTCGGCGACTCGGCCTCGAGCCGGTCGGCGAGCCCGCGCAGCAGCGCGGCCCGGTCGGCGGGGGCGATCGCGCGCCAGCGGGCCGAACGCCTTCTTCGCCGCCGCGACCGCGGCGTCGGTCTCCTCGACGCCGGCGCGCGGCACCTCGGCCATCACCTGCTCGGTCGCCGGCTCGAGGACCTCGATCACGCGGTCACCTCGCCGACCGCGCGGCGCGCGGCTCGACCAGGGCGCGCGACGATCGCGCTCGTCGCCTCCTCCTCGGTGTGCCAGAGGATGCCGAGGACCCAGCGCCGGCCGGGAAGCTCGATCGCCTCGATCACGCCGTCCCGGCTCGGCCCATCCGGTGGCGACGAGGCCGTCGCCGAGCCGACCGACGCCCTGGTGGTGATGGGAGCGGACCGTGAGCCGCTCGGTCCCCGCGGCTCGCGCCGCCAGTGAGCCGGGCTCGAGCCGCACGGCGTGGTCCGAGAACCGACCCGGGGTGTGCATGTGCAGCTCGGCGTCGGCGAGGTGCTGCTCGAGGGTGCCGCCGAGGGCGACGTTGAGGACCTCGAACCCGCGGCAGATCGCCAGCAGCGGCATGTCCCGGTCGATCGCGGCCCGGGCGATCGCGAGCTCGAATTCGTCCCGCCCTCGATGGACGCCGGTGGTGTGCGGATCGGGCCCGGCCCCGTAGATCGCCGGATCGAGGTCGGCGCCGCCGGTGAGGACGACGGCGTCGATCAGGTCGAGCACCGAATCGGGATCGGCGGTCCCGACGTCGCTCGTCGGCAGCAGCAGCGGCAGCCCGCCGGCCTGGTCGACACGCTCGCGAGTACGTGCGCTGGGAGATGTTGACGTCGATGTCCTCCCAGATCGCCCAGCGCGCGCTGGCGACCGCGGCGCTGATCCCGATCACCGGACGGCCGGCGCCATCAGCAGCCGCTCGAACCCCCGGAACTGCTCCCAGTCGGTGACCGTGCTCTCCAGCGCCTCCAGCTCGACCTCGGCGCGGTTGAGGTAGTGGTCGACGACCTCCTGGCCGAACGCCTCGCGGGCGACCTCGCTGGCGGCGAACAGGTCGCGGGCCTCGTACATGTTGGTCGGCACGTGCGGCTTGTCGGCGGTGTAGGCGTTGCCCTCCAGCGGCGGCTCGAGCTCGAGCTCGGCGTCGACCCCGTGCAGGCCGGCGGCGATCATCGCCGCCAGCGCCAGGTAGGGGTTGACGTCGGCGCCGGGGAGGCGGTTCTCGAACCGCAGCGCCTCGCCGTGGCCGACGACCCGCATCGAGCAGGTGCGGTTGTCGTTGCCCCAGGCGACCGCGGTGGGCGCGAACGAGCCGGGGGCGAAGCGCTTGTAGGAGTTCACGTGCGGCGCGTAGAACAGCGTCATCTCGCGCAGGCAGGCGAGCTGGCCGGCGAGGAAGCGCTCGAACAGCTGCCGGTCGGCCGCGAAGGCGTTGCCGCCGTCCTCGTCGGCGAGCGAGCAGTGGATGTGGCACGAGTTGCCCTCGGCCTCGTTGAACTTCGCCATGAAGGTGATCGCCATCTCCTCCTGGGCGGCGATCTCCTTGGCGCCGTTCTTGTAGATCACGTGCTCGTCGGCGGCCGCGAGCGCCTCGCGAGTAGCGGAAGTTGATCTCGTGCTGGCCGAGGTTGCACTCGCCCTTGGAGTTCTCGACCGTCATCCCCGCCGCGGCCATCTCGTTGCGGATCCGGCGGATCAGCGGCTCGACCCGCGCCGAGCCGAGCAGCGAGTAGTCGATGTTGTAGAGGTTGGCCGGCTCGAGGTCGCGGTAGGCCTTCTTCCAGGCCTCCTCGTAGGTGTCCTTGAAGACGATGAACTCGAGCTCGGTGCCGGCGTTGGCGACCAGGCCGCGCTCGGCGAGCCGGGCGAGCTGGCGCCGCAGGATCTGGCGCGGGGAGGCGACGACCTCGGAGCCGTCGCCCCACTGCAGGTCGGCGAGCAGCATCACCGTGCCCTCGTGCCAGGGCACGGGGCGCAGGCGTGTCGAGGTCGGGGACCATCTCGAAGTCGCCGTAGCCGCGCTCCCACGACGACATCGCGTAGCCGCCGACGGTCTCCATGTCGACGTCGACCGCGAGCAGGTAGTTGCAGCCCTCGGCGCCGTGCTCGAGCGTGTCGGCGAGGAAGTGGCTCGCGGTCAGCCGCTTGCCCTGCAGCCGCCCCTCCATGTCGGCGATCGCGAGCAGCACGGTGTCGACCGTGCCGTCCGCGACCGCCTGCTTGAGCTCGTCGAGCGTCACCCGGCGTGACGTTACGGACCGGTCGCGGGCTTGCTCCCCCTCCGCGGCCAGCGCCTCGTCGATGTCGATGTTGCGGGTCTGGCCGGTGAAGTGGTTCTTCGCACCCGCGACCCATGCGATCGCGGCGAACAGAACCACGGCGCCGACGGTGAGCGGCGCGTAGTTGACCGCCTCCCAGCTGAAGTCGTCGTTCCAGGGAACCGCCGCCGGGGTGAACGGCAGGCAGAAGATGATCGTGATCAGCGCGACCCAGAAGACGGCGAACGGGTTCATCCACCGCCACTTGCTGCCGAGGTTCCAGACCGGCGACTGCTCGAACGAGCTGCCCGCCCGCCAGCGCAGGTAGATCGGGATCGCGTAGGCGATGTAGAGCCCGATCACGCGTGATCGAGACGACGGCGAAGAACGCGAACGGGAACGGATCGCCCGCCGAGTTGCCCTTCAGGGCCGGCAGCGTGATGATCAGCGCGGCGACGGCCATCGTGATCACCGCGTTGCGCGGCGTGCCGCTCGGGTTCACCTTCTGGAGTCGATCCGAGAACGGCAGACCGTGGTCGCGCGAGAAGGCGAAGCACATCCGCGAGGCGCTGGTCAGGCAGGCGAGGCCGCAGAACAGCTGGCCGATGGTCGAGATCAGGACCACCGCCTTGAACGCCGACGGTCGACAGCGAGAGGCTGAAGATCTCGAGCGAGCTGCCGGCGCCGTAGCCCTCGCCGGCGGTCACGCCGTCGGGGTCGGTCGCCGCGAAGGTGATCGCCAGAAGCACGAACCAGCCGATCACCGCCGAGTAGAAGATCGACTGCCAGACCCCGCGCGCCGCCGATCTGGACGCGTCGTGTGTCTCCTCGGACACGTGGGCCGAGGCGTCGAAGCCGGTGATCGTGTACTGCGTCAGCAGGAAGCCGAGCGGCAGCACGTAGAACCAGAACATGTCCATGCCGAAGCCGGAGTTGTTGATCCGCTCGGTGAAGACGAAGTCGAGGCTCTGGTGCTCGTCGGGGACGAAGACCAGGATCGCGATGATGATCACGACGCCGACGACGTGGACGAACACCGAGATGTTGTTGGTGATCGCCAGCAGGTGCGTGCGCATGATGTTGATCGTCGCGTGGATCGCGAGGATGATCGCGAACAGCAGGAAGGTCTCGCCGAGGATGTGCTCGGAGTCGCCGAAGTTGACCCCGAGGATTTCGACGCCGTAGAGACCCAGAACGACGTTCAGGAACGTTGCGGACGCGTAGACGACCGAGGCGACGACCCCGACCAGGCCGGCGAGGTTGAACCAGCCGGTGAACCATCCCCAGACGGGGCCGCCGAGCCGTGCCGCCCACCAGTAGATGCCGCCGGCGGTCGGGTACTTGGCGACGATCTCCGACATGCAGAAGCCGATGATCAGGATCGGGATCGAGATCAGCGGCCAGCCCCAGGAGATCGCGATCGGGCCACCGTTGTTCCACGCCTGCCCGTAGGTCGTGAAGCAGCCGGCGAGGACCGAGATGATCGTGAACGAGATCGCGAAGTTCGAGAATGCGCTCCACCCGCGGTGGAGGTCCTGCTTGAGCCCCATCTCGGCGAGTTGGCGCTCGTCCTCATCCCGGAACTCGGTCGCCTTCGCTTCCACGCGCATCTCCCCTCGTTCTAGCCGACGCAGCGCTCAGTGCGATAAAAGGTGTGCCGGCCCGACCTATGGACGACGCGACCCTAAACCCGGAGCCGGACGCGCGTCAAGGGTCCGAGCCCGATCTGGGACGGATCGTCCAACGCCTCGAGGCGGTGCTTGGCCGGGTGGGCGGCGAGGCGCGGCCGCTCGACGGCGGGATCACCAACCGCAACTACCGCGCGCGCTTCGGCGACGCCGACTACGTGATCCGCGTCCCGGGCAAGGACACGTCGTTGCTGGAGATCGACCGCGATGCGGAGCGGATCGCCAACGAGCGCGCGGCCGAGGCCGGAGTGGCCCCGCGAGTGGCGGCGATGCTCGACGACCCGCAGGCGATCGTCACCGTGTTCGTCGAGGGACGCGGGATGACCGCGGTCGACCTGCGCGAACCGGCGGCTCTGGGAGCGGTGGCGCGCTCGCTGCGGGCGATCCACGAGATCGGCGAGCCCCTGCCGAGCGTGTTCGACTCGTTCCGGCTGGTCGAGACCTTCGCCGAGACCGCGGTGGGTCGTGGCGCCACCCTGCCGGAGGCCTACGGCGAGGCGCTGGAGCGGGCGGCGGAGATCGAAGCGGCGCTCAGCGGCCCCGAGCACGAACCGGTGCCCTGCCACAACGATCTCCTGGCGGCCAACTTCATCGCCGGCCCCGACCGGCTGTGGATCGTCGACTGGGAGTACGCGGGGATGGGAGATCGCTACTTCGACCTGGCCAACTTCTCGGTCAACAACGAGCTTGCCCCGTCCGACGAGGAGGCGCTGCTCGGCGACTACTTCGGTGAGGCGCCGGGCGCAGGCAGGCTTGCCGCCCTCCGCCTGATGCGGTTCATGTCCGACTTCCGCGAGGCGATGTGGGGGGTCGTGCAGGAGGTCGTCTCCGAGCTCGACTTCGACTTCGCCGGCTATCACGCCAAGCACTTCGACCGCCTGAGCCAGACCGCGTCGGACCCCCGCTTCGCCGACTGGCTCGAGGAGGCGCGTGAGCCCGCGGGCTGAGCTCCCCGATTCGGCCCGCTGCGTGATCGTCGGCGGCGGCGTCGGGGGCGCCTCCATCGCCTACCACCTGGCGAAGCTCGGCTACCGCGACGTCGTCCTCGTCGACCGGGCCGAGCTCACCTCGGGCTCCACCTTCCACTCCGCCGGGCTCGTCGGCCAGCTGCGGGGCTCGGTCTCGCTGACGAAGATGATGATGCACTCCGTCGAGGTCTACCGGGGCCTCGCCACCGAGTCCGAGCTCGACCCGGGCTGGGTCGAGTGCGGCGGCATCCGCCTGGCGTCGAGCGAGGAGCGGTTGGAGGAGCTTCGGCGGCAGGCCGGCTGGGCGAAGACGTTCGGCCTGCCGCTGGAGCTGATCTCGGCAGACGAGGCCAAGGAGATGTTCCCGCTGATGTCCACCGAGGGGGTGCTCGGCGGTGCGTACACGTCGACCGACGGCTACATCGACCCCTCGCAGCTCACCTACGCGCTCGCCGACGTCGCCCGCCGCGAGGGCGACCTCCAGGTGTTCCAGAGCACCCGGGTGACCGGGATCGAGGTCGACGGCGGCCGGGTGCGTGCGGTGGAGACCGAGAAGGGCCGGATCGAGGCCGAGGTGGTCGTGAACGCCGGCGGCATGTTCGCCGCCGAGATCGGGCGGATGGCCGGGGTGCGCGTGCCCGTGATCCCGTTCGGACACCAGTACCTGGTCACGCAGCCGGTTCGCGAGCACTCCGCCGACGACCGGCTGCCGACCCTGCGCGATCCCGACCTGCTGATCTACTTCCGCGAGGACGGCGGCGGGCTCGTGATGGGCGGCTACGAGCGCGACTCGCAGCCCGCCTTCATGCCCTTCGGGCCCGCCGGGCTCGACGCGATCCCGCCCGATTTCAACGGGCGGCTGCTCGAGGACGACTGGGACCGGTTCGCCGAGATCACCGAGAACTCGAAGATCCGGGTGCCGGTGATGGACGAGGCCAAGATCACGAAGCTGATCAACGGCCCGGAGGCGTTCACCCCCGACAACGAGTTCTGCCTTGGCGAGTCGGAGGTGCGCGGCTTCTTCGTCGCCGCCGGCTTTTGCGCTCACGGACTCGCCGGTGCCGGGGGGATCGGGCGGGTGATCGCGGAGTGGATCGCCGAGGGCGAGCCCAGCCTCGATCTCTGGGAGATGGACGTGCGCCGGTTCGGAGCCCAGTACCGGTCGCCCGCGTTCACGCACGCGCGCACCCGAGAGACGTACGAGACCTACTACGACATCCGCTATCCGAACCACGAGCGCTCCGCCGGCCGGCCCTTGCGGATCTCGGCCGCGAACGCGTGGCATCGCGACCACGATGCCGCGTTCGGCGAGAAGTCGGGGTGGGAGCGGGCCAACTGGTACGAGTCCAACGCCGCAGCCGGCGACGAGTCGCTGCGGCCGCGCGGCTGGGCCGGCCGGCACTGGTCGCCGGCGATCGGCGCCGAGCACCGTGCCACCCGCGAGGCGGTCGCGATCTTCGACGAGAGCTCGTTCGCGAAGCTGGAGATCGAGGGCCCCGGCGCGGCGCGCCTGCTGGAGCGCCTCTGCGACAACCGCGTCGCCCGCGACGTCGGGCAGATCACCTACACGCAGATGCTCAACGAGCGCGGCGGGATCGAGTGCGACTTCACGGTCGCGAGGCTGGGGCCGGAGCTGTTTCAGATCGTCACCGGGACGGCGTTCGGCAATCACGACCGCGAATGGATCCGAAAGCACCTGCCCGCCGACGGCGGCGCCCGGGTCCGCGACGTGACCTCGGCCTGGTCATGCTTCGGGATCTGGGGCCCGCGGGCGCGCGAGGTGCTCGCGCCGCTCACGCCCCGGGACCTCTCCAACGACGCCTTCCCATACATGTCGGTGCGCGAGCTGACGATCGGCAACGTCCCGGCGCGAGCGCTGCGGGTCACCTACGTCGGCGAGCTCGGCTGGGAGATCTACTGCCCCACCGAGTACGGGCTCGGGCTCTGGCGCACGCTGTGGGAGGCGGGGAAGCCGCACGGCCTCGTCGCCGGCGGCTACCGGTCGATCGACTCGCTGCGGCTGGAGAAGGGCTACCGGGTTTGGGGCGCCGACATCACCCCCGACGAGACCCCGTACGAGGGCGGGGTGGGCTTCTGCGTCAAGCTCGACAAGGAGGGCGGGTTCATCGGCCGCGAGGCGCTCGCCGAGGCGAAGGAGCGCGGGCCGCGGACGAGGCTGAGGTGTCTGACCCTCGCCGATCCGCGCTCGGTCGCGCTCGGCAACGAGCCGGTGCGCGTGGGCGGCGAGATCGCCGGCCGGGTCACCACCGGCGGCTACGGCTACACGGTCGAGCGCTCGATCGCCTACGCCTACCTGCCCCCGGAGCACTCCGAGATCGGGACCGCGATCGAGGTCGAGATCTTCGGTGAGTGGGTTGAGGGCGAGGTCGCCTCCGAGCCGCTGTTCGATCCGCAGGGCGAGCGGATCCGGGCCGGTTAGCCAGGGACCTCGAGCCAGACGTCGGCGCCGCCCCCCGGGCGGTTGCGGGCATGCGCCGAGCCGCCGTGGGCGCGGGCGATCGCGTCGACGACCGCGAGGCCGAGGCCGGTGCCGCCCCGCGCCCGGGCGCCGTCGGCTCGGCTGAAGCGCTCGAAGGCGCGACCGATGAACTCGTCGGGGATCCCCGGCCCCTCGTCGGTGACGTGGAGCTCGACCAGGCCGTCGTTCGCTCGCGCCTCGAGTCGCACGGCCCCCTCGCCGTGGACGAGCGCGTTGTCGACCAGGTTCGTGAGCCCCTGCTCGACCCGCAGCCGGTCGGCGTCCAGCGGTGGGGAGCCGGCCGGCGCCGAGTACGTGAGCGAGCGCCCGGCTCGCCCCGCCCGGGCGGCGAAGCGGGCGCTGATCGCCGCGAGCGCGTCCTCGACCGCGAACGGCTCACGCTCGACCCGCAGCTCGCCGTCCTCGTTGCGGGCGACGACCAGGAGCTGCTCGGCGAGCGCGATCAGCCGGTCGATCTCGTCGGTTGCCGAGGCGATCGCCTCGCGGAGCTCGTCCTCGCCGGCGGCGTGCAGGAGCGCGAGCTCGAGCTCGGTCTTGTGCAGCGCGAGCGGGGTCCGCAGCTCGTGGCTGGCATCGTCGACGAACCGGCGCTCGCGTTCGAGCGCCTGCTCGAGCCTGGCGAGCATCTCGTTGAGGGTCTCGCCCAGTCGCCGCAGCTCGTCCTGGGCCTCGGGCACGGGGAGGCGCGCGCCCGGCTCGGATGCGGAGATCTCGGCCGCGCGGCGGCGCATCGTCTCGACCGGGCGCAGCGCTCTTCCCGCCAGCCAGTAGCCGGCCGCCGAGGCGAGCAGCAGGGCGACGGGACCGCCGACGGCCAGCAGCTTGGCGAGTCCGTCGAGCGCCTCGTCGCGATCACCGAGCGAGGAGCCGACCACGACGATCACCGTGTCGTCGTCGATCGTCACCGGCGCGGCCAGAAGCCGCGCCCCCTCGCCCTCGATCCCCGGCACGTCCGAGCGGTCGAGGACGATCGGACCCTGCGCGGCCCGTGCGAGCTCGTCCCGGTCGAGGACGATCGTCTCGCGGAGCTGCGGGGTCGCGTCGATCAACTCGCCGTCGGCCTCGACGAGCTCGGCGAAGCTCTCGTCCTGCTCGACGAGCGGGTCGTTGCCTGCGCCCGACAGGCGGCCGCCCTCATCGCGCGCCAGCGCCGCGACCTCGGTCGCCCGGGACCGCAGCGCGGTGTCCAGCGACTCGTCGAGCTGCGCCTCGAGCCGCAGGTAGAGGAAGAGCCCGACGCCGCCAAGGACCACGGCCATCACCGCGGCGAACGCGAGCGTGACGCGGACGCGGATGGGCAGCCGGCTCACGCGGGGCTCCCCTCGCGCATGCGATATCCGGAGCCGCGCACGGTCTCGATCGAGTCGGTGCCGAACGGCTTGTCGATCTTCCGGCGCAGGAAGCGGACGTAGGAGTCGACGACGTTGGAGCGGTTCTCGTAGTCGTAGTCCCAGACCTGCTCGAGCAGGGCGTAGCGCGAGAGCAGCTCTCCCGGCCGGCGCATGAACGCCTCCAGCATCGCGAACTCGCGGGCCGAGAGCTCGATCTCGACCTCGTCGCGCCAGACCCGCCTGGTCGCCGGGTCGAGGCGGAGGTCGCCGACCCGCAGCTCGACCGGGCGTTCGACCGCGCCGCGGCGGACGAGCGCCCGCAGCCGCGCGAGCAGCTCGGCGAAGGAGAACGGCTTCGTCAGGTAGTCGTCGGCACCGCCATCGAGCCCCGCGACCCGGTCCGAGATCGAGTCCCGCGCCGTCAGCAGCAGGATCGGCGACCAGACCGCGGCGCTCCGCAGCCGCCGGCAGACCTCCAGCCCGTCGATCCCCGGCAGCATGATGTCGAGCACGATCGCGTCGTACTCGGTCGCCTCGGCCATCCAGAGCGCGTCCTCTCCCTTGACCGCGACGTCGGCCGCGATCCCCTCGCCGCGCATCCCCCGGCGGATGAGGCCGGCCATCTTGACCTGGTCCTCGACGATCAGCACGCGCATCGCAGTCAAGGCTAGGCGCGAAGATGAAAACCCGATGAAAGCCGACCCCGCGGGCGTCCGGTTTTCACGCGGCTTTCATCGAATGACGGGATAACCCGTCTGCAAGCGACGAAAGGGGAATCCCGATGACCTCCAAGCTCATTCGCGTGATCATGATCAGCCTGGCCCTCGGCCTCACCGCGGCCGGCCTGGGGAGCGTCCCGGCCGGCGCCGGCTCGAGGGCGCCCACGTTCGGCGACCCGACCCGGATCGACAACCCCTACCTGCCGCTGAGCGAGTTCCGGCGCTGCACGCTGCGCGGTCAGGAGGACGGCGAGCGGCTGAGGATCAAGCGCAAGGTCCTCGACCGCACCCGCCGCTTCGATGTCGCCGGCGCCGCGGTGGAGACGATGGTGGTCAAAGACCGCGTCTGGGCCGACGGCGAGCTGATCGAGAGCACGCACGACTTCTTCGCCCAGGACGACGAGGGCACCGTGCACTACTTCGGCGAGCGGGTCGACAACCTCCACGATGGGCGGGTCGTCAACCACGACGGCAGCTGGCTCTTCGGCCGCGACACGAACGTGATCGGCGTCCTGATGCCCGCCAAGCCGCAGAAGGGCGACCGCTGGCGGTCCGAAGACGCGCCGCCGATCACGGTCGAGCACGACCGGATGGTCGACCGGATCGCCTCGGTCCGGGTCCGCGGCAAGCGCTATCGCCATGTGATCGACGTGCGCGAGTACGCGCTGCCCGACAAGGAGGTCGAGCACAAGCTCTACGCGAAGGGCGTCGGCGTGATCGACGAGCTGCCGCCTGAGGGCGAGGTCGGCCTGGTCGGCTGCGAGAGGTTCTAGATGGGAGTGGGCTCGGGCGGTCTCGGCGTTCGCTCGAAGCCCCGCCACGGGCGCCCTCGACCAACGCCCGCACCCCCAACCCCCTCCTTGCCAACCCGGCCCGAGCCCTCGCCTGCGCCGGGGGCACCTAGACGCTCAGATGAGACCGGCGAGGATGTGCTCGGTGCCGCGGATGTGGGAGCGCGCGAGCGCGACCGCCTCCGCGGCGTCGCCCTTGCGGAGCAGCGCGACGAGCTCCGCGTGCTGGGCGTTCGACCGGGTGAGGACCTCCTCCGGGTGGGCGATGCGGGCGATCAGGTCGCTCATCGCGCCCTGCACCTCCGTCATCTCGGTGACCAGGTGAGGCGATCGGGCCGCCTCTGCGACGCCGATGTGAAAGCGGATGTCCGCCCGGCGGTAGAGCTCGAACTCGGACGCCTCGCCCATCCGCTCGACGAGTTCGTCGAGCGCACCCAGGTCCGCCGTCTCCGCCCGCTCGGCCGCCAGGATCACCGAGCCGACCTCGATCGCGACACGATGGTCGAGCGTGGCGCGGGCGTCGCGGCCGAGCGGTTCGCCGTCGACCTCCGAGAGCGGCGGGCGGTCGGCGACGAAGGTGCCGCCGGAGCGCCCGCGGGTCGAGGTGAGGTGTCCGGACTGAACCAGCGTGGTCAGAGCCTGGCGCAGGGTCGAGCGGGAGATCCGCAGCTCCGAGGCGAGCCGGCGTTCCGGCGGCAGCTGGCTCCCCGGGGGCAGGAGGCCGACGCGGATCGCCGTTCCCAGGCGCTCGACGGTCTCCTCGAACGTCGTGGGCGCGCGGACGGGCTTGAAGACCGCGTCGAGAGCCGGGCCTCGCTTCATCCCGACGCCTACCGTACCGCCGCTTCAGCCGCTCAGACGCAGTACCCCGCGGATCTCGCCGATCGCCTGCTCGTTGGACTGGAAGTGGACCGCCGTCATTCCGATCGCCCGCGCCGCCTCGACGTTGACGAGCACGTCGTCGACGAACAGGCAGTCCTCGGCGTTGATCCCCGCGAGTCGGGCGAGTGTCAGCTCGTAGATCTCCGGGTCGGGCTTGCGCATGCCGACGAACCCGGAGTCGATCACGAGCTCGAAGATCTCGTCCACGGGCAGCATCGAGCGCCACAGGTGCTCCCACTCGCGGACGTTGTTGGTCAGCAGCGCCATCCGATGGCCGCCGCGCCTGATCTCGCGCATGAGCTCGATCATCGGCGCGTTCGGCTCCAGGGCGTCGAAGTAGATCTCGCTGAAGCTGTGCATCTCGGGCCGGTGACCAAGGTCGGGCTCGAGGGTGTCGGCCACCTTCGTGAGGAATTCGGCCTCGGTCATGCGCCCGGTCTCGAGCGCGAACAGAGGATGGTCGCCGTCGCGGTCAGCGATCGCCTGCATCGCCCGCCCGAGGGACTCGGCGGAGATCCCAGTGCGGTCCTGAAACGCGGCGAAGGAGTGCATCAGCGGCGTCGTCAGCACGCCGCCGAAGTCCGAGATCACGGCCTTGATCGGCGAGTACCTCACGCCGGGCGCAGGATGTCGAGCGCGCCGGCGCCGGCGGCCCCGGCGGCGCGCAGGGTGAGCGCCGCGCTCGTGCGCCGCACACCGCCGCCGTCCAGGTCCGCCGTCGCCGTCGCGTCGCCGGCCACCCGGATCGGCATCCCGCCCTCTGATCGGTAGAGCTCGAGCCCGACGCGCCGGGGCAGCCCGTCGGAGCCGTACTCGGTTGAGAACAGCGTCTCGGCCAGCTGCTCGAACGCCTCGAGGTCGCCGAGCGCTCCGGCAACCACTTCCTCGCCGTGACCGTCGGCGCCTGCCGGCCGCAGGGCGGCGATCGCGATCAGCCGTTGCTCGTCGAGTCGCCCCGAGAGCACGCGCACGGCCTCGATCTCGTCCCAGTCGAGCTCGCCGGCGAGGCGCCAGATCGGCTGCTCGCGCGACGGGTCCGGGTCGAAGGCGGCGAGCTCGGCCGCCGGCCACTCGAAGCGCAGGCGCTCGGCCGCCGGGCTCTCGAACTCGAGCGCGACGATCTCACTCACGCGACTCACCGAGCTCGATCTCCGGGGGCTCGGTGACCTCGCGCGCGCTGCCCTCGTAGTCGTAGCCGCGCCGAGGGCGCGCCGGCCCCGCGGCGCCGGGACCCGGCCCGCGCGAGCGCGAGCCCGGAGGAGGCCCGAAGACGGTCCCGGTGACGGTCACCCGCCGGCGCGCGACCCGCATCACCAGCCCGCGGGCAAGCGCCCGCGTCGGCGGGATCAACAGCGCGAAGCCGATCACGTCCGTGATGAACCCGGGCGCGAGCAGCAGCGCGCCGCCGAGGATGATCATCGCGCCGTCGGAGGTCTCCTTGGCCGGGACGCGCCCGGCGGCCAGCGCTCGGTTGAAGCGCTCCCACGCGGTTCGGCCCTGCCAGCGGGCGAGCGCCGCTCCCGCGAACCCGTCGAGGATCAGCAGGAGCAGGGTCGGCGCGAAGCCGATCGCGTTGCCGACCTGGATGATCACGTAGATCTCGGCGATCGGCAGCGCCAGGAACAGCAGCAGCAGCACGAAACCCATCGCAAGACAGGCTACGCAAGCGCGATCGCCGCTTGCGCGCGATCAGTTCGTCGGCGTCGTCACGCAGACGACCTCCGCGTTGTTCATGCCGGAGCCCGGGCGATTGACGGGTTCAGTCGGCCGTGGGCATCCCAATCCGTCGATCGCCGCGTTACGGGTGCTGACGCCTTTTCCCGCATGGCCGAGGAAACCGGACGCTGGATGGCTACCCTTCCGGACATGACCAACGAAGAGGATGTCTACGAGGCGCTCGAAGAGGTGATCGATCCCGAGCTCGGGCTCGACTTCGTCTCGCTCGGCCTCGTCTACGACGTCGAGATCGAGGGGCCCGAGGTCTTCGTCACCTTCACCCTGACCACGCCGGCGTGCCCGATCGGCCCCCAGGTCTCAGAGCAGATGCGCGAGTTCGTCGGCGATCTCGAGGGGGTAGAGAAGGTCCACCCGAAGATGATCTTCGACCCGCCCTGGTCCCCGGAGATGATGACCGAGGACGCGAAGTTCGCGCTCGGGTTCTAGTTCCGAGATTCACGGTTCAGCGACTCGGGCCACCGCCGCCGGCGGTTTCGCCAGGCGCCCCAGGGTGAGCTGCGGCAGCCGCCAACGTCACCGGGCAGCGCTGCGGATGACCGCATACGCCCGGTTCGCACAGGCGGCAGATGCGGCGCGAGTCGCGGCGCCCCTCGGTCAGCTCGCCGAGCAGCAGCTCCATGCAGACTCCGAGGCCGGCCCGCCGCTCGGCCGGGAGTGATTCAACGAGGTTGGTCATCGCCCGCATGCGCGCGGCGCCGACCTGTTTCGCGAGGGCACCGCCGGCTCTGGTTGGGGCGAGGCGGAGCTCGCGGCCGTCGCCGTCGATGTTGCGGATCCGCGCGACCAGGCCCTCGCTTACGAGGCGGTCGACCACGCGGGTGGTCGCCGGCTGGGACAGGCCGAGCGCCGCCTGGAGCTCGCTCTGCGGGAGCTCGGAGGCAAAGTTCACCAGGGCGACGAGCGCGGCCACCCCCGAGCGCGAGAGCCCCGTGACCTCGCCGGCCGCCGCGTCGATTTGCCCGGTGGCCTCGAGCGCCAAGGCCCCCAGGAGGTTCGCGATTCGCCGATTCTCGGCGGCCGAAGCGCCCAGATCGGATCCGGCCATTTACGGCTCAATCGGCCGGACGGCGCGGTGGTATTCCGGGCAGAGGTCCTGGACCAGGAACACCGTAGAGCCGGTGGGCACCCGCTCACCGCCCGCCGGGCTCTGGTGGGTGTAGGTGTAGCCGCATTCCGGCCTGAGGTCGGGATTGCCGATCCGGCCCGGAAAGCGGGCCAGCACGGCCAGGCCCCGTTTGTGGAGCTTGCGCGCCCCTTGCGCCTGCGGCTTGCCGACGACGTCGGGGACCACGACCATCTGCGAGCTCGCCTTCGGGTGCAACTGCGCGTGGGTGCCGAATTCGGCGTGGATCTCTGTCCGGCTCATCCGCGTGGAGGTCGTCCCGTCGTCACTCGAACCGCATCCCGCCGCGATCAGGGCGACTGCGGCGAGGACGACAGCGCTCATCTTGGAAAATACATGCATGATGCATCTATACCCCGATGCAAGATGGTCGAACCACTTCCTGGCTCGCCGATGACCGCCACGCAGGTCTACCGAGGTTGGAGGTGGGTGGCGCGCTTGCCGTGCTCAGCCGGAGTCGTCGAAGGAGACGGGAGGCTGATTCGAGCCGTCCGACGACCCTGACGAAGAGGAAGGCGCCGGGGGCGGCGCGGGCGCGGGCGCGGGAGTGGGCGCGGGCGTGGTGACCGGGGCGGCTGGCACTGCCTCGTCCACGGGGGCGTCCGCTGCGGGCTCGGCGGGCGCGGTCGTCTGCGCCTCAGGCGTCGGCGTCGGCGTCGGTTTCGGCTTCGGTTTCTCCGGCGGCGGGGGTTCTCTCACCGCGGCGAGCTGCGGGAGGTTGCCCCTGCCGGTGAGTCGAACGTTCGGCAACGAGAGTTGATGATCTGTGTCGGCTTCGCTTTGCTCAGCGGAGGCTTCTACCGATGTGTCTTCGCTGTCAGCACGACCGATGGCGAAGAACCCGCCGAATGCCCCGAGTACCAGCACGATCAACAGCGGGAGCTGCCAACGGTTGGAGCGGTCTCGAGCAGCTCTCGTCAGTGGGGGCATGGAATCGGCTTGTCGCGCTCGCCCTTCAGGCAGCTGTCCGTGCGCCTCGGGGCCTTCCCGTCCCGCAGCTTGAAGCTGGTGAACTTTCCGATCTTGAGCGGATCCGTGACGTAGACCTTGATCAGCACGCCCGGGCGCAGCACGCGCTCGACGGCCGGAAAGCCGACCCGGTGCTTCTTCACCGCTCGGGTTCTGCTCCGGAACGGGCAGCTGCGTCCGTGACAGCTCACTGTCACGTGCGACCCCCTCGGCGCTCGCACGGTCAACCTGTGGATCTCCGTCTTGCCGTTGTGTTTCAGCTCTCCGGCGAGGCGCACGACGGGAAATGGCGCCAGGAGCTTGCGCGGCTCGGCGCTGAGCGGCACGGAATCCGTGACCTGGGAGTAGCCGCCGTCGGAGTCCACGACCTTGAGGCCGACGGTCAGCGTGCCGTGCTTGGGCGCACGAAGTTGCGCGGTCGGCCCGCCGGCGTCGTCGAACTCTCCATCCCCGTCCAGGTCCCAGGCGGTGTCGACGATCGGACCGTCCGCATCGGAGGAGGTCGACGTCAGCCTCAGCGTCTCCGCGGCACGGGCCGGTCGCGGGCTGTATTCGAAGCTTGCCGTGGGAGGCCGGTTCCCCACCGGGACCACCTGGCTGGTGATGTCGGAGCCGCCCCCGCTTGCGTCCACGCGCAGTTGCACGGTGTGCGGCCCGGGGGTGGAGTAGGAAGCCTGCGCGTAGGGCCAGGAACCGTCGTCGAAGGCTCCATCATCGTCGAGGTCCCAGTTCATCGCGGTGATGGTCTGACCCGCCGGCGCGCTCGAGCCGGATCCGTCGAAGGTGACGGTTTCGCCGCTGAGCGGACTCTGGGGAGCGAAGGAGAAGGCGGCTGAGGGCGGATTCGGCTGCACGACGACGTTCCGGACCACCGTTGCGCTGGCGCCGTCGGAGTCGGTCACCCGCAAACCCACGGATTTGGTTCCGGGACTCGAGAAGGAGCGGGCGACTGTCGGTCCCGTCGCGTCGTCGAACTGGCCATCGTTGTCGAAGTCCCACCGCTGGGAGTTGTTGGGGATCGGGCCCTCGGCGTCCGACGAGGTCGACGAGAACGTGATCCGCTCGTTGACCGCGGGGGTGGAGGGCTCGTAGATGAACCCGGCCGTCGGCGGACTGTTGACGACGAGGCTGACCGAGTCCTCGTCCGTGTCGCCGTCGTCGTCGGTGACGCGCAGGCTGACCGTGATCGTGGCCCGGGACGAGTAAGACCGAGACACGGTCGGGTTGTTGCCGGTGCTCGTCTCGAACGTGTTGTTGCCGTCGAGATCCCACATGTACGTCGCGATCGAGCTTCCGAGTCCGTCCCCGGTCGATCCCGATCCGTCGAAAGTGACGCTCTGGTTGACCAAGGCCGGGTTCGGCGACGCCGTGATCGAGGCGGTGGGCGGGAAGCCCGGCAAGGCCGGGGCCGAGACTGCGCCGAGCGCGGCCACAATTCCGGCGCCTGCCAGTGCCTGCCCGAAGAGCATCCCGCGGCGTCGACGGGCGGTCATCCCGGCACCTCCTGGATCCGGTTGAGGCCGTGCCCGAGATCCCCTTCCGCTCGCTCGACCGCACGCCGTCCCTCCTCGTACCCGCCGGCGTCCTGGTTCGCCGCTCCTCGTGCGAGTTTCCGGTATCCATGAGCCAGGCGGGTGAGGCCGTCGACCAGTCGGCGCCTGACCGCTTTCAGGGAAGCCGGTGTCGCCGTCGCGGCGATCGCGACGGCGGCGCGACGGTGAGCCGCGGCGAGGTCGCGGCCTGCTGCCGCCTGGGCGGTGGGGCTCCGCGCGTGACGCAGTCGCTCGAGCGCCAAGGCACGGGCCCCCGCGAGCTCTTGGAGCTGCCCGCCCACGGCGCGCTCGTAGTCGACGGGCTGCGAGGACGCAGGCCCAATCGCCGGTTGCGAGGAGGTCCCGTTCTCGCCGGTCGAGCGCCCGAGGAGCAACCCGGCGACGGCGGCCACGACAACCAGAGCCGTGGCGCCGGCGATCCGCGCGAGCGGCCGGCGGGTCGCGGTCGTCGGTCGATCGGGCGCAGTCGGCTCGCCATTGATCGTCGCCTGCACCGGCGCCAGCGAATCAAGCTCCTGTCGGAGCCGACCGGCTTCGCTCTCGGGCTCGCTCAGCTGGTCGGCGCGCGCCGAATCAAGCGCCTCTCGGAGCCGGTCGGCTTCGCCCTCGAGCTTGCTCAGCTGGTCGGCGCGCGCCGCGGATATGCGGCCGCCGCGCGGTGCCCCGGATGGTGATCCCGGCGTGCCGCTCGCGGAAGAGCGCATCGTGCCTGCGGCCTCGGCCTGCGCCGCGCGAGTGGCGCGCCGAATATGCACCTGCGCCCTCGTCAGGTGCTCCCTGAGATCCCTCTCTCGTTGCCGCGGCATGACGCCCGACCCGCGAGCCCCGGCGCTGATCGGCTCCAGGTCCTTCGCGATCTGGTCGAGCTCGGCATCAAGCTCGGGACCCGTCGAAGCCATTGCTCGAATTCGCGGTGCGGCGCCGACCGGCGGGCGCCCACCCTCGGCGACGCCGACGCCACCGGTCGTGCGACGCCGCCTGGTCGTACCGGCTGATTCTTCGGACCGAGGAGCCTTCGTCATGAAGCCCTGACTCCCACCCCATCTGCCCGCGTTCGCGCGTGGCCTCGACAATGCCGACGCAGACATTACCGCCCGGCAGCGCGAGCAAGCGCCGACCGACCGGTCGGCGAAGTGAGGCGGTGGGCCGACTGCGGCACGCTTGCGTTTCATGCGGCGTGGTGGGACGATCGGTCCGCGCAAGGGACGATCTCAGGGAGGAACATGAACGCATCCAAGGGAGCCGCGCCCCGACGCCGGCTGGGACTGACGATGGCCACGATCTGCCTCGTGGCGGTGGTGGCGCTGCCCGAGGCCGCGAGCGCGGTGCTCTCTGGGGCGAACGGGCGGATCCTGTTCGTCAGCGGGCGGATCGGACCCGACAACGCCAACGGAAAGCTCTTTCTCCGCCTGACCAGCGGCAGCTTCGGCGGCCCAGCGCTCCCGGCCGGTGCGGTGCCGCTCGACGCGACCCCCGGCCAGCATCGCCACCCCACCTGGTCCCCTGATCGCACGCACATCGCCTACGCCCGCGGCGACGCGAACTGCGCCACCAACTGCGACATCTACACCCTCGACCTCACCGATCCGAACGCGACCCCGGTCAACATCACCAATACGCCCACGATCACCGAGGACCGGCCGGCGTGGTCGCCCGACGGCACCCGGATCGCCTACGAGAGCGAGTCCGGCACGCAGGTGGACATCCTCGTCGACACCGAGCCGTTCGGGTCCGGGACGAACCTCACCCTGGCCAACGACCCGAAGCCCGACGTCAAGCCCGCGTGGACCCCCGACTCCCAGACGGTCTACTACGGGCTCGGCGACCGCAACGTGGCCCCCAATGGCAACACCAATGACGTGAAGCTCTACAAGGAGCCGGCGGACAACAGCGGCACCGCGACCGAGGTCCTTCACGTCAGCGGCGCCCACGTCTTTCAGCCCTCGATCTCACCGGACGGCACCAGAATGTGCTTCACGTTGAGCACGGCACCCGGGTCCAGCTCGACCGCCAGCATTCTCGTCGGGCCGGTCAGCTCACCGGGCAGCGCGACCGTGCTCGCCTCGAGCGGCACCGGTGACTACAACTGCACCTGGTCGCCGGACGGCACCCAGATTGCCTACGTCGAGGGCTTCGCCGGCCCGGGGGACCTGGTGATGAAGCGGGCGGACGGCAGCACCGGCCCCGTGGCGATCGACCTCGAGACCTCGGCCGGGTGGGACGGCAACCCCGACTGGGCGCCCGATGCGCGGCCGCGATGCGAGGACCAGACGATCAACACCACGGTCGACACCCCGGTGGAGATCCCGCTGCTGTGCGCGGATACCGGGCCGAACTACGAGCAGACCCCGGTCAACGCGATCGCCACCGACGGACCCACGAACGGCACTGTGACCCCCGAGGTCTCCCAGGTCGTTCCGGCGAGCATCACCTACACCCCGAACCCGGGCTTCAGCGGCACGGACACGCTCACGATTCGCAGCTTCGACGCGGTCACCTTCGGGGATCGCAACGGCACGGTGGCGGTGAACGTGACCAGGCCCGGCGGCGGGAACAACGGCCAGAACCCCTCGAACGAGTTCAGCTTCGGCAAGTCGAAGAAGAACAAGCGCAAGGGGACGGCGAAGCTGACCGTCAACGTCCCCGGCCCCGGCGCCGTCGAGCTGTCGAAGACGGGCAAGGTGAAGCCCGCCACCGAACGGGCCGGCTCGCAGGGTCAGGTCAAGCTGCTGGTGAAGCCGAGGGGCAAGGCGAAGGCGAAGCTGGCCGACAGCGGCAAGACGAAGGTCAAGGCGACCGTCTCCTACACGCCTGACAACGGCGACACGAACACGAAGACCAAGAGGGTCAAGCTCGTCAAGAAGTCGTAACTCCGGTCATCCGCCGGGACGTGCACCGCGCACCTCGAGGCGCTTCGTCGCGCGCGTGTAGCCCGAGCGCGTCGCCGACGCCTTTACCGTCTTGCCGGGCTTGATCGACAGCGTGACGCTGCCTTTGGCGTTGCTCGTGCCCGACGCGCCGGCGGCCTTGACCCTCGCGCCCTTCACCGCGTCGCCCGCGTCGAGCACGGTGAAGCGCACGGCGGTCTCCTTGCCCCTGCGCAGCTTCCCGGGCGTGGCCCGCAGCGTCAGGCCCGGGAGCAGGCGGCGGTAGGAGGTGACCGCGGTCGCCGAGGTGTCGATGTTGAAGTTGCCGAGCACGTCGAGCGCGCCGCCCGCCGCGCTCGCGTCGACCTTGTAGGCCTGCAGCGCGTCCTTGGGATGCCCGGCGTTCACGGTCGCGCCGAACTTCGTCGCGCTCGTGTTCGACCGCCGTGCAAGCACGTCGGGGTCCCCGAAGCCCTCCGTCCAGACCACCCACAGCCTGCCGTCGCCGGTCGCCGCGACCGCCACGGCCGGGCTGCTCGAACCGCGCAGGCGCTCGACCAGCGGCGCACTGGTGGCGCCGACCCGCCACAGGCGCACGCGGTCCGAGGTCGGATAGCCCGTCGGGTAGGCGATGTAGAAACCGCCGCCCTGCCGCGCGACGAGGGGAGTTCGGCCGAGCATGCCGACCTGCATGTCGCTCGTGTCCGGCATCGTCGCCGCGGCACCCACGGGCGAGCCGTCCGCCGCCACGTCCTGGACCTGCACGCCGAGGTGTCCGGCCGCGCTGGAGTACCAGGCCAGGACGGTCCGGTTGCTCGTGTCGGTTGCGAGGTTGGGGTCGTAGCCATAGGGGCCGAGCGGAGCCTGGAAGTCGTGGTTGGGTGTGGCGGGCGAGAGGCCGGCGTGCACCCATGTGCCGAGCGTCCCGGCAAAGCCCTGGAGGGTCGAGCCGTCGGCGCGCACGGTCGCGGCGGTGTTGCTCGCGTATGACTGCGCGCCGGGAGGGACGACGGAGCCGGGCTGGAGCGCCCAGCTTGCGCCCCCGTCCGCCGAGAGCGCGGTGTTGGTCTCGTTCTGCGGGTCGTTGGAGTCCGTCGTGCGGAAGCCGCCCCAGAACGCGCGCAGGCCGCCGGGCTCGACGACGAGCGCGGGGTTCGTGAAGCCGGTCCACCCGCTCTGCACCGGGGTCGTGGCGCCGACCTTGCCCGCCGGCGAGATCACGGTGTGGAGGAGGTCGGCGGTGTTCGGCCCGGTGGGGTGGTGCCAGGCGAGGTGGAGGACGCCGTCCGCGCTGCGCGCCAGGCCGACCTGGTCGGTGCTCGACCCATCCGGCGTGGTCACCCGTGTCCAGGGGGCGGCCTGCGCCGCAGGAGCCGCGGCGGCGGCGATGATCACTGCAACGACAGCGACGCGCGCCTTCATGGAGCCTCCCGCCTCGCCTCGAGGGCCTCGTCTCGCGTCCAGTACTCGCGGCCCCGGGCGATCCGTCCGTCGCGGAACGTGTAGAGGAAGGCGTGAGTCAGGTCTGTCTCGACGCCGCTCAGCTTGGCTCGTCCGCTGATCCTCATGACCCCGACGACCTTGTCCTCTCCGGCTTCATTGAGCTCGATCGGCTCCAGGGCGAAGTTGTCGAACGTGTCCCGCCAGTCCTGGACGTAGGCGCGCAGAGCATCCTTGCCCCGGATCGGGCCAGGGTCATCGGGCGCACCCTCGGCCGCCCGGTAGTCGATGTCGTCGGCCCAGAACTCGAGCCATGCATCGAGGTCGCCGCGGTTGAAGGCCGCGGCCGAGTCGCGGACGGTCTTGATGTTCTCCTGCGACATCGGCCGCCCAGTATCTCGTTCAGCGGGCGCCGGGCCCGTCGTAGCGGGCCATCAGCTGCCTGATCGCCCGCACCATTGCGCGGTCCCGGGTCGCGTTGTAGGCGACGACGCCTCCCCTGCCGGCGCTCGCGGCGGCGGCCCTCACGCAGGCGGGGAAGAAGACCGGATAGGCGAAGCGATAGTGATATCTGGCCTGCTGGCGAGCCCTTCGCGCCACGTACGCGACGCGCTCCTCTGCGCTCAGCTCGCGCATGAACCGGCAGCCATCCGAGTCCGGGCGTCGCGGATCGTTGCCAACCTGGAGGTAGACGGGGAACCGCCTCGCGAGCCTCCGGACCGCAGGGAGGTCGACGCGGAAGCCCGTCCCCTGCACCACGACGTAATCGGTCCCGTCCGGAATCGGCGGGTGCCTGGCGATCCCGAACACGTTGCCACCGACCGTCTCGCCGTGGCGCTTGGCGTCGGCGACGGCCGCCTTCATCACCGCCCTCCTGCGCTCGGCCGCCCGCGTGTAGAAATCGAAGACCCAGCCGTCCGGCTCGATGCGGCCGCGGACCTTCGCCATCATCGCCTCGACACGGCGGGCGCGGCCGTAGTTGAGGGCGTTGAGTGAGACGAGGAACCTCGCTCCGGGGCTGCGCTCGCGAACCGCACGGCGAATCGTCTGCCAGGCGCTCACCTCGCGCGCCGTGATCGGATCTCCCACGTGGTAACGAAGCGGGGCGGTGACGAGCGTCGGACGCAGGCGGGCGAGCTCGTGCGCAATCGATTCCGGCGTCTCCCTGCGAACCGCGAGCACCCCTCCCTGGAACACGCGCACCGCGGCGATCCGTGACCCCCCGGCAAGGTGCGGACGTCCTGAAGCTCGATCCTCGGTGTCGCCGACTCCGCTCGGGGCCGGCAACGCGGCCACGAGAGCCACGGCGAGGACGACGCCGGCCGTGCGCGTCACTTGACTTTTGTCCCGCGCGCAGGAAAAGATGACGCCTCATGGCAGCGCATCGCCCCGAGGAAGGTTCGTCGCACCGGCGGTGGCTCACCGCGACCGCCCTCGCCGTCGGGCTCACGATGCTCTTCGCCACCTCCGCCGAGGCCTTCGTGTTCTGGGCGAACCGGGATTCGGAGTCGATCGGCCGAGCGAAGACGAATGGCAAGGGCGTAGACCAGTCCTACATCAAGGCGCGCACGAGCGTCTACGGAGTGGCGGTCGACGACGACCACGTCTACTGGACCGACCGCAAGGGCGGGGGGATCGGGCGAGCGGGCCGCAACGGGAACACCGTCAAGCGCAAGTTCGTGACCGGCCTGAGCAGCCCGCACGGCATCGCCGTGGACGGCCACTACATGTACTGGGCCAATTCGGGGACGGACTCGATCGGCCGCGCGGCGCTCGACGGGAGCGGTGCGGATCCCAGCTTCATCGCGAACGCCGAGGGCGCCGTGGATGTCGCGGTGGATGGTCACTACGTGTATTGGACCAACTCCCCGGGGATCGGCCGCGCGAGCCTCGATGGCACCGGCGCCAACACGAGCTTCGTCTCGACGCAGGCCTATGGCGTCGCCGTCGACAGCGCCCACCTCTACTGGGCGTTCTTCGGCTACGGCCCGACCCGGGGAGGCGTGAGTCGCGCGAAGCTGAACGGGAGCGGGATCGAGAAGAAGTTCGTCTCGGCTCGCAGGATCTACCCGCACGACGTCGCCGTCGACGACGCGCACGTGTGGTGGGTCGAGCAGGGCGGACTCGGCCGCTCCGCGCTCAGTGGCAAGAACGTGAGGACCCGGTTCATCGACGGTCCCAACGTCGGTCACGGCGAGTCGGGAATCGCCGACCTGGCGGTGGACGCCGACGGGACCCCCCCGACGACGAAGATCAAGCGCCATCCGCCGGCCAGGACCCACCGCAAGTCGGTCCGATTCCGGTTCGGTTCCTCCGAGCCCGACTCGACTTTCAAATGCAAGCTCGACAAGCGCCGCTGGAGGCGATGCGCGGCGTCGCACGAGATCGAGGACCTCGATGCCGGTGACCACCGGCTTTCGGTCCGCGCCACCGACCGGTTCGGCAACACCGATCCCACGGCGGCCGACGACCACTTCCGGGTCGTCCGTTGAGCGCCTGACGCTTTAGCAGGCCGGGCTCAGCGAAACCGCGCCCGCAGGGTCTCGCCGGCTGCGCCGGCGGTCACAGTGTGGGTGGCGGCGCCGCCGTCCGACCAGTCGAAGAAGTCGAGATCCGCGCCGCCGAACAGCTGCGGGGTGGGGGCGCTGATCGTGTGTTGCGAGCCCACGATCACCCGCTGGCGGAACGGCGCGGCACCGGAGGTGGCGTCGAGCGCCAGCTGCGCGCCCGGCGGCCCGGAGGCGAGCCTGAGCACCGACGTGCGCGGCACGAGTTGGATCGAGGTGCTCGCGCTGACGCCGTCGGAGTCGGTGGCCGTGAAGCGCAGCAGCAGGTGGGAGCGCCACTCGTGGTCGGGAGCGACGAGCGTCCCGTCCTCGGTTCCGGTGAAGCTCTGGACCGGGTGCGTGTGGCAGTTCGACGGGCAGTGGCGGATCAGCAGCCTCCAGCGCAGGGCCGACTCCGGCAGCGGCCCGTCCTCGACGTCATCGGCCGAGCCGCTGAAGTCGATCTCGTCATCGACCTTCCAGCGCAGGTCGGAAAGCGGCGCCACGATCGTCGGAACCGGCGGGCTGTTGTCGACGTCGATGGTCGTCGTCGCGGTGTCGCTGCCACCGCGCCCGTCGCTGACCCGGAGCCTCACCCCGTAGCTGCCGCCGGCGGTGTAGGTGTGGGTCGGGGCGGGTGAAGAGGAGTCGTCGAGCTCGCCGTCGCCGTCGAGGTCCCAGGCGTAGGCGAGCGAGTCGTGGTCGGGGTCCGAGGAGGCGGTGCCGTCGAAATCCACCTCCAGAGGCGCCGGCCCGGCGGTCGGATCGGCCGAGATCGCGGCGGCCGGCGACTGGTTGACGCTGGTGCTCTGGATCCGCATCACCCGGCCGCCGTCGAAGTCCGTGTAGTAGAGGGCGCCGTCGGGGCCGACCTCGAGCCAGACCGGATTCGACGCGCCGGCGTCGAAGGTCTGGACGGTGGCCGGGTCGGGGAGGCCGTCGGCGCCGGCACGCATCACCCAGATGCAGTCGCGGCTGTAGTCGGCGAAGAAGAGCGCGTTCTCCCAGACCCCCGGGAAGGACGTCGCGTCCGCCCCCTCGTAGAGCCGCATGCCGGCGATCGACGAGGAGCCCGTCGGGCAGGTCTCTCCGGGCACCACCTTGGCCGAGTGGTTGTAGGCGAAGAACGGGTGCGTGACCGCGCTCGGCGCGCCGTAGAGCGTTTCGCAGATCGCGAGGCCGGCGGCGTCATAGCCCGGCTGTGGCGCGCCGCCCTCGTAGCAGGGCCAGCCGAAGTTGCGAAACCCGGTAGAGGGCAGCCGGTTGATCTCCTCCCAGGTGTTCCAGCCGACATCCCCGATCCAGAGCTCACCGCTCTCCGCGAGATCGAACCGGAAGGGGTTGCGCAGGCCGGCGGCGATGATCCGGCGCGCGTTCGGGTCGGGGCTGGCGAACATCGGGTTGCCGCTCAGGCCCTGACCGTTGTCCGCGTCGATCCGGATCACCGACCCGTCGAGCGTCACCGGATCGGTCGCCAGCGACCCCATCGTCCGCACGTCCTGCGCGCGCAGCGCTCCGCCCTCGGCGTTCGGCGGCGTCGGGTTGGTGCCCGTGTGCGGGTCGCCGCACGGATTCACAGGGCTCCCGTCCTGACCCCAGTCCGTGAAGTTGAACGAAGCGCCGTCGCCACCGGTGGCGTAGAGCGCGCCGGAGGCGTCCATCTCGAGCGAGCCTGTCGAGTGGCTCGGATACTGCTGGCACCAGTCCTCGACCAGGACGTCCTCGTTCACGGTGCCGTCGCCCTGCGGAACCAGTCGCGAGATCCGACTGCTGACGACGCAGCCGTCGCCCGTCGGGCCGGGCGGGCTCGGGCACGCGTCGGTGAGGGCGTCGCTCGGTGGCCACCGCGGCGCCGTGCCGCCAATCGCGGCGTTGTGGGTGTAGAGGACGTAGACGAACGGAAAGCTCTCGTAGTGGAAGTCGAGCTCCATCCCGAGCAGACCGCGATCCCAGAAGTTGTGGACCTGGGTCCGCAGGTCCGCGAACAGGGTCCGGGTGTCGTCGTCGAGGCCGTCGTAGGTCCAGATGCGGCCACTCTTCTCGGCGACGTAGACGGTGCCGTCCGGCGCGAAGCGGACCACCGTCGGGTTCGAGACGCCGCTGAACGCCTGGGTCTCCTGGAAGCCGGGCCGGACGACGCCGGCGCTCGTCGGGGCCGCGGCGAGCAGCGCCAGCGTCGCGCAGGCCGCTGTAACCCCCAGCGCCCGGGCCCACCATCCATGGTGCTTCAGTCCCCAGTCCATCTTGTAACCCGACCCGTCTGAAGCCGAGGTTAGAGGCGCCGCGTGAGATGAGGATGAGAATTTGCGCCGACGCCCGCGGCGGGCGCGGCAAGGGGGTGGCGAAGACGGCCCGCCGCGCCGGCGGGCCGTCTCGCCTCAGTTCGCGACGCTCAGTTGTCGACCCGCGCCACGGTCAGCCTCATGTTGGGCCAGTCGATGTCGCCGTCGTTCTCGATGCAGAACACGTCCACGGGGTGCTGGCCCGCGGGCAGCTCACCGCTCAGGTCCGTCAGCGCGAACGTCCCGGGGAAGCTCCCAGGATGCACGGGATTCGTGGGCCCGTCCGCCGAGAGCTCGCCCATCTTGATGGGCGTGGAGACCGAGTTCCCGTCGACGCGAAGCACGCAGGATCCCGCCACCGCGGTGGAGTTGTCGGTGTCCTGCCCCGGGCCCGATGTGTCGTTGAGGGCTTGTGTGCGCCACTCGCCCGCCGCGTTCATCAGGATCCGCCCGGACCGCTCGAGGTTGATGGTTGTCGTCGCGCAGATTTCGCCGGTGTGGTTGTCGTCGAAGCAACTATCGTTCGGCGCCGCCACGGCGGAGAAGTGCTCGTTGAGTACCAGCGACCCCTCCTGGATGTCCAGGCCGTCGAGCGAGTTGCCGGCGACGTCGGCCCCGCGGAGCGAGTTGTTGGCGACGTCGGCGCTGGTCACGCTGTTGTCGGCGATCTTCGACGAGTCGACCGCATTGGCGGCGATGTCCACCGTCGCCACCTCGGCGGTGCCGATGTCGACTGACTTCACCTCGCCGTTGACGATGTCCGAGCTGCGGATCGTGTTCGCGGCGTAGGCGACTCCGCCGCCGACGACCAGGACCAGGCAAAAGGTCGAGATCACGTTGGCGTAGCTGAGATGTTTGCGCATGGGGCCTCCCTGACTTGACGTGTTCGGGGCGAGCGATCCTCCCACGGCCCCGAGCGCGGCGCATCAGTAGTTACCCGTGGATTTTCCGAGCCGCGACGGGCGCATAACGTCCTCCGTGGCGTCGAAAAGCGCCCGTCGCTGCTGCGAGTCGGTCGCTACATCGCGATGAACAGGAAGGGGGTGTCGTGCGCGACCCCGTCGTTGTCCAGCATCTTGATCGTGAAATTCCCGGATCCGAGACCGGAGCAGCCACGGCCCGAGAGCTGCGGGTGGCGGACGATGCCGGAGAAGGGCATCGCGCTGACGATCGGCGGGCACGTGGTCCCGAGGGTCCCGTTGGGGAACGAGACCTGGTACTCGCCGTCGCCCGCATGGGTGACGGTGAACCCGGTCCCCTGGGAGATCGAGCCATCGCCGTTGATCACGCCCCCGAGCCGGGCGAAGTCCCTCGAGTCCTTGCCGTCGAGCTGGTCTGCGCCCGGGACCGTCCCGAGACTGCCCTCGATGATGTCGCTGCCCTGCAGACCTCCGCCGGGCAGGGTCTCGTCGCGGACGTCGGCGCTACGCAACTGGCCGTTCTTGACGTCGACGCTCTTGAGTGACTCGTCGATCACGTCGGCGCTGCCGATCGTGTTCGCGGCGTAGGCGACGCCGCCGGTCAGGACAAGGAACAGGGACAGCGCCCCGAGCCACTGGCGGCGCAGATGAGTGAACAGGGTCGCGAGCATGCGCAAGGGTCCTTCCTTTGGAGGTCGGCGCAGTTCCGAGAACGCCTCACCCGAGTGTCGCAGGCTCCGGGCAGTCCCCGGAGCGGATGGCCTGGACCCGCCGGCCGAGCCGGGTCGCCCGGGGCCTCCTGCCCCGGGCGACTCCCTCGATCAGGACCGAGCGGTGGTCCAGTCGAGCTCGGCGATCTCGCCACCGGCGACGGCGACTTCCCGCGCCTTGGCCTCGTCTGCCACCCAGAGGGTGTAGCGGCCCTCCGGGAGCTTGTCGAAGACCGCGGTGAACGCGGGCCGGCCGTCGATGGTGCGCTCCAGCACCTCCTTGTGCTGGCGGTCGCCGTCGGCTCCCGCCGGGCTGATCTCGACCTCCACGCCATGGAGGTCGACGTCGGCGTGGAGGATCAGCGCCCCGCGGTCCTCGCCGATGTCGAGGACCACGTACTCGGGGTGCGCGCGGTCGGCGTATGTGTGGGGATGGGAGTGGCTCATCGCGCTACGACGGCGTGGTGAACCCGTCGTGCGGCGTGCCCAGGTACGGGAACGTCGCCTGGTAGCGGTCCGGCCCCGGGGTCAGCCCCTGGGTGAGCATTCCCGCCGCCGCGTCGGGCGTGTAGCTCGGGTCGACCAGCGGATAGGTCAGCCCGGCCACCGCGTTGAGCTCGATGTTGACGACGTCGTCGAACACCCGGCGCCCGTTCGGGAACCCGGCCGCGTCGCCGGCCACCAGGCCGAGCGGATTCGGGTTCGAGGTCGTCGGGGGGATCGCGACGTTGAGTCGCAGTACGTCCGCCTGCACCGTCCCGGTGTAGTTCTGGAACCCGTCGACGATGCCGGCCGGAATTCCGGTCAGCAGGATCGCCACCAGGTCGGCCCGCTTCGCCTTGAGCGCCGCGAGGTTCGGGAACACGCCGGGGTAGAGCACCGGGAGCAGCTTCTGCAACTCGGGGCGCTCGACGTACTTCGCGAACTTCTTGTCCTCCGCCGGGTGCAGGGCGTTCCACTTGTCCTTCTCGCCCATCGGCACGACGACCTCGTTGAACAGGGGGTTGCCCAGCCGCGACACCTGGACCCAGGGCCCCGACTCGGAGCGCTCGTCCTTGGCCACGTCGAGCAGCCGCGTCTTGCGCCGGCTCGCCGCCCCCCAGATCCCGAGCACGGCCTTGCGGGCGTTCGCGTCGGTCGGGGTCGACCCGTCGCGGGTCAGCTGCCTGATCGGCACCCGGATCGCGATCGTGTGCACGTTCAGGGTCGCGGTCGCGTCGACGCCCATAGCGGGGTCGGTCGCGATCAGGTGCAGGTTCTGCAACGGGCGCAGATCGCCGAGGTCGAAGATCGACCCCAGGTCGACGAAGAACCCCTCGTTGCGCTGGCCGGCGAACACGTCGACGCCGCCGCGTAGCGAGCGCACCGCCGGGTCGCCGAGGGCGGCCTGGTAGTTCGGCGTCGAGCGCGGGCCGATGTTGCAGGGCGGGCACGGCAAGTTGCGCCCGATCAGCTTCGGCTTCGGCTTGCTGCCGTTGTGGTGGGCCTTCTTCGTGTACTCGACCCGGCTGACGTCGTAGAACTGACGCCGGTTCCAGTTCGGGCTGTCGATGCTGGTGATCTGGCCGGTGTTGTAGAGGAACGTCTTCTCGCTGCGGAGCTTGGTCTTGAACTTGAACCGGTACTCGATGTTCGGCAGCCCGTCGCCGTCGTTGTCGACGTAAATCGAGTAGAGGACGTCCTCGCCGAACTCGAAGAAGTTCGGGCCGCCCGGCGGGTTCTCCAGCGGGATGTAGTTGGTGATGATCGTGACCGTGTCCGGCTTGTCCGGGCTCACGAACGCGTACGTGTCGGTGTTGTCGGCCACCGGGTCCTTGCTGATCTCCGGCGCCTCGCGATGTGACGACATCTGCCTACTCCTCGCTCTTGGGCGCTGCCTTCAGCAGTCGCCTCACCAGTGCCGGGTCGCGGAGCGTGACCTCGCGCTCTCCGGACATCACCGTCACCTCGCCGCGCTTGGCGTCGCGCACGACCGCGACCACGGCCTCCTCGGGCGGCGGGCCCGAGGGATCGGTGACCTCGCCGCGCTCCAGCGCCTCGGCGGCCGCGGCGGGGATCACCACCGTGCCGGCAACCACGCCTGCCGAGCCCAACAACCTGCGTCGGCTCACGCCCTCCATCTCTGACTCCTTTCGTCGAAGTCGGGTTCCGGACCGAGTGGGCCTCACGCCCTCGTCCTTGAGGAACCCTTGACGCCCTGCCCTACGCGAACCTCGCGCGTTTGGATCAGCGCCGCCTGGCAGTGATGGCGTGCGCGCACGTGGCGACGCGGGCCTGTGTACCTGAGCCCAGGCGCCATGCGACGCAATCGCCCCCAGGATCCGCGTGCTCGCGCCCCCTCAAACGCCGAGCGTCATCTTGACCACCGTCTGCGTGGTTCAGATGTCACTCGGCCAAGGATGGGCGACCGACGCGCACCCAAGCGTCACGAACGTCACGCACGCCGCACTCCTCCCAGATCCACATCGGGCAGTAGGGCGCGTTGCGCACGTCTCTGTGGCCGGGCGTCGTCGCGGGCGGCGACGCCAACCGTGGCTTGGCAGTGAGGGGGTGCGTCGCCCGGGCCTCTGCCGCAATCCTGTGCAAACGTCACGGACTCAGCACCGCGCGCCCCCCTGCCTCGCCGAGAGTCATCTTGACCACCGTATACGTGGTTCAGATGACGCTCGGCTGGCCGGGTCCTGGGAACCGCACGCGAGCAACACAAGCGTCACGCGAGGCGCACCGCTCCCACCCCCGTTAATGCCAAGCCCGGGTCCACGGCGCAGCCCGAGCCTCGGGCCTACCCGCTGCGCTCCTCGTGCTCATGGCCGTGCTCGTGCTCGAGCCCCTGCTGGTGGACGTGCGGGTGTGAGTGCACCATGTCGCCGTGGCTGTGCTCGTGCTCGTGCTCGACGTGCTCGTGCTCGTGCGCGTCGTGGGCGTGCGAGTGCGTCTCGCCGTCGTGTGAGTGGCGGTGGGAGTGCGGCTCGTCGTCGTGTGAGTGGCGGTGAGAGTGCGGCTCGTCGTGGGAGTGCTCGTGGGGATGGCTCATCGGCCGGCCTCCTCGGGAATCGGTGTCGCTGTCGGCCTCGGCGGCGCACTCGGCGCACAGGCCGGTGATCGGGAAGTGGGTGAAGCGGGCCTCGTAGCCGAAGCGCTCGCGGATCTGGTCGCGGACCGGGTCGAGCTCGGCGGGCTCGACGCTCCTCACGCGCCTGCAGCGCTCGCACGAGAGGTACTCGCGCTCGCCGCGCCCCACCAGCCCGTAGAGGCCGGGTCCGTGTCCGAGGTGGACGTGGCGGACGATCCCCAGCCTCTCGAGCCGCTCGAGGTTTCGGTAGACGGACGGCAGGTCGAACGCGGGCCCGCGACGGGCGAGCCGGGTGGCCAGCAGGTCGGCCGAAATCGGGCCGTCGGCCTCGAACAGGGCCTCGAGCACCAGGCGCCGGGCGGCAGTCACCCGCCCCCCGGCCGCCCGGATCGCCGCCGCGACGTCCTCGACGTCCTCGAAGGCGAGCGGGGTGACCCGGGGGGACTCGGTCATCGCCCCCGGAGGCTAGCTCTGGACCTTCGCCGACCACTTCTCCTCGACCCGGCCGAGGCGCCAGACGGCGAGCGCCACCGCCCAGGTGAGGACGAACAGGCCGACGATCGCGTAGCCGACGTAGTTGAGGTCGATCCCGGCGACGAAGTCCCACGGCTGGCCGCTGAGGCTGAGCTTCTCCGCGAGCACCGAGACGAGCTCGATCGTCCCGATCACCAGCGCGACCACGACCGAGAGCGAGGTGATCGTGATGTTGTAGAAGACCTTGCGCACCGGCTTCGAGAACGCCCACCCGTAGGCGAAGTTCATGAACGCGCCGTCGATCGTGTCGAGCAGGGACATCCCGGCGGCGAACAGGATCGGCAGGCAGAGGATCGCGTACCACGGCAGCCCACCGAGCGCGGCCGTGCCGGCGGTGGCGAGAAGCGCGATCTCGGTCGCCGTGTCGAAGCCGAGCCCGAAGAGCGCCCCGAGCGGATACATCTGCCACGACTTTCGGATCGACCCGGTCGCGCGCCCGTAGAAGCGGTTCATGAGGCCGCGGTTGTCGAGTTGGTGCTCGAGCTCGGCCTCGCTGTAGCGCCCCTGGCGCATGCGCAGGAAGATCTTGGTGATCGAGATCAGGACGAGCAGGTTGAGGATCCCGATCACGAACAGGAAGGACCCGGAGACGGTCGGGCCGATCAGCCCCGTGACCTGATGCAGCGAGGAGCCGCCGTCGCCGACCGCCCCGCCCAGCCCCTTGATCCCGATCGCGAACAGGCCGGCGAGCACGAAGACGATCGTCGAGTGACCGAGGGAGAAGAAGAAGCCGACGGCGAGCGGGCGCTGGCCGTCGCTCATCAGCTTCCGGGTCGTGTTGTCGATCGCCGCGATGTGGTCGGCGTCGAACGCGTGGCGCAGCCCGAGCACGTAGGCGGTGATCCCGATCCCCACGCCGAACGCGCCGGCCGAGCCGACGTCCAGGTGCTGCGGCGCGACGAGCCCGAAGAGCAGCGCGAAGCCGACTACGTGCAGGCCGACGACGACCGCGGCCATGCCGCCGACCCGGCGCCACTCCGCCCGGGTGAGCGCTCCGCGGATGCGCGCGAGCCGGGACACCTCCCGACCGGTGATCGACATCGCCTCCATCCGCGTACCTCCTCCTGAAGTGCCCGGGCCTGCTTGGCCGTGGCGGGATCTACGCTAATGGTTACGTTGCCGCTATTGCAAGTGGATCACACTAAGTCGGCTCGGGCTCCTCGAGATGGGCGGCGGCCACCGGGGCGGGGGTGAGCGCCGCGGCGACGATCACGAGCGCGAAGGCGGCCACGCGCACCGCGGCCGCGAGCGGATCGTCGGGGAAGGGCTCGGCGAACACGAGCGGCCCGGCGGCGATCGTGAGCGCGTTGGCGGCGACGCTGGTGAGCGCGATCACCGGCACCGCCTTGCCGATCTGCAGGCTGCGCGCGGAGAGCACGAGGCCGATCGCCGAGCAGAAAGCGATCACCACCGCCAGCGGGCTGAAGACGATCGCGGTCCAGCCCGCGTCGCCGATCTCGCCGGAGAGCGCCTTGATCGCCGTGTCCGAGGCGGCCCAGAAGAGGCCGGCGGCGGCGCCCAGCATCACGCCCTCCCGAAGGGAGCCGATCGCCGCGACGGCCACGATCGCGGCCCCGGCCGAGACGACCACCAGGTAGGCGACCAGGCGGGAGGTCTCGTAGTCGGAGTGCGCCTCGTTGCCGGCGCCCTCGAGCGTCGCGGCGAGGAAGGCGAGCCCGAGGGCCGCGAGCCCCACGCCGACCCACTCGCGCCTGGTCACCTCGTGGGCGAAGAGGCGGTCGGCGGTCACCGTGAGCAGCACGAGGCCGCCGGCGATCACCGACTGCACGAGCGAGATCGGAGCGAGCGAGAGCGCACCCACGTGCAGGCCCCAGCCGGCCATCGCGATCACGATCCCGAGCGTGTAGGCGGGCGCGCGAAAGAGGGCGAGCGAGGTGCGCACGGGTCGTCGCAGCTCGACCGGCGGAGACCGGACCGCGCCCCGCTGCTTGAAGAGGAACCCGAGCACGGACGCGAACGCGGTCGCGAGTGCGAGCAGGAGGCCGATCTGGACCGAGAGGCTCAGGCGGATCTCAGATAACTAGGCGGCGGCGCCGGGCGGGTCGTCGACGCCGGGATCCGGCGTGCTGGGCTCGAGCTCGATGTCGAGCTGGATCGCCCGGATCGCGTGCTCGTCGGGAAGCTTGGCGAGCACCTCGTTGATGATCGTGTGGATCTGCCGCTCGTCGTGACCGAAGTCGTCGAGCAGGCTGCGCAGCGCGGTATGGGTGATCTTGAGCTGCGCCGGGGTCAGCTCGAGGTGGTAGTTGATCGATTCCACGGGCACATCCTACGCGGGCGAAAGGGACGATTAGCGGGCATTGTGTTCGGGATTAGGAAATCGTCAGCAAGCGCCCGTCGAAGGTCGCTAAAGTCGGCCGCCGATGGCGAATCCGGCGATCGAGATCGAGGATCTGCGCAAGTCCTACAAGGACGTACAGGCGCTCTGCGGCATCGACCTCGAGGTCGAGACCGGGACCGTGCTCGGCCTCCTGGGCCCCAACGGCGCCGGCAAGACCACCGCGGTCCGGATCCTGACCACCCTGCTTCCCCCGACCGCCGGCAGCGCACGGGTGCTCGGCCTCGACGTGGTCAAGGACGCGGCCAGGCTGCGCTCGCAGATCGGGCTCGCGGGCCAGTACGCGGCCGTCGACGAGAACCTGACCGGGTTCGAGAACCTGGACATGGTCGGGCGCCTCTACCACATGGGCAAGAAGGCCTCGCAGGAGCGGGCGCGCCTGCTGCTGGAGCGCTTCGACCTCGCCGAGGCCGGGGACCGGCTGGTGAAGACCTACTCGGGCGGCATGCGGCGCCGCCTGGACCTCGCCGCGGCGCTGGTCGCACGGCCCCCGGTTCTCTTCCTCGACGAGCCGACCACGGGCCTCGACCCCCGGAGCCGGCTCGGGCTCTGGGAGGTGATCGAGGCCCGGGTCGCCCAGGGCTCGACCGTGCTGCTCACGACCCAGTACCTCGACGAGGCCGACCGCCTCGCCGACCGGATCGCGGTGATCGACAACGGCACCCTGATCGCCGAGGGCACGTCCGACGAGCTCAAGGAGCGGGTCGGCGGCGAGCGGATCGAGCTCAAGCTCGAGCGCGGCGAGCAGTGCGGGCAGGCGATCGAGGCGCTCACCGAACTCGCCTCCGACACCGTGACGACCGAGGACGGGACGGTGCGGATCCCGGTCCGCGAGCACAAGGGGGCGATCGCCGAGGCGGTCCGCAAGCTCGACGCCGAGGGGATCGAGATCGACGACATCTCCGTCCGCCGGCCGACCCTCGACGACGTCTTCCTCACCCTCACCGGCCGCCCGCCCGAGCCCGAGCAGCCGGACGAGGCGGAGGCCCAGGAGACGGGTGAGCACGAGGAGGTCGGCGTTCGATGACCGCCCGCTACGCGATCTCCGACACCCTGGTGCTCGCGATCCGCGCCCTGCGCCGGATCCCGCGCAACCCCGATCTGCTGACCGCCTACACGGTCCAGCCGATCATGTTCACGCTGCTGTTCGTCTACGTCTTCGGCGGCGCGATCCAGACCCCCGGCTACGAGAACTACGCCGACTTCCTGATCCCGGGGATCATCGTCCAGCAGATGTCGTTCGGCGGCTTCGCCACTGCGCTCGGGCTCGTCGACGACCTGAAGAAGGGGCTCGTCGACCGCTTCCGCTCGCTGCCGATGTCGCGCAGCGCGGTGCTGACCGGGCGCACGCTCTCCGACATCGCCATGAACGCCCTCGCCCTCGTGGTGATGATCATCGTCGGCTACATCACCGGCTTCTCGTTCAGCACCTCGGTCCCCGAGGTGGTCGGCGGGATCGCGCTCTGCCTGCTGATCGGTTACGCCTTCTCGTGGGTGTTCGCCTACGTCGGGCTGCTCGCCTCGACGCCAGAGGCCGCAAACGCTTTCGGGTTCATCGCCATCTTCCCGCTCACCTTCGCCTCCTCGGCCTTCGTCCCGCCGGAGTCGATGCCCGCCTGGTTGCAGACGTTCGCCGAGGACATCAATCCGTTCTCGCTCATGGTCGACGCCGTGAGAGCCCTGTTCGTCGGCGGGCCCGGGACCGACGACATACTTCCGAGCCTCGCCTGGTGCGTCGGCCTGATCGCGGTCTTCGGCACCCTCTCGGTCCAGCGCTACCGCCGGGCGGTAGCGCAGTGAGCCCTTCCTAGCTCGGGCGCGGCCGCGCTACGCGGTCGCCGGCTCGCGCTCCTCGGTCGCGCGCCGTTCGACATCCGCGGCCGCCTCGGCGAGCTCCGCGATCGACCCCTCGATCCCGTCGGCGAGCGCGGCGACGTCGTCGATCGCGTCGTAGTCGGCGAGCAGGCCGAAGTTGACGCCGCCGTTGTAGCTCATGATCGCCACGAACAGCGCCTGCTCGGGCGGCAGGAAGCCGACCGGGAAGATGTCCTCGAGCTCGCGCCCGAGCACGTACAGCGGGATCTGCGGGCCGGGGACGTTGGTGACCACGAGGTTGAACAGCCGGGTCGAGAAGTTCACCCGCGCCGCCTGGGCGAGCAGGGTGGGCGGGGCGAAGTCGTTGAAGCGCGAGATCACCTCGGCGCCTAGCGCCTGCTTGGACTGCTTGATCCCCTCCATGCCCTTGCGGCAGATCTCGAGCCGCTTCACCGGGTCCTCGACGTACACGGGGATCGGCCCGCGCAGGGCGGCGAGCTTGTTGCCGAGCTCGCCGCGCTCGTCGGCGCCGCGAATCGAGACCGGTACCTGAGCGCGCAGCTCCATGCCCTCGGTGCGCACCCCGCGCCCGTGCAGCCAGCGGCGCAGGGCCCCGGTGACCACGGCGAGCACGACGTCGTTGACGGTCCCGCCGAGCGTGGACTTGATCCGCTTGAACTGCCCCAGGTCGGCGCGCACCCACTCGAACCGGCGGTGGGAGCCGACCTTGACGTTGAGCGGCACCTTGGGCGCCGGGTTGGCGAAGTTCCAGCCCACCTCGCCGACGGCCTCGACCGCCTCGGACACCCGCTCGACCGCGCTCCGCGGATGCTCGATCGCGTGCTCGACCCGGCGCAGGGCGTCGATCGGGGCGCGGGCGACGGCCTCGGCGTCCTTGGCCAGCAGCTGGGCGGCGGAGGGCTCGGGGTTCGGGATCCAGTCGTCGTCGGGCACGGCGGTCTCGGGCACCGGCTTGACGTCGAAGAGCACGGTCGCGATGTCGACCCCGGAGACGCCGTCGACGAGGGCATGGTGGGTCTTGGTGAGGAAGGCGAAGCGCTTGCGCGTCAGCCCCTGGACCATCCACAGCTCCCAGAGCGGCTTCGTCCGGTCCAGCGACTGTGAGAACACCCGCGCCGCCATGTTGCGCAGCTGCTCCTCCGAGCCGGGCGACGGCAGGGCGGAGTGGCGCACGTGGTATTCGAGGTTGAACGCCGGGTCGTCGACCCAGAACGGTCGCCCCGTCGGCACCGGCGGGTAGGCGAGCTTCTGGCGAAAGCGCGGCACCAGCGCCAGCCGCGAGCGCACGTGGTCGAGCAGGTCGTCGTAGCTCGGCGGCGGGCCCTCGAAGATGCAGATCCCGCCGACGTGCATGTGCGCCGACGAGCTCTCGTTGGTGAGGAAGGAGACGTCGAGCGCGCTCAGCCGATCCATGTGTCCCTGGGCCATGCGCCTAACTTACCGGCCATGCGCCGCGTCGTCTCCGCTTCGGTTGCCGGCCTGCTGCTGCTCGCCGGCTGCGGCGGCGACGCGAGCGACGCGGGGGAGGGCTCGGGCTTCGACGGCGCCGGCGCCTTCGACGACCTCGCGGCCCAGGTCGATTTCGGGCCGCGGCCGGCGGGCTCGGCGGCGGCTCACCGGACCGCCGAGTGGATCGCGGGCCGGATGCGCGACGCGGGGCTCGAGCGCGTCACGATCCAGTCGCCGTGGGAGAACGTCCTCGGCACGATCCCCGGCTCGGGAGAGGGCACGGTGGTCGTGGGCGCGCACTACGACACCAAGAGCGGGATCCCCGGGTTCGTCGGCGCCAACGACGGCGCCTCGGGCGTCGCGGTGCTGACCGAGCTGGCACGGTCGCTGCCGAATCCGCTCCCCGGGCCGTCCGTGCAGCTGGTCGCCTTCGACGCCGAGGAGGCGCGCGGCAACCGCGACTTCGACGTCGATGGGACCCGCGGCAGCCGCCAGTACGTTGCCGACGCGCGCCGCGGCGGCCGGGACGGCGCCGTGCCGCTGCGGGAGATCCGCGCCATGGCGCTCTTCGACATGGTCGGCGACTGCGACCTCCGCATTCCCCTGGAGCAGAACTCCGACCCCGCGCTCCACCGGCTCTTCGCGGAGGGGGCCACCGAGGCGGGCGGCGACCAGGCCCCCTTCGAGGGCCGCACCTTCGCGATCAGCGACGACCACGTTCCCTTCCTCGAGGCCGGCGTTCCGGCGGTCGACCTGATCGACTTCGACTTTGGGCCCGGCCCCTCGCCGGGCGCGTACTGGCACACGCCCGAGGACACGCTCGACAAGGTCTGCGCGGAGAGCCTGGACGCGGTGGGGGAGGCGGCCCTCGGGGCGATCCCGCGGATCCGCTAGTCGCTCAGCCGGCCGCGTAGTGGTCGAGGAACATGTCGACCCCGCGCTCGATCAGCGCGTCGGAGAGCTCGGGCTCGACCCGGCTTCCGTAGGAGCTGAAGACGAGGTGGGGGTAGAGGGTCAGCGCGAAGAGCTGGATCACGGCGACGTCCGGGTCGCTGATGCGAAGCTCGCCGCGCTCGACGAGCTGCTCGAGGACCTCCTTGAGCATCGGGATGAAGCGTCCCGGACCGCGCTCCTCCCACGCCCGGCCGAGCTCGGGAAAGCGGCGCAGCTCGCCGGAGACGAGGTTCCGCAGCGCCAGCACCGGTGGATTGGCGACGCCGGCGACCCACGCCCGGGCGGTCGAGACCAGGGCGTCCCGGACGTCCGTCGTATCGCTCAGCCGGGCCTTAGCCTCGACCAGCGTCTCGCTGAGCGCCTCGTCGAGAGCCTCGCTCATGACGGCGTTGAACAGCGCTTCCTTGCTGCCGAAATGGTTGTAGACGGTGACCTTGGAGACGCCCGCCTCGGTGGCGATCGCGTCCATCGCGACGTCGTAGCCCTCCCGTAGGAAGCACTCACGGGCCGCTGTCACGATCGCCTTGCGATTGCGGTCAGCGCGCTCTCCCGTGGGCCCGTTGGCGGCCGCGGCCCTGGCCTCCTGCTTCGCCATTTGCGAGAGTCTAGCGGCTAACTGAACTGAACCGTAGAGTTTGTGTATACTGGGCGGTACAGTTCAGTTGTTCCCGAGAGAGGAGTTCCAGATGAGCACCGAGACCGAAGCGCCCGAGACGACCCAGGTGGCTCCGCAGCCCGATCCCGCCCTGCGCCGGCTCGACTTCCTGGTCGGCACGTGGAGCATGCGCGGCAGCCTGGTCGGCTCCGAGGAGGAGAACATCAAGGGACAGGCCACCTTCGAGTGGCTGCCCGGCGGCTTCTTCCTCCGTCAGCACATCGAGCTCGACTTCGCCGGCATGGCCCAGATCGACGCCGAGGAGCTGATCGGCTACGACCCCGGCTCCGGCACGTTCAAGTCGGTCGTGTTCACGAACATGTCGCCGGACCCGCTTCCCTACGCCTGGGAGGTCGAGGACGGACAGATGAAGATCACGGTCTCGCACGGGCCGATGGACGCCACGTTCACCGGCGGGCTGGCGGACGACGCGGACACGTTCGCCGGGTCCTGGCGGCCGAACCCGGGCGCCGACGAGGCGGTCAACATCGCCTACGACGTCCGCGGCGAGCGGATCGAGGCGTAGCCATGGGCACGGTCGTCTTCGACACGAGCATGTCCCTCGACGGGTTCATGACCGCCGCGAACCGCACCGACGAGGAGCCGCTGGGCGAGGGTGGGGAGAGGTTGCACCGCTGGGCGATGGGTGAGGACGAACGGGACCGCGAGTACATGGAGAACGCGGTCTCCGACCTCGGCGCCGTGATCTGCGGGCGGACCACCTACGACGACTCGGTCCCCTGGTGGGGGGCCGACGGTCCCGCCGCGCGGCGCCCCGTGTTCGTGGTCACCCACGAGGCGCCGGCGACCGCGCCGGAGGGCGGGGTCTACGAGTTCGTCACCGACGGGATCGAGGCCGCGCTCGAGCGGGCGCAGGCCGCCGCCGGAGACGGCGTGGTCACGGTCATGGGCGGCGCCGACCTCGGACAGCAGTACATCGCCGCCGGGCTCGTCGACGAGGTCTCGGTTCACCTGGTGCCGGTCCTGTTCGGCGACGGCACGCGAATGTTCGAGAACCTGGGCGACGTACACCTCGAGCTGGAGCCGGTCGAGATCACCCAGACACCGTCGGCGACTCACCTGCGCTACCGCCTGGTGGGCTGAGCGCGGCGGTTCGGCGGCGAGGCAGGGGCGCGCCCGGCTACCCTCTGGGCGTGCCCCCGGCGCTTCAATCCCGCGCTCCCAAGCGCATCCTGCTCGCCGCTCCCCGCGGCTACTGCGCCGGCGTGGACCGCGCCGTGCAGACCGTCGAGAAGGCCCTGGAGATGTACGGCCCGCCCGTCTACGTGCGCAAGGAGATCGTCCACAACAAGCACGTGGTCGAGGAGCTGGCCGAGCGCGGAGCCGTCTTCGTCGAGGAGGAGACCGAGGTCCCCGAGGGGGCCCTGGTCGTCTTCTCGGCCCACGGCGTCGCCCCGAGCGTGCACTCAAACGCCGCCGATCGCAACCTGCGCACGATCGACGCCACCTGCCCGCTGGTGACCAAGGTCCACGTCGAGGCGCGCAAGTTCGCCGAGCAGGGCTACACGATCGTGCTCATCGGCCACCAGGGGCACGAGGAGGTCGAGGGGACGACCGGCGAGGCGCCGGAGAACATCGTCCTCGTGGAGACGGTGGCCGACGTCGACGCCCTCGAGCTGCCCGACCCCGACCACGTCGCCTTCATCACCCAGACGACGCTGTCCGTCGATGAGACCTCCGAGATCATCGGGCGGCTGCGCGAGCGCTTCCCCAAGATCACCGCGCCGAAGTCCGACGACATCTGTTACGCGACCACCAACCGCCAGATCGCGGTCAAGCAGCTCGCCCGGGAGTGCGAGCTGGTGCTGGTGATCGGATCGACCAACTCGTCGAACTCCAACCGGCTGGTCGAGGTCGCCCGCGAGCACGGGGCCGCCTCGCACCTGCTCGACAACGCGTCGCAGGTCGACGAGGCCTGGCTCGACGGGGTCGAGACCATCGGGATCACCTCCGGCGCCAGCGCCCCGGAGGGGCTGGTCACCGAGCTGGTCGAGTTCTTCCGCGCCCGCGGCGCCGACGACGTCTCCGAGCTGCGGGCCATCGACGAGGACGTCCGCTTCATGCTCCCGAAGAAGATCCGCACCGAGCTCGCCGCCCGGGCCTAGCCGACAAGCGCACGAGTGGCGAGTTACCGGGCCTGAGCGCCGCCAAGTCGCCGTTCGTGCGACGCGTGGCGCGGCTTGGCAGTGAGGGGAGCGGGACCGGTGCGCCCTGCGTGGCGCTTGTGGCGCTCGCGTACGCGTCGGCAACACCCCGTTCGCCGAGTGACATCTGAACCACGCATAGGGTGGTCAAGATGACGCTCGGCGTCTGAGGCGGCGAAGACGCCTCGTCTGAGGCGGCGAAGACGCCCAGCCCCTGTGACGATCGCGTCGTCGCGCGCGCGAGATCAGGCACGTTCGCTCGCGTCGCCACCGCGCTGATGCCCTCACTGCCAAGCTACGGACCGCGTCGCCCCCGCCCACCCGGCGTGGCGCCACTACGGGGGCCGCTCCGGCCCGGGTCCCGGGCGGGGTACCTTGGGCTCCATGCACGGGCCCGCCGGACACGACCACGCCCGCGCCTACGACCCCGACCGGACCGGGGCCAAGCGCGCGCTGAAGCTGGTCCTCGCGCTGACCACGGCGTTTCTGGTCGCCGAGGTCGTCGGCGGCCTGCTCTCCGACAGCCTGGCGCTGCTCGCGGACGCCGGGCACATGCTCTCCGACAGCCTCTCGCTCGGCGTCGCCCTGTTCGCCGCCTGGCTCGCGGGGCGCTCGGGGGGCCCCAGTCGCACGTTCGGCTTCCGCCGCGCCGAGATCCTCGCCGCGCTCTTCAACGGCGTCACCCTGGTCGCGATCTCGATCCTGATCTTCATCGAAGCCGGGCAGCGCTTCGGCGACCCGCCCGACGTGGAGGCGGGCCTGATGCTCGTGGTCGCGATCGCCGGGATGGCGGTCAACGTCGCCGCCGCCCGGATCCTCCAGGGCCACTCGGGCGAGAGCCTCAACGTCTCCGCCGCGATGCGCCACGTGATCGCCGACCTGCTGGGCTCGGCCGGCGTGGTGCTCGCGGCCGTGGTCATCCTCACCACCGGCTGGGAGTACGCCGACCCTGTGATCAGCGTCGCGATCGGGCTGCTGATCCTCGCCAGCTCCTGGGGGATCCTCCGCGACTCCACCCGGATCCTGCTCGAGGCCTCGCCGGCCGACATGGACGTCGAGCAGGTCGGGCAGGCGATGGCCTCGGTCGCGGGGGTCAAGGAGGTCCACGACCTGCACGTGTGGACGATCACCTCCGGGTTCCCGGCGCTTGCCGCCCACGTGCTGGTCTCCCGCGACACCGACTGCCACGCCACGCGGCGTGATCTCGAGCGGATGCTCGAGGAGCGCTTCGGGCTCGAGCACACGACGCTTCAGGTCGACCACGAGGGCGGAGAGCTGCTGCAGATCGAGACCTCGCCGGCGGGCGGAGCGGAGGACGCCGGCGAGTGATCTTCCGCCGGGACGGCTACGAGCTCTCCGACGATCGTGAGCGCCTCGACCTCGACGCGATCTGGGCGTATCTGCGCACGGCGTACTGGTCGGAGAACGTGCCCCGCGACGTGGTCGAGCGGGCGCTCGCCGGCTCGCTCGCGCTCGGCCTCTACGCGCCCGGCGGCGACCAGGCCGGTCTCGTGCGCGCGGTAACCGACTCCGCCACGTTCGCCTGGATCGCGGACGCGTTCGTGCTCTCAGAGCACCGCGGCCGTGGGCTCGGCGTCTGGATGGTCGAGTCGCTGCTGGCCCATCCCGGCGTCCGGGGCGTGCGCCGGATCGTGCTGGCGACGCGCGACGCGCACGGCCTCTACGAGCGCTTCGGCTTCGAGTCGATCACCGACCGGCTGATGGAGCGCTCGACGCCGGCCGCCGAGCTCTACGGCAGCCCGGGCGAGAAGCTCACCGAGTAGACCTCGAGCCCCGCCGTGCCGTCCAGGCGCAGGCGATGGCGGCCGTGCCGGTCGCCCGTGGCGAGGTCGTAGAGCCCGGGGCCGGAGACCTCGATCACGCGTTGCTCGCCGTCGACCTCGACCCGGAGCTCGCCCTCGCCGGCGACCGAGGCGTGGGCTCCGCCGGCCTCGTACGGGAGCTCCAGCGGCGCGGCGCCGGCCCCGGGGCGCCATGGCTCGGTGACCGAGCCGCCCGGGAATACCTCGTCGCTCGGCGGGACGACCAGGGCCCCGGGCTCGTCGCTCGGTCGCAGTGGCTCGAGCGGTGGCGGGGGCTCGAACGAGGGGTCGATCGCGACCAGTTCCTCGGCGATCGCCTCCTCCGTCGCCGCGTACTCGCCCTCGCCGAAGTGGAACCAGCTCAGGGCGCCGCCCTGTCCCCACAGGAAGAGCGACGGCCAGCCCTCGCAGCCGTAGTCATGCCAGACGGCGTAGTCGGAGTCGTCGGCGACCGGGTGGGTGACGCCGACTCGCTCGAGCGCTCCGGCCAGCGCTTCGCGCTCGCCCGTGAACCCGAAGCGGGGCGAGTGGATGCCGAGCGTGTGCAGCCCGGCGTCTCCGTAGCGGCGGTCCCAGGCGATCGGGTAGGGGAGGGCCCTGACGCTGTTCAGCTGGGCGAAGTCGAAGAAGTGGACGAGCACCGGGCCCGCCGCGGTGAGCTCGGCGAGCACGGGCGGGCGACCGGCGTTCAGCCACCGCAGCCGGGGCGGCAGCACGGGAGCGGCGATGTCGGCCGGCTGTGGGCGCAAGGGCCGCCGATCGTAGAGCCGCGGAGCCGGGCGTTATGCTGGCGTCTCGCCAGATCAGCGTCCGAAAGGGGACCGCGGTGCAGTCAAGGACTTGGGATCGGATCGAGCGCAGTCGCGAGCGGTGGGACGTCCTCCGCCACCCCTTCTACCGCCGCTGGTCGGCCGGGGAGCTGACGGCTGAGGAATTGGCCCGTTACTCGGGGCAGTACCGGCACGCGGTCGAGGCGATCGCCGACCTGAGCGACGCGACCGCCGAGGCGCTGCCCGAGCGTGGCGAGCTGCGCGGGCACGCGGCGGAGGAGCGCGCCCACGTGCGCCTCTGGGACGGCTTCGTCGAGGCCGCCGGCGGCGACGCCGGCGACGCGCCCACGCCCGAGACGCGTGAGTGCGTGCGCAGCTGGACGGCGGACGGCGACGTCCGCGAGTCCCTCGTTCGCCTGTATGCGATCGAGAGCGGACAGCCCGAGATCTCACGCACCAAGCGCGCGGGCCTGCTCGAGCGCTACGGCTTCGACGACGGCACCGGGACCGCCTACTTCCGGATCCACGCGACCCGCGACGTCGAGCACGCCGCCGACGTCAGGACGCTGATCGAGGAGATCGGCGCGGGGCCCGACGAGGACCGCCTGGTCGCCGCCGCGGAGTCGGCCTTCCGGGCCAACTGGCGCCTGCTCGACGGGGTCTGATCGCGCCGGATGCGCCGAGGCGACCGTCTGATCGGGATCGTCCTCGGGCTCGTCCTCGGGATTGCGATCGTCGCCGTGTTCGTGTTCGTGTTCAGCGGCGACACCGTCGACGCCCCCTCGATCGACAACGGTGGCGCCGCGGAACGGTCCGCCCAGCCCTAGGGGCCGGACGGACCGTTCGCAGCGAAGGCGCTACGCGCCGAGAATGGCCCCGACGATGTCGGGGTTGAACGGCTGCGTGCCGTTGACGACGTTGACGCCCCCGAACGAGCTGTGGGCGTGCATGTAGTCGAGCTCGTGGCGCAGGTCGCCGACCCCGTTCGAGGCGGGGATCGGCGCGATCTGGAGGGTGCTCAGGACCCCGATCGCCTGGCCGGTGTCGTCCATGAATCCGCTGCCCGAGTCGCCGGGGATCCCCGGTGTCACGGTGTAGACGGTGCGGCTCCAGCCGTTGCCCTCGCTCTGGGCGACGATGCCCCGCTTCGGGCTCAGCTTGGTGATGCCCTGGCGCAGCGACGAGTTGCCGTACGAGTAGACCGTGTCGCCGAGCCCGGCGGCCGACGATCCGAGGCCGGTCGGGCCACCGAAGCCCGGAACCGACGGGTTGACGGCGGCGACGTCGGCCGGATCGAGCTGAACCAGCGCGAGGTCGTTGAACTGGCAGGTGTCGGGATCGGTCTCACCCAGCGCCTGCATCGTCAGCCACGAGTTGTAGACCAGTGTTCCGGGACGGCTGGCGCCGTTGACCTCAACCGGCGTGCCGAGCGGCAGCGAGCCGCTGTCGCAGCCGTTGGTCTCGGTCTGGCCGCCGGTGCCGGAGCAGTGGGCGGCTTGACCGATGTAGACGTTCGACCCGCCCTGGTAGATGAAATTGGACGTGCATTGCGCGCCTTCGGTGAAGGTCATGTTGCCGGGCTTGATCGTGGCCGATGCGGCCGGCGCCCAGGCCCCGGCGGCGCTCGGCGCGAGCGCGGCGATTGCGAGTACGAGCCCGGCGAGCAAGCCGAGCGTCCTGCGACGGTACATCTGTTCCCTCCGTCTGAATCCCCCCCGGGCCCCATGCCCGGATTTGGTCCGCGCTTCCATACCCGCTCGTGGCGGAAATCACACATGACAACCGACCTTGAGCTTCCTTTAGGTCGCCATACGTAAGATGCCCGCCCGTGGACTCGACGAGATCGAGAGTGCTGCTGGGCCTCGCCGCGCTGGTCGTGGTCGTCGCGCTCTTCTTCATCCTGCGCGGCGGCGACGACGACGCGACCACGACCACCAGCGCGGCCGAGACGACGACGGCCGCCACGACCACCACCGAAGAGCAGAGCGGCTCCGGTGAGCAGGGCGGCTCGGGCTCGGGCTCGGGCGGCGGCGGGCAGGAGGCCGAGGTCGCGACGATCGTGGTCAAGGACGGCCAGCCGGTCGGAGGGGTGCAGGAGCTGACCTTCACCGAGGGCGACGACATCCGCTTCCGGGTCGAGTCCGACGTCTCCGACGAGGTCCACTTCCACGGCTACGACGTCGGCGAGGACGTCGAGGCCGGCGGCTCGGTGGACTTCGACGTCCCGGCGACGATCACGGGCGTGTTCGAGGTCGAGCTCGAGGAGCGGGTGGTCCCGCTGGCCGAGATCACCGTCGAACCGAGCTGAGCCCGGCCGGTGCTGCTCGCACCGCTCGAGGTCGTCGGGCACGCCCTCGTCGGCCGCCAGGATCTCCCGATCCCCGCGTGGCTGTTCGCCTGGGCGGCCGCCCTGGTGCTCGTGGTCTCGTTCTTCGGGCTCTCGGTCGCCTGGCACACCAGCCGCTTCGAGGAGAGCCACTGGCGGCCGGTCCGCGTCTGGCTCTCGTCGCTGCTCGTCAACCCGGTCACCGAGGTGCTCGCCGGTGCGATCGGCGTCTTCCTGCTCGGGCTGACGATCTGGGCGGGTCTCAACGGAACCGAGGCGCCGGACCGGAACTTCTCGGTCACCTTCATCTTCGTCACCGCCTGGCTCGGCCTCGTCGGCTTCAGCGTCTTCTTCGGCGACGTCTTCCGCGCCTTCAACCCCTGGCGCGCGGTCGGCCGGGTGATCGGTGGCACCTTCAGGCTGATCGCCGGCCAGTCCGCTCCGCCGCCGCTCACCTATCCGGAGCGCCTCGGTCGCTGGCCGGCGGTGGTCGGAGTCGTCGCCTTCGTCTGGCTCGAGCTCGTCTACGGACAGGGGGGCTTTCAGACGGTCGGCCTCACCCCGCACACGACGGCCGTCGCGGCGCTTGCCTACACGGCGTACACGTTCGTCGCCATGGCCCTCTTCGGCGCCGAGAAGTGGCTCTCGCGCGGCGAGGCGTTCTCGGTCTACTTCGGGATGTTCTCGACGCTCGCGCCGCTCGAAGTGCGCGAGCGGCGGCTCGGGGTCCGTCGGGCGCTGTCGGCGGCGACGCGCTGGGTCGCCCAGGCGCCCGGCTCGATCGCGCTGGTGCTGGTGACGATCGGAGCCACGACGTTCGACGGCGCCGGCGAGGGGACGCTGGCGGAGCCGATCCGCACCGTCTCGGGTTGGTTCAGCGACCTCGGGCTCGGCGAGGTGGCCGCGACGCGGGTCTCGAACTCGATCTTCCTCGCGCTGACGCTTGGCTTCGTCGCGGGCCTGTTCTGGGCGGGGATCTACGGCATGCACACCGTGCGCACGAACCTCTCGACCCGGCGCCTGGGAGGGCTCTTCGCGCACGCGTTCATCCCGATCGCGCTCGCCTACCTGGTCGCCCACTACTTCAGCCTCGTCGTCTTCCAGGAGCAGGCCCAGTTCACGTTCCTGCTCTCCGATCCGCTCGGCGACGGCTCCGACCTGTTCGGCACCGCCACCGGCGGGATCGACTACGCGGCGATCAGCTCGAACGCGATCTGGTACGTGCAGGTGGGGGCGCTGGTGGTCGGGCACGTCACCGCGCTCGTCCTCGGCCACGACCGGGCGCTGAAGGTCTACGGCGACCCCGAGCTCGCGACCCGGTCGCAGTACTGGATGCTGGCGCTGATGGTCGGCTTCACCTCGCTCGGGCTCTTCCTGCTCTCGCAGGCGAACGGCTGAGGCTCAGACGCCGGCGATCCGGGTGGTGGCGAAGATCGCCGCGAAGCCGCCGACGGTGAGCGCGACGCGGCGCCAGGAGGCGTGCTCGCCGTGGGCTTCGGGGAGCAGGTCGGTGGCGCCCATGTAGAGGAAGAAGCCCGCATAGAGAGCGAGCAGCTGGCCGAGCCCGAACGCGGAGATCGTGATCGCGCTGCCGACGATCGCGCCGAACAGGGGGGCGAACGCGTCGACCGTGAGCCAGCGCTTCGCACGGCGGCGGTCGTCGGACTGGCTGAGCACGAAGCTGACCGTGTTCAGCCCGTCGGCGAAGTCGTGGCTGATCACGGCGATGAACACGAGCACGCCGGTGGCCGTGTCGAGCCCGAACGCGAGCCCGATCCCGAGCCCGTCGATGAAGCTGTGCACGGAGAGCCCCAGGGCGCCGAGCGCGCCGACCTGGGCGTGGGCGCGCGCCTGCTGGGCGTCGTCGCGGTGGTGCAGTACGAGCACCCGCTCGGCGAGGAAGAAGAGGATGAACCCGACCCCGACGAGCAGCCCGACCCGCTGCGGGTCGTCGACCGCCTCGATGCTCTCGGGGAGCACGTCGAAGAGCGCCACGGCGACCACGACGCCGCCCGTGAGCGCCATGAGGGTGGGAAGCGAGTGTGAGAGGCGGAGCGCGAGGGCGCCGCCGGCGAACGTCGCGGCCACGGTGGCGAGGGCGAACGGGATCGCGATCCACTCCATCGAAACGAGAATGATAATCATTCTCATCGATGGTAAGCTCGCCGTCATGCGCGAGCACGGCGAGTCGGGGTGGTCGGAGCTGGCCCTGGAGGCGCTGGCGACCGGGGGCCGGCGGACCGGCGGCGCGCGCCGGGCGGTGATCGAGCTGCTCGCCGGCGAGCGGTGCTGCCTCGGCGCCCAGGAGATCGCCGAGCGCCTGCGCGCCTCGGGTCAGCGGGTCGGGGTGGCGAGCGTCTACCGGGCGCTCGACCTCCTCTCCGGCGAGGGGCTGGTCCAGCGGGTCGAGGTCGGCGGCCGCGGCGCGCTCTACGAGCCGGTCATTCCCGGCGGCGGGCACCACCACCACGCGGTCTGCGACCGCTGCGGGACGCTGACGCCGTTCGAGGACCCGGGCCTGGAGCGGGCGATCGATCGGCTCGCCGGGCGCCTCGGGCACCGGGTCGAGGCGCACGACGTGCTGATCCGCGGCGAGTGCGAGGCCTGCGCCCGGGTCTGAGCCCGGTCCGGCGGGGCGCGGCGCGATAATGGACGTGTGCTGCCGATAGCCCACGCCGGCCACTGGGCCTTATGGGTCCTTTATGCCGTCCCGGTTATCGTCGTCCTGCTGTCGATCGTCAACTCGGTCCGCCGCGAGCGGCGCGAGGCGAGCGGCGCGGAGCAGACCCCGGATCCTTACTCTTCCCCACATGACCCGTAGGAAAGCCGTCGGGCGCATCCCGCTGGGGCAGCTCACGCTGCTCGCCGCGATGCTGCTGCTGGGCCTGATCCCGATCGTCCAGGAGGCCGGGCCGCTCGCCGCGCTGCCGCTGCTCGCCCTGGTGCTGCCGTTGCTGCTCGGGCGCTTCCCCGGCGAGTCGGTGATCGAGCGGCTGGCCTCGGGCGTTCGCCCGGCTCGCCGCCGGGCGCCCGCGCGCCCGCCGCGACCGCGCCCGGGCTTCGCGCACACCTTGCTGCGTGCCCGCCTGCTGATCGCCGCCTCGCTCGCCGAGCGCCCGCCGCCCGCCGCGGCCTCGATCTAGCCCCGCGGCCGCCTGCGGTCGCGGGCGTCCCGCGACCGAGAAGGAGGCCCCCGATGCGACGGCGCCTTTTCGCCGGGGCGTCGATCGCGTTCGCGTTCGCGCTCACGGCGAGCACCGCCCTGGCCCACCAGGGCAACATCAACTTCAGATCAGAGCTCGACGGAGTCGAGCCGCCGGTTCCCGGGCTGGACGTTCAGGTCCTGAACTACGACGACAGCCTGCAGCTTCAGAACCGGACCGGCGAGACCGTGGTCGTCGACGGCTACGACCGCGAGCCCTATGTGCGGATCTCACCCGACGGCGCGGTCGCGGTCAACACCCGATCGCCCGCCTACTACCTCAACGACGACCGCTACGGAAACGCGCCGGTCCCGGCCGCCGCCGATTCGGACGCGGCCCCCGAATGGCGGGTGGTCGACAGGACGGGCCAGTACGTCTGGCACGACCACCGGATCCACTACATGAGCACCGGCACGCCCGCTCAGGTCTCCGATCCCGACCAGAGGACGAAGATCTTCGACTACCGGCTGCCGATCGAGGTCGGCGACCGCAGGGCGACGATCGACGGCACCCTGTTCTGGGTCGGCGAGGCGGGCGGGTTCCCCGTGCTGCCGTTCATCGGCCTCGGCGCGGTGGCGCTCGCGGGAGCGGCCGCGATCGCGATCCGGCGCCGCCGGCGCGCCGCCGGCGCGCCGACCGAGCGCGACGCCTCGTCAGGCCCGCAGCGGGAGGCCTGGTGATCGCGCGGATCGCGATCGTCGCCCTCGTCGGCATGCTGTCGCTGCCGGCGCTCGCCGACGCCCACGCGGTGCTCGAGCGGACGACCCCGGGCCAGGGCGCGACGGTCGCCGAGCAGCCCGACCGGGTCGCGATGTACTTCGACGAACCCATCGAGGCGAGCTTCGGCGCAGTGGCGGTCTTCGACGATCGCGGCCAGGAGGTCCAGGAGGGCGAGGCGTTCCGGCCGGGCGGCGACGGCGCCGCGATCGCGACCCGGCTGCGTCCGGACCTCGCCGACGGCTCGTATACGGCGACCTACCACATCGTGTCGGCCGACTCGCACCCCGTGTCGGGCGGCTTCGTGTTCTCGATCGGCGAGCCGTCGGCCGGCGGCGAGTCGGTCGCGTCGGTGCTCGACCGTCAGGAGGCCGGGCCGGTGACGTCGGTGGCCTTCTGGGCCGACCGGGCGCTCGGGTACGCGGCGATCGCGCTCGTGGCGGGCGGGCTCCTCTTCGTGCTCGCCGTCTGGCGACCGGGCCTCGCGGGCGTCGCCGGGGCGGGGGAGGGCTGGGCGCGGGCGAGCGGGGCCTTCGCGCGCCGCGGCCGCGGGCTGCTTGCCGCCGGGATCGCGACCGGGCTCGCGACGAGCCTCCTTGCGCTGCCGCTTCAGATCGCCACCGTCGCCGGGATCTCCTTCTGGGACGCACTCGACCCGGAGCTGGTCGACGCGGTCCTGGGAACGCGGTTCGGAACGGTCATGGCCGTGCGGGCGGGTGCCTGGCTGGTGCTCGCCGCCGTGCTCGCGGCGGTCGCCCTGCGTCGCCCGGCCGGCGCCTTGCGCCCGGCCACTCTCGGTGCGACCGGGACGGCGCTGCGTCCGCCCCCGGGCGCGGCGACGGTCCTCGCCGGCGGGCTGGCGGCGGCCGTGCTCGTCGTGACCCCGGCGCTCGCCGGCCACGCCTCGACCCAGCGTCCGGAGGCGCTTCTGATCCCGGCCGCCTCGCTTCACGTCGCCGCGATGAGTGTCTGGCTCGGCGGCCTCGCCCTGCTGATCGGCGCGCTCCCGCGGGCCACGGCGGCGCTGGAGCCCGGCGAGCGCACCGGTCTGCTCCACGCGACGTTGAGTCGCTTCTCCCCGCTCGCGCTCGGCGCGGTGATCGCGATCGCCGCCACCGGCGCGATCCAGGCGATCGTGGAGGTCGGCAGCTTCGGGGCGTTGGTCGACACCGGCTTCGGGCGCGCGGTCCTCGCGAAGATCGCGTTGCTGGCGATCCTCGTCGGCCTCGGCGCCGCCAACCGCCGGCGGCTGCTACCGGCCCTGGCACGACTGCTGGAGCGTGGCTCGAGCCCCGGACGCGTGGGGCTATGGCTGCGCCGCAACCTGCGAGCGGAGGTCGGCCTGCTGGCCGTCGTGCTCGGCGTGACTGCGGTGCTCGTCGGCTACGCCCCCGCCGCCGACTCAGGCCAGGGTCCCGTCTCCGGCCGGACGACGATCGGCGCGGAGGTGCTCGAGTACACGGTCGAGCCGGCGGCGGTGGGCCCGAACCAGATCCACCTCTACCTCTTCGACGCCGACGACGGCAGCCAGTTCAACGGAGCGAAGGAGGTCCGGGTCGAACTGTTCGAGGCCGATCGCGGGATCGGGCCGCTCGACGCGGACGTGCGCAAGGCGGGGCCGGGCCACTACACGGCGCCCGGCACCCAGTTCGGAGCCTCCGGCGACTGGACCGTGACCGTGACCGTGCGGACCTCGCGCTTCGACGAGGACGCGGCCGAGCTCGAGGTGCCGATCCGATGAGCTTCCAGCTCCTGATCGCGCTCCTGCCGGCGGTCGCATTGCTCGCGGTGCTTCTGAGCGGCCGCTACCCCGGCGAGGAGCGGCTTGGTCGCGCGCGACGGCGCCGCCGCCTCTCGCGGCTCCTCGCCCGGGTCTCAGGGCCCCCTCCCTTGCCCAGGATCCGGCCGCGATCGAGCCGTTTCTGCAGCTGCCTGCTGGCCTTCCGGCTCGCCGGCCGCGCTCCTCCCGCGCGTCGTTGATCGCCATTCGCAATCGACGAACGAGAAGGAGACAAGAGATGAGACTGAGTAAGCGCGCCCTGCTCGCCGCCCTGCCGGCGGCGATCCTGGCGCTCCCCGCGGCCGCGGCCGCCCATGTCACCCTGCAGCCCGACACGGCGCCGGCCGGCGGCTTCACCCGCCTCGACGTGCGGGTTCCGAACGAGGGCGACGACGCGGCTACGGACAAGGTCGAGGTGCAGATGCCCGACGGGTTCGTGTCCGCGTCCTATGAGCCGGTCGCCGGGTGGAGGACGCAGGTCTCCACCCAGAAGCTCGACCAGCCGATCGAAACCGACGACGGGCCGGTCGACGAGCAGGTGAGGACCATCACATGGACCGCGACCGACCCCGAAGCGGCGATCCAGCCCGGCCAGTTCCGCGACTTCGGGATCTCGGTCGGCCTGCCGGAGCAGTACGTCGCCGGAGATGCACTCACGTTCCCGGCGATCCAGACCTACGACAACGGTGAGGTCGTGCGGTGGATCGGCGCGCCGGATTCGGACGAGCCGGCACCGCAGGTGACGCTGACCGCGGCCGAGGAGGATCACGGTCACGCCGCCGCGGCGGAGGAGGAGGCGGCGACGCCCCCGACGGACGGCTCGGGAGACGACTCGTCCGGCGCGCCCACCTGGCTGGCGATTCTCGCCCTCGTGGTCGGCGCCGCCGGCCTCGTGGTCGGCGGGCTCGCCATGCGGAGGCCGCGGGCCGCCTGAGCTCACGCGGCGCCGGGCGTTTGCAACGCCCGGCGCCGCGCCCCGGTGGTAAAGCTCTCTAGTCCAGGGCGATCCAGCCCTGCGAGAGCAGGCCGGAGAGCTGGAGGATGCTCTGGACCCGCTCCCGCGCGCCCTTGATCGTCAGCACCCTGCCCTGCTCGTGCAGCCGCCGTGCGGCGGTCAGCAGGCTCGCGATCCCGGTCGAGTCGACGAAGGTGCAGCCGCGCATGTCGAGCTCGACCGGACCGGGCCGGTCGATCGCCTGCTGGAACGAATCGGTCATCTCCGGGGCCGAGGCGACGTCGAGCTCGCCGAAGATCGTGACGATCGTCCCCGCCTCGGGGCCGGGGGCGACGCTGGCCGAGAACTCGAGCCGCTCGCCGATGTCGGGCGTGTCTTCCATGACCTTCTCTTCGGATACCCGGGACGACCACCGCACTAAACCCGCCGGAATTGGACGCAATCTCCCCCGGAGTGCGCTCGGGGTTGGGCGCGGAGGGCCACCGGATGGCGGCGGCCCTCCAACGCCGCGGTTAGGGTAGCCTAATTAGGCATACCTAAGTCGGGATGGCCGGCTGACTCACGAGCTAGGAGGGAACAGAAAGTTGAATCAGCCCACCCCGGTCTGGCGCGTACTCGGCGTGAGCGCGCTCGGGACACTCGCGCTCGCGATCGCCGGTTGCGGCGAAGACGACGAGTCGACCACCGAGGCCGCCCCGAGCACCTCGACCGTCGCGGCGTCGATCGACCCGGCGCTGCTCGACAGCGCGGTCGCCGACTACGACGCCTACGTCGAGCAGGAGACCGCCGATTTCGTCGACGCGACCGAGGCCTTCCTGGGCCCGGTGGAGGCAGGCGACATAGAGGCGGCGAAGGCCGCCTACCCGGACGCCCGGGTGCACTTCGAGCGGATCGAGCCGGTCGCCGGCGCCTTCGGCGACCTCGACCCGGACATCGACGGCCGCGAGGGCGACATCCCGCCTCAGGACTGGGGCGGCTATCACCGGATCGAGAAGGCCCTCTGGATCGACGAGACCACCGACGGGCTCGACCAGACGATCAAGGACCTGCGCAACGACGTCGCCAACCTCGACGACATCGCGATCAAGGCCGATTTCGACCCGGTCGAGATCGCCCAGGGCTCGGTCGACCTGATGGCCGAGGTCTCCTCGTCGAAGATCACCGGCGAGGAGGAGCGCTACTCGCACACCGACCTCTGGGACTTCCAGGCCAACGTCGAGGGGGCCGAAGCCGGTTTCGAGGCGCTCGAACCGGCGCTCGAGCAGGTCGACCCCGCGCTTGTCGAGGAGATCGAGAAGCAGTTCGACGCCATGCACGAGCTCCTCGACCGGTACCGCGACGGGGACGGCTTCGTCCTCTACGACACCCTGAGCACCAAGCAGACCCAGGAGCTCGCCCAGCAGGTGGACGTGCTCGCCGAAGCGCTGTCGAAGGTGCCCTCCGAGGTCGGGTGACCGAGGGGCCGAAGCCTGCGGATCGGACGCAGCGGGGCCTCACCCGCCGCGGTCTGCTCCGCAACGCCGGAATCGCCGGCGCCGGGGTCGGCCTCGGCGCCGGCGGCTTCGTCCTCGGCCACGAGACGGCCGAGGCGTCGACCGGGGAGGGCACGGGCACGGTCCCGTTCCGGGGCGAGCGCCAGGCCGGGATCGTGACCGCCGCGCAGGACCGGCTCCACTTTGCGGCCTTCGACGTCACCGCCGCCACCCGCCTCGAGCTGGTCGAGCTCCTGCGCGAGTGGACCGAGGCGGCGGCGCGGATGACGGCCGGTGAGCTCGCCGGGCCGCGCAACGAGGAGCCGCTGCTGCCGCCGGACGACACCGGCGAGGCGATCGGGCACCTGCCGAGCCGGCTGACGATCACCTTCGGCTTCGGGCCGGGGCTCTTCGAGCGCGAGGGCGTCGACCGCTTCGGTCTCGCCGGCCGGCGCCCGGCGTCGCTCCGCCAGTTCGGGCCGCTCCCCGCCGAGGCGATCGATCCGGCGATCTCCGGCGGCGACCTGTGCGTCCAGGCCTGCTCGGACGACCCGCAGGCCGCCTTCCACGCGGTCCGCAACCTGGCGCGGATCGGGCGCGGGTCGGTGGTCATGAAATGGTCGCAGCTCGGCTTCGGGCGCACCTCGACCACGACCCGCGAGCAGGACACCCCGCGCAACCTGATGGGGCTCAAGGACGGGACCAACAACATCCGGGCCGAGGACACCGAGGACCTGGACGAGTTCGTCTGGGTCGGCGACGAGGGTCCGGCCTGGTTGCGCGGCGGCACCTACATGGTCGCCCGCCGGATCCGGATGGTCATCGAGAGCTGGGACCGGACGGCCTTGGCCGAGCAGGAGCGCACGATCGGCCGCGCCAAGTACTCCGGGGCCCCGCTGACCGGAACCGGCGAGTTCGACCCGCCCGATTTCGAGGCGCGCGGGCCCGAGGGCCCGGTGATCGATCGCGACGCCCACGTCCGCCTGGCCTCCGGCGATCTGCTCGGCACCCGGATCCTGCGGCGCGGCTACTCGTTCACCGACGGCTTCGACGAGGTCACCGGCCAGCTCGACGCCGGGCTGTTCTTCATCTGCTTTCAGCGCGATCCGGACCAGTTCGAGCGCATCCAGCGCAACCTCTCCGGCGACGTCCTCAACGAGTACATCTTCCACACCTCGAGCGCCGTGTTCGCCGTCCCGCCCGGGGCCGCGGAGGGCACCTACGTGGGCGAGGCGCTGCTGGGCTGATGGCGCGCCCGTTCGATCACGTGCTCCGCCTCCCGGGCGCCCAGCCCGAGGACCTGGCGCTGGCGATCGCGTCCGAGTTCGCCCCGGTCGACCCCGCGGCCGCGCACGAGCGCCTCGACCGGCTGGCGCTCGGGCTCGACCCGATCGCCGCCCGGCCGGCGGCCGATCGGGCCCTCGCCCTGGTGGAGGCCCTTGCGGTGCGCCGGGGCCTCGGGTGCGACCTGCGCTCGGGGCCGGACGCCCTGCTGCTCGACCGCGTGCTGGTGCGCCGTCGTGGCCATCCGCTGGCGCTCGCGATCGTCTACGGGGCGGTCGCCCGGCGCCTGGGCTTCGAGCTGGTCACGGTCGGCGTCGAGCGGCTCGCGATCCTCGCCGACCCGTCGAGCACGCCCACGGTGGTCTTCGACCCGAGCGGGCGGATGCGCCGCCCGCCGCCCGCGATCCGCTGGCTCTGCCCGCACGTCGTCGGCGCGATGATGCTCGAGGGGCTCGCCACCCGGTATCTCGAGCGCGGTGAGATCCGGACCTCGATCCACGCGCTGGAGCTCGCGATGGCACTGCCGCTCGGCGCCCCTGCTCGAGCCCGCGCGCAGCGCAGCCTCACCGCGCTGCGCGCCCGGCTCAACTGAGGCGACCGCCCAAACGAGGCGCGGTTGGTCGAGCACATCGCCTGGCGGGGGCGCCGGCGCGACGTGGCGCGAGCGTGGCTCGATTCGTACGCCGCCACCTCATTGCGAACCGCGTCGGTTTACGTCCGGCCCCCGGACGGAAAACGGATCAGTTCGGGCGGCGGGGAACCGGCGCCGAGACAGCTCCCCGCGCTTGGAGTCTCCGTCTGGATGACTGATCCATCTAGCCGCCCGAGAGGCGGCGCCCGATCGCCAGCGCCAGCCCGAGCGGCACGAGCAGGCAGGCGAGGCGGTAGGCCCAGGCGAGCAACGCGTCCGCCCCGGCGGCGCCGGCAAAGAAGCGCACGTCGACCTCGATCGGCGACGGGTCGCCGGGCGCCAGGCAACGGGCGCCGTCGGGCACCGGGTCCGAGTAGCGGCCGCCCTCGGAGGCCAGCCCGACGTAATCCGCCCCGGCCGCCTCGCAGGCGTCGCGCGCCTGAGGTTCGAAGAGCAGGGGTCGCGGGAGCACGATCAGCGTCGCGGCGACCGCCAACCCCGCGATGATCGCGACCCCCCACGCGCGACCCCCGCGCTCGGCCATCGCCGGCCTTTCTCTAGTTAGGTGGTGGCGAGCAGGCGCTCGAGGCGCTGCTCGAGCTCGTCGCGCAGGACCTCACGGATCGGGCCTTCGTGGGCGCGCTCGACCAGCTCCTGGAGGAAGCCCTCGATCACCAGCCGCTTGGCCTCCGGGTCGGCGAGGCCGTGAGAGGTCAGGTAGTAGAGCTGCTCGGGATCGACCTGGGCGACCGCCGCCGCGTGGGTGCAGCGGACGTCGTCGGCCTCGATCTCGAGGCCCGGGATCGCGTCCGCGTGGGCCTCCGTGGAGAGCAGCAGGTTGCGGCTCTCCTGAAAGGCGTCGGTGCGCTGGGCGCCCTTGTCGACCCGGATCATCCCGCGCCAGACCGCCGTCGCGCGCTCGGCCAGCACCCCGCGGAAGGCGAGGTCGGAGGTCGTGTCCTCGGCGGCGTGCTCCTGGGTGGTGTCGTAGTCGAGGTGTTGGCTACCGTCGCCGGCGTAGGCGCCGGTCACCTTGGCGCTCGAGCCGCGCCCCGCGAGCTTGGTCTCCATCCTCACCTTGCCGCGCGCCGAGCCGAAGCCGAGCGCGACCCACTCGAGGCCGGCGTCGCGGCCGACCTCGGCGCGCTGGGTGGCGAAGACCCAGCCCTCGTCGGAGAGCTCCTGCTCGCAGACGTAGCGGAGGTTCGAGCCGTCGCCGACGATCATCTCGACGACGCCGTTGAAGAGCCCCTCGCCCTCGGAGGTGTAGCGCTCCCACACCTCGGCCTCGGCGCCCTCGCCGAGCACGATCAGGGCTCGCCACTCGATCTCGTCGCCGGCGGCGCCGCCGACGGTGAGCTTGATCGGCTCCTCGAGGCGCGTGCCGTCGGGGACGTAGACCAGCAGCCCGTCGCGCCAGCGCGCCTCGTTGCGGGCGGTGAACACGTCGGCCGCCGGGACGATCGTTCCGAGCAGGTCGCGGAGCAGCTCCGGATGCTCGGCCGCCGCCGCGGCCAGTGGCATGACGAGCGCGCCGTCGCCTCCGCCCTCGAGGCCGTCGACCGTGGCCACGGCCTCGTTGTAGCCGTCGAGCTCGAGCTCGGAGAGGTCGGTGAACTCCCAGCCCTTCTGCTTTTGCGTCGGCAGGTCGAAGTCCGCGCCAAGGCCCTTGGCGCGATCTCGCGCCTCCCTCAGCCAGTCCGGTTCTTGAAGCTGAGGCGCCGCTGCGGCACCGTCAGCCATGTGAGGCGTCAGCCGAGCCGCGCCGCTGTTGAGGCGCCTTAGCCAATTGAGCCCTCCATCTGCAGCTCGATCAGCCGGTTCATCTCGACCGAGTACTCCATCGGAAGCTCCTTGGCGATCGGCTCGATGAACCCGTTGACGATCATCTTCGAGGCTTCCTCCTCGTCGAGCCCGTGGCTCTGGAGGTAGTAGAGCTGGTCCTCGCCGACCTTCGAGACCGAGGCCTCATGGCCGACGTTGGCGTCGGACTCGTCGATGCGGATCGTCGGATAGGTGTCCGAGCGCGACCGCTCGTCGAGCAGCAGCGCGTCGCAGACGACCTTCGACTTCGACTCCGTCGCGCCCTCGGCGACCTCGAGCAGGCCGCGATAGGTCGCCCGGCCGCCGTCCTTGGAGATCGACTTCGAGAAGATCGACGAGGTCGTCTTCGGCGCCGCGTGGATGATCTTGCCGCCGGCGTCCTGATGCTGGCCCTTGCCGGCGAACGCGATCGAGAGCAGCTCTCCGTGAGCGCGCTCGCCGAGCAGGTAGATCGACGGGTACTTCATCGTCAGCTTCGATCCCAGGTTGCAGTCGACCCACTCCATGGTCGCGTCCTCGAGCGCGATCGCGCGCTTGGTGACCAGGTTAAAGACGTTCTGCGACCAGTTCTGGACGGTCGTGTACCGGACCCGCGAGCTCGGCTTGCAGACGATCTCGACCACCGCGGAGTGCAGCGAGTCGCTCGAATAGACGGGCGCCGTGCAGCCCTCGATGTAATGGACCTCCGCGCCCTCCTCGGCGATGATCAGCGTGCGCTCGAACTGGCCCATGTTCTCGGTGTTGATCCGGAAGTAGGCCTGCAGCGGCATCGCCACCTTCACCCCGGCCGGCACGTAGACGAACGAGCCGCCCGACCAGACCGCGGAGTTGAGCGCCGCGAGCTTGTTGTCGTTCGGCGGGATCACCGTCGCCCAGTACTCGCGAACGAGGTCCTCGTGCTCGCGCAGCGCGGTGTCCATGTCCGTGAAGATCACGCCCTGGGCCTCGAGCTTCTCGTTGACCTGGTGGTAGACGACCTCGGACTCGTACTGCGCTCCGACCCCGGAGAGGAACTTGCGCTCCGCCTCGGGGATCCCGAGCCGGTCGAAGGTCTTCTTGATGTCGTCGGGGACCTCCGACCAGTCGCGACTGTTCTTGTCCGAGGCCCGGACGAAGTAGTGGATGTCGTCGAAGTCGATCTGGCCGAGGTCGCCACCCCAGTTCGGGGTGGGCCGGTCGACGAAGTGCTTGTAGGCCTTGAGCCGGAAGTCGCGCATCCATTGCGGTTCGTCCTTGTACTCGGAGATCGATTCGACGACCTCGCGCGAGAGGCCCTTGGGCGCCTTGTAGGCGTAGCCGGTCTCGGGATCGTGGAAGCCGAACTTCTCCTTGTAGTCGGAGCCGATGCCCTTGAGCGCCGACTCGGCGTCGGTCAGCTGCTTGCCGGACGGCGCGCCGGGGATGGTGGCGGTCTCGGGGGGTGTCGTCATTTGAGAATCAGAGCTCCAGCTTCACTTCGTCGTCGTCGACGCGAATCTCGAAGGTTTCGACCGGCCGGTAGGCCGGAAGGGTTCGCGGCTTGCCCGTGCGAATGTCGAAAAGCGAGCCGTGGCGCGGGCACTCCACGGTACAGGAGGTCGAGTCGAACTCTCCCTCGGCGAGCGGGCCGTCGTCGTGCGAGCAACGGTCCTCGATCGCGTAGAGCCCACCGTCGGCGCAGTGGAAGACGCCGATCTTGCGCCCATCGGCCTCGACCAGGCGCATTTCGCCCTCAGGGAGCTCGCCCAGCTTGCAGATCGTGATCGTGGTGGTCGCGTTGCTCACTCATTCCTACTTTCCAGGTCGGATTTTAGCGGCCGCTACGGTCCGTCCGTGCACGGCGAGGGCGGGCAGGCGCGCGGGAGGGTCGCGATCGCGATCGCCGCCGCCGTCGCCTCGATCGGGATCATCATCGTCGTCGCGGTCGCCTCGGGCGGCCCGGAGGAGCGGCGGGCGAGCGCGCCTCCGGACCGCTGCGTGAAGGCCTGGAACGCCGATCCGGCCGCGCGCGCGTACGGGCGCCACAACTTCAGCTTCCACCTCTACCAGGGCGCCCTCGTCACCTACCTCACCCCGAGCGCGGCGCAGGTCGGCGGCGGCGAGGGCGGGCTCTGCGCGGTGGTCTTTCCCTCGCGCGCCCTCGACCCCGAGCCGTTTGCCGCCGGGCAGTTGCTGCGCGGCGACCGCTGGCTGCCGCTGAGCTCCCTGCCCGGCGTCGAGCTGGGCCGTGTGGCGGAGCTCCAGGTGACCGCGGCGGAGGCGCCGAACACGAGGCTCGACGACCACGGCGAGCTCAGCGCTCTCTGAGGAAATCCTGTCTGGCGCGGCGCCGGAGCGTGGGGTAGGTTGAGCACACCGACGACCAGGGAGGTAGCCATGAGCACACCGACGACCCGCAAGCTTGGCCTGGCAGCGGTCCTGGCACTCGCCTTCTCGGGCGCCACGTTCGGCGTCGCCGGGGCGACGAACACGGTCGAGATCGACAGCCAGATCGTCCTCCGGGAGAGCTTCCCCGCCTTCCACGGCAAGGTGAAATCCTCGAACGCGGCGTGCACCCAGGATCGCCGGGTGAAGGTGTTCAAGAAGAAGCGCAGCGGCGGCCGCAAGCTGCTCGGCAAGACGCAGACCGACCTGAACGGCAAGTGGGAGGTGATCGTGGATCCGCTCTCCTCGGGCGCCTACCTGGCGGTGGTCAAGCAGCGCTCGGAGGGGACCGCGGGCACGGTCTTCGTCTGCCTGCGCGACAGGTCCCAGGTCGCGGTCGTCGACTAGCGGTTCCGCGGAACCGCCCGTTCCAGGCAGGAGCTTGGCGCGGTCAGTTGCCGCCTGTGAAGCGCACGAACGAATCCCAGGCGAGCTTCGGCACCAGGGAGGCGGCGCGGAAGAGCCCCGAGCGCGCGCACCACTTGCAGCGGCTCTCGGCCGTCGGCACGTCGCGCCACGCGTACCAGAGCACGGCCCTGATCCCGAGCCGCTCGCGCTCTCCGACGAAGTAGCGAAACGCGCGCGTCAGCCGCCGGGCCTGGCCCTGCGGCCCGCGGTTGAGGGGGTTGCGCTTGCCCCCCGAGGCCCAGCCGATCTCGGTGATCCAGATCCCGGCCTGCTCGTCGCCCGCCTTGCGCACCGTGCGCACCATGCGCTCGACCTGCTTGGCGACCGAATGGATGCGGGCGGCGTAGGGGTGGATCGCGACGCCGTCGAAGTCCTGCTCGAGCCCCGGGTGGGCGTAGAGAGCGCGCAGGTAGTCGGTGGCCTTGATCCCGCCCTTGCGCCCGTTGAGGGGATTCCGGAAGAGCCCGCCCAGGATGATCTCGGCAGCCGGGTCCTGGCCGCGGATCGCTTCCGACGCCGCGCTCAACAGGCTCGCGTAGCGGTCGACGTCGGGCCGCGGCTGAAAGAAGCCGGGCGAGTTCTGCTCGTTCCAGATCTGCCAGGCGCCGATCGGGTGGCGGGCGAGGTCCGGGTACAGGGTCCAGAACAGCCCGCCGGGCCCGTAGCGACGCGTCGCCGCGCCGAGGAACGCGCGCCAGGCCGCCAGCCCGGCCGCGGTGTGCGGCGGCGTGATCGAGCAGGGTCCACCCGGCGGCTTGGTGCAGCCCTCGAGCGTCGAGACCCACACCGGGACCGTGTAGACGGTCGGCAGCACGGTGATGCCCGCCCGCGCCGCGGCCTCGACCACGGAGTCGAACCGAGACCAGTTGTAGTCGGCGGGCACGGGGGAGGGGTCGACCTCCATCCACGGGAGCGCCACCCGCAGGGTGCCGACCTGCCCCTGGCCCATGCGCTCGACGTCGGAGTCCGAGAGGTGGTCCTGCTGGGAGACGACGCCGAAGAACGGATCGGCGTCCGCGGCGGCGAGCGACGGAGCCAGGAGTCCGATCAAGGTGACCGCGAAGGTCGCGGTCCAGCCCCGCTTCATGGGCCGCCATTACCCCCGGGCGCCGACCTTTACGCCGGGGCGCGCTAGATCCGGTCGCGCTCGGCCACCGGGTCGCCGGTCCGGCCCTCGTCCTCCCAGTCGGCGGCGTCGCCGAGCGCCGCGGACTTGACCACCTTGAGGCCGAGCAGGGCGCACTTCAGCCGGGTCGCCGAGATCTCGATCCCGAGCAGATCGAGGACGAAGTCCTTGTCGAGCCGCAGCAGCTCCTCGCGGGTCATCCCGCCGAGCTCCTCGGTCAGCATCGAGGTCGCGGCCGTCGAGATCGCGCAGCCCTTGCCCTCGAAGGCAACCGCGTCGACTCGGCCCTCCTCGTTGAGGCCGATGTAGACGTGCTGCTCGTCGCCGCAGAACGGGTTGGTGTCCTCGAACTCGAGGTCGAAGGCGTCCGGGCGGCCGAAGTGGCGCGGCCGCTTGTAGTGGTCGAGGATGTTCTCCCGGTAGAGCTCGTCCATCAGAGCTGGAAGACCCGTCGGGCGTCCTCGAGGCCCTCGATCAGCCGGTCGATCTCCTCGGTCGTCGTGTAGACGCCGAAGCTCGCGCGGGCGGTGGCCGCGACGCCGAGCCGCTCCATCAGCGGCTGGGCGCAGTGGTGGCCGGCGCGCACCGCGACCCCGTGGCGATCGAGGATCTCGGCGACGTCGTGCGCGTGCACGCCCTCGACCTCGAACGAGACCGGGCCGAGCCGGTCGGGCGACGCGGGCGGGCCGAACACGCGCAGCCAGGGGAGCTCGGCGAGGCGCTCGAGCGCATAGGCGGCGATCTCGCGCTCGTGCGCGGCGACCGCCTCCATCCCCTGTGCGTCGAGCCAGCGCAGGGCGGCGGCGAGGCCGATCGCCTGGGCGATCGCCGGTGTGCCGGCCTCGAACCGGGCCGGAGGATCGGCCCAGGTCGTGCCCTCCTTGGTCACCCTGCGGATCATGGAGCCGCCGCCCATGAACGGCGGCATCTCGCGCAGCAGGTCGAGCCGGGCCCAGAGCGCGCCGATGCCCGTCGGGCCGTAGGCCTTGTGGCCGGTGAGCCCGTAGAAGTCGACCCCGAGCTCGGCGACGTCGACGCCCAGCTTCGGCGCCGCCTGGGCACCGTCGGCGAGCACCAGGGCGCCGGCCTCGTGGGCCAGCCGCGAGATCTCGGGGAGCGGGTTCTCCGTGCCGAGGACGTTGGAGAGGTGGGCGACGGCGACCAGCTTCGGGCCGCGCTCGAGCAGCGACACGTAGCCGTCGAGGTCCAGCAGCCCCTGATCGTCGACCCCGACCCAGTCGATCACGGCGCCGGTGCGGGCGGCGACCAGCTGCCAGGGGACGATGTTCGAGTGGTGCTCCATCTCGGTGAGCACGATCCGGTCCCCGGCGCGCAGGTTCGCCTCGCCCCAGGCGTAGGCGACCAGGTTGATCGCCTCCGTCACGTTGCGGGTGAAGATGACCTCGCGGCGGTCGGCGGCGCCGATGTGGTCGGCGACGGTCGCCCGGGCGCCCTCGTAGGCCGCGGTCGCCTCGGCGGAGAGCGTGTGCGAGCCGCGGTGGACGTTCGAGTGGTGGCGGCGCTCGTAGCGGTCGACCGCCTGGATCGAGGCGAGCACCCGCTGCGAGCTCGCGCCGGAGTCCAGGTAGGCGACCGGCTTGCCGCCGACCTCACGCTCGAGCGCCGGGAATGAAGCCCGAACGCGGTCGATCGGGAAGGTCTCGGCGGCGACGGTCACGAATAACCTGCGGCGGCTTCGCCGCCTGACACGCTCGTTTCGGTGCTAAAGCACCTCATCACACACCTGCTTCCACCTCTTCCCTGATCCACCCATAGCCCTTGGCCTCGAGCTCGGTGACCAGCTCCGGCCCGCCCTCCTTGACGATCCGCCCGTCGAACATGACGTGCACGAAGTCGGGCTCGACCAGGTGCAGGATGCGCTGGTAGTGGGTGATGATCAGGACGCCCATGTCCGGGCCCGAGAACTTGTTCACGCCCTCGGCGACGATCCGCAGCGCGTCGATGTCGAGCCCGGAGTCGGTCTCGTCGAGGACCGCGATCCGCGGCCGCAGCATCGCCAGCTGCAGGATCTCCATCCGCTTCTTCTCACCGCCCGAGAAGCCGTCGTTGATGTAGCGGCTGGAGAAGTCGCGCGGGATGTTGACAAGCTCCATCGCCTCCTCGGTCTGGCGGCGGAAGTCCTTGAGGCTGATCTGGGGCTCGCCGCGGGCCTCGCGGTGCGCGTTGAGCGCCATCCGCAGGTACTTGGCGACGGTCACGCCCGGGATCGCGACCGGGTACTGAAAGGCGAGGAAGAGCCCCGCCCGGGAGCGTTCCTCCGGGGCGGCGTCGTTGATCTCCTCGCCGTCGAAGACGATCTCACCGTCGGTGATCTCGAGGCCGGGGTGGCCCATGATCGCGTTCGCGAGCGTCGACTTGCCGGAGCCGTTCGGGCCCATGAGGGCATGGACCTCGCCCCGGGAGACCCCGAGGTTGAGGCCCTTGAGGATCTGCTTGTCCTCGGCGCTTACGTGGAGGTTGCTGATCTGAAGGTCGGACATGGTCTCCTGAAGTAGTTGCTGGTTGTTCGGCCGTCGCTCAGGCCACGGGGGTGGCGACGGGTTCGGGCGTCGGCACCGGGCCGGCGAACTCGACCAGCTCGGCGAGCGTCGTGCTCGCGAGCGCCTTCGTCACCCCGCCCTGGACCCTGGTCCAGAGTAGCTTCGTCGCGCAGGCCTGATCGCCGTCGGTCTCGTGCGAGCAGAGCACCCGCCCGTCGCGTTCGGTGTGGAAGCACTCCATCGGCGCGATCGGGCCCTCGAGCGCCTCGACCACGTCGAGCATCGCGATCTCCGTCGCCGGCCTCGCCAGGCGGTAGCCGCCGTGCGCGCCGCGGACCGAGCTCACGATCCCGGCCTGGCGCAGCTTCGCGACCAGGTGCTCGAGGTAGGAGAGCGGCAGCAGCTCGGCCTCGGCGACGGCCGCGAGCGCGACCGGCTCGGCGCTTTCCGGCGGGCCTTCGCCCGCCCGGCGGCCGAGCTCGACCATCAGTCGCACCCCGTATTCCGCCTTGGTCGAGAACAGCATCGCGCCTAAATCCTAGCGCGACGGTCGGAAAAGGCTGGTACGCCTACGGCTCGATCAGCCCGCGGCGGATCGCGTAGCGGACCAGCTCCACGCGGTCGCGCATGCCGAGCTTGCGCATCGCGTTCGAGCGGTGGTTCTCGACCGTCTTCTCCGAGAGGTGGAGGATCTCGGCGATCTCCTTGTTGGTGTGCGCCTCGGCGACCAGCTTCACGACCTCCTGCTCGCGCGGGGTGAGCTCGTCGGTGCGGCCGGCGCTCTCGCCGAGCACGTCCTTGATCAGCGCGCGCTGCGCGTCGGGGGTGAGGAACGGCTCGCCGCGCTCGACGGCGCGGACGGCCGCGAGCAGGTCGACGTCCGCCTGCGTCTTGAGTACGTAGCCCGAGGCGCCGGCCTTGAGCGCCTCGAACAGGTAGCGCTCGTCGTCGTACATGGAGAGGATCAGGACCGCGACGTCCGGTGCCTGCTCGCGGATCTCGCGGGTGGCCTGGAGCCCGGTGAGCTTCGGCATCTTCACGTCGAGGATCGCGAGGTCGGGGCGCTCGCGGATCGCCAGGTCGCGGGCCATGGCTCCGTCCGAGGCCTCGGCGATCACCTGGATGTCGCTCTGCTGCTCGAGCAGCATTCGCAGACCGGAGCGCACGATCCCGTGGTCGTCTGCGATCAGGATCTTCACGTCGTCAGTCCCCACCCACGTGGTCATCATTAGCCCCTATCGGCACGATCAGCCGAACCCTTGTACCGACCTGGGGGCGCGACTCGATCTGGAACTCGCCGCCGACGAGCATCGCGCGCTCGCGCATCCCCGCGATTCCGAGGCCGCCGCCGGCCTCGTCGAACGTGAAGCCGCCGCCATCGTCGGCGACCCGGAGCTCGAGCGAGTCCTCGTCGCGTCGGAGGGCAACCCGCACGTGCTCGGCGCCGGAATGGCGGACCGCGTTCGAGAGCGCCTCCTGGGCGACCCTGTAGACGACCAGCTGCGCGTCGCCGGGCAGATGGCCGAGCTGCGGGTCGGTCTCGAAGGTCGCCTCCACGACGCCCTGGTTGGCGAGCTCGCGGACGTGGCCGGCGAGCGCCGCCTTGAGGCCGAGGTCGTCGAGCGCGGTCGGGCGCAGCTGGCGTGCGAGCGTCAGGAGCTCCTGCATCGCGCGGTTGGCCAGCGCGCGGATCTCGGCGAGCTCGGCGGCAAGCCCCGGCGGCGCCTTCTCGCGTGCCGCCTCGAGCCGCAGCAGCAAGCCGGTCAGCGACTGGTTGACCTCGTCGTGCAGGTCGCGGGCGACCCGCGCCCGCTCCTCCTCCTGGGCCTCGAGCGCGGCGCTCGAGGCGCGCCGGCGCTCGGCCTCGAGCCGCTCGAGCATCCTCGTGAACGCCTGGTGCAGGCGCGCGACCTCCTCGGGGCCGCGCGGGTCGGTGACCTTGCGCAGGTTGGCCCCGGGCCGGGTCAGGTCGGCGCGCTCCATCTCGTCGACGAGGCGCTCGAGCGGTCCCAGCCGACGCTGCAGCATGTAGATGTTCAAGACGACCGTGAACGCGATCGCGAAGCCGAGCACCAAGGCCGCTTCCGGGCGGTCACTGAGCTCGACCTCGGGGTTCGCGGCGATCACCGCCGCCACGACCGCTGCGACGATCAGCAGCAGGTTCACCGCCAGCACTTGCGTGAGCAGGTCGCGTCGTCGCATCAGGGTGATTATCGGCCTCCGGGCGGCGTGCCGGGAAATTGGGGTACCGGGGGCGTCCCCCCAGGCCGGTATAGGGCCAGCACCTACGAGATCTGGCACCGCACTCGTCAAAATGTCCAGAGTCAGGTTTCAGCTCGGCCGCCTGTGTATTGAGAGCCGGCAGGCATCAAGGAGTACCCCCGGATGACAACCACACGTCACTCGAAGTTCAGCGCCGCCCTGCGCACGACCATTCTCATGGCGACGCTGGGCGGCTTGCTGGTCGCGATCGGCTACGCGATCGGCGGCATCCAGATCGCGTCCGTGTTCCTCGCGATCGCATTGCTCATGAACGGCATCGCCTACTGGTTCAGCGACAAGATCGCGATCGCCAGCGCGCGCGCGAAGCCGCTCTCCGAGCAGGAGGCACCCGGCATCTACCAGATGGTCCGCGAGCTGACCACGCGCGCCGACCTGCCGATGCCGAGGCTCTACATGATCCCCAGCGACCAGCCGAACGCGTTCGCGACCGGCCGCAACCCGAAGCACTCCGCGGTCGCGGTGACCCAGGGGATCACGAAGCTGCTCTCCGAGGACGAGCTTCGCGGCGTGATCTCCCACGAGCTCGCCCACGTCAAGAACCGCGACATCCTCACCCAGTCGGTCGCCTCGGCGATCGGCGCGATGATCACCTACCTGGCGTACTTCGCCCTCTGGTTCGGCGGCGACGACGATTCGCCCCTGGGCCTGATCGGAAGCCTCGCCCTGGTGTTGCTGGCACCGATCGCGGCGACCCTGATCCAGCTCGCCGTCTCGCGCCAGCGCGAGTACGCGGCCGACGCGACCGGCGCGCAGTTCTGCGGCAACCCGGAGTCCCTGGCCTCGGCGCTGCTGCGGCTCGAGGAGGGCGCGAAGGCGATGCCGATGCAGGTCAACCAGGCGACGGAGCCGCTCTACATCGTCAAGCCGTTCGCCAGCAAGGGGATCGCTGGGCTGTTCTCGACCCATCCGCCGATCGAGGAGCGCGTCCGGCGCCTGCGCCAGATGCGTCCCGCAATCGGCTGACCGGGCGCTGAAGGACACCAAGTACTCGGTAGTCGTCGTCACCTGGGAGTGCGCGGGTCACCTGCGCACCCTGGTGGCGACGATGAACCGCTTCCTCGACGGCAGCCAGGAGCTGGTCGTCGTCGACAACGCGTCCAGCGAGCGGCCGCGCGCCGAGGCTGAGGCCTGGAAGGGCCCCGGCCGGCTGATCGAGCTCGAAAGCAACGTCGGCTTCGGAGCGGCATCGAACGTCGGCGTCGCCGAGGCGGCCGGGGAGGCGACGGTGCTGCTCAACCCCGACACCGAGCTGCTCGACGACGGGCTCGACCGCCTCGCCGCCGAGTCGCTGGAGCTCGGGGCGCTGGTCGGCCCGCGGGTGCTCAACCCCGACCAATCGATCCAGCCCTCGGCGAGCGGCCCCGAGGTCGGCGGATGGCCGTGGGTGCGCGCGCTGGTTCCGGCGGCGGTGGCGCCCGCATGGGTTCAGGCGCGGACCGAGCCCTACCGGCTCGAGCGCCCGCTCGAGGTCAGCTGGCTGACCGGGTGCCTGCGTCGCCGGCCCGACGGCGCTGCTGCGCCGGCTCGGGCCGTTCGACCCGGCGCTGCACCTGTTCGGCGAGGACGTCGACCTCGGGCTGCGCGCGGCCGGTGCCGGAGTGCGCTCGCGCTTCGACCCGGCCGCTTGCCGGATCGTCCACCACGGCCAGGGCTCCTCGACGCTCGTCTACGGCTCCCGCGAGGGCTGGCGCGCCACCGGGACGCTCAACTGGCGCGCCGCCGTCAGGCGGGCCTACGGCCCCCGGCGCGAGTGGCTCGGCTGGCGCGCGCTGCGGCTCAACCTGCGCCTGCGCCTGCTGGCCAAGCAGGCGCTCCGCCGCGCCACGGAGCGCGACCGGGCGGCGGTCGAAGCCGTTCGTCTCGGCACGCCCGGTAGAACAACTCCCGCCACCTCCTCCGCTCCCGCCCGAATCATGCTCCGCGTCTACGCCCGGACTTTTTCTTCTGCTCCCGCGTCCGGGCGTGCGGGGTGGCGCTTGGGCGCGAGCGGCCCCACCGCTCTCAGGCCCCATTGCTACACTTATTGAAGTAATACGGGTAATCCGGATACGGATTAGGAGATTTTGGATGCCGATCGAGGTGCTTGACCTGGAGTCCGCACGCGAGGAGATCGCGGGCGGCGCGAAGCTGATCGACGTCCGCGAGCAGAACGAGTGGGACGAGTCCCACATCGAGTCCGCCCTCCACGTCCCTCAGGGCGAGCTGGTCGAGCGCCTCGACGAGATCGCCCCCGACACCTCCGAGCGCCTGGTGCTCCACTGCCGCACCGACAACCGCTCGTCGAAGATGGCGGCCGAGCTCGCCGGCCTCGGCTACGACAACGTCGCCGTGGTCGAGGGCGGGATCGTCGCCTGGGAGGGCGCGAACCTGCCGACCGTGAACGCCTCCGGCCTGACCAAGGACCAGCGGACGCGCTACTCGCGGCACACGCTGCTGTCGGAGGTCGGCGTCGAGGGCCAGCTCAAGCTGCTCGAGTCGAAGGTCCTGCTGCTCGGGGCCGGCGGCCTCGGAGCGCCGGCGGCCCTCTACCTCGCCGCCGCCGGGGTCGGGACGATCGGGATCGTCGACGACGACGTCGTCGACGAGTCCAATCTCCAGCGCCAGGTGATCCACAACACCGAGCGGGTCGGGATCGCGAAGACGGCCTCCGCCCGGATGACCATCGAGGCGCTGAACCCCGACGTCGAGGTGGTCGAGCACAACACACGCCTCGACGCCTCGAACATCCTCGAGCTGATCGAGCCCTACGACGTGATCGTCGACGGCGCCGACAACTTCCCCACGCGCTATCTGCTCAACGACGCCTCCGTGCGGCTCGGCAAGCCGGTCGTCTCGGCCTCGATCCTCGGCTTCGACGGCCAGCTCTCGACCTTCGCCCCGCACGAGGGCCCCTGCTACCGCTGCCTCTACCCGGTGCCGCCGCCGCCCGAGCTGGCGCCGAGCTGCGGCGCCAACGGGGTGCTCGGCGTGATGGCGGGCGTGATGGGCCTGCTTCAGGCCAACGAGGTGATCAAGCTGGTCGCCGGGATCGGCGAGCCGCTGATCGGGCGCCTGCTGCTTTACGAGTCGCTCGGCACGCGCTTCACCGAGCTCAAGGTCAAGCGCGACCCCGCGTGCCCGATCTGCGGCGACGATGCGCCCGAGATCGAGGCCGAGGAGATGGGGAAGTTCCCCGACTACGAGCTCTTCTGCGGCGCGCCGGCCCGCGAGCCGACGCCGAGCCTCGCCTAGCGACTAGCTTCCCGCCCGATGCCGACGGTGAAGATCCCGCCAGTGCTGCGCGCGCGTACCGGGGGCGAGGCCGAGCTCGCGGCCGACGGAGACACCGTGGGCGAGGTGCTCGGGGCGCTTGCCGACGCGCACCCCGACACCCGCGACCAGCTGTTCGCCGACGACGGCGAGCTCAACCGCTACGTCAACGTCTATCTCAACGACGAGGACGTCCGGGTGCTCAACGGCCTCGACACCGCGGTCGCGGGCTCCGACACGGTCGTCATCCTGCCCGCGATGGCAGGCGGGCGCTGAGCGGCCTCAGGACCCGCCGGTAAAGGAGACGAACGCGTCCCAGGCCGGCTTCGGGTCGAGGGCCTCGGCCTCGAACAGGCCGGAGCCCGCGCACCAGTCGCACTGGCTCGCCTCGCTCGGCGTGTCGCGCCACGAGTACCAGGTCACCCCCTTGATGTTCCACGCCTGGCGCTGGGCGAGGAAGAAGTCGAACGCATCGCGCAGCTGGTCGGCCTGGCCCTCGGGGCCCCGATCCAGCGGGTTGCCGCCCTCCGCGGAGGAGGCGCCGACCTCGGTGATCCAGAGCCCGGCGTCGTCGTCCGCGGCGACGACCTCGTCGTGCAGGTGCTCCACCTGGACCTCGATCTTGGCCTCGTGGGCCGCGTAGGGGTGCGCGGCGATGTCGTCGAAGGTGTCGCGGGCGCCGTCGATCGCGTAGAGGTCGTGCAGGAAATCCCATGCCCGCATCGCCGGCGGCTCGCCCTTGAACGGCGTCCCGAACATGCCGCCCAGGACGACCTCGCCGCCGTCGTCGCGGTCGTGGATCGCCTCAGAGGCGCTCTCGACCAGGGCCGCGTAGGCGGCGGGGTCGACGCTGGGCTGGAAGAAGGTGGGCGAGTTCTGCTCGTTCCAGATCTGCCACGAGCGAACCGGCGTCGGGTCGATGTCCGGATGGCCCTCCCAGAGCGACCCCTCGGGTCCCCAGCGGTCGACGAGCGCTCCGATGAAGCTCTTCCACTCGTCCAGGGCCTCGGGTGAGTGGGGGGCGTACGTGCCGCATGCGTCTTCGCAGTCGTAGCCGTCGAGGTCCTCGGCGACCCAGGTCGGAGTCCCGTAGATCGTCGGCAGGACCCGGATTCCCCGCTCGGCCGCGCCGAGCACCACGGGGTCGATCGAGGAGAAGTCGAGGTCGTCCGCCTTCGGCGTGAGGTCGAGGGCGCCCCACGGGACCACCAGGCGGATCGTCCCCACCTTGCCCTTCTCCATCCGATCGAGGTCGTCGTCGGTCAGCAGGGCCTGGGGGACGACGCCGAAGAACTCCTCCGGCGCCGGGGGAGCGCTGGTCGTGGACTCGCCGGTCGCGCCGGAGTCCGAGCACCCGGCAAGGCAGATCGCAAGCAGGCAGGCGCCCGCAACCGCGCCGAGGAGAGCTCTCATCCGCGCAAGGCTAGCTGGCACCGGCGACGTCCGAGAAGGCGTCGAGGGCGGGCTTGGCCGTCCCGTCCTCCTCCAGCAGGCCGGAGCGCCGGCACCAGTCGCAGAGAGCCGGGCCGCTGATCGGGCTGTCGCGCCACGAGTACCAGTCGACGGTCGCGATCCCGAGTCGCCTGCGATTCGCGAGGAAGTAGCGGAGCGTCCTTGCGAGTCGATCCGCCTGGCCCTCGGGACCGCGGTTGAGAGGGCTCGGCTCCCCGCCCGACGCCCAGCCGATCTCGGTGATCCAGATCCCGGCATCGTCGCCGGCGCGCTCGATCTCGTCGTGAAGCAGCTCGACCTGCCCCGCGACCTCGCTCACGCGGGCTGCGTAGGGGTGCGCGGCGACTCCGTCGAAGTCCTCGGCGGAGCCGGGGCGGCGGTAGAGCCTCGCGAGGTAGTCGGCCGCGGCGATCACCGGCTTCTGCCCGCCGCGAGGGTTGCCGAACATGCCGCCCAGGACGATCTTCGCGCCGGGGTCACGCGCGGTGATCGCATCGTGGGCGGTGGCGAGCAGCCGGGCGTAGCTCCTGACGTTGGGGCGCGGGCGGAAGAACGTGGGGGAGTTCTGCTCGTTCCAGATCTGCCAGGTTCGGATCGGGAGCCTGGGAGTCTCCGGGTGAAGCGCCCAGAAGCTGCCTCGAGGCCCGTAGCGGTCGACCGCGTCGGCGAGGAAGCCGGCCCAGGCGGCGAGCCCCAGACGGCCCTTGGGCGGATACGGCGGGCATTCGGACCCGCAATCCGGGGCGCCGCGACCGAACGCCCAGCTCGGGGCGCCGAAGACGAACGGCAGTACGCGGATGCCCGAGCGCGCGGCGTCGCCGACCGCGGCGTCGGTGCCCGCCCAGTCGGGGTCGCCGGCGGCCCCGGCCGGGTCGATCGCCGCCCAGTTGAGCTGGAGGCGGAGGAGGCCGACGTGCGCCTCGGCCATGCGCGGGTAGTCGGCCGCTTCCAGCGGCGCCTGTGGGACGACCCCGAAGAAGCTCTTGGGAGCCGCCCGGGCGATGGGACACAGGGCCACGAACAGCACCATCGCGAGCACGCCGGCCGGCACCCCGGCCAGCGCCCGCGCTGCGCTCACCCGCGTGCCAGCCTGATGAAGGCCCTCCACGCCGGTTTCTCTTTTCCGCTCTTCGTTCGCAGTCCTGCGTTTCCGCACCAGTCGCAGATCTCGTCGCCGCCCTTCTTGTCGCGCCACGAGTACCAGAACACCCCGCGCAGCCGGAGGCTCCGGCGCTTGCGCTCGTACTCCGAGAGCGCCCTGGTCAGCACCCGGGCCTGCCCCGCGAAACCCTTGACGTAGGGGTTCTTGCGCGGGCCGCCCGCGGCCCATCCGATCTCGCTCACCCAGAGGCCGACGTTCGCATCGCCGGCGTGCTTGACGCTCTGTCGTGCCTGCTCGAGCTGGTCGATCGAAGCCTGAGCGCCCTCGGCGTACGGGTGGATCGCGATCGAGTCGAAGCTCTGCTTGATCCCGTCGACGGCGTAGAGCCCCTTCAGGTACTGCTTCACCGGCGTCACCACCTTCTTCGCCGAGCCCGGCCCCCACATCCCGCCGACGACGACGTCCGCCGCGGGGTCGACGCCGTGGATCGCGGTGCCCGCGCGCTTGAGGATGTCGGCGTAGAGGCCGATCTTCGGCTTCGGGGCGAAGTACTTGGGCGAGTTCTGCTCGTTCCAGATCTGCCACGTCATGATCGGGCGGGGCACGGTGCAGTCGCACGGCGGTTGGTCCGGCGGCACGGGCGGCACCCGGCGGCGGCGGTGGAGGTGGAGGCGGCGGGCAGAGCGGAGATCGGGAGCGGGCAGTCGGTCGTGTCGCCCGGGTCGTCCTCACCGGTGGCCGTCTGCTGCAAGCTCGACGAGAGCGGCGCCCGCCAGAAGTCGCCTCCGGGCCCGTAGCGGGCGGCGGCGGCCGCGGCGAAGGCGGCGAACGCGTCCTGGGTCTCGTCCGTGCGGGGCGGGTAGACGGCGCATTCGTTGCCGGAGCAGGGCCAGCCGTCCTTCTCCGCGGCCCAGACGGGGCTGCCGTAGAGGAACGGGTAGGGCTTGATCTCGCGCTTGGTGATCTCGCGGATCACGGGGTCGACCTGCGACCAGTCGTACTCGCCCTGGGTCGGCTCGACCACGCCCCAGGGGATCATCATCCGCAGCCCCTCGATCCCTCCGCCGGGCATCATGTCGAGGTCGCTGGCGGTCGGCAGCGCACCGTCCTGAGGCACGATCCCGTACTCGAGCTTGCTCGCGCGGGCCGTCGGCGCGAGCGCGACCGCGACGATTGCCGCCGCGGCAAGCGCGATCGCGATTCTGCGGATCATCGTCGGACGCGGGGCCGGGAAGCCGGTCCCGCCACGATCCCCCGGAGTCATGACCCTATTGTGACTCGCTGGGGGCGTCCGCTGCGCCGGTTCGCGGGCCGACCTGCGGTCCGCGCGCCTGGTCGACCTTGGGGCCGGGCGACTGATCGCGGTTGCGAAGCCGCCACGCGGCTACCCCGACGCACCCCGCAGCGATCACCGCGAGCCCGATGAGGACGATCGTGCCGCCGCCCCCGCCGTCCGACGGGGCCGATCCGCTCGAGCCGCCTGCGTCGCCACCCGGTGCCTGGCCGTTCCCCCCGCCGGCACCCGGGAGCTCGAGGTTGTACTCCTGGTCGGCCTGCGCGCCGGCGAGCGCGGGCGCGAGCAGCGCACCGGCGGTCAGCGCGGCGAGCGCACAGACCAGTGCGAGCACGGTCCTAGACTTCCTGCCTTGCGTCATCCGTAGTTCACGTCCTTTGAGGGGGGCCGCGCAGCAGGGTACAGGGTGCGGCCGATGGTTCAGTCACATGCAACGTCTTGATGTGCAACACCTGATCATTGCCTCGGTTGCGGCGATTGCGGTCGCTCTGGCGCTTGCCGACGGGGGATTCGAGCCGACCGCGTACGCCGCCGCCGGGCTGATCGTCTGGGTCGCCGCCCTGATCGGTCTCGCGGTCGGGGTGCTGCCGCGCGGGGAGCCGCCCGGGGCGGCGATCGGCACGGGTTTGGCGCTCGCCGGCCTGGCGGCGATCATGGCGCTCTCGCTCGCCTGGGCGAGCGACGACGGGGACGGGTTCGAGGACGTCGTCAGGACGCTCGCCTACCTCGGCGCCTTCGTCTGCGTGGTGCTCGCCTCGCGGCGCGGCGAGGCGCGCCCGTGGCTCGCGGGGCTGACGATCGGCCTGGTGCTGATCGGGGCGATCGCGCTGCTCGGCCGCTTCGAGCCCGGCCCGTTCGGAGACCCCGACGCCGACCTCGCCCGGAGCCTGCCCGCCGCGCTCGGCCGGCTCACCTACCCGATCGGCTACTGGAACGGGCTCGCGGCCGCGATGGCCGGGGCGATCGTGCTCCTCTGCTGGTTCGCGAGCGCCGGCCGGACCCGGCTCGTGCGCTCGCTTTCGGTTGCGGCCCTGCCCGCGATCCTGCTGGCGCTCTGGATGACCGACTCCCGCGGGGGCATGATCGCCGCCGGAATCGCTTTCGTGGTCCTGCTCCTGGGGGGCCGGAAGCGCAGCCAGATGGTCGCGAACCTCGCCGTCGGAGCGGTGGCCGGAGCGGTTCTGATCGCGATCGCCGAGACCAAGGACGCGCTGCTCAACAGCCCCCCTCCGGTCGGCGGCGAGGGGCACGAGATGCTCGCGGTGACGGTGCTCGTCCTCGCTGTGACCCTGGTCGTCCGCCGGGCGCTCGACGAGCGGGTGGAGCGCTTCGCGATCCCCCGCGACGTGGGCCGGATCGTCACCGTGGGCGTGGTCGTGGTCGCGCTCGGCGCGCTGGTGCTGGTCGACCCGATCGAGCAGTACGACGAGTTCAAGGCGCCTCCGACCGGACAGGAGCTCGCCAGCGGCGACGTCGGCCTGCTGCGCGGAGGAGGCAGCGGCCGGTACCAGTTCTGGGAGACCGCCGTCGACGCGTTCGAGAGCGCTCCCGTGGGGGGCGTCGGCGCCAGCGGATACACGCCCTACTGGTTCGAGCACCGCGACATCCCGATCCCGGCCCAGCGCGCGCACTCGCTCGTGTTCGAGACCCTGGCCGAGCTCGGGATCGTCGGCTTCGCGCTCCTGGCGACCTTCTTCGGCGCCGCGATCGTCTCCGGGGTGCGGCGGGTTCGGGCACCCGGGGCGGTGGCCGAGGCGGCCCCGGCGCTGGCCCTGCTGGTGGTCGGGATGGCGGCTGCGACGGTCGACTGGACGTGGGACCTGCCCGCGGTCTTCGCGGCGACGATCCTCGCCGCCGCTTTGCTCACGGGGCCGGCGACCCTGGCCGGGCCCGACCCCGGACCGCCGCCGCGGGGCGAGGCCCGGCGCCGGCGCCGGTTCGCCGCGGGGGTCGGGCTGCTGCTGGTCGCCTGGATCTCGATCTGCGGTTCGGGCCTGCTGCTGTTGAGCGCTCACGCGCTCGACTCCAGCCGCTCGGCCGCCGGCCGCGACGACATCGACGGCGCGCTCGAAGCCGCCAACGACGCGATCGACCTGCAGCCCTGGTCGGCCGCGCCGCGAACCCAGCTGGCGCTCGTCTACGAGCTCGCCGGCGAGTACGACTCGGCCTCGAGCGCGATCGACGAGGCGATCAGCCGCTCGCCGGACGATTACCGGCTGCACCTGCTCGCCGCCCGCATCGACGCCGAGGCCGACGATCTCGACGGCGCCCGCGCGGCGCTCCTCGAGGCTCAGCGGCTGAACCCGCGCGACCCCGAGATCGCCAAGCAGCTCGAGGCCGCGAGCTAACCGGCGCCGACTGTCATCTCATCCACCTCTGAGGTGGTTGAGGTGTCACTCGGCGGGCGGCGCGGCGTGCTCGGCGGCGCGGCGGGCGCGGCGTGCGCCTACTCGCCCTCCTCCACCGTCGGCTCGAGGGGGAGGCGCTCGTCGAGCCACCGGTAGCGGTCCCCGGCCGGGTCGAACGGCGGGTTGACCTTCGCCAGCGAGTCGGGCATGTGAAACCAGAGCCGGTAGTGCAGGTGGACGAGCTCGGAGAGGTCGAGCTCGACGGCCTCGGGGAGGAGCGAGGCACGGTGGCGGAGCGGGTAGTTGTAGGCGTCGGAGAGGATCCGCACGCGGTCGTGGACGTCGGCCGTCACCGCGGCCCAGCTGAGCTGGTCCATGAACTGCGGCCAGCGGGTCGGCACCAGGTTCGCGTCGTGCAGCCGGATCAGCGCGTCCTCCCAGGCTGTGAACAGGCCGGCGCTGCGACGGGCGGCGATCAGGCCGCTGTTCCAGTAGGCGCGGATCTCCATCTGGCCCACGGTCGTGCGGACGAACGGGCGACCCTCGACGCCGAGCTCGGCGTACATCTTCTGCCAGTAGGGCTCGCCCTTGCCCTTGCCCCGCGACCCGGCGATGCGGCGGTCGACCGGGCGCGCGGCGGCGACCCAATCGCCCTCGACGAGCTCTGTCGGCTCGCCGAGGAAGACCGAGTCGGTGTCGGTGAAGACGAGCGTCTCGTGGTCGAGCTCGCGCTCGGCCCAGCTCGAGACCGCCACCTTGTTGAAGGTCGGGGTGTCCGCGAAGCGGTCGACGAGGGGCTCCTCGACGAGCGTGACGTCGAGCGCTTCGAGGCGCTCGATGCTCGCCTGGTCGGGCCGGAACTCCCGCCGCGGCGCGAACGCGTACACGGGTGCGTCGGCGCAGCTGCCGCCCCAGGCGCGCAGGCTCTCGACCAGGAGGATCGCCTCGCTCTCGAGCCGTCCGTGCTCGACGCAGATCAGGAATGCGGGTATCGACCGGGCGTGCAAGGGCGGTCAGGGTAGAGATCGCCGCCCGAGGTGGCCGTGCGAGGGGCCGATCAGCCGCTCTGCGGCGCGAATCCTTTCGCCCTGCACCGGGTTAACCTCTTCGGATGGTCGTGGAAGGCCCTTCGTCCGTCGGGAGCGTCCAGGGCCGCCCAGAGGGGGCCTCGAGGCCCCGTTTCTGGCGCGACGCCCTGCGACGGCGCATGCTTGCGCTCGCGGACCTGATCGCCGCCGCGGCGGCGACCCTGGTGATCACGTCCTCGTCGGCCGACGCCTTCTGGGCCCTGGTCCTCCTCCCGGGCTGGGTGCTGCTGGCGAAGCTGATCGGCCTGTACGACCGCGACCACGTCGCGATCCGCCACCTGACGGTCGACGAGCTCCCGGCGCTCGCCGCCTGGGCGGCGTCCGGTGTCGCCCTCCTTGCGCTGGTGCTGCCGCAGACCCCTGCCGGCGAGGTCAGCCCCAGCACCGCCGTGGGCGGCTGGCTGGTGGCGGCCGGTGCCGCGCTGGTCCTGCGCGGCGGCGCGCGCTGGGCGTGGCGGCGGCTGACGCCGCCCGAGGTGACCGCCGTGCTCGGGGACGGCGACCTCGCCGAGATGATCCGCCGCAAGCTCGAGCTCTTCCCTGACATGCACCTGAGCCTCATCGACGAGCACGAGATCGAGGCCTTCGACGCGCTCGCCGGCGGGGTCGACCGGGTGATCTTCGCCTCCGACCTGATGGAGCCGGGCGAGGTCGGCGGACTGGTCGCGCTCTGTCGCGAGCGGCAGGTGAAGCTGAGCGTGATCTCGCCGCTGCACGGGCGCGCCGGGCCGGTGCGGCTGGCGCGCGTGGCCGATCTGCCGGTGCTCGAGTACGAGACCTGGGACCCCTCGCGCTCGACGGCGATGATCAAGCGCGGCTTCGACGTCCTCGTCTCCGCGGTCGGCCTGCTGGTCACCGCGCCGCTGTTCCCGCTGATCGCGATCGCGATCCGCCTCGACAGCCGCGGGCCGATCTTCTTCAACCAGACCCGCGCCGGTCTCGACGGGCGGCCGTTCCAGATGCACAAGTTCCGGACCATGGTCGCCGACGCCGAGCACCGGCTTGCCGACGTCGTCCGCCTCGACGACCTCCGCGACCCGGTGTTCAAGCTCTCCGACGACCCGCGCGTGACCCGCGTCGGCCGCTTCCTGCGCCGCCTCAGCCTCGACGAGCTGCCGCAGCTCTACAACGTTCTCCGCGGCGAGATGAGCATCGTCGGACCGCGACCCGAGCAGGTCGAGCTGGTGCAGCGCTACCGGCCCGAGCACCGCTTCCGGCTCAGCGTCAAGCCCGGGATCACCGGGCCGATGCAGGTCTTCGGGCGCGGCGACCTGACTTTCCACGAGCGGCTCGCGGTGGAGCTCGACTACATCGAGAACCTCTCGCTGGCCCGTGACCTGCGGATCATCGCCGAGACCGTTCCGGTCACCCTGCGCGGGTCCGGGGCCTATTAGCGCGACCGCCGGCGGGGGCGCGGGAGCGCGGCCGTGTCCGGCCTGTGGCCGGCCCGCGCTCGCGTTCTGGCGCCCGGCGACCGCCTCGGACCCCCAGCTCGCCGGGCGCGCCGGCTTCGAGCTCGAGCGTTGCGCCGCCTGCGGCTCGGCGGTGACGATCGGCGACGCCGCGGACCACGGGGCGATGTACGAGGGCGGCACCTACACCCCGGCGCGCGGGCTCGCCCGCCGCCTGCTTGGGCCGCTGCGGGGGCTCGCCGAGCGCGACCGGATGCGCTTCGTCCGCGGCCTCGCGCCGGGCTCGCGGGTGCTCGAGGTCGGTGCCGGCGACGGCAAGCTCGTGGCGATGATGCGCGAGGCCGGCCTCGACGCGCACGGGATCGATCCCTCGCCCGCCGCCTGCGCGGCGGCGCGGGCGATCGGGGTCGACGTCGCCAACGTCGGCGTCGGCGAGGCCGAGCTGGAGCCGGCGAGCGAGGACGCGGTCGTCCTCTGGCACGCGCTCGAGCACCTCGACGACCCGGCCGCGGCGCTGGAGCGGATCCGCAGCTGGCTGCGCCCGGGCGGCACCCTGGTGGTCGCCGTCCCCAACCTCGCCTCGGCCCAAGCCCGGATCGGGGGCGATCGGTGGTTTCATCAGGACGTGCCCCGCCACCGCACCCACCTGACCGCCGCGGGTGCCTCGGCGCTGCTCGAGCGCACCGGATACAGGCCCGTCGCCGTCCGCCACCTGCTGATCGAGCAGAACCCGCTCGGCATGTGGCAGACGCTGCTCAACCGGCTCACGGTCGAGCGCGACTTCGCCTTCCGGCTGCTCAAGCGCGACCTCGGCGAGGCGAGCAGGTCGACCCGGCTGCTCGATCTCGCGGTGACCGCGGTCGCCGGGCCGCTGCTCGCCCCGGTGGCGGTACTCGCCGAGCTCGCCGCCGGGCTCGCCCGCCGCGGGGGCTCGATCGTCGTCGAGGCGAGGGTCCCGTGAGCTCCGCGGGCGCGGCGACCGTGGTCGTGCCGACGCTCGGCGGGGAGCGGCTCGAGCGCATGCTGCGCTCGGTTGCCGGCGGTGAGGCACAGGTGATCGTCGTCGACAACGGGTCCGGCGACGGAGTGGGGCGGACCTGCGCCGGGATCGACGGGGTCGAGGTGGTGCGCCTGCCCGAGAACGCCGGCTACACCCGGGCGGTGAACATCGGGGCGAAGCGCGCCGACGGCGACCTGCTCGTGCTGCTCAACGACGACTGCGTCTGCGATCCCGGGTTCGTCGAGCGGATCACGGCGCCGATCGACCCCGGGGCCGGAATCGTGATGGCGGCCGGGGTGATGCGCGACTGGCAGGATCCGTCGCTGATCGACAGCGCCGGGATGGAGCTCGATCGAACCCTGCTCGTCTTCGACTACCTGAACGGCGAGCCGCTCTCGCGCCTGGCGATCGGCGTCGCCGACCCGATCGGGCCATCGGCGGCGGCGGCGGCGTTCGATCGCGCGACCTTCCTCTCGGTCGGGGGCTTCGACGAGCGGCTGTTCGCCTACTGGGAGGACGTCGACCTGGTGATCCGCCTGCGCCGGCTGGGGCTGCGCTGCGCGCTGGCCCCGGACGCGCTCGGCGATCACGAGCACTCGGCGACGCTCGGTTCCGGCTCGGCGCGCAAGAACTACCTGATGGGCTACGGGCGCGGATACGTGCTCCGCAAGTGGCAGGTCCTCAATGCCCGCCGGCTCGGCCCGGTGCTCGTTCGCGAGGGAGTCCTGTGCGCCGGGCAGGCGATCCTCGACCGCAACGTCTCCGGCGTCCGCGGCCGGGTGCGCGGCTACCGGGGTGCGGTCGAGCTCGAGCGCTACCCGACCGCGATCGGCCTCGACGGAGCGGGCGCCGCCGCGACCCTGCGCCGCCGGGCCCGACGCCGCTCGCGCCTGCGCGCCCGGGACGCGGCCGCGCCCGGCCTGCGGACGCTCGCCGTCTTCCACCTCGCCGGGACCAGCGGCCCGTCGCGCTCGCTGGAGGCCGAGCTCTCGTGGCTCGCCGGCCAGGGGACCCTCGACGTGGTCATCCCCGGCCCGGGGCACGTCGCCGACGTGCTCGGCGACGACGCCCGGGTGATCCAGCTCGACTACGAGGCGCTGACCGCGCCGGAGCCCGGCTTGCTCGGGCTCGCGCGCGAGCTGCGACGCCTCTGGCACGAGGTCGCGGTCTTCCGGCGGGTGATCCGCGAGCGCCGGCCGGAGCTGGTGATCTCGGTGACGACGATGCTGCCGGCGGTCCCGATCGCGGCCCGTCTCGAGCGGGTGCCGGCGCTCGTCTACTGCGGCGAGCTCTTCGACCGGGGCTTCCGCGGCGGCGCCGTGCGGGCGCTCGCCAGCCGCGCCCTCGCGGTGCTCACCTCGCGGCTCGCGGCGGTGATCATCGCCTGCTCGGAGACCGTTGCGGGCCAGTTCATCGAGTCCTCGTCGACGGTCGAGACCGTCTACCCGCCCGTCGGAGAGCGCTACTCGCACGGCGACCGCGCCGGGCTGCGGGAGCGCTTCGTGATCGGGCCGGAGGCGCCGGTGCTGGCGTCGGTGGGCTATCTCACCGAGGGTCGCGGCCAGGACGTGCTCTTGCGGGCGATGCCCTCGATCCTCGCCCGGTTGCCCGAGGCGCGCTACGTGCTTGCCGGAGATCCGTTCCCGAGGCCCCAGGATCTCGCCTACCGCGACCGCCTCCTCGCGCTGGTGGAGGAGCTCGGGATCGGCGACGCGGTGATCGTCGCCGGCCACTTCGAGGAGGTCGCCGACGTCTACGCGGCCGCCGACGTGATCGTCAACCCGGCCCGCTTCAACGAGCCCTTCGGCCGGGTGCCGTTCGAGGCCGCGATCGCCGGCCGGCCCGCGGTCGTCACCCGCGTCGGCGCGATCCCCGAGCTCCTGCGCGACGGGCGCTCGGCGCTGATCGTCGACCCGGAGGAACCGCGCGAGCTCGCCGACGCCGTGGTCCGGGCGCTGACGGAGCCCGAGCTGGCGGCGCGGCTGGTCGAAGGGGCGCGCGAGATCGTCGCCACCCGGCTCACCCCGGCCCACAGCCTCGCCGGATTTCAACGCGCGGTCGCCGAGACGCTCGAGGACTGACGCTGGCTAGACGACCGGCTCGATCGCCGGCGAGGGGTCGACGCCGACGATCCCGGCCGGCAGGTCGGCGTCGTCGAGCGGTTCGCCCTCCGAGCTCAGGCGCAGGGCCCGTCGCCACGCGAGCCCGCGCAGGAGCCCCGCCTCGCTGCCGCCGGTGTCGTCGCGGACCAGGCGGCGAAGCTGGCGAGTCGCCAGCCACGAGACCGCGGCGGGTGAGTGGTCGAGCGCCGGCGCCCGCTCCAGGGTCCGGCGCCGGTCGCGGTCGATCGAGGCGCCGAGCCGCTGCTCGAGCGCGACCGCGGTGAGCGCCATCCGGCAGTACTCGGCGAAGTAGATCCGGCGCCACTCCGCTCGCAGGCGTCCGGGCCGCTGTCCGCGCAGCGCCGCGAGGCGGCGCAGCGACCCGCCGTCGACGCCGCGGTTGGCGCCCGCGTGGCCGATCACCGCGTCCGCGTGCTGGACGTAGTCGTAGAGCGGCCTGTCGACGTAGGCGATCCTGCCGGTCGCCGCGGCCACCAGCGCCAGCCAGTGGTCGTGGTAGAGGTTGCCCACGCGCGGCGGCAGCGGCAGCGCCCGGTCGAGCAGCTCGCGCCGGAACAGGGCCGCGGCTCCGCTGACCGAGTTGCCGAGCAGCAGCGAGGCGAAGCTCTCGTGGTTCGGCAGCCGCGCCGTCCAGTACGTGTCGGAGATCGGCGATCCGTCGGGCCGGGTCAAGCGCATGTCGCTGAACGCCATCGTCGCGTCGCCGAGCGCCCCGATCAGGGTCTCGAGCTTGTGCTCGTACCAGCGGTCGTCCTGGTCGCAGAGGGCGACGTAGGTGGCGTCGGGCGGGACCATCGCCAGCGCCCGGGCGAAGTTCCCGTAGGCGCCCGCGCGCACCGGTGCGCGGCTGAGGCGAAAGCGCGGGTCGCCGTCCGCCAGTCGTTCGAGGGCCGCGGACGCTTCCGGGCCCGAGGCGTCGTCGCTGATCACGCAGACCCAGTCCGAGCGGGTCTGGGCGCGCAGCGAATCGAGCTGGCGCTCGAGCAGCTCGGGCGGGGGCTCGTAGGTGGCCAGGCAGATCGCGACGCTCGCCCCCGCCGGCTCGCCGCCCGCCGCGGGCGCCCGGCGCGCGGCCGGCCCGAGCCCGATGCGCTCCACCGCGCCGCCGTCCAGGGTGGCGACGAGCTCGAGCTCGCTGTCCGGAGGGCCCGTCCCGGGCAGCGGCACGACGCCCCAGAAGATCGACCTCGCGGCAGCCGGCGACCCGAGCTCCAGCGCGAGCGTCGGCGACGGCATCCCGGTTGCCATCGCGACCACCGGCGCCCCGCCGGCGACCAGCTCGACCCGCCGGATCCGCCGCCGCTCGTGCACCGCCGCGCCATGCACGAAGGTCGCCGACCCTTCGCCGGCCGCCGCCGGCTCGTCGATCGGGGCGCGGAGCCAGACGGCGAGCCCGTCGGCCCGCGCGCGCGGCTCTCCCCAGGCCTCGGTCGACATCCCTCGGAGGCTAGATAAGCGGGTAGCGTCCCCGCGTGCTCAGCGACCAGGCGTCGACTGACGGCGGCCCGGTGGCCGCCCGCCTGCGCGGGGTCGCGGGCTCAGCGTGGATCGTCCCCGTCCTCGGAGCCCTGATCGCGCTCGCGACCTGGGAGCTGCTGCCGCTGGGCGTCGCCGCGGGTCTCGACCCCTCCGGCGTCAACGGTGTGAACCTCGCGGCCCGGCTCGGGCTCGACCAGGGGACCGAGCTCGTCTGGACCTACGGACCGCTCGGCTTCCTCGAGCAGCCCTCGGTGGCCGGCGACTGGACCGCGACCCTGGGCGTCCTCTACACGGCCCTCGCACGGTTCGCGCTCGCGACCAGCCTGCTCTGGGCGGCCCGTCGCAGCTTCGGCCTTGCCGCGGGCGCCGTGCTCGCGTACGCCGTCTGCGCGATCACCGGGGCGGAGGCGGTGCCGATCTCGATCGCGATCGTCTGGTGCCTCGTCGCGCTCGAGCCCGACCGCCCCGGCTGGGTCCCGCGGCTGCTGGCCCTGGGCGGCGGCGCGTTCGCGGCGCTCGAGGTGCTGGTGAAGCTCAACATCGGGATCGAGGCCATGGGGCTGATCGCGATCGCGGTGATCGCGATGCCCGGTCGCCGGCTGCGGGGCCTGGCCGAGTTCGCCGCAGCCTTCGTGGTCACGGGGATCGTGCTCTGGCTCGCATCCGGCCAGGGCCTGGCGGATGTCGACGACTTCGCCCGCGCCTCCTTCGAGGTCGTCAGCGGCTACTCGGCGGCGATGGGGACCGAGGCCGGCGCGGTCGAATGGGACTGGATCGCCGCGGCGGCGATGATCGCGACCGTGCTCGCGGCGACGGCGTGGACGACCCGCCGCCAGCCGGTCGCCTCGCGGGTGGGATCGCTGCTGGTGATCGCCGCGCTCTGCCTGGTCACGGTCAAGCAGGGCTTCGTCCGCCACGACGTCGGCCACATCCTCACCCTGGTCGCGATCCTCGCCGCGCCGCTGCTAGCGCTGCGCTGGCAGGGCGGCGAGCGGTTCGCCGCCGCGGCGGCGATCGTGGGCTTCAGCCTGCTCGCGGCGCCGCTCACCGGCCGCGCCGAGCGCGACGTCTACACGCCGCTCGCCGACGTGGAAGATGCATTCGACCAGCTCCGCGACGGGCTCGACCCCGGCCGCCGCGAGGAGGTCGCGGAGGCGACCAGGGCCGCGGCGCGCAGCGAGTACGCGCTCGACCGGCGCACCCTCGCCGCACTCGAGCGCGGCAGCGTCGCGATCGAGCCGTGGGAGGCAACCGCCGCCTGGGCCTACGACCTCGACTGGCGCCCGCTGCCCGTTTTCCAGTCCTACGGGGCCTACACGCCTGAGCTCGACCAGATCAACGCCGAGGCGCTCGCCGCCTCCGACGGGCCCGACCTCGTGCTCCGCCATCTCGGGCTCGACGGGGTGCCGAACGCCTCGATCGACGGCCGCTACGCGCCCTTCGACGCCCCGGCGACGACCCGCGGCCTGCTCTGCGGCTTTCGCGCCGTTCGCACCACCGACCGCTACCAGGTGCTCGAGCGCGCGCCCGACCGCTGCGGTCCGGAGGTCGCGCCGGAGACGGTGGAGGGGCGCTACAACGAGCCGATCGAGGTCCCGCGGACCGGGCCGGACGAGCTGCTGTTCGCGCGCATCGAGGGACTCGCGCCGAGCGGCCTCGGCCGGCTGCGGACGACGTTCTACAAGGACGTCCGCCGCCTCATCGGCCTCGACGACCGCGTCTACCGGCTGGTCGGGCCGAACGCCGCCGACGGCCTCCTGATCTCGGCGCCGCCGGGCCTGGACTTCCCGGCGCCGTTCGCGCTGGCCCCGAACCCGGCGACGATCACGCTCGGCAAGGACGGCGGCTTCGGCTCGGGTCCCGACACGTTCGAGGTCGAGTTCTTCAAGGTACGGGTGAACCGATGATCCTCTACGGCTGCGCGGTAACGGACGGCGAGACCTTCGCGCGCTGCGCCGAGCCCGGGATTCGGCGCCTGACCGACGCCGAGCCCGGCGCCGAGTTGGTGGCACAGCCGAGCGCGGGCTCGGTGGCCCGCAACTACAACCTGCTGTGCACGCGCGCGGGCGAGCGCGAGGACCTGGAGGCGCTGGTGCTCGTGCACCAGGACGTCGAGATCGTCGATCCCGCGTTCTCGACCGTGGTTCGCGAGGCGCTCGCCGACGACTCCGTCGCGGTCGCCGGCTGCGCGGGAGCGATCGGCGTTCGCAGCCTCGCCTGGTGGGAGGGCTCGGTCACCTGGGCGTCGCTGACCCAGCGCTACGAGGAGTTCGGGGGCGGCGGCGAGATCCCGGGGATCTCGTGGCGGCCCGACGACAGGCGCGGCTACGTCGGCACCGGCGAGGTCGACGCGATCGACGGCTGCCTGATCGTGCTCTCGCCCTGGGCGGTCCGCAACCTGAGCTTCGACGAGCAGCTCGCGCGACGCCACGGCTACGACGTCGACATCTGCCTCCAGGCGCGAGCGGCCGGGCGCAAGGTCGTCACCGCCGACCTGCGCGTCGTCCACCACCACTCGCTCGACCTGCTGCCCGACCCGGAGGAGTTCATCCAGGCACACGTCGCTCTCGCCGAGAAGTGGGAGGGACGGCTCGACGGCGGCGCGGGGGAGGGCGACTGGCGCCGGCGGGCGCTTCGCGCCGAGGCCGAGGCCTCCGCCTATCGCCTGCGCATGGGCGCCGCCGAGCTGCAGCGAAACGACGCCCGGGGCAAGCTGATGACGACTTGGCGCACCTCGAGCTGGACCTGGACCGAGCCGCTGCGCCGGCTTGGCGCCCGGGTCAGGAGGTCTCGCTAGCGAGGTCCGACGGGCCGGGACCCGGGATCGCCGGGCGCGGCGCCTGGGGAGCCTCGTCCTCCTCGACCGCGCGGACTACGTAGTCGTCGGGCGAGGGCTCGGGGTGGGCGCGCAGGTGGTCGACGTCGATGTCGTCGGCGGCGAGATCGTCGAGCAGCGCGGCGAGGTCGGCGCGTGAGACGTTCGGGCGCCCGCGCTGCTTGACCGCCGAGAGCCGCTCGGCGACCGCGAACGCGCTCGAGTCGAGGATCGGCAGCAGGCGGCCGATCAGCCGGTAACGGTGGACGTAGTCGGCGGTTCGCAGCCTGTCGACCCGCTGCAGGTTCTCGAACTCGGCGACCAGGTGGTAGACGCGCTTGGTCTCCATCCGCTCGAGCAGCTGGTTGCGGTCCCAGGGGGCCACCGTGGCGGCGAGCCGCTCGGCGAAGGGCGCGCGCTCGTCCCAGAGCACCCCGAGGCCGAAGAACGGCGCGGCGATCGCCAGGCGCAGGTGCGGGCGCTCGGCGACGAACTCCTCGACCGCGGTGAGGACGCCGTTGCGGGGGCCGCCGGCCTGGCTCGCGATCCGCTCGTAGTAGAGCCCGCGCTCGGTGAGGCCGGACTCGCCCGGGACGAGGAACCCTTGCTCGGCGAAGGGCTGGCGGTAGGCGACCGGGATCCGCTCGGGATCGTGGTAGCTGTCACGCCGGGCGAGGGGCCAGCCGATGTCGTGCAGGAGGACGAGCGGCGCCGGCGCTCCGCCCGCCTTCGCGTCGATCCCGCGCAGCTCCTCGCTGACGGTGAAGTAGTTGTGGTCGCCGTCGACGATCACGGCGTCGGGAAGCTCCAGCTCCGGCAGCGCCGCGCGGCTGGTGTCGACGATCAGCTCGAGCTCGGGACGCCGCTCGGCGAGCTCGCGCAGGCGCCGGCGCGGCTCCGGGTCGATCGCGGAGATCCGGGTCGCCCCGACGCGATCGCCCCAGGCCAGCAGCTCGCTCGTGAACAACCCGTGCTCGGCGCCGATCTCGGCGACCGAGCGGGCCCCGGCCGCGTCGAGGCATTCGAAGACGATCTCGCGCAGGTTCGCGAGCGTGCAGTCGAAGCTGTCCAGAGAGTGGGTTGTGGTCCAGCCGTGGTGGTTTGGCATCTGCTCCCCTCGGGGCGGTCCGGCCCCGCCGAAGATCCTAAGTGGTCGCCGCGGTGTCCATCCGGCCCGGGTCTCCCGCCGAGCCCTCAGTGCTCGAGCACGAGCCCCAGGAACCGCTGCGTTCGCTCCTGCTGGGGGTTGTCGAGCACCTGCGCCGGCGGCCCCTGCTCGACGATCACCCCGCCGTCCATGAACACCACCCGGCTGCCGACCTCGCGGGCGAAGCCGATCTCGTGGGTGACCACGATCATCGTCATCCCCTCGTCGGCGAGCTCGCGCATCACGTCGAGCACCTCCTTGACCAGCTCCGGGTCGAGCGCCGAGGTGACCTCGTCGAAGAGCATGATGCTCGGGTCCATCGCCAGGGCGCGGGCGATCGCCACTCGCTGCTGCTGCCCGCCGGAGAGGCGTTCGGGGTACTCGCCCTCCTTTTCGGACAGGCCAACTCGCGCGAGGAGCGACCGCGCCTTCTCCGTCGCCTCTTGCCCGGAGCGGTCCAGCACCTTTTCCTGGGCGAGCCGGACGTTTTCGAGCGCCGACTTGTGCGGAAAGAGGTTGAACTGCTGGAACACGAGCCCGACACGCTGGCGGACGTAGTCGATCCCGTAGGCGGGGTCGTCGCCGGTAATCTCGTGGCCGTTGATCAGGATCCGGCCGCCCTCGGGCGGCTCGAGCAGGTTGATGCAGCGCAACAGCGTCGACTTCCCCGAGCCGCTTGGGCCGAGCACGCAGACGACCTCGCCGCGATCGACGTCGAGGCTCAGCCCGCGCAGCACCTCCAGCTTGCCGAACCGCTTGCTGACCCCCTCGAGGGAGAGGAGCGCGCCACCGTCCACGGCGACGGGATCGGCGTCGGCGCTCATACCGTCACCCCGCCGCCGCCGCCGAACGCTGGATCGGCCGGGATGGCCTCCTGGTCATCGCTGCCACCGCGACCGACCTTGCGCCGCTCGCGCGCGATCAACCAGTCCACCAGCCGGGCGAGCGGGATGGTCACGATCAGGAACAGGATCGCGGCCATCGTCAGGCCGGAGCCGTTGAACGTCTCGGACTGGATGTCGCGACCCGCCTGGACCACCTCGGTCGCGCCGAGAATCACGACCAGGGAGGTGTCCTTCATCAGCGCGATGAAGTCATTCAGCAGGGGAGGGATCACCCGGCGCACCGCCTGCGGGACGATCACGAAACGCATCGCCTGGGTGTGGCTCATGCCCAGCGACCGCGCGGCCTCCATCTGCCCGCCCGGGACGGACTCGATCCCGGCCCGGTAGACCTCCGCCATGTAGGCGCCGTAGGTCAGCGTGAGCCCGATAACGCCATACCAGAACGGCGAGCCCTCACCGAGCCAGTTCGGCGTCGCCAGCCACTTCGGCAACACCTCGCCGCCGATCGGGGCCCCGAAGACGGAGACCCCGGAGACGAGCAGGAGCACGAGCAGCAGCGGGATGCCGCGGAAGACGTCGATATAGGCGATCGTCAGCCAGCGGATGGGCGCCAGGGCCCGCCCGGGTAGCTGGCGCAGGATGGAGAGGATCAACCCCCAGGTCAGGGACAGCACCCCGGACAGGATCGAGAGCTTGAGCGTCACCCAGAACCCGGCCAGGATCGACGAGAAGTTCCCATCCGAGAACACGTAGTTCTTGAAGTCGAAGTAGTAGTTGACGATGAAGTCCATCCGCACTCCTTGGCCGGGGTCGGGCGCAGGCTATCCACAAACAGAAGGGGCGCCAACGGGGCGCCCCTTCTCGAGTTCGCTGCCGGCGTGTGGCTCTAGCCCGGGTTCTGCGTGGTGCCGGTGAGCACCGACTCGGGCGCCTTGGCGCCGCCGAGGTACTTGTCGTACAGGCCCTGGATCGTCCCGTCGTCCTTCATCTCCTGGAGCGCCCCGTTCACGGCCTCGAGCAGGCTGGGGTTCTCCTTCGAGATCGCGATCCCGTAGAGCTCGTTGGTCGGGATCGTGGCCGCGAGCTCGATCCCCGGCGTCTTGTCGACCGCGTCGACGGAGACCGGCTCGTCGACGATCGAGGCGTCGGCCTGTCCGGTGACCACAGCGGCGATCGCATCCGGGCCCTCGGGGAAGCCGCGCACCTCGGCGGCGTCCGTCTCGTCGTTTGCAAAGGTCTCACCGGTGGTCCCGTCCTGCGCGGCGACGATCAGCCCCGAGAGATCCTCGGGCCCGGCGATGTCCGAGCCTTCGGGTACGACGAGTCCCTGCTGCGCTTCGTAGTAGGGATCGGAGAAGTTGACCGTCTTCTGGCGCCCCGGCGTGATCGTCGAGGCGGCGACCGCGATGTCGAACTGGCCGGCGGCGGTGTTGCGGAAGATCGTGTCGAACGACGTGTCCTGGAATTCGGGCGTCAGGCCGATCCGCTCGGCAATCTCGTTGCCGACGTCGACGTCGAAGCCACTGAAGTCGGAGTCGTTGGGCGTTCCGATCTCAAATGGCGGATACGGCGCGTCGGTGCCGATCAGCAGGGTGCCCTCGGAGATCGTCTCGACGCCGCTGCCCGCGCTGGCCGACGTCGTGTCGGAGCTGTCGTCATCGCTTCCGCATCCGGCGGCCACAAGCCCGAGCGCGAAGACCGCGACGAGCGCGATCACGATCCAGAGCCGAGTTCCTCTCATTACGTCATGTCTCCTCTCGACGACCGGCGCGGCCGTCTGCGTTACCCCATTACCAGCGGAAAATACACGTGCGCGAGCTCGGTGCGCGGGACGAGGTCGAATGCGAGGCCATGCTCGGCGCGCCAACGCTCGAGCACCCAGCGCTCGCCGGTGCGGCGCGCGTCGTCGAGAAGCACCGTGGCGCCGGGCCCCAGGCGGGGGCCGATCTCGACCAGGGCGGGATAGCGGCTGCGCTCGATCTCCGGTGTTCCCGCCGGCGGGCCGTCGACCAGCAGGAGGTCGACGCCGGAGCGGGGGAGGCGAGCGAGCGCGACGCGCCCGTACCAGTTGCAACCGGGCGTCGCGGCCGGGTGGGGCGCCAGCGGCGCCTCGATCACCGTGGCGAGGTCGTCGAGACCCTCGCGGCGGAGCTGTTGCCGGCACGAGGCGGCCCATCCCGGCTCGTGCTCGAGGCTGTGAACGCGCCCGCCCCCGAGCTCGCGCAGCCGGCGCGCGATCAGGACCGTGCTCAGCCCCGACCCGCACTCGACCACCTCGCGGCGCCCGGCGTCGAGCTCCGCGAGCACGACCTCCAGCTCCGGGCGCCCGAGCGACCACTCGTCCTCGTCGAGCGGCGGCCCGGCGGCGAGCAGCCGGGCGAGGGTCGTGGCGGGGGTGGGGGACACGTGCGAGAAGGTAACCGCCTCGCCCTCACCCACTCACCGAGCGGCGCCTCGCTCCCGAATACCGGGAGCGAGGCACCGCTCGCGCCTTCCGGACCTCACTACACTTTCTAAAGCATGCTCGAGCCGACGCTCAATCGCCCCTGCGGCGGTCGCTACGGCAACCTGATCGAGGCCGTCGGCAACACGCCGCTGGTCGAGCTGCCGCGGCTGGCGCCGCGGCCGGAGGTGCGCATCTTCGCCAAGCTCGAGGGCCGCAACCCGACCGGGTCGGTCAAGGACCGGGTCGCCAAGGCGATGATCGAGAAGGCCGAGGCCGAGGGCGCGATCGCGCCCGGCCAGACGATCCTCGAGCCGACGTCGGGCAACACCGGGATCGCGCTGGCGATGATCTGCAAGCGCAAGGGCTACCCGTTCAAGGCGGTGATGCCCGACAACGTCACCGAGGAGCGCTCGCAGCTGCTGCGCATGTTCGGCGCCGAGATCGTCTACTCCGAGGGGCCGAAGGGCTCCAACGGAGCGGTCGAGCTGGCGCTGGAGATGGGCGCCGCCGACGCCTCGTACTACATGCCCTACCAGTACGGGAACGAGGCCAACCCGGGTGCCCATTACCACGGCACGGCCGTCGAGATCCTCGACGAGCTCGACGAGGTCACGGCCTTCGTCGCCGGCCTCGGAACGGGCGGCACGCTGATGGGCGTCGGGCGCAGGCTCAAGGAGGCCGACCCGGAGACGAAGATCATCGCCGCCGAGCCGATGCAGGGCGAGCTCGTCCAGGGGCTGCGCTCGCTGGACGACGGCTTCATCCCGCCGATCATCGATCTCTCGGTGCTCGACCGGAAGATCATGGTCGCGAACCGCGACGCGATCGTGTGGACCCAGAAGCTCCTGCATGAAGAGGGCCTGTTCGCCGGCGTCTCGGCCGGTGCCGTGGCCGCGATCTGCGTCCGGATCGCCGCCGAGCTCGACGGCGGCAACGTCGTCTTCCTGGTGCCCGACGACGGGTGGAAGTACCTCTCCTCGGGCGTCTACACGACCCCTGTCTCAGAGCTCGAAGGGATCGAGACGACCGTCTGGTGGTAGCGGCGCCGTGCTCGCCGATCGCGGGCGCCGAGTCATCCGTACGGTCCCGGGTGTTGGTTCTACTATGCGCCCCATGTCGCCCAGCGAGCTCGACATCCAGCGCGAGCAGTTTCACCGCGAGCTGATGCGCAAGGAGATGCGGATCGCCGAGCTGGAGCTGATCGTGCTCCAGACCAAGGCGCGATACGAGCGCTCGATGAGCTGGCAGCTGACCCGGCCCCTGCGGCTCGCCGACCGCCTGCGCAGGCGGACGCAGTCCCCGAAGCCGGGCTGATGCGTCGTCGCCTTCGCAGGCCCAGGCTGACCTCCGGCGGCCGGGCTCGCCGGGCCGCGCTCGAGGAGGCGCGGGCGCTGCCGGCGCGGCCGCTGATCTCCATCGTCATGCCCGCCTACGAGACGGAGCCGCGCTACCTGCGCGAGGCGATCGACTCGGTCCGCACTCAGGTCTACCCCGACTGGGAGCTGCGGATCGCCGACGACGGCTCGCGCCGCGCCGAGCTCCGGCCCCTGCTCGACCGCTGCGCGCACGAGGACGAGCGGATCGAGGTCACCCACCTCGAGCGCAACCAGGGGATCTCGGCCGCGACCAACGCCGCGCTGGCGCGGGCGAGCGGCGAGTTCGTCGCCTTCCTCGACCACGACGACGTGCTCCCGAGCGACGCGCTGCTGCGGGTGGTCCAGGCGCTGACGTCAGACCCCGAGCTCGACGTCGTCTACTCCGACTCCGACAAGCTCACCGCCCACGGCACCCGCGGCGACCCGTTCTTCAAGCCCGACTGGTCGCCGACCTACGCGCTCGGGGCGATGTACATCGGGCATCTGCTGGTCGTCCGTCGCTCGCTCTGCGAGGAGGTCGGCGGCTTCGACACGGCCTTCGACACGATCCAGGACTTCGAGTTCATGCTGCGGATCAGCGAGCGCACCGAGCGCATCCACCACATCCCGCGGATCCTCTACCACTGGCGCGCGATCCCCGGCAGCATCGCCGCCGGCACCGAGCAGAAGCAGGGCGTGGAGGAGCTGCAGGCACGGGCGGTGAGCGAGCACCTGGAGCGGATCGGCGTCGACGCGCGGGCCGTCCCCCACCGCGCGATCCCGCACCGCGCCGAGCTCGCCGCCCGCGAGGGGAGCGAGCCCGCGGCCTCGGTGAGCGTGATCGTCCCCTGGCGCGGGGATCCGCGGAGCCTCTCGCGCCTGGTCGGGTCGCTGCTGGAGGTCTCGTCCCCGGCGCCTGGAGAGGTGATCGTGGTCGCCCCCGAGGGCGCCGCGGTGCCCGACGACGTCGCGCAGCGGGTCGAGGTCGTGCCCGCCGGCGATCGGCTCTTCAGCCGCTCGCGGGCCTCCAACCTGGGCGCGGCGAGGGCGAGCGGCGAGTGGCTGATCTTCTGCTCCGACGCGGCCGAGGTCGTCGAACCGGATTCGCTGGGCCGCCTGCTGCTCTGCGCCCGGCTACCCGGCGTGGTCGCCACCGGACCGCTGCTCGCGCGCCCCGACGGGCGCACCGAGGCGGCCGGGGTCGCGGTCGGGCTCGACCACCCGGCGCTGCCGATGCTCGCCGGCCTCGACGCCGACGCCGACGGCTATTACGGCTCGCTGGTCTGCGCGCGCGACGTCTCGGCGCTGCGCGGCGACTTCCTCTGCGTCCAGCGCTCGGCCTTCGAGCGCGCCGGCGGGTTCGAGGAGAACTACGCCACCGGCTATGAGGACTTCGACCTCTGCCAGCGGCTGCGATCGCTCGGCGGCGGGGTCGTCTACGCCGCCCGCCCTCGGGTCGTCGTCCACGAGACCCCGGCCTCGAGGCGCGAGTCGCTCGACATCGTCGACCGGGCGCTGTTCGTCGACCGCTGGTACGAGCAGCTTGAGCGCGGCGACCCGTTCTACAACCCCAACTTCCTCCGGGACCGGGCCGCGTTCGCGGTCGGCTGATGGCCACCGATCCCCGGGAGCAGAGCCCGCCCGAGCCGATGCGGCTGGTGATCGTCTACTTCGGCCCGCTGAACATCAACAGCGCGATCCAGGCGTTTCACTTCGGCAACGACCTGACCGAGGTCGGCTGGCACGTCACCCTCGCCGCCGGGGTCGGCGACCCGAGCACGATCCGCGAGGTCGGCGAGCCGAGCTTCGACTGCGTCACCCACCACGACCTGCCGGTGGTGCTCGAGCAGTGCCGGCGCGCCGCGGAGCCGACGGTGGTGCTCGCGTGGACCCCGCGCGAGAACGTGCGCGTGGCGACGGAGAGCTTCGCCCGCCGCCTCCGCGCCCCGTACGTCGTCCACCTCGAGGACAACGAGTGGCACCTCTACGGCGCCGCGGTCGGCCGTCCGTTCGACGAGGTCGCCCGCCTCTCGCTCGCCGAGCAGGATCGGATCAGCCCGCCGACGCTGATCCATCCGGCGCGCTCGGAGCGGTTCATGCGCGGCGCCGCCGGGATCACGGTGATCACCGAGGAGCTGAACGAGTTCAACCACGCCGGCCGCCCGCACCATCTGGCCCGCCCGGGGATCGACTCCGAGCGCTTCCGCCCGGATCTCGAGCCCCCGCTTGCGCCGCGAGGCGCTGGGCATCGGCCCCGACGAGTTCGTGATCGTCTACCACGGCACCGTCCACTACGCCAACCAGCACGAGATGCTCAGCCTCTACCTCGGCGTCAAGCTGCTCCAGCGGCGCGGCCGCAAGGTCCGCCTCGTCCGCCTGGGCGAGACCGAGCTCGGCGGCGTCGACCCGCGCTCGCTCGGCGCCCTGCGCGAGGGCGTGATCGAGCTCGGCTCCGTCGGCTGGCGCGAGATCCCGGGCTACCTGGCGCTGGCCGACGCCTTCGTACAGCCGGGCGCCGCCGACGACTTCAACCGTTATCGCCTGCCCTCGAAGCTGCCCGAGTTCCTGGCCATGGGGCGGCCCGTGGTCCTGCCGGACTGCAACATCGGCCACGACCTCGTCGAGGGCCGCAGCGCGCTCCTGCTGCGCCACGGCGACGGGCTCGAGATCGCGGCCCGGGTCGAGGAGCTGCTCGACGACGCCGAGCTCCGCGGGCGCCTCGCCGACGGCGCCCGCAGCTTCGCGCTCGAACAGCTCGACTGGGAGCGCAACTCGCTCGCCCTCGGCGGCTTCCTGCGCCGCGTCGCCACCGACGCCCCGGCGCCGTCCGAGCCCGCCCCGGTCGCGGCCTGACCGATGGCCGGCTCGCGAGCACTCAACTTCGCCCGTCGCGCCCGCGCCGCCGCGCGGCGGCGGATCAAGGAGCGGATCGGCGAGCCCGACGACCTCACGGTCACCGAGCCGGCCTCGCCCAACGCCTCGGTCGCCGCGCTCTCCGACGCCGAGCTGTGGCCGCTGCGGGAGCTCTACGAGGGCTCGGGCGACCTCGACCCGATCGGCTATGAGACCGTGCGCGACTTCACCGACTCGACGGAGACCATGCCCGGGCTCGCCGCGGCGAGCGGCGACATGAAGAACGCCCAGCGGTGCTGGATGGTGAAGGCGGTCCTGGCGAGCGTCCCGCGGGGCTCGCGCCTCGTCGAGATCGGCGCCGGCGAGCCGCTGGTCGCCGGCCTGCTGTCCCGCCTCGGCTACGAGGTCGTCGTCGTCGACCCCTACGACGGCAGCGGCAACGGCCCCCGCGAGTACAGCCGCTTCACCGCCGCCTATCCCGACCTGCGCTTCGTCCGCGACCAGTTCCCGCCGGGGCAGGGCCTCGGGGGCGCCTTCGACTGCGTCTACTCGATCTCGGTGCTCGAGCACGTGCCGGTCGAGGCGATCGACGACGTGATCGCCGGGTCCGCCGAGATCCTGCGCGAGCGCGGCGGCTGCTCGATCCACGCCGTCGACCACGTGCTGGCCGGCTGGGGTGCCGACGCGCACCGCGAGGGGCTCGAGCGAATCGTCGCCGCCTCCGGGCTCGACTCGGGTCTGCTCGAGCGCACGATCTCGGAGATGGAGCTCGATCCCGAGACCTATCTGGTCTCGGCCGAGGCCCACAACCAATGGCGCGGGTCGGTGCCGTACGACTCGTATCCGATGCGTCGCATCGGCTCGGTCAACCTCTTCTCGCGGTATTAGGCGGACGCGCGTCCCCCCGCGCGCGAGCCAATCGCGAGGTGAGCGTCGACTTTCGTGCGGATAGCGAAAGGAACTCGACACTCGGTGCCGCGCCAGCCGGCGGTCGCCTGAACAACCCCGGGCTCTAGAGCGCCTCGGCGATGCGCGGCGCCTGGCGGTTGTAGACGCGCCAGCCGAGCACGCAGGCGCCGGCGAAGATCAGCGCCGCCGGGATCAGGCGCGCGACCCCGCCCGCGGCCTCGACGGCCGTCGGGGCGGTCGGGTCGATGACCCAGACCCGCGCCTGCTCGAGGATCACCGCCAGGGGGTTCGCCATCAGCAGGGCCCGGAAGCCCTCCGTGGTGTCGATCTCGATCGGGTAGAGGATCGGCGTCCCGTAGAAGAGCATCGTCGCCGCCACGGTCCAGATCAGCAGCAGGTCGCGGAAGCGCACGTAGAGCGTCGAGAGCAGCATGGAGACCGCCGTCGTGAGGACCGCGAGGGCGAGCAGCACGACCGGCAGCAGCAGCCAGGTCCAGGTCGGGTCGACTCCGTAGGCGAGGATGAAGACGAAGACGACGAGCAGGTTCAGCCCCAGGTTCATGAGCCCGGTGAGCACGATCGAGAGCGGGATCACCAGTCGCGGGAACTGGGTCTTGCGGACGATCCCCTCCTGCGCGACGACCGAGGTGACGGCGCTCGTCGTCGACTCCTGGAAGAAGCCGAAGAGGACGATGTTGAACAGCAGGAGGACGGGATAGTTGACGACCTCGCTGCCGATCCGGAAGATCTTCGTGAAGACGAAGAGCAGCACGGCGAAGAGGAGCAGCGGGCGGAGCAGTGACCAGACGTAGCCGAGCACGGTGCCGAAGTAGGTGCGCTTGAACTCGGTCACGGCCATCAGCCACAGCAGCTCGAAGAACCGCCGGTTGCCGCCGCCGAGCGCCGACGGCCCCCGTACCGGGCGGAGCTCCAGCGCGTCGGGCGCGACGCTCACGATCCGGCCTCCCGAGTGCCGGCCGGGCGCGGGCGGACCTCGGTATCCAGCTCGATCCCGTCGACGATCGAGACCAGGCCGACGGTCGCGTCGGTGCCGAAGACGACGAAGTCGAGCACGCGGGGCAGGCTGATCAGCGGCTCGGCGAGCGTGTGGTTGCGGAAGGCCCACGCCTGCATCGCGTAGCGGCCCGCGGTGAAGCGGTTCGCGAGCTTGACCTTGATCTGCAGGCGCTCCCCGGCCGCGAGGACGTCCGGGTGGCCGTCCGCGTGCTCCATGCCGACGTGGAAGCCGCCCACCTCGACCGCGTCGGCGTTGACGATCACGAAGCCGAAGCTGGGGCCCGGGATCTCGGTCGGCGCCTCGAACTCGGCGTGGAACGTCAGCTCGCGGCCCTGCTCGATGTTGTGCGTGCGCTCCCCGTCGCACTCCAGCCAGGCGTCGAGCAGCAGGAGCTCGGCCCCCTCGGGGGCGACCGGGTGGGCCTCGTGCTCGGCGCCCGTGTCGTCGGCGAAGTTGAGCCGCAGGTAGCGGTGGGCGATCTCGTCCGGGTCGCCGATCGCCTGGATGTCCCCGCGGTCGAGGAGCATCGCGCGGTGGCAGAACTGCTCCACGGCGCTCATGTCGTGGGTGACCAGGATCACCGTGCGGTCGGAGCGCATCTCGTGGAAGACGTCGCGGCACTTCTGCTGGAACGCCGCGTCGCCGACCGCGAGCACCTCGTCGATCAGCAGGATGTCGGCGTCCGCCTGGATCATCACCGAGAAGGCGAGCCGCACGAGCATCCCCGAGGAGTAGTTCTTCAGCTTCAGCTCGGCGAACTCCTCGAGCTCGGCGAACTCGATCACGGCGGCGAGCCGCTCCTCGGCCTGCTCGCGCGAGAGGCCCATCATCACGCCGTTGAGAATCACGTTCTCGCGCGCGGTCAGGTCGACGTTGAAGCCGACGCCGAGCTCGATGAACGGCGCCACCCGGCCGGCCATCCGGATCGTCCCGGCGTCCGCCGCGTAGATGCTGGCGAGGACCTTCAGGAGGGTGCTCTTGCCGGTGCCGTTGCGCCCGACGATGCCGAAGAACTCGCCCTTGTGGACGTCGAACGAGACGCCCCGCAGCGCGGTCAGCTGACGCGACGCCCGGGACGCGAAGGGGTGCAGGACCCGCTCCTTGATCGAGTCGACCCGCTGCAGGGGGATGTCGAACGACTTCGCGAGGTCGCGGACCTCGACTACGACCGGACGCGACGCGACGCCCTCGTCAGCGGACTCGGGCGCCGGTGAAAGGATCTCCTCGAGCGGCATCGATCGGGCTCAACGTTACGAGAGGCAGCAGCAGGACCGCCCGCCGGGCACTCAGCCGACGGCTGCCATCCAGCGCTCGAGGTTTCGCTCGTAGATCTCGGTCAGGATCTCGTCGATCCCGTGGCGCAGCGACCAGTCGGGGTAGTCGGCTTCGAACGGCGACAGATCCGAGATCCACCAGCGGTGGTCGCCGATCCGCGGCTCGGGGCCGAGCTCCCACTCGAGCTCCCGGCCGGCGATCTGCTCGCAGGAGGCGATCGCCTCGAGCATCGAGCAGTTCGAGTACCTGCCGCCGCCGATGTTGTAGACGGCGGCCGCGCGCGGCGCCGCGCGGTAGGACTCGAACGCCGCCACCAGGTCGGCGCTGTGGATGTTGTCGCGGACCTGTTTGCCCGCGTAGCCGAAGATCGTGTACGGGGTCCCGGTGACCACGCACTTCATCAGGTAGGCGAGGAAGCCGTGCAGCTTCGCCCCCGCGTGCTGGGGGCCGGTGAGGCAGCCCCCGCGGAAGCACACGGTCGGCATCTCGAAGTAGCGCCCGTACTCCTGCACCAGCAGGTCGGCGGCGGCCTTCGAGGCGCCGAACAGCGAGTGCGTGGAGAGGTCGATCGACATCGACGTGTCGATGCCGCGGTGGTAGCGGTGTGACTCCGGCAGCTCGAGCCGGGTCGGCAGGTCCTCGAAGGGCAGTCGGTTCGGCGTGTCGCCGTAGACCTTGTTGGTCGAGCAGAAGATGAAGGGGGCGTCCGGGCAGTGCGCCCGCGCCGCCTCGAGCAGGTTCAGGGTGCCGTTGGCGTTGACGCCGAAGTCGGTCTGCGGCTCCCGGGCCGCCCAGTCGTGAGAGGGCTGGGCGGCGGTGTGGACGACCACCTCGATCGAGCCGGCGTGGCGCGCGAACAGCCGGTCGATCCCGTCGGCGTCCCGGATGTCGAGCTCGTGCGAGTGAAACTCGGGGTGGGCGTGCTTGAGCTCCTCCGTCACCGATGCCGTCGACGCCTCGGGGCCGAAGAAGCGGCTGCGCATGTCGTTCTCGATCCCGACCACGTCGAGGCCCTGCGCCACCAGGCGGCGCACGGACTCCGAGCCGATCAGGCCTCCCGAGCCGGTGACGATTGCGACTTTGCTCATGGCTGTCGGGCGGCGATTCCCCCGCCGCCGCGAGGGGGGCATGTTAGCCGCCGCCCGCCGGTTCAGATGCGGCTCTGCGGCAGGGTCGCTCGCGACCGGCCACTACATTGCCCGCCGTGAACGTACCGTCCCAGGCCACGACGCCGGGCGAACCGACGTCGAACGGGCTCTACGCGTGGGCGAGGGCCCATCTGGCGCTGATCCTGCTCGCGGGCGTGCTCGCGAGCGCCGCGGTGGTGCTGCTCGCGCTCGGCTGGCGGCTCGGCTTCTTCCTCGACGACTGGACGTTCATGCTGTACCGCCGCGGCTCGATCGACCAGTCGTACCTGAACCCGCACGGCGAGAACGTGGTGATCGGCCTCGCGCTCGTCTACAAGTTCCTGCTCGCCACCTTCGGGATGACCTCGGCCGTGCCGTTCCGTGTCACTCTGGTCCTGCTGATCGTCGTCTCGTCCGTGATCCTGTTCGCGCTCCTGCGAACCCGGATCGGCGACTACCTGTCGGTCGTCGCCGTGGCGATGCTGGTGTTCCTCGGCGCGGCCTACGAGGACCTTCTCTGGGCGATCCAGATCGGGTACTTCATCTCGCTGAGCTGTGGGCTCGGGGCGTTTCTGGCGTTACAGCGCGAGACGCGGCGAGGGGATGCGGTCGCCTGTGCGCTGCTCACCGTCGGGGTGCTCTCGTTCAGCGTCGGGATCCCGTTCGTCGCCGGGGCCGTGGTTGCGGTTGCGATCTCTCCCGATCGCCGCCGGCGCGCCTACGTCGCAGCTGTCCCGATCGCCGCGTACGCGCTCTGGTGGCTCGGCTGGGGCCATCTCGCGGAGACGCAGATCAGCTTCGAGAACATCGTCAGCTCGCCCCTGTACCTGTTCGACGGGTTCGCCTCCAGCATGGGCTCGCTGCTCGGCCTCGCCACCCCGGGCCACCAGGTCCTGGCCGACGCCATGGCGTGGGGGCGCCCGCTGATCGTGATCGCGGCCCTGCTCGCCGCATACAGGCTCTACCGGCTCGGGCGCGTGCCGCCGTGGCTCTGGGTCTTCATGGCGACCGCGGCCAGCTACTGGCTGTTGGCCGGGTTCAACGAGCGCGACGGGCGGGAGCCGACCGCCTCGCGCTACCAGCACATCGGCGCGATCTTCATCATCCTGATCGCCGCGGAGCTGCTGCGCGGCGTGAAGATCCGGCGTCCGGCGGTCGTCGCGATCACCGTGGTCGCCGGGCTCGCCGTGCTCAGCAACCTCTCGTATCTGCGCCAGGCCCGCGACAGCTATCTGCACACGACCGAGCTCGAGCGCGCCGGGCTCGGCGCGGTCGAGATCGCCCGCGACACCGTGGAACCCGGTTTCCTGCTCAAACCCGAGCTGATCGAGACCGCGTTCGTCTACGTCGAGGCGGGCCGTTACCTCGAGGTATCCGACGCCTACGGCTCGCCCGCGTATTCGCCCGAGGAGCTGGCCACCGCACCCGAGTACGCCCGCCTCGCCGCCGATCGGGCCCTCGGAGCGGCCCTGCGGCTGACCTTCACGCCCGGGGACGAGATGCCCGCCGGGGACGGGATGCCCTTCGTCGCCGGTCAGGCGCCTCAGCCCGTCGCCCCGACGACGGCGCGAACGGACGGGGCGTGCGTCCGCGTCGAACCGTCCGAGGGCGCTCCGGCCGTGCTGGACCTGGCGCCCGGTGGTGCGGAGTTCGAGACCTTCGGTGCGGGGGAGACGACGGTCAGCGCGCGGCGCTTCGCGACCGCGTCGTTCCCGATCACCGCCGGGACGATGAGCGGCCCCGATACGGCGACGTTGACGATTCCGACTGACCGATCGGAGCGGCCCTGGCAGATCGGGCTGGTCGGTAGCCAGCCCGTGCGTGTGTGCGGAACCGCCCCGGGGTAATTACCGCGCGACCGCGCGACCCGGAACCGTCCCTACAATCGCCGACCGTGCCGCCACAGATCTCGATCATCCTGCCCGCCTACAACGAGAGCCGGAACCTCCGGTCCTTGATCGCGCGCGCGTACGAGGTGCTCCCCGATCTCGTCGACGGCTTCGAGCTGATCATCGTCGACGACGGCTCCACCGACGGGACGCGGGAGGTGGCCCTCGAGCTGGTCCGCGATCACTACCCCGAGGTGCGGCTCGCGGTCCACGAGCACAACCGCGGCTACGGGGCCGCGCTGCGGACCGGCTTCGCGCACGGCAAGGGCGACCTGCTCTTCTACACCGACTCCGACAACCAGTTCGACCTGGCGGACCTCGAGCACTTCCTGCCGCTGATGGCCGAGTGGGACGTGATCGTCGGCTTTCGCGTGTACCGCTACGACACGGTCATGCGCTCGCTGCTCTCGTGGATCTACAACCGCATCGTCAGGGTCCTGTTCCGGGTCCGGGTTCGCGACGTCGACTGCGCCTACAAGCTCTTTCGCCGCGAGGTGATGGAGAAGGTCACGATCGAGTCCAACGACTTCTTCGTCGACGCCGAGCTGGTCGCGAAGGCGCGCAAGTGGAACTTCCGCCTGCTCGAGAAGGGCGTCCGGCACTACCCGCGGACCGAGGGCGAGACCACCGTCCGCGCTTCGGACATACCCGGGACCCTGCGCCGGATCGCGCTGATGTGGAAGCGCATCTACTTCCCCGGTCAGGAGCACCTGCGGCGGGTCGCGGGCCCCGCCTCGCCCGAGGATGCGCCGGGCCGCGAGCTGGTCCCCGACCAGCAGCCGGCCGTCGGCTGAGCGTCCGTGGAAGAGCGCTACTACGCCGAGTACGCCGAGATCCAGAGCCGCCACTGGTGGTTCGTCGCGCGCCGGCGGCTGATCGGTGCGACGCTCGCGGCGGGTTTGCCGGCGGCCGGCTCCGCCCCCCGGCGGATCCTGGACGTCGGCTGCGGCACGGGAACGATGCTCGGCGAGCTGCGTCGCTTCGGCGACGTTCACGGGGTCGACCCCGAGCCGGCGGCGGTCGAGTACTGCCACAGCCAGGGCGAGGCTCAGGTTCAGCTCGCTTCGGGCGCCGAGGTCCCGCACCCCGACGGCGCCTTCGATCTCGTCACGCTGCTCGACGTGATCGAGCACGTCGAGGACGACCAGACGCTCCTGCGCGAGGCCCGGCGGGTGCTGAGACCGGGCGGGTCGGTGCTCGTGACCGTCCCGGCTTACGCATGGATGTGGGGTCCCCAGGACGAGATCTCGCATCACACCCGCCGTTACACGCGTCCTGATCTGCGCGACTCGCTCTCGCGGGCCGGCCTGCGGGTCGACCGGGCCAGCTACTTCAACACGCTGCTCTTCCCGCCGATCGCGGCGATCCGCCTGGCGCGGAAGCTGCTGCCCGAGCCGGCGGAGCTGAAGTCCGACTTCGAGCTCAACGAGCCGGGGCGGCTCAACAGCGCGCTGACCTGGGTGTTCGACCGTGAGTCGGCGATCGTCCCGAGGCGGAATCTCCCCTTCGGCGTGTCGATCCTGGCGCTCGCGACCGGCTGAGCGGCCCGCTCAGCGGCCGGCGCCCGTCTCCGAGACCGCGGGGCGCTCGTAGTCGCCGCGGCTCAGGTGCTGCTCCAGGAACACGTAGAGGACGATGAACAGGTAGCGGCTGCCCATCTCCTTCATCGCCAGCTTGCTCTGCCCGGAGGTCCGGTTGCGCCACGAGATCGGGATCACGGCGAACGAGTGGCCCCTGACGATCGCCTTCAGCGGGATCTCGACCGTGAGGTTGAAGTGATTCGAGAGCAGCGGCTGGACCATCTCGATCACCTCGCGCCGGTAGGCCTTGAAGGCGTTGGTGGTGTCGTTGAAGTGGTGGCGGAACAGGACCCGGATGAACCAGTTGGCGAGCCGGTTGACGATCAGCTTCAGCCGCGGGTAGTCCTGGATCTCCGATCCGGCCATGAACCGCGAGCCGAACACGCAGTCGTAGCCCTGCTCGAGCAGCTCGTGGTACCGGACGAGGTCGCCCGGGTCGTCGGAGCCGTCGGCCATCATGATCGCGACCGCGTCGCCGTCGAACCGCTCGAGCCCGGAGCGGACCGTGAACCCGAAGCCGCGCGGCTGGTGCGAGCGCAGGGAGCGGACTTGGGGGTGCTCCGCCGCGATCGCCTCGACCACGGCAGGGGTGCCGTCGACGCTGGCGTCGTCCACGACCAGCACCTCGTGGTTGATCCCGGCCTCCGTGAGTGCGTCGATCGTGGTGCGCAGCGTCTCGGCGATCGAGCCGGCCTCGTTGTGGGCCGGGATCACGACGGACAGCTTCACCGGTCGAACCCCAGCGAGGCCGCCACGCTCTCCTCGTTTTCCTCGACCCAGGCCAGGATGTCCGCCAGTATCTCCCTTGCCGTCCGGCTCGGCCTCCACGCGGTCGCCTCGAACAGCCGCGAGCAGTCGGAGATGTAGAGCGGCACGTCGCCGGGCCGGTCCTCACCGGCGGCGCCGACCGTCACCGTCTTTCCGGTCAGCTCGCGACAGAGGTCGGTCGTCTCCATCAGCGAGAGGCTGCAGCCCGCGCCGCCGCCGACGTTGCCGACGAAGCCGTCCCAGCGCTCGGGATCGGTGAGCTGCTGGTCGACGAGCGCGGTCAGATCGGCGACGTGCAGCAGGTCGCGGACCTGGTGGCCCGTGCCCCCGTAGCCGATGTAGCTCAGCGGGCGCTCGAAGTGGTGCGCGAGCGCCCAGTATGTGAACACGCCCTGGTCGACCTTGCCCATCTGCCACGGCCCGGCGATCACCCCGCAGCGGTCGACGACGCAGCGCAGGCCGAAGTTCGCCGCGTACTCGGCGATCAGCAGCTCGGCGGCCAGCTTGGTTGTCCCGTAGAGGGTCCGCGGCCCTTCCAGCGGGAAGTCCTCCGAGACCCCCGCCGGCGAGATTCCCGCGACCGACTGCTCGGCGGCGACCTCGAACCGCGTCGCCCCGCGCTCGAGCGCGATCTCCGACAGCGCCCGGTAGGGGTAGACGCGGCTCGTCGAGAGGAACAGGAACGTCGCCGCATCGCGCCGGGCGAGCTCGAGGCAGTTGTAGGCGCCGACCAGGTTGGTCTCGAACGGATAGGCGGTGTCGCCGCTCATCCCGATCAGCGCCGAGGGCTCAGCGGAGCACTCGACCAGCGCTTCGATCGGCTCCACCGCCCCCAGCTCGGTGCGGTCGCGCACGTCGCCGCGGACGAAGCGCACGCCGGCGGCGTCGAGGCGCTCGAGATTGAGCTCCGATCCCCGGCGATGGAGGTTGTCGAACGCGATCAGGTCCCAGTCCGGGTGGCGGGCAGCGAGTTCGACTGCGAGGCTGGCGCCGACGAATCCAGCTCCTCCCGTGATCAGGACGGTGCTCAAGGCGGATGCAGGCTAACGGGCAGGCGCGAGGGCGTTGCGGCGCCTAGAGTTCGCGCGCGTGGCGACCGGTATCGAGGGTGGCGTCGGCGCCGGCGACCCAGGGGGTGGGGCCTCTTCCGGAGCTCGGTCGGTGAGCGCGCTTCAACGGGTCAGCCCGGTGACCCTGCTGCTGGTCGCGGCGGCTGCGGTCTCGGCGGGCGTGCTGCTGGTGCTGGGGTCGCGGCTCACCTTCCTGCTCGACGATTGGGACTTCCTCCTCTACCGGCGCGGCTTCACCGCGGACGCGATCCTCGGCCCGCATGGCGCGGACATCGCCGTCGGGCCGGTCCTCGTCTACAAGGCCCTGCTCGCGGTCTTCGGGATGTCGTCGGCGCTGCCGTTCCGCGTCGTTTCGGTCGGCGCCTACCTGGTCAGCGTCGGTGTCCTGTTCGTCTACCTGCGCAGCCGGATCGGCGAGTGGGTGGCGCTCGCCGGGGCGATCGCGATCCTCTTTCTCGGCGCGGCCTGGGAGGACCTCCTGTGGCCGTTTCAGGTCGGCTACATCGTCTCCGTCGGAGCCGGCCTGGGGGCGCTGCTCGCGCTCGATCTCCAAAGCCGGCGCGGCGACGTCGTCGCAGGCGCCCTGCTGACCGTGTCGGTGCTGTTCTCGAACCTCGGGCTGCCGTTCCTGGCGGCCGGGGCCGTCGCGGTGATCCTCGGCGCCCCGGGGCGCCGCGCGCGGGGGGCGCTGGCAATCGCGGTTCCGGCCGGCGTCTACGCGCTCTGGTGGATCGGCTGGGGCCACGAGGCCGACGCCGGGATCACCGGCGTCAACATCGCCACCGCTCCGCTCTTTCTCTTCGACGGGATCGCGTCGAGCATCTCGTCGCTGCTCGGGCTCGCCACCCCGCGCGACGAGTCGGCGGTCGGCGCCCTGGACTGGGGCCGCCCGCTGCTGGTCGCGGCGCTCTGCGTCGCCGGCTGGTGGCTGGTCCGCCTGCGGCGCGTCCCGCCGTGGGTGGCGGTCGTCGTCGTGCTCACCGCCGCCTTCTGGCTGCTGGCCGGGATCACCGAGAAGCCGGGGCTCGACCCCCTGGTGAGCCGGTACCAGTACCCCGGGGCGATCTTCGTCCTGCTGATCGCCGCCGAGCTCTTCCGCGGGCGCCGGCTGGGGCGCAACGGCCTCATCGCGGTCTTCGCGATCACCGCGCTCGCGGTCGCCAGCAACCTTTCGTTCCTCGACCAGTCGTACAAGGCCTACAAGCAGGGCAGCGACGTCGAGCGCGCCGACCTCGCCGCGCTCGAGATCGCCCGCGACCAGGCGCCGGAGGACTTCGTGCTCTCGGAGCCCGTCGCCCACACCGGCTACGTCGAGGTCGGCGCCGGCGCCTATCTCTCGGCCGCGGACGCGTTCGGCTCGCCGGCGTTCAGCGAGCCGGAGCTGGCCGGAGCGCCCGAGGACGCGCAAGCCGCGGCCGACTCGGTGCTCGCCGCGGCGCTCGACCTGCGGGTGTCGGCCGTCGACCGCCCCGATCGAGGGCGGCGGACCGGCGCCGACGGCGGCCGACGGCGGCCCGATCGAGGCCCTCGGGCGGTCGTGCGTGGAGGCGGCGCCCGTTCCCGGTGCGCCGCGCGTGATCACCCTTCCTCCCGGAGGTGCGGAGGTCGAGGCGGGCCGCGGGGCCGCGGACCTGCGCCTGCGCCGCTTCGCCGACGGGTTCGAGATCGACGCCGGGACGCTGAGCGCCGGCGGCGCCGAGGCGATCGCGATCCCGGTCGACCGCTCGGCGCGACCGTGGCAGCTGCAGGTGTCCAGCGAATCGCCGGTCCGCGTTTGCGGCGTGGGGCCGGCGTGACGGGGCCACGACGATGAGCGCTGCCGCGCGCCGCCTCGGGGCGGCCAACCTCCTCCTCGCCGCCGTGGTCGCCGCGACCGCGGTGCTGCTCCTGGTCTGGCTCGGCGAGCTCACCTTCTGGCGCGACGAATGGGACCTCCTGCTTCACCGGCGGGGGTCCGACCCAGAGGTCTTCCTGCGGCCGAACTTCGAGCACATCGCGATCAGCCTGGTCGCCGTCTACAAGGGGCTGCTGGCCGTGTTCGGGATGGACTCGCCGCGTCCCTTCCAGGTCGTCGCGGTCGGCTCGTTCCTGTCGTCCCTCGTGCTCGCCTACGTCTACGCCCGCCGCCGGGTCGGCTCATGGCTCGCGCTCGCGGGCGTGCTGCCGATCTTCGTCCTGGGGCCCTCGTGGGACGACCTGCTGTGGCCGTTTCAGATCGGCTTCTTCGGCTCGATGTGCGCCGGCCTCGGCGCGCTCCTGGTGCTCGAGCGCCGCGACCGCCTCGGCGACGCGGTGGCCTGCGTGCTGCTGGTGGTCTCGATCAGCTTCTCCAGCCTCGGGGTCCCGTTCGCGCTCGGCGGCGCGCTCGCGATCGCCCTCGATCCCGATCGCCGCCGCCGCGCATGGGTCGCCCTCGTCCCGATCGCGCTGTACGGCCTCTGGTGGCTCGGCTACGGGCGCGATGCCGATAGCTACGTCTCGCTGCACAACCTCGTCACCGCCCCCGGATACATCCTCGACGGCTTCGCCTCCAGCCTCGCGTCGCTGCTCGGCCTCGCGACCCCGAGCGACTCGATCGCATCGCCGCTCGACTGGGGCCGGGCGCTGCTGGTGCTCGCCGTCGGGCTCGCGCTCTGGCGGATCCGGGTGGCGGGCCGGCCGGGGCGCGGCTTCTGGATCGTGCTGGCGATCGCGGTCTCGTTCTGGTTTTTGGCCGCCTTCAACGCCTCGATCTTCCGCGAGCCCACCTCCGGCCGCTACCAGTACATGGGCGCCGTCTTCGTCGTGCTGCTCGCCGCCGAGCTGCTGCGCGGGGTGAAGGTCAACCGCTGGGCCGCGACGGCCGCGATGGTCGTCGCCGCGCTGGCCGCGCTCAGCAACCTGAGCTCGCTGCATACCGCCTGGCGCGGCCTGACCCAGTTCGGCCAGCTGCAGCCGGCGGGGCTCGCCGCGCTCGAGCTCACCCGCGACCGGGTGGCGCCCGATTTCCAGCTCACCGAGCAGAACTCCGGGGTCGACTACCTCGGCCTCGTCGACGCCGGCTCCTACTTCTCGGCGGTCGACGCCTTCGGCTCCCCGGCCTACACCCCGGCCGAGCTCGCCGAGGCGCCTGCCCAGGCGCGCGAGGCGGCCGACAAGGTCTTCGGGGCCGCGCTCGAGATCGGGCTCTCGCCGGGCCCCGGCGGCGGCGCCTGCTCGGCGATCGAGCTCGGCGACCAGCCCCGGCCGGTTCCCATCGGGCCCGCCGGGGCGGCGATCAGGGCCCCGGCCGCCGAGCCGGTCGCCGTGCGCCTGCGCCGCTATGCGACCGACTCGTTCCCGGTCGCCCTCGGCTCGGTGCGCGCGGGCCGGACCGCCGTGGTCACGATCCCCCCCGACGGCTCCGGGCAGCCGTGGCAGCTCGGCCTTTCGGGATCCGGAAGGGCGCGGGTCTGCGAGGCGCGGCCGTGAGCGCGACCGGGGTGCGCGCGCGCGAGCGGCTCTCGCCGGCCGTGCTGCTGCTGATCGCCGCGGCGCTCGTCGCGTTCGGCCTGCTCGCCTATCTGCAGTCGCACCAGAGCTTCTTCCTCGACGAGTGGGACCTGCTGCTGCACCGGCGCGGGTTCGACGCCGACGCCTTCCTGCGCCCCCACAACGAGCACATCGTCGTCCTGCCGGCGATCGTCTACAAGGCGATCCAGGCGACCCTGGGGATGGACTCGCCGGTCCCCTACCAGCTGGTCTCGATTGCGACCTTCGTCGCCAGCGCGGTCCTGCTCTTCGTCTGGGTGCGCCGCCGGATCGGCGAGTGGCCGGCGCTGCTGGCGGCCGTCCTGATCCTCTTTCTCGGAGCCGCCTACGAGGATCTGCTGTCGGCGTTTCAGATCGGCTACTTCGGCTCGATGACGTTCGGGCTGGCCGCCCTGCTGGCGCTCGAGCGTCCGAGCCGGCGGGCGGACGTGTTCGCCTGCGTCGCCCTGGTCGCCGCCTGCTCGTTCTCGAGCCTCGGACTGCCGTTCGCGGTCGGCGCCGGAGTCGTGATCGCGACCGGTCCCGAGCGCCGTGCCCGCGCCTGGATCATCGCCGTGCCGCTGGTCCTCTTCGCCCTCTGGTGGATCGGCTGGGGCAGCGACGCGGATACCGCGATCTCGTTCGAGTCGGTCGCCGGCGCCCCGTCGTACATGCTCGCCGGGCTCGCCAACACGATCTCGGCGCTGCTCGGGCTCGCCCCATCGACCGGGGCGCTGGAGGCCAACGGGCTCGACTGGGGCCGCCCGCTACTGCTGGCATTCGCCGTGCTGGCCGCCTGGCGCGCCCACGCGATCCGCGGCGGCTCGCGCTGGCTCTGGGCCGTCGCCGCGACCCTGCTCACCTTCTGGTTCCTGGCGGCGCTCAACGCCGCGCTCTTCCGCCCGCCGACCTCGCCGCGCTACACCTACATCGGCGCCGTGCTCGTGCTCATGGTGGTCGCCGAGCTGCTGCGGGGAACCCGGCCGCCGCGCTGGGCCGCGGGCGCCGTCTTCGTGGTCGCCGCGGTTGCGATCGCCGCCAACGCCGTCAACCTCCGCGACGGCTACCGGACCTTCGAGGCCCTGAGCACCAACGAGCGCGCCGGCGTGTCCGCGATCGAGCTCGCCCGCGACACGGTCGAACCGGACTTCCTGCTCACCCAGGAGAACTCCGACGCGCCGTTCTTCGACTACGTCGACGCCGAGTCCTACCTCTCGGCGGTCGACGCCTTCGGCTCCCCCGGCTACACAGAGCCCGAGCTGCTCGCGGCTTCCGACCACGTCCGGGTCGCCGCCGACAAGGCGCTGGCCGCCGCGGAGCGGATCGCGCCGGCGCCGGCGACGCCGCCGGCCCGCGACGATCCAGTGTGCCGCGAGCTGGCGCCCGATGCGGCCGGCAACCGGGTGCTCGAGCTCGGCCCGGGGACTGCGACGCTCGCCGCCGGCCCGCGCTCGCGGCTGCGAATCAGCGCCGGCCGCTACTCGCCGGGGACCTATCCGGTCGAGCTCGGGAGCCTCGCCGGCCGTGAGGCGGTCGGCCTTGAGATTCCGCAGGACCGTGGCGAAGCGCCGTGGAGGATCCTGATCGCGGGCGAGGGTACGGTTCGGGTCTGCGAGGGCTGATGGAGGGGCTGGAGCAGAGCATGCCGGCACGGGCGCGGGGCTGGGCCCGCTCCAACCCGCTGCTGCTGTGGGCGATCGTCGGAGGCCTCGTCGCGAGGATCGTGTTCTGGGCGCTCACCGACCGCCGCATCGACGACGCGCTGATCACGGTCAAGCACGACGTCAACGCCGTCGACGGGGTCGGGCTCGTCCACCACCTGGGCGAGGGGCACGTGCACGGCTTCACCTCGGCGCTCTCGGCGCTGGTACCGCTTCCGGGCCAGCTCGTCGCGGAGGGCGGCGGCTTCTTCCTCATCCGCTTCGTCTCGCTGCTCGCGTTCGTCGCCGCGGCTGTCTACGCCTACCGGATCTGCCGCCGGCTGGAGCTCGGGCCGTGGCCGACCGGGCTCGCGCTCGCCTACCTGGCGCTCGACCAGAACCAGATCTTCTTCGGGATGGCCGGGATGGAGACGCAGATCGCGGTCGGGGTCCTGCTCGCCGGCGTCTACTACGTGCTCGTCGAGGACTTCACCAAGAGCGGGATCGCGCTCGGGCTGGCGTTGCTCGCGCGACCGGACTTCCTGCTCTGGGTGGCGCCCGCGTACGTCTTCCTGATCGTCCGCAGCCGGCGCGGCGCGGCGCGGGCCGGCCTCTTGACGGCCGCGGTTGCCGGCCCGTGGGTGATCTTCGCCACCGCCTACTACGGCTCGCCCGTCCCGCACACGATCACCGCCAAGGACGCCTTCTTCGGCCCCGCCTTCCCGGGCCTCACGGACGTCGGCGGCTGGTTTGAGTTCGTCGGCGACCGGCTCAGCGCCGCCGCGCACGACTGGACCCTGCTGGCGCCCTTCCTGGAGCGGATCTTCGTCGCCGCGACGCCGTTCCCGTACACGCTCCTGAAGGTGATCGCGTTCGTGGTCGCGGCGCTCGCGATCGCCGGCGCCGTCTCCACCTGGCGGCGGATCTCGTGGCGACCGGCGATCGCGTACGCGGTGCTGTTCTGCCTCTACAAGGTCTTCGTCATCGGCGCCGGCTACAACGAGTGGTACGGCCCGCCCGCGATCGCTGTGATCTTCATCCTCGCGGCCGCAGGGCTCGACCGGCTGACGCGGCCGGTGCGGTCGACCTGGGCGGTCGCCGTGCCCGCGCTGGTGCTGGCCTTGGCCTTCGCGATCCACATCCCGTTCACCTATCCGATCGAGCGCACGACCCAACACGAGATCGAGGACCGAGTGCGCGACCCGATGGGGCGCTTTCTCGCTAGCGTCGCGAAGCCCGGGGACACGATCGGCTCGGAGTCCGCCGGATACGTGAGCTATTACGGCAACGCCACCCTCTACGACTTCCCCGGGCTGACCTCGCCCGCGGTCGTGGAGGCCCTGACCGGCGACGAGCCCCACCTTCCGGGCATCTACGGCATCGCCCAGCTGCTCAAGCCCGACTTCCTCGTCATGCGTCCGAACGAGCTCGCCTCGCTCCGCGAAGCCGACCCGCAGACGGCGGCCGAGTATCGGCCGCTGCGCACCTTCTCCGTCCCCGAGGCGGACACGCAGCTGGAGCAGTGGGGGCTCGAGTACTTCAACGTCGATCGCGAGTTCGAGGTGCTCGAGCGGTCGGACGCCGCGGGAGGCGGAGGATCGCGATGAGCACGCGGACCGCCGAGCCGGCCGTCGCGCCGGACCCCGCCAGGGAGGGAGCGATCGCGCGAGCCACGGAATGGGCGCGGTCGAGCCCGCTGCTGGTCGGCATGATCGTCGCCGGGCTCGCCGGCCGCATCCTCTGCTGGGCCGTCTCCGACCGCCGTCTCGACGACGCGCTGATCACGATCAAGCACGCCAAGAACGTCGCCGACGGCGCCGGGCTCACCCATCACCTGGGGGAGGGCGGGCCGGTGCACGGGTTCACCTCGGCGCTCTCGGTGCTCATCCCGCTCCCCGGCGAGCTGGTCGCCGACGGGGGCGGCCTGCTGGTGATCCGGCTCGTCTCGCTGGTGGCGTTCGTCGCGGTCGCCGTCTACGCGTACCGGATCTGCCGCCGGGTCGGGATCGGGCCCTGGCCGACCGGGCTCGCGCTCGCATACCTGGCGCTCGACCAGAACCAGATCTTCTACGGCGTCGCCGGGATGGAGACGCAGATCGCGACGGCAGTGCTGCTGGCCGGGATCTGGTACGTGCTCGACGGCGACCTGACCAAGAGCGGGGTCGCGCTCGGCCTCGCCCTGCTGGCGCGGCCCGACTTCGTCCTCTGGGTCGCGCCGGCGTTCGTCTACCTGCTGATCCGGCACCGCCGCGAGGCCCTGCGCCCGCTCGCGCTCGCGGCCGCGGTCGTCGTCCCGTGGCTGATCTTCACCACGATCTACTACGGCTCCCCGATCCCGAACACGGTGATCGCCAAGTCCCAGGCGTTCCCGACCGGCTTCCCCGGGTTGACCGACGTCGGCGGCTGGTTCGACTTCGCGTGGGCGTCCCTCAAGGCCCACCAGGGCGACTGGGCAACCCTGACCCCGTTCGTCGAGCGCAGCTTCGTGATCGCGGCCCCGCTGTCGGACCTGGTGCTGAAGGCGATCGGCTGGACGATCGGTGGTCTTGCGATCGTGGGCGCGGTCACGAGCTGGCGAAACTGGCCCGCGCTGCGGCCGGCGATCGCCTTCGTGCTGCTCTGGATCCTCTACCGGATGGCGTTCCTGACCATCGGCTACTTCGAGTGGTACGGCGTCCCCGTGGTGGCCGTGACCGTGATCCTGGCGGCGATCGGGCTCCACCGGCTCACCCGCGCTCTGCCCACCGCCGCCGTCGCCGTGCCGGCGACGGTGCTCGCGCTCGCCTACGCGATCCAGATCCCGTTCACGCTTCCACTGGAGGCCCGGGTCCAGCACGAGATCGAGGACAAGGTGCGCCAGCCGCTGGGCGAGTATCTGGGCGAGGTGACGAAGACCGGCGAGACGATCGTCACCGAGCCGTCGGGCTACGTGGGCTACTACACGAACGCGACCCTGCTCGACTATCCGGGCCTGACCTCGGAACGGGTCACCGACGCGATAGCCGAGCATCCGGAGTTCAAGAGCCCCGCGGACCTGGCCGACCACTTCCATCCCGATTGGCTCGTCCTCCGTCCGTCCGAGCTCGAGCAGCTTCAGGGGCTCTACCCCGAGACGGCGTCCGAGTACCAGCCGGTGAAGGAGTTCTCGGTTACCGACGCCGAGTCCCCGCTCGATCGCTGGGGGCTGACGATCTTCAACCTCGATCGGGACTTCATCGTCCTGCGCCGGACCACGCCGGCCGCCGGTTGAGGCCGGTCGGGCCGGGCTGATCATCTAGCCTCGGCGCGATGGCGCGTTACGGCAACCAGGGGCTCGACCACGTCGCGATCGCGGCGGCCGACGTCGAGCGCTCGCGCCGCTTCTACGCCGAGGTGCTCGGGCTCGAACGCGCCCACGAGGCCTGGGACGTGCCGATCGTGATGGCGGCCGAGGGCACCGGCGTGGCGATCTTCTCCCGCGACCGGCACCCCTCGCCGACGCCGGAGGATGCCGAGCCGCCGGCGACGAGGATCCTCCACATCGCCTTCCGCGTGGACCGCGAAGGGTTCGAGCGCGCCCGCGCCGAGCTCGCCGAGCGCGGGCTCGAGGTCGTCTTCTCCGACCACGACATCAGCCACTCGATCTACTTCGACGACCCCGACGGCCACAAGCTCGAGCTGACCACCTACGAGGTCTGATGGCCTCGGACGCGGAGCGCGCGCCCGCGTTCGAGGGCGTGGCCGCCCGGGTCCGCGAGCTCTACGCGAACTACGACCCGCCGGACTTCGCCCACGTGCCGGATCCCGACGCGGCGCTCTTCCTCTGCGCCGTCGACCACCGCACCGGCTATCGCAGCGGCCATCTCGTCGACGGCCGCGGCCCGTTCGGGGGCAGCGAGCTGCTCTGGGAGCTGGGGCTGCACGCGGCCCGCGCGCGGCCGGGCCTGCTCACCGCAGCCTTCCTCGCCGGCGTCACGGCGAGGGAGGTGGCCGACGTGTTCGCGATCGACGCCGAGACGGTCGTCGACCCCGAGCGCCGGGCGGGGCTGTGGCGCGACCTGGCTTCGGGGATGCTCCGCGACCACGGGGGGAAGGCGAGCCGGTTGCTCGAGGCTGCCGCCGGCCGCCTCGGCGGCCGCGATGGCCTGCTCGCTCGGCTCGCCGGTTACGAGGCCTACGCCGATCCGCTGGCGAAGAAGGCTCAGCTCTACGCGAAGATCTGCGCCCGCCGGGGCTGGTTCGCGGTCGCCGACCCCGAGAGCTGGGAGGTCTCGGCCGACAACGTGCTCATGCGGCTGGCGCTGCGCTCGGGGCTGGTCGCGCCGGGCGAGCTTGCGGCGGTGCGCTCGGCGACCCGGGCCGCGTGGAAGCGGGTCGCCGATGCCACGGGGATCTCGCCGCCGCTGCTCGACGACATGCTCTGGGAGCTCGGCCGCGAGGACTCCGACCTGCTCGGCAGCGCCGCCGGTGACCTACGCGAGCCGTCGCGCGACCCGGACTCGGCCTGGTACTGACGCTCAGAGGATCGAGGTCGGTGCCGAGTCGGCGATGAAGAAGAACCAGATGCACAGGGCGACGAAGGCGACGGCGAGCGAGACGAACATCATCGGCTCGAGCGGGCCGCGCAGCCGCCGGCTCCAGTCGCCCTCCTCCTCGTCCTCCTCGACGCGCGCGTAGACCCCGGTCACCCTCAGATAGAGCCCGTTGAGCCACAGCAGCACCGGGGCCGTGATCGCCATCGCGATTGGCACGCCGATCAGGCCGGTGACGAAATGGGTCGTTCCGTTGTCCGTCGCGTGCGCGAGGCCCCAGAGCGTGAGCACCGGGATCCCGATCCACCAGCCGACGCAGGCGATCGCCAGCACGACGAGGATGAAGACGCCGGCGATCCGTTCGCGGGTGGCGAGCTCGGCCGTCATCTTCCTCGTCTACCCGGATCGCGGTGCGATGCCCAGGCGACCGCGAGCGCGCAGCCGAGCAGCACGACCGAACCGGCGGTCGCGAGCGCGCTCTGGGCGAGCCCCGCGTCGTAGACCAGGTAGACGAACGGGGCCGCGAGCAGGAGGCTCGCGGCGAGGGCCATCAGCAATCGGCGCGCGGAGATCACAACCTCAGCCTCCGATCGGCGCCCTCGGATTGGCTCCCCAGAACACCAGCGTTCCCATCATCCCGATGATGTGCACCAGGACGATGTTGAGCACCATCGACTTCGCCGTCGCCGTGCCCACGCCGACCGGCCCGCCGGAGGCGGTGTAGCCGTAGTAGCACCCCACCAGAACGATCGCGGTCGCCATGAACATGGCCTTGATGAGGCTGAATATGAGGTCGGGAGGGTTCTGGAACATCCAGAAGATCAGGAAGTACCCGCCCTTCGAGACCTCCGCCACCTGCTCCACCACGGCGATGTACGACGCGAGGTAGCCCACCCCGATCGACGCCAGGAACATGAACGGCAGGGTGAGCCAGGCCCCGAGGAGCCTCGTCGCGCACAGGAAGATCAGCGGGCTGACGCCCATCACCTCGAGGGCGTCGACCTCGTCGGAGATCCGCATCGCGCCGATCTCGGCGACGATCCCGGTGCCGACCTTGGCCGCCATCATGTAGCCGAAGGCGTACGGGGTGACCTCCCTCAGGTCGCACCACGCGGCGAAGGTGCCCGCGTTCGCCGGCGCCCCGACGCTGCGCGAGAAGTACGCGCCCTCGATCCCGCACTGCAGGCCCAGGATGAAGACCAGGCCCCAGATGATCAGCGTCGAGCCCAGGATCAGGATCCCGGCCTGGCGCAGCGCCTCGCCGAAGAACCGCAGCACCCGCCCCGAGTAGACGAGCCCCATCACCCGGCCGCTGAAGCGGGCGATGTCGCCGAGGCTGCCGAGCCAGTCTCTGGGTATGGCCAACCAACCAGGCATCGTCAGGCGTCCGCCCTCCCCGAGAGACACCCGGCACGCCCGGACGCGGAAGCAGCATCAGACGTCCGCGGCGTAGCCGCGGGCCATTTATTCAAAGCGAGAGCGGAGGACGTGGCCGGAGTTATTCCCGTCCCTCGCCGAGCGGGTGTCACCCCGCCCGTCATTTGATGACGCTGATCTCGGGATGCGTCGCCAGCAGCGTCTGCGTGAACACGTAGTTGAACGCGAACACCGCCAGCAGCGCCGTGACCACGGCCTCGTTGACGGCGCGCCCCACCCCCTCGGGGCCTCCGGACGCATTCATCCCCTTGTAACAGCAGACCACCGCCACGATCGCCCCGAAGGCGGTGCATTTGAGCAGCGATGCCCACAGGTCGGTGATCGACGCGTTGTTGAAGAGCGTTGCGAGAAAGCCGCCCAGCGGCTGGCCGAACATCACCTCCGCGATCACGCCGCCGGAGATCCCGAAGAGGATCGCGTAGACGTCCAGCAGCCCGGTGATCAGCATCAGGGCGAGGAAGCGGGGGACGACGAGGTTCTTGATCGGGTCGACGCCGAGCACCTGCAGCGCGTCGAGCTCCTCGCGGATCTTCCGGGCCCCGAGGTCGGCGGTGATCGCCGTCCCCGCCACGCCGGCGACGATGATCGCGCTGACGAAGGGTGCGAACTCCCGTACCGAGGCGAGGATGAAGAAGCCGCCGAGCCGGTCGAGGGCGCCGAACAGCGAGAGGAAGTTCGCCGCCTGCAGGCCGGGAGCCCCGAAGCTCACCGCCACCATCGAGACGGCCATCGGAAACCAGCAGAGCTGCAACGCGAACAGGAACTGGCCGATGAATTCGCCGCCGTAGGGGTACGGCGGCCTGACCGTGGCCGAGACCGTCTTGCCGGTCAGGATCATCATGTTCCCGACCTGCTCGAACAGGTTCTTGGCGGGCAGGAACGCCCGATCCGCCACCGCCCCGATCATCAGCTGCCGCCGCCGCCAGCGGCCCGGGTAACGGGCATCCGCCCGAGACCCTGATCCGCCACCAGTTCATCAACGCGCCGAGCGGTCCCATCCGTGGTCCGACCTCCCAGGTGACGCAGCCCTCCTCGCCGGTGTCGGCGCTCGAGACGACCTCCCACCGGTGCCCGGCGGGATCGGCGACCATGGCGTCGCGGACCTCGCGGGCCCGGCGCTCGCGCCGCGACCGCCGTTGCGCCGACGCCCGCGCCTCGGCGAGCCGGTTGAGCAGCGCGTCCCGGGTCTGCGCGAGCTGGTCGACGCCGGCGATCCGGGGCTCGGCGGGCCGGAACGCAGGCTGGGGCGGCTGCAGGTCGCGCGGGTACGCGGCGAGCTCGGCCTCCAGCCGCCCGATCTGACGGCGGAGCTCGCGCCGCGCCGCGCCCTCGTCCGTCTGGAGCCACGAGTCGTCGAGCTCCAGCTCGGCGGCGAGTCCGTCCAGATCGAGATCCGGCTGCGGCTCTGACTCCCGCGGCAGCCCGGCGTCGAGTGCTTCGGGGAGAGCGGCGGACACGAGGGTGGTGATCGCCACGTCGCGGGGGTCGACGCCGGCGGCGCGAGCGGACTCGATCGCCTCGCCGGCGATCCGCTCGACCTCGGGCGAGCCGCCCGCGTCCTCGGCGACGTAGCTGCCACGCCCGTGGCTGGTGACGATCAATCCCTGCTCCTCGAGCCGCGCGTAGACGGCGCGGACCGTGTTCACGTTCACCTCGGCCCAGCCGGCCATCGTGCGGACGCTCGGCATCCCGTCGCCGGGGGCCAGGCGCCCGCCTGCGATCAGCGCCCGCAGGCGCCACTCGAGCTGCACTCCGACGGGGAGCTCGTCGCGCGGGTCGGCGCGGAACGGGGCGATCTCCGCAGACTGTGCCATCGAACTCACACAGTAAATCAGATAACTGTGCTAGTCAAGCGGCACACTACCCCTGTCCAACCCGAACCGCTCCAATTCCCGTCCGGCGCCCGGACGAAACCGGAGCGGTTCGCGGCGACGTGCCGGCGCTACCCTCGCGGCGATGATCCTGCCCGCCGACCTGCGCGCCGCGCTCGTCGCTCACGCCCGCGACGACGCCCCGAACGAGTGCTGCGGGATGATCGCCGCCCGCGACGGCCGCTTCACCGCCCATTTCCGGGCGCGGAACGAGTTCCAGAGCCCGCTGCGCTTCCAGATCGACTCCCGCGACCAGATCCAGATCACGAACGAGATCGAGTCGCGCGGCGACGAGATCGGCGCGATCTTCCACTCACACCCGGGGAGCGAGGCCCGGCCCTCGCAGACCGACGTCAACCTCGCGCGCTGGTGGCCCGGGCTGCTCTGGGTGATCTGCTCGCTCGCCGATGACGAGCCCGTGATTCGCGCCTTCTCCATCGACGGCGCGGACGTCGAGGAGGTGGAACTGATTGTCGAGTGACCCGGCGAATGGCGCGGTCGAGCCGCTCGCGTGCCCGACCTGCGCCCGCAAGTACCCGCTCAGCGAGCGCTTCTGCTCCGACTGCGAGATGCCCCTCGTCTACGTCGGCCGCGGCGAGGAGGAGCCGATCACCGAGGCGCACGAGCGAGCTCGCAAGGTCAAGCCCCAGTACACGGGCGGGGACCCGGTGAAGGTCGCGTACGCGTCGAACCTCGCCGAGGCGCAGCTGATCCAGGGGATGCTGCTCGAGGAGGGCATCCCGAGCTTCGAGCGCCGCACCCGGGGCTTCGACGTGCCCGACTTCCTCGCCGCCGGCCCCCGGGACATCCTCGTCCCCGGGGCCGGCGCCGAGGCCGCGCGCGAGTTGCTCGCCGACACCGCCGAGCAGGTGCTCGAGCCGATGGCGGGGTCGGAGCGCCCCGGGCGGCTGCTGCTCGGGATCCTGATCGCCGTCCTGATCGCGGCGGCGATCGCGTGGGCTGTCTCGGAGCTCGCCTAGCAGACCACCACCAGGCGGAACGGCAGGTCGGTCGATGTGCCGGCGCCGTTGGAGATGTCCACGGCGACGCCTTCGAAGTTGCCCGAGGCGTCGGCGACGTCGATCATGCCGTCGACGACGTTCGAGGTGCCGGGGAAGCCGAGCGTGGCCACGGCGGTGCAGGTCGAGACGTTGCGATTGAAGTCGACCAGGTAGGTGCCGAGCCCGGCGGGGTTCGACGTGCTCACGCCGCCGCCGCTGGAGTTGGCGAGCGACCCGTCGAGGTTCACCTCGGCGAACAGCACCCCGACGTCCTGGTTGCTGAGGCTGAAGTCGACGATCTCGCCGGAGTCGATCGAGTTGTCCTGGATCTGGGATGCCGCGACTCCGTTCGACTGGATCTCAGACGTACCGACCGAGTTGGGAGCCAGGTCCTGCACGTCGAGGCCGCCGCCGTTGAGCGTGTCGTCGCGGACGTCGATGCTGCGGACCTGTTGGTTGCCGATGTCAGCGGCCCGCACCTCGTTGTTGATGATGTCCGAGGACCCGACCTGGTTGACACCGGGCAGTGGTCCATCGACCGCGTACGCGGTTCCCGTCAGGGCAACGAACATCGCCGCGATGCCCCAGACATTCGACCGGACGTGGTCGCTGATCCGTCGTCTCATGGTTCCTCCCTCGCTGCCGGCGGGCGGCCGGCGTGTTATGGGCTGTTATGAGACGTATGACTCCGGGCCCCCGCCCGGCCTTCCCACGACAGTGACGCTGTCACCCGTCACTTGGCCCGTCAAGGGCGGATCAGAACGGGGCTTCGTCGGGCAGCTCGCCGAGCGAGCCGGCCCGCGGCAGGTCCTCGCGCAGATAGCGGCGCCACTCGCGCTCGACCTCGCGGAAGCGACCGTCGAAGGCGAGCTCGATCGCCCGCGTCGCCCCTTCGCGCCGTAGCCGCGAGACCAGGATCAGGCAGGCGTCGCGGCCGCGCTCGCGCTCGAGCAGGTCGTAGACCGTGCCCCCGAGGATGATCGCGTCGCGGGCCGAGGGCGGGAAGGACGGCTCGCGGCCCTGGCGCATGCGCGTGTTGACGGCGGCCCGGAAGAGCGAGGTCTGCCCGGCGAAGTACTGGGCGCCGCCCTCGATCAGCCAGGCCCAGCGGACGTAGCGCCAGAACCTGCGCGGCCCCCACGGCGGGGGCAGGCGGTCGTTGTTGGCGGCGATGACGATCTGCGCGTAGAGCCGCTCGGCGGTTCCCCGCAGGGCCGCGAGCGAGTCCTCGCCGGCGGCGCGGCGGTCGGTGTACTCGTCGTTGAGGACATGCAGCTCCGAGGCCATCGCCCAGCCGGCGAGATAACGCCGCCCGGCCGGGGCCGCAGCCAGGCGGGCGGCCGGGAGGAACGGGTGTGCGGCGGCGAGCCAGCCCGGAGAGGGGTGCACGATCACGGTGATCCCGCCCGGGGCGTCGTCGAAGCGGTCCTCCAGCCGCAACCGCAGGTCCTCGAGGCGGTCGAGCGTCCGCTGCGCGCAGGCTTCGTCGGCGGTCTCATGCCGGGCGGTGAAGCTCAGCGACTCGGTCTCGACCCAGGGCATCGAGCCGAGGTTATTCCCTCGTCGCGGCGGATCATCCGGGCCGCGCGAGGCCCATCTGTGCGTAATCTCACACTCTGTGCCCGCTCGGGCGAGGATCCTCCGGGGCGGCGAGCGATCGATTGGAGAGCGCGTGAACCCGAGCCTGCCCCCGGGACCCTCATATCCAACGGCGATCCAGATGATCGGCTTCTGGACCAGACCGCTCGCCTACCTCGAGCGCTGCCGGGCCCGCTACGGCAAGCGCTTCACCCTCCAGTTCCCGCTCGCGCCGCCGTTCGTGATGATCACCGAGCCGGACCAGATCAAGCAGGTGTTCACCGCCGCGCCCGACGTTCTGCGGCCCGGGGAGGGGGCGAAGGTGCTGCAGCCGATCGTCGGCGACAACTCGGTGATTTTGCTCGACGGCGGTCCCCACATGGAGCAGCGAAAGCTGATGCTCCCCGCGTTTCACGGCGAGCGCATGGAACGGCTGACCGGTCTGATCGAGAGGGTCGCCGAGGCAGAGGTCGCGAGCTGGAACGGAGCCAGCGAGCTCGAGCTCCATCCTCGGATGCAGCGGCTGACGATGGAGATCATCCTCCGCGCCGTCTTCGGGCTCGATCCCGGCGAGCGGCTCGACGCGATGCGCGCGCGGCTCTCGAGACTCGCCGCGTACGGCGACAAGCCGATCACCCTGCTCGGCCAGCCCCCGGCGTGGCTCGAGCCGACCCTCAACCGCTTCGGCCCCGTGGCCGGCTTCGTAGACCTGCGCGAGGAGATCGACGCGCTGCTGTTCGAGCTGATCGCAGAGCGGCGCGCCGAGCCCGCCGAGCGCGACGACGTGCTCGCGATGCTCCTCGAGGCCCGGCACGAGGACGGTTCGCCGATGTCCGAGCAGGAGCTTCGCGACGAGCTCCTCACGCTGCTGATCGCCGGGCACGAGACCACCGCGACCACCCTCGCCTGGGCCTTCGAGCGCCTCGTCCGCGAGCCGGCGGTCCTCGGCCGCCTGGTCGACGAGATCGACGAGGGCGACGGCGACGAGTACCTGACCGCGACGATCCGCGAGACGCTTCGGCGCCGCCCGGTGCTGCCGAACAACGCGCCGCGACTGGTCGCGCAGCCGATCGAGGTCGGCGGCTGGCACTACGAGCCCGGCGTCTGCCTGGTGCCGAACGCCTACCTCGTCCACCACGATCCCGACCTCTATCCGGATCCGTACGCGTTCCGGCCCGAGCGCTTCCTCGACCAGAAGCCGGGCACCTATAGCTGGATCCCGTTCGGCGGTGGGCGCAGGCGCTGCCTCGGCGCCAGCTTCGCCCTGCTCGAGATGCAGATCGTGCTCCGGGCGGTGCTCGGCGCCTACGACCTGCAGCCCGCCGGGCGACGTGCCGAGCCCGCGCGCCGGCGCAACATCACCGTCCGCCCGAGCGGCGGCTCGACGGTCGGCGTGGGCGCACGTGAGGCGCGGGTGCCGGTGGCCGCGTGATACTTCGGGCGTGGCCGCCAGCGGCGATGCGGGCGTAACGGAGGTCGCGCGGGCGCTCCGCGAGGTCACCCGGCGCATCGTCCGCGTCGGTTGGGTCGTCAACGCGGTCGGGGGCGCGGTCACCTTCGTCTCGATCGGCTTCCTGATCCCGATCTTCATCGACCCGAGCGAGGCCGGGAAGCTCGGCCTCCGCAACGGGCCGGCGACCGTGCTCGCGCTGATCGCCGGCGGCTACGTGCTCTCCCGCTGGTCGGTCCGCGACCAGCGCCGCGCCTTCGCGTGGATGATCGAGGGCCGCGATCCGACGCCGGAGGAGCATCGGCTCACGCTCTCGCTGGCGGCGACCTGGACCAAGCGCCTCGCGATCACGTGGGTGCTCGCCGCGGTGGTGTTCGGCCTCGCCAACCTCACCTACACGGTCGGCTTCGGGGCGGTCGTCACGGCGACGATCTGGCTCGGGGGCGAGACCACGTGCGCGCTGGCCTACCTCTACTACGAGCGCGCGCTGCGCCCCGTGACCGCACGGGCCCTCGCCGCGCGACTGCCCGCGAGGCCGATCGCGCCCGGCGTCCGGGGACGCCTGCTGATCGCCTGGAGCCTCGGGACGGCGGTGCCCATCCTCGGCGTGCTGGTCGTCGGCGTCGTCGGGATCACGAGCTCCGACGTCGACGTCCAGTACGTCGCCGGCGCGTCGGTGTTCCTCGGGGCGGTCGCGCTGGCCGTGGGCATGCTCACGAGCTCGATCGCCGCGCGCTCGATCGCCGACCCGGTCACCTCGGTGCGCGACGCGCTCGACCGCGTCGCGGAGGGAGACCTCGACGTCAACGTGCCGATCGACGACGGCAGCGAGGTCGGCCTCCTGCAGGCGGGCTTCAACCGGATGGCCGAGGGCCTGCGCGAGCGTGAGCACATCCGCGACCTCTTTGGCCGCCAGGTCGGTCGCGAGGTCGCCCGGGCGGCGCTGCGCGGCGGCGCGCGCCTCGGCGGCGAGGAGCGCGAGATCGGCGCCGTGTTCGTCGACCTCATCGGCTCGACCTCGATGGCGCTCGCGATGCCGCCGACCGAGGTCGTGCGGCTGCTGAACCGCTTCTTCCGCGTCGTGGTCGAGGTCGTCGAGGCGCAGGGCGGCTTGGTGAACAAGTTCGAGGGCGACGCGGCACTCTGCGTCTTCGGCGCCCCGGTCGCAAGCGAGGACCCGGCCGGCGACGCGCTGCGAGCCGCGCGGCGGCTGAGCGAGCGCCTCGACCGCGAGGTCCGCGAGATCGGCTTCGGGATCGGCGTCTCGGCCGGGGTGGCGGTCGCCGGCAACGTCGGCTCCGAGCAGCGCTTCGAGTACACGGTGATCGGGGACCCGGTGAACGAGGCCGCCCGCCTCTGCGAGCTCGCCAAGGAGCGGCCTGAGCGCGTGCTGGCCTCCGAGGCGGCGCTCTCCCGCGCCGCCGACGTCGAGTCCGACGGCTGGGCGCTCACCGAGCGCACCATCCTCCGGGGGCGGATCGAGGCGACCGGGCTGGCGATGCCGCGCTCCTGAATCCCGCCGGCCGCGGTGCTTGACACGGGCCGGATCGCATAGAGTCGGCTCGCGCGACGGCTCCGAGAGTCGTCCTGCCGAGCCGCAATCGATGCGGCGTGCCACCCAGGGAGACATATGCGGCCGGGGAGAAGCGGCCAGCGACCGAGGGGGCGCATCGGACTTGTGAGGCTGGCGGCGCTACTGGTCGTAGCGGTGATGCCGGCACTCGCGACACCTGCACGCGCGACCGCATCACCGAACGTGCTGCTGTACGTAACCGACGATCAGGCCTACCAGACGCTGGCGCTCACACCAGCCGTCCGTCAGCGCTTCGACGTCCGCTTCACCTCGGCATACGCAACGACACCGCTGTGTTGCCCGAGTCGCGCAACGATCTACAGCGGACAGTACGTTCACAACCACGGGATCGACACAAACGACGGGCGGGGCTTCGACGCAAGGGAGACGTGGCTCTGGGACCTCAAGCGGGCCGGCTATGAGATCGGGATCGTCGGGAAGTGGCTCAGCAAGGTCAGCGGCCAGAACGCCGGGATCTTCGACTTCGCCCGCACCCTGCCGGCGCACAGCCCGACCGACACAACCGACGCAAAACGGTACGCGAAGACCTTCCTCAATCAGGCTGACGTGGACGACTCACGACCCTGGGCACTGGTCGTAGCAACGAGCAGTCCGCACGCGCCGTACGAGGTCACACCCCAGGCTCCACGCGAGAGCCCACCGCTGCCCGAACCGCCGAGCTACATCGAGCAGGACCTCTCCGACAAGCATCCGGCGGTCGCTGAGCAGTGGTCTGCCATCTCGGACGCACAGTTCGATCAGCGGCAGAGGGCAGCTTGGGAGGGGCAGACCCAGGAGATCTTCGCGGTGAGCGAGATGGTCGTCAGCGTCAGCGCGAGGCTTCGAACGCTTGATGAGCAAGACACGCTGGAGGTCTATATCTCCGACAACGGGTACATGTTCGGTGAGCACCGTCTCAACGGGAAGCGGTGGCCTTACCTCGAGACGGCACACGTACCGTTGCTGATGCGTTGGGCGGGGCACACGATCCCGAGGTCCGCAGATCCCCGCTTGGTCGCGAACGTCGATCTGGCTCCGACGATCTACGACGCCACTGACGTCCGGCCGAGAAGAGTGTTGGACGGACGCTCGCTGCTGGCCGGCGAAGCGCGAGATCAGTTGTTCCTCGAGTCCGACGGTCTCACCAACCAGCCGGGGTGGCAGGCAATCCTCACCCCGGACCGCCACTACATCCGCTGGGAGGACGGAACGGTCGAGGACTACGACCTCGACGGCGACCCATACGAGATGGTCGCTTCGGGTGTCCCGGACCCTGCGATGGAGACGCTGATCGCGGCGGCCGCTACCTGCACTGGTGAAGGTTGTCCGTGATGGACGGGCCACGGTTGAAGGCTCATCCTCGCCAACGCTTCACGCATACGGCGACGATGCTCATCGGCGTGGTGGCCGTCGGAACCCTCGCTTTCTGGGGTTCGGCCTCGGCGCAGGCGTCCGGCGCCTGGCCGTCCTACGGCGGGGATCTCCGCAACTCGCGCAGCCAGGCCCACCCCGGCTCGATCGGGGCCGCGACGGCGCATCGCCTGCGCGAGACCTGGGCCGTGCGCAGCGAGGGGACCGTCGACGGCTCGACGCCGTCCGTGACCGGCACGCTGGCCGTCGCGAAACATACGGCCTACTAGCGGCTAGCGGTTCGGCGAGCTTTCGGGGGGCGCGGCGCGGGCGGGTCCGGCGCGAGCGGTTGGCGCGAACGCCGCGGCGTTTGGCGCGACGCCGGCCGTTGCTTGGCACTGAGGGGGAGGAGTGGGTGGGGGTGCCCGCCGATGTGGCTGATTTCGTGCTGGGTGTGACGCAGGCGGTGCAGGATGTGCACGTGGGGTTGGCGCGCGGGGCCTTCGGATCGGACAGAACGCCGGCCGGGCGACCAGAGCGCGCAACAGCCACCACAAACGTCACGCAAGGCGCGCCACTTCACACCCCCTTACTGCCAAACCCGGCCGGCGTCGCACCGCGCACGGCGAGGCGCCCCGCCCGCGTCGCACCACCACTGCCGCTCGGCGAGCGGGGTGTGGCTCCCGATATTCGGGAGCGAGTCACCGCTCGGTGCGGCGTGGCCCGGACGGGGGCGGGAGCGCGTCGGCCCCAACACGCGCAACGCCGCGCCCTACTTGCCGATCTGGACGACCTGCTGGAAGGTGGGGCGGTCGATCCAGTGGATCGGTGGTTGGGTGATCGCCCCGGTCGGGCGCTGCTCGACCGCGTCGTTGCACCACTGGGCGTCGCCGCCCTCGCAGGGCCCGTCCGGGTAGAGCTCCGCGTCGGAGGTGTGTCCGAGCGCGTCGGAGAGCGAGCCGACGAGCGCCCGGCGGCACTTGGCGAGCGAGCCGCCGCCGCAGTAGGGGCGTGAGAACTCGCCCCGCACGCGCCGGCCGAGGATCGTTCGCAGGTCCTTGTTGACGTAGCCGTACCAGCCGGTGATGAAGGCCGAGCCCATCGGTCCGGGAGCGTCGTGGAGGCCGACGACGCGCACGATCGCGTCGTAGAGCTTCGTCCCCAGCTTCGGCTTGAACTCGGCCGCGACCCAACGTGGCCACCAGGCGTCCATGATGCGCACCGCCTCGGCGTCGTCGTAGACGCCGTCGGCGTCCTTGTCGCGCCGGTGGTTGCCGGACTTCACCCAGGCCTTCAGCGTTCGCACCGCGCGCTGGACGTCGGGCCCGCCGGCGTCGCCGATCAGCGCGAGCGCGTGCGGCAGCGCGACGTCGCCGCGTAGGTCGACGGTCCCCGCCTCCTCCATCGAGTCGACCAGCTTCGGCACCGTCATCCGCCGCTTGCCGCGGATCCGCTTGCGGATCTGGTCGTCGAGGCGGGTCGAGCGGAACACCGGCCCGCGCGAGAAGTCGTCGTCGGGGGCGCGGGAGCCCGGCGCCTGCTTGTTGTTCCAGCTCGTGATGTAGTCCTGGTCGACGACCTGGGGGTGGGCCTTGCACGGCTCCTGCTTGGAGATGTTCGTCCTCGGGCTGACGTTCGTCTGGTCGATCGGTGCCCCGGTGAGCAGCGCCTGCGATGGCGGCGTGAAGCCGCGCCACTCGAGCTTCGCCGGCGTCGGCAGGTCCGGGTGGGCCCGCTTCGCGCGCACCGGGTTGATCCCCGAGTTGAAGTAGGCGACGTGCTTGCGGTCGATGTAGAACCAGTTGAACGTGTACTGGATCCCGCAGGCCGACTTCATGAACTCGGCCGGCGACTCCATCTTCTCCGGGTTGTTGAAGTCGGCGAAGCCGAGCGCCGAGTCGACCTCGTGGTAGTAGGTCGCGCGCAGCTTCGTGAACGCGTAGGGCTTGCCGCCGATCGTCGCCCGGTCGGTGACGATCCCGAGCGCCGTGCGCTCGGCGCGGTAGGTCTCCGACCCGGACGGGGTCATGTCGCCGGCGGACTGGGTCCACGAGTTGACCCGCTCGAGCACGTCGATCGGCAGGCACTGGCCGTGGAAGCGATAGCCCATCGAGTCGATCGTCGGCGCCGAGCCGTCGGGCTCGCAGAGCTTGACCGCGAAGGTGTCGGTGATGTCCTGGCCGGACGAGGTCGCCGACCAGGCGTAGTCGCGACCGTGGCCGAGCTGCACGTACAGGTTGGTGCCGGGGAAGGCGGCGCCGCGGGCGTCGAGCGGCGGGCCGGCCGGGCCGCCCGGCGCGTGGATCTCGAACTCGAGCAGGATCTGCGGCGAGAAGTAGGAGACCTGCGGGCCGAAGACGGCGATCGGCGCTCCGCCCTTGGACTCCGAGCGCGAGGTGAGCAGCGCGTTCGAGGCCGACGGATGCTCGCGCAGGCCGTTGAGCAGCTCGCCGATGTCGGCACCAGCTCGCCACCGGCCGAGCCCGATCGACTCTCGGGTCGCGCGGTCGTCGAGGCGACCACCTGCTGATCGACCACGCTGCCCGGGTCGGGCAGCGCCGCGCTTGGCGTGCTTGGGCACCGGCATGTAAGGGAAGCGGGTGTCGTGGACGGTGGTCGGCGCCTCCGGATCGTTGGCGCGGCGGAAGTCCTTCCACACCGCCGTGCCGGCGCGCTTGCCGAATCGCTTGCGCGCGGCCTCGAGCACGAGCGCCGAGTCGACCTCGCCGCCTCCGCCCCTGCCCGAAGATCCCGGCGACCAGGGAGGCGATCGAGATCACGTCGGTGACCTTCGAGTCCTGCGGCCCCTCCGGGTGGCCGAGCAGCGGGTACTCGCCGGGCAGCAGCAGCGGGTTGGTGCGGATCTCGGCGATCCGGTGGTTGATCCCGGCGATGAACTCGGTCACGTCGGCGGCGACCTGGGCTCCGGCGGCGCCGTAGGCCTCGTCGGCGAGGTCGTACTGGACCTGGAGCTCGGCGTCGTTGCGGTAGGGCGTGTCGGCCCAGACGCTGCGGTCCATCTCGCGGTTGGCCTCCGAGCCACCGGCGAACGAGGCGAGCTCGGCGCGGCCGGAGTGGCGGAGCGCGTCGATGAAGAAGAGCCGGTCCTCGGCGGCGATGTAGCCGGCCCCGAACATCGCCCCGGCCCGGGTGGCGCCGTAGATCCGCGGGACGCCGAACTGGTCGCGGACGATGGTCACGTCGTCGCGGGGGCTGTAGGTGCGCTCGACGTTGCCGGGCTCGACCCCGAAGGTCGCGTCCTTGTAGAAGTCGGTGAGCTGGTCGCGCTCGAGGCCCGGGGCCGCGTAGACCAGGTCCTCGTACATCTGCAGCTGGTCGGAGTCGTGCGGCGGCCGCGCGCCCGTGGCGAGGAAGGCGGCGATCTCGGCCGCGTTCACGCTCTGGCCCTGGCCCGGCGGCAGGACGTTGAGAAAGCCCCCGGCGTCGTCGGCGCCGTAGGCGCCCGGGGTCGGGGCGGCCTCCGCGGCGCACGGCAGCGCCAGCGCCGCCGCCCACGCCGCCGCGATGACAATCGTCCGCACAACCACCCCTCGCATCGGCCGGCGACTGTACGCCAGCCTCGCGGCGGATGCGCCGGTTCGCGGACCGCGCTAGGACCCGTTCGCGGACCGCGGCGCGCGCTCGTAGTCGAGCTCGGTGCGCACGCCGAGCCCGTTCAGCGCCCGGTCGGCCTCGTCGAGGTCGCCGGCGTCGGCCACGGCGACGGCGAGCGGCAGCTCCGGGGTGGCCGCCTCGAGGTCGAAGCAGAAGGTGAGCGCCCCGATCGGCCCCAGGGGCACCCGCCGGCGCCCGCCGCGGATCTCGGCTTCGCCGACCTCGCCGCGAGCGCAGCGGACCACCTGCAGGCTCGCCTCGGTCCCCGTGGCGGCGGCCGCGCGCTCCACGTCGTCGGCGATCGCCGGGGTGACGCTCGAGCTGCCGATCCACGCGCCGGCCGCCGCCAGGGCGGCGACCCGGCCGAGGACCTCGTCGGGCGTCAGCTCGCCGTCGCAGCCGGCGCCGAGGATCGCGATGGCGCCGTCGAGCAGCGCCCCGAGCTGCATCCCGGCGGCGAGCATCACCGCGTCGCACAGCGGGCTGCCGAGCCCCGGCTCGCTCCCGGTCGCGAGCGCGTCGCCGCCGACGTCCGTGTAGACGACCAGGTCGCAGCCCAGCAGGCCGGCGGCGGCGCGGATCCCCTCGGCGGCGCCGGCCGGGCCGTCGGTGATGTCGATCAGCACCGTCGGCCGCTCGAGGTGGGCGGCCACGTGCGCCTCGGAGAACCGCACGCCCTCCGGGGTCGAGGTGTCGGCGCCGGCGAGCACTGCATGGCGCCCGAGCGGCTCGCCGTGATGGATCTCGGCGACCGGACGGGGGCCGGGGTGGGGGTCGATCGGCAGCCGCTCCCAGGCGACCCCGCCGAGCACGAACTGGGTCCCGAGCTCCTCGCAGCGACGGGCGACGGCCAGCGCGCCGACCACGTCTCCGCCACCGCCGATGCCGAGCACCAGCGCTCGTCGCGCCTTGGCGACGCGCCGATCGAACCCCGTCATGGCGACGGCGTTAGACCAGTGCCGGTTCGGCTTGGCAGATCTCGCGGATCGCGGCGGCGGCCCGACCGAACTCCTCGTCGGCCATCACCGGCGTGCCCTCGAACGGCAGCTCGCGGTCGATCTCGACCCAGGAGCGGCAGCCGTGGTACTCGTCCTTCACCCGCACCGTGACCGGTCGCGGGATCCGGTGGACCCGGAGCAGGAGCACGTGGAGCGGATGGGTCCGCTTCCAGCGCAGGCGCTTCTGCGCGTAGTCCTGAGTCCAGACGTGGAAGGGGGAGAGCGCGTCGACGATCCTGGGATCGTCGGTCTCGAAGTGGTCGGAGACCTCGGCCCAGGCGCGGATCCGGACGCGGTCGGGCTGCGCGATGCCGCCGTCCTGGAGCAGCGCCCGCGGGGGCGGCTCCTCGTCCGGCCACACGCCCTCCTCGAGCGCGCGACGCAGCTCGGGGTGGTGGGACTCCCGTACCAGGTCGTTGCGCTGGTGGTCGAAGGTCGGGTAGAGGAAGAACTGCTCGTGCTCGAGTTCGAAGTGCTTGTCCTGCTCGCGGATTCCGCCCTTGCGGATCGTGAGCAGCTGCTCACCCTCGGAGAGGGCGCGGACCGTTACGGCCCATTCTTTGAAGGCAATAGGCATTAAGTCGTTGTTCGGGGGGAGAGGTTGATCTGTCCGTTTTCCAGCCCTGACACATCGCCCCGGCGGGGCGCTCAGAGTCGGTTGAGATGCCCGAATATAGAGAAGCGCTCTCCAAATTCCAAGTTTGTGATCAAAGTTGCGCGGGCGGCCCGTGGCCGCCGCCGCCCGGTGTTTCGAGGCGCAGGCGGTCGCCGGGGCGCAGTTCGCCGGCGGTCTTGGGCGGCAACTCGCGATCGTTGAGGAGATTTCGGCCCGGCGCGCCGTCCTCGCCGCCCTCGCGACCGCGCGGGGCGTGGCGGCGGCGCTCGGTGATCAGCGTGTATTCCATCGGCTCGAGCGCCTCCAGCTCACGCACGACTCCGTCACCGCCGCGGTGCTCTCCGGCACCCCCGGAACCCCGGCGTACCTCAACTCTCCTAACCCGTACGGGGTAATCGACCTCGAAAGCCTCCACCGGCGTGTTCAGCGTGTTCGACATCGCGACGTGGATCGCGCTCGGGCCGTCGGCATCGGGGCAGGCGCCCTGGCCGCCGCCGACCGTTTCGTAGTAGGTGAAGGACTCCCCCGCGAGGGTGAAGTTGTTCATCGTCCCCTGGCCCTGGGCCGGCGCGCGCGTGGCCCCGGCGAGCGCCTCGACCACGAGGTCCGCGACCCGGCTCGAGGTCTCGACGTTGCCCGCGGCGACCGCCGCCGGGAAGCGGGCGTTGAGCACGCAACCGGGCGGCGCCGCGACCTCGATCGGCCGGTGCGCGCCCGCGCACGGCGGCGCGTCAGGGTCGGTGAGCACCCGCACGGCGAAGAAGGCCGCCGACTTGGTCACCGCCAGGGGGCAGTTGAGGTTGCCCTCGACCTCGTCGGCGCTGCCGGCGAAGTCGAGCCGCAGCCGGTCGCCGTCGATCGTCGCCATCACCTCGAGCACGACGTCGGCGTCGCCGTCGGCCCCGCCTTCGAGCACGTCGGACGCGTGGTACTCGCCGTCGGGCAGGCCCGCGATCGCGGCCCGGCTGCGGCGCTCGGCGTAGTCGAGGATCTCGCTCATCCCGGCGAGCAGGTCGTCGCGGCCGAGGCGCTCGACCAGCTCGGCGACGCGCCTGGCCCCGGTCAGGTTGGCAGCTCGCTGGGCGCGCAGGTCGGCCAGTCGCTCGGCCGGGTTTCGCATCCGCTCGGCGAGCTCGCGCAACGCCTCGTCCGAGGCGCGCGTGGGCGGGATCACGACCCCCTCCTGGTCGAGCCGGGTCGAGTCGGCCGGCATCCCGCCGGGGGTCGGGCCGCCGATGTCGGCGTGGTGCGCCCGGCTGGCGGCGAAGCCGATCAGCCGCTCGCCGTCGAACAGGGGCGAGATCAGGGTGACGTCGGGCAGGTGGGTGCCGCCGGCGTAGGGGTCGTTGAGGATCCAGGCCTCGTCCGGGCGCTGCTCGCGGTCGAGCACGGCGGCGACCGCGTCGGGCATCGACCCGAGGTGCACCGGGATGTGCTCCGCCTGCATCACCAGCTCCCCGCCGGCGTCGAAGAGCGCGGTCGAGCAGTCGTGGCGCTCCTTGATGTTCGGGGAGTGCGCCGAGCGGATCAGCACCGCGCCCATCTCGTCGCAGGCGGCGCGCAGCGCGCCGACGAGCACCTGGAGCGAGATCGGATCGAGCCGCGCCTCGTCCGGGCGCCGTTCGGCGCTCATCCGGCTCGCTCCGCGCACACGGTCCCGGCCTCGTCGACCCTCGCCCGCCACCCCGGCGGCAGCACCAGCGTCGCCTCCGGCAGCTCGAACACGCACGGGCCCTCGGCCTCGGTCCCGGCGCCCGGGTCGCCGCGCAGCACCTCCGCCTCCAGCCACTCGCCGCCGAACCGCGCCCGGCGGCGGTCGCGCTGGAGCCCCTCGCCCCCCGCGGCTCGGGGACGGGGCTGCGGACCGGGCTCGACCAGCGCCAGGCGAACGTTGATCAGCTCGACCTCGGCCTCGGGGTCGCGGTACGCGTAACGGCGCTCGTGCTCGGCGGCGAAGCCCTCGGCCAGCTCCTCCGGCTCGGGGCGTTCGCCGGCCTCGACCGGGAGCTCGAACGCCTGGCCGCGATAGCGGAGCTCGTAGGTGATCTCGGCCTTCGCCTCGCCGAGGCCTTCGGCGAGCGACTCGCGAAGCGCCGTCACCTCGTCCGCGATCCGCTCCGCGCTCAGCGCCTCGCCCCGCAGCATGACCGTGCGGGCGGTGTCGCGGCGGCGCTCGGAGGCGAGCAGGCCGAGCGCCGAGAGCACCCCGCTGGCGCGCGGACAGAGGATGCGCTCGATCCCGAGCTCGGCCGCGATCGCCGCCGCGTGCATCGGCCCCGCGCCGCCGAAGGGCATCAGCGCGAAGCGGCGCGGGTCGATGCCGCGCTCGACCGTGACCACCCGCAGCGCCCGGACCATCTCCTGGTTTGCGATCCGCACGACCCCCTCGGCCGCGTCGACCGGGTCGAGGCCGAGCTCGCCGGCGAGCGCGTCGATCGCCCGCCCGGACGCCTCCGCGTCGAGCTCGATCCCGCCGGCGAGCGTCGACGAGGCCCCGAGATAGCCGAGCGCGAGGTTGGCGTCGGTCACCGTCGGCTCGGTGCCGCCGCGCCCGTAGCAGGCGGGCCCGGGCTCGGCTCCGGCCGAGCGCGGCCCGACCCGTAGGGCGCCGCCGGCGTCGCGCCAGCCGATCGAGCCGCCGCCGGCGCCGACCGTGTGCACGTCGACCATCGGCAGCTGGATCACGCGGCCGTCGAGCTCGCGCGAGTCGGTCTTGCGCACCCGCCCGTCCTCGACCACGCAGACGTCGCAGGACGTGCCGCCCATGTCGAAGCCGAGCGCGTTGCCGTCGCCGGAGAGGCGAGCGAGCAGGCCGGCGCCCACGGCGCCGCCCGCCGGCCCCGAGAGCACGCTCCAGGCCCCGGCCCGGGACGCCTCGGCGGCCGGCGCCACCCCGCCGGAGGACATCATCACCGTGGGCTCGGGCAGGCCGTGCTCGCTCGCCGCCTCGCCGAGCCGCGCCAGATAGCGGTCGAGCAGCGGCGAGAGGTAGGCGTCGATGACCGTGGTCGAGCAGCGCTCGTACTCGCGGAACTGCGGCAGCACCTCGTGCGAGGCGGAGACGTGGACGTCGGGAAGCACGGCGCGCAGGCGCTCGGCGATCGCCCGCTCGTGGGCCGGGTCGAGGTAGGAGAAGAGCAGGCAGACGGCGATCGACTCGGCCCCGATCTCGCCCGCCTCGGCGGCGATCCGGTCGAGCTCGGCATCCTCCAGCGCCTCGACCACGCCGTCCGGCCCGACCCGCTCGCGGGCCTCGATCCGCGCCTCCTCGGCGATCAGCGGCTCCGGCTTCGGGGCGCAGAGGTGGTAGAGGTGCGGCCGGTTCTGGCGCGCGATCTCGAGCAGGTCGGCAAAGCCCCTGGTGGCGACGAGCGCGGTCCGCGCCCCGCGCCGCTCCAGCAGCGCGTTCGTGCCCACGGTCATCCCGTGGGCGAAGACCTCGACCTGATCCGGGGTTGCCCCGGCCTCCGCCAGCGCCGCCTCGATCGCCTCGAGCACCCCGCGCGACTGGTCGTCGGGCGTCGTCGGGGCCTTGGCGGTGGAGAGCCGGCTGCCGTCGAAGACGACCGCGTCGGTGAACGTCCCGCCGACATCGACCCCGAGCAGCATGGCCGCACGCTATATAGCCGCCGCCGAAAAACGTGAGGCCCCGGCTTCCCCAAGCCGGGGCCTCGGCCCCTAAGTACCGGCCACTCCCCGGTGGCCGGACCCCCACACGCCTGAAAGGTCAGGCTGCCGTGGCGAACCCCTCTCGCCCGGCGAGCTCCCCTTCGAGAGCCTCGACAGGTATTTCGGGCCCGTCGTACGTTTCCTCGAGGTGCTTGTGCGACGGGCAGTAGTCGCGGGCCGGCAGCGGCTCGCGCTGACACGGCGTTCCCTTGCGCGTGTGCGCTCGGCATTGGCGCGGGATTCCGTCGAGGCCGGCACCCTCCGGCATCCGTTCGAGAAACCCGAGCGCCAGGGTGATGTTCCTGTCGATCACCATCCAGACCCGCAGCTGATCGCCGATCCCGAAGTGCATGCGCACGTCGTTGAACAGCTTGCGCGCCGGCTTGGCGAAGTAGCGGCGGTCGTACGTGAGACGCCTGATGGTGTCCTCACATGCGTCGAGCACGAGCTGCTTGTTCCGACAACCGGTCGGATCGCGTTCGTCCTCGACAACAGCAGAAGCGATCTCGCGATAGATCGAGCGGCTGAAGCGATACATCTGACTCCTTACCCCGGTCTTGTCCATTCCTTGGAGCCTTCGCGACTTCCGTGCTCCATTCCGCGAAGGCCGGGGCAGTATCCCAACCGATCGGAAAAAAACAAGGGCGATTGGTTAAGAAAGTGTTAACCGATCGAAGGATCAAACATTCGTCCGATCGGAGGATACGGAAATAGGACATCCGTCCGGTACGAGACGGATGCCCTCAGAGCCAGCGCTCGGCGCGCACGCTGTTGTCCCCCCCAACGACGAGGTGAATCCCATCCATACCCGGATCGGGCAAGGGGTAATCCGATCTCATGTGGGAGCCGCGCGATTCGCGCCGCTCGATCGCGCTTGCGGCGATCAGCCGCGCGAGCGGATAGGCGTCGGCGACGAGCGGCTCGAGGCCGGGTTCGTCGCGTCGCGGCCCGGCGTGGCGCCAGACGGCGTCGCGGGTGGGCTCGAGCGGCGGGTCGAAGCGCCACGAGGGGACCCTGGGCGGCGGGCCGGTCGCTTGCTCGAGGCCGGCCGCCCGGGCGGCGCGTGTGCCGAAGACGAAGCATTCGCTGAGCGAGTTCGAGGCCAGGCGGTTGGCCCCGTGCAGGCCCGTGCACGAGCATTCACCCGCCGCGAGCAGCCCGGGGAGGGTCGTCCGGCCGTCGAGGTCGGTCGCGATCCCCCCGATCAGGTAGTGGGCGGCGGGCGCCACCGGGAGCAGCTGGCGCGCCGGGTCGAGGCCGGCGGCGCGGCAGGTGGCGAACACGTTCGGGAACCGCTCCGCTGACAGCAGGCGCAGATCGAGCCACACCTGCGTGTCCTCGTCGGCCGCCATCCGGTCGAGGATCGCGGCGGTCACCTGGTCGCGCGGCGCGAGCTCGTCGGTGAAGCGCCGCCCGTCGGCGCCGAGCATGGTCGCGCCCTCGCCGCGCACGGCCTCGGTGATCAGCGAGCCGTCGTGGACGGTCCCGGGGAGCTGGAGCGCGGTGGGGTGGAACTGGCAGAGCTCGAGCCCGGCGAGCTCGGCCCCGGCCGCGTGCGCGAGCACCGCGCCGGCGCCGATCGCCCCTCGCGGGTTCGTCGTGCGCCGCCAGAGCGCCGCGCCGCCTCCGGTGGTCAGCACCGTCGCCGGCGCGCCGATCGCGGCGTCGGCGGTGATCGCCCCGGCGCAGCGGTCGCCGTCGCTCCACAGGGCGACCGCCGAGGCGCCCTCGAGCACCTCGATCGCGGGCTCGGCGGCGACCAGCTCGGCGAGCCGGTTCGTGATCGCGCGCCCGGTCTCGCTGCCCCCGGCATGCACGATCCGGCGCGCCGAGTGTCCGCCCTCGAGCCCCAGCGAGAGCTCGCCCTCCGGGTCCGTGTCGAAGCGGACCCCCCGCTCGCGCAGCTGCTCGACCGCGTCGGGAGCCTCCCGCGTGAGGATCTCGACCGCGCTTGTCCGGCAGAGCCCGCGCCCGGCGGCGAGCGTGTCGGCCGCATGGCGCTCGGGCGAGTCGTCGGACGCGAGCGCGGCGGCGAGCCCGCCCTGAGCCCAGAAGCTCGAGCTCTCGGCGAGCGGCTTGCGCGAGACCAGGATCACCGTCGCGCCCTCCGCCGCCGCCTCGAGCGCCACGTGCAGGCCGGCGGCCCCGCCGCCGACGACGAGGACGTCGCAGCTTCGGGTCGCTTCGGATCCGGGGGCGGTCACGTGGCGGCTACGGTACCCCGAGACGAACCAGCGCCCGCGCCCGCGCACCAACGATGACGCCCGCAGATCGCCAGCCGCTCTACGTCGCCCACCCGTCGTCGCACGAGCACGACACCGGCCCGCACCCCGAGAACGCGGGCCGGCTGGTCGCGATCGAGGCGGCGCTCGAGCGCAACGGGTGGAGCGGCCTGCGGCGGGTCGAGGCGCCGCCGGCGACCAGGGAGCAGATCACGCGCGTCCACAGCGACGCCCATTACGACGCGATCGAGCGGTTCACCGCCGACGGGGGCGGGGCGATCGACATGGACACGCTCGCCGGCCCGCGGTCGTTCGACGCCGCCCTGCACGCGGCGGGCGGTGCGGCGGCGGCCGCCGAGATGCTGCTTGCCGGCGAGGCGGGCGCCGCCTTCTGCGGCCTGCGCCCGCCGGGACACCACGCCGAGCGCGACCGGGCGATGGGCTTCTGCCTGTTCAACAACGTCGCCGTCGCCGCGGCCCATGCGATCGCCGCCTGCGGGGCGAACCGGGTGCTGGTCCTCGACTGGGACGTTCACCACGGCAACGGCACGGAGGCGATCTTCGCCTCATCGGCCGAGGTGCTCTACGCGAGCATCCACCAATGGCCGCTCTATCCCGGCACGGGGGCGGCGGAGTACGCGGGCGAGGGGGAGGGGAAGGGCTACACCGTCAACCTCCCGGTGCCTCCCGGCGCCGGCAGCGAGGAGTTCCTCGCCCTGGTCGAGCACGTCGTCGTCCCGATCGGCCGCCGCTACGCGCCCGGCCTGATCGCGATCTCGGCCGGCTACGACGCCCATCGCGACGACCCGCTCGCCTCCTGCATGGTCGAGACCGCGGCCTACGCGGAGATGACGGCCGCCGTCCGCGCGCTCGCCGACGAGCTGGGCGTCCCGGTGCTCGTCTGCCTCGAGGGCGGCTACTCGCCGTCCGCGCTCGCCGACTCGGTGGTCGCGACGCTGGGCGCGCTCGGCAACGGCGCCGAGCCGCGTCCCACCCCGCCCGAGGCGGCCGAGCCGCATCTCTCACGCCTGCGGGAGCGCTGGGACCTGTAGCTACGGGACCAGGCGGTGCTTGACGTCGTCGAGGAAGTTCCGCGGGAAGCCCGGGACCTTGTCGAGGTCGTCGACCGAGCGGAAGCCGCCGCGCTCGTCGCGGTAGCGGATCACCCGCTTGGCCTGGGTGACCGACATCCCGAGGCCTCGCAGCGTGTCGAAGTCGGCATCGCTGAGGCTGATCACGTCCTCGGCCGCCGGTGAGTCGGGCGAGTCGCCGTTGGTTCCGGACTCGGGTCCCGCTCCGGCCTCGGCCTCGCCTTCGGGCTCCGCCTCGGCCTCCGGCTCCTCCTCGGGCTCGGGCTCGGCGTCCTCCTCGGCCTCGGCCTCGGGCTCGGCGTCCTGCTCGGCCTCGTCGTCGGGCTTGGCGTCCTCCTCGGCCTCCGGCTCATCCGCGGCCTCCGGCTCGTCCGCCGCCTCGGGCTCTTCATCAGCCTCCGCCTCGGCCTCGGGTTCGGGCTTCTCCTCGTCCTCCGCCGAAGCTTCGTCGGTGACCCACGATGGAGCCTCGAGCTCCTCGTCGGTGTCCTCCGCGGTTGTCTCGGGCGCCAGCTTCTCCGCCTCGGCGGCGAGCTCCGCGATCGATCCGGAGGAATCCTCGGGCGCCTCCTCGTCCGGCTCAGCGGTGTCGGCGGCGCTCTCGACCTCGACCTCGTCGCCCTCGGCGGCGCTCTCGACCTCGACCTCGTCGCCCTCGGCCGTCTCCTCGTCCTCGTCGTCGGCCTGAGAGGTCGCCTCGTCTCCCGCCTCCGGCGTGGCCTCGTCCTCCGGCTCGTCCGCCTCCGGCTCGGGCTCGTCCTCGGGCTGTCCGACCGCGCCCTCGGGGGGCGGCGGGGGCACGAACCGCGAGGGGCGCTTTCGGCGCCTGCCGAACAACCCGCGCTTCGGCGGCGGCGCGGGAAACGGAACCTCGGAGGCGGCCTCGGCCTCCGGCTCCGCCGCGGCCCAATCGTCGGCGGCCTCCGCCTCGGGTGCCTCGCCGTCGTCCTCGGAGACTTCGGTGTCATCCTCGGAGACCTCGGCTTCGGAGCCCTCGTCCTCGGCCTCGACCTCGCCGGCGGCCTCGGCCTCGTCGTCCGCACCGGAGTGGGCCAGCCCGGCCGCCAGCCCGGCGCGTTCGTCGAGGGCGCCGATCTTGCCCTCGATCTCCTGGAAGCGCTGCTCGCGCTCGCGCGCGAGCTCCTCGCGCGATTCCGCCTCGATCTCGGCCACGCGGCGCTCGGCCTCCACGGTCCGGGCGTTGGCCTCCTCGAGCTGGCGCCGCGTGGCGCCGAGCTCGCCCTCGACCGCGGCCTGCTTGCGCACCAGCTCCTCCTCGCGCGCCCGCAGCGTCTCCTTCGCCTCCAGCTCGACGCTCGCCCGAGCGGTGGCGACCTCGCGGGCGATCCGCCCCTCGTGCTCCTTGCGCAGGCGCTCTGCCTGCGTCGCAAGCTGCTCTTCGAGCGCGGCGTTCGCCCTCCGCTCGGCCTCGGCGACCGCCGCCCGCGTCCCGCCCTGGGCGCGCCGCTCCCCCTCCCGGCGCAGCGCCTCGGTCTGGGTCTGGAGCCAGGTCGACGCCGCCGTCCTCACCTCGACGCCGGCTCGCGCCGCCCGATCCTCGGCCTCACGGGCCTGCTCGGTCGCGTCCTGCACCTGGCGCTCGGCCTCGGTTAGCGCCTTCGCCTTCTCGGTGCGCTCGGTGTTGAGCGCGGCCTGGAGCTCCGAAAGGCGCTCGTCCCCGGCGCGCTCCGCCTCGGCGATCGCGTCGGTGACCGCTTGCTCGCGGGCTGCCTCGGCGTCGGCCGTCAGGGCGGCGACCTCCTTGCCGTGAGCCTCCTGTTCCTCCGCCCGCGCCTCGGCCGCCGCCTCCTCGCGGGCGCCGGCGACCTCCTCCTGCAACCTGCGCTCGGCCTCCTCGCGCGCCTCGGCGGCCTCGGCCTCGGCGCGCTCGGCTGCCTCAGCGGTCTCGGCGCGGACCCGCTCGGCCGTCTCGCGGCTCTCCTCGCGAGCGCGCTCGACCGCTTCGCGTCCGATCCGCTCCGCCTCGGACTTCGCCTCCTCGGCCGCGGCCTGGGCGTCCTCGGCCTCGGCCTTCGCCCGCTCGAGCTCGACCTCGCGCTCGGAGATCCGGGCATCGGCCCGCTCGGCCGCTTGGCGCTCGGCCGCCTCGGTCGCCTCGGCGAGCCGCTGCTCGGATTGCTCGCGCAGGCGCTCGGCCTCTGCGGCGAGCTCCTGCTCGGCCGCGCCCACACGCTCGGCGGCCGCCAGCGCCCGCTCCTCGATCGCCTTCAGGCGCTCGTCGGAGCTCTCGATGATCCGGGTCTTCTCCTCGCGCTCGCGCTCGAGATCCTCGTCGCGTAGCCGCAGGTCGGCGGCGAAGCGCTCCTGTGCCGCCGTGCGCGCCGCCTCGACCTCGATCCGCGTGCGCTCCTCGGCCTCCGTACGCACGCGCTCGATCTCCGCCTCGGCCTGCTCGCGCGCCTCGGCCACCGCCCGCTCCTCAATCTCTCGGCGCGTCGTCTCGTCCGACTGCAGGGCCATCTCCTCGACCTCGCGCCGGGCGGCCTCGGTTGCCTCCCCCGCGCGCTGCTCGGCGGCTTCGGCTGCCTTCGCCTCGGCCTCGGAGCGGGCCGCGTCGGCGGCCTCGTGGACGCGCTCGTCGAGCTCGGCCCGGAGCGTCTCGAGCTCGCGGCTGAGGTCCGCGGTGCGTGTCTGGACCTCGCGCTCGGCGTCCTCGCGCGCTCGGCGCTCGGCCTCGGCCTGGGCGCGCTTGGCCTCGGTCGCCCGCGCCTCGGCATCGCGGACCTGGGCCATCGCCTCCTGCACGGCGGCGTCGGCGCCCGGGGTCAGTGCCGCGGGCTCGGGCCGCGGCCGCTCGCGCAGCCGCTCGATCTCCGCCCGCGCCTCGGTCAGCTCATCGCGTGCCGCGTCGAGCTCTGACCGCAGGCCGTCGGCCTCGCCGTCCTCGCTCCGCGTCTCCGCGTCGGGCGGGCTCGCGCTCAACTCCGCGCGCAGGCTCTCCTCGGTCTCGGCGCGTGCCTTCTCGACCGCCTCGGCGAGCCGCTCGTCGGCCTCCTGGCGCGCCGCGTCAAGCTGCTCGCGCAGCCAGTCCGCGGCCGCCGCGCGGCCCCGGTCCTCGGCCTCGGCGAGCCGCTGCTCGACCTCGGCCGGATCGAAGGTCTCGACGTCGTCGGCGGCCACGTCCTCCGCCTCGCGCTCCTCGCCTCGGGCCCGGGCCTCGGCGAGCTCCTCCGCGACCTCTTCGGCGCGGCGCTCGGCCTCCTCGGCGCGGCGATCGGCCTCGCTCGCCCGGCGCTCGGCCTCGCCGAGCCGGCCCTCGATCGACTCGAGCTCGCCCGCGGCCTCGTCCTTGGCCCGCTCGAGGTCCTGCTCGAGGGCGAGGATCTCGTCGATCGCCCGCTCCTCGGCGCGCTGGGCAGCGCTCTGGGCGGCCAGGCGGATCCGCTCGGCTACGTCCGCATCCGCGTCGGCGGCGACGGCGACATCGAAGTCGGCGTCGTCGTCGCCGGCGTCGTCGCGATCGGCGTCCATCACCATCACGGGATCGGAGTCGTGCGCGTCGTCCGGCTCGGTCTCGGGATCGAAGTCCGTCGACTCATCGAAGGGGGCATCGTCGGGTCCGGTCGGACGACCGCCCGCCTCCTCCTCCGCGTCCTTCTTGAAGATGCCGAAACGGCGACGTGCCATCTGAGGCGGCAACTCTACGAAAGATCTGCGTTCCTTTCGCCACTTCGATCGAACCTCCGTCCCCACCCTCGATCACGGCGCGCGGATCTCGTCATCGGCCCGGTGCCCAGCCGAGACACCTGGGTCTGGATCCGGCACGCCCTCGCCGCGAGCATCGCTTCCGTCGAAATCGTCGGAAGGAGAACGATGCACAACCTCTATGCACGCGCCCACCGGGGCGCTCTTGTCCTCACAACCCGCCTCCGCCGCCACCTCGCCTCCGAGCGCGGCCAGGGCACGGTCGAGTACGTCGGCCTGATCCTGCTCGTCTCGATGCTGATGGTCGGCATGGTCGCCGCGATGAAGGGGTTCAACGGCACCAGCGGGACCGAGATCGCCGAGGTGATCATCTCGAAGATCAAGGAGGCGGTGAACGCGATCACGTTCAACTAGCGGCGCCCCGGGGCCGGCCCCGGCGGCGAGTCCCGTCCGCTCGGTGCCCATCCGGGCCGGAGCGAGGCGGGCGCTCGCCGTTCTGCCAGACTCGCGCGCGTGGCCCGCAGCTACGACCGCGAGAACGCCGACCTGCGCCCGGTCTCGATCGAGCCGGGGTTCGTGCGCACCGCGACGGGCTCCTGTCTCTACTCGCAGGGCGAGACCCGGGTCATCTGCACCGCCTCGGTTTCGAAGTCGGTGCCGAGGTGGCTCGAGGGCAAGGGCCGCGGCTGGGTCACGGCCGAGTACGCGATGCTGCCGGCGTCGACCGGCGAGCGCAAGGAGCGCGACTCCAAGCGGGGGCGCCCCGACGGCCGCTCGACCGAGATCCAGCGGCTGATCGGGCGGGCGCTGCGCGGCGTCGTCGACCTGACGGCGCTCCCCGATCGCTCGGTCTACGTCGACTGCGACGTGCTCCAGGCCGACGGCGGCACGCGCTGCGCCTCGATCACCGGCGGCTACGTGGCGCTGCGGCTCGCGACGCAGAGCCTGCTCGCCGCGGGCGAGCTCGAACGCGACCCGCTCAACGGCTCGGTCGCCGCGATCTCCTGCGGCATCGTCGGCGGCGAGCTCCTCTGCGATCTCGACTACGCCGAGGACTCGACCGCCGAGGTCGACGCGAACATCGTCATGACCGGCGACGGGGGACTGGTCGAGGTCCAGGCGACCGCGGAGCGCACGCCGGCCTCGCGCGCCTCGCTCGACGGGCTGCTCGGGCTCGCCGAGCCGGCGATCGCGACGCTGCGCGAGGCGCAGACAGCGGCCTGCGGCGCTCCCCTGCCTGACTGATGGGCGCGCCGCCGGCGCGGCTGATCGTCGCGACCCGCAACGAGCACAAGCTCCGCGAGCTCGAGCAGATCCTCGCTCCGGTGGCGCTGGTCGCCCTGCCCGCGGGGATCGAGCTGCCGCCCGAGACCGGCGACACCTTCGCCGACAACGCGCTGATCAAGGCCCGCGTCGCGTACGAGGCGACGGGCGAGCCGACCATCGCGGACGACTCCGGGATCGCCGCGGCGGCTCTGGGCGGGCGCCCGGGCGTGCACTCCGCGCGCTTCGCGGGCCCCGACGCGACCGATGAGCAGAACCTCGACCTCCTGATCTCGCAGCTCGCCCGCGAGGAGGACCGCTCGGTCGCCTACGTCTGCGTGATCGCCCACATCGACGCCGCCGGCGCCGAGCGCCTCTACGAGGGCCGCTGCGAGGGCACGCTGATCACCGAGCCCCGCGGCAGCGGCGGCTTCGGCTACGACCCGGCCTTCGTCCCGGCCGACCTCGAGCCGGGCGACGAGCGCACCATGGCCGAGCTCGGCGCGGATGAGAAGCATGCGATCAGCCACCGCGGGCGCGCGGCCAGGGCGCTGGCCGCGGCGCTGGCGAACGAGGGTGGGGAGGGGCGGTGATCCAGACGAAGGCGGGCGCGGCCGGCCTCTCGATCGCCTCGAACGCGACGCTGATCGTGCTCAAGCTGGCGGCCGGCGCGGTCACGGGCTCGATCTCGATCATCACCGAGGCGATCCACTCGGGCGTAGACCTGCTCGCCTCGGTGGTGGCCCTGTTCTCGGTCCGCGCCGCCGACGAGCCCGCCGACCGCGAGCATCCCTACGGCCACGAGAAGGTCGAGAACCTCGCCGCGGCGATCGAGGGGATGCTGATCCTGGTCGGCGCCGGGATCATCATCTTCGAGGCCACCCGGCGGCTGGTCGTCGGCTCGGAGATCGAGGACCTCGGGGTCGGGATCGTCGTGATCGCGTTCTCGGCGCTCGCCAACCTCGGCGTCTCGACCTTCCTCTACCGGCGAGCCCGGGCGCTCGAGTCGCCGGCGCTCGAGGGCGACGCCGCGCACCTGCGCACCGACGCCCTCACCTCGGCCGGCGTGCTCCTCGGGCTGCTGCTGGTCGAGATCACCGGTGAGGCCGCGTTTGACGCGATCGCCGCGCTCGTGGTCGCGGTCGCGATCGTGATCGCCGGGGTTCGGATCCTGACCCGCTCGAGCAGGGTCCTGGTCGACGAGGCGCCGCCGCCCGCCGAGCTCGACCGGATCGAGTCGGTGATCGCCGACGAGCGCCGCCGCCGCCCCGAGATCGCCGGCTACCACAAGCTCCGCGCGCGCCGCGCCGGCGCCCGCCGCTACATCGACCTCCATCTCCAGTTCACCGCCGGGACCACGCTCGAGGACGCGCATGCGGCCGCCCACTCCGTGCGCGGCGCGATCGAGGCCGAGATCCCGCACGCCGACGTGCTGATCCACGTCGAGCCCGAGCAGTCCTTCATGCCGCCCGAGGAGGCGGCGAAGGGCCCGTACCGGGCCGGCTAGCGCCGGAAAATCGGCATCTGAGCAGGAAATTTGCACAGCCGCCAAGCGGTGGTACGTTGGGGTCGCGAGACGAAGGACAAGGATGCTGGACTTCCGCGTACTGGGCGAGCTGGGGGTCATCGACGGCGACCGCGGTCTTCCCCTCGGCGGCGCCAAGCAGCGGGCGGTGCTCGCGATCCTGATCGTGCACCGCGGCGAAGCGCTCTCGACCGATCGGATGATCGACGAGCTCTGGGGCGAGCGGCCTCCGGCGACCGCGGCGAAGACGGTCCAGGTCTACATCTCGCACCTGCGCAAGATCCTCGGGGAGGGCGTCGTCGCGACGCGCGGGGGCGGCTACTCGCTCGACGTCCCGGCCGATCAGGTCGACGCGGAGCGCTTCGAGAGCCTCGCCGCGGAGGGCCGCGAGGCGCTGCGCGACAACGACCCGCCGGAGGCGGCGTCCAAGCTGCGCGAGGCGCTCGGGCTCTGGCGCGGACCGGCGCTCGCCGACTTCGCCTACGAGCCGTTCGCCCAGACGGAGGCCGCGCGGCTGGAGGAGGCTCGCCTCGACGCGCTCGAGGACCGCATCGACGCCGACCTCGCGCGGGGCGAGCACGCGAGCCTGTGCTCGGAGCTCGAGGCGCTGGTCGGCGAGCACCCGACCCGCGAGCGGCTCCAGGGTCAGCTGATGCTCGCCCTCTATCGCTCCGGGCGCCAGGCGGAGGCGCTCGAGCGCTACGCCGCAGCCCGCCGCTCGCTCCAGGAGGAGCTCGGGATCGAGCCCGGGCGTGCGCTTGCGGATCTGCAGCACCGGATCCTCGAGCAGGACCCGGCGCTGGACCCGCCGCAGAGGCCGCCACCGCGCGCCCGGGTCGCCGCGCCGGCGGGGCTGCGCCGCGGCCCGGTCCTGGTGACCGTCGGCGGCCTGCTGCTGCTCGGGGCGGCGATCGGGGCGATCGTCACCCACGGCGACGAGCCCGGTGTGGAGCTCGAGCCGAACTCGGTCGCGGTTATCGATCCTGACTCCGGCGAGGTCGAGGACGGAATCGCCGTCGGTGCGCGGCCGGGCGAGATCTCGGCGGGGGAGGGGGCGGTCTGGGTCGCGAATCTCGACGACGAATCGATCTCCGAGATCGATCCGGCAAACGGCAGCGTCGCGGGCACCTCGGTTCCGGGGGGCCACATCGACGGGATGGCGGCGGGCGCCGGCGGCGTCTGGGTGGCCGATGTGGACCGCGGCCTCGTCTCGAAGATCGATCCGGGCTTTCGCAGGGTCACCGACACGGTGCGGATCACCCAGGGCGGCGAGTTCGTCTCCGGCGCCGGCCCGGTGGCGGTCGGCTCGAACTCCGTCTGGATCGGAAACGGCGGTGCCGCGATCGCCCGGGTCGACCCGGAGGCGGGACGGCAGGTGGCCAGGGTCGACGTCGGGAACTCGCCCGTCGGGCTCGCGGTGGGCGGCGCGGCGGTGTGGGTCGCCGACGACGCCGACAACACGGTCACCCGGATCAGCTCCCGGGGCGCGGCGGCGGCCACGCGATCGATCCCGCTCGGCCCGGGCCCGAGCTCGGTTGCCGTCGGCGAGGGCGGCGTCTGGGTCGCCGAGTCCCAGGCCGACGAGGTCGTGCGGATTGACCCGCTGACCGCGGCCGTCACCAACACGATCGCGGTCGGCGAGCGCCCCACCGGGATTGCGGTCGGCGACGGCGGCGTCTGGGTCGCCAACAGCGTCTCGGGGACGCTGTCGCGAATCGACCCGGAATCGAAGGAAGTAGACCTCACCGTCGACGTCGGGCAGAGCCCGCAGGATGTCGCCGTCGCAGGGGGTCGCGTGTGGACGACGCTCGCCGCGAGCGTCGCGCCGTCCTCGCCCGAGGCGGGGACCGACGAGGCGAAGATGCGGGTGCTGGTCGTCCAGGATCCCGTGGACGTAGATCCGGCCGATTCTTTCTACGACTACCAGCGTGCCTACGCGACCTGCGCGCAGCTCTTCAACTACCCCGACGCCCCGGCGCCGGCCGGCAGCACGCTCGAGCCGGAGGTCGCGGCCGGCGCGCCGGAGGTCAGCGACGGCGGTCGCACGTACACGTTCACGATTCGGCCCGGCTACGCGTTCTCGCCACCGTCGAACGAGCCCGTGACGGCCGCCTCATTCGAGCGCCAGATCCAGCGGGTGCTGAACCCGAAGCTTCACTCGTACGGACACCACCTCATCCAGGACATCGTCGGCGCCCGGTCCTACGCCGCCCACCCGGAGCGCGGGCTCGCCGGGGTGAGCGCCGACGGAGACCAGCTCGTCATCCAGCTCACCGAGCCGTCCCCTGACTTCGTCACCCGGATCTCAACGCCCTGGTTCTGCGCGGTGCCCGCCGACACACCGATCGCTCCGGCCCGGAGCACGCCGGTCCCCACGGCCGGTCCGTACTACTACGCCCCGTACGTCCCCAAGCGCAGCATCGTCCTGCGCCGCAACCCCAACTACGGCGGTCCGCGGTCGGCCGAGCTCGACGAGATCGTCTACGAATTCGGGTCGACGCCGGAGAGCGCGCTGGCGAAGGTCGAGGCCGGTGAGGCCGACTACTACTCGAACACCGCGGACTTCGATCTCATTCCCCGCGCCGACGTGGAGCGGCTCGATCGGCTCTACGGTGCTCACAGCGAAGCGGCGAGCGCCGGGGCCCAGCGGCTGTTCGTCACGCCACAGCTCGCGGTCTACTCCCTGGTCCTGAACACAGCTCGCCCCCTGTTCGACGACGTGCGGATTCGCCGGGCCGTCAACTTCGCCGTCGACAGACGGGCGATGGCCCGCGAGCCGTTTCCGGATGCGACCGGGCGCCCGACCGACCAGCTACTGCCGCCCGGCCTACCGGGCTACTCCGACGTGGCCATCTACCCGCTCGGCGGCCCCGACGTCGCCCGTGCCCGGGCGCTCGCCGGACCGCTCGACGCCCACGCGGTGTTCTACGTGTGCAACGCGCCCGCGTGCCTTGAGCTCGGCGAGACCGTGAGCCGCGATCTGGCGCGGATCGGGATCGAGGTCTCGGTCCGGCCATTCAATCTGTACGAGATGTTCGAGCGGATGGAGACCCCGAACGAGCCCTTCGACCTCGGGATGTACGCCTGGCTCGCCGACTACCCGGACCCGTCCAGCTTCATCAACTCCCTGTTTCAGAAGGGGGTGGCGTTCAACACCGGCAGCTTGAGCGATCCCGTGTTCGATCGGCGGATGGCGGCGGCCGCGAAGCTCACCGGCGACGAGCGGCTGGAGACCTACAGCAAGCTCGACCGTGACTTCATGGCCCGGGCGGCTCCGGCGGTTCCATACGCGACCGCCGCGCCGGTCAGCCTGTTCTCCGAGCGGATCGGCTGCCAGGTCAACCACCCGGTGTCCGGGATCATCCTCGGGCGGCTCTGCGTGCGCTGAGGTCTCAGAGCAGGTTGATCGCCGCCGCCCCGCCGACCGCGGTGACCACGATCGAGTAGCCGCTGTAGCCGCTCAGCGCGAGCACGATGGCGCAGATCACGCAGAACGCGACGACGGCCAGCCACGACGCTCGCTCCAGGGACACGCTCGGTATTGTCGCCGAGATGCCAGACCCCATCGCGACCGGCGCCCCGAGCGCCGCCGATGCCGAGGTCGCCGTGGCGCGGCTCGCCGCGATGTCGGACGACCTGCGGGGGTGCGTGATCCTCGCCGCCGACGGCTCGCCGCTCGCCGCCAGCGGTGAGCTCGAGCCCTGGGCCGAGGCCGCCCGCGGCCTGCTCGCCGCGGCCGACGCCGCCGCCGGCGAGCCGGTCACCCACGCCCACGTCGGCACCGAGGACGGCGAGGCGTTCGCCGTCCGCCACGACGGCTTCGCCCTCGTAGCGGCGGCCGAGCGCTTCGCGCTTGCCGGGCTGATGCTGTTCGACATCCGCGCGGTGCTTCGCGACCTCGCCCGCGCGCCCGGCGTGACGCCGGCGCGCGCCGGCGCCGCCGAGGCGGCCTGATGCCCCCGAAGCCCCACCGGGCGCTGATCGACCGGGTCACGGGCTACGCCGACGAGGCGTCGGCGTTCCTGCGCCGCCGCCGGCTGACCCGCCGACCGTTCGCCCGCGTCTACACGCCAGGCGGTCGGGCCCGCGCCTGCCCGCCCGACACCGAGGCCGGGCGCGACCTCTTCCTCGCCGCCTCCCGGGTGATCGACGCCGCCGGCTGAGCCGCTCAGCCCGCCAGCGGCTGCCAGTCGGGGAAGCTCTCGGCGAACTCCAGCTCGATCACCCGATGCAGGTTGGTGCCGTCGGAGCGCATCAGCCACAGGTCGGGAAACAGGGCGCCGGCTCGGTCGGCGCCGAAGGCGATCCGGTTGCCACGGGGCGAGAACGCCGGGCCGGTGTCGAAGAACGGCCCGGTGGTCAGCCGCAGCGCCCCCGACCCGTCGGCGTTGACGACGAAGATCGACGAGGAGTTGGCGAAGTCGCGCTCGAAGGTGAGCCGCTGGCCGCCCGGGCCCCAGGCCGCCTGGTGGTCGTAGGCGGGGGTGGCGGTGATCGGGGTCGCCGCGCCGCCGCCGGCGCCGACGACATGGACGTCGCCGGCGTCGCCCTGCTCGAACCCGCGGGTGAAGACGATCCGCGAGCCATCCGGCGACCACGCGGGCTCGAAGTCGGTCGCCGCGCCGCTGGTGACCCGCCGGCGGTCCTGCCCGTCCGAGGCCCGCAGGGTCCAGATGTCGAAGCTGCCGCCGCCTGGCCCGGTGTAGGCGAGCCGGGTGCCGGCCGGGTTCCAGACCGGATCGCGGGTGTCGACGCCGCTGGTGAGCTGGCGCTTGCCGCTGCCGTCGGCGTTCATCACCCAGATCGATCCGGGGCCGAAGGGGGCCGGGGTGCGCCAGAAGGCGATCTGGGTCCCGGCGGCGTTGTAGGCCGGGCCGAACTCGTTCTGGTTCGCCGAGGCGCTCAGGCGCAGCAGCCCGGAGCCGTCGGCGTTCACGGTGTAGACGTCGCTCTGGGTGTGGTCGCCGGCGGGCGCCTCGCGGGTGAAGGCGAGCGGGCCGTCGGCGCCGGGGAACGCGGCCTCGGCACCCCCCTCGCCCAGCAACGGCAGCAGGATCGCGGTCGCGAGCACCAAGGTGACGATCCGGCCGCGAGTCATCTCAGGCTGATCCTACGCCGATCCCGGCGCCCCACGAGAACGGCGAACGGCCCCCGGAGGGGCCGCTCGCCCGGTGCGCTCCGTGCTTTGTGCCGAGCGCTCAGTTGGTGAGCCGGAAGCTCGTCCGGTCGGCGCGCACGGCCTTGATCACGAGCACGCAGCCGGCGCCGATCGCGAGGACGGCGAGGGCGATGCACCCGCCGACCACCGCGTCCTCCCAGCTGAAGCCCGGGTCGGTGGCGCTGACGACGGCCGGGGCCGGGGCCGCGGGGTCGACCGGCGGCGCGTGATAGCTGCCCAGGGTCGGCCCGACCGGATACGCCGAGGCGACCGAGGGGATCGCCAGGGCGACGACCGTCAGCGAAAGCGCGAACAGCTTGGTCAGACGATGCTTGGAGGTCATGTGGTGCCTTTCCTCTCGTTCGATCGCTCTCTGCGACCGGATTCGAGGCGGAGTGTCCGCGGGGCCGCCAAAGGCCCGCTTGTAACCGGTTGTAGGTCGGTAAAAAAGGCGTGTGAGCAGGGAATTTGGCGTTGAGTACCTCGATCGTAGGGTGAGCCCGTCGGGGGGTCCGAGGCTCGTGGGGGCCGGAGCGCCGGCCGCTTCGCGCGTGATCGACGCGGCGCGCTGAATCCGGGCGACCGATAGCCTGCCCCTGATGGCGGGGCGAAGGGCGACGACTATTGGGCTGCTCCTGGCCGCGCTCGCCGCCTCCGCGGCGCTCGTCGCGGCCCCCTCCGCCTCGGTCAAGCCCGGCTCGATCGGCACCGAGTGCGGCGTGTTCCCGCGCCCCGGGCCCGAGGTGGCGGCCGACGCGCCCTCGCTCCCCGATCAGCGCGCCTGGAACCAGAACGTCTCGCAAGCTCCGCTCGACCCCAACTCCGACGCGATCATCGGGGGCCTCCCCGGCGACCTGCATCCGGACTTCGGCTCCCCGCGCCCCTACGGCATCCCCTACAAGGTCGTCGGCAAGCACGCGAAGCGCGTCAAGGTCAAGTTCACCGCCTTCGGCAGCGAGTCCGACCACGGCAAGTACCGGATCCCGCTCAACGCCGGGGTCGAGGGCGGATCGAACGCCGACGGCGATCGCCACGTGGTCGCCTATGACAAGAAGCGGTGCAAGCTCTACGAGCTCTACAGGGCCTTCCCCTCGAAGGGGAAGTGGAAGGCCGAGGGGGGTGCGATCTGGGACCTGCGCAGCGCCGGCCTGCGGACCGAGGGCTGGACCTCCGCCGATGCCGCCGGGCTCCCGATCTTCCCCGGGCTCGTCCGCTACGACGAGGTCGCGGCCGGGCACCTCGACCACGCGATCCGCCTCACCTTCGCGAGCACTCGCGACGCCTGGATCCACCCGGCCTCCCACTGCGCCGGCGACAGCAACTCGCCCGACGTGCCGGCGATGGGCGCCCGGATGCGACTGCGCTCGGGCTACGACCTCTCCAGCCTCACCGGCGGCGCCCGGGTGATCGCCGAGGCGATGAAGACCTACGGGATGATCGTCGCCGACAACGGCTCTGACTGGTACTTCAGCGGCAGCTCGGACCCGCGCTGGGACGACGAGAACCTCAACCAGCTCAAGGCGATCCCGGGCTCGGCGTTCGAGGTCGTGCGCTCGGAGGCCGAGACCACGGTCTGCTGAGGGCGGGCCGCCCGGCGGTACGACCTTCGTCCAATCGCCGACGGGGACGCCCCGCGGCGCCTACCCTGGCTGGATGGCTTCCCGGCTGCTGGCGATCGCGGTGCTCTGTGGAGCCCTTGCGGTGCCGGCGCTCGCGGCCCCGGCACCCGACGCGCTCGGGCCCTATCCGTCGCTCGGAACGAAGTGCGGCGTGTTCCCGAAGCCGAGCCCGACCCTACCGGCCAACGCCCGCTCGCTGCCCGACCAGCGGGCCTGGAACCAGGACGTGTCCCAGGCGCCGCTCGACCCGCGCTCGAGCTCGATCATCGGCTACATCAACGCCCACGGCGGCGACTTCCTGCACCCCGACTTCGGCTCGCCGCGCGAGTACGGCTTTCCCTACAGGGTCGTCGGCCAGAACACCGCCCGGGTCCCGGTTCGCCTCGGCATCTACGGCGACGAGTCCGACCACGGCGCCTACCGGGTGCCGCTCAACTCGCCGGTCGAGGGCGGGCCGAGCTCCGGCGGCGACCGCCACGTGCTCGCCTACGACCGCGACCGCTGCCTGCTCTACGAGCTCGGCCGCGCCTTCCCGCGGACCGACGTCGGGCGCTGGAACGCCGACGTCGGCGTGATCTGGGACCTGCAGAGCGCCGCCCTGCGCACCGAAAGCTGGACCTCGGCCGACGCGGCCGGGCTCCCGATCTTCCCCGGCCTCGTCCGCTACGACGAGATCCTCGCCGGCCACATCGACCACGCGATCAGAGTCACCTTCGACGTCACCCGCGACGCCTGGGTCAACCCCGGGTCGCACTGCGCGGGCTCCACCGCCAGCGGTTCGGCGCCGCCGATGGGGATGCGGTTGCGGCTCGACGACGGCTATGACCTCTCGGGCTTCGACGGCGCCGCGCTGGTGGTCGCCGAGGCGCTCAAGCGCTACGGCTTCCTGGTCGCCGACAACGGCGGGAACTGGTTCTTCGGCGGCACCTCCGACCAGCGCTGGGACGACGAGAACCTCAACCAGCTCAAGGACATCCCCGGCTCGGCGTTCGAGGTCGTGCGCTCCGCGGCCGCGGTGCACGTCTGCTGATGTCGTAACGGCGGACGCTCGGCTCCTTGCGTCCTGCAGCCATTGGCGCGTAAGGTCAAGCCGAGACGAAAGAAAGGACGGCCGCGTGCCTGAATTCGATCCTGGTCCTCCCTCCCAGTTGGCCGCACTCTTTGATGATGTGCCCGACCCGCCAGTCCCCGATGACTTCTGGTTTGACTGGGGACCGATCTTCTACCGCGGTCGTCTGGACGGCTCGGCGCGCGTGCTGTGTATCGCCTCTGACCCAGGACCTACCGAGCGAATCGCAGGGCGCTCGTTGGTTGGAAACGCCGGCCAACGGGTCCAGGGCTTCCTGGGAAAGCTCGGACTGACCCACTCGTACGTCTGCCTGAACGCCTGGGCATACGCGCTTCATCCCAAGAGGGCCTTCCCCGAGCGGGATCGCCTTGACGACCAGGCACAGCTCGAGTGGCGAAACGCCGTCTATGACGCCGCCACCGGCCCGCAGCTTGAGGCCGTGATCGCGTTCGGCTTCATGGCGCAGGCCGCGGTGGCGCTTTGGCCGGACATACCGAATGACATCGAGCCGCACGAGATTCCCCATCCCTCCAACCCCGAGGAAGACGAGCTCCTTGGCGCCTGGCGTGCCGCGATTACCGATCTTCGCGGCATCGTGACCCCAGATGCCGACGGCGACAACACCGGCCCTAACTACGGCTCCTCGTTTGAGGAGTCCGACTATGCCCCGATCCCGCGCCGCGACCTGCCCTTTGGTGCCCCGGCCTTTCTCGGCGACGACTCATGGGTCCGGGATAAGCCCGGCAACGCGATGAACTCGGTCGGCCGCCCCTCGCCCGACGACGGGCACACGCTGATCTGGCAAGCGCCGAATTCGACCTGAACAAGATCCCTGGCTGATCTACCGAACGGCATCCCCCCAAGGCGGGCGAACCGTCGCCTCCTCGCTTCTCAGCCGAAGATCGGCCCCACCTGCGGGTACTGCTCGATCAGCTGGGCCCGCAGCTCAGCCAGCGTCGGCGCCTCTTCGCCGTCCGGGTTGGCCATGTAGCTCGCGTCCAGCAGCATCGGCTGTCCCCAAGCCCGAAGCGCCTCCACGCTGGCCTCGGCGGGGGACGCCAGCAGCTCCGTGAACCAGTCGGCTCGCCCGTAGGTCAGGTCGCCACCGATCAAGACCATCTCCACCCAAGCCGGGTCGGCTTCGACGATGTTCTCCCATGGATCCTCGTGGCGACGCTCGAATACGACGACGTCGGCCGGGCGCCCCGGTGCCAGCTCACCCAGCTTGTCCTCGAGTCCGGCGATTTTCGCGGCATTGCGCGTCAGCATGTCGACCAGCGCCTTGGCACCTCTCCGGTGGCCCTGCTCGGCAAGACAGCGACGGGCGACCTTGACCTCGGCCAGCAGGCTGGTGCTGCCGCTCGGCAGCCAGTCGGCGCCGAGGCCGGTGACGACTCCCTGAGCCATGGCCGACCCGGCCTTGGTCGTCTCCCCGTAGAGCCGGAGATTGCTCTGCGGCGACCAGACCAGCTTGGCGCCGGCATCGGCCATATCGCCAAATTGCGACTCGCTGACCGCCGTGCCGTGGATCACTACCGTGACCGGGGTCAGCGCGTTGAGGGCGACCAGTCGATCGAACTCCTCGCGAGAGCGTTCGTTGTCGGCCTTGCCCTCGGCGAGGTGGATGTAGAAGGCCTTGACCTCGCCATCGGCAATGCCCCCGAGCACGCTGGTCATCCCTTCCATGCCAAACGACCCCGAGGGCAGGTCGATCATCGAGCGGCCGACCTGCGAGCCAAAGATCCACTTGTCGACATTGCGGACCAGAGACTCCTCGGCGTAGCTGCGAGCTTGGCCACCCGTGCCCTGGATTGCCGTCACGCCGCCGACGAGGGCGCGCACTTCGGCGTAGCGCAGCTGGGTCCAGGCGGGCAGGGCGTCGAGCAGGAGGTTCTGCGGGTCGCGAACCAGCTTCTGGTAGATGTTGCTGCCGCGCCACGAGTAGCGGTTGACGTATTGCTGGGGCGGCTCCCAGGCGGCGAAGATGTTGAACTCGGGGTGACCGTGCAGGTCGATCAGACCGGGCCCGATCACGCCTTCGGTGTCGTGAACCTTGACCGACTCGGGTCGCTTGTCCGTGACCTCCTGAATCGTCGAGCCCTGGATGACCACGTAGCCCGGATCGATGCTGCGCTCGGGAGTGACCACGCAGCCACCCAGCGCGAAACCTTCCTCAGGCGGGGCGGCCCGCGACGGCGTCGGGCCTCGTCTTCCCTCTGCCGGCGGGGGCATGGCCTCGGTGACCGGCGCCGAAAAGGCGTCCTCGAAGGGATCTTCGGTTCGCTCAGCCATGCGACCGCCTCCTGCAGCTCGGGATCGGCACCAATCTCTCACACGACCAGACGCTGTTCAAGAGCGGCCACCCGGCATGAACCGGCTCGGCCGGGCGGCCCGCGCCCGCGGGTCGCGATAATCCCGCCGCGTGCGCATCCTCCTCGTGACCCAGATGTGGCCGAGCACGGCCAACCCCGACCTCGGCAGCTTCCTGGTGCCGGTGCGCCGCGAGCTCGAAGCGCTCGGGCACGAGGTCGAGGTGGTCGCGATCAGCGAGCGCGGCGGGTCGCGACTCAAGTACCCGCGGCTGACGGCCGAGGCGATCGCCGCCGCCCGTCGCGTGCGCCCCGATGTGGTCTTCGCCCACTTCCTCTATCCCGCCGGCGCCGCCGGGGCAGCGGCCGCGCTCGCCTCGCGGGCGCCGCTCGTGGTCATGGCCCACGGCCAGGACGTCGCCAACATCGGTGAGATCCGCGGCGCCGAGACGGGGGTCCGCTGGGTCGTTAGCCGCGCGGCGGCCGTGATCGCCAACTCGCGCTGGCTCGCCGAGCGGCTCGGCGAGCGGATCGAGGCGGCGACCGCGAAGCTCGAGGTGATCGACTGCGGCGTCGACCTCGACGCCTTCGCCCCAGCCGATGGCGCCGGCGCCCGGGCCGAGCTCGGCTGGGACGGCGACGGCCCCGCCTTTCTCTGCGTCGGCTCGCTGATCGAGCGCAAGAACGTCGTCCGGCTCGCCGATGCGTTCGAGCGCCTCGGCCGCGGCCGGCTCGCCTTCGTCGGCGACGGCCCCCTGCGGGCGGAGCTCGAGGGCCGCGCCGGCGTGCGGCTCGTCGGGCGGATCCCGCAGGCGGAGGTCCCCGGCTGGATCGCCGCCTGCGACGTGCTCTGCCAGCCGTCGCTGATCGAGCCCTTCGGCCAGGCGACGCTCGAGGGGATGGCGATGGAGCGCAGCGTGCTCGCGACCACGATCGGCGGCCCGCCGGAGTTCGTCCCGCCCGAGGCCGGGGTGCTCGTCGATCCCTACGACGACGAGGCGCTCGCCAGGGGCCTCGCGCGGGCGGCCGAGCTGCCGTCGCCGAACCCCGCGGCGCGCGCGGCGGCGGCCGAGCACGACGTCCGCCGCCAGGCGCGGCGGATGGCCGGCGTGCTCGAGCGCTCGCTCAGGCGCGTGGAGGGCGGGGCCTGAGTGGCGCTCAGGCGCCGTCGCGAAGCGTGACGATCCCGCCGATCACGCCCAGGTACGCGGTGCCGTTGGAGCCGATCGCGATCCCGGCGTAGTTGTTGTTGTAGCTCAGCCCCGAGCCGGCGTAGCGGCTCCACACCGTCTTGCCGTTGCGCCAGTCGATCGCGGTCCAGTAGTAGCCCTGGGCGGCCGGGTCGGCGGGCCGGGTGTAGGCGTAGATCAGCCCGGTCTTGGTCGAGAGCTTCGGGACCACGCTCGGCGCCCGGGCGTCGCGGTTGGTCCACTTGAGCTTGCACGAGTCGCCCTTCTTCTTGAGGTCGACACGCGCGAACCCCGCCTCGGTCACCGCGCCGGCGTTCGGGCCGAACGGGTCCTGATAGCCGTAGTTGTTCTCGACGATCAGCGAGCGCCCGGCGGTGATCAGCGAGTTCTCCGTCGCGCTGCCGCCGATCCCGAACACGGGCTGCTCGCAGACCTTGCGCTTCTCGCCACGCAGCTTGCGGGCGGTGCGGTAGATGACGACGTTCATCGGGTCGGCGTTGTCGGTGATCGCGACGTAGCCGTTGTCCATGATCGTCGGCGTCGTTCCCGACCCGGCGTTGACCTGGCTGGGCTTCACGATGCCGGAGTTGCGGTAGTGCGCCTGCCAGATCACCCGCGGGCGGCCGCTGCCACCGGCCTTGAACCGGTACATCCGCCGGTCGGAGACGATGTAGATCGCCGTCCTCGCCGACCGCGAAGGAGTTCTCGATCTCCTCGCCGAGGGTCTTGACCTTCAGCTGCCCGGTGTCGGGGTCGAGGGTGCCGACCTTGCCGCTCTTCTTCGAGACGAACCAGATCCGCCCGTTGAAGTCCGGCAGCGCCGAGGTGATCCGCTCGGTCGCCGGGTCGAGCACCCCGGTGAGGTCGTAGTCGCGCTCCAGGGTGAGCGTGTTGCCGTCGGCGCCCTGGCCGATCACGTAGATGTGGTCGGTCTTCGTCGGCACCCAGATCCGGTCCTCGTCGTCGAGGAAGAAGTAGCCCCCGCCGGTGAAGTTCTGGTACTCGGGGGTGTTCGGCGGGTTGGGCGCGTTCGGCAGGTCGTAGGTGGAGATCGTCGCCAGCGTGTTCGGGTCCATGATCCGCGCCTGGGGCGGGGCGATCACCGAGGGGCAGACGCTCACCAGCCGCCCCTGGCTGTCGAAGGCGATCGAGCCGCACAGCGCCGGCGCCTTGGCCTCCGAGGTCGCGACCAGCGAGTTGCCGAGCGGGCCCTTGCGCTGGTAGGCGTCGGTCATCCAGGTGTCGTTGTGGATGTTGGAGTTCGGGTTCTCGGCCATGAACGGGTTCTGCGGCGCGATCGTCGGGTCCTTGATCTTGTGCTTGGTCGCCGCCGCGCCCTGAAACGGGGGCAGCGAGGGCATGCCGGTGTCGACGATCGGGATCGCGGCGGCGCTCGAGGCGAAGGCGAGCAGCCGCGGTCGCGCTCAGCGCGGCGATCGCGACGCGGGTTCGATCAAATCTCATGCTCCCTGTCTCCTCCGCCCCCGGGTCTCTCCAACGCCCCAAGTCTCGCCGATCGCCGATCACGACGGGGGCTCGACTTAGACTCGGCGCGGCTTGGACGAGGCGATCCTAGAGCGGCGCCGGCGCCGGCGAGCCATCGAGCGCCGCCGCCGCGCGGCGCGCCGGAGGCGCAACTTCCTGCTCACCGGCGCGGCGCTCGCCTTCGTCGGCGGGATCGCGATCGGCGCCGGCCACACCGAGCCCACCGAGGCCGACCAACCCGCCGTTCAGGTGGCGGCGAGCGCCAGCCGCCCGGCCGAGGCCGAGGCGATCCCCGCCGACGTCCCCACCGTCAGCGACTTCGACGACCCGGTGCCGATCCTCATGTACCACGCGATCTCGCCGGCGCCGCCGGGCGCCGCGCTCCCGGGCCTGTTCGTCCCCGAGGCCGAGTTCGAGTCGCGAGATGAAGTGGCTCGCCGACAACGGCTACCACGGGGTCACGCTCGGCCAGGTGTTCGCCGCCTGGCGCCAGGGCGAGCCGATCGCGCGCAACCCGATCGTGATCTCCTTCGACGACGGCCTCCAGAGCCAGTACGTCGGCGCCCGGCCGATGCTCGACAAGCTCGGCTGGCCCGGGGTCCTCAACCTCGAGATCGATCACCTCGACCAGGGCGAGCTCACCGAGAAGCAGGTCGGCGAGCTGATCGACGCCGGCTGGGAGCTCGACTCGCACACCTTCAGCCACCCCGACCTGACCGAGACCGGGGCCGACCTCACCCGCGAGATCGCCGACTCGCGCACCGACCTCCAGGACCGCTTCGGGGTCGCGGTCGACTTCTTCTGCTATCCGGCGGGCGCCTACGACGAGGCGGTGATCGAGGCGGTCGTCGCCGCCGGCTACCTCGGCGCGACCACGACGCACGAGGGCATGGCCGCACCCGACGTGCCGTTCGAGCTGAGCCGGATCCGGGTCGAGCCCGGCGACGGCGCCGAGGGGCTCGCGAGGAAACTCGCCGACGCCGCGTGATCCTCTGCCGGGGCCCGTGTTCTAGAAGCGAGGGCGGGTAGCCGCCTCGGGAAGGGGGAGGACAAACAACCAACCACTGAGAGGTGAGCAACCGATGCACAAGTCAACACTCGCCGTACTCGCCGCCTGCGTGGCGATGATCGCCGGCCTGGCGCTGCCGAGCCTGGCGTCCGCGGCGACATTCCGCACCACCGTGTCCATCACCTTCGTCGACCGTGCCGGCCCCGACATCTTCCGCGGCCGCGTGATGTCGCCGAACAACAACTGCATCGAGGACCGGCTGATCAGGCTGTTCCGCGTGCGCGACGGCAACGATCAGCGGATCGACACCGACGAGTCCGAGGACGACGGCCGCTGGGACATCGACGTCGAGGGCGATCCTCGCCCGGGCGACTACTACGTCCGCATCCCGAGGTCCACGCTCGGCGCCGACATCTGCGGCGCGGCGCAGTCGCCGACGATCCCGGTCGCCGGCTAACACCCACGTAACCCCCGTCGCGGCCCGAGGGCACCCGGCCCTCGGGGCGCGGCCGCGGGATACTCCGGGCCGGACCCGCAATAGTCAAAGTCTCCGCAAATTGCGGCCGTTTTGAGCGAAACGTACGTCGATAACGGGATCGACTGGCGGCTCTCCGCGACGGCGCTCCCTAGGATTCGAGCCCTCGTCGAGGAGGGTTCGGCTGAGAGCAGGCGCCGGTACGTCGGGGGCGGCGCGGGCTTCTAGGGGGCGCATCCGACGCAGTCGGGCTTGTCCTCTCAGGGAAGCCGGATGAAGTCAGTCACTGCCCCAATTCGCACTCCGCTCGGTCGCGGCGCCGACGCGGACTGGCGCGAACGCTCCGGCCGCCTGTTCGCCGAGTTCGCTCCGCAAGCCAAGGCGATGGTCCGCCGAGCGTTCCGCGGCGCGTTCTCCGCCGACGAGCTCGACGACATCTACGCCAGCGCCTGGCTCGGAACGCTGCGAGCGCTCGCCGACCGCCAGGCCAACCTCGGCGACGACGAGATCCGCAGTTACGTGCTGACGGCGGTCGCCAACCAGGCCGGCAAGGAGCTCCGCCGCCGCAAGCGCAAGCCGACCGCGCCCCTGGAGCTCGTCGGCGGTGTCGCCGATGACCGCGGATCGCCGGAGGAGCTCGCGTCGAGCGCCGAGCAATCGCGAGTGGCCCGGGACCTGCTCGCGTCGTTGCCGCCGCGACGGCGCGCCGTGATGCTGCTCCGCTACGGCTGGGGCCTGGAGCCGAGCCAGGTCTGCGGCCTGATCAAGGGTCTGTCGCCGCGCGCGTACCGGAAGGAGATCACCCGGGGCGTTGACGAGCTCACCGAGCGGATGCGCGCAGTCGAGCGTGGCAGCTGGTGCACGGACCGCGAGCCGGTGCTGAAGGTGTTTGCGGCCGGGCTCGCGGACGTCGACCAGGAGCGTCAGGCACGTGCGCACCTGGCCCATTGTCGCCACTGCTCGGAGTTCGTCGGCCGGCTCAGCGGTCATCTGCACGACCTCGGCGGCGCTGTTGCCGCGGCGGAGGCGGTCGACGGCATCGACGGTCATCTCGCCCTCGGCGACCGGCTCGCCGACCTCGGCGACCGTGCGATCGGGCTCGTATCGAAGGGGGGCTCCGTGGCAGGCGATGGGGCGGTCGGTCAGCTCGCGAGCGCGGGCGGAGCGCGGGGAGCGGGCGCCGCCGGCGCCGGGGTCTTGGCGAAGCTGGCGGGGATCGGCACGGCGGGCAAGATCGCGCTCGCCTGCGCCGGCGGCGGGATGGCGGCGACGGCGTGTGTCGCAGCGGGCGTCGCGCCGTTCGGTTTCGGCGGCCTCGGCGACGATCCGCCGGCGAAGGAGCGGCGGGCCGATCACCGGCGCGCGCCGCAGCCGAAGCCTCCGCAGGTCGTCAGCGTCGAAACGCTTCCGTCCCAGGTCGGGCACGAGTGGGTGCCGCCGCCGAGCCCGGCGCCCGCCGAGTCCACCACGCAGGGAGCGGGCGACTCGGCCGCCGACTCCGCCACCTCAGAACCGGTCGAGCCGACAGAGGTCGAGGCGCCGGTCACGCCGACGGTGACCACGTCAGCGCCGCCGACCGAGCAGGAGTTCGGCGTCGGGACGGCGGCGGTCGCCCCACCGAGCCCCGGCACGAGTCCGTCGCCCGAGACGAGCGGCGGCGCACCATCCGAAAGCGCCTCCAGCGCCACGCAGGAGTTCGGGCCATGACCCTCGTCCGTGGCGCCTTGGTGGTTCTGATCGTCGTGGGGTCGTGGGGGCTTGGGACGTCGGCCGCGTCAGCGGCCGGCGGTGTCTACAACGTCGTCAAGTGCCACCCCTGGCATCTCGAGGCGGACGAGGTCGAGGAGGCCGGCGGGCACCCGAGCTACCTCACGGTCAACGATTGCCGGGGCAACGTGTCCGATCGCAAGATCGGGATCTACGACAACGGCGGCGCCGGCAACAGCGCGTACAGCCAGTACATGTACACCGCCCCGTTCGCGACCCACATCGAGACCGTCTGCCTCGACTACAACCTCCGCCGCGAGAGCCACCACCAAGCGGAGATTCTCGCCTACCCGGGCTTCCAGATCCTTGCCTCTGGCGGCGACGGCCCAGCAGGCTGGACCCACGCCTGTTTCGACCTCCACCACGCGCAGCTGATCGTCCGCCTCGCCTGCGCCCACGCGGGCGGCTGCCCCGAAGGCCTCAACGCCCACGCCTACGTCCGCAACATCGTCATCGCCCTCGCGGACGACTCGAACCCGTCGATCACCGCCTTCGGCGGCGACATGACGGCCTCGGGATGGCTGCGCGGGACGAAGACGCTGACCGCCGACGCGTTGGACTGGGGGGCCGGCGTCTATCAGCTGGTGGGGTATGTGAATGGGACGGAGATCGGGCGGGTAGCCGGGCGCTGCCGCACGGTGGGCTCTCGGCTGGAACTTTGCGCCGCGGCTCGCGCCCTGTGACGGCGGCGATCGACAGCCTCGCACTAGGCGCGGATACCGGCGTCAGGCCCATTTGTGAACGGCGCGAACACGGTGACCGCATATGTCGCTGACTACGGCGGAAACTTCGCCACCCGGACAGCGACGGTTTACGTCGACAATCGCCGCGCCGAGCGCTGCGTTCGCGAATCGCCTTGACCCCGTCCGATCCAGAGCTGATCGGAGCCAGGGTCTCCGATGCCCACTCGGGCGTCGCATCCGCTCAGATCCACTACCGCGCCGTGGGGGCGGACAGCTGGCTGCCGCTGGATACTCGCGCTTGCCGCGAACGGAGCCCAGCGCTCGCGTGGACTCGTCGGCCGTGCCGCCGGGCGAGTACGAGTTCAGGGCCGAGGTGGTCGACGTCGCCGGGAACTGTTCGAGACCACGCTTCGCGAGGACGGCTCGCCGATGCGGCTCACCTTCCCGCTCCGAGCACCGGTCGAGCTCAGAACGAGCCTCGGGAGAGGGCGGATCAACCGGCCAGACGGTGCCGTACGGGACGAAGTCCGAGGTCCATGGGCGCCTCGTCGACGCCGACGGCGAGCCCGCTGCGCGGGCCAGCAGGTCGTCGTGGTCGACCACTTCGACAACGGAGCGCTGTACCCACGCGCCGAGCGGCCGGCTGTCACTGACGAGCAGGGCCGGTTCTCGGTGCCCGAGCCCGCTGGCCCGACGCGCTCGATCGAGGCGACGTTCGCCGGCACCAACCGGTATCTGCCAGCGGACGACGAGGTCGGGAAGTTCGCGGTCAAAGGGTGCGGCGAGCTTTCGTGTCTCTGCTGAGGAGGTTCCGGAAGGGACACCGATCCGGTTCAAGGGTCGGGTCAAGCACCACGGCGCGCGGATCCCGGCCGGCGGAAAGCTGGTCGAGATCCAGTACCGCCTGAAGACCGGCCGCCAGAGGACGCTCAAGGAGCCGTTCCGGACCAAGCCCGACGGCTCCTACGGCCTCACCTATCGCTTCTCGAAGGCGCTGACGAGCGATGCGCTCTTCCGGTTCCGGGTCAAGGTTCGCAACGAGGGCAACTGGCCGTTCAAGGGGTCCACCTCGAAGTGGAGGAAGGTGATCGTTCGCGCCCATTGAGCCTACGGCGCAACGCACTCGCTCCGCCTCTTGTTGAATGGGCAAGGTCTCTGAATGAATATGCCCCGCCACAGCACGGTCGTCTCCTATCTGGCGCTGTTCGTCGCGCTCGGTGGCAGCGCATACGCGGTGACCAAGATCGATTCAGCGGATATTGAGAACCGATCGATCGAGGGGAAGGATGTTGCGGACGATGCTCTCGGCGGCCGGCAGATCGACGAGGCGCAAGCTGACCCCACCGCCAGCGGCGGGCGACGAGCTCCTGGGCGGCGCGGGCTGCGACCCTGCCGTCGGACGCTCCGGTCGACTGCGTTGCGGACTCGATCAAGCTCCGCCGGCCCGGCGAGCTTCTTGTCGTCGCGACGGGAGCAAGCGAGCCGGACGGTCCGGGACGGCTTCTGCGAGGTGAGCGTCGACGGATCGCTCTCGGCGACCCAGTTCCTTAGTGGAGCCGAAGCACAGCTGGTGACGGCTTCGCCCTCACCCGCGTTACCGGCGAGCTCGACCGCGGCAAGCACACGGCGTCTCTCCGGTGCACCGAGACCAGCGGCAACCTCTCGATCGGCAACCCGACGATCGCGATCCTCTCGGTCGATTCGTCGCCAGCCGGATAGCGCTGCCGGCAGAGCCGGCGACCATCTGGGCCGCCGTTGGACCGACGAGTGAGTGATCTTGGTCCTATACGAGCCAAAATCGCTCAGCCAACGTCGCGCCGCGGCTTAACGACACGACCGAGCGGCCCTCGCGCCGCTACAGCTCGTAGCGCGCCAGGTCCGCTTCGAGCCGTTCCTTCTCTGCGGCGTCCGGTTCCTCGCCCTCGCCCGGTACCGCGGAACCTCCCCCGTCTGAGGTAGTCCCGGCCCGCCGCCAGCGCCGAAGCCCGACGAAGATCGCAACCGCGGCGCACAGAATTGCCACCCCCGGCACCAGCCATGCCGCGAGGTCGAAGCCGCTCCCGGAGGGCTCGGACAGCACCTCCGGGCCGAACTGGGCCACCAGCCGGTCCTTGATCTCGTCCTTGGTCAGGCCGGCGGCGATCAGCCTGCGGATGTAGTCGCGCTCCTGGATCGCCTGCGGCGACTCGGTCGCGAGCTCGAGCGTCACCCCGCAGATCGGGCACATCACCTCGTCCTCGATGTCGGGGAGGGAGGCCTGGGGCTCCGGCGCCTGCGCGGCCGCCGCAGGCGGAACGCAGAGCGCCGCCGCCAGCGCCACCAGCACGAGCACCCGGCGCACGGCTCAGCTCCCCTCGATCTGCGGCGCGACCTGCGTTCGCAGGAAGCTCTCGTCGATCGGGACCGCGCACGGCGACGGCGAGGGTGCCGTCGGGGGCGACGAGGAAGTTCTCGGGCACGCCGGTGGTCTTCAGGTCCTCGGCGTAGCCGCCGTCGCCGTCGTGGAGCTGTGGGTAGCTGAGCTCGAACTCGTCGACGAAGCCGCGCCCGCCCTCGGCCGTCTCCTGGGTGTCGATCCCGAGCACCTCGAAGTCCTCGCCGCCGTGCTCGCGGTAGAAGCGCTCGAGCGCCGGCGCCTCGTCGCGGCAGGGCCCGCACCACGAGGCCCAGACGTTGACGAGCACCCACTTGCCGTCGTAGTCGGCGAGCGATCCGGTGCCGTCGCCGGCGAGCGCCGGCAACGCGGTCGCGGGCACCGCGTCGCCCTCGGAGAGGGTGCCCTCGCCCTTCGAGATCACCCCGAAGGCGAGCAGGCCGATGAGGGCGATCACGCCCATGAAGACGGCGAACGTGCGCGCGCTCACCGCTCCAAGCCTAGAGGTGAGCGGGGCCCGATCAGCCCGCCTTCGGCCCGGCGCCCGGCACTAGACTGAACCGCTGCGCGGAAGTAGCTCAGTTGGTAGAGCACCAGCTTCCCAAGCTGGGGGTCGCGGGTTCGAGCCCCGTCTTCCGCTCTCTCGGCATCGAGGCGGGGCAATTCCTTACGAAAGCCGCGCAGGAGCGTTAGTGCGTATGCGTGGCATAGAGGGAAACCCGCTCAGAAAAGGAGCAAGGAGAGGTATGGCTACACGGATCGGCGTCGCGCTGGCGACGCTCGTCGCGGCATTGGTGATTGGGGCCTGCGGCAGCAGCGACGACAGCGGCAGCGACGACAGCGACACCACCAGCAGCGGCGGGACGGCCGACGTCCCGACCGTCGATGCCTCCGGCAAGCCCTCGGGCGAGTTGACGATCTCCAACTGGCCGCTCTACATCGACAAGCAGACGATCCCCGATTTCGAGAAGGAGACCGGGGTGACGGTCAAGTACATCGAGGACGTCAACGACAACGCCGAGTTCTTCGGCAAGGTGCAGCCGCAGCTCGACCAGGGCGAGTCCGGCGGGCGCTCGATCTTCGTCGTCACCGACTGGATGGCGGCAAAGATGCACGAGCTCGGCTACCTGCAGAACTTCGACAAGACGGCGATGCCGAACAACGTCGAGAACATCGTCCCGAGCCTCGCCCACCCGCCATTCGACATCAACCGCGACTTCTCGATGCCGTGGCAGACCGGGATGACCGGGCTCGTGGTCCGCAAGGACCTGGCGCCCGACGTGACCTCGATCTGCGACCTCTTCGACGCGCAGTACTCGGGCAAGGTCGAGATGCTCACCGAGATGCGCGACACCGTGCCGCTGGTGATGAAGTGCATGGGGGTCGACCTCAAGGAGGCCGACGAGCAGGACTGGCTCGACGCGATCGACAAGATCGGCGAGGCGGCCGACTCGGGCCAGATCCGCCGCTTCACCGGCAACGACTACGCGCGTGACGTGACCAGCGGCGACGCGGTGGCCGTGATCGGCTGGTCGGGGGACGCGGTCCAGCTGCAGGCCGACGACCCGAACATCGAGTTCCGGATGCCGGAGGAGGGCTGCATGCTGTGGTCCGACAACATGGTGATTCCGATCGGGGCGCCGAATCCGACCGCCGCCGAGGCGTTCATGAACTACGCCTACGACCCGGTCAACCAGGCGCAGATCGAGGAGTACGTCAACTACGTCTCCCCGGTCTCCGGGACGAAGGAGATCCTGCTGAAGCAGGACCCCGCGATCGCCAAGAACCAGCTGATCTTCCCCGACGACGAGTTCACCGCGAAGTGCGACTCCACCCCGACGATCTCGGGCGCGGAGGAGCAGCGGATCACGGAGGCCTTCGAGGCGGTCGTCAACGGCTGATGGCGTAGTACCCGGGCGTGTGCGGACCGCTCAGGGCAGAGCGGTCTCGCAGAGGTTCTGGATATCGGCCGGGTCCTTGGCGAAGCTGTCGGTGCCCGGGCCGCAGAAGAGGCTGTCGAGCGTGGCCGTGCCCTCCCGGGCGGTCAACGTGTCGTTGCCGAGCGCTCCCCGGAGGATGTTGGCCACGGCGTCCGCGGCGGGGGCTCGCAGGATGTCGCCGGCGTCGCCGCCGGTCACGTTCTCCACGCCGCGGTCGAGGTCGCCTTCCTCGCCGGCGGTCGAGATGCCGTTGGTGTTCGGGTCGGCGCCGTCGTTGCGGATCTCATCGAGCGTGGCCGCGACCGGCGCCGTGCGCGTGGCGTAGGTGATCGTGTCGATGCCGAGCATGCCGTTGAGCGTGTCGGGCCCGGTGCCGCCGTCGAGGCTGTCGTCGCCGGGCCCGGCGAGCAGGCGATCGGTCTGGTCGCCGCCTCGCAGGACGTCCGCGTCCGCGGCCCCTTCGAGCTCGTCGTTGCCCGAATCGCCGTCGAGCACGTCGGCGGCGCCCATGCCGAGCAGATGGTCGTCGTGCCCAGCCCCGTGCAGCCGGTTGACGTCCGGGGTTCCCTCGATGTAGTCGGGTCCGTCGCTGCCGAGGACGTTCTCGACGTCCGCGCCGACGTTGTCGGTGCCGGTGTTGCCCTCGTCGACCAGGAAGTTGCCGTCGTCGGCGACCCCGTTGGGGGTGCTCGAGACTCCCGAACACCTCACCGGTGGAGGTGTCGGTGACCGAATGCCAGGAGTAGTCGACGGTGTCGATGTCGTTGCCGCCGTTCAGCACATCGCCGCGGTAGCCGCCCTCGAGCCGGTCGTCGCCGTCCTCGCCCTCGAGCAGGTCGTCGCTGTCGCCGCCGAAGAGCTGATCGTCGCCGTCGCGTCCCCAGAGCTCGCCGCCGCCGCTGGGGCCGGAGAGGCGGTCGTCGCCCGAGCCGCCGAAGACGACCTCGTTGTCGGGCTGGACGTTGTCGCCCTCGCCGGTGGCGCCGTCGTTCGCGGCTCCGTCGGCGACGGTCACGCGCAGCGGCGCGGCGACCGGCGAGTAGTCGACGTAGTCGCTGCCGTCGCCGCCCGAGATGAAGTCGGCGCCGTCCCCGCTCACCGAGAGCGCTCCGTCCTGGTCCTCGCCTCCGAGGAGCCTGTCGCTGTCGGTGCCGCCGTTCATGGTGTCGGCGCCGGGCATCCCGGAGAGCCGGTCGAGCCCGATCCCTCCGCGGAGATCGTCGTTGCCGTCGGCGCCGTTGAGCTGATCGTCGCCGGCCAATCCCTCGAGCAGATCCCCGCCGGGTCCGCCGTTGAGCATGTTCGGCGAGCCGCTGCCCGCGAGCTGGTCGGCGGACTTCCCGCCCACGAGGTTCTCGACCGTGGGCTGCACGTTGTCGCCCTCGCCCCCGTGGCCGTCGTTGGCCACCCCGTCGATCGAGACGAACACCGATGGGGTGCGGCCGGCGTAGGTGACCGTGTCGGTGCCGCCGTGGCCGTGCATGTCGTCGGCCCCGCCGCGACCGTCCATCATGTCGTCGCCCTCCGTCTCTCCAGCATGGGCGCCTCCGTCGCCGAGGATCAGGTCGGCGCCGCTGCCCCCCTTGAGGATGTCGGCCCCGGCGCCGCCCGATATCCGCGTCGGCACCGACGTGCGCGCGTCAACGAAATCGTCGTTGTCGTGCATCTCGAAGGCGAGCTCGGTCCACGGACGGCCGGGGGCGCCCTCGGTCGCGCAGGCGACCTGGATCGGGGTGATCGCGTGGCACATGTCCGGGAACGAGGTGATCAGCGGTCCGCCGACCTCGGTGTAGAGGAGCTCGCCGCCCGAGAGCTGCTCGGTGACGAAGTTGCGCTCGCCGTTGGTGAGGCCGGCGTAGACGAGGTCGATCGTGTTGTGGGTGCTTCGGTAGTAGAGAAAGGACGCCGAGGCCGACGAGGCGCACAGTCCCAGCACCAGCCCCGCGATCGCGACGGTCGCCGGAAAGCGCCACCGCTTCACCCCGCCGCCTGCTGCGGACTCTGGGGTGGTGGGTCCGCTCGGTCCGCAGTCGGCTTCCATGCCGGGATCTCTCTGATTGGGGCGACCCACGCTACAGCACCGCCCTGGGGCGATTTGCGGAGAACTACGGAATCGGGAGCCCGCCGCGGCTGATACCTTCGCCGCCGCCACTCAGAGGCGCTTCCGGCAGGGGCGCCGACAGCTCTTTATGTAGTCGCGCACGGAGGTAGTCGCATGAAGTCATCGGTTCACCGGGTCCTCGGCCGGGTCGCGTTCGTCGCCGCCGCAGTGATCGCGATCGCCGTGCCCACGGCCGCCGCGGCCGGCGGCTCGGACGATGCCGGCAAGCCGGTCGGCTCCGGCGCGAACGAGCTCGCCCGTCCCGGCGCAGCCGTGCCCAGCGCGACGGCCGACCAGGGCCGGCGCCCGATCGACGTCCGCGCCGAGCGCCGCGGGCCGGCCGGCGGCCGCCGCCGGGTCGGCGACCCCGACCGCGAAGCTGCGCGCCACGCTCGGCACCGAGGGCGTGCTGACCGCTCGACCCGAACACCGGCACCCCGCGCTTCATCGGCCGCCTCGACGGCTTTCTCACCCGGCCGAGCTCCGCGTCGCCCCAGGACGTCGCGCTCGGCTACGCGCGCCGCAACGCCGCGGCCCTCGGCCTCACCGGCGCCGACTTCGCCGGCCTGCGCCTGACCCGCGACTACACCGACACGGCCGGGATCACCCACCTGATCTGGGCGCAGTCGGTCGGCGGGGTGGAGGCGTTCGAGAACGGGCTCTACGCGAACGTCACCGAGGACGGGCGGCTGATCAACCTGATGGGCTCGCCGGTCTCCGGCCTCGCCGCGATCCGCAGCCTCGAGCCGGGGATTTCGGCCCGCGGCGCCCTCTCGGCGGCGCTCGACAACGCCCGCTCGAGCCGGCCGGTGCCGGCCGTGCGAAGCAGCGAGGGTCCCGACCGCGCGACCGAGTTCGCCGGCGGCGACACCGCCCGCCTCGTGCTGTTCACGGCCGCGGCCGGCAACACCCAGCTTGCCTGGCGGGTGACGGCGGAGGTCTCCTCGACCGAGGTCTACGAGTACGTGCTCGACGCTTCCTCGGGCGAGGTGCTGCTGCGCCACAACACGGTCGATTTCGCGGCCGGCAACGTCTGGGAGTACGCGCCGAAGATCAGCGATCCGGCGGTCTGCCCCGAGTGCTCGGCGCCGGCCGGAACGCAGTCGCTGCACACGTTCCCGGCGGGGTGGGGCACGCAGGCGACCAAGCTCCAGGGCACCAACACCCACGTCTACACCGACGTCGACGACAACAACGTGCCCGACGCGGCGTTCGGCAACTGCCCCGAGTGCGGTGAGATCGGCCCGAACTCGGGCTCGAACTGGAACTACGCCTTCCAGCCAAACCCGAGGCCGGCCTTCCTCAGCGACAACTGCTTCACGATCTTCCCGCAGTGCTCGTGGTCGGTCGAGCGGAGCGCCGGGTTCGGCTTCGGCTGGCGCGACAACCTGCGCCAGAACGCGACGCAGGTCTACTACTACGTCAACAACTTCCACGACTGGCTGAAGGCCGCGCCGTTCGGCTTCACCGCCGCCGCCGGGCAACTTCGAGGGCGCCGACGCGGTCAACGCCGAGGTCCTCGACGGTGCCAACAGCGACAACTCGCCCGGCGCGATCCCCGGCACCCCGGACGAGGACCACCTCAACAACGCGAACATGAACACGCCCGCCGACGGCACCCCGCCGCGGATGCAGATGTACCTGTTCGCCGACCTGAGCGGGAGCGCCGTTCCCGAGTCCAACGGCGGCGACGACGCCTCGGTGATCTACCACGAGTACACGCACGGGCTCTCGAACCGCCTCGTGCTCGACACGGCCGGCAACCCGGCGCTGCGCGCCTTCCAGTCGCGGGCGATGGGCGAGGGCTGGAGCGACTGGTACGCGATGGACTACCTCGAGGGCCACGACCTCGACGAGACCGACACCGCCGACAACGGCGAGATGAACATCGGGATCTACGTGATGGGCGGGGACATCCACAACCTGCGCACCGAGGGGCTGGACTGCAACCGCGGCGGCGGCGCCGACCCGGACTGCCCGGGCGCCGGCAACGCCGGGGCCGGCGGCTACACCCTCGGCGACATGGGCAAGATCCTCTGCTTCCCCTGCCAGCCCGAGTTCCACGCCGACGGCGAGATCTGGGCGCAGACGCTCTGGGACGTGCGCCAGCGGCTCGTCACGAGCCTCGGCGGCAACACCCTGAGCGGCGCCGGCGTGACCCGCGCGCGAAGCCTGATCACGAGGGCGATGGAGCTCGCCCCGCCCGATCCGAGCTTCCTCGACATGCGCAACGCGATCCTGCAGGCCGACGAGGCGATCCACGGCGGGGCCGACCGGTCCGCGCTCTGGGCCGCGTTCGCGGCCCGCGGCATGGGCTACTTCGCCAGCGACCAGGGCGCCAACGACACCGCGCCGCGCCAGGACTTCACGCGGCCGCCGAACTGCAACCAGATCGCATGCGGAACTCTGAGCGGCGTCGTGCGCGCCGCCGAGGGCGGCGCCCCGATCGCCAACGCGACGGTCGAGATCAAGGGCGCCGGCGACCTGGTGGCGACGACCAACGCCAACGGCCGCTACCGGATCACCCGGATCGCGCCCCACACCTATCGCCAGGTGAACGCCGCGGCGCCGGGCCATCAGCCGACGACGGCCAACAACGTGGTCATCACGGCGGGCGACCAGACGCGGAACTTCAACATCCACCGCGACTGGGCCGACCTCGCCACGGGCGCGACCCTCGTCTCGGCGAGCCCGCCGGACTTCACCTCATTCGGCTGCGGGCCGGGCGGGGCGTTCGACATCTCGCTCGCCTCGGGCTGGGGCAGCACGTCGGTCAACCCGGCTGACACCTCCAACCCGGACGGCCCGAAGCAGGCGACGATCAGCCTGCCGCAGGCCATCGACGTCACGACGTTCGCCGTCGACCCGGGCGCGACGTGCGGCGACGACGACAGCGCCTCGACCAGGCGCCTGCGGATCCAGACCGCTCCGGGCGGTGCGGCGGCGCCGTTCACGACCGTGGGCACGGTCAACTACGGCGCCGGCAACAACCACAAGCTGAACACGTTCGTGCCGGCGACCGGGGCGGCGAACGTGCGCCGGGTGAAGATCACGATGCTCGCCAACCAGGGCGGAGGCCCGGCGGCGGCGAACTTCATGGACCTGTCGGAGTTCCAGGTCTGGGGAGCGCCGTAGGGCCGTAGGGCGCGCTCAGACGGAGAACCCGACGGCCGGCACGAGCACCACTCGCCAGCCGTCGGGGTCCTCGAAGGTGAGCGCGCCCACCGACTCCCAGAAGGGGTTCTCGGGCGTCACCGGCGCTCCGCCCCGCGCCTCGAGCTGAGCCGCAATCGCATCGCGGCGCTCGCGGTCGCCGAGGTAGAGGACGAGCAGGTTGTCGCGGCTCGGGGCCGCTCCCGGGCTGCCGGCCGAGTGGCTGGTGAACTCGAGGTGCAGCCCCGCGTCCGGGAGCCCGAGCATCACCCCGGTGTAGCCGTCGTGGTCGTCGAAGCCGCCGAGCTCGACCAGGCCGAGGCCGTCGCGGTAGAAGGCGACCACGGCCTCGAGCCGGTCGGTGGGCCGGGCGATCCGGATCTGCGCCGCGTCCTCGGCTGCGTTGGCCACGGCGCTGACCATAGGCGAGCGTCGGGGGCCGGGCGCCCGCGCGCGGCTAGCCTGCCCGCCGTGGCCGGCCAGGAACCGAAGAGCGCTGCCCTGAACGCCGAGTTCTTCGCCGGCGACACGCACGCCCGCGACGTCGCCGAGCTCGACACCTACCGGCTGATCGGGGCGGCGATCAACCGCGAGCTCGGCGGTGTCGAGCGGTTGCTCGACGTCGGCAACGGGGGTGTGTTCGAGTACGACACCCGGCTCGTCGGCGAGATCGTCGCCGTCGACCTCTTCCTCGACCGGTTGCCGGCCTCGCACTTCCCCGCGAACGTCACCGCGCGCACCGGCGACGCGCTCGAGCTCAGCGAGCCCGACTCCAGCCACGACGCGGTCCTGCACGCGCTCCTCTACCACCACCTCGTCGGCGCCGATCCGGAGGCGATGGTCGCCAACGTGAGCCGGGCGATCGCCGAGGCCGAGCGGGTGCTCGAGCCCGGCGGGCGGCTGGTCGTCGCCGAGTCGTGCGTGCCCGGCTGGTTCTACCCGATCGAGAAGGCGCTCTTCCGGCCCCTGACCGCGCTCGCGCGGACACCGCTGCTGGGCGGGCACCCGGCGGTGATCCAGCTGCCCTTCGACCGGCTCGTGGCCCTGGTCGGCGAGCGGCTGGAGGTCGTCTCGGCCTACCAGGTGCCGATCGGGCGCTGGACGACCCAGTTCGGGCGCCGGTGGCCGACCTCGCTCACCCCGGCGCGCGCCTTCGTGGTCGTCGGGCGAAAGCCGGACTGAGCGCGAATCGGCCCCGAAATGAACGACGGCCCGCCTGGGGGGAAAGCGGGCCGTCGAGCTTTTTGGCGAACGCTTCCGGAACGGGGAAGCGCTTTTGTGTTCATCTCGCCTTGCCCTCTGCGTTCCCGCGTGGGCAGGCGTCAAACCTCATTCGGCAAGAATTGGGTAATCAAATGCGGTAGGTCCCCCCAAATGGGGGATGTTCAAGCGTTATTTTGCGATTTCAGCGGGCCAGGTCGCTCACCAGCCTCCGTAGCCGCTCGATCTGGCGCTGCTGCTCGCGGACCTTTGCGCGCAGGCTCGGGCCCGATTTCGCGAACGAGCTCGCCGTGCCGAGCTGTCCCTGGGCGTTGACGAGGACCGGCTGGGCCGGGCCGGAGATCGTCGTGCCGGTGATCCCCGCGACGTAGGCCGCGTTCTGCGCCCCCGCGGTCCCGATCCGGATCTTGCCCGACTCGCCGGCGACGCCCGGGTTGGCGATGTCGACGTTGTTGTTCCCGGTCGTCAGGTTTCCGCCGGCTCCCGAGCCCAGCGCGACGTTGTCGTCGCCGATCCGTGTTGGAGTCGAGCGCCAGGTAGCCGAGCGCGGTGTTGTCGTGCCCGGCGGTGTTCCGCACCAGCGCCTTGGAGCCCGAGGCGACGTTGAAGCGCCCGGTGGTGTTCAGGTTCAGCGCCTGGTAGCCGCTCGCGACGTTGTTGTGCCGGTGGTGTTGGCGAACATCGCGCTGGTGCCGCTGGCGAGGTTGGCGCTGCCGGTGGTGTTCAGGGCCAGCGCGTTGAAGCCGGTGGCGATGTTGTCGCTGCCGGTCGTGTTGCCCTGCATCGCCTGGATCCCGGTGGCGACGTTGTTGTTGCCGGTCGTGTTGGCCTGCAGCGTGTTCGTCCCGGCGGCGGTGTTGTTGTAGCCGGTCGTGTTGCAGAACAGCGCGTGCCAGCCGGTCGCGATGTTGTCGTTGCCGGTCGTGTTGGCGGTCAGCGCCTCGTGTCCGCTGGCGATGTTGTTGTGGCCGGTCGTGTTCGCGGCCAGCGCCTGGAAGCCGGTGGCCATGTTCGCGTGCCGCTGGTGTTCGAGGCAGTGCGAGCGTGCCGGTGGCGACGTTGTTGTGCCCGTCGTGTTGGCGAACAGCGCGCGGTAGCCGCTGGCGATGTTCTGATTGCCGGTCGTGTTGGAGCTGGAGCGCCTCGTGGCCGGTGGCGATGTTGTCGTGGCCGGTCCTGTTCTGGAAGCGCGCCTCGGCCAATCGCTAGTTACGTCCCGTCTGTTCTGTCAGCGCCTCGTGCCGCCGCGATGTTGTCGTAGCCGGTCGTGTTCTGTCGAGCGCCTCGAGCCCCTCGCGATGTTCTTGTCGCCGGTTGTGTTCTAGCGAGCGCGTTCGTAGCCCGGTGGCGACGTTGTCGCTGCCCGCCTGTTCGAGTAGGCGCGAAGCTGCCGATAGCAACGTTGTCTTCGTCCCGGTCGTGTTGTTATTGAGCGCGCTGAATCGCCGTTGCGACGTTTACCGACTTCCTGTAGTGAGAGTTAGGCATTACCGTTGCGGCCAAGAGCCGACGTTGTCGACAGCCGGTGAAGCTCGCCGTTGAACAGGGCGTCGCCTGCGCCGGCGTTGGAGTCGCGCGTCGCAGTAGACGCTGCCGACCGCGGCGTGGCTCGCCGAGGCGCCCGCCCGAGGCAGATCGCCGCGCTGAGCGCGAGCGCCACCGTCACCCTCCCGACGCGGCGGCCGCGGGGCGTCACCTCGCTCGAACGCTCGAACGTGGCCCCGCGACGACGCGAATCGCGCTTGGCGGACATGCGTACCTCCCCAATTTCGGTGGCTCGGGCGGAGGCCTAGCGGCGTCTGTCTGGTGCCGAGTCCGCGGCGCCGGGGCGCCCGTCCAAGAGAACCAACCGAGCCTATCCTGCTGGTGGCCCAGGGCAAGCCGCCTGGACTGACGGCGGCCCGGGTACGTTGCCCCGGTGATCCTCTGCTTGGGAGAGGGGCTCGTCGACCTGATCTGCGAGCACCCGGTGAGCTCGCTGACCGAGGCGGACTCGTTCGCGCCCCACTTCGGCGGCGCGCTCGCCAACGTCGCGGTCGCAGCCCGGCGCGCCGGGGCGGAGGCGGGGCTCGCGGGCGCGGCGGGCGACGACGAGTGGGGGAGATGGCTTAGCGCGCGGCTCGAGCGCGAGGGCGTCGACCTGCGCTTCTTCGAGCTGCTCGACGGGAGCGCAGACGCCGATCGCGTTCGCGACCTTCGACGAGGACCGCGAGCCGACGTTCCAGATCTACGGCGACGCGATCCAGATCGCGGTCGAGGCCGTCGCCCCGCGGCTCGAGCCGGCGATCGAGGCCGCGACCGCCCTCGTCTTCAGCTCGACCACGCTGGCGAGCGCGGGCGAGCGCGAGGTCACCCTGCGGGCGCGCGAGCTGGCCCTCGGGCGCGGCGCCCGGGTCTGCTTCGACCCCAACATCCGCCCCAACCGCTGGGGCGGCGACGCGCGCCCGGCGGCCGAGGCCTCGCGCGAGCTGATCGAGGGCTCCTACCTGGTCCGGGCCAACCGCGGCGAGGCGACCGCGATCGCCGGCGTCGACGATCCGCGCGCTGCGGCGGAGGAGATCGCCAGGCTCGGCGCCGAGCTCGCCGTGGTCACGCTCGGCGCCGAGGGCGCGGTGATCCGTGGCGCCTGCGAAGCCGAGTCGCCCGCGCCCCAGGTCGAGGTCGTCTCGACGCTCGGCGCCGGCGACGCGTTCATGGGCACCTTGGTCGCCGGGCTGGCGCTCAGCGACTGGGACGCGAGCCGCGCCGGCGAGGCGCTCGGCCCGGCGCTCGACGCCGCGGCCGAAGCCTGCACGCGCTGGGCCGCGCTCGACTGATCAGCCCTAAACGACCGCCGCCAGCGCGCCGAGCAGCCGCTCGACCTCCTCGGGGGTGTTGTGGAGGTGGGGGGAGAGGCGCAGCGAGTTCGCCGCGCAGCGCGGCGAAGCAGCCCGCCTGCTCGAGCGCGGGGACGACCCGCGGGCGCAGCTCGGCCGGCAGGCCGACGCCGAGCAGATGCGGGCCGCGGCGCTCGCCGGCGACCGGCTCGAGGCCGAGCTCGGCGGCGCCGGCGGCGAGCGCGGCGTTGGTCTCGGCGAGCGTCGCCGCGATCCGCGGCACCTCCCACTCGAGCAGCTGCTCGAGCGCCGCGACCGCCATCGGCACGAGCTGAAAGCTCGTCCGCTGGCCCATGTCGAAGCGCCGGGCGCCGGGCTCGTAGGAGTCGCGGTAGTCGACCAGCGCGCGCGAAGTCGCGGGCGCCCTCGCGCAGGATCCAGTTCTGCTCGATCGGCTCGCCCTCGCGGTGCTCGGGGCCGACCCAGAGGTAGGCGAGCGCGAACGGGCCCAGCAGCCACTTGTAGCCGACGGTGACCAGGAAGTCGGGACGCAGGCGGGCGAGGTCGAGCTCGAGCGCCCCCGCCGACTGGCTCGCGTCGATCACCAGCCGGGCGCCGAGCTCGTGGGTGCGCGTCGGCGACCGCCTCGAGCTCGATCAGCGCCCCGTCGGTCCAGTGGACGTTGGGGACGCTGACCACCGCGGCCCGCTCCTCGAGCGCGGCGAGGATCGCCTCGGTCCACGACTCGCCGCCCTCGGCGCTCGACCGTGACGATCTCGGCGCCCGTGCGCGCGGCGAGCTCGCGCCAGGTGTAGATCCCCGACGGGTACTCCTCGGCGAGCACGACGATCCGCTCGCCCGGCGCGAGCTCGAGGTTGCGCGCCGCGACCGCGAACCCGTAGCTGGTCGCCGGGACCAGGGCGACGCCGTCGGCGTCGGCGCCGACCAGCCGCGCGAACAGCTCCCGCAGCCGCTCGACGTCGGTGAACCAGTCGTCGGCGCGCGATCGTCCACGGCCGCGCGCGGCGGGCGAGCGCCCGCTCGCCGGCCTCGCGGGTGCGGTGGGTGAGCGGCGAGAGGTTGGCGGTGTTGAAGTACGCGACCTCGGGCGGGACGTCGAACTCCTCCCGCCGCGCCCCCAGCGATCGCGCCTCTCTCACGCCCGGATCCTCCTACAAGCGCGATCCGCGACTTGCCGGTTACCTCCGTAACGGAAACTACCGTAGATATTTATACGGATCTCACCGGATAACCTGCTACGCTATTGACCGTTATGGCGAAGACCGGCAAACCGCCCACGAACCCCTTCCGCTTCGGCGGGCTCGCCCTCGACGAGGCGTTCGCGAACCGCGAGGCGGAGGTCCAGGAGCTCAAGTTCGACGTGCTCAACGGCCAGGACGTGGTCATCTTCGCCCCCCGGCGCTACGGCAAGTCGTCGCTGGTGTGGAAGGCGATGCAGCAGCTCGTCGGCCACGACGTGCTCGTCGCCTACGTCAACCTGATGACCACGCCGACGAAGGCGAAGCTGGCGGAGAAGCTCGCCGCGGCGATCTACGAGCACGTCGCGTCCCCCGCTGCGCGCGCCAAGGAGCGGGCGCTGGCGCCGTTCCGCGACCTGCGGATCAGCCCCGGGTCACGGTCAACCCCGAGAGCGGCGCCTACCACTTCTCCTTCCGATCGACCACTCGCCGACCGACCTCGAGGCGACGCTCGAGCGCCTGCTCGAGCTCCCGGCCGAGCTCGGCGCCGACGAGGGCCGGCGGGTGGCGCTGATCTTCGACGAGTTCCAGGAGGTGGAGACGCTCGACCCAGGGCTGCCGAAGCTGTTGCGGACGGTGTTCGAGCAGCAGCCCGAGGTCGCCCACGTCTACCTCGGCAGCCGCCGCCACATGATGGAGCGCCTCTTCAACGACGTCAACGAGCCCTTCTGGCACAGCGCGAAGAAGGTCGAGCTCGAGCTCATCGATCCCGAGCGCTTCTCCGGCTTCATCCGCGAGCGCTTCCTCGGGACGAACAAGGAGATCGGCGCCGAGGCCCTCGAGGAGCTGCTCGCCCGCACCGGCGGCCACCCCTACGCGACCCAGGAGCTCTGCTACTTCCTCTGGGAGCAGACCCCCTTCGACGGCGTCGCCGGCCCCGAGGAGCTCGATGCCGCCCTTGCCGGGGTGCTGCGCTCGGAGAACGCGCACTTCCAGGTCCGCTGGGAGGAGGCCGCGGCGGCGCAGAAGCTGGTCCTCTCGGCGCTGGCGAAGGAGCCGGGCCGCCCGCTGACCGGCGCCTACCGCGCCCGCCACGAGCTGCCGGCGCCGAGCACGGTGCAGACGGCGCTCGACGTGCTCCGCGAGCGGGAGCTGATCGCCCGCGAGTCGCGCGGCAGCTACAGGATCGCCGAGCCCTTCCTCGACCAGTGGATCCTGGCGCTCGACGAGCCCGACGAGCTCTCAGGCGGCGGCGGGCTCGCCGACGTCGGCGTAGGCGGCCATCTCCAGCCCTGCGACGCGCATCAGGACCTGCTCGTCGAAGAACGGCAGCACGGAGGTGAGGAACACTCCCGCCAGCCGCGACGACGGGTCGATCCAGTAGTAGCAATTGGCGAGGCCCGACCAGGAGAAGCTCCCGGCCCGGCGCATCCCCGGGATGTCCTCGAGCATCAGGTTGAAGCCGAGGCCGAAGCTCTGTTCGAACGGCAGCGCGACGACGTCGTTGGAGAGCTCGTGGTCGGCCGACGGCATCTCCTTCGGCAGTTCGATCGCGCCGAGCTGAGGGGACGCCGCGAGCTCGATCGTCTCCTCGCGCAGGATGCGCGCGCCGTCGAGCTCGCCACCGCGCAGCAGCATGCGGAGGAAGCGGGCGTAGTCGCCGACGGTGCCGTAGGAGCCGTGGCCGCCGCAGCTCATCAGCGGCTCGTGCGGGAGCTCGAGCTCGTCGTCGACCTCGAGCCCGCCGTCGGCCGTCCGGTGGTGGATGGGCATCAGCCGCTCGCGCTGGTCGTCGCGCAGCCGGAAGGTGGTGTCGCCCATCCCGAGCGGGGCGAAGACGTTCTCGACCAGGTAGGAGTCGAGCGTCGTGCCCGTGACCTCCTCGAGCACGCGCCCGGCCCAGTCGAACCCCGCTCCGTAGTCCCATCGGGTGCCGGGATCGGCGACCAGCGGCGCGCGCAGGAAGTCCTGCGTGCACTCGAGCGGCTCGGCGACGCCGGTGAGCTCGTGCCACCGCGCCACGTCGGCCTCGAGGAACATGTACCCGACCCCGGAGGTGTGGGTGAGCAGCTGGCGCACGGTGGCCCGGCCCGCCGGCGGGCGCAGCCGCGGCTCGTCGCCGTCGTAGCCCTCGAGCACCTGGAGCTCGCCGAACTCGGGCACGATCGAGGCGACCTCCGCGTCGAGGTCGAGCCGGCCCCGCTCCAGGAGCTGGAGGACGCCGACCGCAACGAGCGCCTTGGTCATCGAGGCGAGCCAGAAGACGGTGTTCGGGGTCACCTCGTCGTCACGGTCGACCCGGACCCGCCCGGCGACCCCCTCGTAGACGACCCCGTCGGGATCGAGAACGGCGGCGGCCACCCCCGGCACGTCACCGGCGGCGGCCGCCTCGCTCAGCAGTTCATCGATCCTGGTCCCGGTCATGGCGCTCACTCCCCTTCCATGGTGGTGTGCGCGCCATCCTAAACCGAGCGCTGATAGGTCATCCGAAAGCCCGATCCCGACGGGGCGTAGGCTGCCGCCCGATGGCCTACGACGAAGCGCTCGCCGACCGCGTCCGTGACATCCTCGCGCCCCGGGAGGCCCTCAGCGACCGCCGGATGTTCAGCGGGATCGCGTTCATGCTTTCCGGGAACATGGCCTGTGCCGTGATCAGCCGCGGCCTCATGGTCAGGCTCGATCCCGAGGACGCCGAGCGGGCGCAGGCCGAGGCCCACGTGGGCCCGATGGAGATGAACGGTCGCCCGGCGCGCGGGTGGATCGTGGTCGCTCCCGAGGGGCTCGACGACGACGCGGACCTCGCCGGCTGGGTCGACGCCGGCGCCGACTTCGCCTCCTCGCTGCCGCCCAAGTAGCGGATGGCAGCGGCCTCATCCTCGCCCTGGTGGGACGCCGCCGTCGTCTACCAGATCTATCCCCGCTCGTTCCAGGACTCCGACGGCGACGGCATCGGCGACCTGGCCGGGATCGCCTCGCGCCTCGACTACCTCGATTGGCTCGGCGTCGACGCCGTGTGGCTCTCGCCCATCTATCCCTCGCCGGGCGCCGACGGCGGCTACGACGTCGGCGACTACACGGCGGTCGACCCGGTCTACGGCACGCTCGAGGACTTCGACCACCTGCTCGAGCGGTGCCACCGGCGCGGGATCCGCCTGCTCGTCGACCTGATCGTCTCGCACACCTCGATCGAGCACCCCTGGTTTCGCGAGCACCCCGACTGGTACGTGTGGGCCGACGGCGAGCGGCCGCCGAACAACTGGCTCGCCTCGTTCGGCGGGCCGGCGTGGACCCGCGATCCGGCCAGCGGCCGCTGGTACCTGCACTCCTTCTATCCCGAGCAGCCGGACCTCGACTGGCGCAACCCCGAGGTCCGCGAGGCGTTCGCGGGGGTGGTCCGGTTCTGGCGCGAGCGCGGGGTCGACGGCTTTCGCCTCGACGCGATCGAGCGGGCGATGAAGGATCGCGCGCTGCGCGACGACCCGGCGGCCGCGGGACCGCCGGCGCTGCCGGTGCCCGAGTACCTGGCCGGGATCGACCAGGTGCGCTCGCGAAACGACCCCGAGATCGGCGCCGTGCTGGAGACGATCCGGGCCGCCGCCGGCGACGCCCTGCTGGTCGGCGAGGTCTACCTGCCGACGGCCGCGCTCTCGCCCTACCTCGAGCAACTCGACCGCGCCTTCGCGTTCGAGTTCCTGCACGCGCCCTTGGGATCCGGCGCGCCTGCGATCGGTGATCGCCGCCGGCGGCCGAGGTCCCGGGGCTCGCCTGGGTGCTCTCCAACCACGACTTCCCGCGCCTCGCGACCAGCCTCGGCGAGGCCGCCGCGCGGGCCGCCGCGGTCCTGCTGCTCACCCTGCCGGGACCGGCGTTCGTCTACCAGGGCGACGAGCTCGGCACGCCCGACGGGCCCGGCGGCGAGCCGCCGGTCGACCGCTTCGGCCGCGATCGCCACCGCCATCCGATGCAGTGGGATCCGGAGCCCGCAGGGCGGCTTCACGACCGGGACGCCGTGGCTGCCGAGCGTCGACGCGCCGGCGCGGAACGTCGCCGACCAGAGCCGGGACCCGGGCTCGGTGCTCAGCCTGTACCGGCGGCTGATCGCGGCTGCGGCGCGAGCTCTCGGGCCCGCTGCGGATGGTCGAGGCGGCGCCGGAGCTGATCGCCTACACCCGCGGGTCGCACCTGATCGCGGTCAACGCCGGCGAGCGACGCGGCACCGGCGCCGGCGCACGGCGAGGTCCGGGTCTCGACAGGCGGCGTCGAGGGCGACCTGGAGCCCGGCGCGGCGATCGTCGCGAGAAGCGTTTAAAGGACTGGCGGGCAGGGCATTGCTCACACGGCCCGTCGGAGGGCGGGCTGGGAGAGGAAGAGAGAACGTTTGTCGCCTGGCCCGACCAGGAACGGATTTTTGGCCGCAGTCATCTGCCTACTGGCGTTCGTCGCGGTCGGCTGCGGTGACGACGAGGAGTCCGGGGCGGGCACGACGCTCACCTGGTTCATCTTCAACGAGCCCAGCGGCGGGCCCCAGGCGGCCGCCGACAAGTGCTCGCAGGAAGTCGGGCGGCGCCTACAACATCGAGTTCGAGTTCCTGCCCGCCGACGCCGACGGCCAGCGCGAGCAGCTCGTCCGCCGCCTCGGCGCCGAGGACTCGTCGGTCGACCTGATCGGCATGGACGTGATCTGGACCGGCGAGTTCGCAAACGCCGGCTGGATCACGCCGGTTCCCGAGGACGTCGCCGAGGTCGTGACCAAGGACGTGTTCCCGAGCGTGATCAAGACGGCGGAGTTCGAGGGCCAGCTCTACGCGGCCCCGCTGTGGTCGAACACGCAGCTGCTCTGGTACCGCACCGACCGCGTGCCGAAGGCGCCCAAGACCTGGGACGAGATGATCGACCAGGGCGTGGAGCTCGGCCCCGACGAGGGCCTGATCGAGGTCCAGGCCGACAAGTACGAGGGCCTGGTCGTCTGGTTCAACCAGATGCTCGAGTCGGCCGGCGGCCACATCCTCGCCGGCCCGGAGGAGATCGACCTCCAGCAGGAGCCGACCGAGCGCGCGCTCGAGGTGATGGGGAGGCTTTCGACGTCCGACGCCGCGGACCCGGCGATCACGACCTCCGAGGAGGATCCGGCGCGGCTCGCGTTCGAGGCCGGCAGCGCGGCGTTCCAGATCAACTACCCCTTCGTCTACCCGAGCGCGAAGGAGAACGCCCCGGACATCTTCAAGGTGATGAAGGCGGCCAAGTACCCGGCGGTCGACGCCGGGACCCCGAGCGCTCCGCCGCTCGGCGGGATCAACCTCGGGGTCTCCGCGTTCTCCGAGAACCAGGATGTCGCCTGGGAGGCGGTCAAGTGCCTCGTTCAGGCCGACAACCAGATCGCGATCGCGACGTCCGGTGGGCTGCCGCCGGTGCGCGAGGACCTCTATGACTCGAAGGAGATCGAGAAGGTCTACCCGGGCTTCTCGCAGCTGATCCGCCAGTCGATCGAGGACGCCGCCGCGCGCCCGTCGGAGTCGCCGGCCTACCAGGACATCTCGCTCGCGATCCAGGAGGCCATCCACCCGACGACCGACATCGACCCGGACGATCCCGGCCCCACGTACGAGGAGCTCCGCGACCTGCTCGAGCAGGCGATCAACCGGGAGGGCCTGCTGTGAGGCGGCGCCCGCAGAGCGGCGCCGAGCCGCGACGCCGTTGAGGAGCCTGCTGTGAGCGCGCGGCTGCTTCGCGATCCGTGGCCAGCGCTCCGAAGGACAAGCCGAAGGTCTCGGACCGGACGAAGGCCGAGCGCAAGCTGGCGTGGATGCTGTGCGCGCCGGCGGTGATCGCGATGCTGCTGGTCACCGCCTATCCGATCATCTACGCGGTCGTCCTGTCGGTGCAGGAGCTCGATCTGCGCTTCCCCGACGAGGGCGGCTTCGTCGGCTTCGACAACTACATCACCGTGCTCAGCGCACCCCTGTGGTGGGAGTCGGTGTTCAACACCGTCTTCATCGCCGTGGTCTCGGTGGCGATCGAGCTCGTGCTCGGGATGGCCATCGCCCTGGTGATGTTCCGGGCGCCGTTCTTCCGCGGGCCCGTGCGCACCACGGTGCTCATCCCCTACGGGATCATCACCGTGGTCGCGGCCTTCGCCTGGTTCTACGCCTTCGACCCGGGCAGCGGTTTCGTCAACCACCTGCCGTTCGTGCCCGACGACAAGGCCTGGTTCGGCGACCGGTGGAGCGCGCTGGCGGTGATCATCGCGGCCGAGGTCTGGAAGACGACCCCGTTCATCGCCCTGTTGCTGCTCGCGGGCCTGACGACGATCGACGACGGCCTCTACGAGGCGGCCAAGGTCGACGGGGCGAGCGCCTGGCAGCGGTTCTGGAAGATCACCCTGCCGCTGATGAAGCCGGCGATCCTGGTCGCGGTGCTCTTCCGCACCCTGGACGCGTTCCGGGTCTTCGACTCGATCTTCGTCATGACCGGGGGTGGACAGGACACGCAATCGGTCTCGATCGTCGGCTACGACCAGTTGATCTCGAGGGTCAACCTCGGGCTCGGCTCGGCGGTCTCGGTGCTGATCTTCCTCATGGTCCTGCTGATCGCGTTCCTGTTCGTGCGCGGCTTCGGGACCACGATTCCAGGCAGGGAGAAGACGGGCTGATGAAGCGCGGCACCCGCGAGTACACCGTTCTGGAGCGTCGGCATGTTCGTGCTCATCGCCTTCGCCCTCATCCCGGTGCTCTGGCTGCTGTCGCTGTCGCTCAAGGACCCGGCGACGATCGCCGACGGGCGCCTGATCCCGACCGACGTCACCTTCGACAACTACAAGTCGCCTGTTCGAGGGCGGCTTCGACAGCCCGCTGCTGCGGCCGCTGATCAACTCGATCGTGATCGCGCTGATCTCGACCACGATCGCGATCGTGCTCGCCTCGTTCACCGCCTACGCGATCGCCCGCCTGGAGTTCCCGGGCAAGCTGGTGATCCTCGGCGGCGCGCTGGCGATCGCGATGTTCCCGGCGATCTCGACCGTCGGCCCGCTCTTCGACATGTGGCGCAACCTCGGCCTCTACGACACCTACGTAGGGCTGATCATCCCCTACCTGACCTTCTCGCTGCCGCTGGCGATCTACACCCTGGTCGCCTTCTTCCGGGAGATCCCCTGGGATCTCGAGCAGGCGGCGCAGGTCGACGGGGCGACCCCGTTCCAGGCCTTCCGCAAGGTGATCGTGCCGCTCGCGGCGCCCGGGATGTTCACCGCCGCGATCCTCGTCTTCATCTTCTGCTGGAACGACTTCCTGTTCGCGATCTCGCTCACCTCGAGCGACGCCGCGCGCACGGTGCCCGCGGCGCTCGCCTTCTTCACCGGCGATTCGCAGTTCACGGCGCCGACCGGCAACATCGCGGCGGCCGCGATCCTGGTGACGATCCCGATCATCCTCTTCGTGCTCTTCTTCCAGCGGCGTATCGTCGCCGGCCTGACCGCGGGAGCGGTGAAGGGTTGACCTCAATGAAAGGACTGACCACCGATGGCTGAAATCGTTCTCGACGGCGTCTCGAAGCGCTTCGACGACGGCTACGAGGCCGTCAAGGACATGAACCTGACGGTCGCCGACGGCGAGTTCGTGATCCTCGTCGGGCCGTCCGGGCTGCGGCAAGTCGACCGCCCTGCGGATGATCGCCGGGCTCGAGGACATCACCGAGGGCGAGCTGCGGATCGGCGGCGACGTCGTCAACCAGTACGCGCCGAAGGACCGCGACATCGCGATGGTGTTCCAGAACTACGCGCTGTACCCGCACATGACCGTGCGCGAGAACATGGCCTTCCCGCTGAAGCTCGCCAAGGTCCCGCAGGAGGAGATCACGGAGAAGGTCGAGGAGGCGGCGAAGATCCTCGACCTCGAGCAGCACCTCGACCGCAAGCCGGCGAACCTCTCCGGCGGCCAGCGCCAGCGCGTGGCGATGGGGCGGGCGATCGTCCGCGACCCGAAGGCGTTCCTGATGGACGAGCCGCTCTCGAACCTCGACGCGAAGCTGCGGGTGCAGATGCGGACCGAGGTCTCGCGGCTGCAGAAGTCGCTGGCGACGACGACCGTCTACGTCACCCACGACCAGACCGAGGCGATGACGCTCGGCGATCGCGTCGCGGTGATGCGAGCCGGCGAGCTGCAGCAGGTCGGGCCGCCCGCCGAGCTCTACGACCAGCCCGCGAACCTGTTCGTCGCCGGGTTCATCGGCTCGCCGGCGATGAACTTCATGCCGGCGACGCTCGAGGGCGACACGGTCAAGCTGCCGTTCGGCGACGTCCGCCTCCCCGAGGAGCTCCGCGGCAGGCTCGGCGATGAGCGCGGTCGCGACGTCATCGCCGGCATCCGCCCGGAGTCGTTCGAGGACGCCTCACTCGTGGGCGACCTGCGCGACCAGGGCCACGTGCTGAAGGCGAAGATCGACCTGATCGAGTCGATGGGCTCCGAGCTCTACGTCTACTTCGAGATCGAGACCGAGGGGGTCGACTCGAGAGAGCTCGAGGAGCTCGCCGCCGACTCCGGCGCCGCCGAGGTCCCGGGTGCCGGGACCGGACAGGTGGTCGCCCGGCTTGCGCCGGAGAGCAAGGTCGAGCGCGGGCAGGAGGCCGAGCTCTGGCTCGACACCAGGAAGATGCACCTGTTCGACCCGCAGAGCGGCCAGCGCCTGGG
>CAWJHV010000014.1:0-95077 GCA_963842795.1 uncultured Solirubrobacterales bacterium | reverse complement strand
GGCGGCCGGATCGGCGCCGCCCAGGCCTGGCTCGGCTCGGCGCTGCGGATCAAGCCGATCCTGACGCTCGAGGAGGAGATCACGCCGGTCGAGCGGGTGCGCACCCGGCGCCGAGCCTTCGAGCGCATGGTCGAGTTCGCGCGCGAGCGTCAGGCGGCGGGCACCGGCGCCTGGGTCGTCCAGCACATCCACGACCCCGACACCGCGCGCCGGCTGGTCGACGATGCCGGCAGGTCTTCGGCAGCGACCCGATCTTCGTCTCCGAGGTCGGCCCCGTGATCGGCGCCCACGTCGGTCCCGGCCTGCTCGGCGTCGGCGGAATCCGCACCGAGCTGCTGCGCGACTGAGCGGGGCTAGCGGCGCCGGCCGCGGCGCAGCATCATCAGCCCGCCGACCGCGAAGCCGACAACGGCGGCCCCGATCACGATCTCGCGGCCGTGCTCGCGGACCTGGCGGCGCCAGTCGGTGAGCTCGGTGACCCGGCCGCGCAGTGCCTCGACCGAGTGCGAGAGCTCCTGGCGCTGGCGCTCGATGTCGGCGCGGATCTCCGCCGAGGTGCGTCCTGGGGCGCCGGCGGCGCGCTGGGCGACGGGCTCTCCGGCGCCGCTGTAGATCTCGGGCTCGCCGCTCACGGCCTGGGCTCCTTGGCCGGAGTGGGCGGCGGCCCGGGGGCCGGGGTAGGCGGCTCCTTGGCGGCCGGGGTGGTCCCGGACTCGAGCGTCTGCCTGATCCGCCTGCCCTCCTCGATCGCCATGTCGGGCGTCGGCGGGGCCCCCGCCTGGACCGCCCGGTAGGCCAGCAGGCCGGCGACCGCGGCGACGGCGAAGAAGATCACCGCCTCGATCAGGAAGCCGACCCAGAAATGGTCGCCGAAGAACGCGTCATTGAGCGCCCACGCGATCGAGTGCATCAACAGGATCAGGCCGAGGAAGGCGAAGGTCCCGGCCGCGATGCCGACGACGCCGCCACGGACGAGGCTGGAGACCTTCTCCGAGACCTCGGCCTTGGCGAGCTCGATCTCCTCGCGGACGAGGGTCGAGACCTGCTCGGAGACGTCGAAGACGAGCTCGCCGACCGAACGATCCTCGCCCGGGTCGCGGGGTGGCTGGTAGCTCAACGCAAAGCCTTCCTCGCGGGGCGGGTCACTCCGGCGGGTCCTCGCCGAAGATCCGTTGCCAGATCAGCGCCGAGACGCGCATCGCGACGACGCTCGCGAGCGCCCCCGTGCCGGCGACGAGCCCGGTCCACATCAGTCGCTTGACGATCTCGTTGTCCACTTGGCCTTCCTCTGCGGCGCGCCTACCCGGCGCGACCCGGGGAGTAAACCATCAGCGGCCGGCGGCGGCCGCGTCGGCGCTCTCGAGCCCGCGGCAGATGGTCTCGACGAGCATCTCCCGAGCGCGCTCGAATTCGCTCTCCTCGTCCGGGATGATCTCGAACACCCAGCCTGTCAGCAGCTGCTCGACGGCGCCGTAGAACCACATCGAGGCGAATTCCGGGTCGACGTCGGCGCGGAAGGCTCCCTCCTCCTGACCGTCGCGGACGATCTTCGCGATCAGGGCGTAGGCCTTGCGGATCTCGGGCAGGTGCGTGCGGGTGAACGAGTTCGCCGCCCTGGTGACCTCGATGATGATCACCTTCATCAGCTCGGGGTCGTGGCGGTAGGAGCCGATGATGAACCCGGCGACCGCGTCGAGCTTCTCGCGGGCGGGGATCTCGCGCGCGTCGGCCTCCTCGATCGCCAGGAGCAGCAGCGACCAGCGCTCGACGAAGAGCTCGTTGAGCACCTGGTCCTTGGAGTTGAAGTAGTGGTAGACGAGCCCGTAGGCCACGTTCGCCTCGCGGGCGATGTCGGAGACCCGGCAGTCGTTGAAGCCCTCGCGGGCGAAGACCCGGATCGCGGCGTCGAGGATCTGCCGGCGGCGGTCGGCGGGCGGGGCCTTGGCCATCAGCGCGGCGCCTCGGCGGGCTCGGGCCAGCGGTAGGCCTCCGGCCGGCGGTTGGCGAGCGACGGCAGCGAGGCACGGATCTCGTCCTGGCGGGCGAGGTCGAGCTCGGCGGCGATGAAGCCCTCGCCGTCGGGGGCCTGGCCGAGAACGACACCCCAGGGATCGACGATCGCCGAGCGCCCGTAGGAGCTGTAGTGCGGTGGCGCAGCGCCGAACTGGTTCGGGGCGAGCACGAAGGCCTGGTTCTCGATCGCCCGGGCGCGCAGGAGCACCTGCCAGTGATCGCGTCCGGTGGCCATCGTGAACGCCGACGGGACGGTCAGCAGCCGGGCACCGCGCACCGCGAGGATCCGGTACAGCTCGGGGAAGCGGAGGTCGTAGCAGACGCTGAGCCCGATCTCGACCCCGGCCGCCTCGGCGACGACGAGCTCGTCCCCCGGCTCCTCCAGCGCCGACTCGCGGTAGCTGACGCCGCCGACGTCGACGTCGAACATGTGCACCTTGCGGTAGGTGGCGATCGTCTCGCCCCCCGGTCCCAGCAGGCAGGAGGTGTTGGAGAACCGATCGACGTCGGGGCGACGCTCGGTGATGCTGCCGGCGAGCAGGTGGACGCGATGCTCTCGGGCCCAGTCGCGGGCGGCGCTCAGGGATGGACCGGTCTCGAGCTCCTCGGCTCCCGCGGCGAGCTCGTCGGGCCCGGCGAGCAGGTTCCACTTCTCCGGCAGGGCGATGAGCTCGGCGCCGTCGGCCGCCGCCTCGGCGACCAGGCGCGCCGCGACTCCCAGGTTGCGGGCCTTGTCCGTGTTCGCATTGAGCTGGATTGCGGCGGCGCGCATCGAGAACGCCTTCCTGCCCCTTCCGGTCGGCCGGCGGGGCCGATTGACTGACGAGTCAATCTAGCGACTCCAGGCGGTCAGCCGCTGAGCAGCCAGAGGACGAGGGTCGCGAGGACCAGCACCGCCTCGGTCCCGCCGACGAGAGCGACCGCCCCGCCGAGCGTGTCGGGGTCGAATCCGGTCGCCAGCCCGCAGATCGCGGCGACGATCAGAACCGCCGCGGCGACCGCCGCCCACCACAGGACCGCGCGCTCCCAGCGCGCGTCGGCCTCGAGGATGCCGCCGAGCCGGCCGTAGATCGCGAACGGGGTCGCGAACAGGGCGGCGAAGAGGCCGATCGCGTAGGTGACGATCCACGGGCTCAGCGACTCGAGCGCGAGGTACGGGGGGCCCGCGATCCCGGCGAGCGCGATCGAGACGACGGCGGTCGCCACGCCGCCGAGCAGGAACAGGTACGGCCTGCGGTCGTCGGCGGCCGGACCGTGCTCCATCAGGGCGCGGAGGCGGCGGGCAGGGCGGCGGCCTCGTAGAGGGCCGAGACCTCCGGCTCGGGCGCGCTGCGCCGGATCACCACCAGGGCCGCGTCGTCGTCGCGCGCGTGCGCCCCGAAATCCGAGAGCGCCCCGCGCACGCGCTCGACCGCGAGCTCCGGCGCCTCGCAGCCCGCGAGGCCGGCGCGCAGCCGATCGCTCCCGAAGCGCTCGCCGCTCCCGCCCCGCGCCTCGATCACCCCGTCTGTGTAGAGCACGAGCTGATCGCCGGCCTCGATCGTGACCGCGGACGGGACCCAGGTCGGCTCGTCGACGACCCCCAGAAGCGGCCCGGGCCGGCCCACCGGCTCGGCGCGGTTGCCCCGGAGCAGGATCGGATGCGGATGCCCGGCGAGGTAAACGAGCACCTCGGCGGTCGCGCCGGAGGCGTCGGGGAGCACCACCATCGCCACCGAGCAGAGCGCGACGTCGTCGCGGCCGCGGAGCGCCGAGTCGAGCAGATGCAGGCCGGCGACCGGGTCCGCTACCAGCGTGCCCGCGGTCCTGATCGTGTGCCGGGCCTCCGCGGTGACCGCGGCGGCGGCGGCGCCCTTGCCGGAGACGTCCCCAAGGACGACGGCCCAACCGCCCTCCACCGGGAAGACCTCGTAGAAGTCGCCGCCGACCTCGTTGATCTCGCCGGCCGGCTCGTACATCGTCGCCACCTCCCAGCCCGGCATCCGCGGCAGGCTCGGTGGCAGCAGCTCGCGCTGGAGCGCGTCGGCGACCCGCGCGCGCTCGTCGGCGACCCGCGCGTTCTCGATCGCCAGCGCGGCCCGGCGCCCCACCTCGACCGCGATCGCGAGGTCGTTGTCGTCGAAGACCCGCGAGCCGACCTCGTTCACGAACACGAGCGCGCCGACGACAGTCGCGGCCGCGGTCATCGGGACCGAGATCACCGACCCCATGTCGAGCTCGCGCAGCAGCTTGAGATGCTCGTCGTCGGCGGCGATCGTCCGCAGCCACTCCTCCCCCGGCTTGATCAGCTGAGGTTCGCCGGTGCGCATCACGTCGCCGATCCGGGAGGGCTCGTCGGAGCGCAGGGGGTAGTGGTCGCGAAGGGTGCGCAGCAACGGCAGCCGCGCCGGATCGCGGTGTGCCATCGCAACCCGCTGGAGGAAGCCGTCGTCGCGGGGGACCTCGATCGAGCACCAATCGGCGAACTCGGGCACCAGCAGCTGAGGCACGCGCTCGAGCGTGCCGCGGTAGTCGGTGGAGTGGGAGAGCAGCTCCCCCGTGCGGGCGAGCAGCTTGTTGGCGAACTCCGCCCGCTTGACGTCGGTGACGTCCTCGATCGCGGTCACCGAGTAGAGGATCTCCCCCGCGGCGCCCTGAATGCCGCGGGCCTTGGTCCGCGTCCAGCGCTCCTCGCCGGTCTTGCGGTCGATCGCGCGCAGCGTGAGCGGCTCCGCGGGCTCGCCGCGCAGCGCCCGGCGGCCCGCCAGGGCTTCGGCGGGGATCTCGTTGCCCTGCTCGTCGCGGATCTCGTAGCGATCGCGGATCGAGGCGGTCGGGGCGGCGACCGCGTCCTGCGAGGTCTCGTAGCCGAGCATCCGCGCGGCTGCCGGGTTGGCGAAGACGAGCTCGCCGTCGGCGCCGTGGATGACGATCGCCTCGTCGAGGATCGACATCACGGTGTCCATCCGGCGCTCGATGCTCTCGAGGTCGGAGAAGAGGCCGGCGTTGTCGAGCGCGAGCCCGATCCTGCTGGCGAGGATCTCGGCGAAACGCACGTCCTCGGTGTCGTAGCTGCGCCCCGACCACGCGGTGATCAGGGTCAGAGCGCCGAGGTTGCGGTTGCGGGCGCGGACCGGGACGACGATCCACGATCGGGGGTCCACCCGCCTCAGGAACTCGAGGTCGTCGTCCGAATGGGCCATCCGGCGCAGCTCCTCATCGGCGACGTGCGGGCGCCACTGCGGGATGTGGCGCCACGAGCGCTCGCCGCGGACCAGCCACTCGGGCAGCGCCGGCGGCCGTCGGCGCAGGCGGTCCTCGACCACGGCGGCGTCCTCCGGGCCGTCGGCCCTGACCGCGATTCGCGAGACGCGGCCCTCGTGGATCGCGTCGACCATGCAGATGTCCCCGAACGCCGGCACGATCACTCCGGTGACCCGCCGCAGCGTCTCGGCCAGCGGCAGCGAGCCGTCGGCGACCGCCCCGACCGAGTCCAGCAGGCGCAGTCGCTCCGAGCGGCCGGCCCAGTGCTCGCGCAGCCACGCGCCGCCCACGGCGAGCGCGCTGCCCAGCGCGATCACGGCCAGGCGGACGACCTGCTCCGCGCTGCCCGCGTCCGAGTTCCAAAGCGGGCTGGCCGCCGCGGCGCCCAGCGCCAGCACGGCGACCCCGGCCGTCACCGCCGGCCCGGCGAGCATCGCGGCGAAGAACGGCGCGGCGACGAAGGTGCCGACGATCGCCGCCGACTCGTCGGAGAGCGCGACGTCGGCGGCGACGCAGGCGCCCAGCGTCAGCAGGCCGGCGATCGCGCCGGCGGCATCGTCGGCCGAACCCCCTGCGGGCCCGGGACGCCACCTCGGGAGTCTGCGGAGCCACTCAAACATCATCAACCCGGCGCTTTCCAGGCAAGGATCGGCCGGGCGCCACCAATCTACCGACCAGCCCGGGCTCAGATAAGCATTAAGATCGACCTCGCTTGACCGCACCATTCAAAGTCAGCGCCGAGTCCAACAGCGCCATCCATACGGTCAGCGTGGCGGGGGAGCTCGATCAGAGCACGGCCCCCGAGTTGCGCTCGGCGCTTTCCTCCGCCGTCGGCGAGGCCCACAACGGGGTGCTCGTCGACCTCAGCGATTGCAACTTCATCGACTCGACCGGCCTCAGCTTGCTGGTCGAGATGAAGCGGCGGCTGACCGAGGACGACCGGCGCTTCGGCGTCTGCTGCCCCGACGCGGACGTGCGCCGGTTGCTCGAGCTCACGGGCATCGACAAGGCCGTGGGCCTGTTCGATACCCGGGACGAGGCTGTGGCGGCGCTCTCCAACGGCCCGCCCGCCTGACGAGCGTCGCCAAGCGCCGCCGCCCCGCCGCCCCGGCTCAGGAACCGACCGTGGCCTCGCGCTGCTCCGCGTGCACGCCCTCGGCGATCTCCTCGAGCGTCTTCGCGCAGAACGCCTCGAGGTCGTCGGGCTTGCGGCTGGTGACCAGGCCGGAATCGACGTGGACCTCCTCGTCGACCCACTCGCCGCCGGCGTTGCGGATGTCCGTTTGCAGGCTCGGCCAGGAGGTCAGCGTCCGACCCTCGATCACTCCCGCCTCGACCAGGGTCCAGGGGGCATGGCAGATCGCCGCCACCGGCTTGCCGGCCGCAAAGAACGCTCGCGTGAACTCGACCGCCTCCGGAACCGTGCGCAGGATGTCGGGGTTGGCGACCCCGCCCGGCAGCACCAGAGCGTCGTAGTCGTCCGCGTTCGCGTCGGCGACGGTGCGGTCGACGCCGAACGTGTCGGCCTTGTCGAGGTGGTTGAACGCCTGCGCCTCGCCGGGCTCGGGGGCGATCAGCTCCGGCGTCCCGCCGGCCTGCTCGACGGCCTCCCAAGGAGTCGTGAGCTCGACCTGCTCGATCCCCTCGTTCGCCACCAGGAAGGCGACCTTCTTGCCCTCGATGCGCTCGGTCATCTGGCTCTCCTTTCGGCTCGTTTGGACTTCACCGGTCGGCTACCCGCTTCCTCTGCCGCCAACCGTGCTCGCGACTGCCCTCCTTCTCCCTCTGCCGCACGGATGGTCGACGCCGGCACCGGTCCCTGCCGGTCCTCGCCGCGGACCGCGGCGAGGAGCTTCCACAGCGCCCGCCGGCTGATCCGCGAGATCTGCATCTGCGAGACCCCGAGCCGGCGACCGATCTCCTGCTGGGTGAGCTCGTCGACGAACCGCATGCGCAGCACCTCCCACTCGCGCTCGTCGAGGCCGGCAGCCTCCGAGGCGAGCCCCGCCTCGACCCGGTCGTAGCCGGGCTCGGCGTCGCCGAGGGTCTCGACCGCGGTCGCGGCATCCTCCTCGTCGCTCCGGCGCGGGGCGTCGAGGGAGAGCGTCCGGCGCGCGTGTCCGGCCTCCAGCGCCTCGAGCACGTCCTCGACGGTGACGCCGAGCCGGGTCGCGATCTCGGTCGGGGTGGGAAAGCGGCCGAGCTCCTCGGTCAGGCCGCTGGTCGCGTCGTCGACCTTCATCGTCAGCTCCTGCAGCCCCCGCGGCAACCGGACGTTCCAGACGTGATCGCGGAAGTGCCGGCGAAGCTCGCCGAGGATCGTCGGCACGGCGAAGGCTGCGAAGCCTCGCTCGTGGCTCGGGTCGTAGCGATCGACCGCCTTGACCAGACCGAGCCCGGCGACCTGGACCAGGTCGTCGAGCGACTCCGTCTGACGGCGGTAGCGCATCGCGAGCGAGCGCGCCAGCGGCATGAACCGCCGGACGAGCTCCTCGCGAAGCTCGGGCGACCGCTCGCTCGCGTAGCGGCGCAGCAGCGCGTCCTCGGACTGTGTGCCCGGCGGCAGCTCGCGCCGCGGTCCCTGCGGATCATTAATCGCGTGCAGCAGCGTCTCCTCAAGCTCGGTTTGCCTCGATTTGCGGTTCGGAACGAGCGACGAACCGGTCTCCGGTGGAGGCGGGACTCCTGTCCCTGCGGCTTGATCGCCCTCAGCGTTTCGCTAGTGGCCTGCCCTGCCGAGAGAGAGCAGGCCCCTTGGGCACTACAGAGGATACCCGGGCGGCGCGCCGCTGACTCATCGGCGCTGCGCCGCGATCGGAGGCCGGGCGGTTTGACCTCCCGCGCCAGGGTTTGAGCCTCCCGCGCCAGGGGTACCACTTTCGCGGGACCAGGGAACGACCGGGGTTAACCCCCCAATCCCGGGAGTGCCCGCGCCTCAACGCGCGGGGAGTCCTGATCCCTCTCTGAGTGGTGTGCGACGAGCCCCTTCCAAGGGGTTCGTCGCCATTTCGTCAACCGCGCGCCCGCTGGCTAGGCTGGCTGCGTGAACGACCTCGAGGGCGACGTCTTCGTCACCGGCGGCTCCGGCTTCATCGGCGGCGCGCTCCTGCGGCGCTTGGGCGACGAGGGCCGGCGTGTGCGGGCGCTGGCGCGCTCGCCGGCCTCGGCGGAGGCGGTCGAGCGGCTCGGAGCGGAGCCGGTTCGCGGCGAGCTCGCCGACCGCGCCTCGATCGCCGCCGGCGCCGACGGCTGCTCGACCGCCTTCCATCTCGCCGCGCACCTCGGCCAATGGGGCGCTCGCGAGGACTTCGTCGCCGGGAACGTCACCGGGACCGAGAACGCCCTCGCGGCATGCCGCGCGGCCGGCGTGCGCCGGTTCGTGCACTGCGGGACCGAGGCCGCGCTGCTCGCAGGCGAGCCTCTGCGCTCGGTCGACGAGACGGCGCCGGTGCGCCCGGACTCGAAGGCCCTCTACGCCGCCACCAAGGCGGTTGCCGACCAGGCCGTCCGCGCGGCCGGCGCGGACGGCTTCGAGCCGATGGTGCTGCGCCCGCGGATGGTCTGGGGACGCGGCGACACGACCCTGCTGCCGGCGATCGTCGCCGCGGTCGACGCCGGACGATTCGCCTGGATCGGCGGCGGAGAGCACCTGACCGCCACCACCCACGTCGACAACGTCGTCGAGGGGCTCCTGCTCACCGCCGAGCACGGCTGCCCCGGCGAGGCCTACTTCGTCACCGATGGAGAGCCGGTCGTCTTCCGCGAGTTCATCTCAGAGCTGCTGCGGACCCAGGGCGTCGAGCCGCCGACGCGGTCGGTTCCCGCCCCGGTCGCGGCGGTCGTCGCCGCGGGATCCGAGGGACTCTGGCGAGCGCTGCGGCTGAGCGGCGAGCCGCCGCTGACCCGCTTGGCGCTCTGGCTCTCCTCGCAGGAGTGCACGATCCTGATCGCCAAGGCCCGCGAGGAGCTCGGCTACGACCCGGTGATCTCGCGCGCCGACGGGCTCGCCGAGCTCGCCGCCGGCTGATCGTCGGCGCCACCGGCCGCCGAGCGCCGGGCGCGCTCGAGCTCGGTGGTCAGGAGCTTCGCGTGCAGGGCGCCGATCAGGGCGGGGAACGGCGAGGCGCCTCCCTCGACGATGTCCTCGGCGCGCTCCGCTCCGAGCGCGGAGAAGCGCTCCACCAGCAGCTCGAGCTCGTCAGCGATCACGGGCTCGAGCCCGTTCATCAGCCGGGCGACGTCGCGGGCGCCGAACCCGGTGGTCTCGTTCCAGCCCGCCGCCCGGAACCTCGACACCGCCTCGATGATGCGCACGTCCGTCGCCGAGTAGCCGCCCTCGCCGGGGGTCAGCACACCGAGCTCGGAGAGCCGGCGGAGCGCCCGCTGCGGGATCTCGAACCGCTCGAGGATCTCGTCCTCCGGCGTGCGCTCGCGCTCGGGGGCGAGCGCGCGGGTGACGAGCACGTCGCCCGTCTGCGCCAGCCCCCGCAGGCGATCGAGATCGCCGTCGGTGGAGTCGAGCAGCTCGCGGATCACGCGGAGCGGCATGAACCTCTCCTCCTGCAGCTGCTTGATGAGCCTGATCCGCTCAGCGAACTCGGGCGGGTAGTAGGCCATGTTGCGCGACGTCTTGACCGGCTCCGGCAGCAGGCCCTCCCGCAGGTAGTGGCGCACGGTGGCGACCGGCACGTCGGCCCGCTCGGCGAGCTCGCTCATCTTGAGGAGCTCCTGCGCGGGGGCGCTCATCCCATGAACCTCGCCTGGCTCGCGTCCGCCGCCAGGCCGGCGGCCGCGCCGCTCGCCAACAGGACCTCGATCTCGTCGGCGTCGTACCCGGCCTCGCCGAGAACCTCCTCGGTGTGCTCGCCGAGTGCCGGTGCCGCCGCGTGGACGGTGCCCGGGGTCCGCGAGAGCTTCACCGGCACGCCGAGCTGGCGCACCGTCCCGATCTCCGGCTGCTCCCACTCGACCACCATCTCGCGCTCCCGCACGAGTTCCGAGTCGAGAGCCTCGTCGAGGTCGAGGACCGGCTCGATCATCGCGTCGTGCTCGTCGTTGAACGCCTCCCACTCCGCCCGAGTGCGCGAGCGGAAGAGCTCCGCGACCTCAGCCCAGGCGTCGGAGCCCGTGGGCTCGAACTGCTTCGCGACCAGGTCCTCGCGCCCGACGCCCGCACAGAAGCGCGCCCAGAACTGCGGCTCGAGCGCGCCCATCGTGATGTGGCCGTCGGCCGCCTCGTACGGCAGGTAGCAGACGAACCTCCCCGTCAGCTGCCCCTCCCCCCGCTTCGGGACCTCGCCGTCGCAGAGGTAGGCGCCGGCCACCATCGTCAGCCACGAGAGCGCCCCGTCGGCCATCGAGACGTCGACCACCTGTCCCTCGCCCGACCGCCGCGCCTCGTGCAGCGCGGCCATCACCCCGAAGGCCGCCATCAGGGCGCCGCCGCCGAGGTCGGCGATCTGTCCCGCCGACTGGATCGGCCGCCGGCCCGGCTCCCCGGTGAGCCCGAGCAGGCCGATCAGCCCGAGGTAGTTCATGTCGTGGCCCGCCCGACCCGTGTTCGGGCCCGTCTGGCCGTAGCCGGTGATCGCGCAGTAGACCAGCGCCGGGTTGCGCTCCTTCATCCGCTCGTACCCCACCCCGAGCCGGTCGAGGACGCCGGGTCGAAACCCCTCCAGCACGACGTCCGCCTCGCGCACGAGCCGCAGCAGCGCCTCGCGCCCGCCCTCGGACTTCAGGTCCAGGCGGATCGAGCGCTTGTTGCGGTTCAGCGACAGGTACAGCGCCGAGCGCGTCCCGAGCGCCTGGTGGGACTCCTCGCCGTAGTACGGCGGCGCCCAGCGAACGTAGTCGCCCATCCCCGTGTCCTCGATCTTGACCACGTCGGCGCCGAAGTCGGCAAGCAGCTGCGAGCAGAAGCCGCCGGGCAGCAGCCGGGTGAGGTCGAGAACGCGGACGTCGCTAAGCGGTAGCGCGGTCACCGCGCCTCACCGGCACGCCCAGCATCTCTCGCGCCTCCTGCACCGTCGCGGCGCGACGACCCACGTCCTCCGCCATCTGGCGCGCCTTCGCAATCAGGTCGCCGTTGGAGCGCGCCATCTCCCCGTCGGGCAGGTAGAGGTTGTCCTCGAGCCCGGCGCGGACGTTGCCGCCGAGGGTGAGCGAGGTGGCGAGCAGCTTCCACTGCGCCCTCGAGACCCCGATCACCTGCCAGTTGGCCCCCCGCTCGGGGCCACCCGGGATCTGCTCCGCCATGAACGGGATGTTCCGGGTGGTCGGCCGGATGCCGCCGGTCACCCCCATCACCAGCGAGATCTGGTGCGGCTCGGCGACCAGCCCCATGTCGATCAGCGGATCGAGGTTGGCGACGTGGCCCGCGTCGAAGCACTCGTGTTCGGGCTTGATCCCGAGCTCGCGCATCGCGGTCAGGAACTCGATGATCGTGTCGAAGGAGTTCTCGAACACCGCCTTGAAGACGAAGTCCTTGCGCCGCCGCGAGTACTTGGCGTAGTTCATCGAGCTCATGTTCAGCGCCGCGACGTCGGGGCGCAGCTCGCGCAGGTACGCGATCCGCTTCTCGATCGGGACCCCGATCGCCCCGGTCGAGTAGTTGACGATCACGTCGCCGACCTCCGCCAGGATCGCCTCGGTGATCGCGCGGAAGTCCTCGACCTCGTAGCTCGGCACGCCGTCGGGCGTGCGGGCATGGATGTGGATCTGCGAGGCGCCCTCGTCCACCGCGCGTCGCGCCTCGGCCGCGTACTCCTCGGGCGTGTACGGGATCGCTGGGCACTGGTCGCGGTTCGCGATCGCGCCCGAGATCGAGCAGCTGATGATCACCGGGTCGTCGAACGTGCTCATCGCGCTCCTCCCTGCGATCGTGCTGCATTCACCTTTGCGAGCAGCGCATCGAGCTCTGCGCGTTGGGCGTCGTCGCCCCCGATGGCGTAGTAGGTGCCGGGCTCGCCGCGGACGTCGATCCGCAGCGTGGATCCCGTGAATCGCCCATCGGATGTCTCGAGCCGCTCGATTGTCGCCACGTGAATCCGCCGCGAGGGGTTGCCCTGGCCGAAGAACTCGAGCACGCGGCCGTCGAAGCTGACGATGCCGCTCGCCAGCACGACCTCGTCGAGTTCCCCCTCGCTCATACGGGCATCACCCCGTGCTTGCGCCACGGACGCTCGACCCGCTTGTCCTTCGCCATCCGCAGGCCGCGGATGATCGCCGGGCGGGTCTCGCGCGGGTCGATGACGTCGTCGATGAGCGCGTTCTTGGCCGCGAGGTAGACGTCGATCTGCTTGCGGACGGCCTCCAGCATCGCCTCGCGGGTGGCGTCGGGGTCGTCGGAGGCCTCGATCGCCGAGCGGCCGATGATGTTCACCGCACCCTCCGCGCCCATGACCGAGATCTCCGCGCTCGGCCAGGCGACGATCAGGTCGGGCTCGTAGGCCTTGCCGTTCATCACGTAATAGCCGGCGCCGTAGGCCTTGCGGACGACCACGGTGATCTTCGGCACCGTCGCCCGCGAGACCGCGTACAGCATCTTCGCGCCGTGGCGGATGATCCCGGCGTGCTCGACCTTCGAGCCGACCATGAATCCCGGCACGTCCTGGAGGAAGACGAGCGGGATCCCGAAGGCGTCGCAGAGGTTCACGAACCGGGCCGCCTTGTCGGCCGAGTCGTTCTCGAGGATCCCGCCGAGCTGCTTGGGCTGGTTGGCGACGATCCCGACCGGCATCCCGCCGAACCGCGCCAGGCAGGTGATGATCGTCTTCGCGAACCGCGGCTTGATGTCGAAGATCTCGCCGTCGTCGACGATCTCCCGGATCAGCTCGTACATGTCGTACGGGTGGCGGTTCGACTCCGGGACGATGTCGAGCAGCTTCTCCGACATCCGGTCGTCGGGGTCGTCGGTCTCGCGCACGGGCGGCGTCTGCTCGCAGTTGGAGGGGAAGTAGGAGAGGTAGGTCTTGATCGCCTCGATGCACTCGGCGTCGTCCTTGCACTCCAGGTCGCCGACACCCGACTTGCGGCAGTGGACCCTGGCCCCGCCGAGGTCCTCCATCGAGATCTCCTCGCCGGTCACCGCCTTGGTCAGGTGCGGCCCGGCGAGCGCCATCGCCCCCTGGCCGACGACCATCGGCACGAAGTCCGAGAGGCCCGGGATGTAGGCGGTCCCGGCGGCGCACGGCCCCAGCATCCCGGCGACCAGCGGGACGACGCCCGACATCGTCACCTCCTCGCGGAACAGGTGCCCGGAGCCCGCGAACAGCGACCCGGCGGCCTCCTGGATCCGGGCGCCGGCGGAGTCGAGCAGCCAGATCAGCGGGATCCGCTTCTGCAGCGCCAGCTCGCGCAGGCGGCCGACCTTGAGCTCGCCGGTCATCCCCATCGACCCGGCCATGACGGTGAAGTCGTAGGCGGCGATCGCGACCGGGCGGCCGTCGACGTCGGCCCAGCCGGTGATCACCCCGTCGGCCGGCGCCTCCTTGCCGTCCATTGCCCGCTGGGCGAAGTGGGGCCCGGCGTGGATGCCGAGCTCGACGAACGTGCCGGGATCGACGAGCAGGTCGATCCGCTCGCGCGCGGTGAGCTTGCCCGCGGCGTGCTGCTTGGCGATCTTCTCCTCGCCGCCGCCGAGCTTCGCCTTCTCGCGGCGAGCGTGCAGGTCGTCGGTGAGGTCCTTGAGCTTGCCGCCCTTCGCGGGCGGCGCCTCCGGCGCCTCCGCCTCCTTGGCGGCGGCGGCCACCTTCTCTGCCTCGCCTGACCCGGCCGCCCCCGGAAGCGAAGCAATCCGGGCTTCGCCCGGATCACCGGTCGCTGGCGCTCCCTCGGCGGGCGGAATGTTCGTGTTATTCATCGTCCCTTCCATTCGGGTTCGCGCTTCTCGAAGAACGCGGTCACGCCCTCGATCGCGTCCTCGGTCGAGAGCTCGATCGTCAGCTGCGAGCGCAGGTAGTCGAGCGCGTCGGCAAGCGGCATGTCCAGCTGCCTCCACATCGCGTCCTTGCCCAGCCGCATGATCAACGGCGACTTCGAGGCGAGTTTCGCGGCCCAGTCGGCCACCGCGGCGTCGAACTCCTCGGCGGGGACGACCTTGTTGACGATCCCGGCCTCCCGCGCCTCGTCCGCCGTCAGGCGCTCCCCCAGGAGCAGCATCTCGGTGGTCTTCTTCCGCGGCACGTTGCGATAGATCAGGGCCATGATCATGAACGGGAACAGCCCGACGTTGATCTCGGGCGTCCCGAACCCCGCGCCCTCCTTGGCGACGATCAGGTCGCACGCGAGAGCGATCCCGAGGGCGCCGGCGAGCACATGGCCGTTGGCGGCCAGGATCGAGGGCTTGCCGAGCTCGCCGAGCGCCTTGAAGACCTCGGGGAAGGCCGCCGTGCCGAGGTACTTGTGCGCGGTCGGGGCGTCGGCGGAGAAACCGCCGAGGTTGGCGCCCGAGGAGAAGACCTTCTCGTGCGAGGAGGTGAGCACGACGACGCGGACCTCGTCGTCGGCCTTCGCCGCCCGCAGCGCCTCGAGCAGCTCTCCGAGCAGTTGCTCGGAGAGCGCGTTGCGCGTCTCGGGGTCGTCGAGCGTGATCGTGGCGACGCGCTCGGCGACCTCGTAGCGGATCTTCTCGAACTCGGCCACCAGTAGAAAGTACTACTCTACACTCTCTACTTCCCGAGCGACATCCGAGGAGAGCAGCCGTGGCCACAGCAAGCCCGTCCGTGATCAAGCCCGAGCACGAGGCGAAGCGCAAGCACTTCATCTTCAGCGACGAGCACCTCGACCTCCGCGAGTCGATGAGCGCCTGGGTGAAGAAGGAGATGCACCCCCACCGCAACGAGTGGGAGGAGACGCTGTGGCCCGACGAGGTCATGCGCCGCGCCGGCGAGCTCGGCTACCTCGGGCTCTGCTTCCCGGAGGAGTACGGCGGGCAGGGCGGCGACTACTTCTACTCGCTCGTGCGCGCCGAGTGCATGAGCTACTCCGGCTCGGGCGGGACCAACATGGGCTTCGCGGTCCAGACCGACATGGTCCTCCCCCCCGTGCACCTGCTCGGCACCGAGGAGCAGAAGCAGCGCTACCTCGTCCCCGGGATCAAGGGCGAGCGGATCGGGTGCCTCGGGATCACGGAGCCGGGGGCGGGCTCGGACGTCGCCGGGATCCGAACGAGCGCGATCCGCGCCGGCGACGAGTACGTGATCAACGGCTCGAAGATGTTCATCACCAACGGCGCCCGGGCCGATTTCTGCGTCCTGGTGACGAAGACCGACCCAGATGCGCGCCACGACGGGATCACGCTCTTCGTCGTCGACCTGAAAGACGAGGACGGCAACGCGGTCCCCGGGTTCTCGGTCTCCCGGACGCTCGAGAAGATGGGCATGCACGCGTCCGATACCGGCGAGCTCGCGTTCGAGGACATGCGGGTTCCGGCCGACGCGCTCCTCGGCGAGATCGGCAAGGGCTTCTACCACATCAGCTGGGAGCTCCAGGGAGAGCGGCTGGTCGCCGCCGCCGGCTGCTACGCGGCCTGCGAGCGGATGTTCGAGCGCACGCTGGACTACGCGCGTGAGCGCGAGGCGTTCGGGCGCCCGATCGGCAAGTTTCAGGTGATCCGCCACAAGTTCGCCGACATGGCGACCAAGATCGAGGCGGCGAAGCAGATGGTCCACGCGACCGCCTGGCGCTTCGCCAACGGCGAGTACCCGGTGCGCGAGATCACGATGGCGAAGCTGTTCGCGACCCGCGTCTGCGACGAGGTCGCCGACGAGTGCGTGCAGATCCACGGCGGCTACGGCTACATGAAGGAATACGAGATCGAGCGCGCCTACCGCGATCAGCGCCTCAACCGGATCGGGGCCGGGACCGACGAGATCATGCTCGACGTCATCGGCCGTTCGTATGGCCTCTGAGCCCGCGCTCGCCCTCGTCGACTCGAACGAGCGCCGCCTGCTGCGGGAGACGGTCCGCGGGATCTGCGACGGGTTCGGGCCGGCCTACATCAAGCGCTGCGTCGACGCTGGCGAGCCGCCGCGCGAGCTCTGGGACGCGCTCGCCGACAAGGGCTACCTCGGCGTCAACCTGCCGCCGGAGCACGGCGGTGGCGGGCTCGGGATGACGGGGCTGGCGACGGTGGGCGAGGAGATCGCCGCCGCCGGCTGCTCGCTGCTGCTGGTCGTCGTCTCGCCCGCGATCGTCGGCTCGATCCTCGTCCGCCACGGCACCGCAGCCCAGCGCGAGCGCTGGCTGCCCAGGATCGCCGACGGCTCCACCCGGATCGCGTTCGCGATCACGGAGCCCGACGCCGGGACCAACTCACACAACCTCTCGACCGCGGCGAAGCGCAATCCGGACTCGGGCGGCTACGTCCTCCGCGGCACCAAGTACTACATCTCCGGGGTCGAGGACGCCGAGGCGATCCTGGTGATCGCCCGCAAGCGCGACGACGACGGCAACCTCGGGCTGCCGCTGCTGCTGATCGTCGACGTCGACTCCCCCGGGCTCGACAAGCAGGCGATCCCGATGGCCGTTCGCGGCGCCGACCGCCAGTGGCAGCTGTACTTCGACGACGTCGAGGTCCCGGCCGAGCGGCTGATCGGCGAGTCGGAGGACATCGGCCTCAAGGCGGCCTTCGACGGCCTCAACCCCGAGCGGATCATGGGCGCGGCCCTCTCCGTGGGCACCGGCCGCCGCGCGCTCGATCTCGCCTCGGCCTACGCTCGCGAGCGAGTCGTCTGGAGCCAGCCGATCGGCGCCCATCAGGGGATCTCACACCCGCTCGCCCAGGCGAAGATCGAGCTCGAGCTGGCGCGGCTGATGACCCAGAAGGCGGCTGCCCTGTACGACGCCGGGGCCCCGGCCGGCGAGGCGGCGAACATGGCCAAGTACGCGGCGGCCGAGGCGGCGATCCACTGCGTCGACCAGGCGATCCAGACCCACGGCGGCAACGGCTTCGCGCTTGAGTACGGGCTCACCGACATGTACTGGGGCGCCCGGGTCGCGCGGACGGCTCCGGTCTCGCGCGAGATGGTCCTCAATTATGTCGCCGAGCACTCGCTCGGCCTCCCCCGCTCCTACTAGATGAGTGATCCCACGACGTCACGCACGCGAGTGACGCACGGATTACCGTCGCTGGATCACGCCCCTCGGGACTTGGCCATACCCCCGGGGGTGAGGGTGCGTGGTGCCCCCGGCTTGCGCTGAGGGTGCGTGGTCGGGCCTGGCAGTGAGGGGGGCGGGCTAGGCGCGCTCGTGGCGTCCCCGGGGCGTGGGTGGTGCCTTGAGCACACATGCTGTGCTCAAGTCGACAATCGACGGGTTCTGCGGTCGATTGATGAGTTGACCACCCCATACGGTGTTCAACTCATCACTCGGCGTTCGCTCGAAGCCCCGCCACGGGCGCCCTCGACCGACGCCGGCACCTGCACCCCCTCACTGCGAAGCCCGGCCCGAGCCCTCGCCTGCGCCCGGGGAACCACCCGGGTATGGGCTTCGCCCGATCGCCGCGCCAGCTCGGCCTCCCCCGCTCCTACTAGGGCCTAGAGCGCCTCGTAGTCCTCGTCGCTGAGCTCGATCTCTAGTGCAGCGAGGTTCTGCTCCAGGTGCTCGAGCGAGAGCGTGCCGGGGATCGGCAGCATCGCCTCCGAGCGGCGCAGGAGCCAGGCGAGCTTGACCTGCTGCGCGGTCGCGCCAAGCCGCTGGGCGATCTGGTCGACGGTCTTGCCGCCGCCGCGGAGCGGGAAGAAGGGGACGAAGGCAATGCCCTCGTCGGCGCAGAAGTCGACCACCTCGTCGTGTCTGCGCTGCTCGAGGCTGTACTCGTTCTGGACCGCGGCGATCGGGACCACGCTGCGCCCGAGGAGGATCTCCTCGACGCCGACCTGGGAGAGGCCGACGTTGCGGATCCGGCCCTCCTGGTGGTATGAGGCGAGCACCTCCAGCGTCCGCGGGAGCGCCACCTCGGGGTCGAGCCGGTGCAGGTAGTAGAGCTCGATCACATCGGTTCGCAGGCGCTCGAAGCTCTCCTCGATCTCGCTTCGGAGCCGGTCGGGCCCGCCGCCGTGGTAGCCGGCCTTGGTCGCGACGACGAGCTCCGGCGGAAAGGGCGCGAGCCCGGCGCCGATCGCCCGCTCGCTCTCGCCTCCGCTGTAGAGGTGCGCCGTGTCGATCATCTGCACCCCGGCGGCGACGGCAGCCCTCAGGAACGTGTGGTTCTCGGTCGCGTCGGTGAGCCGGTTCGTGCCGAGCCCGATCCGCCGCAGCTCGCGGCCCGCGAACGAGATCGAATGCGGGACGGCGCCCACCGCGCCTACCTTCCGAAGGTACGAAGGAAGGCGCGCACCGCGGGGGGAACCTCGGCGAGCAGCTCGCGGACCTCGGCGAGGCCGGCGCGGAGCTCGGCGTCTCCCGCCTCGATCGGCAACATCGAGTCCTGGAGCTCGGCCAGCCGGCGGTCGGCGTCGGCGGCCGCCTCGCCGGCGCGCTCGACGAACCGCTTCACGCCCTGGGACGGGAGCCCGGCCGACGGCTGCGCGGAGGCCCGGGCCGCGAGCTCAACCCGGGCGGCAAACGCGCTCTGGATTCGCTTCGCTCGCGCGTAGGCCCTCTGCACCGGCCGGAAGAGCTCCGCCTCCAGGCGATCGCCCGTCGTCTCGTCGACCAGCTCGTAGGCCTGCCCGAGGCAGGCCGTGGCGAGCGCGACCCGGTCGATCGCCATGCTGAGCTCGGCGAGGATCTCCTCGCGCGCCTCGAGGGTGGTGCGCATCGGCAGGAGGTTAGTCGGCGCGAAGAGCGGCGAGGCGGCTCTGCAGATAGGCGCGCTCGACCGGGTTCCCGGCGAGCTCGGCGGCGCGCTCGTACGCGGCGGCCGCCTGCGGCCGGCCCAGCCTCCGGAGCAGGTCCGCCCTGGTCGTGTGGTACGGGCCGTAGTCGTCGAGGCCGCCGATCGCGTCGACCAGCGCCAGCCCCGCCTCCGGCCCGTCGGCCATCGCCACGGCGACGGCGCGGTTGAGCTCGATCACCGGTGACGGGTCGAGCTCGGCCAGCCAGGCGTAGAGGCGCACGATCCGCGGCCAGTCGGTCGCCGTGGGGCGCTCGGCCCGCGAGTGCTCGGCGGCGATCGACGCCTGGATCACGTACGGGCGCGGGCCCGCGCGGCGCGCCTCGTCGACCAGCGCCAGCCCCTCCGCGATCTGGTCGTGGTCCCAGAGCGAGCGGTCCTGCTCGTCGAGCAGGACCATCCGGCCGGCGGCGTCGGTGCGCGCCTGGCGCCGGGAATCGTGCAGGAGCATCAGCGCGAGCAGCGCGCTCACCTCGGGCTCGCGGGGCACCATCTCGCGCAGCACGCGCGCGAGCCGGATCGCATCGGCGCAGAGCTCGCCCCGGACGAGCCGATCGGCGCCGGAAGCCATGTAGCCCTCGTTGAAGATCAGGTAGAGCGTCGCCAGCACGGAGCCGAGACGCTCGCCCAGGCGCTCCGGAGCGGGGACCTCGTAGGGGATCCGAGCGTCGCGGATCTTGCGCTTCGCACGAACCAGCCGCTGCGCCATCGCCGGCTCTCCGACGAGGAAGGCGCGCGCGATCTCGGCCGTCGTCAGGCCGCCGAGCGTTCGCAGGGTGAGCGCCACCCGCGCCTCCGGGGCGAGGGCCGGATGGCAGCAGGTGAAGATGAGCCGGAGGCGATCGTCGGGAAACGTCTCCGGCTCAGCCTCGTCCTCCGGGGCGCGCAGGCGCTCGAGCGCTTCGAGCTCGGGGCGCTTCGCCTCCAGGGTGCGCTCGCGGCGGATCCGATCGATCGCCTTGTTGCGGGCGACCCGGGTGATCCAGGCGCCCGGGTTGACGGGCACGCCGTCGCCCGGCCAGCGCTCGAGGGCGACGACGAACGCTTCCTGGACCGCCTCCTCGGCGGCGTCGAAGTCGCCGAGGACGCGGATCAGGGACGCGACCGCCCGCCCCGACTCGTGTCGGAACAGGCGGTCGACGTCGGCCCGATCGTCTACGAGGTCGCCTCGGCGGCGGCCGGTGCCTCGGCGCCGTAAGCCTCGTAGTCCATCACCGGCCGGATCTCGATCCCGCCACGGGGCAGCGGCACCTTCTTCGCCCACTCGAGCGCCTGGTCGAGGTCGTCGCACTCGATCAGGTAGAAGCCGCCGATCTGCTCCTTCGTCTCCGCGAAGGGCCCGTCGGTGACGATCCGCTCGTCGCCGTCACCGATCCTGACCGTGGTCGCGGTCGGGCTGTCCTGCAGGCCCTCGCCGGCGAGGAACGCCCCGGCGTCGACGAGCTCCTGCGTGTAGGCCTCCCAGCGGCCCATCTGGGCCCTCATCTGCTCGGGCGTCACGTCCTCCCAGCCGCCCTCCTCGCCGATCAGCGTCAGCATGTACTTCATCTACGCCTCCTTGGCCTCGTGCGACCGCCCTCTGCGGCCGCTTTCACCCTAACGACGAACGGAGGGAGCCGAGATCGACAACCTCGCCCACATTCGCAGCTACTACGAGGCGCTCAACACCGCCGACGTCGACCTGGTCGCGTCGCACTTCACCGACGACGCCACTCACTACTACACCCGCCTCGGGCCCCATCACGGCCGGGCGATCGCCGAGAACGCCCGTTGGGCGATCGACAACCTCGACGGCCGCTGGACCTACGAGCACGGGCTCGCCGACGGCGACGAGGCCGTGATCGAGTGGACGATGACCTGGCGCGACCCGAAGTCCGGCGAGCGCCGGCTCAATCGCGGCACGGAGTGGTTCCGCCTCGAGGGCGGCCGGATCGCCGAGGTCCGCGCGTATCACCACGGCGACGCGCGCAACCCGCGCGGCGACCTGCTCGGCTTCGACTTCGCGGCCCGCGGCTACACGACGCTCGCGGAGCCCGCCGTCTAAGGCTGGATCAGCTTCGCGTCCTCGGCGCCCTTGCGGCGCTCGTCCGACGCGGACGCGGTCAGCTCGTAGAGGCCGCTGTCGCGGATCTCGGCGCTGAGCTTGACGACCTGGCCGGGTTTGAAGTCCGCGATCCGCAGATCGGCGGGCACCTGGATGCCGATGTCCTGGCCGGACTCGCGGAGGTCGTCGGCGGAGACGATCAGCTTGCGCGGGCCACGGCAGACGCCCTCGACGATCGCCTCGATCGGGGTCGTCGCGACGCTCGTCTCACCTGTCTCGGTGGTCTCATCGGTGGTCTCAGTGGTCTCGTCCGTGGTCTCAGTGGTCTCGTCCGTGGTCTCCGTGGTCTCCGTCTCCTCGTCGGCCTTCGAGCGCTTGCCGTCGGTCTCGGTCTCGGAGTCGGCCCCTTCGAGTCCGACCTGCTCGAGCGCGATAGGAGGCGGCTTGGGCAGCGCCGGCGGCGCTCCGCAACCCTCCTGGCCGGCCGGGCTCGCTGCGAGCTCGTCGGGATGGTTGGCGATCCGCACCTTCACCTGGACCGACTCGCCGAGCTCCGGCGGAACCCGCTGCGCACCTCCGCGAATCAGCACCGAGACGCCGGTTGCCGACACGGTGTAGATGCCGGTCTCCGGGTCGCGGAAGCTGACCGTGCCGCCGAACTCGGCCTGGCCGCGCTTGCTCTTGCGCTTGCGGTTGCCGTCCTCCGAGTAGGTGCCGTTGGCCAACAGGCGGGCCTCGACCTCGACCCGTTGGCCGATGTCCGGCGCGTTGCCGGTGTGGATGGCGGTCAGCTGGCCGTCGTCCGAGGCGATCGAGTAGCTGCCCGCCTTCGGGTTCAGGTGGACCACGGTGCCCGCGAGCAGCGTGGCCGTGGTCTCGTCGGTGTTCGTGTCCTCGTCTGTCTGCTCGGTCGTCGTTTCGTCGGTATCGGTCGCCGGATCGTCGAACGTCGGCGTCGGGGTGACCGGAGAGGGGGTGAACGGCGGCGTCGACACCGGCGGCGGGGGCGGGATGGACGAGTCGGACGGTGGCGTGAAGGGAGTCGGAGCTGGATCGGGCGGCGTCCCGCTGTCGGTCGGTGTCGGCGGCTTGGGGCTCGGGACCTCGCCGGCAGTGGATGGCTTCGGCCCGGCCTCGGGGTCCGGGCTCGGAACGCGGACGACCATCGGGGTCGTCGTCCCGAGGCTCCCCTGTGTCCCCGGCCCGATCGCGACCCCGACGAAGAGGCCGAAGCCGAGGGCGATCGCCGAGAGCGGGGCCGTCCAGCGGCGATCGACCACCGGCAGCGCCGCCCAGCGCAGCGAGGCGAACCGCAGCGCGGTCCAGCGGTCGGGGCGCACCTTCCCTCGGATCAGCCTGCCGGGAAGCGTCATCGCGAGCCGCCGTCCTCGGGGCGCTCGGGTGAGCCGGGGGCGGCCGAGGAGGTCGCCGGGGTCACCCGCGTGGGCGCCTCGGCCGCCGTACCGGCCGGGGGCTCGGCGGGGGCCGGCGGAGCCGGGGGATCGTCCGCGCTCGGAGCCCGGGCCGCACCGTCGGCGGCCGGCACGGATCGCTCCGGGGTGGGCTGGGACGGAGGCGGGGACGGCCGTTGCGGCTCCGCGCCGGCGCCCGGGGCGGGCTGCTCCGGCACCGGCGCCGGGGTCGAGGGCGGGGCCGGCGGCGCAGCAGCGGGGGTGGGCGCCTCGGCGGCGGCCGGCGGGGCCGCGGCCGGGGTCCGCGGCGGCGGCAGCTGGGCCGGGCGCGCGGTGAGCTCGTGCAGGCTGCGGGCGAGCGGGGCACCGCAGCGACCGCAGTACGCGGCGTCGACCGGGGCCGGGCCGCCGCAGGACGGACACTTGGACGCCGGATCGCTGGTCGCGATTCCGAGCGCCCGCTCGACCGCCGTCAGCTCGACGTCCACGGCCTGAAGCTTCGCAGCTTGGCGGGCGATGAGGTCGAGACGGAACTGATCGCGGACGGCCATCTCGTAGACGAGCCCCCCGAGGTCGGACTGGAGCTCGGCGTACAGGCGGGCGAGCTGCTCACGACGCCCGACGAGCATCGCGCTGTCGCCGGTGCGGGCTGCGGCCGCCGGAGCCTGCTGCTGAGGGGCGGCGGCGGGCGCGGCCGCGGGGGCCGGCGCGGCCGCGGCGCCCTTCGCCTTCCGGCCTCGCCTGCGCAGCCCTCGACGGGCCTTCCGAGACGGGGCGGGCGCGGCCGGCGCGGGCGCCGGTGCGGCGGCGGCCTGTGCCGGCACCGCGGGGGTCTGCGCCGGTGCGGCCGGGGCCGGTGCGGCGGCGGGCGTCGAGGCCGCGGGCGCCGCGGGGGCGGAAGCCGCGGGCGTCGCGCCGGGCGCCGGGGTCGCGGGCGCCGCCGGGGCGGCCGCTGCCGGCGGTGCGGGTGCCGGTGGGCGCTTGCGCGGGCGCGGCTTGAAGTACGGCTTCAGCCGCTCGATCACCTTCGCGCTCATCGCTCGGACTCCGTCACGCCCCCGCTGGGGACCTCGTCGGGCGGCACGCTGAGCCCGGGAATGCTCGTGTCCGGGCTGGTGGTCGACCCGAGGTCCTCGGGTGTGACCTCATCCTCGTCGGCACTCCCGGCCGAAGCGCCGGAGACCTCGATAACGGTGGCGTCGGGAAAGCTCTTGGTGACGTCCTTCAGGGCGGCCTCGGCCTCCTTGCGGGAGGTGTAGACACCCGAGTAGATCACGTACTCATCAGCCGGCAGGCTCGAGTAGAGGTCGGAGTCGAGGACCGCGGCCGCGGGCGCACCGTCGTCGAGCGCGCTCTGCTTCGCGGAGTCGACCGACTCGGGCGTCGCGGTCGACTTGGGCAGCGCGTTGATCTGGACTGTGAAGCCGTCGGTGCCCGTCGGCCACTCGCTGGACACCGAAGCCGGGGCGCTGTCCGAGCCGCCGCCGGAGCCGGAGCTCGGCGTCGTCGTCGTGCTGCCGGTGGTCTCGCCGACCTGGATCGTCGCCGCCGGGGGCGAATCGTCGCTCGTGTCCCCCCGGCCGATGAGAACGCCGATCAGGAGCATCCCGCCGAGCAGCGCGATTCCGATGACCGCCGCCAGCGGCGAGACGTCGGCTGGGCGGTTCGCCTGCTCCGCCGGGGTCGCCGGCTCGGCCGGGGCGCCCTCGGCCGGCGTCGTCGCGAGTGGGACCCGCGGTGCTCCGCGCCTGGTGCCGCAGGCGAGGCAGTAGCGCTGGTCGGCCGCCATCGGGGCGCCGCAGCTGGCGCACTTCTCGGCGGCGCCTCCCTCGGCGGGGGCGGCCTGCTGGTCGGTTGGGCCCATCCCGGGTATTCAACAGGCTCGGCACCACGATGTTCCCGCTGGCGCCCGGAGCAGTACGCTGAACGGCTCGATGGCGGTGATCAAGGACGCCGGCGAGCGGGCGATCCTGCCCCCGTTCACCGACGAGCACACCCAGCTCAGGGAGACGATCGGCCGCTGGGTCCGCGAGGAGATCGCGCCCAGGGTCGACGAGTGGGAGGCGGCGCGGGAGTTCCCGCGCGAGCTGTACCTGCGCGCGGCCGAGCTCGGCTTCCTCGGGCTCAAGTACCCGGTGGAGCTCGGTGGCCAGGGCGGCGACTGCGTCCACGATGCGGTCTGGGCCGAGGAGCTCGCCGCCTCCGGCGCGTCGGGCGGGGTCGGGGCCGGCCTCGGCGCGCACACCGGGATCGCGACGCCGCCGGTGTACCGCTTCGGCGACCCTGACCAGCACGAGCGCTTCCTGCGCCCGGCGATCGCCGGACAGAAGATCGCCGCGCTCGGGATCACCGAGCCCGGAGCGGGCTCCGACGTCGCCTCGATCCGTACCGAGGCCCGCAAGGTCGACGGCGGCTACGTCGTCAACGGCTCCAAGACCTTCATCACCAACGGCGTCCGCGCCGACTTCCTCGTCTGCGCGGTGAAGACGAGGCCCGAGGGCGGGCACCAGGGGATCTCGTTCCTGATCCTCGAGCGGGAGATGCCCGGCTACGAGGTCACCCGCAAGCTCGAGAAGATGGGCTGGCACTCCTCCGATACCGGGGAGCTCTCGTTCACCGACGTCGAGGTCCCGGAGGCGAACCTGCTCGGCGAGGAGAACCGCGGCTTCTACCTGATCATGGAGAACTTCGCCTGGGAGCGGCTGCTGATGGCGCTCGGCGCTGTCGGCGCGATGCGGCGGTTGCTCGAGGTCGCGATCGGCTACGCCGGCGAGCGCGAGGCCTTCGGCCGGCCGATCGGCAAGTTCCAGGCGATCCGCCACAAGATCGCCGAGATCGGGGTCAAGGCGGAGGTCGGGCGGGCGCTCACCTACCACGCCCTGCGCCGCTACGCCCAGGGCGAAGATGTGATCGCCGACGTCACCAAGGCGAAGCTCTACACCCAGCGCGCCTGCGTCGAGGTCGCCGACGAGTGCCTGCAGATCCTCGGCGGCTACGGCTACATGCGCGAATACGGCGTCGAGCGGGCCCTGCGCGACGCCCGCCTCGGCCCGATCGGCGGCGGCACCGACGAGGTGATGAAGGAGATCCTCGGCCGCCAGCTCGGTCTGTGACGCGGAGGCCGAAGGCCGAAGCGAGCTCGGCCGCCGTTGAGGCCGTGGTCTGTGACGCGGAGGCCGAAGGCCGAAGCGAGCTCGGCCGCCGTTGAGGCCGTGGTCTGTGACGCGGAGGCCGAAGGCCGAAGCGAGCTCGGCCGCCGTTGAGGCCGCTGTCTGTGAACTCGGTCTCTGAATAGAGTCCCGGGCTGCTTTTCGACACCGAGACTGGGAGTGAAACGAGAACATGGGACTGCTTGAGGGCAAGGCCGCGATCGTCACCGGATCGGCGCGCGGCATCGGACGGGCGACGGCGGAGCTCTTCGTCCAGGAGGGCGCCAAGGTGCTGATCAACGACATCGACGGCGACGTCGCCGAGCAGGCGGCGGGCGAGATCGACGGCGAGACCGCCGTCTTCGCCGGCGACCTGACCGAGCCCGGGGTGCCTGACGAGCTGGTCAGGACCGCCATCGAGGCCTTCGGCGAGGTCGACATCGTCGTCAACAACGCCGGGTACACCTGGGACGGAGTGGTCCACCGGATGACCGACGAGCAATTCCAGGCGATGCTCGACATCCACACGATCGTCCCCTTCCGCGTCACCCGGGCGATCGCCCCGCACTGGCGCGACGCGGCCAAGGCCGAGATGGCCGCGGGCACCGAGCGGTTCCGCAAGATGGTCAACATCTCCTCGATCTCCGGCACGATGGGCAACGCCGGCCAGGTCAACTACTCCGCCGCGAAGGCCGGCGTGGTCGGGTTCACGAAGACCCTGGCCAAGGAGTGGGGCCAGTTCAAGATCAACTGCAACGCGGTCGCCTTCGGCTTCGTCGAGACGCGGCTGACGCAGGCGAAGGAGAAGGGCGAGCAGCTCGAGACCGCGAGCGGCGAGATGGTCGACCTCGGGATCCCCGAGCAGATGCGGGCGATGGCGACGATGGTGATCCCGCTCGGCCGCCCGGCGCAGCCCGAAGAGGCTGCCGGCCCGGTGCTCTTCCTCTGCTCCTCGCTCGCCAACTACGTCCACGGGCAGACGCTGAACGTGACCGGCGGTCAGTTCGGCGGCATGTTCACCTGAGGCGATCCGCTGCTGGTCCGCTCGTCAGCGCGATCGCGCTGATCGCGGCCGGGTGCGGGCAGTCGATGGACGAGCCGGGGACAACGAGCGACGAGCGGGGGCCCACCGTCGCCGCGCTCGGCGACTCGATCACGTCGGGCTCGCCGGGCTTCGATCCGGATCCGGCGCAGGGGGCGGCGCTCGGGTTCGGGGCGGACGAGCGCAGCCAGTACGAGTACTGGGCGCATCGCTCCGAGCCACGATTGCGGTTTCGCAACTGCGGCGTGTTCGGCGAGCGCACCGACGAGATCGCGGCGCGCCTCGACGACTGCGTCGAGGGCGCCGACGCGCTCGTCGTCCAGGGCGGGATCAACGACATCGCCCAGGGCCGCCCCGCGGAGGCGGCCGCGGCCGACCTGCGTTCGATGGTCGAGCGGGGCCGGCGCGCCGGGCTCGACGTCTACCTCGTCGACGTGCTGCCGTGGAACAACGGTCACCCGGCGGCCGACGAGCCGATCGCCGAGCTCAACCGCCGGATCGAGTCGATCGGCCACGATCTCTCGGTGCCGGTGATCGGCTTTCACGACGCGCTCTCCGACCCGGACGAGCCCGGGACGATGGCACCGGCCCTGACAGCCGACGGGGACCACCCCTCCGTCGCCGGCTACCGGAGGCTCGGCGAGGTGCTCGCCCGCCGGCTGAACGCGACCGGGCCTTGACCAGCCGCCCGGCGCGGATAGGATCGGCCGCATGAGACTCAGAACTCCCGTCCTCGCAACGCTGGCAGCCACGATCGCCGTCATCGGGCTCACTCCCGCCGCGGCCAGCGGCGACGACGATGCGCCCGGCGTCCTCGACTGCAACCCGTTCGCGCTCGGCGCCGAGGCGCCGGCCGCGGGCCGCGTCTCGGAGGAAGCGGCTGCGGCGGGCGTGGTGGAGCCCAACGTCGAGGCGGCCTATGAGCGCGCGCTGGCCACCCGCGCGAGAGCGCGGCAGCAGGCGCGGGCCACCGGTCCCGTGCAGATCCCCGTCTACGTCCACGTGATCCAGGAGAGCGCCACGGTGGGCGTCGTCCCCGTGCAGAGGATCGTCGCCCAGATCGATGTCCTCAACGACTCCTTCGACGGCGGCGCGGTCGGAGGCGAGAACGCCGGGGTCGTCTTCCAGTTGATCGACACCGACGTGACGATCAACCCGAGCTGGACTCCGATGGAGTTCGGCGACCCGGAGGAGACCCAGATGAAGACCGCCCTCCGCGAAGGCGGGGCCCGGGCGCTCAACTTCTACATCCTCGATCTCAGCACCCTGCTGGGCTGGGCGACGTTCCCGGACGAGTACGCCGACAACCCGGAGATGGACGGGGTGATCGTGCTCAACGAATCGCTGCCCGGCGGCTCGGCGGTTCCCTATGACCTCGGCGACACCGGCACCCATGAGGTCGGTCACTGGCTCGGCCTCTTCCACACCTTCGAGGGTGGCTGCGCAGTGCCGGGCGACCTCGTCGACGACACGCCGTACGAGGCGGAGCCGTACTTCGGCCCGTGCAACCCCCCGGCGGCGCCGAACACCTGCCCGTCTCCCGGCCTCGACCCGGTCGAGAACTTCATGGACTACAGCGACGACGCGTGCATGCACGAGTTCACGCCGGGACAGGTCGACCGTCTCCAGGACGCCACCGCGATCTTCCGGAACGGCCCGCCGTCCGCGCCCGACAGGGCGGTATCGACCCCGGCCGGCCAGCCGGTGGCCGTTGACGCGAGCGCCACCGACCCCGACGGCGACGCGCTCACGTACGCGAACGTCGACGTTCCCGATCATGGCACGCTCAGCGGCAGCGGCGCGGCGCTCACCTACACCCCGGCCGCCGGCTACTCGGGCCCGGACTCGTTCGTCGTCCAGGCGACCGACATCTTCGGCGCAACCGACACCTCGGCCATCTCCGTCACCGTCACGGGCGGCGGCGGCGTCGACCTGAAGGCGAAGGCGAAGCAGAAGCTCTCCAAGCTCTCGGTCACGGGCAGCTGCGGCAGCGAGGCGTGTGAGCTCAAGGCCAAGGCGAAGATCGTCGCGAAAAGCCCCGGAGGGCGGAAGGCCGGCGCGAAGAAGACGTTCAAGGTGAAGCCGGTCTCGGCGCAGGCCAACGCGAACGGCTCGGCGAAGCTGCGGCTGAAGCTGGCGAAGTCCAAGCAGCGCAAGCTGCAGGGGCTGCTCGAGGACGGCTGGAAGGCAAAGGCCAAGGCGAAGGTCACGGCCACGAGCCCGACCGGCGCCAAGAGCAACGCGAAGGCTTCGATCACGGTGAAGCGGGGCTGACCGCGGGCGACGCAGGCCGGCGCGCTCGCGCCTTCGGCGCTGAGGCCGATGCCTACGAGTTGGGCCGGCCGGGGTATCCGCGGGCGGCGATCGAGTTCTGCATCGGCGAGCAGCCACAGCGCGTGCTCGACCTCGCCGCCGGCACCGGGAAGCTGACCGCGGAGCTGCTCGCGCTCGGACACGACGTGGTCGCGATCGAGCCGTTGGCGCCGATGCGCGCGCTGATCCCGCCCGACGCCGAGGCGTTGGACGGATCCGCGGAATCGATCCCGCTCGCCGACGCGAGCGTCGACGCCGTGGTCGTCGGACAGGCGTTCCACTGGTTCGACCAGGAGCAGGCGCTGGCCGAGATCGCCCGGGTGTTGCGCCCGGGCGGCGCGCTCGGGCTGCTCTGGAACCTGCTCGACGACGACGTCCCCTGGATCGCGGCGGTCGCCGACGCCTTCGACGCCGAGGATCGAGCGAGCGTGGCCGCCGAGCTCGACCCGCCCTTCGCCGGCGTCGCCGGGCTCGCCGACCCGACCGCGACCAGGGTCAGGCACCTGCACCCGACCGACGCCGAGGGCCTGATCGCCAACGTCGCCTCCCGCAGCACCTCGATCCTCGCCGAGGAGCAGCGGCGGCGCGAGATCCTCGACCGGATCAGCGTCCTCGCGCCGGCGAACGAGTTCGACGTTCCGTACATCTGCGTCGCCTGGCGCTCGACCCGCGCCGGAGCTTGATCGCGCCCTAGACCGGCTCGGTGCAGAACGCGCAGCGGCTCGCGTCGACCGGGATCGAGGAGAGGCACTGCGGGCACTTCCTCTCCTCCGCCCGGACCCCGCGGCGGGCCTGGAACGCCTCGTACGGCCTGACGATGAACACGTAGACGGCGACGCCGATGGAGACGAATGTGATCGCGGCGTTGATGAACGAGCCGTAGAAGAACTCGCTCCCGTTGATCGAGAAGGTGAGGTCCTCGAAGCTCGGCTCGCCGATGATCGCCCCGATCAGCGGCGTGATCAGGCTCTCGATCAGCGAGTTGACGAGTGCCACCGTCGCCAGCGCCATCACCAGCGCGACCGCGGTCTCGATCAGGTTGCCCTTGGTGATGAAGTCCCGAAAGCCCCGGAGCATCGGCGCCGAGTAAACCCCCGTGCCCGGACGCCTCCCAACGGGACCAAGATCACGCAAGCGCGGCGAGCGCTCGGTCACGCTTGATCGACCATGGGCAAGGACGCCAAGTTGCTCGGCGATCGGGACTTTCGGCTCGTCGCCGGCTCGGTCGGGCTCTCGGCCTTCGGTGACTGGGTCGCGATCGTGGCGCTCGGCCTCCAGGTCAAGGAGATGACCGGGGCCGGGCTCGAGGTCGCCGCGCTGTGGGTCTGCCTCTTCGGACCGTCGGTCGCGCTCGCCGCCCACGCCGGGCTGCTCGTCGACCGCGTCGAAACGACCCGCTTGCTCGCGGTCGTCTCGGCCGCGGGCGCAGCGGCCGCGCTCGCCGCCGGCCTCTTCGCCGGCACGGCGCTCGGGGCGCTGCTCGCGCTCACCGTGCTGCTCGGGGCGATCTTCGCCGTCTCCCAGCCGGCGGAGTTCGCACTCGTGCCGCTGCTCGCCGGGCGGGCGCGGGCGCAGGAGGCCAACGGCCACATCGAGACCGCCCGCTACATCGGCTTCGGCCTCGGTCCCGTGGTCGGCGGCGTCGCCTTCGCGGCCGGCGGGCTCGGCCTGGCGATGGCGATCGACGCGCTCACCTTCGCGCTCGTTGCGATCGCCGCGACGCGGCTGCGCGTCCGGCGCGCTCCCCGCCAGGCCGGCGACGGCGCTCCCGCCCGGGCCCGGGCGGGGATCGCGGTGCTGCTCAACGACCGCGTTCTGCGCCTGGTGATGATGGTCGCCTTCAGCTCGCTGCTGTTCATGTCCGCGGTCTGGGTGGCCGAGCTGTTCTTCGTCCAGGACGTGCTCGGCCGCGGCGATGTCGCCTACGGGCTCATGTTCTCGATCTGGACCGCGGGCATGGCGCTCGGAGCGCTTGCGATCTCCCGCCGGGTGGCGGCCGCGGCGGTCGCCGCGACCGGGCTGCTCGCCGTCGTGATCCAGGGCCTCGGCCTGGCGCTGCCCGCCGTCTCGCTCGGGTTCGGGTTCTTCTGTGTCTGCGCCTTCGCCGGCGGCGCCGCGCACGGGGTCAAGAACGTGATGTTCCGCAGCCTGATCCACCAGCGCGTGCCGGAGCCACTGCACGGCCGCGCCTTCGCCGCCTTCAACGGGCTGCGCAACACGGCCGAGCTGGCCGCGTTCGGAGGCGGCGGCCTGCTGGTGACCGCGATCGGAGCCCGCGGCACGCTCGCCTACGCCGGGATGCTCTCCGCCCTCGCCGGGCTGATCGGCCTCGCGGTCCTGCTGCGGCGCAACTACGGCTGGGCCTCGACGAGCCCGCTCGGGCCGCCGGCCTACTCGAGCAGCTCGGTGTCGGCGTCGCTGTAGGGCGGCGAGCAGCAGCAGAGCAGCACCAGCGGCCCCGGCCCCGGGTTTTGGAGCTTGTGCGGCGTCCCCGGGGCGATCAGGACGCTGTCGCCGGCCTCGACCTCGAACCGTTCGTCGCCGAGGCGCATCGTCCCGGAGCCGGCGGTGAACAGGTAGATCTCCTCGGAGTCGCGGTGTCGGTGGGCGATCGTCTCGCCGCTCGGCGGGACCACGGCCTCCGCCAGGGACTGGTTGCGGGCGCCGTCGGCCACCTGGATCAGCTCGCGCACGGTCGAGCCGTCAAGGGTCTCGAACGGCTGCCTCTGCGGACGACGGACGGGCACGGCAATCAATCATCTAGCCTCACCCGGATGAGCGTCGAAACCGCAGCTCAGCCCGCCTACGCCATTCCCCAGGAGTTCGAGGATTTCCGCGAGACGATCCGCAAGATGGTCGTCGAGAAGGTCGCCCCGAGGGCGCAGGAGATCGACGAGAAGGCCGAGTACCCGCGCGACATCCGCGAGCTGTTCGCGTCGCACGACCTCATGGGCCTGCCGTTCTCCGAGGAGCACGGGGGGACCGGCACCGGCACGCTGATGCTCAACATGGCGGTCGAGGAGGTCGCCAAGGGGTGTGCCTCCAGCGCCCTGATCCTGATGATCCAGGAGCTGGGGACGCTGCCGCTGAACCTCTTCGGGACCGACGAGCAGAAGGAGCGCTTCCTCCCCCGCTGCGCGTCGGGCGAGTGGTCGCCGGCGTTCGCGCTCTCGGAGCCCGACGCCGGCTCGGACCCGGGCGGAATGCGGACGAAGGCGGTCCGCGACGGCGACGAGTGGGTGATCGACGGGACCAAGAACTGGATCACCAACCTCGGGATCGCCGACTTCTACATCTGCTTCGCCGTCACCGACCCGGAGGCCGGTCACTCGGCCGGCATCTCGGCCTTCGTCGTCGAGGCCGACCGGCCCGGCTTCTCGGTCGGCAAGCTGGAGAAAAAGATGGGGATCAAGGGCTCGCCGACCGGCCAGCCGATCTTCGACAACGTCCGCGTCCCGGCCGAGAACCTGATCGGCGAGGAGAACGAGGGCTTCAAGGTCGCGATGGCGACGCTCGACCGCTCGCGGCTCGGGGTCGCCGCCCAGGCCGTCGGCCTGGCGCAGGGGGCGACCGACTACGCGGCCTCCTACGCGCAGGAGCGGCGGCAGTTCGGCAAGCCGATCGCCAGCTTCCAGGGGATCCAGTTCAAGCTCGCCGACATGGAGTCGCGCACCGCCGCCGCGCGCGAGCTGCTCTACCGGGCGGCGTCGAAGGTCGACGCCGGCGACCGGGACATGGGCAAGTACTCGGCGATGGCGAAGCTGATCGCCTCCGACACGGCGATGGCGGTGACCACCGAGGCGGTCCAGGTTCTCGGCGGCTACGGCTACGTCAGCGAGTACCCGGTCGAGCGGATGATGCGCGACGCGAAGATCACCCAGATCTACGAGGGCACGAACGAGATCCAGCGCATCGTCATCGCCCGAAGCCTGACCCGCTGAGCGCCGAGCGCAGCTCGCGCTCGAGACCGTCCGGGTCGACCCGCAGGCGGCGCGCGGTGACGCGAGCCGTGCGCACCCCGATCGAGAGCAGCGCCGTGTCGCGGGCGCGATCGCGCTCGAACGAGCCGGCGTCGGCGTGGTGCTCGCGCGAGTCGAGCTCGACCGCGAGGCCGTGCGTTCGCCAGAGGCAGTCGAGCTCGAACCACCTGCCGTCGACCTCGAGCCAGGCGTTGACCTCGGGGGCCGGCAGGCCGCGGCGCCGGACGAAGGTCGCGAACTCGATCTCGAGCTCGCTGGCGGGCACGTCGATGCCGAGGCGGGAGTCGGCGACGATCGTTCGGAGCGTCGCGAGGCCCCGTGCTCCGCGGTGGCGCTCGATCAGGACGGGCAACGAGGGAGAGTCGGCGAGGAGGCGTTTCTCGGCCGCGCCGACCGCCTGAACGAGGCGCTCGTGGTCGAGGACGGATGCGAGATCGAGCAGGGTTCGGGCGACCGTGGTGACGGGGATGCCGTCTTCGGTGGTGATCTCGTCGGGGGCGAGGGAGAGCTGGACGACGACGATGTTGGCTCGGCCGCGCCGGTGGCGAGGGGTGGCAACCTCGTGCTTGCCCGAGTAATGGCGCAGCTCCCAGAGCGCCCCGGCCGAGCGCCGACAGAGCGCCGAGCCGGGCCCACAAGCAAGCACCGCAGCCATGCGCCGCCCTTGGGCAGTGAGAACGCGGTAGCCCGCGGCGAAGACTCCTCGATGAACCGAGATGAGCCGGCCTCGGGCGATCCAGCCGTCGATGACATCCGCCGTCGCCCCGAGCTCCGCGAGCTGGAGCCGACTCACGACCCCGTGCTGGCCCCCGGCGAGCCTCGCCACTGCACGCCCTCGAGCTCGAGTCGCACGTTTGCCGTCTCTGAGGCGGTCAATGTGCGACTCGGCGGGCATGGACGCCAGCCTGGCGCTACGGCCCGCACCCGTGGCGCGCAAAATGTGGCGGGAGTGCGGCGGAGCTCGCGCGCTACGCCGGCGTCAGGCGCACCGGCAGGGTCGTCATCTGGTTGACGAACGGGTTCTGGGCGTATTGCGGTTCGTCCGCGAGCTCCATCGCCGGGTAGCGCTTCAGGGTCTCCTCGAAGAGGATCCGCAGCTCGAGCCGGGCGAGCGCCGCGCCGAGACAGAAGTGGCGGCCGCCGGCGCCGAACGCCTGGTGCTCGGGGTTGCGGGCGACGTCGAAACGGTCCGGATCGTCGTAGCGCGACTCGTCGCGGTTCGAGGACACGTACCACATCACCACCTTCTCGCCCTCGCGGATCGTGGTGCCGTTCAGCTCCACGTCGTGGTTCGCGGTCCGGCGGAAGTGCGCGAACGCCGGGAACATCCGCAGGGACTCCTCGACCATGCTGGGGATCAGCGACGGATCGGCGAGCAGCTTCTCGCGCTCGGCCGGAGACTCCATCAGCGCCCGCATCCCGGAGCAATAGGTGGCCTTGGTGCTGTCGTTGCCCGCCGCCATCAGGAGGAAGAAGCCCATGACGATCTCGTGCTCCTCCAACCGCTCGCCGTCGACCTCCGCGTGCACGAGGACGCTGGTGAGATCGTCGGTCGGGGTCTCGCGGCGCTCGGCGATCAGCTTGCGGCAGCGCTCGAAGATCTCGGGGACGTCCTGCTCCATGATCAGCGCCGTGTCCTCCGGGCCCTGGCGCTCCCCGGCCCCGAGCGTGTTGTTCATGAGCCGCGCCCAGACGATGTCGTCCTCGGGCGTGATCCCCATGAAGCTGCCGATCACGCGCGCGACCACGGGCTGGGCGATTTCGCTCACCAGGTCGCACGCGTCACGCCCCTCGAGCCGGTCGAGGACGCCGATCGTGATCTCGCGGATCTCGGGCTCGTGCTCGGCGATCCGCTTCGGGGTGAACCCGCGCTGGAACAGCGCCTTGAGCCGGTCGTGCTTGGGCGGGTCCATGCCGATGAACATCGACTGGATCAGCTCCAGCGGCATGATCGCGTTCGTGAGGGCGGTGATCCCGCCGCGCTCGGACGAGTAGGTCTCCCAGTCGCGGCTCACGGCGTGCACGTCGTCCGCGAGCGTTACGGACCAGAAGCCTTCCTCCTCGGGGTAGTCGCGGATCTCCTCCGACCGATGCACCGGACACTCGGCGCGCATGCGCTTGAAGAGGTCGTACGGCGGCCCCTCGGTCCAGTGCTCACGGTCTCCGATCAGGAGCTCCTTCAGCGGCGCCTCCGCGGTCGGCTCGCCGCGTTCGGTCGCGCTCTCGCTCATGGGGTCCCCTCTCGGTCGCCAGGTGGATCACCTGGCAGCTAATCAGGCCGCGGCTTCCTCGGGCGTGTCGTACACCTCGGTCACGCGCCCGCCCGGCATCGCAAGCAGCGCGACCACGAAGGCGATCGCCATCGCCACGGCCATTCCGTAGAAGACGGTCCGGCAGGAGAGGGCGAAGTCGTACTGCACCTGGTCGAACACCTTTTGCGCCGCCCTCCCGGCGTGCTCGGAGAACGCTCCGGACGGCGAACCGCCGCCGGACCCGCTGAGCGCGTCGGCGATCGAGTCGGCCTTGTCGGTCGGGATCCCGAACTTCGACAGCGACGACTCGAGGTGCGACTTGTTCTGCTCGATCAGGATCGTCCCGAGCAGGGCGAGCCCGAAGCTCGCGGCAAAGTTGCGCACCGTCTGCGTGATCCCCGTGACCTCGCCGTAGCTCGTCTTCGCCGCCCGGTTGACGGCGTCGGTGCTCGCCGGCCCGAGGACCAGCCCCATGCCGGCGCCCGCGACGACCACCCAGTACCACTGGTTGTTGAAGTTCAGGTCCGGCAGCTGCCGCGCCCAGAGGAGGAAGCCGACGGCCGAGATCGCGCAGCCGGCGACGACCGCCGGGCGCGCCCCGCGTTTGTCGAGGATCCGCCCCCCGAACTGGGCCGCGGTCGCGAAGCCGGCGAAGAAGGTCAGCAGGTAGAGGCCCGCCTCGCCCGACCCGTAGCCGAGCGAGATCTGGGCGTACTCGCTCGCGAACAGGAACATCGGGACGAAGGCGATGGAGATCAGGAAGAGGACCGCGTTGTCGACGAAGAACGCGCGGATCTTGAAGATCCGCATCTGGATCAACGGGTGCTTCGTGACCAGCTCGACCCTGACGAACACGACGAGGAAGATGAGCCCGGCGGCGATCGTGCCCCAGGTCGCCGGGTCGCCCCAGCCCCAGGTGCTCGACTGCTGCAGCCCGAGCACGGCGAGGCCCATGCCGACCGCGATCAGGATCGCCCCTCGGTAGTCGAGCGGCGCCGGGTGCTTGGTGTTGTCCGGCTTCGAGCGCAGCGTGAGCACCGTGGCGATCACCGCCACGGGCACGTTGACCCAGAAGATCGCTCGCCAGGTCCACTCGACGAGCACGCCGCCCGCCATCGGGCCGATCGCCGTCAGCCCGCCCGCGACGCCGAAGAAGATCGCCAGCGCCTTGCCGCGTTCGTCGACCGGATACGCGGCGACGACGATCGCCAGCGCCGCGGGGAACATGATCGCGGCGCCCGCGCCCTGCACGACCCGGAAGAAGATGATCCACGGCTCGGCCAGCGAGCCGGTCGGGGTCGCGCCGCAGAGCGCGGACGCGATCGTGAACACCGCGATCCCGAGCAGCACCATGCTCTTGTGGCCGGCGATGTCGGCGATCCGCCCGCCGAAGGCGAACAGCGCCGAGAGCGACAGCAGATAGCCGTTGACCACCCACTGCACCCCGGTCGCGGAGAGGTCGAGGTCCTTCTGGAGGTCGGGAACCGCGATCGAGACGATCGTCTGGTCGATGAACGTCATCGCGACGGCGAAGACCATCGCGGCGAGGACGAGGCGCTTGTTGGACTGCGCGTTCAGGGTCTGGGCCTACGACGGACGGGGGCGCCTCTCCTCTATCGGCGGCTCACCGCTGTCTCCGTAGACCCCGGGCGGCCAGGACCCGAACCAGTTGTCACGGGCGCCGTCGATCGTGATCGTCGTCCCCGAGAAGAAGTCGCCCGCCTCGGAGGCGAGGAACGCGAGCAGCCAGGCCATCTCCTCCTCGGTCCCCATGCGGCCGATCGGGACCGTCTTCGGCACCGCCGCGACGACCTCGGCCGGGTACTTGGTCCGCAGGGTCTCGGTGTCGAACTGGCCCGCGGCGACCGCGCAGAGGCGGATCCCGAACCGGGCCCACTCCACCGACAGCGTCCTCATCATGTTCTCGACCGCCGCCCGCCCGGCGCCCGAGTGGACCATCCCCGGCATCCCGTTGTGAGGCGAGAGGGTGACGCTGAGCACCTTGCCCCCGCCCTGGGGGATGAACGCCTTGGTCGCCGCGGCGTGGGTCATCAGCCAGGTCCCGACCACGTTGAGCTCGATCACCGTGCGGAAGCCCTTCGGTGAGATCGCCTCCGCCGGGCTGAGGAACTGGCCGCCCGCGTTGTTGATCAACACGTCCAGCCGGCCGTGGCGCTCGAGCACCCCGTCGAACAACGCCTCGACAGCGTCCTCGTCGCGGATGTCCATCGGCACCGCCTCGGCGCTCCCGGCGAGCGCCTCCGCGGCGGCCGCCGTCTCGTCGAGCGGCTCGAGCCGGCGCCCGCATCCGACCACGGTCGCACCCAGCCGAGCGAGCTCGAGGGCGGTCTCCCGGCCGAGCCCGCTGCCGGCTCCCGAGACGACGCAAACGCGGCCATCGAGCAGTCCGGGCGCAAATATTCGCGAGCTGGAGAGCGCCATGGCGCCCGCAGGCTATACGGCTACAGTCACCCCGCGATGGGCGTCAGAGCCGAGACCAAGCCGCTGCGGGCACCGTTTTCAGGCGGGCGCGAGGGCGCGACCGTGGTCGTCGAACCGATCAACACCGGGACCATGGACAGCCCGCGCGCGTTCATCGAGAGCGCCTCGACCCTCACCACCCTGCGCATGCTCGGGCTCGGCACCCCGCGCTCGCGCTACCTCCGGCTGCCGATCCCCGCGTATCTCGTCCGCCACCCGTCCGCCGGGCCGTTCCTCGTCGACACCGGCCTGCATGCCTCGGTCGGGACGAAGCCCGTCGCGAACCTCGGCCGCGCGATCGCCCGCTTCTCGCGGCCACGGATCGAGCCGGGCGAGGACCTCCCGTCGCAGTTGCGCGCCAAGGGGGTCGAAGCGCAGGCGGTGAAGCTGGTGGTGATGACCCACATGCACTTCGACCACACCTCCGGGATGTCCGAGTTCCCCGGCGCCGCCTTCGTGATCAGCGAGGACGAGTGGATCGCGGCCTCGACCGACTCGCGACCCTTCCTGCGCGGCTACCGCCCCGAGCACTTCGACTACGCCTTCGACTACCGCACGCTGAGCTACGACTCCGACGCGATCAGCTCCTACGGGACCTTCGGCCGCACCTTCGACCTCTTCGGCGACGGGAGCGTCAGGCTCGCCTCGACCCCGGGGCACAGCGCCGGCCACCAGTCTGTGATCTGCCGTCTCGGCGATCGCGACCTGGTGATCGCCGGGGACGCGATCTACACCATCGGCCAGCTCGGCGACGCCCCGGAGCCGCCGCGTCCGCTCGACCGCCACAACTGGCGCCGCTCGATGCGCGAGCTCCAGCACTTCGCCCGCACCTACCCGCAGGCCGTGATCCTCCCGGGCCACGATCCCGAGCACTGGAAGACGGTCGCGAAGCGTTATCAGTGAGGCGTAGTCCGAAGGACGAAGCCGAGCCCCGGCGCCGTTGAGCCGGCTTATGTATGAGGCTGGGCGCTCGGGGCGGCGCTCGCCCTCGCGCCCTCCCGCAGCGCCTCGATCGCCCCCCGCCGGCCGCGCTCGTCGAGCACCCCGTACATCGCCTTGACGCGATCGAAGACCTGCTCGGACGCGGCCAGCTGCTGCTCGCGGGTCGGCTCTGCGACCCGATCGAAGCTCAGCGACTCGCCGTACTGGATCGTTACCTTGGGAAAGACGAGCCGCTTCCACGCCCGGACGCTCTGCGAGCCGTGGATCGCCACGGGGACCACGGGCACGCCGGACTCGAGCGCCAGCCGCCCCAGCCCGGGCTTCGCCTCGCCGAGCTTGCCGGTCCGCGAGCGCCCGCCCTCGGCGTAGATCAGAACGCAACCGCCGTGGTCGAGGATCGCGTGCGCGGTGACGAAGGCCTCGTCGTCGTGGTGTCCGCGCCGGACGGGGAACACGCCGCCGACCCGGTAGATGTAGTCGAGCACCGGGTTGCGGAAGAACAGCTGCGACTTGGCCATGAACCTCACCTTCCGCTTCAGATAGACGGCGGTGAAGAAGTGGTCCATGTTCGAGAAGTGGTTCGGAGCGAGGATGAACGGCCCCTGCGCTGGGACGTTGCCGGTCGAGATTCCCCGCGTGCGGTAGAGGAAGACGGCGATCGGCGTGAGGATGAGCCGGACCAGCTCGTAGACCCATCCCGGACCGTGGGTGCGCGACCACTCGTGCACCGGCATGAACAGCTCCGCCGGCCGGTCGTCCTTGTATCGCTGCTCTTTGATCTCCGACATGTTCGGCTTCGGGACGAGATCCCGCACGCCCTCCTACCCCCGCCGCCGGACTGGGTTACTCGGGCTGCGCCCAGCCCCGAGCCCGGCCGACCGCCTCGCCCCAGCGGCCCAGCAGGCGCTCGCGCTCGTCGGCTGCCATCGCCGGCTCGTAGCGGGCCGCCTCGCCCCACATCCCCGCGACCTCGTCGGCCGTCCAGCGGCCGGCCCCGATCCCCGCCAGGTAGGCCGCCCCGAGCGCCGTCGTCTCGGCGATCGCGGGGACGATCACCGGCGCCCCGAGGACGTCGGCCTGGAACTGCATCAGCCAGCGGTTGGCGACCGCGCCGCCGTCGGCGCGCAGCTCCGAGAGCTGCTCGTCGGCGATCCGCTCCTGGGCCCGGACCGCATCGACCGTCTGGTACGCGATCCCCTCGAGCGCCGCTCGCGCCAGGTGGGCTCGCGAGGTGCCCCGGGTGAGGCCGACGATTGTCCCCCGGGCGTAGGGGTCCCAGTGGGGCGAGCCGAGGCCGGTGAGCGCGGGGACGAAGTACACGTCGTCGTTGGAGTCCAGCGACGCGGCCATGCCCTCGGTCTCCGCCGCCTCGGCGACGATCCCGAGCCCGTCGCGCAGCCACTGCACCGCCGCCCCGGTCACGAACACCGCCGCCTCGAGCGCGTAGGTGACCTCGTCCCCGATCCCCCAGGCGACCGTGGTCAACAGCCCCTCCGCCGGCTCGGGCACCTCGGTGCCGGCGTTGAGGAGCACGAAGCTGCCGGTCCCGTAGGTGTTCTTGGCCATCCCCGGCCGGTGGCACGCCTGCCCGAAGAGGGCCGCCTGCTGGTCGCCGGCGATCCCGGCGACCGGGACCTCGCCCCCGAACTCCGAGGTCGTGCCGAAGACGCCCGCCGACGGCAGCGCCTCGGGCAGCTTCGCCGCGTCGACGCCGAGCAGCTCGCAGAGCTCGGGGTCCCAGCGCCGCCTGCGGATGTCGAACAGCATCGTCCGCGAGGCGTTCGAGACGTCGGTCGCGTGGCGGCCGGTGAGCTTGAACACCAGCCAGGAGTCGATCGTGCCGAAGACTGCGCCCGCCGCGGCGTCGACGTTGCGCAGCAGCCACTCGATCTTCGTCGCCGAGAAGTAGGGGTCGAGGACGAGCCCGGTGCGCTCGCGCACGAGCGGCTCGTGCCCGGCCTCGCGGAGCTCGTCGCACCGCGACGCGGTGCGGCGGTCCTGCCAGACGAGTGCGTTGTGGACCGGCTCGCCGGTGTCCGGGTCCCAGGCGACGACGGTCTCGCGCTGGTTGGTGATCCCGATCGCGTCGAGGCTGGCCGGGTCCGCCTTCGCGTCGGCGAGCGCGTGCGAGGCGACCCGCCGGGTCACCTGCCAGATCTCGTTCGCATCGTGCTCGACCCAGCCCGGCCGGGGAAAGTGCTGGCGGAACTCGCTGTAGGCGCGACCGCGGACCTTCCCGTCGCCGTCGAAGACGAGGCAGGTCGTGCCCGTGGTCCCCTGGTCGATGGCGAGGATCATCCCGGGCGCAACGCTATCTGCGCGCCCACCAGGCGCGGGTGAAATCCCGCAGCTGGCGGCCGCGGTGCAGGAAGCCGGAGAGCGTGCGCCCCGTGGCCCGGTGCTCGAGCTCGAGCTCGAGCTCGGCGATCCGGTAGCCGGCCCGGACCGCGTCGACCGTCATCCCGACCTCCATCCCGTATCCGTCGGCGAACGGGAGCACCGCACGCAGGACCTCTCCCCGCATCGCCCGCTGTCCAGAGATCGGCGCCCCGGCCCGGTATCCGCAGCGGCTGCGAATCGCCCAGCGTGCGAACCGCAGCGCGATGCCGAAGCCGCCGCCGACCCGGCTCCGGAACACGGCCACCACGAGATCGCAGCGCCCCTCCTCGACCGCCTCGACCAGCCCCCACAGCTCGCTCGCCGAGGCCCCGAGGTCGCCGTCGCAGACGAGCACGGTCGCGCCGTCGGGCGGGCCTCCGTCGAGCGCCGCCTCGGCCGCCGCAGTCATGTTCGCGCCCTTTCCGTGCGGGCGCCGCCTGCTCGTGACCCGGGCGCCGTGGGCGAGGGCCACCTCCGCGGTGCCGTCGCCGGACGCGTCGTCGGCGACCCAGAGCTCGACCCCGGGGAAGGCCGCCGCGAGGGCGTCGAGCGTCGCCCCGATCCGGTCCGCCTCGTTACGGGCGGCGACAATCGCCAACACCTTCGTCATCCGGCCGGGATATTCTCCCGCGCTGCATGAGCATCGAGGTCGAAGCCCACATCACCGGAACCGTGTGGAAGGTCGAGGTCGCGGTGGGCGACCAGGTCTCCGATGGCGACACGGTGGTCATCCTCGAGTCGATGAAGATGGAGATGCCGGTCGAGGTCGAGGACGACGGCACCGTCGCCGAGATCCGCTGCAAGGAGGGGCAGAGCGTTCAGGAGGGCGACGTGCTGGTCGTGCTCGAGTAGCGGTTGACCGAGCTCGCCTCCGGCAAGCTGCTTCTCGACCGGCCCGCCGAGGCCGTCGCGCGGCTGACGCTCAACAACCCCTCCAAGCGCAACCCGCTCGATCACGAGGTCCTCGACGCGATCGCGGCGACCCTGCCGGAGCTCGCCGAGGGGATCGAGGTCCGCTGCGTGGTGATCACCGGCACCGGGCGCGCGTTCTCCGCCGGCTATGACATCGGAGCGATCCCGGATTCGAGCTTCGAGCAGGACGCCGAGGCGCTCGTGGCCCACCCGTTCCACGCCGCGATGGAGGCTGTCAGCGCCCACCCCTATCCGGTGGTGGCGGCGATCAACGGGCACTGCCTCGGCGGCGGGCTCGAGCTGGCTGTGCGCTGCGACCTGCGGGTGTGCGCCGAGGCGGCGAAGCTCGGCATGCCCCCGGCGAAGCTGGGCCTGATCTACTCCCACACCGGGCTCGAGCGCTTCGTCGATGTGATCGGAATCGCCCAAACGCGCGACCTCTTCCTCACCGGGCGCAACCTGAGCGCGGCGCGGGCCGAACGCGTCGGGCTCGTGAACGAGGTCGTCGAGGGCGACGGCCTCGAGCGCGCGGCGCTCGAGCTGGCGGCGGAGATCGCCGCCAACGCCCCGCTGTCGATGACGGGCAACAAGCGGGCGATCGAGGCGATCGCCCGCGCCTCGCGGCTCGCGCCCGAGGTCGAGCGCGAGCTGATCGAGCTTCGCCGCTCGTGCTTCGCCTCCGAGGACTTCCGCGAGGGCATCCGGGCCTTCGGCGAGAAGCGCAAGCCCGAGTGGACGGGCCGCTAGCCGATCACCCAGTCGTCGATCTCGTCGCGGTCGAAGCGATAGCGCTCGGCGTTGGAGCGATTGAACCCGGCGACGACGAAGAACGGGATCGCGTTGCGCTCGACCAGCTCCATCACCTCGCCGGGGGACGTCTCCAGCTCCGCGGCGACCTCGTCGACCGTCAGGAGGCGGGGGTCGTCCGGCCACTCCGCGAGCCTCGGGTTGGCGGGTGCCCGCTCGCCGTAGGACTGCACGAACGCCCGCACCAGCAGCGCGAACATGACGCAGGCGACGAGCAGCCCGAGAAGGGTCACGCACCGAGATTAGATCAGCAGTAATGCCCGCTGGCCGGCTCGGGGTCCCGGCCCTCGATCCCGGCGCAGTCGGAGAGCTCGTCGGTGAGCTCCGAGAGCCGCTGCTCGGTGGCCGCCGAACGGGAATCGGGCGGCGGCGGGGCCAGGTTGCGCAGCTCGTAGGGATCGCGGACGTGGTCGTAGACCTCGACCGTGTCGGCCGCCTCGCAGGCGCCGGTGCCGAGATCCGGCAGCGAGGTGTGGCGAACGTAGAGCCAACGGTCCTGGCGCACGCCCTCGAAGGAGCACGAGATCCCGCGCCCCGGCTGGACCTCGTCCTTCTGCAGGTCGAGCTCGGTCGCGACCGCCCGATCGGCGGGCCACTCCTGGTCAAGCCCGGTGAGCAGCGGCAGCAGCGAGCGCCCGTCCATCACCCGGCACTCGCCGACCTCCGGGCAGGTCTCGGTGCCGGCCCAGTCGACGAGCGTCGGCGCGTAATCGATGTTCGAGACCAGCTCGTCGACCGTCGCCGGCGCCGGGGAGCCGCCGCGGAACTTCGGCGGGACCAGGACGGCGAACGGCAGGTGGGCGGCCTCCTCGTAGGCGAGCCCCTTGCCCCCCGGTAGCCGGTGCTGGCCGTCGAAGGTGCCGTTGTCGGACGCGTAGACGATGATCGTGTCGTCGAGCTCGCCGGTCTCGCGCAGGGTCCGCACCACCCCGGCGACCCCGCGGTCGACCGCGGGCAGGGTCTCGACCCGGCAGCGGTAGCGGTCGCGGAGCACGGCGCGCCGGGCGGCGTCGATCGGCGGCTGGCCGCTGACGATCGCCGGCTTGTCGGAGACGTCGCGCTCGAGCACCCCGGGCAGCCGCGGGAGCTGCTCGGTGTCGAAGCGACCGAGGTCGCGCGGGGGCGGGACCGCCTGCCCGCCGCAGGGGCCGCCGCTGTTCGCGTTCAGGTTCTCGACGTGGGGCGCGCTCTGCCACAGCTGGAGGTAGAACGGCTGCGGCCCGGCGAGGTCGCGCAGGTACTCCTGGGCGCGACGGGTGAGCACGTCGGTCAGGTACTCGCCGCTGTAGTGCTCCTTGCGCTGCTTGCCGTCGACGGTGAGCGTGAAGTCGTAGTAGCCGCGGGCGTTGCCGCTCTCGACCGACCACCGGTCCCATCCGGGAGCGACGTCGTCCTTGTCGTCCACCGCGTCCTCGTAGCCGTTGAGGAACTTGCCGACGTTGGCGGTCTGATAGCCCGCGCGCTGCAGCCACACCGGCAGCACGTCGTCGGGCTGCTCCAGCGCCCCGTAGCCGGGCTTGTTGTTGAGCACGCCGTTGTTGTGGCCGTACTGGCCGGTGAGCAGCGCGGCGCGCGCCGGGCAGCAGAGCGGCGTCGCGTCGTAGTAGTTGGTGAAGCGGGTGCCGGGGTCGACCACGAGCCGGTAGGTGCGGGGCATGACCCGCCGGTTGAATGAGGTGTAGTCCTGGTCGTCGGTGAGCACGAAGACGATGTTCGGCTGCTCGCCGAACGCCGGGTCCGGGGTCACCTGCGGATTCGGATCCTCACCGCCGCAGCCGCTCGCCACAGCGAGAGCGCACGTCGCCACGCCGACCAGCGCCGCCAGGCGGGCTCGGGTTATCTGCACGCGCGAAGATCCGCAGAATTCGCCAGGCGCCTGCCGTCCGCAAACAGCGCCTCGGCGGTCACCTTGGCCGAATCGGGGAGCTCGTCCCGCAGTGCCGACTCGGGCACCGCGACCTCGAACGGCGCAACCGTGTCGGTGCCCAGCGACGCCTTCCCGGCGCGGAAGGTGACGCCGACCACCCGACTGTCGGCCGAGGTCGCGTAGTGGGCGACGACCGGCGGCAGGACGCAGCCGGCCTTGCCGCCGCCGGTGGTGAACGTGAGCTGACCGGTCGGCGCGGTCCGGCAGCTGTCGCCGGAGCAGTCGATCAACTCGTCGAGCTCGTCACCGAGCTCGATGACGACGCTCTGGTAGGCGTCCGAATTGGCGAGGTTGATCAGCTGGTAGGGGTCGAGATAGGTGTCGTAGAGCTCCTTCTCGGGCTGGGGCTTGCCGGTGTCCCACTCGGCATAGAGGTAGCGGGAGGTGCGCACGCCGAGGATGGGCTCGCCCGCGTAGGCCTCGAGCAGGAGCGCGCGGCCGCGCTCGAGGTCGGGGTCCTGGAGGCTGGGCATCAGCGACTGGCCGTCCTGGATCACCCCCGGCGACGCCCCGGTGAGCTCGAGGATGGTCGAGGTCAGGTCGGCGTTGACGACGACGTCGTCGGAGCTCTCGCCGTGCGGGATACCGGGGCCGCGGGCGATGAACGGGACCCGCGCCGACTCCTCGTAGAGGAAGCGCTTGTCGCCGCGGATCCTGTGCTCGCCGCGCATGAAGCCGTTGTCGGAGAGGAAGAAGACGTAGGTGTTGCGCCGCACCTTGTCCCGCTGGAGCTCCTTCATGAGCGTGCCGACGCTCTCGTCGACGGCGAGCAGCGACTCCCAGGCACACCGGCGCTTGCGCAGGGTGTCGGAGATCTGTCCGGGGGTCAGCGACGCGTTGTCGGCGATCGGCGTGGGCTTGTCGGCGATCTCCGCCTCGTTGAACGACGGCGGCAGGAGGCCCTTGGCCTTCTTCTTCAGCGTGCCGAGATGGCGCGGAGCGGGAACGGCGGCGCGATTGCAGGAGCGCCCCGGATCGCCGCCCCCGCCGCCGTGCGGAGCCGCGTAGCCGAGCTCGAGGTAGAACGGCGTCTGGGCCTTCGCGTTCGTGCGGATGAAGCGCCGCGCCTTCTTGGTGAAGATGTCGGTGCTGTAGTCCTCCTCGGCGTCCGTGTAGCCGTGCAGGGCGCCGTTCTCGTTCAGCGTGTAGTTGAAGTACTGGGCCCGGGACGGGGCGAGCACGTGCCAGTCGTTCCAGCCCTTGGGCACGTCGCTGGGCACCGTCCCGTACTCGTCGGGCTCGGCGTAGCCGTTCTCGTACTTGCCGACGTAGGAGGTCTGATATCCGGCCCCCTGGAGCCAGAGGGGCAGGTAGTTGTCGCCGTGGAGCTCGTTGAAGACGCCGTAGCCGCCATCCGGCGGCACGTTGGAGAGCACGTGGTGGTTGTGGGCGTACTGACCGGTGAGGAGCGTCGCCCGCGCCGGGCAGCAGAGCGGGAAGTTGTCGTAGAAGCGCTTCATCGTCACGCCCTTGCGCTTCAGCTCCTTGCCGACGATCTTCATCACGCGCATCGAGCGGGTCTCCTGATCGTCGGTGAGCAGGACGATCACGTTCGGCCGCACGCCCGCGGCCTGGGCGCTGGCGCTCGGCGGCCCCCCGGCCGGCCACAGCAGGACCGCCGCGAGCGTGGCGATCAGCACGAGCAGGGCAGCGGCGACCACGGCGAGCCGCGGCCGCCCGGAAACTCGGTGGTTTAACGCTTCGGCGAGCACTCTCAGGGATTCGGGTCCAAGGGGGAGAGATCGGGTCCTCTGCCCGTCGGCGTCAAAACACGCCCGCGACCCACAAGTCGCGGCGACGAGGAGGCGCCGACGCGGCCCGGCAGGATAGCGATGGGTGGTCGCGGACCCGGATATCGCATACCGTCTATGGGCGTGACCGCCCAGGCTGAGCTGGCATCGTCCGATCCCGTGATCGCGGGCCTGATCGAGGAGCTCGGCGACCTGGACATCGACGACCGTCGACGGCGCCGGCCGCCGGTCGACGCCTACGGAATGCTGCTCCGCAGCGTGATCGGCCAGCAGCTCTCGGTCAAGGCCGCGGCGACGATCTACGGGCGCGTACTCGACCTCTTCGGCGGCCGCACGCCGGCCCCCGACGAGCTGCTCGAGATCGAGCCCCAGACGCTGCGCGACGTCGGGCTCTCGTGGCGGAAGGTCTCGTACGTGCGCGATCTCGCCGAGCACGTCGTCTCCGGGGAGCTCGAGCTCGACCGTCTCGACCAGCTTTCCGACGAGCAGGTGATCGCCGAGATCACGGCGATCCGCGGGTTCGGCCTGTGGAGCGCGCAGATGTTCCTGATCTTCTTCTGCGAGCGCCCGGACGTCCTCCCGGCCGGGGACCTGGGGGTTCGCCGCGCCGCCCAGCACGCCTACGAGCTCGACGAGCTGCCCTCCGAGGCCGAGCTCGAGGCGCTCGGCGAGCGATGGAGGCCGCACCGTTCGCTCGCATCCATCTACCTTTGGGAGAGCCTCGCCAATGAGCCGGTCTGACTCAAATAAGTTTGGCGAGGTTTTGTGAAGCCTTGGTAGGTTCCCGGACAACCCCGACGCGAAGGAGCTCGGCTGTGGGTTATCGCAACGGTTAGTAGGTAGACACATATTTCTCTGGCACCTCGCCGGATTGAGGACTAGGATCTGACCCGATGCCGGTTGCGTCGTATCCGCGGGTTCATTCGTCGATGCGCGTTTTCGCGCGCTGGCGCCTGCGCGATGCCTCGGAGCGTCGCCAGCTGACGGCGATCTCGCTCAACCTCGTGCCGGCCCTCGTCGCCGCCGCGGGCCTCTTTCTCCTGGCCCCACCGTCGGACTGGAGCCAGCCGGTTCTGATCGCGGCGCTCGCCGCCGCCTCCGCGATCGCGTTCGCGGCCGAGGTCCGGCTCAAGGCGGGCAACCGGGTCTTCTTCGGCGCCAACCTGGTGATCGCCCTGGTCGCGCTCGCCGCGGCAGGCCCGCTGCCGGCGCTCGTGGTCTGGTTGGTGCCGGACCTGATCACCCGCTTCCTGCTCCGCACCGAGCAGCGTCTCAGCCCGGGCTTCGTCGCCAACGTCGGCAGCTACGCGCTCGCGGTCCTCGTCGGGGCCGAGCTGCTCGAGCTCGCCGGGTCGCCCTCGGGGACCGCGGTGGCCCCGGCCCTGTACGCGACCGGCGTCGCGATGTGGGCGATCAACTTCTGCTTCGCCCGCCTTGCCTTCGCGCCGTACTACCAGGGGTATCGCCCGGTGGCCCTCGTCCGCGACGAGTTCGCCGACCTCGGCCCCGCCGTGCTGGCGATGCTGGTCGTCGGCGTCGTCGCCGCGGTGCTCGTCGATGCGGTGGGCGTGCTCGCGCTCGCTCCGCTGGCCCTGGTCATCCTCGTGCCCCAGGCGGCGCTCGAGCGGATCGCGGCCGCCGACTCCGCGGCGCGGCTCAACCGCGCCGAGGCGACGCGCCTCTACGCCGCGGCGATCGCCGACGTGCTCGCGCTCCCCCGCGCCGAGCGCCGCGAGCTCGCCTGCGCGGCCGACCTGATCGACCCGCTGGCCGACCCGATCACGGCCAAGGACGTCGAATGGGACGCCGTCGGCATCTCGCGCGTCGCCGACCTCGTCCTGCACTCGCGCGAGCGCTGGATCGGCGACGGATGGCCCGCCGGCCTCCCCGGCGCGGCGATCCCGCGCGGCAGCCGCGTGCTCGCTGTCGCGGCCGCCTGGGCCCAGCTCACCGCTCGCGGGACGCCCGAGCTCTCGCAGGCCGACGCGACCCTGGCGCTGGCCGCGCAGTCGGGTCGGGCCTTCGACCCGCAGGTCGTCGACGCCGCCGTCCGCGTGGTCGGCGACGAGGAGGGCTTCGCCCGCGAGCCCGGCTTCCAGCCGACGCTCCACCGCCTCCCGGTCCCGCGTTCGCTGCGCCGGGTGGCGCTGCCGGCGCTGCTGCCGCGCCTCGTCGACGGCGACGCCTAGTTGATCTAGTTGATCTAGGCCCCCGCCGGCCCCGACAAAGCCGTCCGGGCCCTGGCCTAGATTCGCCCGGGAATGCCGCCATTGGTGACATTCGAGGAAGCGCTCGCCCTCGGTGCGATCTCCGATCGCGACGAGATCGCGGCTCTGGTCGAGCGCGCCTGGGAGGTCCGCCGCGAGCGCTTCGGCGACTCGACCGACCTCTGCTCGCTGGTGAACGCGAAGTCCGGCGGCTGCGCCGAGGACTGCGGCTTCTGCGCCCAGTCGCGGTACGCCGAGGCGGACACGCCGATGCACGCGATGATGGAGCCCGAGCAGATGCTCGAGCACGCGCGCGCAGCGGAGGCGGCCGGCGCGCATCGCTTCTGCATGGTCACCCAGGGGCAGGGCCTGTCGAAGCGGGACTTCGAGAAGGTGCTCGCGGGCGCCCGCCTAGTCGCCGAGAACACCAACCTCAAGCGCTGCGCGTCGATCGGCCACGTGTCGGTCGACCGCGCGCGGAAGCTGGCCGACGCCGGGATCCAGCGCGTCCACCACAACGTCGAGACGGCGCGCTCCTACTACGACGAGGTCAGCACCACGGTGCGCTACGAGGGGCGGATCCGGACCATCGAGGCGACCAAGGAGGCCGGCCTCGAGACCTGCGTCGGCGGCATCCTCAACCTCGGCGAGAGCCCTCGCCAGCGGGTGGAGATGGCGTTCGAGCTGGCCGAGATCGACCCCACCTCGGTCCCCATCAACCTGCTCAACCCGCGCACCGGGACCAAGTTCGGCGACCGCGAGCTGATGGACCCGTGGGAGGTGATCAAGTGGGTGGCGATCTTCCGCCTGATCCTCCCCGACGCCCTCTTCCGCCTCTGCGGCGGACGGGTCGAGAACCTCGGCGAGCTCCAGCCGCTGGCGGTCAGGGCCGGCCTCAACGGAGTGATGATGGGCAACTTCCTGACCACGCTCGGGGTCGACCCGGGCGAGGACCGGGCGAGCTTCGAGGAGCTCGGCCTCAACGTCGCCCGCCAGCCGGACAACGGCTCGAACCCGCGTCCCGACAACCGCTCCGGGTGGCTGGACGGGGAGACCCCGCCGACGCCGGTCGACGAGCTCATCGATCGCCAGGCCGAGGCGAACTTCTGGGACCCCTCGACCCAGCTCCGGGTGATCAAGAAGAAGGGCGCGGTCCCCGCCTATCCCGAGCGGCCGGCTTGAGCGAGGTCGCCGAGCGTCTGGCTGAGCTCCGGCGCTCGGGGCTCTACCGGCGACTGCGCCTGATCGAGGGCCCCCAGGGCCCGCGCGTGCTCCTCGACGGAGCCGAGGTCCTGCTGCTGTGCTCGAACAACTACCTCGGACTCGCCGACCACCCCACGGTCCGAGCGGCCGCCGGTGAGGCGGCGGAGCGCTACGGCGCCGGCGCCGGCGCCTCGCGGCTGATCTCAGGGTCGATGTCGCTGCACCGCAAGCTCGAGCATCGCCTGGCGGCTTTCAAGGGTGCCGAGGCGGCGCTTCTGTTCGGCTCGGGCTACCTGGCCAACATCGGCGTAGTCTCGGCGCTGGCCGGGCGCGGCGAGGTGGTCTTCTCCGACGAGCTCAACCACGCGAGCATCATCGACGGCTGCCGGCTCTCCCGCGCCGAGACCTTCGTCTACCGCCACCGCGACCCGGAACACCTCGCGTGGGGCCTTCGCGAGGCGGGGGCGCGAGCGCGCCTGATCGTCACCGACGGGGTCTTCTCGATGGATGGCGACGTCGCCCCGCTGGCCGAGCTGGTCGAGCTCGCCAGGCGCCACCGCTGCACGCTGGCGGTCGACGAGGCGCACGGCACCGGGGCGCTCGGGCGCGGAGGGCGCGGCGCCGTCGCCGCCGCCGGCCTCTCGGACGAGGTCGATGTGATCGTCGGGACGCTGGGGAAGGCGCTCGGCGGCTACGGAGCCTACGTCTGCGGGTCGCGTGAGCTGGTCGAGCTGCTGATCAACACGGCGCGGCCGTTCATCTACTCGACCGCCCCGCCGCCGCCCTCGGTCGGCGCCGCGCTCGCCGCCCTGAGCGTGCTCGAGGAGCGCCCGGGCCTGGTCGAGCAGCTGCGCCGCAACGCCGCCACGCTGCGCGAGGGGCTCTCGGCGGCGGGACTGGCCACCGGCGGCTCGCGGACCCAGATCGTTCCGGTGGTCGTCGGCGACGCCCGCCGCGCGATGGCGCTCTGCGAGCGCACGCTCGAGGCCGGCGTCTTCGCCCAGGCGATCCGCCCGCCAACCGTGCCGGCCGGGAGCTCGCGACTGCGGCTCACGGTGATGGCGAGTCACCGCACCGACGAGCTGCACGCCGCCGCGCAGGCGATCGCAAGCGCCTCGCGGGAGCTCGGCGTGCGACCGCCCGCTCTCGCGGGCCGGCCCGCCCTGCGACCGGCGGCCTAGACCTCGGCGCCGTCTGGCGCCGTCGGCTCCGGGCGCGCGGCGAGCCCGTGGCGGTGTGCGACCGCGGCGGCCTCGGTCCGGCTGCGCACGTCGAGCTTTCCGAGGATGCGGGAGACGTGCACGCTGGCGGTCTTCTCGGCCATGTAGAGCTCGCCCGCGATCTCCCGGTTGGTGGCCCCGGAGGCGACCAGCGTGAGGACCTGGCGCTCGCGCGGAGTGAGCCCGAACGGCTCCGGCTCGGCCGGCTCAGCCCCGTCGCCGTCACCGTCGCCGTCAGCCTGGGCCGGCGTGGCGAGGCTGAGCCGCGCGCGGGCCCTGAACCCCTTGGCCTCGCCCAGCAGCCAGCCGGCACCGAGCCCCTCGGCGATCGCGATCGCGTCGGCCACCGAGCCCGCCGCCGCGCCGCGGTCGCCACCGGCGAGCTCGGCCTGCGCCTGGCGCCAGCGGGCGACCGCCTGCGGGTACGGGCGCTCGACCTCGTCCCAGGCGCGCGCCGCCGCGGCCCAGCTGCCCGGGTCGTCGGCGGCCCGGGCCCGACCGAATTCGGCTTCGGCGGACGCCAGAGTGGCCGCCTCGACCGGCCGGTCGGCCTCGTCCACCGCGCCCCGCACGAGCTCGAGCAACGACTCGGCCCGGGCGACCGCCGCGCCCGACCCGGCGTCGTCGCCGAGGTCGCGGGCCCGCTCGGCGACGTCGGCGGCGACCGAGATGCCGGTGCCGGCGACCAGCGCCAGCCGCCCTGCGTCGTCGCTGCAGAACTGAATGCGGTCGATGCCGTGGTCGACCTCGGCCGCGGCGCAGTCGAGGGCGCCCGTCCGCCGCTCGAGCTCGGCCCGGAGCGCCGCGACGGCCGCGATGTACTGAGGCTCGAGCGCGTTCGAGAGCAGGTCGTTGGCCTGGTCGAGCTCGCGCCGCCCGTCCTCGTGCTCGCCGCGGCCCATCGCGAGCTGGGCTTCGCGCAGGCGCGCGTGGGCGAGCGCCACGCCGCGATAAGGGGTCGCGATGGGCTGGAGCTGCTCCTCGGCTCCCGCCCAGTTGCCGAGGTCGAACTCGATCTCGGAGAGGTTGAGCCTGATCCAGCGCATCGAGCGACTCGCGCCGGCGCCCACCTTTGCCCTGACCTCTGCCAGCCCGCGCTCGGCGACCCGCTTCGCCTCGCGGCTCTGGCCGGCGAGGTGAAGCGCGTCGGCGTAGTTCAGGAAAGCGGTCGACACGTCGTCGCTCGTGCCGCGCTCGAGCGCGAGCTCGATCGATTCGTCGAGATGCTCCCGCGCCCCCTCCTCATCGCCGAGGGCGAACAGGGCGCAGCCGAGGCGGTTGACGACCCCGAGGTCGCGGCCGAGGCCCGCGCGCTGGGATGCCTCGAGCGCTTCGGGGGCCTCGTCGCGCACGTCGCGGAAGCGCCCCTGCAGCAGGAGGAAGCGCACCCGCTGGGCGAGCAGCGCCGCGCGGGCCGGCGAGTCCTCCCCCGGCGGCAGCAGCTCGAGCCCGCGACGCTGGGTCGCGCGGCTGCGATCGGCGAGCCCAAGCGACCACTGGCAGGTCGCGAGCGCGGTCAGCACCTTCGCCGCGCGCTCGGGCTCGGCCCGTTCGTCGATCTCATCCGCCGCGGTCTCGTACAGCGCCGCGCCCATCTCCTCGTCGCCGGCGAGGTAGTGCGCGCGCGCGGCCCTCGTCAGCACCTCGGCGTGGTCGACTCCGGTGAGCTCCTCGGGGTCTGAGACCCGAGGCCAGAGCTCGAGCGCGCGGTCCAGCAGCGCCGCGGCCTCCCCGTAGGCGTGCAGGCGCTGGACCGCCCGCGCGGCCGACAGCGCCGCGGTGAGCGCTCGGGGCTGGTCGCCGGCGGAGTAGTAGTGGTGAGCGATGCCGGTCGCCTGCCAGGCCCCATCGCCCTCCGCAGCCGCGCGCTCGAGCGCGTGCGCCAGGGTCAGGTGGAGCTCCGCGCGCTCGCCGGGCAGCAGGTCGTCGTAGAGGACCTCGCGCAGCAGCGCGTGGCGGAAGCCGTAGCGCCCGCTCTCCGAGACGACCACGATCTGCGCCGCGATCGCCTCGCGCATCATTGTCGTGAGCTCGGCGGGGTCCACCCCGCCCGCGTCCGCGAGCAGGGCGTCGCTCGCCCGCCCGGCGACGGCGAGCACGCCGAGCAGGCGCTGAGTCTCCGCGGGCAGCCGCTCGACCCGGAGCAGCAACGCCTCGCGCAGGCTCGGCGGCAGGGGCGCGCGGGCGTCCACTCCCGCGGCGAGCAGCTCCTCGGTGAACAGCGGGTTCCCCTCGCTGCGGCCGTACATGCGCTCGACGATGTCCCGGGGCGGCGCGGCCCCGAGGATGTCGGCAAGCTGGTCGGCGAGCTCGCCGCGATCGAAGCGCTCGAGCTCGATCCGCTCGGAGCACGGGCTCCGCTCGATCTCGGCCAGGAGCGGCCGGACCGGATGGCGGCGGTGGAGCTCGTCGGAGCGGTAGGTGGTGAGCACCAGCGCCCGCTCCTCGGTGAGGTTCGCCGAGAGGAAGCGCAGGAAGGAGCGGGTCGAGCGATCCGCCCAGTGGATGTCCTCGATCCACAGCAGCACCGGATGCTCAGCCCCGAGGATTGCGATCAGCTCGAGGAGGGCGTCGAAGAGGCGCCGCTGGGCCTCGCCCCGCTCGGCCTCGGGCTCCCCGGGCGGCTCGCCGAGCTCGGGGATCAGGCGGGAGAGCTCGGCCCGGGTCACGGGCGGGAGCTCGTCCAGCACGGGGTCGCCGCTCCGCTGCAGCGGTCGCACCGCGGCCACCAGGGGGGCGTAGGGGAGCTCGTCCTCGCCGAGCTCGATGCAGGCGCCGCCCATGGCGCGTCCGCCGAGCGCCTCGGTGGCGGCGATCACCTCGCCCAGCAGACGCGTCTTGCCGACCCCGGACTCCCCCGCGACGAAGACCATCGACGGCTTCCCGCCGTCGGCGGCCGCGCGCAGGAGGCGGTCAAGCTCGGCGAGCTCTGGACGCCGCCCGATGAACCGGCTGCTGGAGACCCGTTGAGCCACGCCCGAAGTATCGCCCTCCGAGCCGGGCGCGGAGCGAGCGCCCGGGGCGCCGGCGCCTGCCGATCCGCGCCAGGCGCTCGTGGGAGGCCCGGCGGTGGAGATCATGCGTGCGGTCCTCGGCGACAGACGTGAGCACTTGCGGGTTCATCTCGGTTCCTTTCCGCTTCGACGATGAGCCCAAGCTACGGCTGAGAAACGGGCGCCACATCGGGCGTTTGCATCGACTTGTGGCCCCCGACCCCTTAGTTCGGGCCGCCGCGCCCCTTACTAGCCTCAGCACTCGTGGAGGCAAGCGGCGTCCTCGTCACCGGCACCGGCACCGAGGTCGGCAAGACCGTGGTCGCCGCGGCGATTGCGCGCGGCCACGCCGCCGCCGGGCTGCGGGTCGCCGTGTTCAAGCCGGCGGTCAGCGGCCTCGACGAGCTCGACGGCGCCGAGCCCGACCACGAGCTTCTGCGCCGCGCGGCGGGGTCGCGCCAGAGCGACGACCAGATCGCCCCCTACCGCTACGGCCCGGCGGTCTCACCGCATCTGGCGGCCGAGCTCGCCGGTGAGGTGATCGATCCGGCGCGCCTGCGCGAGGCGGCCGGAGCGGCGGCCCGCGACGCCGACGCGCTCGTCGTCGAGGGGGTCGGCGGCTTCCTGGTCCCGCTGGCGCTCGATTACCTGGTCCGCGACTTCGCCCGTGACCTCGAGCTGCCGGTCGTGGTCGCGGCCGAGCCCGGACTGGGGACGGTCAACCACTCCCTGCTGACGATCGAGGCCGTGCGCGCGGCGGGGCTCGAGCCGGCGGCGGTCGTGCTCACGCCGTGGCCGCAGCGACCGGAAGCGATCCACGCCTCCAACCGAGCCGCGATCGAGGCGCTCGGATCGGTGCGGGTCGAGGTCCTGCCCCGCCTCGACCTCAGCGCCCCCGCCACCTGGCCGGAGCTCAGATTGCCGACCGGGTGGGCGAGGGCGGATTGAGCGCGGCTCCGATGCCGGGCCGGTGCCCGATCAAAACTCGCGCACGCTGAAGTCGCGCTGCAGCGTCCTGGTTCGCCGCGGGTTCGAAACCTTGCGACGATCTCCGAGGACCAGGGCGGCCATGTGGATGTTGAGTATGGGTTGCATGGTTTCTCCGATCGTGTGCCTTGACTGGCGTCAAGCTAGAGCCGGCCCGGGCAGCCGTCAGTGACCGGCGTCACGGCCGGCGCACCGGCGGCGTGAGGTGGGTCACAGCCGTGCCTGCGGGCGGGGGCGTTCGCGCTAGACCGCGGCGTGCTCGGCGGTTCGCAGGTCGCCCGCGGCGAGCTCGCCCGGCGCCGTCGCCGCGGCCTCGGACTCGGCGACGCCGCTTGGCTTCGGCGCGGCCTTGCCGCGCAGCAGCGCGACGGCGATCACCGCGCCGACCGCCGCGACCGCGGTTGCCACCCACATCGCGGAGCTGAAGGCGTGCACGAACTCGGCAGCGTCACGGGTCCCGGCGGGCGCCTGCGACGCGAAGACCGCGCCGATGACCGCGATCCCGAGCGTGCCGCCGACCATCCGGTTCATCGACAGGATCCCGGAGGCGACGCCCGCCTTGGCGACCGGGACGGCGTTCATCGCCGCGGTCGACATCGGTGACATCACCAGCGCCATCCCGAGGCCCATGAGGACGAACGAGGGCCAGATGTCGCCGTAGCCGGTGCCGACCCCGATCGTCGTCAGCCAGTAGAGCGAGACGGCGACCAGCAGCATGCCGCCGCCGATCAGCCACCGCGGCCCCACCCGGTCGGTGAGCCGCCCGGCGAGCGGGGCGAAGGCGACGATCATCAGCGTCGCGGGCAGGAAGCGCAGCCCGGCCTCCACCGGCGAGTAGCCGAGGATGTTCTGGATGTAGAGGGTCACGAAGAAGAACTGGGAGAGCATCGCGAAGGTGACCACGAGCGCGATCAGGTTGGTTCCGACGAAGTTGCGACTGCGAAACAGCGGCAGCTCGACGATCGGAGCGGTGACGCGGCGCTCGATCACGAAGAACGCGATCGTCATCGCGATGGAGGTCGCGAGCAGGCCGATGACCGCGGGTGAGCCCCAACCCCAGGAGTTGCCCTCGATCAGGGCCAGGACGAGCGCTGTGAGGCCCGCGGTCAGCGTGCCGACGCCGAGGAAGTCGATCCGGCGCCCGACCGACTCGTCGCGGGACTCGCGCACGGCGAACAGCGTCGCGGCCACGGCGGCGATCGCCACCGGGATGTTGAGGTAGAAGATTGCGCGCCAGGAGACGTGCTCGGTGAGCAGGCCGCCGAGCACCGGGCCGATCGCCAGCGCCAGGGCCGAGACCCCGGCCCAGGTGCCGATCGCCTTGCCGCGCTCGTGCGGCTCGAAGGCGTTGGTGACGATCGAGAGCGTCGCCGGCATCATCAGCGCCGCCCCGACCCCCTGGACGATCCGGCTCGCGACGAGCGTCGCGGTGCCCGTGGCCAACCCGGCGGTGGCCGAGGAGAGGGCGAAGATGGTTACCCCGACGAGGAACGCGCGCCGGCGCCCGAAGATGTCGCCGAGGCGCCCGCCGGTGACCAGGAGGACGCCGAAGCTGAGCGTGTAGCCGTTGATCGTCCACTCGAGGCTCGAGAGGCTCGAGCCGAGGTCGGCCTGGATCGACGGCAGGGCGACGTTGACGACCGTGTTGTCGAGCATGATCATGAACAGCGCGAAGCACATCGCCCCGAGCGTCCACCACTTGGCGTTCTGGTCGGTGATCAGGTGCCGGTATCGGGTCACAGGCTCGCCGCCTTGCGGTACCGGCGGTAGACGTCGGAGATCTCCGGCCGCTCGATCAGCAGGGAGAGGGCCGAGTCGAGGCGCTCGCGCTCGGCCTCGTCGAGCGACGCCGCGAACTGGCCCAGCCCCTGGAGGCGGGCGGCCATGATCTCGCCGGCGAGCTCCTCGCCCGCCGCGGTCAGCGAGAGGCGCCGCTGGCGGCGATCGCGCTCGTCCTCGATCCGGGCGACGAGCTCGCGGTTGACGAGCTCGTCCACGGCGCGGCTCGCGGAGGGAAGCGAGAGCCCGAGGCGCTCGGCGAGCGGCTTCAGGTTCAGGACCTCGTCGGCGCTCCCGGCGAGCGTCATCAGCACCTTCATCTGCGTGAACGTGAGTCCGCTCTCGTCGATCACGCGGATCGCGGTGCCGCCGTCGGCGCCCATGCATTGCAGCATCACCGCGCCCAGCCGGTAGCCGAGCTCGCGGTCGGCGTCGCTCAGCGGCCGCCTGGGTCCGGTCTCGGTAGTCGTTGCACTTGGTTCCATGTGCGAAATGATTGTAGCAATGGAACTATTTCGCAAGCGAAACTAATGTGACGTCAATCACACATCCGGCCGCAAACAGCGGCTTCGGGAGCGTGCTTTTCCCTCCGATCCCGGGTCTAGGGTCGCCGGTGGCGATGTCGGAGTCGATCCCAGAGCTCGATCACGCTCACCTCTGGCACCCGTTCACCCAGCAGCGCGAGTGGTGCGCCTCCGAGCCGCTGGTGATCGAGCGCGCCGAGGGGACCGACCTCTACGACTCCGCCGGGCGCCAGTTCATCGACGGGGTCTCGTCGCTGTGGTGCAACGTCCACGGCCATCGCCACCCGCTGATCGACGAGGCGATCCGCGCGCAGCTCGACCGGGTCGGGCACTCGACCATGCTCGGCCTCACCCATCCGGGCGCCGCCGAGCTCGCGGCGCGGCTGGTCGGGATCGCGCCGCCGGGCCTCGAGCGCGTGTTCTTCTCCGAGTCCGGCTCGGCGGCGGTCGAGATCGCGCTCAAGATGGCGTTCCAGTACTGGCACCAGCGCGAGGGCGAGCTCTGCCGGCGGACCCGGTTCGTCACGCTGCAGGGCGCCTACCACGGCGACACGCTGGGCTCGGTCGCGGTCGGCGGCATCGACCTCTTCCACGGGGTCTACGGGCCGCTCCTCTTCAAGAACTACCGGGTCGCGCCCGGCGACGAGCGGCGCCTCGAGCGGGTGCTCGAGCTGCACGCACGCGAGATCGTCGCCGTGATCGTCGAGCCGCTCGTTCAGGGCGCGGCCGGCATCCGCGTCCAGCCGCCCGGCTTCCTGCGCCGCGCCCGCGAGCTCACCGAGGAGCACGGGGTCCCGCTGATCGCCGACGAGGTCGCGACCGGGTTCGGCCGCACCGGCACGATGTTCGCCTGCGAGCAGGAGCGCGTCGCCCCGGACTTCCTCTGCCTCGGCAAGGGGCTCACCGGCGGCTACCTGCCACTGGCGGCGACGCTGACCACCGAGCGGGTCTACGAGGGCTTCCTCGGCGCACCCGAGGACGGGCGCAGCTTCTTCCACGGCCACACGTTCACCGGCAACCCGCTGGCCTGCGCGGCCGGGCTCGCGAGCCTCGAGGCGTTCGAGCGCGAGCAGACGCTGCTCCGCCTGCAGCCGAAGATCCGGCTGCTCGGCGAGCTCCTGGCGAAGGTCGCGGCGATGCCGGAGGTGACCGAGGTGCGCGGGCGCGGGTTCATGGTCGGGATCGATCTCGGCGAGCACGACCCGGCGCTGCGGCTCGGTCACCGGGTGACGCTCGCCGCCCGCGAGCGGGGCGCGATCGTGCGCCCGCTCGGCGACACGATCGTGCTCATGCCCCCGCTGGCGATCTCGAAGCAGGATCTCCGGAGCCTGGTCGAGATCACGGCAGAGTCGATCCGGGCCGCATGGGAATCGGTGTACCGGCCGGCCGAGCCGGCCGAGCTCCGCCGCGCGGCCTGACTCGATCTAGCATCCGGGTCGCAGTGAGCGAACCCGACACCGGTACCGCCGGCGCGGAGGCCACCGCGCTCTACGGGCTTGCGCTCGACCGGTTCACCGACGAGCGCGACGGGCTCGCCAAGCGCCTGCGCGCCGACGGCGAGCGCGAGGAAGCGGATCGCGTCAAGAAGCTGCGCAAGCCCAGCGTGCCCGCGTGGGCGGTCAACCAGGCGGCCCGCGCCGACACGAAGGCGGCCAAGGCGCTTGTCAAGGCCGGCGAGAACCTGGCCGCAGCCCAGGAGGCGACGCTCTCCGGCAAGCGCTCCCCGGACCTGCGCGACGCCGTGGCCGCCCACGGCGAGGCGGTCGAGCGGATGATGGAGCCCGTGGCCGAGGCGCTCGGAAAGGCGGCGAGCGCCGCCAACCTCGACCGCGCCCGCGAGACCCTGCGCGCCGTGGCGGGCGACGACGAGCTGCGGGGCGAGTTCGAGGTCGCCAGCGTCGTCCGCGACCGCGAGCCGGTCGGGCTCGGGGGCACCGCGCCGGCCGTGCTGAAGCCCGCTCCGGCCCGCAAGCGCGGGGCGTCGGGCTCGCGCAAGCGCGCCCAGGACGGGGTTCGCAAGGCCCAGCGGGCTTTGGATGCGGCCGCGGCGGAGGTCGAGGACGCCGAGCGCGGGCTGCGGCGCGCTGAGCGCAACCTCGAGCAGGCGTCGCAGGCGCGGGAAAAGGCGGTGAGCGATCACGAGGCGCGGGAGGCCGACCTCGAGCAGGCGCGAGCCGAGGTCGAGCAGCTCGACGCCGACTGAGCGTGTGATGAACCTCGGCCGTCGCCGTAGTACGGCCATGAACGAGACGCTCGTGGCGCCGGCGATCGAGGCTCCCTCGGAGGCCGAGACGGCTTTCGACGAGCTCTACCGCTCGAGCCGCGACGACGTCTACGCCTACGTCTCCGGGCTGCTGCGCGACCGCAGCGCCGCCGAGGACGTGACCGCGCAGGCGTTCGAGCGCGCCTACCGGCGGCGGGCGAGCTTCAAGCCCGAGCGCGGCTCGCGCCGCGGGTGGCTGTTCGGGATCGCGCGCAACGCCGCCCTCGACGAGCTCCGGCGGCGCTCCCGCCACACCCCGCTCAGCGACGAGCCCGAGGACGTCGCCGCCGCGGGCGTCCACGAGGAGGCGGCCGAGGCGGCGCTGCGGCGGACGACCGTGAGCGCCGCGCTGGCGACGCTCTCGCCGCGCGAGCGGGAGCTGGTCGCGCTCAAGTACTTCGCCGGGCTCTCGAACGCCGAGATCGCCGCCGTGATCGGGGTCAGCGAATCGAATGCGGGAACGAAGCTACACCGGGCGATGGAGAAACTGAGGGAGGCATGCGATGAGGCTTGACGAGCTCGAGCAGGAGCTGCGGGCCGCGCGTCCCGAGCCGGAGATCGACTTCGCCCGGCGGCTGGACGAGTGGGCCGAGGCCGGGTTTCCGCGAGATCGCGGGCTCGGCCCCGGCAACGCCGCGCGCGCGGGCGCCCTGCGACGGCTCTGGGACCGGATCTCCTCCACCCCGCCGCGACGGATCCTGATCCCGGCCGGGGCGGTCGCGACCGCGGTCGTGGTCGCGGGCGTCGTGGTCTCGAACGTCGATCGGATCGGCTTGGACTCCGGCGACGACTCGGCCTCGACGAGCTCGTCGAACGCCGGGTCCGAGACGCCCGGCCGCGCCGGCGGGGGCGGCGGCTCCGGGACGCGGCTCGAGGACCAGAGCGCCCCGGCCGCGCCGTCGGCGGGCGCGGCCGAGGAGTACAGCCTCGAGGTTCCTCGCACCACGGAGAAGCCGGTCGCCCCCTCGGCCACGGACTCCGCCGCGGGCGCGGTCGACCGCGGCGGCCTCGCCCGCGGCACCGACGACCGGATCTTCGACGCGACCGCGCGGCTCACCCTCGGCGCCGACTCCGACGACGTGCAGGAGGTCGCCAACGGCGTGGTCGAGGTCACCGACCGCTACGACGGGATCGTCTCCACCTCTCAGGTGACCCGCGACCAGGGCGGCGCCCGAGCCTCGTTCGAGCTCGAGATCCCCTACAAGCACCTCGACGCGGCGCTCACCGACCTCTCCGGGCTCGCCGACGTGATCTCGCGGACCGAGGGCGGCGAGGACATCACGGCCCGCGCCGTGCGGGCCCGCAAGGACCTCGCGCGGACCCTCGACGGGATCAGCCAGGCCCGGATCGAGCTGATCAAGGCCGACAGCCGCGAGGAGCGGCTGGTGATCAAGTCCCGGATCGCATCGCTCGACGCCCAGGCCGACGCCCAGCAGCAGGCGCTCAACGGCGTCAAGCGCCAGGGGCGGTTCGCGACCGTCGGCGTCGAGGTGACCTCTGACGGGCCCGCCTCCGACGACGACGGCGGCTGGAGCCTGGGCGACGCGCTCGACGACGCCGGCCGCGTCCTCGAGGTGATCGGCGGGATCGCGCTGATCAGCCTCGCTGTCCTCCTCCCGCTCTCCCTCGTCGCCGCCCTGGCCGCGTTCGCCATCAGCCGGGTACACAGGCGAGCCAGAGAGCAAGCCCTAGACGGTTAAGACACCACCGCGCACGCCCGGAGGCGGGAGCAGAAACAGAAGTCCGCGGCGTAGCCGCGGACAATTGATTCGAGCGGGAGCTGAGGACGTGGCGCGAGTTATTCAGCCGTCGTAAGGCTCGAAGTCGGCCTTGCGAGCTCCGCAGACGGGGCAGAACCAGGTGTCGGGGATCTGGTCGAAGGCCGTCCCGGGGGGAATGCCGCCGTCGGGATCGCCCTCGTCGGGGTCGTAGATGAACCCGCAGGAGCTGCAGATGTAGAGCTGCTTGGTGGCCTCCACGGTCGGGCAGGTTATCGTCCGCGCGTGAGCCAGAAGCCGGTGAGCCCGCGCCCCGCGGCGACGATCCTGCTGCTGCGCAAGGGCGCCAGGCACGGTGACCCGGGAATCGAGGTGCTGATGGTCCGGCGCTCGACCGAGGCCTCGTTCATGCCCGGGGTCTGGGTCTTCCCCGGCGGGATGATCGAGGACGGCGAGACAGCCGCGGAGTGCGCCGCCCGGGAGCTCGCCGAGGAGACCGGCATCGAGGTCGGTGCCGAGGCCGAGCTCGTCGCCTGGTCGCGTTGGATCACGCCGGAGGTGGTGCCGGTGCGCTTCGACACCCACTTCTTCGTCGCCCTCGCGGGCGCGCATGCGGCGCCCGAGGCCGACGGGGTCGAGGTCTCGGACGCGGGCTGGTTCGCGCCGCGGGCCGCGCTCGACTCGCATGCCGCCGGCGAGCTCGAGCTCGTCTTCCCGACGATCAAGACCCTGGAGACGCTGCTCGAGCACGAGACCACCGACGCGGTGATCGAGGCTGCTCGCGAGCGCGAGATCGAGCCGATCCTGCCCCGCGTCGTCGGCACCCGCGCCGAGCCCCGGATCCTGCTGCCGTGGGACGAGGGCTATGAGGACGCGGCGGCGGACACGAGCCGGCTGCCGCCCTGAGGTGGGGCCCGTCCGGGGCGCTAGCTGTCCGGAAAGGGCTCCAGACCGGCGTGCCACGGCCCGGGCTGGTAGGTGTGCAGGCCCGACTCCTCCATCTCGCTGCGCAGGCGCTTGAACAGCTGGCCGGCGTTGTCGAGCGCCTCGCCGTACTCAGCGGGAGTCCGGTCGCGGAGCCGCCAGTGGAGGTAGAGCTGGCGATCCGTGATCCCGAAGTCGATCTCGTTGTGGATCCGGGCCGCCCAGTCGAGGAAACCCGGGCTGAACAGCTCGCGCAGGGCGATCGGATCGTGGTCGCTCGGGACCGTTGCCAGGAAGCGGCGGTTGAAGTCGATCGACTCGAACTCGACCTTGCGGCGGCTGGCGAGCTGTTCGACCCGCTCGCTCGGCTCCACCGACTCGACGTTGAAGATCGGGACCACCTGCGCCAGGTCGGGCATGTGGGCCTTGGCGAGCACCGCCCGCGGGAGCACCGACTTGGAGAACAGCCCGCCCTCCTCGCGCTCGTCGGCGTCGCACGAGGCGCCCCAGAACTCGCTCGCGAGCTCGCCCGTGATCCGGTTCGTCCCGCCCGGGCAGAGCGCAGCCGGCCCGCCCCGGGGGTTCAGCCCTCCGACCGGCTCGTACGCGACCCCGCGCTTGGCGGCCAGGTCACGGACGATCCCGGCCCACTCATCGGCCTTCACCGCGCCCCCCGCCGCTCAGGCATCCACGAGGTCCGACCGCCCCTGCTCCTCGAGCTGCGCCTTGTAGCGCGGGAAGACGGGCTTAGCCAGCGGAACCAGCTTGAGGATCTTCGCCACCGGGCCCTTGGCCTTGATCTCCCCGCGGGCGAGGGCGACGGTGACGTTGACCTGCCCGAGCCAGAAGCGGTGGGCGGTGTCGGCCTCCATCGTCATCGTCACCTCGGGCTCCATCTCCGACTCGCCGAAGTCCACGTCCCCCGGCTGGCCCTCCTGCAGGCGCACGGTGATCGCCGACTCGGGATCGGAGTACGCGTAGCGGACGATCGTGTTCGCCTTGCGGAACTTCGGGGCCAGCTCCTCGTCGCTCGCGAGCTCGACGAACAGCCGCCCGAGCGTGTCGTACACGTCCTGCGAGTCCTTGAACAGGGCCATGCCCGAATCCTAGTCGCGGGCGAGCCCGGGCCCGCGGCCGTGCCCAGCGACGAGGTCGTAGGGCGGGCCGGTGCGGCCGACGCCGCGCGCGGTGTGACGCGGACGGGCCGTATCGGCGCTTGGGTTGGCCTGCGGGCCGGCCCGTCCCCGCCCGGCGAGTGGAGGATTTTGGTTGCTCTGGAGCCAAGATCCCGCACTCAACGCCCAACGGCGCCGAGCGGTTGGTCCGGACCCGGCAGCAGACTGACGTCGCCGATGAAGCTGATCACCTGGAACGTCGCCGGCCGCACCAGGGACCTGCGCCGGCAGGCCGAGGCGCTCGCGCGCCAAGAGCCCGATCTCGTCTGCCTGCAGGAGATCCGGCCCTCGACCGTCGGCCACTTCGCCGAGGTGCTGGCCGAAGCGGGCCTCACGCACGCCCTCGACTCGAGCCGGTTCCGCAACGGCCGGCGCCTCTTCAACCTGACGGTCTCTCGCTGGCCGCTGTTCGAACTGCCGGCGGTCGGCGCGCCTCTTCCCGAGCGCGTCCTCTCGACCGTCGTGGACATGCCCCATGGCCCGCTGGAGCTGCACCACGCGCACATCCCGTCGGCGCTCAACCGCGGCATTGTCAAGATCGAGACCTGCGAGGCGCTCTACGAGCGTCTCAGCCGTCCCGGCGACCGCCATCGCGTGCTCTGCGGCGACCTCAACCTCCCGCGGGGCGAGACGATGGACGGCGACGTGATCACGTTCGCCGCCGACCATCCGGAGCTGTTGGAGCGCTGGGACCGCGGCGAGCGCTCGATCCTCCCGGGGCTCGAGGACTGGGGCCTTCGCGACGTCTTTCGGGATCTGCACGGCTACGAGCGCCAGGACGCGAGCTGGGTCCTGCACACCCGCGCGCGCCGCAAGGCGGGCCTTCGCATCGACCACATCCTCGCCTCGGCCGGGCTGCGCCCCCAGTGGTGCGATTACCACCACGGCTGGCGCGAGGACGGGCTCTCGGACCACTCGGCGCTCGAGGCCATCTTCGACCCCGAGCTGCGGGCCGCGTAGCCGTGGCCTACGGATCCTGGAACAGCTGCGGGAAGCGGTCGTCGCCGAAGTTGCCGAGCTTCGAGTTCTCGAAGTCGCCGGCGATGAAGCAGGGTGCGTAGGCCACGCCCGGCGGCTGGTCGTTGTTGAGCCCCTCGACGGTCTGGCCGTTGACGATCTCCTGCTCGTCGGGGTCCTGTGAGGACGGAGCGCCACCCGTGGCGTAGTCGGTGTTCTTGCAGTCGAAGTTGGGGAAGATCCCGTTCTTGGCCGAGGTGTAACCGGTCAGGGCGCCGGGCTCGAGGTAGCCGTTGCCGCGGTTGCTCGGCAGGCGGCTGGGCCAGATCGCGAGCGCCTCCTGGGCGACGTAGCCGAGCTGGCGCAGGCCGCGGCGCGGGGCCGGATCGCCGCCCACCGGCTCATAGCTGCCCGAGAGCGCAGCTGATGGACCGACGAGGAAGTCGGTCACCGAGGCCTTCTGGAACTCGAGGTAGCGGATCACCGGGTTGAGGTTGGCGAGGAACGGATCGAGCTTGTCGAGCACCGGGGCAAGCCCGCCGAGGAAGTCGCGCAGCGCCGGCAGGCCCTTGCGCGAGGCGTCCTCGAGGCCGCGGAGGTCGACGAACAGGTTGCGCAGGTGCGGCGAGAGCTCGCGCACCGAGCGCAGGGTCGGCGAGAGATCGCGGGCGACCGGGATCAGCTGTTTGACGAGCGGGTGCGCGTTGACCTGGAACTGATCGAGCCGCTCCAGCGTCGCCCGCGACTCGCGCTGGAACGTGGGCAGGATCTGGAACGTCTGCGCCAGCGCCTGGTCCTCGGAGGCGAGGGCGTCGAAGGTGTTGTCGGTGCCCGTGACCACCCCGGCGAGCTCCTGATCTCGCTCGGTCAGCGCTTCGAAGACCTGCCCCGTGTCGCGAACGACGCCCTTCAGCGCCTCCTTCTGGCGCCCGAGGACGTCGATGATGTCGGAGGCGTCGGTGAGGAAGGGACCGAGGTTCCCGAAGGCGTCGTTGAGGTCGAGGCCGCGCCCGTCGATCGCGGTCGCCGCGCTCGCCTGCCAGCGCTGGAACGAGGTCCGGGTCTCCTCGTCGAGCGCGTTGAAGATCTCGTCGATCTGCGTCGCCTCCTCGGTGCGGCTGACGCCGAGCGTGCCGCCCTCGGGAACCGACTCGATCTCCTCCGAGTCGGCGTCGGAGACGCCCGCCGCGGCGCCGAGCGAGACCGGCGCGGCCTGGGTCCCGGCCTCGGTCCCCGAGGTGAGCTCGACGTAGGTCTCGCCGAGCAGCGTCTTCTGGCGCAGGATCGCCCGCGCGTCGGTCGAGATCGGGGCGAACTCGGGCTCGATCTCGATCTCGGCCTCGGTCGTGTCCTTTCCGTTGACCCGCTGATCGGGCGGAGCGAGCTCGATCGACTTCACCTTGCCGACCGAGACCCCGCCGATGCGCACGTCGGACTCCTGGGCGAGCTGGGTCGCCTCGGGGAAGTAGGCGGTGATCCGGTAGCTCTCGGGCTTCAGGGGAATCGGCCCGCCGAAGGCGATCCAGAGGAAGAGGATCAGCCCGAAGCACGAGAGCGTGAAGCCGACGGCGATGAGGACGCGTCCGATCGATGGCGCTTGCTTCTGCATCGCTCAGTCCGAGTTCGGGGTGCTGGGTAGGCCTGGGCAGAGCAGGTTCTGGTTCGTCGGGGTGAGGCCCGTGACGATCTCCCGGATGATCTCCTCGGCCGGGAGCGTGGAGCGCACGATCTCGGAGATCTGGTCGCACCCGATCGTGAAGTAGATGCGCCGGAAGAAGCCGTTGCCGTCGCCGGCCGAGAACACCGAGTCGCCGTTGTGGCCGAGCCAGGCGAGCCAGTAGAGGTAGCCCTCGTCGCGATCCGTGGTCCCGAGCGCCTCGGCCCCGTTGGGGTTGTACGCGGCCATGTTGGAGAGCCGGTTGATCTTCTTGGCCACCGTCGTCAGGCCCGGCGTCGCGGCCGAGTAGCGCGCGGCGGCCTTGCGAAGGTCCGGAACGGGGCGCCGCGCGGCCCGCACGAACGGGCGGATCTCGTCCTGGAGCACGGGGGTCGCCTGCTCGGCGAGCTGGCGCGTCGAGCCGTTGAGCTGGTCGAGGTTGCGCGCGAACGGGCGCAGGTCGTCGACCGCGGGGCCGAGCACGGCTGCGAGCCGGGCGGTGTGGTTGAGCGTCTCGGTCGCCTGTGTGAGCGTGCCCGGCAGCAGGCTGACCGCGCGCTGCACGTTCGGATCCTGATCGGCGATCGCTCCGAGGGCGCCGTTCGAGGCCGAGACGAGCTCGGTCAGGTCCTGGTCGGACTGGCCGACGGTCGTCGTCAGCAGGTTGAAGTTGTGGATCAGCCGGGCGAGGTTCTCCTTGCGCTGGGCGACCTCGCGGTTGAGCGTCGCCAAGTCCTTGTTGATCGGCCCGACGGAGCCGAGCAGCTTGCCCAGCTCCTCGTCCCGGCCGTCGAGCCCCTTGCCGGCGCCGACGATGAGCAGCTTCAGGTAGGCCTGCGTGTCGGAGTCGAGCGCCGCGAGGATCTCGTCGAGGTTGACGTCGGGGGCGGTGTTCGAGACCGGGATCGTGTCGCCCTCGTCGAACTCGCCCGCGGACTCGCTTCCCGGGTCGAGCTCGAAGAACATGTCCTTGAGCCCGGTCGTCGGCCGCATGAGCACGGTCGCGTCCTTGTAGACGGGAAGGAACTTGCGCTCGATCTCGAAGCTGACGACCCCGACCCCGTCCTCGACCGCGACGTCGGAAACGTCGCCGATCCGCACCCCGGCGACTCGGATCGTCTGGCCCTGGCCGGGGACGACGGCCTGCGCGGTCTCGAACTCGGCCTTGAGCTCGAACGGCTTCTCCTCGAACACCGGGATCCGCAGGCGCTGGTTCTCGACGATGTAGACGGTGACCACGAGCGCGACCACCAGCAGGGCGGCGACGGCGACGAAGTCACGCAGGTGCTTGCGGATCGCGGTCGCCATCTAGTTGCCGCCTCCCGAGCTCCCGAGCTCGGAGAGCTGCTTCGCCGCGTCAACCGGGAGCCCGAACGCCTCCGCTCCCTCGCGGATCTTCTCGGGCGAGAGCTTCGACAGCAGCGCCGCGGCGTCGGGTGGGCTCGCCGCGGCCGCCTCCTGCGGCGGGCCCTCGCCGAGCCCCGCCGCGAGGTTGGGTTGCTCCTGCTCCTCGCACGGCTTGTTCGGCTTGAAGGGGGTCTTCGCCGAGTCGTCGATCCGCGGCATCGCGCCGAGGATCGGGAACTGCAGGAGCGCCACCGCGTCCTGCAGGCCGCCGCCGGTGAGACTCGGGATTGCGTCGGGGATCTTCACCGTGTTCGGACCGCCGCCGGCCTGGACCCGGATGTACTGGCCGTTGGCGTCACCCGAGCGGCTCTCGGAGGCGATGCCGCTGAGGCCGTAGGCGGTCTCCTCGAAGACGCGGCCGAAGGGACGATGCGGGTACTGGCCCGCCGGGGCGACCGGGTTGACGGTGTCGTTGGACCACGGGATCACGACCTCGTTGAAACACGACGAGAGGCTGCGCGCCTGGTCGAGGAAGGGGACCGTGCGGTGGGCGAGCTCGGCGAGCTCGGGGATCGTCGGGCGCAGATCGGAGACCAGCCCGCGAAGCTCGCGCTTGGAGACCAGCTCCCGGACCTGGTTGATGAACGGCGTCGCGGCCCGCAGGGTTTCCGGCGTCGAGCGGACCCCGGGGAGCGCCTCGCGGGCGAACGCACGCAGCGGCGGGAACGCCGCGTTCAGGTTGGTGAACGCCGGCCTTGCCGCCTCGAGGGTGGTCGGCAGCTGCTCGATCGCCTGGCCGAGCGCCACGTCCTCGGCCGCGAACGAGCCGGAGAAGACGCGGAAGTTGGTGACGAGGTTCTGCAGCGTGCCCTCGTTGCGCCCGAGCGCGCGCACGACCCGGTCGAGCCCGCGGATCAGGCCCGTGAGGTCGCCGGGCTCGGTCCCGAGCACCGCCTGGTTGACCTGGGACGTGTACTTGCCGGCCGGGGCGGAGGTCCGGTAGAGCTCGCGGAAGCCCTCCGCCCCGCCGTCCTTGACCAGCGCGTTTCCGAGTTGGTCGAGGAAGATCTGCAGGTCGGTGCGGACATCGCCCTGCAGCGTGGTCAGGACCTGGTCGAGCTGGACCGAGTACGAGGTCTGGTTGACCGGGAAGGTGTGGTTCTCGGGCGTCTGCGGCGCGTTCGGGCTGCCCGGTTGCACGTCGACGAAGTAGTTGCCCTCGAGGAACAGCCGCGGGCGCAGCTTGAAGGTCGCGTCCTCGTGCAGGGGCAGCGCGTCCTCGTTGAGCTCCATCGTCACCACCGATGCCTGCTCGCCGGGGGTCTGGTCGTCGGCCGTCGCCACCGGGTCGTCTCCGGTCTGCGCCCGCACGTCCTCGTTCTCGGCGCTGGTCAGGTGCTCGACCGACGTCACCTTGCCGACGTTGACCCCCGCGATCCGCACCGGCGAGCTCGGGCGGATGCTCTGCGCCGAGCTGAATACGGCCTTGATCTCGTAGGCGTCGCTCCACGGCAGCTCCTTCGTGAACGCCAGGAAGGAGGCGATCGCGATCACGATCACGAGCACGAGGCCGATCAGCCAGCTCGGCAGGCGGCGGGAGTCGCGCTTCCTCATCCGCCGTGCCCCCAGGTCTCGGGCTGACGCGAGGGGATCCGGGTGTCACGGAGCTCGCGCTGGCCGGCGTCGTTGGTGAACAGGGTCGTCGGCCCGCGCGACCCGGGCAGGTCGGGGACGCCGTATGCCGGGTTGTCGGGGCCCTGGCCGGGCAGCAGGCCCTGGCCGAGCGCGTAGCCGAACTGGCCGCCCTGGCAGTCGGCGTTGTGCTGACCGGTCGGCTGGTATGCGTGCGCGTTGAGGATCGGGATCTCGAAGGGCTTGAAGACCCCGGTCGGGTCCTTGCCGTTGGACTGCAGGCCGGAGTAGCCGGCGCTCGAGGCCTCGGCCATGAACGAGCCCGGGATGTTCGCGAGCATCTGGCGGAAGGCGTAGCCGACCTGGTCGCGATCGGAGAGGCCGTTCGGCAGGTACGTGAACCAGTAGTTGAAGTAGTTGCAGACGGTCTGCGCCGGGGCCACCCACTTCGCGAGCGGCTTCGCGGCGTCGAAGGTCTCCTCGAGCCGCTGCAGCGAGACGCCGGTGGTCGGCTGGGTGACGAGCCGGTCGAGCGAGCGCAGCGCTCCCTCGAGCTTGTGGCTCATCTCGGTCGAGCGCCGCAGCACCGGCGTACCCACGACGATCGCATCGTTGAGCACCGGCAGGGTGGCGCGGAGGTCCGTGACCCCTGGGCGCAGCTCGCGGCTGAGGGTGGCGAAGTCGCGCAGGAAGGGGCGCTCGCGCGGGAGCAGCTCGATCCCGGTCTCGAGCGTCGGCACGCCCTCGGAGATCGTGTCGCCGAGCGCCTCCGGGTCCGACGAGATCGCCGCGAAGGCGATCGCGCCCCTGGTGAACACGTCGGCCTGCTGCTCGGCGACCGGGGCCAGGATCCGGGCGGCGTCGCCGAGCTCGGGGAAGAAGCGCCGCAGCCGGGTGTCGGGCTCGAGCAGGACCTTGGTCACCGGGCGCAGGCCGCTGAAGAGCGGCTCGAGGCTGTTGATCGCATCGTTGAGCGAGGTCCCGCGGCCGGCGAACGCGTTGCCGAAGCCCTCGAGGTTGGTCCGCGCGTTGGTCCGCGTCGCCGTGTCGAAGGTGTTGTTGATGTCGTCGAACTCGGTCTGCGGCTCGAAGCAGCCGTTCTGGGCGCTCGCCGAGCTCGCGAATTGGGGATCCCCGGGGAGCGAGCAGGCGCTCGCGCTGTCTGTCTCGTCGTCGAGGCCGTCGAAGACGAAGCCCTCGGGCGCCGCCTCGCCCTCGCCGCGGATGATCTCCAGGTACTTGAGCCCGAAGGTCGACCGGTAGCGGACCCTGAACACGGAGTCCTTGGGCAGCGGCTCGGCGTCCTTGTCGAGCTTCAGGTTGAGCCTCGCGACCGCCCCCGACGTCTGGCCCACGGCCTCGTTCGTGCCGCCGGCCTGCGCCGTGGCGTTCGCCTCCTCCGACTGGATCGCGTCGATCGACTCGACCACGCCGATCCTGTGGCCGCCGATCCGGATCTCGTTGTTGGGTGTCAGGCGGGCGGCATCCGGGATCTCGATCGAGACCCGGTACACGGGCACGAACGGGAGCCCGGCGTTCGCGTTGTAGGCGAGAAAGACGGCGACGATCACGATCAGGGTCGTGACCGCGCCGACCATCGTCGGCGAGGCGGCGATCGTCCCCATCGGGCCGCGGCCCCTCATCGCGAAGCCTCCACCGGCCGGGATGTCGAGCTCGGCGCCATCAGTTGAAGAGGAAGTCAAGGAGGTCGTCGGTGGCCGCGCCGGCGCCGTCGCCGGGCTGAGGGGCGGTCTGTTCGCCGCCGCCGAGCTGGTCCTGGAGGTTGTCCGGGAGCTGGTCGAGGGCCTCGGGCGGCAGGTCGAGGATCTGATCGAGGATGTCGTTCGGGATCGGTCCCTGCGGGCCGGTGGGTCCGTCGTCGCCGGAGGGCGCGGGGGCCTGGCCGCCCGCGCCGTCCGAGCCGCCGCCGCCGGTGTCCTCGGGCTGCTGCTGCTGCTCGCCGCCGCCGCGTCCGGCCTGCGGGGAGCGCCCACCCGCGTTCGCGCGCGCGTTTGGCTGGCCCTCGGGGTTGCAGAGCTCGCGCGCGGCGGCGGGCGCGGTGCCGTCCGGGCACACCGACGGGTCGTAGGGCGGCAGCCCCAGGTCCTCGTTGATCCCCGGCTGGTTCGGGCCCAGCCAGGAGATGCAGTCCTCGGCCTCGAGGATGTTGGTGGTCGTTCCGCCACCGTTGGCCGGCACGCCGGGCTCGCCCGTCTGCGGATTGCGGCCGCTGACGAAGCCGCCGCAGGGCCCGGTGAAGACGTTGTAGAGGCTGAAGTGGAGGAGGTGACCGATCTGGTCGAACTGGTTCACCGCCCCCGCCTGGTAGTAGGCGTAGTTGAGCAGGCCCTCGAGCCCGGTGTAGCCCTTGGTGTCCTCGGTCCCGGGACGCGGGTTCGTGCGCCCGGTGTCGGCCGTCACGCGGTCGTCGATCTCGACCGCGCGGCGGGGGTCGTCGATGTCGCGCAGGAAGTCGGCGAGGATCTCTGCCGTCTCCGGCGCCTTGGCGCCGGCCTGGGCCAGCTGGTGGATCTCGTCGCCGCCGCGCCGCAGCGCCCTCTCGCCCACCTGCGACGCGCCGCCGAGGCTCCGCAACGAAGCCTCCGTGGCGCTGTTGAACGGCGGCAGGTTCACCGACAGGCGGGTGAGCCCGGGGGCCGCCGCCCGCAGGTCGGTGAGCAGCGGCGTCTGCTCCACGGCGAGGTTGTCGAGCTCGGCCAGGGTCGGGCGCAGCTCGGCGAGGAAGTCGTCGAGGATCTCGAAGTCGCGCGAGAGGTCCTCGCGGCGCGCCGTCGACGCCTCGGCGGTGTCGCGCGCCTCGCGGATGAAGCGGACCACGTCCTCGCGGCGATCGGCGAGCCGGCCGATCACCTGGTCGGAGTTGGCGTTGAGGTCCCGGATGATCCGGTTCTGGCTCGCGAGGATCTGGGTCACCTTGCGCAGCTGGGTGAGGGCCGGGCTGCCGAGCCGGATCGCCTCGTTGAGGCTGTCGGGATTGCCCGCGAGCGCGGTCCCGAACTCGTTGATGATCAGTCCCAGGCGCTGGCGGAACGGCTCGCGCAGGGTGTTCTGGACGAGGTCCGTCTGCACCGTCTGCTCGACGTGGCTGGCGGGGATGTCCGCGTCCGGATCGTCGGTGTCGTCGTCCTCGGTGATCGGCGGACCCGCGGGCTCGCAGGAGATGAAGTACTCGGCGATCAGCGATTGCGGCTCCGACGAGCAGCGGGTGTCCTCGCCCAGGGTGCCGAGCTCACCCGTGAGCTCGACCGTGACGATCGCCCGCTTCGCCGCGTTGATGTCGAGATCGGTCACCTGGCCGGCGTTGACGCCCGCGATCCGGACGTCCGACCCGGGCACGATCCCGAAGGCGTTGTACATCTCGATCTCGTAGGTGTGCGAGTCGTCGGCGCCGGCCGTCGCCGCGAGGCCGGCGACCGGGGCGGCGATGAGCGCGAGGATGAGTGCGATCCGCCTCACGGGCCCGGCAGCACCTGACTCGGATCGCAGTCGCCCGCGACGCCGTCGGTGAGCGCGCCGCCGTCGGTGAACGGAACCGAGTCGTCGGAGGGGTCGATGTCGTTGACGGGGCGCTCGTTGCCACCCGGGCAGCGGCGGGTCTGGCCGGTCGTGAGGGCGGCGGCGAGCTCGCCGGCGGACAGCGGGTCCGTGAAGTCGGGGGTGCCGGCGGGGCCGGAGACGCTGAAGGCGTTGAAGGTGGTGGCGACGCGACCGAGCCCGCTCGCGGCGTCGACCGCGCCCGAGTGCCCGAAGTCGTCGAACCAGCCGACGAGCTCGGGGGTGTAGGCGCGGAAGAAGGAGAGCGTCGGGTTGCCGTTGGCCAGCGCGCAGACCGACTCGCCGAACGCGCCCTGGGAGTAGTCGCCGTCGGCGGCGACCTCGAGGTCGTCGGCGTTTTCGGGCCCGGGGCCGCAGTCGGGGCTCCCGCTACCCACCCCCGCCCTCTCCAGGGTGGGCTGCAGGCGGGTGAGCTCGACGAGGTCGTTGTCGGGCCCCTGGCGGGCGACGATCGCGTCGAGGTCGCGGACGGTGGGCACGGCGTCGGCGGCCGCCTGGCGCAGGACCGCCAGGAACGGGCGCAGCTCGCGCGCGGCGGGCTTGGAGGCGCTGACCAGCGGGTCGAGGTCGTCGAGGGCGGCGCGCAGGTTGACGAAGGTGGTGTTGGCGCGGCGCAGGAAGTCCGGCAGCAGGGCGATCGTCTGGGCCAGGCGCTCCTTGCGCTCGCCGATGGCGTTCATCATCGCGTTGAGGTTTCCGACCAGGGCCGAGATGTCGGGCGCGCGCTCGGCCAGGGCCCCGGAGAGCTGGGAGGAGTCGACGATCAGGTTCTCGAAGGCGCGCTGGTCGGAGTTGAGCTCGCCGAAGACCCGCCGCGACGTCGACAGGAACGGGTTCAGGTACTTGAGGCCGCGGTTTGCCTGCGGGCCGACGCCCTCGTAGGAGAGCTCGAGGCCCTGGATCACGTGCTTGAAGTCCTTGATCGTCTTCGGTGAGAGCGTGTTGAAGAGCTGGTCGAGGTCGACCGCCGACACCGTCTCGGCCTCGCTCAGGCTGCCGCCGTCGGGGATCTCTGAGCCCTCGGTGTTGTCGGCGGGCAGGGTGAGCTGGACCTGGCGGCCGGCGATCTGGGAGAGCGAGGGCGAGCGCACGGTGGCGACCGTGCCCCGGGCCAGCGGGGCGTAGTCGTCGTCGACGCTGAAGGTGACCAGTGCCTGGCCCTGCGGGCCGAGCTCGATCTCCTTCACCGATCCGGCGTTCGCCCCCCCGACCACGACCTCGTTGCCCTTGACCAGCTGGCCGGCGTTCTCGAACTCGGCCGTGACCTCGTACTCCTCGCCCCCGCTGGTGAGCAGGACGACGACGACCACCACCGCGACAACCAGCGCGACGAGGGCCGCGATGCGGCCGATCACGAGCGTGCTCTCACGTGCTCCGGCTCTCCAAAGTCCCTAACCCCCAAAACCCTCCGGGCGAATCCCCGGCCCTACGGCCTTTGTACCGGCCGGTGCCGCAGGGTGTCAAAGCACAACCGACGCTCCGGGAACGGCATGTCGATGCGCTATTGCCCGATTCTTCGTTGAGTTAAAGTTAAGCGTCGGCTCACAAACCGCCCGCAGGGGCCCGTGAGGCGCCTTCGGGAGGATGATCGGGCCGTTTACCGGAGCCGGGGAACCGGCCCGCGCGAGCGCTGTCTACGGGCGGGCGAGGTAGGCGTAACCGGTCGCGCGGGCGTAGATCTTGTAGAGCCGGAAGCCGCGCGCGAAGTCGTGAGAGCAGGCGTTCTGGAAGAGCTCGTAGGCCTCGTCGTCGGTGAGCGCCGGGATCTCGACGGTTCCGTCGGCGAGGTTGATCTGCGAGCGCACGTCGTAGACCGTCGCCATCCGGCGCGCCCGGTCGCCGGCGAGCCAGTCGCTGCACTGGGCGAGCCTCGCGACCGAGCCCGTGGTCAGCTGGCCGAGCGGCGCCGCTCCGAAGCGGTCGCTGCCCACCCAGTCGATGTCCACGCCCTTGGCGGCTCGCGCGCGGGCCGTCGCCGCACCCGGGCTCGCATAGTCGGCCAGGCGCTCGCGCATCCGCTGGGCCTCGGCCGTGCGCAGGAAGGCCGTCGAGCTCACGCTCGGTGCGCGCGTTCTCGCGCCGGGCGGCGGCGGTGCCCGGCTCGGGCGGGCTCGAGAACCAGTCGCAGGTCGGGCGGTCGGCGGCCGTCTGGCCGCGCTCCCACATCGAGCAGTCGAGCAGGACCACGGTCTTCGCGACGTCCCCGCCCCCGTTCGAGGTCGCGCAGTCCGACGGCAGCACCTCCGGCGGCGAGCCGGCGCCCGGGCCGGTGACGCTCGCCGCGGTGCCGTCGGAGCCGGTGTTGTCGAACCAGCAGTTGCCGGTGTTGCCCGACCACTCGTCCCACCAGAAGTCGACCCCGTTGGGCAGCGAGCGATCGGCGAGGTCGCCGTGCGGGGTGCCGAAGCGCAGCCCGTTCCAGGCGCGCTTGGTGAAGTCGGGCGGGGCCTGGCCCATGTGGTTGTCGAAGTAGTGGTTGTTGCACGACGTGGTCACGTCGGGCGCCGTGGGACACGAGATCCCCGGGTTCACGTTGCCCTCGCTCGCCGGGTTGACCGACGATCCGTCGGGGATCGAGAGCAGCATCGTCCCGCGGCGCCAGTTGTCGAAGATCCAGTTGTCGAACACGCGCCCGTCGTTGTGGCCGGGCCACAGGATCCCGACCCCCACCGGGACCCCGACGACCGGCACGACCGGCGGGTCGTCGGTGAACAGGTTGAGGTTGTTCGAGTAGATCAGGTTGTGGTCGATCTGGACGCTGTCGGCCGGAAAGCCCGGGTGCCCGGCGGCGGAGATCGTGTCGGTCGAGAGCCCCGAGCCGTTGCCGTAGACGTTGTTGCGCGTGATCCGGACCGAGTTGCCCATCGAGCCCGAGTAGGCGAGCGCCGAGCCGCGCATGTCGCACTTCTTGACCGTGGTGTTGAAGCGGGGCGCGTCGGGATAGAAGTCCGTCGCCTGCGAACCGGTCTCCGGCGCCGCGCCCGGGTAGACGACGGAGTCGCCGGAGCCGAAGCCGTCGCAGTTCTTGTACAGGCCGTGGTCGGAGGTGAAGGTGAGGTTGCCGTAGTCGGCCGCCCAGAAGAACTTCACCCGCTCGAGCCGGTATCCGTCGGCCTCCTCGATGTAGAGGCCGTGCTCGAGGGCGCCGCGGACGAGCAGGTTGCGCGCGACGAACCCGTCGGCGCGGTCGACGCGCAGGATCACGTGCTTCTTGAGCGCCTCGGGCCGCGCCTCGATGCCCTTGCCCTCGTACTTCCCGCCGCCGTCGATGATCACGTCGTCGGGGCTCGGCCCCGAGCCCTCGATCTGGAAGTTGCAGCGCACGCAGGGCCCCTCGTCGGGGATCCCCTCGCGGTCGGCGAGCGGGGGCTCGGAGCCGGCTCCTTCGGGACCTTGCGGCCCTGGACGTAGACGAGGTTCTGGTCGTTGGGACAGGTGACCTGGTAGCGGTAGCTGGGCGTGAGCGCCCCCCTCGAGTCCTGCTGCGTCAGGTCGGCGCACTTCGGGTCGTTGACCGGCGAGTGTCGCGACTCCGGCTCGCGGTATCGGCCCGGCATGATCACGACGCGGTCGTTGTTGCCGGAGTCGTTGACGGCCTCCTGGATCGCGTGGTACTCGCACTGCTCGGCCAGCGCCTCGTTGAGCTCGCGGTTTCGACGCGCCTTGTCGCTCGAGAACCGGAGCGGAGGCTGGCTCGGGCGCAGGTTGATCGCCCTTGTGCTTGGCCTTGCGCAGCGCATCGCCCAGGGCCTTCAGGGACTTGGAGGCCCCGGCGCCCTGGCAGACGACCCGGACCTCACCGGGGCCCTTGCCGGTGACCGCGGACTTCAGCGAGCGCGTCTTCGGCACCTCTCCGCCCGCCGGCGGGCTGACCGACTTGTCCGGAGCCGGGTCGGGCCAGTAGGAGGGGCGCTCGAGATGGGCCTGGGCCAGCGCGGGGAGCGCGACCGCGAGCAGGCTCGCAAGCGCGGCCGCTCCCACCTTCCGACGCTTGGATCTCTCCCTAGTGACCGACATCCTGTCGCGCCCCGGCCGGACGAGGCCGGGGCACGACCAAGATATCAGCGGCTCAGCCGGCCTCGTCGAAGCGGCGCGCGACCTCGTCCCAGTTGACGACGTTCCAGAACGCGTCCAGGTAGTCGGGGCGCTTGTTCTGGTACTTGAGGTAGTAGGCGTGCTCCCAGACGTCGACGCCGAGCAGCGGCGTCTGGCCGTCGGAGACCGGCGTGTCCTGGTTCGGGGTGCTGGTGACCGCGAGCCCGGAGCCGTCGTGGACGAGCCAGGCCCAGCCGGAGCCGAACTGGCCGACGCCGGCGTTCTTGAACTCCTCCTTGAACGAGTCGAAGGAGCCGAACTTGTCGTTGATCGCGTCGGCCAGCGCGCCGGAGGGCTCGCCGCCGCCGTCCGGGCTCATGATCACCCAGAAGAAGCTGTGGTTGGAGTGACCGCCGGCGTTGTTGCGGACCGGGCCCTGCTTGTCGGCGGGCAGGGAGTCGAGGTTCTGGAGCACCTCGTCGACCGGCTTGTCCGCCCACTCGGTTCCTTCGAGCGCCGCGTTGGCCTTGTCGACGTAGGCCTGGTGGTGCTTGTCGTGGTGGACTCGCATCGTCGCCTCGTCGATGTGGGGCTCGAGCGCGTCGTAGTCGTAGGGAAGGTCCGGTACCTCGTAAGCCATCTCGTCTCCTCTTGTTTGGTCTCGCTTAGAACTTATCCGAGCGCCTGCTCGAACCCCTGGCGCCAGCTCGGCCAGCGCGGCTCCCAGCCCAGGGCCCGCTTGGCCTTCGCGTTCGACGCCCCGCGCAGAGTGGTGGCGAGCGCGACGGCACCCGCCCCGCCGACCATGCGCGCGATCAGCTTCGGCACCCGCATCGGCCGCTTTGCGCCAACCGCGCCGGCGTAGACCGGCAACCAGTCCCGGACCGGTGCCGGATCGTCGTCGCAGACGTTGTAGACGCCGGGCTCACCGCGCTCGCAGGCCGCGACCGTGGCAGCGGCGGCATCGTCGACGTGCAGGAACGAGAACACCCCGTCACCGCCGCCGACGATCGGGAAGCGTCGGCGGCGCACCTCTTCGGCCTGGTGTCCGCCGGCTGCGTACGAGCTGCCGGGCCCATAGAAGAATCCGTAGCGGAGCACCAGGCCCTCGAGTCCCTCGGCCTCAAGGACGCGCCGCTCGAGCTCCATCGCCGCCGCGACGGCGACGCCGTACTCCCCCTCGGCCTCCATCACCGGGTCGTCCTCCGACTTCACCGGGCCGCCCACGGGCGCGTAGACGAAGGCGATGCTCTGCGCGACCATGCGACGCGCCCCGGCCGCCTGCGCCGCCGCCACCAGATTGCGGCTGCCCTCGGTGCGGATCCGGTTGTTGGCGTCGTAGACGCCCTTCTGGCGCACGTCGAGCTTCGCCGGCAGCGCCGTGAGCTCGTGCACGACGACCTCGGGCTTCGCCGCCTCGACGGTCGCGGCGAGCCCGGTGGCGTCGAAGCAGTCGCAGACGGCTGGGGCGGCGCCGGCCGCCTCGATCCCGGCGGCCCGCTCCTGCCTGCGGGTCATCCCGGTGACCTCGTGGCCCGCGGCGACCAGCGCGGCGACCAGGGGCCGACCGATCACACCGCTCGCTCCGGCGACGAAGACACGCATCTTGCAGCGGTTGTATCGCAACTGAGCCGCGTCTATCGGGTTGTTTTCCGGTGGTAAGGTCCGCCCTCGGCCAGGGAGCCGTGGGCAAATCGGCCTGGCAGGGCCGAAAAACGCGCACAGGAGGAGATTCGTGACAGGGTTGAGGAAGCTGTTCGTGGCGATGCTGGTCATCGCTGTGGGAATCACGCTCGCCGCGCCCAGCGCCGGCGCCAAGAAGGCGACGCTGAAGCTGAAGAGCGACAGCCAGTCGAAGATCCTCAAGAAGGGCGTCAGGGTCAAGGTCAAGGGCCTGAAGAAGGGCAAGGTCAAGGTCAAGGCCAAGTCCTCGACCTTCGACCAGCAGAAGCTGCTCAAGTTCGCGAAGGCGAAGAAGGTCAAGGCGGGCAAGAAGAAGACCGTCCGCCTGCGCCTGACCGCCAAGGGCAGGCAGCGGATCACCAGCTGCCAGGGCCGCAAGATGGTGATCAGCGCCAAGCACGCGGGCAAGGCGAAGGCCAAGCTCGTGCGCGACACCGCGGAGTGCGCGCCGAAGCCGATCGACCTCAGCCGCGCGGCCGACTGCGACTTCATCGGCGCCCAGGAGGGGTCGCTCTGCCTGCTCCCGTTCCCCGACGACTATTACACGGTGAAGGACGAGGCGAGCGCGACCGGCAGGCGTGTCGCACTGCATGACGCCGGCATGCCCCAGAACGTCGACAAGACCCCGATCGCCGCCGCTCCCTACAACCTCAACGACGGCTTCAGCCCGGGTCAGGTGATCACCCTGCGCGTCCCGGGTCTCGACACGCCCGAGGCGTTCTCGAAGACCGATCCGCTGCCGCTCAACGACCTGAGCCGCAACGAGTCCGAGGACTCCAAGGAGCCGGTCGTGGTCATCGACGCCGAGAGCGGCAAGCGGGTGCCGATCTGGGTCGAGCTCGACTCGAACGCGAGCACGCCCGCGAGCACGGCCGTGCTGATCCACGCGGCGAAGCAGTTCGAGTCAGGGCACCGCTACATCGTCGCGATGCGCAAGCTGAAGGACGCGAGCGGCACCAAGCTGGCGGCGCCCGAGGGCTTCCGCTACTACCGCGACGACCTCCCGTCCGAGGAGGCCGCGATCAACGATCAGCGCAAGCGGTTCGACAAGATCTTCCGCTCCCTGCGCAGCGTGAAGGTCAAGCGCAAGAGCCTCTACCTGGCCTGGGACTTCACCGTCTCGAGCGACGAGAACATCGCCCAGCGCCTGCTCCACATCCGCGACGACGCCTTCGCCCAGCTCGGCGACACGAACCTGAGCGACGGGGTGGTCGACGGCGGGACGCCGGAGTTCACGGTCGACACGGTCACGACGGACCCCGATCCCGAGATCGCCCGCCGGGTGGTCGGCACCTTCGAGGTCCCCTGCTATCTGACCAACAACTGCGAGCCGCCGGCCGTCTTCGACCTGGACGCGAGCGGCAACCCCGTCCAGCACGGCACGTACACGGCCAACTTCGACTGCATCATCCCCCACGCCGCGGTGGACGATCCGGGCGCGGAGCCCGGGCGGCCGTCGCTCTACGGCCACGGCCTGCTGGGGGCCGCCGACGAGGTCGGCTCGGGCCCGCAGCGGACGCTCGCGCAGGAGCACAACTTCGTCTTCTGCGCCACGGACGAGATCGGCTTCTCCGAGGGCGACATCCCGAACACGATCGGGATCCTCCAGGACCTCGGCAAGTTCCCGCAGCTCACCGACAGGACCCAGCAGGGCCTGCTCAACGAGCTGCTGCTGGGGCGCCTGATGGACAACCCGAGCGGCTTCCTCAGCGACGTGGCGTTCCATCGCGACGGGACCACGCTCCTGAGCCAGCCGGTGCTCGACACGTCGAAGCTCTACTACAACGGCAATAGCCAGGGCGGGATCCTCGGCGGCGCGCTGACCGCCGTCTCGCCCGACTTCACAAGGGCGTCGCTGGGCGTCCCGGCGATCGGCTACTCGACCCTGCTGACGCGGTCGATCGACTTCGATACCTACGCCGGGTTCCTCTATCCGGCATACCCGAACGAGCTCTCGCGCCCGCTGGCGCTGTCGCTCATCCAGATGCTCTGGGATCGCGGCGAGCCGAACGGCTATGCCCACCGGATGACCACCCAGCCGCTGGCCAACACGCCCCCGCACGAGGTGCTCCTCAACGTCGCCCTCGGCGACCACCAGGTGACCAACTGGCAGGCGGACGTCGAGGCGCGGACGATCGGCGCCTCGATCCACAGCCCGGTCGTCTACGAGGGCCGCTGGCCGGGGGTCGACGTCGCCTGGGGGATCCCGCGCATCGACGCCTACCCGTTCAAGGGCTCGGCGATCGTCTACTGGGACGGTGGCCCGGTGCGACCGGACCCGATGGACCCCGGTGAGGTCCTGGGCACCGACGTCCCGCCGCTGGCCAACGTCCCGAACACGAGCGGCGAGGACCCGCACAGCCTCCCGCGCAACCAGTCCGAGGAGCAGCAGATGGTCTCGCAGTTCCTGCGGCCCGACGCGGCGAGCCAGATCAGCGACACGTGCGGCGGCACCGCCTGCTACGACGGCGGGTTCACAGGGCCATAACCGCGCGACGCGTCTGCACTTGACGGCCTCTCAGACCGTCAGCAGGCGGGCCGCCGATTTGGCGGTTTCGGGCTAGTTCGTGGCCTGCGCCGCCCGCAGGGCCTCGTCGCGGTCGAGGTAGCCCCTCGCCTCGACGATCCTGCCCTCGCGGATGCGCAAGACGACGGCGGTCTCGCTTCGGACCTCGAGGGCGCCGCCTCGCGTTCGCGCGGTCTCACGGGTCAGGGCAACCACGCTGTCGCCGACCTCGATCGCCCGCTCGACCTCGACGTCGAGCCCCTCCCAGGTGTCCTGGATCTCGGCGATGTACTCGAGCCACTGCGCCGGACCGCGGACGACGCGATCCTGGTCGAGGCCGCCCCGCGTGCCATACCAGACGGCCTCCGGGTCGACGAGCTCCGAGATGGCGGTCGAGTCGCGGGAAGAGACCACCAGCTCGAAGAACCGCTCGGTGACGGCCAGCGGCTCTGGCGTCGTCACGGCGCGCCCGCTTCGGCGAGGCTCGTCCTCATGGCCCTGCGGCCCCGACGTGTTGCGATCGGCTTGAAAATCGGGGCGCCCGGATTTGAACCGGGGACCTCACCGACCCGAACGGTGCGCGCTACCAGGCTGCGCCACGCCCCGAGGGGCCCAGTATTGCGAAACCCGGCGGCGATCACCCGCGCCGGGGGACGCTGCCGGCCGGACGCCATACTGGTCCGGGTGCAGGATGACCCGCCGGACAGAGGCGCGGAGAGGCGGGGTGGCCCGGAGCCCGTGCCGGTGGCGGGCATTCTCGTCACGGTCGCCGGGATCGTCCTGCTCGCGGTCCTGATCCTGACGATCGAGCCGTTGCGGTCCGGCGTCGGCGACGCGGTCACGGGCGACACCGACGATCTGCGCGGGGATCTGCGCGGGCTCGGCGTCGGCGGGGCGCTGATCACCCTCGCGCTCGCCCTGGTCCACGTGGTCGTCTGGTACCCGGCCGAGATCCTCGACACCGCCGTCGGCTACGTCTACGGGTTCTGGGTCGGCCTGCCGCTCGTGATGGCGGGCTGGCTGCTCAACGGCGTGCTCGCCTACTGGATCGGCCGCCACGCGGCCCGGCCGCTGCTCTACCGCTTCCTCGGCCGCGAGCGGTTCGAGCGCCTCGAGGGAATGGTCGAGGCCGGCGGCGTCACCCTGCTCCTGGGGATGCGGCTCGTCCCGGTGATCCCGTTCAGCTTCTTCTCGATCGCCGCGGGCGCTGCACGCGCCGACCTGTTCACCTTCCTCTGGACGACGGCGGTCGGCTACCTGCCGCTGACCGCGGTCTTCGTCTACCTCGGCAGCCGGCTCGAGACCCTCTCGCCGACCGATCCGATCCTCTGGATCGGGGCGGCGGTCCTGATCGCGCTGATCGTGCTCACGCGGCACTTCCACCGGCGCTGGAGCGCGACGCCGCGCGCCGTCGGTCAGTCCAAGCTCGACACCTGATCGATCGCCGCCTCGATCTCCTCCGTGGACGGGCGATCGATGAGCTGGCGCTGGCCGCCGGGCCCCGATACGACCACCGCCGGCTCCGCCGTGAGCTTGAGCTCGGCCGCCAGCATCGCGTCGTCGCGGACCCGGTCCTCGCTTGCGGGATCGTGGTAGTCGGTGGCCCATTGATCCGGGTCGAGCTCGGGCACCGCCTCGGCGATCTCGCGCAGCAGCTCCTCGTCGACCCCGCGCGCCTGCGCCACGGCCTGGTTGCGGAAGAAGGTGTCGAGGTACTGCCACTGGCGCTCCTGGGCCCCGGCCGCCTCGGCCGCGATCGCGGCCAGGGTGGTGTCGTTGGGCGCGAGTGAGAAATGGCGGAACTCCATCCGCGCGTCGCCGCTGCGGGCGTAGCGCTCGACCAGCGGATCGATCATCTCGATCTCGTAGTCGGCGCAGGCCCCGCACTGGAGGTCGTTGAACACCGTGATCGTGGTCTCGGCGTCCTCGGGCCCGAGGTAGGCGTCGTCCTGGGCGATGCCGCCGAAGATCCGCTGCACGTCGTTGACGCCGCCGATGTCCTGCGCCTGCGGTCCCCCCGAGCCGACGGAGATCGAGTAGATCGCCGCCGCGACTCCGATCGCCCCGAGCGCCAACAGCACCCGCGGCACCCAGGCGCTCAGTGCCGCCTCCCGCGGGTGCGGTTCGGCCAGTCGCCGTCAGGGCGGATCGCACTCGCGGGAGTCGGCACTCAGCCCGCGACCGCCTTGTAGTAGCGCACGGCGAGCCCGGTGAGCAGGGTCTCGAACGTCTCCTCGAGCCCGGCCTGACCGGCGCTCGCGAAGGCCTCCAGGCCGCCGCGCTCGATCTCCTCGCTGCGGGCCAGGACCTCGTCGACGAGCTCGGGGTGCTCGTCGCAGAAATAGGCGCCGATCGAGTAGAGCTCGGTGTCCATGAGCGAGTCGAGGAACTCGCCCCGCCCGCTCTCTGTGCCGGCTGCCTCCATCGCCGACATCGTAGGTGCTGCCATCCGCCGGCCGGGCGCCGAGCCGCGGGGGCGAGCCGGCGGAGATCGCGCTAGGAGCATCAAATAGGGTTGCAAATGTCCGGCCCGACCGATAACACTCCCGGGACTGGATGAAACAGTCGAGAGGAGTAGATACGTGGCCAATCACCTGACGCCTACCGAGCTCGCCGACGAGATGAACATGAAGCGCCGGGACGTGATCTCCCAGTGCATGGAGCTGAACGTGCCGATCTTCAACGGCCGCATCGACAAGACCCTCTTTCTCTCCACCCTGCGCCAGCTCGGCAAGGCTCCGAGCCGCCCGCAGGCCGCGGCCTAGAGGACCCTCGGCTCCCGGCGGTCCGCGGAGCGGGCCGCGCCCCGGCTCACGGATCGAGCACGACAGGCACTCAGGTAGCTTTCCCCCGGGCGCACCGCCGCCCGGAGAGCTTTCGCCTATCTGAGAGGGAGACCCAGTGATGGAACCGGCGACCGCCGAGAAGCCCGCGACCCAGGCCGCGACCGGTTCTGCGACGCTCGCCGACCTGCTGCCCGCGGCCGTCCGCAAGCACGGCCCGAAGCGGGCGGTGATCTACAAGTCCGACGACGGGCAATGGGCCTCGAAGACCTACGCCGAGGTCGGCGAGATCGTCCGCAAGCTGTCCCTCGGGCTGATCGAGCTCGGGATCGAGAAGGGCGACAAGGTGGCGATCCTCTCGAACACCCGTCCGGAGTGGACGTACTTCGACTTCGCGGCGCTCTCGGCCGGGGCGACGGTGGTGCCGATCTACCAGACCAACTCGCCGGAGGAGTGCCAGTACGTGCTCGAGAACTCCGACGCGGTCGTGGTCGTGGTCGAGGACGACGAACAGCTGGAGAAGATCCGGCGGGTCCGCGACCGCTGCCCGAAGCTCGAGCACGTGATCCGGATGACCGGGCGCTCGGGCGACGCGATCTCGTTCTCCGAGCTCTCCGAGCGCGGCGCCGCGGGCACGGAGGCCGATTGGGAGGAGCGCTACTCGTCGGTCGGGCCCGACGACATCTGCACCTTCATCTACACCTCCGGCACCACCGGGCCGCCGAAGGGCTGCGTGATCTCGCACGGCAACTACCGCTCGATGCTCGACATGGTCCATTCGGTGAGCGTCCTCGGCTCGGACGAGATCACCTACCTCTTCCTCCCGCTCGCGCACTCGTTCGCGCTCCTGATCCAGCTCGGCACGTTCGACCTCGGCGCGACCCTCGCCTACTGGGAGCGCGATCCGCTGAAGATCCTGCCGAACCTCGCCGAGGTCAAGCCGACCTACTTCCCCTCGGTGCCGAGGATCTTCGAGAAGATCTACACCTCGGCCACGGCGACGGTCGAGAAGGAGGGCGGGCTGAAGAAGACGATCTTCGACTGGGCGATCGACGTCGGCAAGAAGGTCCGCCGGCTCGAGCGCGAGGGGAAGCGGCCCGGTCCGCTGCTCGCCGCCCAGCACCGGATCGCCGACCGCCAGGTGCTGTCGAAGATCAGGGGGCTGTTCGGCGGCCGGCTCTCGCTCGCGGTCACCGGCGCCGCTCCGATCAACCCGGAGATCCTCGAGTTCTTCGACGCCGCCGGGGTGCTCGTGCTCGAGGGCTGGGGGATGACCGAGACCTCGACCGCGGCGACGATCGCCACGCCCGAGGACTACAAGGTCGGCACCGTGGGCAAGCCGTTCCCCGGATGCGAGATCAGGATCGCCGAGGACGGCGAGATCCTCGCCAAGGGCCCCAACATCTTCCAGGGCTACTACAAGAACGAGAAGGCGACCCGCGAGACGCTCGTCGACGGGTGGCTGCACACCGGCGACATCGGCGAGATCGACGCCGACGGCTATCTGAAGATCACCGGGCGAAAGAAGGACATCATCATCACCGCCGGCGGCAAGAACATCACCCCGGCGAACCTCGAGGCCGAGATCAAGCAGCATCCGCTGGTCTCCCAGTGCGTGGTGATCGGCGACCGGCGCCCCTACCTGGTCGCGCTCGTCACCCTCGATCCCGAGGAGGCCGCCGCCTGGGCGCGCGACCGCGGGCTGCCGGCGGACCCGGCGCAGGTGGCGGCGAACGCGGACGTCCGGGCCTCGATCGAGGCCCACGTCGACGAGATCAACAAGAAGTTCGCCCGGGTCGAGCAGGTGAAGAAGATCGAGATCCTCCCCGGCGACCTCTCCCAGGAGGGAGGCGAGCTGACGCCCACGCTCAAGGTGAAGCGCAACGTGGTCGCCGACAAGTACGAGAGCCAGATCGAGGGCATGTACGCGTCCTGAGGGACGCGACGTCTCGCTGCGCGACTCCGCCGCCCGGCCGGTGTTAAGGGGGCGATGGGAGCACGGCGCTGGGTGGGGGCCTTGGCGCTGGCGGTGGCCGCGGTGGCCGGGACCGCCGGCGACGACCTCGCGGGCGCGCAGGGCGGCGGCTCGGAACCGCGGCCGAACGTCGTCGTCGTGATGACCGACGACCAGACCGCCGCGTCGCTCTCGAAGATGGCGACCGTCCAGAGCGAGCTCGCGGCGCCGGGCGCCACCTTCGTCAACAACTTCACCAACTGGCCGCTCTGCTGCCCGTCCCGTGCGACCTTCTACACCGGCCAGTACGCGCACAACCATCACGTGCTCGGCAACGGGCCGCCCGACGGCGGCTTCGCCAACTTCAACGACTCGAGCACGCTGCCGGTGTGGCTGCAGGCGGCGGGCTACCACACGGTCCACGTCGGCAAGTACCTCAACGGCTACGGGGAGGGCGGCAGCGATCCCGCCTACGTGCCGCCGGGCTGGAACGAGTGGTACGCCGCAACCGCCGGGACGACGCAGAGCGTCTACGACTACCAGCTCAACCAGAACGGCTCTTTGGTCGGCTACGGCAGCGCAGTCACCGATTTCAAGCAGGACGTGTTCTCGAACCTCGCCGTCGACGCGATCAACCGCAGCGCCCCGGGCGGGCCCTTCTTCCTCGGGGTCATGTACACGGCGCCGCATGCGGGCGGACCGAACCCGAACCCGCAGCCGCCGGCCAACTGCGGCAACGGGGCGCCGAAGCCGGCGCCGCGCCACGCGACCGCTTTCAACTCCGAGCCGCTGCCGGTGCCGCCGAACTTCAACGAGGCCGACGTTTCCGACAAGCCGGCCGCGATCCAGGCGCTGCCGACGCTCACCGACACCGAAGTCACCGAGATCCAGCGCCGCTACCGCTGCCGGATCGAGTCGCTGCTCTCGGTCGACGAGGGGGTCGCCCGGATCATCGCGGCGCTGCGGGCATCGGGCGAGCTCGACAACACGCTCGTCGTCTTCACCTCCGACAACGGCTTCTTCGCCGGGGAGCACCGGGTGAAGACGGGCAAGAACCGCGTCTACGAGGAGGCCGTCCGCGTGCCGCTCGTGATCCGCGGGCCCGGCGTGCCCGAGGCCGTCACGGTCGACGATCTCTCCGTCAACGCGGATCTGGCGCCGACGATCCTCGATGCCACGGGCGCGACCGCCGGGCTGAACGAGGACGGCAAGTCGCTGCTGCCGTTCGCCGAGCACCCGAATCGGTTCCACGGCCGTGAGCTGCTGCTCGAGAAGGGCGACCAGCTCGACGATGACGACGACGGAGTCGTCCAGAGCGGCACCTTCGCCGCCGTGCGCACCAGCCGCTACGTCTACGTCGAGAACGCGACCGGCGAGCTCGAGCTCTATGACCTCGAGGCCGATCCGTACCAGCTGCAGAACCTGGTCACGAACCCAGCCTACGACGCGGTCGAGGCCGCCCTCGCCGCCCGCCTGGCGCAGCTGCGTAGCTGCGCCGGCGAGAGCTGCCGGACCAAGCCGGACCTGAAGCTGAAGCTGTCACGCTCCCACCGCGAGCACGGGCGCTCGTGCCGCGGGCCAAAGGACTTCCTCGCCCGGGTTCGGGGCTCGGTCGCGGGTCAGCTGGTGCGGGCCACGTTCGCGGTGGGCCCCGGACGGGCCGGCCATGACACCTCGAGCCCGTTCAAGAAGGAGATCCGTCCGCGGTTACTGCGCGAGAAGCGCAGGCCGCAGCTGCGGGTGATCGCGGAGATGCGCGACGGGCGCGTACTGAGCCTCCAGAAGCGGGTGCGGATCTGTCGCTGAGGGCGGCCTCGCCGGGATCAGGCGTCGGCCGACTCCTCGGCCGTCGGCTCGTCGGCGCCAGCCGGCCCGGAGGAGCGCAACAGGGCGGATGTCGTCTGTTCGAGCACGCGCCTCCAGGCGGAGAGCTTCTCGCGGTCGCGCTCGACCTGGTCGAGCACGTGACGGACGCGGCGCGCGGAGATCTCGATCCCGTGGCGCTCGGCGATCGCCTTGTAGCGGTCGTAGTCGCGGGCCAGCTTGAGGGTCACCGACTCGAACCCGTGCTTGGCGATCTGCAGGCGCTCGCGGTAGTCGAGGATCGAGGTCCCGAACATGAGCTCGTCGTCGAGCTCGGGCTCGATCAGGATGATGTCGACCCCCGGATAGCGCTCCTCCCAGATCTCGACCGCGCGATGCAGCCGGTCGTGGGAGAGCAGGCGGAAGGTCTGGTTGAGCACCGCGCCGATGCCCATGTCGGAGATCCGCTGCGCGCGCGAGCCCGTGATCGTCGGGATGTTCTTGCGGAAGTCGTTGACGTAGGGGACGAGCGGGTTGATGACGACGACGAACTTCGCCCCGCGTTCGACCGCGACGTCGACGTTGGTGGTCGAGAGGATGCCGCCATCGATGAACTCGCGCCCGGCGATCTCGACCGGCTCGTAGATCCCGGGCAGCGCCCCCGAGGCGGCGACGGCGGCCGAGATCGGGACCTCGGCCCACTCCCCCTCACCGAGGATCACGCGCTCGGTGGTGTCGAGGTCGGTGGCGGTGATGTAGAGCTCGCGCTCGAGCAGCCGGAAGTCGTTGCTGCGATCCGGGTCGGAGAGCACCTCCTCGACGTAGCGCTCGATCCCGCGCCCGGAATAGAGGCCCTTCGGCAGCAGCGTGGCGAGCCCGGTCGCGAGGTCGACGGCCGAGACCTCGCCGACGTGGGTCGCGAGCTCGCGCAGGAGCGCGTAGAGCTTGAACGGGAAGGTAAGCGAGCCCTTGAGGAAGCCGCGGTAGTTGGGCGTCAGCAGGGTTGCGAGGTCGATGTCCCGGATCGGGGAGGGCAGATCGCGGTTGAGAACCCGCATCATCTCCTCCGGCGTGACGCCGTTGGCGACCAGGCTGGAGACGAAGGCGCCAGCGCTGGTGCCGACGTAGACGTCGAACTCGTTCACGGTCGTGTTCGTCGCCAGGAGATCGATCGCCCGCAGCGCTCCGATCTCGTAGACGCCGCCCGTAAAACCGCCGCCGCCGAGCACCAGGGCCGTCTTCGACGGCCGGCGGCGCCCGCGGCCGCGGCGGGGCCCCTGGCCCTCGCCGGCGGCTTCGAAATCGACGACTTTCCCCATCTCCCGGTGAATTATTCCAATCGGTACGGTGGTACCGCCCCGCTCGCATGATCCCCCGACGCCTGCTCCGCCCGCTCGCCGTCGCCGTCGCACTGGTCGTCGGGGCCGCTCCGAGCGCCTTCGCACGCGGTCTGGGAGCCTCCGAGCTGCGTTCTGCGCTCGCCGACGACCTCGCCGGGGCAGGCGGCTCCAGCGGCGCCTGGGTCTTCGACGTCGACGCCAACGGCGACGGGCAGCTGTTCGGAAACGACGCCGACAAGCGCCGGATTCCGGCCTCGAACGAGAAGCTGTTCACCACCGCCGCGTTCCTGGACGCGCTCGGCCCGAAGGCAAGGCTGCAGACGCGCGCCTACGCCGACGGCAAGGTCTCCGCCGGGCCGCGCTCGACCCTCGCCGGCGACCTCGTGATCGTCGGCGACGGGGACCCGGCATTCGGCACGGCGCGCTTCGCCGGGGCCAACGACCAGCCTGTGACCCGGGTCTCGGAGCTGGCACGCAACGTCGCCAGGGCCGGGGTCCGCAGGATCACGGGCCGGGTGCTCGCCGACGACACGATCTTCGACCGCGAGCGTCGCGCGGGACCGGACCTGAGCCCGCTCTCGGGCCTCTCCTTCAACGACGGCTACGACGGCGGCGGCTACGCCCACGATCCCGAGCTGGTCGCCGCGGAGGCGCTGACGAAGGCCCTGCGCAAGCGGGGCGTGAAGGTCGACGGCCGTGTCGGGCGCGCCAACCTCTCGGACAGCCGGCTCCGGCGCGATCCGCTGGCCTCGGTGGCCTCGCCGACCGCATCGAGGCTGATCGAGGAGACGAACGTGCCCTCGAACAACTTCTTCGCCGAGATGCTGCTCAAGCGGCTCGCGGCCGAGCGCGGCAAGCGTGGGACGCGGATCGCCGGCGCCCGCGCGGTGGAGAGCTTCGCGCAGTCGGCCGGCACCGACATCCAGGCCGTCGACGGCTCCGGGCTCTCGCGCCGCAACGCGGTCTCACCGCATGAGGTGGGCAAGCTGCTGGTCGCGATGGCCCGCGATCCCGAGGACGGCGCCGCCTTCCGCCACTCGCTGCCGATCGCCGGCCAGGAGGGGACCGTCGCCGACCGGATGGAGGGGACCGCCGCGGCCGGCAACTGCGCGACCAAGACCGGCACCCTCGACGGGGTCTCGGCGCTCTCCGGCTACTGCACGGCCGGCGGGCACACCATCGCTTTTTCGATCCTCATGAACGACGTCTCGATCGACGCCGCTCACCACGCCCAGGACGAGATGGCGGCGGCGATCGCGCGCTACCAGCCCTAGGCCCAGGCAGGCGACGAGAGCCCCCGCCGGGGGCTCTCGTCGCCCGTGTGCGTCGCGCCGCTCTAGGGCAGCGGGTTCGGGGCCCTGCTCAGGAACCCGAAGTAGACCCCCGCGAACGGGGTCGAGATCGGGTCGTGCAGGAACCCGTAGTTCGGGTTCGCCGTGTTGTACGTGTCCGCCTGGCTGCGCAGATAGGCGATGTTCTGCGCGGGCGTCCTCGCCTGGCACGGTCCGTTCGGGCTTCCGAGCTCACGGTGACAGAGCGCCGCGATGCCCGCCATGTGAGGGCTGGCCATGCTCGTCCCCGAGATCGTGTTGTAGCCGCCCGCGAGCCAGGTCGACCGGATGCAGGTGCCCGGCGCGTCGATCGTGTGCGCCCGGCCGGCCGCCGTGTGGGCGAAGTTCGAGAACGGGGCCTCCCGATCGTCGAACGCGTCGCTGCGACAGCTCGGACGCGGTCCGAGCGCACCCGGCCTGCCGTCCGAGTCCGACATCGCGGTGACGGTCAGCACCTCCTTGTATGCGGCGGGCACGTCTGGATTCGGCGCGAAGTCGAAATCGTAGGCGCTGTTCCCGGCCGCGACCACGAAGGTCACGTTGGTGTTCGCGTCCGTTGCGTTGCAGATCGCGAGGTGCATGGCATCAGACGTCCCGGGACAGGCCGACTGCGCCCCGCCAAGGGCCCCACCGAGGCTCATGTTCGCGACCTCGATGTTCTTCGTCGCGGCATTCGCGGTCACCCAGTCGATCCCGCAGATGATCTGCGCGAACGAGCCGCTGCCGGCGTTGTTGAGCACCCGTACCGCGTAGATCCTCGTGCCGGGGGCGACACCGGTCACGCCGGCGCCGTCGTTCTCCGCCCCGATCGTGCCGGAGACGTGGGTCCCGTGCCCGTTGCCGTCCTCCGCCGTGGTGCCCAGATCGACGCAGTCCTTGCCGTTGACGGCGTTGAGGTCCGGATGGCTGAGGTTGATGCCGGTGTCGATCACGGCGACGTTGTCGACCGCCTTCTGGCGGACGAGATTGCCCTTTGCCGCGACGATCCGGCGGACGCCCGTCGGCGACACGGGCTCGCCGGCGACGCGGGGGACGAACGCCGAGGCGTGCGCCATGCGATCGGCCTGGACGAAGTCGACCGCCGGGTCGCTCGAGAGCGCGTCGACCTGGTCGTCGGTGAGCTCGGCCGAGAAGCCGTTCACCGCCGAGCGGTAGCGATGCGTGCTCTTGAAGCCGAGCTCGGCCTCGCGGGCGTCGGTCGCCGCGCCCACCGACTCCGCCGAGTCGTTGTAGACGACGATGTAGCTGCCGTCGATGACGTTGGAATCGAGCGACCGGTCCGATCCGGCGGCCCCAGTTCCCGCCGTGGCGGCGGCCGGCACGATGGCGGCGACGAGGAGCAGGGCAAAGCCGGCTACGGCCCTGCGCCCACCTCCCCGGCGAGCCCTCTGTCTACGCGCCGATCGCGTGCTCATGATGCGCATGCCTTCCCTTTCTCTAAGTGACTCGTGAGGGGCGGCCAGACGCCCGCATCCGCGACGCGCGCATGGAGAACCTCCGAGGGCCGCCCCCTCAGCGCCCACCCTCTCACGAACCGGCGCCCCTGACAACCCGTAGATTCGTCCGGTGGCGGGGCCCCGGGCCGTTCGTCAGTAGTCGAGCGCGCCAACCGGGGCGAGGGTCGCCGGCTCGTAGGCGTCGATGCCGTTCGCCGCGATCGCGTAGATCCGGCCGCCGAGCTCGAGCGTGCGCCTGATCTCGGATCGGTACGAGGTCCCGCCGCCGAGCTTCGCGACCCTCCCGAGCGGGTCCACCGACCCGGGCGTCACCCGCAGCCCGACTGCGAAGTGGCTCGGCCGCAGGCCGAGGTAGGAGTCGATCGGCAGGATCGCGAGGCGGTCGCCGGCGAACCAGGAGAAGGCGTGGTGGTCGTACTCGACCTCGGAGCTGGCGCCGCCGCCGAACGGCTCGCGGTCGAGGCGCACCGGCGCGCCCGGGTCGGAGACGTCGAAGAGCGACACCTGCACGCCCCGCGTCACGCCGTCCGGGCCGGCGTCGCGCCCGACCCCGAGCAGGAGCCCCGGGCCGACCGGGTGCAGGTAGGCCGAGTACCCCGGGATCTTGAGCTCGCCGACCACCCGCGGCGCGGTCGGATCGGCGAGGTCGAGCAGGTAGAGGGGGTCGACCTGGCGGAAGGTGACGACGTAGCCCGTGTCACCGTCGAAGCGGACCGCGTAGACCTCCTCGCCGCGACCGAGGCCCGCCACGCGCCCGACCGCTCGCAGTCGGTCGCCGTCGGGAGCGAGGACGGTGACGAAGCTCTCGCTGCTACCGACCTGCGCACCCGCCGCGTCGAACGGCGGCGAGGTCGTACTCGCCACCCGCAGCAGGCCGTCCTGCTCGGACATCGACCATTGACTGAGCATGTGGCCGCTCACCGCGCCGCTGGCGACGTACTCGGTCGCCTCGGGGTCGGTCGTGTCGAGACGGTGGATCTCGGTCCGCACCTGCGAGCCGGAGGGGTCGGTGGCGCCGCTCCAGCGCTCGGTGGCGACGTAGAGCGCGGTCGGCGACGCGTAGACGATCTCGCCGTCGGTGAGCACCGCGTCGGCGTCGACGGCGGGCAGGCCACGCCGGAGGTCGATCGTCAGCACCGAGAGCATTCCCGAGCCCGCGAACCGCGAGGGCCGGCTGACGTCGGCGCAGCCGAGGAGCTTGCGGTGCCGGCGGGTGCCGGCCGCCCGGTCGCGCAGGGTCATGCCCGGCACCAGGGCGCGCCCGTGGCCGGACTCGCCCGGCCCCGCCGCGGGATAGTCGGAGCTCACCAGGCGAACGGTCGACCCGGTGAGACGGGCATCGACGTAGGACCCGTCGAAGGCCATCGTCCGCGACACGGCCATCGCCGCCGGATCGGAGATGTCGACCTCGGCGACCATGGTGCGCGGCCTGCCGGGATAGGCGACGTCCGGCGCGACGATGCCGACGTCGTCCTCGATCGCGACCGGATAGCCGTAGCTGGACCCGATCGCGAGCAGTCGGTCGCCGGCGACCAGCAGCTGATAGTCGGCCACGGGGGCGTTCGCCGGGCCGCGCGGAAGCTCGACCGAGCCCTGCAGGGAGGGCGTGCCGTCGCCGGTGTCGACGGCCCGCAGGAGGTTCCCGTCGACCGTGAACAGCGTCGACCCGGCGCTCTTGACGATGTCGGGCTCGTCGACGCCCTGCTCCTGGACGTTGGTCGGCGAGTCCGCCGGCCCGGTCTCGGCGGCGGCGGCGGGAGCGGCAGCGCCCGCGAACGCGTCGGTGCGCGACACGTCTGCGAGCGGCCCGGCAACGGCCGAGCGATGGCGCGTGAGGTAGGAGCGCAGCCCGTCGCATGAGTGCATCCGCTTCAGCCCCGGGCCCGCCACCGCGGCGTCCGCTCGCTCGGGGCCCGAGCCGCCGAGCAGCGCCGAGGCGGCGATCAGCAGCCCTGCCGCGAATGCGATCGTCGCGACCGCATACGGCAGCCAGCCTCTGTTCTGCGGTGCGCTCATCTGCCCGGACTACGGCGTGACAGCGATTTCGTCACAGCCGCCCACCACCGGTCAGCGCCGCTGCGCCATCCAGAGCTCATCGCCGTGCCGGGCGGTCGCGGCGGCGAAGAAGACGCGGTTGCCGATCGGCGTGATCTCGTGAATGTCGGCGCCGGGCGGGCCGGGCCGGACCTCGCCGACGAGCTTCGTGCCTCGCCGGGTCCCGTCGCTTCGCCACAGCTCCCGCCCCCGCTTGGGAACGGTGGCGGTGAAGAAGGTCTTGCCGCGCGCCGCCGTCAGCTGCTCGGGCCCGGACGAGCGCCCGGAGCCATGGCGATCGTGGCCCGGGGCGATGTCCTTGACCAACCGCGTCCCCGCGCGCGTCCCATCGCTGCGCCAGAGCTCCGCGCCGGTCCGCTTGCGGTACGGCGCGAAGAGCACGGTTCCGTCGGGGCCGGGCGCAATCTCGCTGCTCCCGGCGAAGAACGGAAGCCCACCGAGCGCCGTCGTCCCGGACGGGGTGCCGTCGGTGCTCCACAGCACCGACCTGTCGCTGGTGGCGGCGAAGAAGAACACGCGCGCGCCGGACACCAGCAGCTGACCCACCCGCTGGTCGGCTGGGATGGTCGTGACCAGGCTCGTCCCGGCCTCGCTGCCGTCGCCGCGCCATAGCTCGGCCACCCCCTGGCGCACGACGAAGAAGACGACCTCGTCGCCGAAGCGGGTGAAGCCGATCGGCTTCGACGAGTCCGGACCCTCGACGACGTCGGCGACCATGCGCGTGCCCTCGAGTGTCCCGTCGGTGACCCACGGCTCGGCGCCGTGCTCGGCGTCTATCGAGCAGAAAAAAGCCAGGCTGCCCACGACCGCGACGCTGTTCGCGGTCCCCGCGCCGAGCCCCGGGCAGTCCTGCGACTGGCTCGAGTTGACGGTGCTGATCGCGTGCGTGCCCGCGCCTGTGCCGTCGCTCGCCCAGAGCTCCGTCCCTCCCTCGATCGGCACGCGGAAGTAGAAGCGATCCACGCCGGGCACGAAGGCAAACGGATTCAGCCGTTCGGTCCCCGGCACGGGCGCCGTCCCGGCGGGGGTGCCGTCGCTGGCGAACACGCTCCGATCACCGCTCGCCCCCGCGGAGAAGTAGAGCCGGTCGCCGACCTTGATGATCGGCCCGGTCGGCGACGAGGACTCGGCGCCGGGCACGATGTCGACCGCCAGCTTCGTCCCCTTCTTGCTGCCGTCGGTTCGCCACAGCTCGTCGCCGTGGACGCCGTCGTTCGCGTCGAAGTAGACCTGGCCGCGGTAGGAGACCATGCGCCTGGGCTTGGAGCGGAGCTCGCCCGGGCGAATGTCCTTGATCTCCTTGACCACGGCGGCCGGGGCCGGGGCGGCGCCGGCGAGGATCAGGGCCGTCGTGAGGGCCGCTGCCAGGAGCTTCGTGGCGCGGGTCATGCGTGAATCTTGGCGGCGCGGCCCCGAGCGGCGGCCCACCCTGGGTGTGAACCGCTCACACCTCGCCGGTCCTATGGGAGGATCGCCCGCAGGCC